>NZ_FNNZ01000080.1 GCF_900106925.1 Thiocapsa roseopersicina
TATACCTCTTATAGGCACAAACTGCACTTTCCTCATGTCGACTCTCAGCAATGCTCGATAACATTTTGACTCCGAGTTAAACTTGTCGCTACCGACGGGCCGCTTTGTAGTTTTTTTGCGACGATGATCAGAATCGAGTTCTCCGAGCAGGATTTGAAGAAAATTCAGCAGTTGCGTTACGAGCATCCACACCCAAGAGTGCGCAAGCGAATGGAGGCGCTGTGGCTGAAGAGCAAGGGCCTTGCGCACCGGGAGATTTGTCGGCTCGCGGGAATCTCCAGCAACACGTTACGGCAGTACCTCGGGATGTTTCAATCCGGCGGTATCAAGAAGCTGACGGAACTCAACTTCTACGCCCCGACGAGCGAGTTGGAGCAACATCGCTATCGACTCGAAGCCCATTTCCGCAAGCATCCGCCTGCGACCATCAACGAGGCGGCGACCATGATCGAGGAGCTGACGGGAATCAAGCGCAGTCCGAGCGCCGTGGGGCGGTTTCTCAATTCGCTCGACATGGCTCCGAGAAGAGTCGGAACCATACCCTCGAAAGCCGATCCGGAGAAGCAGGAACACTTTCGTATCAACGAGTTGGAGCCGCGCCTCGAAGAAGCCAGGCAGGGCAAACGCGCTATTTTTTTGTCGATGCTGCTCACTTTGTATTGGGTGCCTTTCTCGGTATTCTGTGGTCATTCTCCCGTCTATTTGTAAAGACTTCCGCTGGGAGAAAACGTTTCAACGTGCTCGGTGCGTTGAACGCGGTCACACATGAACTGGTGATGGTGACGAACGATACCTATATCACCGCAGAAAGCGTCTGCGACTTGTTACGACGCATTGCTATGCTGAATCTCGACGTGCCGATCACGTTGGTTATGGACAATGCGCGCTATCAGAAGTGCAATATCGTCACAGCGCTAGCTTCGCAACTGAATATCGAATTGCTTTATCTTCCCGCCTATTCACCGAATTTAAACCTGATCGAGAGGTTGTGGAAGTTCGTTAAGAAAAAAGTCCTCTACTCGAAATACTACCCCAATTTCGCCGAGTTCCGAGATGCAATCACCGACTGCCTAAAACAAACGCACACCACGCACAAGAAGGAGCTGGACTCTTTACTCACGCTGAAATTCCAGGCATTCAAGAAATGCGAGCTTGTGCCTATATGAGGTATA
>NZ_FNNZ01000079.1 GCF_900106925.1 Thiocapsa roseopersicina
TCGCACCGATGCTCGCGGCGCAGGAGCCCGATACCGCGGCGGCGCCCGCCGATGAGCCGGATGACCCCATCCTGAGTCAGGCCCTGACCCCCTGGCGCGGTGATCTCGACGGGATCCTCAAGCGAGGCATGCTCCGGGTCGCCATCCCCTACGGCCTCACCACCTACTTCATGGACGGGGCCGATCAGCGGGGCCTGACCTACGACAGCGTCATGGCCTTCGAGCCGTTTCTAAAAAAGAAGCGGCTCGGTCGTGAGGCGGGCCATCTTACGCTGGTGATCCTGCCCACCAACCGCGCCCGGCTGCTGCCGATGTTGACGGAAGGTCTGGCCGATCTGGCGGCCGGCACCATCACGGTCACGGAGGGGCGCCGCGCACTGGTGGACTTCAGCGAGCCGATCCACACCAAGATCCGCGAGGTGCTCGTCATCGGCCCCGCGGCGCCCGAGGTCAGGACGGCGGAGGACATGCTCGCCTCGGCGGTGTACCTGCGCCGCTCCACCAGCTTCTTCGAGCACCTCGCCGCCCTCAACGCCCAGCGCGTCGCGGCCGGCAAGGCGCCCTATCCCGTGGTCGAAGTGGATGAGCATCTCACCGACGACGATCTGATCGAGATGGTCGGGACCGGGATCATCCCCGCCACCATCGCCGACGAGCCGGCGGCGCGCCTCTTCGCCCAAGTCTTCGACAAGGTGCGCGTGCGCGACGACCTGGTACTGGCCTCCGACCAGCACATCGCCTGGGCCATGCGCCAGGACAGCCCGCAGCTCAAGGCCGTGGTGAACGCCTATATCGCCGAGGCGCGCAAGGGCACCAAGCTGGGCAATATCCTGCTCACCCGCTACCTCAAGAATGCGGAGTGGGCGAAGAACGCCCTCGCCCCCGAGGACCGCGAGCGATTCAATGAGGTCGTGGGCCTGCTGAAGACCTATGCCGGCAAGTACGACTTCGACTGGCTCATGATCGCGGCCCAGGGCTATCAGGAGTCTCGCCTGGACCAAAGCAAGCGCAGCCCCGCCCGGGCCGTCGGCGTGATGCAGGTCATGCCCGCGACCGCGCGGGACCCCAACGTGGCCATCCCGGAGATCCATCTGCAGGAGCCCAACATCCATGCCGGCGTGAAGTACCTGCGCCTTCTGCGCGACCGCTATTTCGGCGATCCTGCCTTGTCGGCCCTGGACCAGACCCTATTCAGCTTTGCCGCCTACAACGCCGGCCCCGGCAACATCGCCAAAGCGCGCAAGCGCGCCGCGACACTGGGGCTCGACCCCGACGTGTGGCTCGACAACGTCGAGATCGCGGCCGCCAAGGTGGTGAGCCGCGAGCCGGTCGTCTACGTGCGCAACATCTACAAGTACTACGTGGCCTACAAGCTGCTGAGCGAAGGCAAGGTCGGGGAT
>NZ_FNNZ01000078.1 GCF_900106925.1 Thiocapsa roseopersicina
CTAACGAGCATGCAGGCGTGGCGGCACCCCGGAAAATGAAAGATGCTGCGCGGGAGACCGTGCAGTGAGGTCGGTCAAGTGTTTGGCGACTCGATCCTGATTGCTAACGTGACCCGCCGCCCCTGCTCCGAACCCCGGAATGCATCGCCACAGAGCGCACGGTAAAGAGGTCCAAGCGCAACGCGCTTGAGAGGGATGTCGGTGGCGGCCTGCGCGGTCTCCCTGTCGCCGGTTTAGCGTTTGGGAGAACGGCATGGAACTGACACCGATCTATCGTCGCGTGGTGGCTCTGGATGTCCATCAGGCCAAATTGACCGTCTGCGCCCTGTTCGAGAACGCCGAGGGGGACGCGCAGGTGGAGTTGAGAGAGTTCGGCGGCTTCAAACGGGATCGTCGCGCGATGGCGGAGTGGGTCGCCGCCTTTGAGCCCGAGGTGGTGGTGATGGAAAGCACGGGGATTTATTGGAAGAGTCCCTATGCTGCCCTGGAGAAAGTCGGCATCGTGGCGCTCGTGGTCAATGCGCACCATGTCAAGCAGGTGCCGGGGCGCAAGACCGACATCGCCGATGCGCAGTGGCTGGCGATTCTGGCGCGCAGTGGCTTGTTGAAGGGCGGTTTCGTGCCACCGCAGAATCTGCGGGAACTGCGTCTGGTCTCGCGTCAGATGCAGAAATTCACCGGCATCCTGGCGGGGGAGAAGAACCGTTTGCACAAGGTGCTCACCGACGGGGGCATTCGCCTCTCGGCCGTCGTCAGCGACATCCACGGGACTTCGGCACGGGCCATGATCAAGGGCCTGCTGGACGATGAGACGCCGGAACAAGTCTTGACCTATGCCAGTCAACGGTTAAAGGCGACTGAAGCGGAACTGCTCGACGCTCTGGAGGGCGACCTCAGTGATACGCATCGCTTCGTGCTGCGTGAGATCCTGGCGCACATCGAGGAACTCGAAGCCCGCATTCGTGGTTTTCAACAGCATTTGCTCCAGGCGCTTCAACCGCACCAGCCCCTGTTGCAGGCGTTGCAGACCATTCCGGGGCTCGATGCCATTGGCGCGGCCATGCTGCTGGTGGAAATCGGCACCGACATGGAGGCGTTCGGCTCGCCCGAGAAACTTGCCGCCTGGGCTGGCGTCTGCCCCGGCAACAACGAATCGGCCGGCAAACGCAAAGCCGGCCGAAAACGCAAGGGCAATCCCTACGTGCGGCGCATTCTCTGCGAGGCGGCCAATGCGGCCAGCCGTACCCGCAGCGCGCTCGCTGACAAATTCAAGGCGTTGCTCATTCGTCGGGGGCGCAAACGCGCGATCTTCGCTCTCGCCCACAAGATTTTGAAAATCGTCTTCGTGTTGATCACCCGTGGCGATTATTACCGGGATGCCACGGTCGACTACGAAGCCCTCAATGTTGGTCGCAACGCACCGCGTTGGATCCGAATGCTCAGGAAATACGGCTATATCGCTGCCTGAGCCTTCGTAAGAGTTTGAGTGTTTTTCAGGCCGCCGGGCGGTCACGGGCGGGTTTGTCTCCCGCGCAGAGCATCTTTCACGGTAAC
>NZ_FNNZ01000075.1 GCF_900106925.1 Thiocapsa roseopersicina
GACACAAACGCGCCGATGGCTCGCCGGCCGAGCTGATGGCCGGCATGGGTGCCCGGGTGGTCGAGGTCGAGGCGCCCGACCTGCGCGCACTCAAGCAACAGCTCTCGGCGCTGCCGCAGATCATCTCGGCGGCGCAGCTCGGCAGTCGACTGCGCGTGCTGGTGGCCGATCGCATCGCCGACCCGGTCGCCTGGCTGCGCGCGCAACCGTTGCAGCCGACGCCCACGGCGCTGGAGTCGGCGCGCCCGAGCAGCTGCGTTTGGGCACCGGTGGCCCTCCCGCGGCGGAGATGTTGCTGGACCTCGCCACCCCGGGAGACGATCTCGCCGGCCTGGTCATGTCGTGCAGATCGTCGGGCGCAAGCCGGCGCACGGTTGATCGGCCGGTACTGGGCCCGGTTGCGTCGTCTTGGCGGCAAGCAACACACATGCTCCGCCCCGTACCGAACACGTCAGACGCCTGCTTCGGAGCCCGCACTCCGTCGGATCACTGCACTGGAGTAAACCCGGCATAAAGATCGAGGATATCAAGACGCAGCTCGAAACCCACCAGCGCACCTTCCCCGAGGCTGCCGTTCGGGCCGCCATGGCGCAACGCGAGGCGATGACGCCGCTTCTCCTGGAGTGCCTGCAGGCGACGGCCGATGACCCGCGGAAGGTCGTGAAGGTCGACGGCGCGATGCTCCACATGTACGCGATGTACCTGCTGGCGCAGTTTCGGGAGCGTGCCGCCTACCCGATGCTGGTGCAGCTGTTCTCCACGCCGGGCGAGGTGTGTTTCGACGTGGCCGGTGATCTGGTGACCGAGGATCTGGATCGCATCCTGGCGGCGGTGTGCGGTGAGGATGTGGATCCGATCAAAGGCATGATCGAGAACCGCGCTGTGAACGAATATGTCCGCAGCGCCTGTTTGCGGGTGTTGGTGACGCTCGTCGCCCGGCGGGAGCTCGAGCGCGCGTCCGTCGTGGCGTATTTCAGCAGCTTGTTCAACGGCACGCTGGAACGCGAACCGGACTTCCTGTGGACTTCGCTCGTCACCGCCTGCTGCGATCTGTATCCCGAGGAGCTGCTGCCCGACATCGAGCGCGCCTTCGACGCAGGGTTGGTGGATACGATCTTCGTCGGGAGGGCATGTGTCGCGCGGGTGATGTCGGAAGGCAAAGAGCGGGCGCTGCGATACGCCGACAGAAAAGGTCCGATCGAGGACACCGTGTCCGAGATGAGCTGGTGGGCCTCCTTCAGGGAGGATGACCGCAAGGCGGCCCATCAGGCCCCGACGATCGCGCAAGGAGCTCGGGGCAAAGCGGTCAAGGTCGGGCGCAACGAACCCTGCCCCTGCGGCAGCGGACAGAAGTTCAAGAAGTGCTGCGGGCGCTGAGGCTCGAGGCTCGTATCGGTCTTTAACCTCGCCGTTACGGGATGAGACCACCTCCGAAACAGATCCCCGAACGCGCTTCCCGCCGACGGCTCGGCCGATATCCGCCCTATTGTTCGTCCACGGCAGAGGCGTGGACGGCCTTGAGCTGATCACGGATCCACACGCACATGGGCTCCTTGTGGAAGCGCTCATGCCAGTAGAGGTAGACATGGGTGGCCGCGTCGTCGGTCCGCGCAAGGGCCTCCCGCAGCACCAGTTGGCGGCCGCGCACGAGCTCCTCGGCGAACCGCTTGGGCAGCCTGAAGACCACGTCGCTGCGCTCGCAGAAGGCCGCAATGGACGTAAAGCTCGATAGGCGCAGGGGCTGATTCAGGCGCTCGCCCGGCGCCAATTGCCCTTGCGCCG
>NZ_FNNZ01000074.1 GCF_900106925.1 Thiocapsa roseopersicina
ACGATCCGCAGCCGGGTGCGATCCAGCACCGGACCCTCGACCTCGGTCAGCACGCGCTGCCAGAACCGATCGAGCTGGCGTAGGGGCACATACTCGGCGATCAGGTCGCGGATCTGCTGCAGCGTGTATTGCCAGACCAGCGGGTCGTCGTCCAAGTCATCCGCAAGGCGCCGATACCGCAGAGGCTTGCCGCCGGGATTGACCGCCTCGATCCGCCCGTCCTTCACCAACTCGTCCAGATCGCGCTGCAGTGCGCGACGGCGCGCCTTGTCGTTCTGCGCGCCGTACGCATCGCCCAGGATCCCGAGCAGACGCGCACCGTCCGGACAGGACGGCGCGGACGCCGCGCCCCGCGGCAGCAGGCGCTCCAAGCGCTTGAGACGTTCGATACGGGTAGTGTGGATGGCGCTCATTCCGCGAGTGTACGACAGGATGTGACGCATGCCCATGGTGAAATGGATCCCGTCGCCGAATCCGCCCCACCGACGAGGTCTCCAGCATGTCCCGACACGACCGTTCACTCTCCTCGCGCGAGCTGCTTGCCCGCATCGGTCTGAGCGAGGAGCATCCGCAGGATCTGCTCGACAACGAGCCGCTCGACGATCTGAGCGGCGACATCGGCGCGGCACTCACCGCCCGCTGCCGCGCCTTCCAGGAGCGTCACACCTTCGCGGTCGGCGATCTGGTGACCTGGAAGCCGGGCCTGAAGAACCGCCGCATCCCGCGCTACGGTCAGCCCGCCGTGGTCATGGAGGTGCTGGATCCGCCCGTCGTCGACGGCGAGCGCGAGTCCGGGAGCACCTATTTCAACGAGCCGCTCGACCTGGTCCTCGGCCTCTTCATCGACAGCGGTCCGGCGCGCGGCGAGCTGCTGACCTGGCACTTCGACGGCCGCCGTCTGCAACCCTGGACACGGGAGGTCTGACATGCCCCGACCCCGCACACTCTGGCGCAAGGACTTCGCCGCCGTGCCGGCCTCGGCGCGGCGGGCGGCGTGCTATGCCCTGCGACTGGCTCGCGCGTATCCCAAACTCGAGGACCGATCCACGCTCGGCGCGCTCTGGACCCTCTGTCTACCGCTGTTCGAGCCCGAGCAGGTGGCGGCATTCCTGTCCAACGCCGTCGGTCGCGATCCGGACGACGCCTGGGCGGACGCGGACGATGAAGCCGCCCTGCAACCGGCGGACGATGCCGTCCTGCGCGGGCGTCTGCGTCGGCTGCTCCAACGCACGCCGCGCTCCGTCCTGACCCGTCTGGCGGCAGCCGACACGGCGGAGCCGACGCCGCCCGTGCTCGCGATCCTCGGCGAGAGTCTCGGACTGGATCCGACCGATCTGCAGATCCTCGCCTATCTCGTCGAGTGCGACGCCCACGAGCCGCTGCGGTTCGTCCTGCGTCGCTACGAGCAGGCCACCGCGCGCATCAATCGGCCGCGCCTGAGCGCGGCCCTCGCGATCCCCGAGCGCACCCTGCGCGAGGCCCTGACCCGCCAAGCCCCGCTGCGTCGACTCGGTCTGCTCGACTACACCGGCGACCCCTGCGATCTGGAGGATTTCGTCCGCCCGACCAGCCTGCTGCGCGAGCTGATCGATGCCGAGCCGGCGGACGCCGACGCACTCCTCGCCATCCTGATCGAGCCGGCGCCCGCCGCCGCCTGGCCGCCGAGCGCCTTTCCCCATCTCGCCGACGCGGTGGCGCACCTCCAAGCGGTCCTCGGACGCGCGGCGACGAGCGGCGCCGTCGGCGTCAACGCCCTGCTGCACGGCGCGCCCGGCACCGGCAAGACCGAGCTCGCCCGCACCCTGGCCGACGCCTGCGAGCTGCGCGCCTTCCAGGTGCGCAGCGCCGACGAGGACGGCGACGGACTCTCGCGCAAGGGCCGGCTCTCGGCCTATCTGCTCGCCCAACGCCTGCTCGAACGGCGTCGCGATGCCCT
>NZ_FNNZ01000073.1 GCF_900106925.1 Thiocapsa roseopersicina
TGTTGTTCAAGCACCCCGAGGGAGGCCCACCGCTCTCCCTCATACAAGTTGACGATTTAAGAGGAAAAACCCATCAGGGAAGGTGGCCGTACTCACGCGGCGAGCTTGCGGGCGGCGCTGGGGTTTGCGCCCTAACGGAACCGTTCTGACTGAATCGGTTGGGCGCGGGACGGAAGGATCGGTGCCCGCGGGTTGCGGCTCATGGTTGCAGCCATGGATCCAGGAGGACGCGGAGCGGGCGGCCTCTAGATCGCGTCCACCGGGCTCTTCACGGGCAGCACCCCCGGCCGATTCAGTACATGGGTGTAGATCATGGTCGTCGACACGTCCGCATGTCCGAGCAGCTCCTGCACCGTGCGGATGTCGTACCCGGCTTCCAGAAGGTGGGTTGCGAACGAGTGCCTCAAGGCATGGGAGTTCACGCGCTTCACGATCCGCGTCGCCTGACCCGCGGCCTTGACCGCGCGCTGCAACCAAGCCGTTGTCGAAGTCGACATCCAGCACCCGCAGCCGTACGCACTCCATCAACCGCATCCCGGTGCCGTACATCAGCCGAGCCATCAGTCCGAACGTGCCGTCCATGTGCGCCAACAGCGCCCGCATCTCGTCGCGACTCAAGACCACGGGGAGCCGTGCCTGCCTCCTGGTCTTCGAGAACTTCACGTCCTCCAGCGGACGCTCCAGGAGGTGTTTGAACCGAAACGCCACCGCGTTGTACGCCAGACTCTGCGTCTTGGCCGAGACCGAGCGCTCCACTGCCAGGTGACTCAAGAACCGCTGCACATCGGGGACGCCCAAAGCATCGAGCGGCTTGCTTCCGCAGAACATCAAGAAGCGATGACACCAATCGACGTAGGATTGCTCGGTACGGATCGAGTACTGCATGGCACGGATGGTTCGCGCCAGGTCTTCCAGGATCGGAAATGTCCGTGCCGAGCGGCTGAATCGCGGGACACCGATGGCCCGTGGACCGGCACCGTCCTCGGCGCTCATGGCCGTACTTCGCGCGATCGTCGCGTGCTCGGGGGGCAGGGTCCGCTGCCCCTCCCACCAATAGTCCCAATCGACCCCTTTCCCGGCCGGAACCTGCGCCAGGTCAACCAACAACAAGCGCACGGCATCGACAATTTGACGCATCTGCCATTCGGCCAAATCAGCGCGGGCCGACATGCGTTGCAGGAAGTCCGTGACCTGGTCCGCCGACAGCGCCGATAAGGCCGTCGGCTTGAGGTCCTTCAGGAAATCCACGACCCGCCGGATGTACTATTGCCGGAACTTCGCGGGGACCTGACGCCCGATCAGGAGATCCAGATACCGGTCCCAATTCGACGGTGAGCCGTCCTCACGGCGTGGCTTGGCGGGGTTGATTTGTGGCATCCTTAGGCTACCTTTGCGCTAGATTGCATGCAGTCTAGTACACGAGACGACGCGTTCAATCTAGAACACCTTAGGCCGCATACTCACCACAATCTCTTCGCCTCCACCCTTCCAACCCGCCCCCAGCAACCCGGAGACCCAAGATGTCCGCTGAACGATGGCTCGCCACGATCAAAGACGTAGCTTCAGAACAGAAGTTCACGATTGAAGGCGAGAACAACAAGACGACGTGTACGATCTATATTGACAAATGGCATGCCGTAGCCTTTCAACTGAAGATCAACCGAGTAGGATTTATTCAAGCACATCAGTGGGAGTGTGATAAGGATGGCGAGAATTCAAGGTATGGACGAGCCGTGTATTCAATTAGGTCGTACTCAGATTGCGTTCAATTCTGTTCAATACTCATTGCAAGCGCAGGGATTCGTGCTGGTAGGGAATCTAACTGATTAGTCCTCCCGCAAAGGAAAAGCCCCGAGCGCGCAGTCCGTGCCGAATGCGGCCTAACCCATCCCATTACACACAACTTTAGGTGTACAGGCTAAGATATCGCTTTTGGATGTTTTCCGGGGGCGGCGATGGGCTGGGCAGAGGCGGAATTTCA
>NZ_FNNZ01000071.1 GCF_900106925.1 Thiocapsa roseopersicina
GCGCCCGCGTCGAACATCCGTTTCACGTGATCAAGAACCTGTTTCGTCATCGCAAGGTCCGCTACAAGGGCCTGGCCAAGAACCGCGCGCAGCTCAAGGTGCTGTTCGGGCTGGCCAACTTGGTTCTGGCAAAACCTGCGTTGTTGGCCTGACGCACCCGAGGTGCGCCCGGCCTGCGCCGCCGGTCGAGGTCAAGCCACCCATGCAACACTTAATGTGTCTGAAAGGGGCGCGGCTTGCGCCGATAAGCCACGTTAAGTGTTGATGCGGCGAACCCCCGGTACGCTCCTGCGGGATATGGCCATTGATCAGCGGTTCCCTAAGAGCGTATCTTTCAATCTTTATTTTGGTATTTCCGGGATTCGGCTATTCTGCCATTCTGGAAGGCACGGGATCCTTTGATGGCACTGAAAGCACCATGTCCCCAAGGTTTTTTAGATCAGGATCGCCAGGAGACCCATGCGAGCCTTTCAGTAGCGGCAATTTTCAGTACCAGGCCATTGATTTTAAAACCGATTCCTCGGGGCAATTAATTGCAACATTTGATCCTCAAACGCTGGGTACTGGTATTTTTGTAACATTCCATACGGGCATATTCGATCCGAGCAATATCTGCACTGGATATGTATGGTCTTACGGATCGTCGGCACTATTCTCCGAAACATTCGCTGCGCCACCGAATACGGACATGGTCATGGTGGTTAGCGGAGTCGCCAATGCACCAAATGTTGTTGGCGGACCATACAGTTATGCATTGGATGGTGTTTCTCTGTCTCCGGATCAGGCTGCTAAGATTCCAACTCTATCGGAGTGGGCGAAGATCACCTTGGCGTTGATGCTTCTGGTACCAGCAGGATGGTATTGGGGGAGACGACAGGGCTAACCCCGGCGTTGATCATCTGCGCCACACTCCAGCTGACCTGGTTCATTGCCTTGGCAACCGCTGTCAAGCTGCGCCCGCCCTCGGAAAGGCAGGCTTCGGAGGACGTGGCCCCCGCACCGCAGCCGCGGCAACGGCACGCGCTTGATAGCGTGTTCGAGCCGCGTCTCGGACTCACGGCCGATCAAGCGATCGGCGTCCGTCGCCCCCCGTCGGCGCGGCCCAGATCGACCGGAAAAGGGTCACCGTCACTTCAGATTCAAGCATCCGCGATCATGGCAGCCATTTCCGCCGCTCGCTCCGGCAGTGCCCCGTCGGCCATCGGGTAGATGATTCCCTCTTCCTTGTAGTTGTGCTGCTGCACCAGGAAATGCAGCGTCTCGAGGATGCCGAGCAACGCGCTCTTATCGCGTGTATCAACTGCGTCGCCGAGCTCGGCGAGGAGCTGACGCATCTGCGCGTGCTCGTTGCACATGATCTCGATGGGATTCTCCGCGACTAGAAAGACCTGCACGAGAGCGGGGAAGACGATGTCTTCCTCAAGCGCGAAGTGACGATCCATTGCGGTGACGAGTGCATCGGCGGCAGCGCCGATGACGGACCAATCCGAGCCGCCGGCACTGGCTTCGGCGGCGGCGAGAAGACGGTCGCAGCGGTGGTGATCCTCGGTGAAGGTGTCGGTAATGGCGGTCATCATGCCGTTCTTTTCGGTGCCGATGCTTGAGATGCGGCGATTCTGCGACGCCATGGAGGTCGATGCCTTGACGTGAGTCAGGCTACGGGTAAGGGAAAACAAGTGCTTTTCAGATCGATTCCGCCAAGGCATGTTCAGCGAGGTTCTCGGGATCGTGGAGTCGAGCTCCATTCCGCCGGCCGTCAGGCCAGTGGAAGAAGACGACTGCAAGTCGTCGATCCCGGGATGTCGGCGCTTCGCGATGCGCGCCGTCGTGGCGTCGCTTGCGCGCGGTCGTACGCACGATGCCGAAACTCGTGCCCCCGACCCGGAACCGGCCGTCGCTAGCGGGCCGGAGTGATGATCGCGTACAGCATGTCCGGCATGTGCGTGGTATCGGTGGATGCGTCGAACGGCCAGAGCTTCGAGGGGACCGAACGGAACTTTTCTCCGGAATAGATCCATCCCATTACACACATCTCATGAATCATGAGCCTGTCGAGCATATCTGAGCCCCGCGGCGAAGTCCGTGACGCGTTGCAGGCCGAGCCAAATC
>NZ_FNNZ01000070.1 GCF_900106925.1 Thiocapsa roseopersicina
TCGGTAGCGACAAGTTTAACTCGGAGTCAAAATGTTATCGAGCATTGCTGAGAGTCGACATGAGGAAAGTGCAGTTTGTGCCTATAAGAGGTATACTTTGCTCTTATGACCAGAGAAGAAATGCCTTCTTTTGAGAAGGCGTTTACAAGCTTTGACGTATCCTCTTTGTAGGCAAGTATTAGAACTTCGTCTAAGACGTCTCGTATTTTCTGCCTACTACCCATATGCAGTTTGTCATGAATGTTTGACTTTAAGATTTCCATTGTGCGCCCGACCTTACTGCCACAAAGTCAAATGATCTAGGATGGTAGTTGTCATCGGTTGTGGAGATAAGTTTTGGAGACATATATACTCCGTGCCTCAACTCAAAGATCCTATACTCAAGTCTGTGTAAGATAAGAACCTCTTCCCTCTCTAGGAACGGGCTTCTTGTGTGATGAGATTCAAATAAAATTAGGTCAACATTGTGAGAATAAATAAAGTTCAACCCTCCCTTTAGAACCCTAGCCTCATGCCCTTCTACATCGATTTTAAGCAAACGAACGTGCTTTTGTGGCGGGAGTTCGTCCATTAGTGTTACATCGCAAACTTCACCTTTTCCGCCAGACTCAGAGATAGCTGCTTGACCAAAGCTTCGATCGGGAATAGTTAGCGTAGCTGTTCCTGAATAGTCTGATAGTGCCTTGTTAACTATTTCAACGTTCAGAAAACCATTCAATTCGATTGATTTCTCTAAGGCGCTAACGAGAAGGGCATTTGGCTCAATAGCGATGATTTTACCATTACTACCGACTGCTGCTGCAGCCGCCAATGTGATAACGCCAAGATTCGCCCCTACGTCGATTACAACATCTCCCCTAGAAATATTCTGGAGTACAAATTTCGTCACAAAGGGGTCTAAATCTCCGAAAAACAATACCATTCGCCCTATGTAGTCATCAGAATAAACATAAATTCTCGGACCCGACTGCAATTGAGTTTCTACCAAGATGTCGCTACCTGCTCGTTGAAAGCCAGACAACGCAAACCTACCCCTTCCTTTATAAAAAGGATAACATCGAGTAATAGAGTATATGAACGATGGCATGATGTTCTCGGCTTTGCGTCCTTTAGAACTCGACATGAAGGTTTTGCAACGACTAAAGTGTGTATTTCGGCGAAAGTGGTCACTGAAGGACAAGGTGAGCGACCGGTTATTCCATCCAAAGCGGCTAATCGGAAGTGGCCCCCGCGATATGGGTTGGATGTAGTATACGCGAGGGCGGGGTCGTCTGCCAAGGCAGCGGCATGTTTGCGCATCAAGTCTCCAGTCAAACTGATCTTTTAGGGGCACTGGACGAGGCGATCGAGGACGGCGTCGGCTGGTTGCTCTAGCCGAACCGCTTTCTCGGTTTACCATAGGGCCTGTTGGCAAAACCGGAGGTGGGTACATGAACGATAAGCCTACCCTAACTTTGAATCCTGGAGAGGACGCCTTGGACTTGAATTCTCTTATGGACCTGTATACCAGCCTGACCGGCAAAAAGCCGAGTCCCGCCGAGCTTGAGGAAGTCCGAGCCATGCTGGACCATACGAAAGCAGAGGACGCCGCCAAGGCCAAGCCTTAAGCCCTCCCTACGCTTCCTAGGGACAAAGGCGCGCCCGGCACACCTCCTTTCCCTGCCGGGACCGTTTTACCCTGCCGGGACGAACAAACGTCTCTGGGGGCTTCCTAGAGGCTCTGAGGCATGGTAGCGAGAAGAAGTCTGAGGTGTCGATTTTCGGGGCTGGCAGGCACAGCCGATCAAGAAGTGATCGATCCTGGCGAGATACGCTGGTTCCGGGGCTCTGACCAGCCTCAAGGTCTTCAGCTTTCGTGTGGGAGCGGGTTGCCTTGAGGAATCCGGAGTGACTGTTACAATCGTGGGCGGGGAGCTAGGGCGCGGGACGGGGATCGAGTGTCACCCTGTTCGAGGCAACCGGTCTTGGCCCTGGTCCTCCGAGCTGACCCCGAGGCACCATGCAAGACATTGTCCGAGGGAAAATCGTACCCACCTGCGCCCCGAAGAGATCGCGACGCGCCAGGATTCGCAGACCCCCGAAACAGCCCTAAGCCCCCGCAGGGTGGGGGACGCAATGCGGGACGGCAAGGACCCCGTTTTTTTAACTATCTGACTAATAAGGAGGAAAATACACTAAATGGCGGAGAGGGTGTCCGCTGATAGGTAGTTCGCATGGGTCCGCATGGGTCACAAGCAGCCTAATCCATCAAGGGTTTAAGTCTCACGTCTTCCG
>NZ_FNNZ01000066.1 GCF_900106925.1 Thiocapsa roseopersicina
AGCGCCGACGAGGACGGCGACGGACTCTCGCGCAAGGGCCGGCTCTCGGCCTATCTGCTCGCCCAACGCCTGCTCGAACGGCGTCGCGATGCCCTCCTGATCTTCGACGAGGTCGAGGACGTCTTCGAGACCGACGACGACCTCTTCGCCCTGCTGCGCGGTCGGGCCGGTTCGGGACATCAGAAGGGCTGGATGAACCGCACCCTGGAGGACAACCCGGTCCCGGCGATCTGGATCACCAACCGCACCGACGGCATGGATCCGGCCTTCCTGCGCCGCTTCCTGCTGCCGCTCGCCTGCACCACCCCGCCGCGCTCGGTGCGCCGACGCATCGCCGAGTCACATCTCGGCGACTGCGGTCTGCCCCCGGCCCTGCTCGACGCGCTGGCGGACGATGCCGCCTTGGCCCCGGCACAGTTGGGCGCCGCGCGCCGCCTCATCGCGCTGCGCCCGGAGACCGCCCCCGAGCCGACCGTGCGCCACGGCCTCGCCGCGATGCGCAGCCTCCTGCACGGCGCCCCGACCCCGCCGCGGCGCCGCGCCGGCATCGCCTTCGACGTCGCCTTCCTCAACCTCGCCGGCGGCATCGCCCCGAGCGCGATCGTCCAGGCACTCGATCGCACCGGCCACGCCAGCCTCTGCTTCTACGGCCCGCCCGGCACCGGCAAGACCGCCTTCGCCGAGATCCTCGCCGAGGCGCTCGATCGCGAGTTGATCGCCCGCCGCGCCTCCGATCTCATCTCCCCCTACGTCGGCGAGACCGAGCAGAACCTCGCCCGGCTCTTTCGCGACAGCGACCCCGCCCACAGCCTGCTGTTGCTCGACGAGGTCGACAGCTTCCTCGGCGACCGACGCGAGGCCCGCCACAGCTGGGAGCGTACCCAGGTCAACGAGCTGCTCCAGCAGATGGAGCAATACCCCGGCATCTTCGTCGCCGCGACCAACCTCATGGCCGGGATCGATCCCGCGGCGCTGCGGCGGTTCGACTTCAAGCTGCATTTTCGGGCGCTGGCACCGGCACAACGGCTTGCGCTGTTCGCGCGCGAGGCGTTAGGGGATGCCGCCGTCCCGGTTCCGGCCGACCTCGCGCGACACCTTGCGGCATTGGAAACGCTCACGCCCGGCGACTTCGCGACCGTGGCGCGGCAGCGCACACTCCTCGGCGAGACGCTCGCGCCGGAGCAGTTTCTGCGGCGGTTGGCTGGGGAGTGTTGGATCAAGGGGGAGGCTCGGCAAAGTGTGGTCTGACATTCGCAGGGGGTGGAGACCCATCGTCGAGATCAAGCGGGATCATGTCGGCGTGGAGCAGATCTCCGCGGCCGAATCACGGCCCCGACAGGTTTTGGGATGGACGCGGCAAGGACCTCGCCCATTAGACTGGCCGCCCAAACCTCGAGGGACTCGTGACACCCGCTCCGCGGTGTCACGGATGCTCCTGGCGCTCTGCGCCACGTGCTACAACGGTCGGAGTCATGAATGATGTCTCGGCAAGCAAATCACCCACCCGAGAATGACGGCGATAAGACAACATGCACTCGGAACCGGTCATCGACGATCAATCGACAAGAGCGCCTTGCGATGAACGAAAACAAACTTTTGGAACGCATCACGGCCAATCCAGCAATCTTCCGCGGTAAGTCGATCATCCGCGGGCGTCGACTGGCAGTAGAGCATGTCCTGGGAATGCTTGCGGCCGGTGACGATTTCGAGACCCTTCTCGAGGGTTATCCCTGGTTGGAGCAGGAGGACATCCTCGCCTGTTTGGCTTATGCACATCGGTTGGTTGAGCATGAACGGATTGAGCCACTGATCGTCAACGAAAAGAATTGTATACTGCAATCGCGTACTGCGCGATTGCAGGACCGGCTCGCGATGCCGTGACTCTAAAGAACGGGGCATTGCGGGCCGCACTTTCCCATTTACGAAAATGGCAGAAAATCTATGGATCCAAACCTGAGGGCGCTCTCGCAAGTGCCTAGAAAAATATGGGATTCAGGTCCCGCATCCTGGTATTTCGATCTCTTGACCGATCGAGTCACCAGCGCAATACCAAGCCTCGCGGCAATGCCCGTGCATCCCTGGGCGGAACTCAGGCAGGACGTCATACCCTTTTACGGCGATATCGAGTCTCCCAGGCACGCCTTCAGCGTGGAGCCTCTTGATTGGGGAGGACGCTTACTGGAACGACAGGTTACGGAGACTCTGTGCCACTATCTCGATCCCAAAACGGGCTCGCATGCGGCCGCCCGATGCGCGGTCTTCTTGCAGACGCTCTTCGACTTGAGTGGTGCCCCACCGATCGATACTACCAAAGCGGATCGCACCGGGTTACGAATCTTTGCGGAATTTCATATCGATGGGCGAAAGAAATCGCGGCGCATCGACTTACTGATCGAGATGGTTCAGAACGGAGATATACACGCAGCGGTCTTGGAATTCAAATTCGAGCATCACGCAACCAAGGGGCAACTCGACGACATCGAAAAGTGGACAAATAAGAACTACAATGACATTTCGTTATTCTTCATCGTTCCAGACATCAGTGCGCACAAAAATATTCAGGACCAGTATCGCAACTGGAAGGTGCTGTCTTGGCACACGCTGCTGCGCCGCCTGGAATTGAACATGCAGGCTGCTTCTGCCAAGATCGATGACGAGCAATACCGATCTTTCCGCCGAACTATGTTTCGACGCGCAACAGGAGGCTAGACATGATTATTGTTATTCCAGAAAGTGTGAAAAGCTATTGTGCTTCTCGCGGGGTTCGCACTGCGATCAATGCCCTAGCCGAACAGAGCACAAGCTACCTGCCGGATCATCTGGAGTGGGATGAGCTTCCCAGTTACTACCAGAGCGTACTAGCCGCAGCGACAGTCAAGACCGACTTTGCCCTTCTCTCGCTCAATATCTGGGATGCCGTGTTGAAACCGGCACTGGAAGCCTGCGGCGTGACCGATCATTGGACAATTGACGACATGCAGCAGGAAGACACTCCGCCCTCTTTAGAAATCTTGTGGGAACATGGTCTCTACCGTACGCATTATCATCCCGACGATGAAGAAGCCCGGCTCGATACCTGCCTCGAAATCGACGTAGCCCAGAATCAATTCGTGATTTACATCAGCCTGGCAAAATGGGATGCAGAGGGAAATCCGCAGGAACTCGTCCTGTCGGCTGAATGGGAGCAGTCGGCGTCGGAATTTGACGGCTGGTACAACACCATTAAGGACGCCTTTCCAGCCATCGACCCCAGAACGAGCACCGAAATCGATTGCACCCCAATGCGGAAAGCTGCTGAAGAAGCTTTGCGTCAGATGATGTCCACCTGAGCGCTTCCCCTTGCCAGTCTCGGGCGAGCCCCTTTGGGCGCCCGAGTAGGACCGCGATGAGGAAATGAGCCATGCTCGAATGGCACTAAAACCATCCCATTACACACATCTCATGAATCATGAGCCTGTCGAGCATATCTGAGCCCCGCGGCGAAGTCCGTGACGCGTTGCAGGCCGAGCCAAATC
>NZ_FNNZ01000063.1 GCF_900106925.1 Thiocapsa roseopersicina
AAACGCACACCACGCACAAGAAGGAGCTGGACTCTTTACTCACGCTGAAATTCCAGGCATTCAAGAAATGCGAGCTTGTGCCTATATGAGGTATAGATGTATATGATGCGTATTAGTGTTCCGTATCCAGCTAGAGTGTCGGGTCTGTATCCCACCTTCACCCCCCCCACCTGGAGCAAGCTTGCACTGGCTATGCTTACCTCCAGTCTGTTGGCTGTCGTCGCTTCGCCGAGTTGGGCCCACGACCTGAGTGAGTCCGTCTCGCTCGGCATGGTCTTGGGCGCGTCGGGTCAATGCCAGGAGGGTCTCGGCGGGTTGGTCACGGAGGACGGGCAGTCGCTGGACGGAGACACCTGCCGGGGCGGCATGCCGTTTCAGCTTGAATTGAGCGTTCGCCCGAGCGAGCGCGACGAGTTCTACGCCCTGCTCGGCTATGCGGTGGACAACGGCCTGAACGCCGTCTCCCCCTTCGTGCTCGCGCCCTGGGCGGTGGATCTGGAGGACGACCTGCGGGACATCAACGGACGCGCGCGCGATTATCTGCTGCAGGCTTGGTACAAGCACACCTTCTCGCTGGGCGAGGAGGCGACCCTCGGGACCACCTTCGGCATTATCGACTCGACCGCCTATCTCGACGAGAACGCCTACGCCAACGACGAGTTCACCCAATTCATGAACGAGGCGTTCGTGAACTCCGGCGGCTTCAATCTGCCCTCCTACGATGCCGGCGCGGCGCTCGAGCTGGCGCTGGGGGACTGGGAGATCAAGGCCGCGGCACTGAACATCGGGGAGAACGACGACGGCAACAACTACAACTTCTGGGGCGCGCAGGTCGGCTATCGTCTGGAGAGCGCGCTCGGGGAAGGCAACTACCGCGCCGTGATCACCGGCACCTCCACGGCCTTCTTCACGCCCCGCGCGGACCTCGGCGAGGCGACGGCGGCGACGGACGGGACGGACGAGGCCGCGCAGGACGGGGCGCCGCTCGCCGCGGACGACGCCTCGGAGAAGACCGATCTGATGGGCTACGGCCTGTCCTTCGACCAGGCCTTCGGCGATCATCTGGGTGCCTTCCTGCGCCTGACCTGGACCGACTACAAGGACATCCTCGACTACAGCGGCCTCTACACCGGCGGTCTGAACATCGGCGGGGGGCTCTGGGGCAGGGAGGCCGATACCGTCGGCATCGCCTACGGCTATCTCGACGGTGCCGACACCGGCATCGCCGACACCAACGTCGCCGAGCTCTACTACCGCTTCGCCGCCAACGACTTCCTCGCCCTCACCGCCGACATCCAGTACATGGCTGACGATTACGACAGCGGCGAGGACATCGAGGGCTGGATCTTCGGGCTGCGCTTGGTCTCGGAGTTCTGATGAAATCGCCTCCGTTGCGTCATGCCCTATTGCAGGGGCATTTCACCTCGCGGCTACCCAAACCCACTAGAGTCGACGCGGTTTCATGACACAAGAGAATCTCCTAAACCGTGTCGCGTCGAGGCGATCTTTCACTTACTTGGATAGGACCGCCTTTCCACGGCACACGTTAAGCCTGGGTTACGAGGCGCATCTCGCGCAACTCCGGCGGCTGATTTAGGAGTTATAGCGAAACAGCGGGACGTTCCACTCAGCGACAAGGCCGTGGCGTGTCCAGACGATCTCGTCAACCGGCAATTTCAGGCGCAGCTACCGAATGCCCTGTGGGTGTCGGACTTCACCTACGTCTCGACTTGGCAGGGTTTTGTCTACGTGGCGTTCATCATCGATGTCTTTGCCCGGTGCATCGTGGGCTGGAAAGTCTCCAGTTCGATGCGCACGGCGTTCGTCCTGGATGCCCTGGAACAAGCCTTGGCGGTCCGTCGCCCCGCCCGCCAGGGCGCGTTGATCCATCACAGCGATCGGGGCTCCCGGTACGTCTCGATCCGCTATACCGAGCGCCTGGGTGAAGCCGGCATTGCCCTGTCGGTGGGTAGCGTCGGCGACTCCTATGACAATGCGTTGGCGGAAACCATCAACGGGTTATACAAAGCCGAGGTCATCCATCGCCAGTCTTGGAAGAACCGCGAGGCTGTGGAGTTGGCCACCCTCACCTGGGTCGACTGGTTCAATCACCGACGGCTCCCGGGGTCGATCGGGCATGTGCCACCGGCCGAGGCGG
This sequence comes from Thiocapsa roseopersicina, assembly GCF_900106925.1. Taxonomy (GTDB): domain Bacteria; phylum Pseudomonadota; class Gammaproteobacteria; order Chromatiales; family Chromatiaceae; genus Thiocapsa; species Thiocapsa roseopersicina. The sequence continues at coordinate 2,159 of NZ_FNNZ01000063.1, forward strand.
AACCGGAGAGTCGCGTGTCGCTCGTGAATCCGTCCGGGGGCTCCTGCGGCCGGACGGACTCGCTCCTTGGCGACGACCTGTTTTGGCCCCGGTTCGCCCCGCTCCGGGCCGCGCTGCGCCACGACGTGCGCCCGAAGGGCGCGGTCGGGCTGCGCACGGCCCTGCGACGAATGGCTCGACGGCGTGTCGGATGCGCTCTGCATACCGCCTTCGCGGCTGCGCGACCACGGCCGCTTCGCCACTGCGGCGGCACGCACGCGCCGACGCCTACCGGGGGCCGCTCGGCCTCGCTCCGCTCTCCATGCCTCGCGGAGACGCTTATTATCGAGAACTCAACGAGTTTGCCCTGGTGGCGTGACTCACACCAACGAGTCTCCGAGATTCCCCGAGCGGTTCACTTGAGGATCCGCCGTCGAGGTTGATGGCGCGGTCGACCCTCCAAGGCGTCAGGTCGTCCGGGAAAGCGAGAATTGCCTCAAGCTCGGCGAGGGTGAGACCGCTCGGGGTCGCACCGATGACCCAGTGTCCGCGCCAATCCGTGGCGACGAAGGTTCTGCGCCGCGGATCGGCGGTGGACAGTCCCCGCACCGGACGTGCGTTTTCCACGAGATAGGGGCCCGTCTGCAACAAGGCGGTGATGTGTGGGTGATCATGGAACCGACCACGCCGGACGAGGTGGATGCCGCGCTCGTCGCTGTAGATTTTGCCGCTCGGGAATTTTGCGGTCCCGAAGCGATTGATCCGTTGTCCTTTGGAAATCACGAGCTCGCACGGCTGCCGATCCGGATGGAAGAAGCCGCCGTTGACCCCGGCCACGCAGCCCTCGCTGCGGAATCTTGATAAAGGCGAGGTCCGCGCTGATGTCCTTCCTCTGCGACTCCCCGGCGGGCGCCCAGTCCGCGGCGAGCGCGTTCGAAGCCGGCAGCAGAAGGGCCAGGAGGAGAATGCGCGGCCACGCTGGACGGGCGTTGAACGACCTGCGCATGCGACCGGCTCGCTCTCGTCGGATCGGCGTCTTCATCGACCCGGCTGCCGGAATCCTTTCACTGGTCCTGCATCATGGCGTCGAGCTGCTTCCAACTCAGATAGAGGCGTTGCCGGTATCCCGGCAGCTCGCGGAAGTCCCAGCGCCGATAGAACGCCTTGGCCGGTTCGTCGATGCAGTCGAGGATGACCGCCACGACCGGAAAGATTCGGCTCGCCAGGTGACAATCCAAGAGCGCCTGCGCGAGCAGGCGGTGCCCGAGACCCAAACCTCGGTGACCCACGTCCACGCCGAGCCAGGCCAGCACCGCCACCGGTAGATCCCGGCGGGGCAGGTGTCGGATGAGCTCCGGCGGCAGGTCGGAGAAGTCGACCTGAGCGGTTGCGAGCGTATAGAACCCGGCAATGTCGCCCGGTCCGGCGATCAGCGCCTTCGTTGCAGACAGGCGCTTGTCCTGATTCTGCAGCGCCTTGGTGGCGAGCCAGTCGTCGACCTGAGCTTGGCCGCAGCGGAAGACCGCGCGCGGGTGCCTCTTGCGAAGGGGCTCGAGACGGTAGCCGTCCGGGAAACGGACAGCGTTCATTCGCCCCGCATCAAGGCACCGAGTGCGTGCTGCGCCTCGGTGAGCCGAGCCGGCTCGTCGAGCGCCTGCCAAAAGGCAAGCTGCTCGTCGGCGGTCAGGGCGATGACGCGCTGCCGGGCGGCGCTCAGCTCGCGTTGCGCCTGAGCGACGACGACCGTACGCACGTAATCGCTGATACTGACGTGGCGCAGCTTCGCCGCCTGCGCGACGCTGTCCTTGCTGACGGCGTCGAGACGGACCATGAGACAGGTCGACGGGCTGGTCATCGGCATCCTCGGATCGATCATGATGCCGGAAAACGTATAGCGCTCTGCAATACATGTCAAGAGTGGCCTACTCGGCCGGCAGAGCCGGAAGCGTCTCGCGCCACAGCTCGGACTCGGCCGCCTTGCGGACCTCCTCGCTGTCGAGTCCGTCGCTGCGTTGCGTGGTGCGCGTCGCCGCATCCGGTCGTCCGACGGCGTGCACGGCCAAGGGGCTGCCCGCGCCGGTCAGGTCCTCGACGGTGAGGGTCTCCAGGGTCGGGAAGTGTCCGGTCTCGTAGAGGATCGCCAGCCACTCGTCGAGATTCACCCGGGTCCAGTCGACGCGCGCGAAATCCCGGATGTCGATCCCCGAGCACTCCGGTGATTGCGCCTCGCCCCAATCGCGTCCGAGCTGCGGGCGGATCTGTTGGTTCAAGATCCGCGCGAGCGGGGTGTTGAAGCAGCAATAGCTCTCGCGCTTCTCCACGCACCAGGTCAGCACCTCTTTTTTACAGTAGGATCCGACGCGAT
>NZ_FNNZ01000061.1 GCF_900106925.1 Thiocapsa roseopersicina
GCCCACACCCCGGCCGCGCGAGACCGGGGGAGCGCTTCGCCGACCCCTATCACGCAACTTGATCGCGAAACCATCAAAATCGCTGACCGCACTCACGTGATCGGTCGCCGCCAGACCACTGGACGAAGTGCACAGCATACCGGCAAGCTAGCCCTAAGGGGCTTTAGGGAGATGACTCTTATGCCTATCCGACCGCTTTCGAGCGTCACGGATCACGACCGCGCACTCGGGCTTTTCACGAACCGAATGGCCGAACGTCGCTTGTTTACCTGCTACGTGCAGGCGGACACGCCGCCGGAGCGCCTCCTGTTCTTTCATGGCGACGGCGGCAACGGCAAGTCGCTGCTTCTGAAGCTCCTGAAAGAGCAGTCCTGCCGTCGCCTGTATCCCGCGGACTGGCGGCAGTTGCAGGCGCTCACGGACGACCGCGAGTTTGCCGAGGGCTTCGAGTCAATCGCGCAAGCAGTTCCCATTCCCTGCGTTTATCACGATTTTGCCGAGCGAGGCAGCGGCGAGGATGACCCGCGAGGCGATTGGTCCGGCCCCTTGATGTTGCGTCGACGGCTGGGCGCCCACGGGATCAGGCTCCCCTTGTTCGATTTCGCGGCCACCCTGTTCCTGCACAAGCAGGGGCAGCTCTCGAGAGACCGCATCAAGGCACTCTTTCCCGCGGAGGAGGCCGACTTCGTCGCAACGCTGATCGACTTACTGACCGATCCGGAGATCCCGTTCGTAGGCCTCGCTGTCAAGGTGATCGGTCTATTCAACAAGCATCTTGCACGCGACGTCGCCCTGTGGCGAGCCAAGCTCGGCCAGGACCAAGAGCGTCTGGCACGTCTCCAGCGGATGGATGTCGCCGAGTTGCGTCTGTGTCTGCCGAGCATCTTGGGCGAAGACCTCGCGACGGAAATGCAGACCGATGGCGCGCCGCTCCGCTTGGTGCTCCTCTTCGATACCCACGAGTCGTTCTGGGGCACGAGCCGGCATAACGAGTCCACGGAGTCCTACTTCCAGCGCGACGAATGGCTGCGCCTGTTCTTCGCCGAGTTGTACCGGCCTAATCACGGCATCGTCGTTGCGGTCGCGGGACGGGAGCCGCCACGCTGGCCCGAGGCCGTGCGCTCCCCCATACCGCTGGATTGCATCGATACCCGGCTTGTCGGACATCTCGGTCGTGCCGATGCCCAAGAGTACCTGGTTCGAGCCTTGGCGCCCGATGCCGGCGCGGATTCCGGAGAAGCGGCAAGCCTGCGCGAGGCGATCGTTCGCTTCACGGAGGTGGAGCCGGGCCAGGTCCACCCGCTCTACCTGGGCCTCGCCGTCGACCTCGTGCTGCGAGCCCGCGATAGCGGCGAGCGTCTCGGTCCGGACGATTTCGCTACCAGGACGGATGCGACCCGAGCGGACATGGGCCGGATCCTGATTACCCGGCTGCTGCGCTATTGCACACTCGAAATCGAGAACGCGGTCAAGGCACTGGCCGCCGCGCGCCGATTCGACCGTGACATCTTCTTTGCTCTTGGGCGCTCCCTGCATTTCGACGCCAGCCGGGCCGACTTCCGGATCCTCACCGGTTTCTCCTTCGTTTGGCGAGAGACGCTTGAATCCGGACCCGAGCGCTACCGCATCCACGACCTGCTCTGCCGCATTTTTGCTGGCATTGCGCCGGATGAAATCCGAGAGGCCCATGCCGCACTGGAGGTCCTGTATCGCGAGCGCGCACAACAGAGTTCGGCTCTCGACGCCGAGGCCATTTGCGAGGCGATCTATCACGTCAACCGGCAGGACTGGGAGCGAGGCTATCAAGAGTGGCTCCAGGCGATGGAGCGATCCATCGAGAGTGCACGCTATGGACTCGGTGAGGTTCTGGTCGGGCTGAGACCGGTGTTGCACCTGGAAACGCCGTTCGCAGAGGCTACCGCCGCGATGCATGCCGGCGAGCTCGCGAGCGCATTGTCCCGTTACCCTGCCGCCGATGCCGCCTTTAGAGACGCTGTCGTGGGCTACGACCGCACACTCGATCTAGCGCCGGATGACATCGCGGCCCATCTCAGCAAGGGCAACACGTTCCAGAGTCTCGGCGCGTTGCGCGCCGCCTTGAGCGACCACGCCGGGGCGCAGGACGCTTACGAAGACGCCGTCGCCGCATACCAAGAGGTCCTGGCGCGGGCGCCGGATCAGGTCGCCGCCCGTATCAACAAGGGCAATGTGCACGCGAGGCTCGGCAGGTTGCGCGCTGCCGTAAGCGATCATGCCGGATCGCTTTGCGCTTACCAAGACGCCATCGCAGCCTATGAGGAGGCACCAGCGCGGGCTCCCGATGACATCGCTGTCCACCTCAACAAGGGCAACGCGCTCCAGAGTCTCGGCGAGTTGCGCGTGACCTTGAGCGACCAAGCCGGGGCGCAAACCGCTTACCAAGAGGCCCTCTCCGAGTACGGGGAAGTCTTGGCGCGGGCGCCCGATGACATTGCCGCCCACCTCAACAAGGGCATCGCGCTCCAGAATCTCGGTGAGTTGCGAGTGACCTTGAGCGACCACGCCGGGGCGCAGTCCGCTTACCAAGACGCCATCGCCGCCTGCGGGGAAGTCTTGGCGCGGGCGCCGGATCACGTTGGCGCCCACATCAACAAGGGCACCGCGCTCCGGCGGCTCGGCGAGTTGCACGCGGCCCTGAGCAACTATGACGAAGCGCTGTCCGCTTACCAAGACGCCGTTGCCGCCTTCGGGGGAGGGCTGGCACGGGCGCCGGATCATGTCGGCGCCCGGATGAACAAGGGCAACGTCCTCCGGAGGCTCGGCGAGCTGCGCTTGACCTTGAGAGACCAAGCCGGGGCGCAATGCGCTTATCAAGACGCCATCGCCGACTTCGAAGAAGTCTTGGCACGGGCGCCCGATTACATTGCCGCCCACTTCAACAAGGGCGCGGCGCTCAACAGGATCGGTGAGCTGCGCTTGACCTTGAGCGACCATGCCGGGGCGCAGGCCGCTTACCAAGACGCCATCGTCGCCTATAGGGAGGCTCTGGTGCGGGCGCCCGATGACGTCGACGCTCGCATGAGCACGGGTACCGTCCTCGCGTGTCTCGGCGAGCTGCGCGCGGCACTGAGCGATCATACAGGGGCACAGTTGGCGTACCAAGGTGCCATCGCCGCCTATGGGGAGGCCCTGATGCGGGCGCCGGATCACGTCGGCGCCCATATGAACAAGGGCAACGCACTTCGCGGTTTCGGCGCGTTGCGCGCGAGCCTGAACGATCACGCCGGGGCACAGTTGGCTTACCAAGACGCCATCGCCGCCTATGGGGAGGCTCTGGCGCGAGCACCACAACATGTTCTGGCGCTCCGCAACAAAGCACGGTGCTTGACCCTGTTCGCCCTTCTCAAAATAGAACAGGGCGATGAAGACTCCGCCCGCGGACTGCTCCTTGAAACTGAGGCCCTATTTCAGGCGGCCCTATCGCTGGCGCCGAACGACGACATCACGGCCACCAATGCCAGCTACGCGCAAGAGCTGCTCCGTAACTGCCGAGGAACCGCGTGACCTTGCAGAGCAGGACTTCCACTCTGAGCGACAGGCCGCTTCTCGGCACGTTGCCGCCGTTTGCAAATTCAAACCCATGGGCCGGTTCGGGTGGCAGATTGTCACTCGTTTAACCGCGATCGACTTTCCGGTATCAGGATGGTTCGGTCACCCGCGTTTTCTCCGGCATTGGCCGGTTACTTGACTTTGCCGACACTCGCGCTCGTTGGCAGGGTCGTGACCGTCCGATGGCGTGATCGACCATGAGAAGCCCAGCTGGCCGTACCCCGCAGCGGGTGGCCGATCGGTACTCCCCCGGACCCAATGCGTTTGCATGCAATGGTGGAGGTATTCCAACATGTCGAAAACCTTGGCAACCCCGATGTCGTCATGCGTCTCGTCCACCGTCTGGTTCTCGCCCTGCTGATCGTCGTCGTGGACACCGCGGCCTTCGTGGTCCCGCTGGCTGCACTGCTGCTCGCGTATGTTCTGCTCGCGCGTCCCGCCTGGTTCCGAGACTGGGTGGATGGGCTCTATCGCGGGGTTCCACGGTAGGCGGCGTGTGCACGCGTGGTCCAGGAGGATCGCTATCGGGGGCGCTTGGGCGAGAACCGTCGCGCCGTCCTCGTCGATCCCGAACGCGGCAAGCCGAATGTCGCCGCCCGGCCTGCCGTGACCGCATCGAGCCGTCGGGTGGACCCTCGCGCGCGGAGATCAGCGCTTGCGCGCCAGCGTCAGCCCGTCGCCGATCGGCACCAGACTCAGGGTCACGCGCTGGTCCCCCAGCAGTCGATCGTTGAGCGCGCGGATCGCCCGGGTATCCTCCTCCTGGTCCTGTGGATCGGCCACGTGGCCGCCCCAGAGCGTGTTGTCGAACAGGATGAGGCCACCGGGCCGCACCAGCGTCAGGCAGCGATCGAAGTATTGGGAGTAGTTGGTCTTGTCGGCGTCGATGAAGGCTAGGTCGAACTGACCTTCCCCTTCCTGTGCCAGCAAGCCATCGAGGGTCTCCAGCGCCGGTGCCAGCCGCAGGTCGATGCGTTCGACGACCCCGGCCTCGCGCCAGAAGCCGCGGGCGATGCCGGTCCACTCCTCGCTGAGGTCGCAGCAGATCAACGTACCGTCGACCGGCATGGCCTCGGCCAGGCACAGCGCGCTGTAGCCGGTGAAGGTGCCGATCTCGATGATGCGCTGCGCACCGATCAGCTCCACCAGCAGGGCCATGAACTGACCCTGTTCCGGGGCGATCTGCATCCCGCTCCACTCCAAGGAGGCCGTGAGCTCGCGCAGGCGCCGCTTGACATCGCTCTCGCGCAGGGAGTGCTCGAGCAG
>NZ_FNNZ01000060.1:2500-5463 GCF_900106925.1 Thiocapsa roseopersicina
TACATAGGTGTACGAAGCGAACCCGGGGAACTGAAACATCTCAGTACCCGGAGGAACAGAAATCAACCGAGATTCCCTCAGTAGCGGCGAGCGAACGGGGATTAGCCCTTAAGCGCGGTCAAGAGTAGTGGAACGGTCTGGAAAGTCCGGCGACACAGGGTGATAGCCCCGTACACGAAACTCTTTTCCGGGTGAAATCGAGTAGGGCGGGACACGTGATATCCTGTCTGAACATGGGGGGACCATCCTCCAAGGCTAAATACTCCCTACCGACCGATAGTGAACCAGTACCGTGAGGGAAAGGCGAAAAGAACCCCGTTGAGGGGAGTGAAATAGAACCTGAAACCGTCTGCGTACAAGCAGTGGGAGCCCCTTCGGGGGTGACTGCGTACCTTTTGTATAATGGGTCAGCGACTTACTTCTCAGTGGCAAGCTTAACCGATGAGGGGAGGCGTAGCGAAAGCGAGTCTGAACAGGGCGATTCAGTCGCTGGGAGTAGACCCGAAACCGGGCGATCTACCCATGGCCAGGGTGAAGGTGGGGTAACACCTACTGGAGGCCCGAACCGGGATCTGTTGAAAAAGATTCGGATGAGCTGTGGGTCGGAGTGAAAGGCTAATCAAGCCCGGAGATAGCTGGTTCTCCCCGAAAGCTATTTAGGTAGCGCCTCGTGTATCACTGCCGGGGGTAGAGCACTGTTTCGGCTAGGGGGCCATCCCGGCTTACCAAACCGATGCAAACTCCGAATACCGGCAAGTGCAATCACGGGAGACAGACGGCGGGTGCTAACGTCCGTCGTCAAAAGGGAAACAACCCAGACCGCCAGCTAAGGTCCCTAAATCATGGCTCAGTGGGAAACGATGTGGGAAGGCCCAGACAGCCAGGAGGTTGGCTTAGAAGCAGCCATCCTTTAAAGAAAGCGTAATAGCTCACTGGTCGAGTCGGCCTGCGCGGAAGATGTAACGGGGCTTAAGCCATGTACCGAAGCTGCGGATGCGCATTTATGCGCATGGTAGGGGAGCGTTCCGTAGGCCGTTGAAGGTGTGCTGTAAGGCATGCTGGAGGTATCGGAAGTGCGAATGCTGACATGAGTAACGACCAAGGGGGTGAAAATCCCCCTCGCCGAAAGCCCAAGGTTTCCTGCGCAACGTTCATCGGCGCAGGGTGAGTCGGTCCCTAAGGCGAGGCCGAGAGGCGTAGTCGATGGGAAGCAGGTTAATATTCCTGCACCACGCCGAACTGCGATGGGGGGACGGAGAAGGCTAGGCCAGCCGGCAGTTGGTGTCCGGTTTAAGCGTGTAGGCAGGACCCTTAGGCAAATCCGGGGGTTCAATGTCGAGACGTGACGACGAGTCTCCACGGAGACGAAGTGGTTGATGCCATGCTTCCAGGAAAAGCCTCTAAGCTTCAGGTTCGGTGTGACCGTACCCGAAACCGACACAGGTGGGCAGGGTGAGAATCCCAAGGCGCTTGAGAGAACTCTGGTGAAGGAACTAGGCAAAATAGTACCGTAACTTCGGGAGAAGGTACGCCCCTGTCAGGTGAAGGTCCTTGCGACCGGAGCCGAGAGGGGTTGCAGTGACCAGGCCGCTGCGACTGTTTATTAAAAACACAGCACTCTGCAAACGCGTAAGCGGACGTATAGGGTGTGACGCCTGCCCGGTGCCGGAAGGTTAAGTGATGGGGTCATCTTCGGAGAAGCTCTTGATCGAAGCCCCGGTAAACGGCGGCCGTAACTATAACGGTCCTAAGGTAGCGAAATTCCTTGTCGGGTAAGTTCCGACCTGCACGAATGGCGTAACGATGGCGGCGCTGTCTCCACCAGAGACTCAGTGAAATTGAAATCTCGGTTAAGATGCCGAGTACCCGCGGCTAGACGGAAAGACCCCGTGAACCTTTACTACAGCTTTGCACTGGACGTTGAACCGACTTGTGTAGGATAGGTGGGAGGCTGCGAAGCGGTGACGCCAGTTGCCGTGGAGCCGACCTTGAAATACCACCCTGGTCTGTTTGACGTTCTAACCTCGACCCGTCATCCGGGTCAGGGACAGTGCATGGTGGGTAGTTTGACTGGGGCGGTCTCCTCCCAAAGCGTAACGGAGGAGCACGAAGGTACCCTAATCCCGGTCGGAAATCGGGAGTTTAGTGCAAAGGCATAAGGGTGCTTGACTGCGAGACGGACAAGTCGAGCAGGTACGAAAGTAGGTCTTAGTGATCCGGTGGTTCTGTATGGAAGGGCCATCGCTCAACGGATAAAAGGTACTCCGGGGATAACAGGCTGATACCGCCCAAGAGTTCATATCGACGGCGGTGTTTGGCACCTCGATGTCGGCTCATCACATCCTGGGGCTGAAGTCGGTCCCAAGGGTATGGCTGTTCGCCATTTAAAGTGGTACGCGAGCTGGGTTTAGAACGTCGTGAGACAGTTCGGTCCCTATCTGCCGTGGGCGTTGGAGACTTGAGGGAAGCTGCTCCTAGTACGAGAGGACCGGAGTGGACGAACCCCTGGTGTTCCGGTTGTCACGCCAGTGGCACTGCCGGGTAGCTATGTTCGGACGGGATAACCGCTGAAAGCATCTAAGCGGGAAGCCCCTCCCGAGATGAGGTCTCCCTAGGCACTCGATGCCTCTGAAGGTCCGTTGAAGACTACGACGTTGATAGGCAGGATGTGGACGTCCAGTAATGGGTGAAGCTAACCTGTACTAATTGACCGTGCGGCTTGACCATATAACACCCAAGCGTGTTGCGCCGGGTGCCGACAGTCCCCGCAGCAACGATCTCACCGAACAGGACGCGCCCCCGAACGGGGCGCGACCGCCCGTTTTCCTGGCGGCCATAGAACACTGGAACCACCTGATCCCATCCCGAACTCAGACGTGAAACGGTGTCTCGCCGATGATAGTGTGGGGCCTCCCCATGCGAACGTAGGTCACCGCCAGGGCCTTATGCCCAAAACCCCCGCC
>NZ_FNNZ01000058.1 GCF_900106925.1 Thiocapsa roseopersicina
GCCGAAGAGCTGGGCGGCCCATTCCGCGGTTTGTTTCAGAAGGGCTTGTTTGACGGCGCTCAGGCCGACCTCGGCCGCGGCATCGGTCGCGGCCGTCGCGGTCTTGCCGGTGAAGCTGTTGGCGACGCTGACGAACGACTCCTTCACCGCGCTCCAGGTCGCGGTGACCGGCTGGCGCAGCGTCTCCCAGGAGCCGCGGAGCATCGCCCCTTTGTCGAGCCCCATGATCGCGGCATCGATCTTCCCGAGTGCGAAGATCAGACTCACGTAATCCGCCAGCGACACGCCTTGGGGTCGCGTGCAGCAGTTGACGATCCCCCCGACCGCGCGCTTGCACTCATGGGCGCTGCCCGAGAACACCCGACAGCTCCCGCCCGGCGTGCACTGCATGTCCGAGACCGCCATCTGCACCGTCTGCAAGGCCCCGACCGCCTTGGCGAAGTCCGCGGATTGCTCCTCGGGAAATTCCGCGCAATCCGTGCCGAGGCAGCGCACCGGACCGGCACAGTCGAGCGTGCGGTTGCGGTCCAAAAACGGGATGGTGCGCGCGGTGCCGCAGTCCCAGGTCTCCTCGTACAGAAAACAGATCCCGCGGTTGTCGACGGCCCCCTCCACACACTCGGACTTGATGAACCCGCAGGCGGGGTCTTCCTCCAAAGCAATGCAGTAGGAGGGTTGATCGCCGTCGTTGTAGGGACACTGCAGCTGTCCCTGCGGATCGGTCCAGCATGGCATCGGCCCTTGGTTGAACCCCGAGCAGCTCGCGGTGACCTTGATCTCGGTACAGAAGGGATTCTGACCGGCCACCGGCGGGGCGGCCATGGCGTCCGGGCAAACGCGCACGTTGGCGTTCTCGTAACAGCCGTCCGCGGCGAGGGGGGGCGAGCCCAGGCACTCGAGCGTCCCGCTGCAGAAGTCGCTGCCGAGGGTCTCGAGCAGGTCGTAGCAGCCGTCGTTCGGACCCCACACGCTCCTGAGCGGCCGGGAGCTGTAACGGACCTCCACCTCGAGCCGGATCCCGCCGGTCCAAGCGGCATCGTAGACCTGCGGTATGCACCAGGCGCAGCCCGGCTCGGGCAGGGTGCCGTCGCCGAAGGTCCAGACATGGCCGTGACGCAGACTGAACTGCCCGCCGTTGCGCAGCGCTTGCGTCATCGGCTGCGCGGTGTAGCCGAATGCGGTGGTCCGGGCGCGATTCACGCCGGGAAAGCTCGCCGAATACCACCCCTCATAGCGCTCGAAGAAGAATCCTTCCTCGGGTTCGGGCTGCGCCGGGCGCTCCTCGAAGGCAAGGGTCACCCGAATGTCCGTCACCCGCGACGGATCGCTTACGCCGAAGCCGCCGTTCAAAGGCGTCTGCAGGGCCAGCACCGCGGATCCATGCCAGGCCCCGGCGCGCTCGAGCACGACCCGCTTGCAGCCGGGTCCGCAGTCTTCGAGTGCAGCACTGCCCGTCACGGTGACGAGGCTGTCCGGCGCGGGCAGTTCGTAATCGTGATACCAGGAGCAGGCGCCGCCTTGCGGGGTCAACCGATCGCAGGTGCGCAGGTCCGGGACGTGGACCTCGCGGGTGCCGTTGTCGAAGGTCGTTTCGGTCTCGCAGTGTCCGAAGGTCTCGGCGATCGCCTCGAAGTTGTCGAGCACGTCGTCGGTCTGCGCCCACAGCGGGTCGATGCGCATGTCGGCACGGGAGCGCTCCACCGATCCGCGCAGGGTGCGGTACGCCTCGCCGGTCGCCGAGCCCTCGGTGATCAGCGCACCTTGGGCCTGTTGGCCGTGGATCAGGGTGCCGTGGTGATTGCCGTAGAGTCCGGAGAAGCTCGCCGGGTCGCCGCCGGCGGCGCCGGGGAAGAGGGCGTCGAGACGCAGGTCCCCGCCCGGCAGCGTCAGCGTCTCGCCCGAGAGCGCCGGCACCGTCAGCGCACCGGCCGCCGCGCGACCCGTTTCCTTGCCGGCGTCGATGGCGTCGGCAAGGTCATCGCCCCACACCAACGCCCACGGCGTCCAGGCCAGGGCGATGCAGAGGAGGCCGGTCAGGGTCCGAACCGGAAGGGGATACCGCTCAGAAGCTCGCACAGCAGTCGTTCCAGCGCCACAGCAGATACAGATGGTCCTCCCCGACCGCGGGGATGTTGCGCCACTCCCCCCAGGTCAGCGGGCTTTCGCCGATCACGTGGGCGCGCTGCGTTTCGGGCAGGGGGTAGAACATCGTGAGCTTGTACTGGCTCTTCGGGATGAAGGGTGCAATCGGGGAGCCGCACAGCGCGTCGTTGCCCATGGTGCGGCGGCTGAGCCCGCGCCGATGCAGGGCCGCCAGCGACCGGGCCGAGGCCAGACTGGTTTCGCGCGCACGCGAGCCGACGGTCGGCCCGCGCCCGGTGAAGGGATAAAGGTTGCCCCATGTCCCGGCACACCAGAAGAGCGCATCGATCGGGGTGCCCGCGGTCGCCGCGGCGGCATCGGCCAGGCAGGCGGCCAGGGCGACCGGATTGGCGAGCCAGGCGGCCTCCGGGTTGGTGAAGAAGGCCAGCTCGTCGTGGTTCCAGGTCGGATCCAGCTCGGAGAGATAGAGCAGGTCCAGATCGACATAGCCGTCCGGGTTGCAGCGGTCGTCCCAGAACAGATCCAGCAGGATCAGCAGCGGGAAGGCGTACCAATGAAAGTTGTAGAAGGACGTGTCGCTCGCGTCGTATTCGGCTTGACCGGCGGTGCCGAGCAGACGGCGACTGCCGAGCGGCAGACGGATGCCGCCCAAGGCCGGCGCGCAACGCGGAGCATGGACCAGCTCGATCAGCCGCGCCGGCTCCCACATCCCGACGGTGAAGCCCGGATGCGGCACGCCGAGGCCGTCGTTGCAGGCGCAGAAGGGGGCAGTGGCCGCACCCGCCGGAGCGGTCCCGCCGAACAGGGGCATGCCGGCGATGCGGATCGGAAACAGACAGGCCCAGCAGACATCCGTGATCAACTTGCCCGAGAACAGCTCGGCGTCCGGGCAGGCGGGGTCGGCGGCATCGGCCGGGCCCAGGGGTGCGGTCAGAAGGGCCGCGAGGAGCAGGGCAGGGCCGGCGAGGCGGGGCAGGGCGGGTGTCTTCATCGGGATTCCTCCGGCGGATGCTCGCGCACCAAGAAGACACGACCGGCGGACTCGACGCTCGCCGGCACGCGCTCCAGGGCGAAGCGTTCGCGCACGTCCGGGGTGAGCAGATAGACCGTTTCGTCGAGGGCATCCTCGATCGCGCGAAAGCCCTCCCAGCCGGCCGCGCGATCCAAACGGGTCGCCAGATAGACCGGGCGCAACGGCCCGGCGCTCTTGCCCAACTCGCGCGCTCTGCGGATCTGGCCCGGCTCGGTCGGATCGAACACCACCAGACGCAGCCCGAAGGCCAGGCGCTCGAGCGGATTGAGCCGCTCGCCGGAGCGCACCAGCAGGGTGCCGTCGGGCAGGGCGATGTCGGCCTTCGCCTCGATCACCGGATCGATCACCCGCGTGCGCGGCTCCCGCGCGGTCGGCAGATGTTCGAAGACCGCGCGGGTCCAGTAGCGCGCGAGGGCCTGCTCGCGCAGTGCCGCGAGATCCAGGGCGGCGACCCGGCGCGCGATCTCCTCGAGCATGTCCGGCTCGGAGATCCTCTCGACCGGGCCGCGCACGCCCAGATCCCCGGTCCGGCCGGCCGCCACCCGGGCCTGCAGCCAGGCGGGATCCGACAGGCCGGCGACCCGTGCGATCTCCCCGTCGGGTCCGGAGAGGATCATCAGCGGGACGGCCTCGGCGCCGGCCTCGCGAAAGGGTGTCGGGTCGAGCGCGACCGCGGGCATCGGATCGAGCCCTTCAAGCTCCGCGTGGATCCCGCGCATGAAGTCCATCAGCGGTTCGCCTTCGGCCACACCGCGAAAGACCACCCGCACGTCGGGTCGGGCCGCGCTGGCGAAGATGTCGCGCAGGGCGGCCGCGCCCAAGGCGCGCGAGACCAGGAGCGTGATGGTCTGCTTCGGGGTTGCGTCGGTATCGGGGACGGCGGGCATCTGCGCGGTGGCGAGTCGGTGCATCCGTTCGCGCTCGGCCGTGCCGAGCGCCTCGCCCGCGCGCGCCGACGCCTCGGAGCCCGGCCGGAGCCAATCCGGAAGCGGCGTGCCGGAGACCGCCTCTTGGATGGCTCCGACCTGATCGCGCAGCGCCCGCAGGTCGGCGCGCTCGCTTGCCTGGGCGGATGTCGTCGGGACGTGTAGGAGCGCGAGGACGAGCAGGGCAGGGAACCGACGCTCAGAGCAGTGCATAGGCCCGCCCGATGATGTAGTGGCGCGGGAGCGGGCCCCAGTAGCGCGAGTCGAAGCTGTCGCGGGTGGCACCCATGATCCAGACGGCATCGGCGGGGACCACGACCTCGCGGACGAACTGCGCGGCGGGGGTGCCCAGCGTGCCGGCCAGATCCAGTCCTTCGCCGACCGTTCGGCCGGCGACCCGAGTGGTCTGTTCAGTGATCGAGACCGTCTCTCCGGGCAGGCCCACGAGCCGCTTGATGACCTGCATCCGCATCGGGAAGAAGGGCGCCATGCGCTCGCCGGCGAGGAAGGCGTAGAGGCCGTCGCGCTCGAGGGCACTGTCGTGGCGATCCACGAGAAAGACCGTATAAGGCGGCAGGCACTTGTCGACTTGATCGTTGATCGCGAGGCGATAGCGTGTCCCGAGATACAGCATCAAGGCCAGGACGAGGAGCAGCGCCGGCAGGCCGCGCCGGATGGTGCGCGCCAGGCGGGCCTCGGGCGTGTCGGCGATGTCCGGGCGTGCGCTCACTGCCGTCCCCTCGACGGTACATCCCGCGGCCGCACATAGACATCCTCCGGTGCCGCGAGCACGGCCTGGGCGTCCAGTACCAGAACGCCCCCGTCGGCGAGACGCGCGGCGGTCGCCTTGAGGTCTGCAATCGCCTCGCCGACGTCCTCGGGCGCGACGCCCTCCAGGGCGGCGGCGACGTCGACGATCAGTACCGGCGGGCGGGTCGCGATGGCCTCGTGCAGCGGTCGGGCCGCGATCTCGGCGCCGAGGTAACCGCCCGCGAGGGTGGAGAGGGGAATTGCCGCGAGCAGCAGGAAGCCGCCCGCACCGAATCCCGTCGCCGGTCTGTCTCGGAGAACGATCGCGCTCGGGCGGGTCGCGTCGAGATTGGTCTCAGGCGGCATCGGACGCCTCCGCCTCGGTCCCCGCAAGCAACCGGTTGATCGCCTGCTCGACGCTCATCCCGCGCTCGCGCAGACGCCGGATCGCCGCGACGTCCGCGGGCTTGGTGGAGTACAGGAGCTGCCGAAAGGGGTCGACCATCAGCCGGCCGATCCCCGCGCCGCTGTCGGTGAGGGTCATGATCTCGGAGTAGGCACCGGGAACGGTGTGCACGGTCTTGAGCATTTCCGCGCCCGCGGCGGTCATGGGCAGACGGTGATCCGCCTTGAGCCGATCGATGGCGTGACCGGGCTGGGCGAGCAGGAGGGTGTGGGCGCTGTTGTCGGCGATCGCCCGCCCGGTGGGGTTGGCGTAGAGGTCGGCGAG
>NZ_FNNZ01000057.1 GCF_900106925.1 Thiocapsa roseopersicina
TCCGTGGGTTCGAATCCCACCCTCTCCGCCATATGGATTTACAACACGCTGTAAAAATTCACGTTTCTTCGGCCGATAGGCAATGCTCCCCACACCTCGCCCCACACTGGGACAGCGATAGGACCGTTTTCGACCTCGATTGACCCGCTTTCGAGCCGACGAGCGGTCGCTCCTCAGTCCCATGGCGCGACGACAATCCGACCGATCGCGACTCGACCGGGCGACTGCAACAGAATGACAGGCGGAGGAGATGCTTCGGAAAATTCGACATGTCACGGACCTGAATCCGATCGGTCAGTTGTGCCGTTCGCTTCGGTCGGGTTGCAGTTCGAAGCGCCTGAGGAAAAAATGCCTGCGGCAATCGGCTTCATCGCAACCTGCGACAGTCCACACGGAGGTATTGAAAAATGAAAGCTGCCGTTGCGTTGCTGAGTATTGTCGTACTGATTTTGATTGCGCTCTTGCTTGACTGCATGGGCCATTCCACGGATTTCGAACGATCGCTGCCAACCGTTCCTGACCAACCGCGAGCCGATTACCATAAGCCTCACGCCGATTTTTCGGGCATGACGTTCACTGTCACCGACGCGCAGTGGATCGATTATTTCGGCGATGTGCCAAGGGTTACGTTCCAAGTTGCGAACCCAACAGGGGAAGCGATCGACTATGTGGACATCAGTGTCCCATTTTTTGACGAGAACGGTGTTGAGATTGGACGCGACCGCAAAATATTGCATCCGCTCCAATCCAAGGACGCGATCGAGATCCGCGCACACTGCTATGGCTGTGAGCCCCGGCAGACTCGGGGCTGGAGCTATGCCGTTGACGTTAAACTGCAGATGGGCGGGGCTCAAACACGGCTATTTCGAGGCGAAATCCCCGACCGATGAATCGACACCAGTCACATCGAGTGAGCCGTTAGGCATGGACCCCCTGATCTGGCGGGAGATCCCGCTGGCGCTGAGAATGGCGACAGCCGCGCGCAGCCGCACGCTATGGTTCGAGCTGTTGGTCAACAGGGAGTCGAGCACGTCGAGCGCGCGATTCGTCAAATCGGTCATGCGCCCCATAACCTCTATGTTCGCCTTCGCGTGAAACGCCTGCACTAGTGCCCCGAACGGTGCCTTTCGCCGCCAGCGGGAAATGGTCGATTCATCAACCCCCACCGCTTGTGCCACTTCGACCGCCGCGCGGCCTTCGGCGAGCAGTCGGGCGGCTCGCGTTTGCTGGTCGGTGAGACCCGTCATCAGGTTGACCGGCTCGGTCATTTCGGTGTCCTCGGTGTGCAAGATTCAAGAGCGAACGTTTTTTGCACTTTTCCCTGCAACTCTCGCTGCAGTTTGCAGTTTTCTGATCGGCTTCGGAAGACTGGCCGGTCTGAGGTGCAGCCGAGCGCGGCCTGTCGGTCTTCCGGTGTCCATGCTTTGATCTGTGCCATGCCGTTACTCTGATTGCGTTAGGCTGATGACGGTATTGCCGTCGATGGTGGCGAGGGCGAGTTTCCGAGTGATGAGGATCATGATCGATGGCTGAACGCGAAAGCGGCCACACGGCGCACGCGTGCGCTGTCCCTTGTCTATGACCTACTCTTTGGTTGAATCATTGATAGAATCATGAGTAGTGGCTACCCCACCTTTTGGCGTGAATTACCCCACCTTCCGGCGAAAATTACCCCACCTTCTGCCGAAATTACCCCACCTTTCGACGTGGCGTAATTTTTACCCCGCCTTTCGGATGTCATGCCGCTGCCCTCCGTTGCTTGAGGATTGCTCTGCACGCTTGATGACTAGGTAGGCTCGATTTCTCGTTGCTCTCGATCCATTCGACCAGGATCGCTTGTTCGCCCGGCTTGTATTGCGCGAGCTGCCCCGCGTTTGTGTTTAGCCATGTTTTCGTGATGGTCGCGACGGATTTCCTGATGTCCGCCAAGCGGTAGAAGACACGCACGTCCAGCGCCGGGAATCGGTCGGTGTCGAAGTTGTCGATCAGGTATTCCTCACCGAGATAATCGCCCTTCGCCGCACGACGCTCGGCCTCCGCATCATCCCTTGGCGGCCATTCCTCGGTGATGCGGTGCTCGTCGATGGCGTCGAGTCGCTTGCGCTCGGCTCGCTTAAGGAAGTCATCGGTTGAAGGGTCGATGTGTTTCGGAAAATGCAGGGTGTATTCGTATCGCCGCCACCCTTGCCCACCTCGCTCTCGGAGCCTGCGTGCAATCCATCCTGCCGCGACCAGCGCGTCAAGGTGCCCGCCGACGGTCTTCTCGGTGAGAGCCGTCTTCTCCGCTATCGTCTCGATCGACGGGAAGACTCGGCCGTCGGGACTGGTCACCAGATAGTCGAATAAAACTTGAGCCACGGCCCGCTGAGCGACGCGAGCCGGCCCTTCATGCGACCAGATGGCCCACTGCCAGCGCCGCATTTCGACGCTGATCCGGTCGGTGCTAGACATCGGAGGCACCTCCCGTCAGCAGCCGACCACATTGCGGGCGCGCGGCCTGAGTCGCATAATGCGCATGCTGAAAGCCCTTCCTTGAACCGCGCCTCGATTCGCAGTCGAGCGCGGTTTCTGCTTTTTTGCCCATGCCTCACTCCCTGGACCCGGTCTGCACTCGGCCGAGCGCTGCTCTCGCCCTTGTAGACGTTGCCCTCGGCCGCACGGAATGCAGTGGACAACTCCAGTGCTCGCACGCATCGACCAACCGCCGCCAGTCGCCCCCCAAGAAGGCGCCTTCGACGCAGCGCTTGCACGCATCGGAGATCGCATTTTCGGCTCTCGTCATTGGATCCCCTCCTAGGCGGCTGCGTCCCGGTTGTCGAGCTGGAGCTGCTGCCAGCTTTCGACCTCATCGCTTGCCCAAGCGGACGCCCGCGCCGAGAGCCTGATCGGTGCAGGGAATTGGCCGAGTGCAATGCGCTTGTAAATAGCCGACTTGCGGAGTCCGGTCAGCTGGATAACTTGAGGCAGTCGCAAGAATGTCCTGGTCGCCATGGTTCCCATGTCATGAATAAAGCGTCATGCGGACAACGATAACCTCAGCCGGAATCGAGCGCAAACGGATGGGCGAAATAACCTGTTAATCGCCTACTTGCTATATTCTATGTCAAAGTTTATTGACACAACCCGCTCTTCTATTCGCTATGGTGTCTAGTTTGAATTACACCATTTGAATCTTTTCGGGCTGTTCATTGCCGACGGATGGAGCAGTGCCTTGCTTTAAGTTGCGCGCTGAGCTTTACTTTGGGCGAATCCGACGTAACAGGAGATGGAGTTGGAGATGTGCGCAATTCGGACTGGACTCGTGGCAATCGCCGTGTCATTCGCATTCTCGGCGTGCGTTAGGCTGCCGCCGACGCAAAGCGAAATCGCTAACGCGAAAGCGGCCCACGATGCCCGCGAAGCGCAGTGGCGCGAGCAGTCCAGGAAGGACGCAGATGATAGGGCGCGAGCCTCCTCGCTTGCCGAAGCGGTCAGACAGGAGGAGCTGAACAGAGAGCGGGCAATGGAGCCAGCTCCTGACGTTTACCCGGAATGTAGGGTCGGGCTTGCGTCGGGGATGGCATGCAGGACCGCGCGAGAATTGACAACCGCTCGCTCGGGAGGTCGCGTCGAGCCGCTACGGATAAGACCTGAAGACCTGAGTAGCTATGATCGAGGATGCGTCGACCTAAGACATAATTACGCCTATTTCCATCAAGGTTTTCGCGGAATCGGCGAGGCAAGCGGAGAGATGTATTTTGTCACTGCGCTTGTCGGCGGGCGTGTACCTGTAATGCTGCTGGTCGACCCCGCATGGATGGTTTGCCCAAGCGAGGATCTGCAGGACGCGATCCTTCGGGTCTTCATGAGCCCCTAGACCAAGCCGCGGAGACCTTCCGCGCGCCCGAAAACTTAAGGCGCAACAGGAGCAGATTGCCAGCGCCTGATGGCCTTCGATAGATTCGACACGGCGGGAGCGCGACCGACCATTGCCAGAATCGCTTTGTGGATCTCCGGGCTCGACCGGCCTTGAGCCGCCATGTCGACCGCCAGTTGCTGCACCTCGATCGGATATCCGCGGGTCGCGCTCGCGCCGGATGTCGCGTCGATCGGTGTCACTGTGACGGATGACGGCTCGACCGGGATGATCTTCACTTGTCTGCCGAGTCGGAGGAGCAACTCGATCGCGATGGCCTCGATTGGCGCGGTCTGACGATTGCGGAACGCGACCGGGAGCGCCTCTAAAAGCGCGGTATCGGGAGCGGAGCGGATATCCTCATCGTCGATCCCGTAGGCTAGGGAGCGCGCCCGCTGGCGGAGCGCCGCCTGCCGTTGTGCGGATGTCGTTCTCGGCGCCTTCGTCGAGTCGGTCATGTTGTTGTCACTGTGACGCGGATTGGTGGCCTCATTTTGTCACTGTGACGCGGAAGGTCAAGCGAGGAGCGCCTAGCGGCATTGTGAGCCGCTGGCGGGTCAGGTTGGTGTGGATTGCCGGGTCGGTGCCGGGAGGAGCGTCTCGCGCCGCTGGCGGCCTTCCTGCCGATGGGATGATGCGAGCATGGCGCGCTTTTTTTTCGATCGTGGCCGGCTACTTCTCGGCAACTTCGGCACCGCTTTTTTGGGGTGCAGGCGATAACTTCGCGCTGAGTTCATGGTCGAGCCATCGTCAACCTGCAGGAGATGCTCGTAGTAGATGTGCGGCTCGGTGCCGGGAGCGCGGCCTAGCCTGTCTGGCGGGTCGACAGGTCGATGACTTCTGCGGGCGCTCTGGTCACGAACGCGGACCAGTCAGTCATGAGCTTGCGCCGCTTCGTGAACAAATCGCCGCGAGCATAGGCTGCCTCGGTCTTATCGCCGTTGACGTGAGCAAGCGCCGCCTCTGCGACCTCGCGCGGGTGACTCGACACCTCGCCGCACCAGTCACGGAAGGTCGACCGGAAGCCATGCGGGACCGCTGCCGACTTCTCGCCGTTGACGCCGTGACCCAATCCGCGCATGAGCTGAAGGAGTGCCATGTTCGACAGCGGTCGACCTTGCCGCGCACCAGGGAAGACGAACGGATTACCCTCGATTCTCGGGAGCGCCTTCACGATGGCGAGCGCCTCATCGGATAGCGGAACCCGATGCTCTCGACCGGCCTTCATCCTGTCGCCGGGAATCGTCCAGACAGCCGCGTCAAGATCGACCTCGGACCACTGAGCGCCGATGACCTCGGACGTGCGGCACGCCGACAAGATGAGGAATCGCAACGCCTGCGAGGAGATGCTCGGGTTGCTCCTCAGCTCGGTCATGAAAGACGGGAGCGCCGGCCACGGCATCGCCGGGTGGTGCGTGACCTTCGAGACCTTCGTCGGTTTCGGGAGCAGGTGGTCGAGATGGCCCCGCCAGCGTGCCGGGTTGCTGGCGTCTCGAAACTTGCGAGCCGCGCACCAGTCGAGAATGTTTTCCATGCGACCCTGAACCCGCTTCGCCGTCTCGGTCTTCGTGGTCCAGATCGGTGACAGGACCGCGAGGATATCCTCGGTGCCGATGGTGTCGACCGGCTTCGAGCCGATGGCGGGTCGGGCGTAGGTCTTCAGCGTTGCGACCCACTGACGCGCGTGTTTCCGATTCGACCAGCCATGCCGGTGACTGCGGATGTACTGAGCCGCCGCAGACGTGAAGGTCGGGACCGTCGCCGTCTCGACCTTGCGATGCTCGATCGGGTCGATCCCGGCTCGCACCAGCGCCCGCGCCTTGCCCGCTTGCTCGCGTGCCTGTGCGAGCGTGACATCGGCCGCGCTGCCGAGCGCCATGTCGCGCCGCTTGCCGTTGAGCTGGAACCGCAGATACCAGCTCCGCGAGCCGGTCTTGCTCACGGACAGGATGAGACCCTCGCCGTCACTGTGCCGACCCGGTTTTGCGGTTGCTGCCGTGCGTGCCGTGAGATTGCCCATGTCATGCTCCATGTCGTTGTCACTGTGACAGCTAGGCGGGTCGCCCCACACCTCGCCCCACACTCAGACATGGATTGTAGCGGAGTCATACGGAAGACGTGAGACTTAAACCCTTGATGGATTAGGCTGCTTGTGACCCATGCGGACCCATGCGAACTACCTATCAGCGGACACCCTCTCCGCCA
>NZ_FNNZ01000055.1 GCF_900106925.1 Thiocapsa roseopersicina
ACCGGCCGCTTTCCTTCGGACTGACTGGCCGGATTGAATCAGAACCAGTGGCCACTTTCCTTCGGACCGGGTGGCCACTTTCACCGGAATACGCAGTCAAGTCCGTGTTGCTCGCGAAGAGCGCAAGGATTGTGTCTGCGTCAACGTCCGCGTCTGCGTCCATCGCGTCTATCAGTGCCTCGACCTCGGGCGTGCTGAGTCGCTCGAACCACGGGTAGTCGCCAACGATCAGGGCATCAAGCTCGGCGTCGCTCAGGTGCGCGAACTTGGCCGAGCGTGCGGCGTCCTTCGCGGCGGCGATCTGCTCCTCGGTGCAGCCTCCCGAGAACATCGCCTGAATCATGGCGGCGATCGGATCGGCGGGGGTTTCGGGCTTCATGGTGGTGGTCCGGGTGGATGGCGATGCTGAGATTTTCGCGTCACGCGATGCCTTGGTCCTTGGAATACCCATCCACCAATGGGGGGTGAGTGCCCGGACGTGCCGGGCGGTTGGTGTCAGTCTTGGCCGGTCACGCCCGAGCCCGCATCGAAGCGATTCCAGCCAGAAACCCCGCGTCGTCGATCACGGGATGACTCGGAGCCACGTAAATCAACGCGATCCTGATCGCATAGAGCCGGTCGCCCACGTCATGCCAGCGTTCAAGGCTCCATATCGCCGAGATCACGGCGGCGATGATGCACTCCGATTCGGTCTTGTCGTCGATCAGGGTGTCACGCATGGCGGCGATCTCCGAGCCAGCGCAGACCGGCCTCGGCGCGCGCGATCAGGACCATTGCACGGATCTGGTCGACCGGGCTGAACCTGTCCATGACTCTCTGCGCCGTGTTGCGGATGATCTCCAGTGTGATGCGGCTGCGCTCGTCGAGTGCGCGGGTTACTTCGGCGTTCCAGTGTTTCAGGATGAAGTCGCAAGCGGGTGCGGATGCGGTATGCTGTCTAGCGGTCATGATTTCACCTGTTCGGTAGGTGGTTGTGGCCTAGGGCCTCCGATCGGGGTGCAACCCGGTCGTTGGCCCGCTTCTCTCTAAGCCTTCCTGTGTGCCTTCAGATACTCCGAGATTGCCTCCCGGATCAGGTCGGCGGTCTGCACCAGTGCACCCGTCTCCATGCGCTTCTCCTTCGCCAGCTCGGCGAGTTCATCCTTGTGGGCGGTCGGCATGCGGACGCTCAATGTCGTCATCGCTGCGGTGGGGTCGATCCCCTCGGTTTTCGGTAGCCTTGCCATCTCGGCTCCTGTCGTTTGGTTGTCCATGTGAGCAGCGTAGACCATAACCGCCATCTCTGCAACCTAGCCGGTGACATACATTATCCGTGTTCGTTCCGATTTCGTATAACCTTCATTATGTAAAGTAGTTTCGCACCCGTACACAGTCCATAAGGCGCTGAAAAGGCTGCCAAAGTGCCGAAAAAGGGCCGATTATCGCCATGCGTCAAGGTTCGTCGCATGCGCGGCCCGTGGTCTTCACGGGGAGGAAAATGAAAAATGAACAGCGAAGAGCCGAATGTTCATGAAAAAGTGAAAACCTCCGCGGAGTCGACCGGGATCGACTTCATTGGCCTCCTGAACCCGGCTTCGACGGCCGCGGCGTTGGGCGACAGCTCGCCCGTCTCCACCTTGTCCAACAGGTCCGGGCGGCTTCTGGCGAGACGGCGGAGGATGCCGGGGTTGCTGTTCCTTTCGCTGGCCGACAGCCTATCAATGTCAGTGTTACTTACTTTGGTCTCATCGCTACGCCTATCCCCGCCCCGCCTCACAAACTCCTCCGCCTCCGGATCCGCCTGCCGCCTCGCCAGCTCCACAGCCGCCGCAAGCTCGGCGACCGTGCCGGTTTCGCGTTGGGCTGAGTCCAAAATTGGACCCTGTTGATTTCGCTCAATTCATCCTGGTTGGATGACCCTGCCACGGGGGTGGGGTGCAGAAATAGCACCTCATTTCGCGGCACAAAAAGGGTCCGCCACGCGGCGCCCGACGCTAAGTGCCGGGGTTGTAGCCAGCTCCTTGGTGGTCCGCCCGCATGTTGCTGATCCCTTGAGCGCAAATCTGCGCTGAGTGACGAGAGGGGTCGGCCCACGCGCATGTTGCTGATTCCATTGTTCCCGTGGTTTTAACGGGTACCTCCGACACCGCGTAAGCTGCTGAAATTGCAGGGCTCAGATTGATTTGAGCCGCCGCCCCGCATCCTGCACAACCTGTCGAGATCGCTGCACCCTGATTTGGGGTCAGGTTTTTCAGCGGCTTATCCAGGAACGCAAGGAACGCTCGATTTGCGTTCATGGCTTTCTCCGTCGCCAGCGGTAGAAGCCGCGGTTTACCGCAGAGGACGGAATACTTTCCGCTGCGTACAGAATTCTGATTTCGTTCAGCTTTTCGGGTCGCAAGGGGGGGGGCAGAATCTGCGTACCCTATAGGATCTCACTCCGCAGCCTTGCGGAGATCATGGTCGCAAGGGGTACGTTTCCAACGGCACCCTTTGAGCGCATGGGCGTGACATTAACGTCGTTTAGGTCATCGCGATATTCAGCATCTCGTGATGGCTGCGCCCATCCGGTGACTGGTCCCGCCGGATGGGCGTTTTCCGTTCTAGGCGAGGGCGGGAGCAACGGCTTCGGCATGGGCCGTCAAGGCGCCCCGCACCTGATAGACGATCTCGGTGTATTCGGTGTACACCTGCTCAGCGAGTTCATGGGCGAGGTTGGCAACGTGGCCGATGTCGTTGTTGTCGACCTCTTCGTCTCGGGTTGCCACCGTATAGGCGAGGAGCTTCAGCGTCGCGGTCAATTGGAGCAATTTCGATTCGGTGTCGATCATGTTTGCCATTTGTCTGGTCCTGTCATTGGTTGGAGTGGTCAGTATACGCCCGGAAACGCCTATGTAAAGCCGCGAAATTGAATTGCGCGCCCCATGTTTCGGAATGAACGCAACCATTCGGCTCGGGTTGCGTATTCATCGCAAGTCACGGTGTGAGCAGGTTGCGGCGGTCGCGTCGGTAGAGGAAACTACCTGCACAGCAACCAATGGACCAAGGCCAATGTCATTCAATGAACTCCTCGGCGAGCTTCGCCAGATCGACCAGATCCGCCAGTTTCACGGAAACCTCGATCGCTGGCGGGAAAACCTTCAAACCCTTGCGGATGCCAAGGCGCGGGCCATGCGTCTCGGGAAGGCGCTGCCGGTGCGGTTCGAGCGGCCTGCCTTCAGGTCGGCGGCCGATGCCCCTGGATTCGATCAAGTCTTGGATTTGATCGGCGATTACCGAAAATCTCTCGCGCCGGATGAAAAGGTCGGCGTTTTCATCAATCGCGTGCGTCATCAGGCGGTGGCGAAGGCATTGCAGAAAGCCGATGCGCCCATCGTCGCGAAACCGAAACCTTCCAGGGCCAAAGCCGTGAAAACCGCCATCAAATCGCCTTCAATTGCGGGCTCCTATGCCCCGGCGGCTTACCGCAAGCCGAAGCCGAAACGCCAAACCACGGCGTTCGATGTTGTTGCGAAGGCTACGCAAGCTCGGGCGAAACTTGTTGAGCAGATTACTCTCGGTCGAATGACTGCCGCTGAGATCAACGCGCGGGATCTACGGCTGAGAAACATCATCGCGAGGGCCAATAGAGCGCAATCGGCCTCGGCATGAAGACCTCGATCATTCGCCTCGGTCCTGAATATCAGCAAATCGGCGATGCGGCAACGATCTTGATTCAGGCGCTGAGCCGGGAAGGGCTGGAATATGTCTTCTGGCCGGATGAGACGGTCCCCGACGACGTTGGCGACTATCCCGACGCGGGCGGGCACCTCGCAGTCCACTTGGAGTTCCTGCGAGGTGTCGGCGGTGGCAATGTCTTCGGCCGGGTGCCGCGCAAACCGGGAACGGCGACTCTCAAGGTTTACGTGGCAGTCACCGGCCCGGCCTGATCCGCTACATCGTCGGCCGGTTGCGACGATCGGTGCCGGCGATCGCGGCGAGGGCTTGGCTTAAAGGTCTCATCAGGTCCATGACGCGAGCGATGTCCGCGGCCGACGCTGGCCCCGTGTCATAAACTGCCCGCGGTTCGGTTTTCGACATCGCTCGGGCAACCTCGAGTGCCTGCTCCTTGGTTTCCGCCAGAATGGTCATGTGCATGGACTGCCTCCAGTTCAACGACAAAGCAACGAAAGCCCGAATACCGCTTGCCGGGGGCTGCCGGGTCGCTACCTCGGCGATCCCGACCGACGCGAACTTCCCTCAAACGGTTGTAGCAAGAGACGCAGATTGCGTTCCATAACATGCGGGAGCTCCATTTCCCGCAGAGGCTGCACGTGTTGTGCTTTGTCGCCGGCGTGGCCTGGACCTCTTCACCTGAGCAACCGGCGCCGATCTCGCAACCCCGACAGACAAAGGTCGAATCCCACGGCTCGGCTCGCTTCGATCGCTGATAGTTTCGGCTGCACGTCGCTTCGGTAAGGCGCAATCCTCCGGGCCATCGCGGACACTCGAACAAGTCCATCGGTCATGCCTCTGTGGTCGGTTCCTGAGCCTTTGGCGGGGTCGGCTGAGCCTCGGGGACAACCCGGCTCAGACACCATGCGAGGGCGCCCACGTCGCCGAGCTTGGCCATTCTCAGCATGGTATCGGCCAGTCCCTCAGCCTCTCTCGCGAGCTTCCGCCGGATCCTTCCAGCGGGGTTGGGTGTCCGTCCTGCTGGTGCGGGCGCGGCCATCACACAACCCCCATTGCCACAACGCGCGCAAGCTGCGGCGAAGGGACGTAGCGCATTCGGAGATCGCCGTTCGGAGCCGCGGCCTTGGCTTGGGTCGCGACTTCCAGCAACCTCGCTTCCAGGGTTCGACAAAGTTCGAGCAAGGCTGCTGCCTTCGCGGCGTTCACCGATCCGGCCCACTCGGCGCCGTGGTCATAGCCGGTGCCGGCGGTCGGGATCTCGACCTTCGCCTCGGCGGCGACGATTCTCGACACTCCTTCATGATCCGCTGCGAGCAGCGCCAATTTCCGGGCGTCTTCGCTATCCCAACGGCCTC
This sequence comes from Thiocapsa roseopersicina, assembly GCF_900106925.1. Taxonomy (GTDB): domain Bacteria; phylum Pseudomonadota; class Gammaproteobacteria; order Chromatiales; family Chromatiaceae; genus Thiocapsa; species Thiocapsa roseopersicina. Next base: position 5,010 of record NZ_FNNZ01000055.1, read on the forward strand.
CCGGCTTGCGATTCGCTGCAATCGTCGCGCGTTCAGCCTCCAAGGCCGCGAGCCGCCGTTTCAGGTCGTCGATGCGGTCCCGGTGGGCCTTGTCCTTGGCTGCCGCTGCTGCGGCTTCACGCTCGGCTTTGACGGCTCTCGCGGCCATGCCTGGATCCATGACGACGGTCGGTGCCGGAATCGTTGCCAGCTCGACCATGCGGGCATTGATCGCGGCGGCGGTCTGCGCTGCCATCTCGGCGCCCGCGGCTTCGATCTCGGCGAGAAAAGTGCCCATGTCTTCATCGCGTTGCCGGGCAAGCTCGCTGCCGATGCGAGCGACCTCTTCGGTGGCGAGCTGCAACGCCTCGCGGGCCGCGGTGGTGTCGGTCCCGGCGGCGAGGGCTTCGTCGAGTGCCTGCTGTGCGGCGGTTACGCGGTCTGCTGCTTTCTGGAAGGGGTCCATCGTGATGGTCCTGTCGTGAGTTGGATGTTCGCTCGGCTCATTACCCCCTCACGACGCATCCCGCGGGCAAGCGCGAAACGCGGCTTTATGCAGCAAAAACTTGGGCTAAACGCACGCTGGCGATGCGGTAGCCCCGTCGATTCAGGGTGTCGCATCGGCTGGTGCGTCAGGATGGGCGGGGTCCCGCGGCGATGATCGACAGGGCAACGCCGATCAGGGCCGATAGCCGAGCCTCTGCTGCCGGTGATCCCGACAGGCGACCGTCGTCGATGTCTCGGAGAACGGGCGTCACGGTCGCCAAGATCGCGGCCTTGGCTCGCGCCTCGGTATCCAGCGAGACCGGGACCTCGTCGATGACGTAGGCGATGCGTTGCAAGGTTCGAGAATGTTCGAGGGCTGAGTAGTGGCGTTGGAGTGTGCTCATGCTTCGGCCCCTTCCGAGACCGCCAACAGGGCAGTCATCGCGTTGTCGAGTGTGGCAAGCGAATTGGTGAGCAACCTCAAGCATTCGGCGCCCGGTCCCGCGTCCTCGATCGCAGCCGCCAGCGTCGCGCGTCTTGCGGCGATCTTCGGAAGTAGGGCGGTCGCTTGGCCGATCAATTCGGCGCGGCTCGCCTCCAGGTCGGCAATCGTCTCGGTGACCGAGCGCGCGTCGGCGTAGATGCCGGTCGCCTCGATGCCGATTTTGAGAATGCCGTTTGCAATTGTTAGGGCGGCTTTTCGCTCGGGGGTCATTTGGTGTGGTCCTTTGGTTGGTGCGCCGTCCGTGGCGCGGATGTGGATGTCTAGGCGACGGTCAAGATGTCGTCGGCCGATCGCGCGACGAGGGCGAGACCTCCCTTGGATTCGACGAAGCTGAGAAACTTCGCTTGTTGTTCACTGAGCTTGCCTTTCGGCGTCTTGACCTCCACGGCGGCGAATTGGGCAATGGTCTGCCCGAGCATTTCGGCAGTGACCACAACCGGGCGGATGCCGATCAGGTCGGAGGATCCCTTGCACAGCCCGGCGTGCAATGGCCGCGGATTGCGGATCAGGATTGAGCCGTCCTTGAGGCGGGTCGCGTCGCCGGTCCAGGCTTGCCCGGTGTTGTTGCGCCATACCGTCATCCCGGATTGGGAGGCGGCGAGCATGACCGAATTTTGGATGCTCTTCTCGCTCATCTGGATGCCCTCCATTGCTCTTGGCGGGATTGCCTTGCCTTGTAGACGTGCTCAGCCCATGCTGGCTTGTATCCCCGCGCTGCGGCGATCCGCTGAAGGTCTTCCAAGGTCTGCGCCTTGGACTGCTCCTGCTTCGCCTTCTCCCTGGCAATCCGCTTGACCTCCTCAAGAGATCCGTCGACTTGTTCGATCTCGCGCGCCTTCACGGGGTAGACGTACCCGCAGCTCGGGCAGATGGGCGCCGGCTTGTGAACGGCAAAACACTCTGAGCATTGCTTGACCGGATCGGCGTCGTCGTCCTGTTTGCGCTGCCGACGTGGTTTCGAGTCGAGCGACCACTGCCTGTCGTCATCGGGAAGACCGTGACGGTGGCAATTTGAGACGTGATCGAGGATGACGGCGCGCTCCTTGCCGGGGAAGGGCCTCAAGGCGCGTCCGACTTGTTGCAGATAGAGTCCCAAGCTCTGCGTCGGCCGAAGCAAAATCGCCGCCGAGACGCGCGGGATGTCCGTTCCTTCTGACACGATTTCGCAGCTCGTGAGCACGTGGAGCGCGCCCGATCCGAGATCCGCAATGCGTTGCGCCCGAGTGTCGGCGTCAAGCGTCCCGTCGATCGAAGCGGCGCTGTATCCGGCGGCGCGGAAGGCTTCGGCCACATGCTCGGCGTGCTTCACCGACGCACAGAAGGCAATCGCGGGGGCGCCGTCACAGTGCTTTCGATAGTGCGTGACTGCCGACCCGGTGATGACGGGCTTGTCCATCGCCGCGGCGAGATCGCCCTTGCTGTAATCGCCCGCAACCGTCTTGATCCCCGACAGGTCGACGGCGCCGGGCGGGGCGAAGACGACAGGTCGAGACAGGTGCCCAAGCTCCACCAGCTCCGAGACAGTCGGCCCCATGACCAACTCGTCAAAGAAGCCGCCGGCCTCGATCCCGAGCCCCTGGCCGTCGAGCCTTTCCGGTGTCGCCGTCACGCCGAGTACGCGAGCATCGGCGAAGTGCTTCAAGACCTGTCCGTGGCCCGTAGTGGCTGTTGCATGGTGGGCCTCGTCCACCACGATCAAGGTCGGCGCCCACTTCATTCTGCTGAGGCGGCGCACCAGCGTCTGCACACTGGCGACTTGAACGGCTTCATCCGTCTCGGGAACCCCTGAGGCGATGAGTCCATGCGGGACCTCGAAGGCCGTGAGCGTTTCGGATGTCTGCCGTAGAAGCTCGGCGCGATGCACCAGAATCAAGACGCGGTTGCCCTTGGCTGCTGCGTTGGCGGCGATGTAGCTGAAGCAGACAGTTTTGCCCGATCCGGTCGGAGCGACCAAGAGCGGCGAGCGGCGGCCGGCGGCGTAGGCTTGGCGGACATCGCCGAGCATCGTGTCTTGGTAGGGTCGGAGATTGATGCTCACGGGCGACCTCCTTGAACCTGCCAAGAGGAGGTGAGGCGAGCCGAAAACAGGCTCCCGATCCGGGGGGCGGACAACCCGGACAACCCCATAGGGTGTTGTCCGTGTCCGTCCGCCTCTTTTCGGTCTTCGGTGGCGGACATTTTCATGATTGTCCGCCCTTGTCCGCTTTGTCCGTCAACCATGCCCAGTCGTCGAAGACCTCAATGATTGCGGCATCTTGCAAGCCCTTTATCGCCCTCCTTAGCGCACGCTCGTTGCTGTCCGGGTTGTCCGATTCCGACAGTCCGCCGGTGCGCTTGACGTGCGCTCTCAAGTCGGCCAGCGGACAAGCGATTTGTCCGGTCCTCGGCGGCTTCGGAGCGTCCCAACAGGACCGCGGCGGACACCGCTTTGACTGGCTCATGACCTCGCGCATGGCGGCCAGAGCCCTAGCTTCCGACCTGGAAGGCTTCTTTCCCTGGGGCCTCGCCTCGACCGGCTCGACAATGCACGAGGTGATCGGGTCGCCGTCTTCGTCAGTGCCAAGTTCGACCACGCCCAGCCGGAATGGTCGCGGCTCGCTCTCCGGCCCGTCCTTTGCGCGGGTCACCGCCCACTCGCGGTTGTCGTTGTTGTCGCGACTCACTTCTAAGATCGCGTCGACGGCACCGCTGAGGCTTGAATGCCCGCGTAGACCGCGTGACAGCTCCTTGCCGGCGTGATGCACCAGCAGGACGAGACCGCCTAGAGTCGCCTGAAGCCTCTTGGCGGCGGCGATGATGCGGCCCATATCGACGCTGGAATTCTCATCGGCGCCCGGTGATGCGGCGTTGAGCGTGTCGATAACCACGATTCCCGCGTCTGCTCTCGCGGCCTTGATCGCGTTCGCAAGATCGGTGATGTCGTCGGCCAGCAGCAACGAAAGCTGCGCGGTCACGAACTTGAGCCGGTCCTTTCCTGTATCGCCCTTCACCAGCCGGTAAGCCTGCCAACGCTGCGACAGTCCGCCTTCGCCCTCAAGTCCGACGTAGACGATGGGACAGGGTCGGGTGCGGTACCCGAACCACTCGCGCCCCTCGGTGATCGCGGCGGCGGCGTCCAAGACGATGAATGTCTTGCCGGACTTCGGCGGCCCGTAGATGACCGCGATCCCCTCGGCGGGCAGGACTCGCTTGATGCGGTACTGCGCGGCCGGGCGGCTCGCCAGCTCGTCCGGCGTCATCAGGTGAAAGCGGGGCGGCGCGGGCTCTGCGGCTTTCGCCTGCTCGGCGATCGCGTCGTTGAGGAGGTGAACATTCCCCGACCGGGCAAAGTCATTGGGATCCTTTTCCCCGTTCGGCCCGCGCGTGAGTTGTGCTCGGATGATCTCGGTCATGCCGCATCCTCCAGCACAACCAAGCGACTCGGCGCGAAGTGCTCGGCTACCGTCTGCGCGACGATGTCGAAGTGGTGCCCCATGCAGGCGAAAGCCGCAGCGTTGCCCTTGTGGGCATGGAAGACGATCGAAACGGCATCGGCCCATCCCTCGACAACGAACCACGGGGCGCGTTTGCCGAGCGTGTTGCCGCAGATGAATGCGTTGCCCCTGATCGGCCCAAAGCTCTGTTTGACGCCTGCGGGATTGATCGCCTGAACGGCGCGCACGGCATCGGTGCGGATGTCGCGCACGGGGATGAGGAGGCAATCGGCGCGCTTGCCGATCTCGATGCCGGATGCGTTGCCGCGGCCGGCTCCTGCGGCCCAGTCAATCCCTTTGCTGAGTGCGTATGGGTGCGATCCGACGATGCGATCGGTGCGCGCTGCGGACGCCCAAAG
>NZ_FNNZ01000065.1 GCF_900106925.1 Thiocapsa roseopersicina
CCAAGGTGGTGAGCCGCGAGCCGGTCGTCTACGTGCGCAACATCTACAAGTACTACGTGGCCTACAAGCTGCTGAGCGAAGGCAAGGTCGGGGATGGGCGTCGGGACCACCGCGCCGCCGACGAGGTCGATCAAGACTAATCATGCGGCATCGTGCACCGTTCTCCCCACGGCGTGTTGTTCGGTTGGAGACCGGTTCGAAAACGCCGCCGTGTCCCCTCCACAGGGAAACGCCAATGTCCTATGGTCACCATCTACAACGGACCGGGGAAATCTCTCGCGACGAGCGGCGATGCTTGTGCCGGGCGCACGGAGACGCCCTGATCCCCCTGCTTTTGCTGCTGTCGGCCATCATCCTGAGCGGCTGCTCGACACCGCCGCTCATACCCTATTCGACCGAGACCCCGCCGCTTGTCCTGATGCCGGCTTCCCAAGCGGGCGTTCAGGACAAACGGGGACGCTTTCGGGAAATCTTCTGCGCGGTTTTGGCGAAGCGTGGAACCGCATTGCCCGATGACAGGCCCTGCAACGAGGCGCTCGCCCGCGTCGGAGCCGAGCCGGCGGGGACTGGTTTGCCGGTGACGCTCGGGCCATCCAGACTCCGACTGGTCGCTGCCGTGGTGCCCGGTGTCGGGTGGGACTGCTTCTCCGACTGGCTCGACCTCAAGCACAGCGGCGCCGTGCACGTTCGCCGATTCGGCTATGACCAGATCACCCTGCAGGTGGACGGGTTGTCGAGCAGTGCCCACAACGCGCGCCAGATCCGCGACGCCATCATGCGGATGGCGCCGGGGAGCGAAGCGCCGCGTTTGGTGCTGATCGGCTACTCCAAGGGAGCACCGGACATCCTCGAGGCGCTGGTGTCCTACCCGGAGATCCGCACGCGGGTGGCCGCGGTCGTCAGCGTCGCGGGCGCGGTCGGCGGCTCGCCGTTGGCAAACAACGCCGATCAGTCACAGCTGGCCTTGCTGCGACACTGGCCCGGTGCGCGCTGCCCGCCCGGCGACGGCGGCGCGGTCGAGAGCCTGCGTCCGGGAACCCGCCAGGCGTGGCTGGCACAACATGCGCTGCCCTCGGAATTGCCGTATTACTCGCTGGTGACCTTTCCGCAACCCGAGCGTATCTCCTCGGCGCTCAAGTCCAGCTACCGGAAACTGAGCCGGGTGGATGCCCGCAACGACAGTCAAGTGCTGTTCTACGACCAAGTGATCCCCGGCAGCGCGCTGATGGGCTACCTCAATGCCGACCATTGGGCACTGGCGGTGCCGATCGCCCGTTCGCATGGGTTGCTCGGCTCAACCCTGGTCGACCATAACGACTTTCCGCGCGAGGCATTGCTCGAAGCCGTGTTGCGGATGGTCGAGGAGGATCTCGCGGCGGATTCATTGGACGTCGATGATCTGCATCCCTTGTAAGCGTTCGGGACGGCGCTCGCGATCATTGACCAGGTCCCGGATCCAGACCGCCTCGATCTGCCGGGGGAAGCGCTCACGGATCTCCCGGTAGATCTCCGGGTCGTGCTCTCCCGAATCCCCGACGAGGATGAAGCCGCGCTGCGGAAAGTGGCCGATGATGTCGCTGATCTGACCGAGCTTTTGCTCCGTCGTGGCCTCGCCCCCGGCCAGCCTGGCAAGATCCTGCCACGAACCCGGCGTAAGCAGGTTCTTGCGCACGCTCTTCATGTGGAAGGAACCTTCCGGATACCCCGCGGCGGCGATGAACTGCGCCAGCGGGCGATAGAGCTGCCAGGGTCCGCCGGAGACGTAGTGAAACGCCGTTTCGTCGCCGAGCCCGCGGTACCGCTCCGCCATTCCGGGAGCGGCGACGAATGGACGGTAGAAGGTGTTCTCGATCACCACCGCGTGACCCGCGGGGATGTCGGTGACCTTGATGGTGTCGTCGATATCGGAGATCAGCGACAGTCCGCGGGGCTCGATCAGCCGCACCCGCGCGCTTCCCCGGTGGCCTGCCGACACGACATGCAGCTGCAGCCAGCCGTGGTTGGAACCCTGCGCCTTCAGGATCTCCCCGGCGCGGGCCGCGGTGAGCACCAACTCGCCGAGGATCAGGCCGTTCAGGTCGCTGCGCTTGGGTGTCCCGTCGGCTTCCCGCAGCGTGAAGGTCTCTTGCCGAGGATCCTGGTCGAACACGAACGCGACCTGCTCGCGCGACTCGTCGTCCGCAACCAGATCGGAGAGGCGGTCGCGAAACCGCGCGATCTCCGGGGCCGGCCGGCTCCCGGCCGTGGCGGCCAAACCGGTGAAGGCCGTCTGGGTCACCGTGCGCGGCTCATGGACCCAGATGCGCAGCGGGATCGCCCACTGCTCGCCGCGACGGTAGCCGTAAGACGGGTAGATGGTCGCCTCTTCGACGGCCTTCCCCGGAAGCGGTCCCGCGCAGCCGGCGCAGAACAGGAGCAGCAGCGCAACGAGCAGGGGGTTGAAACGTCGCCTCGGGTGCATGGCGGAAGACCTGTCTGGAAAGGCACCGGTGGGATCAGAGCTGATCCTCGACGGGCAGGAGCCCGATGAAGCCGGCCGTGAAGCGCTGCCAGGCGGTACTCTCGGGATCCCGGTGGTAGACCACTTCACGCCCGTTGTCCCGGGTCACCCAGGACACCGTCCCGTCCTCGTCCAACCGCACCCGGTAGCTGTTCTCGGGCAACACCCCCTCGTCCATCCAGGTGACCACTTGGGCGGCCAGCTCCGGACTCTCCACGTAAAGCCCCGCCTCGGTGTTGATGTCGGATGACCTGGGATCGAGGTTGAGGCTGCCGATGAAGACGTCCTGGCGGTCGAAGACGAGCACCTTGGCGTGCAGTGCCGCCTTGGCGCCGAAGAAGGCGATCCGCTTCCTGATCACCCCGGCGTCCGCGCGCAGCTCGTAGAGCTCGACGCCGCTGCGGAGCACTTGCTTGCGGCGATCCGCGTACCCCCCGTGGGCGGCCAGCACGTCGTTCGAGGCCAAAGAATTGGTCAGGACCCGGACGCGCACACCCTGCTCGCGCAGTTCCTTAAACCTGTCGATCGCCCGATCCCGTGGGACGAAATAGGGCGATTCGATCAGCAGCTCGGTGTCGAGCCGCCCCACGCGCCGGTAGAGCAACTCGGGCATTCGGGTGGTGCGGCCGGTCGCGGCGATCTCGGCCGGGTCCGCCCAGACAAGGTGCCCCGGCGCCCAGACGAACTTGTCGATCTCGTGCTTGAGTATCGACTTGAACTCGGCGGCGTCCTGATTGATCGGATAGGGATAGTTGTCTGCCGCGATGAGCTCGCGCAGGGTCGTCCGGGCCTCCTCCAGATCCGCTGGGGTGGCGGGCCGATCCACGAGGGCGCTGATGGGCACGGACCAGTCGCCGTTCCAGAAGAGGTCGAATACGCCGGAGATCTCCCGCACCACCGGGCCGCCGGCGGCGACGTCCAGGTCACGGAAGTTGGCCTCGGTGTGGACCTCGAAGTAGTGATCCCCGACGTTGCGTGAGTGCGGTCAGCGATTTTGATGGTTTCGCGATCAAGTTGCGTGATAGGGGTCGGCGAAGCGCTCCCCCGGTCTCGCGCGGCCGGGGTGTGGGC
>NZ_FNNZ01000050.1 GCF_900106925.1 Thiocapsa roseopersicina
GCGCCCGCGTCGAACATCCGTTTCACGTGATCAAGAACCTGTTTCGTCATCGCAAGGTCCGCTACAAGGGCCTGGCCAAGAACCGCGCGCAGCTCAAGGTGCTGTTCGGGCTGGCCAACTTGGTTCTGGCAAAACCTGCGTTGTTGGCCTGACGCACCCGAGGTGCGCCCGGCCTGCGCCGCCGGTCGAGGTCAAGCCACCCATGCAACACTTAATGTGTCTGAAAGGGGCGCGGCTTGCGCCGATAAGCCACGTTAAGTGTTGATGCGGCGAACCCCCGGTACGCTCCTGCGGGATATGGCCATTGATCAGCGGTTCCTTAAGGGTCGGCAGGTTCTCGTCCAGCCAATGAACTACGGCTCGATCATGGACTCTTATCTCCCCCGAAGAGGCCAATCGAGACGAATTGGATCTAGCGCCTGCGCTGTTGAGCGGGATCCAGCGGCGTTGACCCGGCGGCTCATAGCCAGTCCGCTGCGCTGGATGCAGGCTGACGTCGAGTTCCGCCGGGTTATCGGACACGACGAGCGTCGGACTCGCCGGGATGCCGCGATCGGCGGCACTGAGACCCTGCCAATGCTCGAACAGCGCGACTGCTCTGTGCCCCAAGCTCCACGTCGATTTGCAGTGCACGGCGGCCACGTCCCGGACTCTCACCGCCGCCTTGATCGGCCGTCCCTTGGAGGATACGCCTGTTCGGGCCGAGACTTTCGGGGACCCTCGTCTTCGGCTCCTGCCGCCCCTGGCGCTGGCGCGTCGGGCGTCGTCTCCTGTCCCATTCCCCCTCGGTTTGAAGGTCGTCTTGTTCTGCTCTCTTTATTAAGCACCGCGGTCTCGGTGCGAGGCTGCCCAATCGTTTCCGCGTGTCACCGGACCTCCTGCGCCAGCGCTTCGATCGACATCACCAGCAGCTCGACCTACGGACTGTGCTCCACGTCGGGGATTGCGGGGAGTTGAATCCGGTTGGACATGCTAAAGTGCAGCCGAAGGGGCAGGGTCAATCTCATGGCGATACGTTTATTGATGTTTTCAGAAGAATGATATTATTGCCGCGATTTTTTGAGAGGTGATTAGCGTCGTTCCTCAGCGAGATCATTTCACGCCGTGCGGACGGCGCCCTGGCGCAGCCATTTCTCGGGGCTGGGCGCGGTTCGGACGCCGGCATGGAGGAGTCGCCCGACCAGCGATGGCAGATCGAGGCGGCGATTGAGGCGATACTGCGCCTCGGCGAGGTCGCGCGCCAAGTACTTGTGGACATTGACATGGTGATCGGTGCCCCGGATCGCGGTCTTGAGGTTGGAGATGACGGTATTGACCCAACGGAACGCAGCGATCTCGCTGGATTGGCGCGGGCTGACCACGATCGCCCCGTAGGCGGCGACGTGCGCCCCGGCGCAACGAGGCTCGCGAAGGCGTCGGTGACGAGGTGCGTGTCGGGATCCAGCGCCTTGCGCACCCACGCGCGCAGCGTGTCGCCCTTCAGATCGGGGAGCGGGTCGAAGCGCACATGTTGGGGATGACCGTCGTCGTCGACTTCCACCGCGGCGATGAACACGGCCTTGCCTTCGGCACCGCGTCCGCGTTTGCCGCCGCGGCGCTTGCCTCCGACGACGGCATCGTCGGCCACGACCACGCCGGTGAGAAGTCGGCCGGACTCGCGCTCGGCCATGGCTTCGAGGAGTTTGTGCTTGAGCCGCCAGGCAGTGCGGTAGCATACGCCGAGATGCCGTTTGAGCGACAGTGCCGAGAGGTTGTTCTTGTTCTGCGGCACCAGGTACATGGCTTGAAACCATTTTGCCAACGCCAGCTTGGAGTTCTCGAACAGCGTCCCGCACGTCAGCGAGGTCTGGACCCGGCACTGTGCACACTGCCAGTACTCCCGCCCGTCGGCCTGGAACAGGCTGTGTGCCGTGGCTCCGCAGTGCGGACAGACGAAGCGCAGCGGCCACCGCGACGCCTCCAGGGCCGCCGCGCACTGGGCTTCGGTGCCGTAGCGTGCGAATAAATCGTCCAGGGACATGCCCGGCTGGAATTGAATCGGGTTCTGCGGCATCGCCGTTGGCCTCGCTGCGGGTGGAGATGCCCGTTGTGTGCGCCGAGGGGTGGCTCAATCCGTGAGCCCGCCGGCTCGACAATCGCCGGCTGAGGCACGACGCTAATCACCTTTTGAGATGTTACTCTCGGCATGCCTTCGACAAAGGGATCTCCTGTCCAAGGTCGCCATGCAGGGCATCGACATTCGCTTAAAGCAAAACCCGGAACTCCCGAAATGGGGGATCCTGATCCAACCGGCAGACTGGGTATGAATGCTCAAGTATATCGCCTGAGCATTAACTGATGGAACAAGCAATGACTGATCAAGAGAAATTATTGTCACAGATCAGCGCCAGATGCTGGAGTGATCCGGCCTTCAAGCAGCAGCTTCTATCTGATCCCTACGGGACGCTCAGGTCTGAGGGGGTGAATGTGCCCGAGGGGATGCGAATCAACGTAGTCGAGAATACGGAAACGGTCTTCAACTTCGTGATAACTGCGAAGCAAATTGATACACCTGATGAGCTGTTTGGCTGGCGTTGCGGCAAGAATTATTGGGAGGTATGTTGAAATGGAAAGCTCGGGCTACTGCGGCGGCTTGAGCGTTCTTTCGTAGTCTGGATTTTCCAAGCAAAGAAACTTTGGTATACAGAGCAACCTTGGTGGAGTGACAGTTGGCGGAAAACTGATGACCGCTGCGCCAGGCCGCCTGGCAATCGCATCAATCGGGGCTCATTTTGGGATGACCTGATGGAGTGTTCTGATCCGCGGACGGTGGCCGCTCAAAGAGGTGCAGAATCCAGGGTAACTTGTTATCGGCCGATGATTCAGTGATAGAACGGTTCCGCCCGAACTTTCAGGCTGCGCCAGCTTGTCATCGGTTGCGGTTCGGCGCATGCATGATTTCCCTCCTATCCTGCTGGAGCTATACAAGAATATGGTTGCGGCTAGAAGATCCTCCTGTCCACGCAAATAGACGCGCACAACAATGACAAACCCTTTGTACATCGTCGATGTTTTCGCCGAGCGGCCCTATGCGGGCAACCAGTTGGCGGTGGTGATTGGCGACAGCCTATCTGATGAAACGATGCAACAGGTTGCGGCAGAAATGAATTTCTCCGAAACCACGTTCGTCGCGCCTGCGCTTGCTGAGGATGGAAGCTATCCTGTGCGCATCTTTACGCCGGCCCGCGAACTGTCCTTCGCCGGACACCCCATTCTGGGTACAGCCTGGGTGCTCCGCCAATACGTGGACCGGCATTCGGACGGGCCCCTGTTGCTTAATCTGGCAGTGGGGCAGGTTGCTGTCGCCTTCGAAAGTAGCGCCGGGCTCGGAGACGTGTCCTGGTTCCGGGCGCCGCCGGCAAAACTCGGTGCGTTCTGTCCCCGCGAACCCATGGCAGCTGCCTTAGGACTCGCGGCGACTGACATTGCTGACAACAGCCCCATCCAACAGGCCACTGCCGGGATATCGGCGATGATCGTGCCGCTGCGTGATCTCGACGCCCTCCGGCGCTGCCGGCTGGACCTCGCCGCCTATGCGCCGTTGGCCGCTCAGGGTTTCCCTCCGCTTGTTTACCTATATTGCCACCAGACGCATCAGCAGGACAACGATCTCTCTGTGCGCTTTTTCTTCGAAGCGCACGGCATTCGGGAGGATCCGGCGACGGGCAACGGTGCATCTTTCCTAGGCGCCTACCTTCTCGCGCATAACGTGTTTGGCCGCGATAATCTCTCGCTGCGCATCGAACAAGGTCACGAAGTCCTCCGTCCGTCGCTGGTGTTGCTGCGGGCGCTCAGGCGAGGGGATGAGCGTGAGGTCAGCGTGGGCGGACGGGTTATTCCGGTTCTACGCGGCGTATTACTGTGATAGCTTAGTTCTGCGTTGTCACATTAGTGAGGTTCCCCCGAAATTGAGTCTTCCAAGGGTGACGTAGACTGTCTGTCACACTGGAGACGATGATGCAGAAGATTCCCAAGCAAGCATTCACCGCCGAGTTCAAGGAACAGGCGGTGAAGCGGGTGAAGGACGGCAAGCGCGTGAGCGCGGTGGCCAAGGAGATGGGTCTGGTCGAGCAGACCCTGCGCACCCGGGTGAAGGCGTTCGACGTCGGCACGCTCAACGGCGTGGGCGCAGCGAAAGTGACGCCGGAGGCGATGGAACTGTCGCGTCTGCGCGCGGAGAACGCGCGGCTCAAGCGCGAGGTGGAGATCTAAAAAAAACCTCCTCTGGGCGCGCCCCGCTCCTGTAGGCGCACAAACTCCTTTCGGCATAGACTTGGGTCGCCTTCGAGGGCCGAGGCCGTCTGCTTTTTGGTGGCGTTGACCCCGTAAAAAAACGTGGCCCGGGGACCGTTGCGAGTCTGCGTGTGGTGACGCCGTTTGGCGATCCCGAATAGGAAGGTGATTGATCTCGCTGTCTCTGCTCTCGATCCTGTTCTACTGTCGAGGGCCATGTCATGAAGCCGATCCCGTCCAAGAAGAGCCGTCGCGCCGAACCGCTGTCCACCGTCAATCCCCGTGCGGCTGGGATTGACGTCGGTGCACAATTCCATGTTGTTGCCGTCCTGCCGGAGTGCGATGCCGAGGCGGTGCGCACCTCCGCGAGGCAAGGAGAGCGGAGCGAGGCCGAGCGGCCCCCGGTAGGCGTCGGCGCGTGCGTGCCGCCGCAGTGGCGAAGCGGACGTAGTCGCGAAGCCGCGAAGGCGGTATGCAAAGCGCATCGGACACGCCGTCAAGCCATATATGGTCCGCCCCGCGATGCAAGAGGAACCCATCGTGTTGCTGAAGGCGTTGTTGCAGCCATATATCCGACATCGTTGTGAGTGACCGTTGCCGGCCCCCGTGCCCTGATGGAATCCGCGCGCATCCCCGTCCTCATCATTCGTTCAGTCTCGGCAAACGCCGACTCATGGCTTGAACAGGTTTTCGGGAATGCAGGACAGGCCTTTCATGCCATCACTGTCAGGTTCACTCTTCGCAACTTGTGGTGACCTATGCTCGGTTTCTCCCGCGTGTCTTGTTGCCGGCCGGTCGACAGGACGGCGCGACCCGGGTCGGAATCAGCCGTGTGCCGGGCTCCCCTTGGCGGGATCGTAGGCGTGGCCCGTCGTCATCACGGCATCGGCGACGCGGGCAATCTTGTTGGCCAAGGCGACGATGGCGACATTGGTTTGGCGACGCCCTTCAGGGTTGCCGCCCAGCGGCTGACGGGGTCCTCCTTGGACTCGACCCGGCGCAGGACGGCGCGCGCTCCACGGATGAGGAGGTTGCGCAGATAAACATCGCCGCGCTTGCCGATGCCCGGCAGGCGCTCGCGTCCGCCGGTGGAGTGCCGGCGCGGCACCAGCCCGATCCAGGCGGCGAGAGCACGGCCATTGCCGAACACCTGCGGGTTCTCTCCCGCGGCGGCCAGCAGGGCGGTGGCCGCCTGAGCGCCCAAACCGGGAATCGTCATCAGCCGTTGCGCCGTCGGATCATGTTGCGCAATGGCCTGAATCCGTGCGTCATCATGCCTCACCCGCTCATCGAGGTGACGCAACTCCTCGGCGAGCTCGCTCAACTCCGCCCGGAATCGCTCACTCAAGCCGTTCTCGGCGTCCTCGAGACTCTCGGGGATACGCCGCATCACGGCCGTGCGCCCTTTGGGAATCTCCACGCCGTATTCCAGCAGCAGACCGCGCACCTGGTTGATCTGGGCGGTTCGCCGCTCAACGCTCAGGCTGCGCATGCGATGGATCGCTTGAATGTCCTGCTGCTCGACGCTTTTGACCGCCACAAAGCGCATGTTCGGACGCTGCACCGCCTCGCAGATCGCCTTGGCGTCCACCGCGTCGTTTTTGTTGGATTTCACGTACGGCTTGACGAACTGTGGGGCAATCAAGCGCACTTCATGGCCAACCTCGCGAAATACCCGCGCCCAATGGTGCGCGCTCCCGCACGCCTCCATCGCCACCAGGCAAGCCGGCAGATTCACCATGAAGGCGCTCAACTTCCCGCGCGTCACTTTCTTGCTGATGACCTGTCGACCCTGCGCATCCACGCCGTACACATGCACGCTGTTCTTGGCCAGGTCGATGCCGATCGTGACAACGGGCTCTTTGCTGCACTCTGCCATTGGTCTGCTCCGCTACCTCGGTTGACGATGCGTCAAACACATCGCTCATTGTGCCCGCTCAGGGCTCGTTGGAGGAACGGGGCGGACCATCCCATTATTCGTCGCAGGGCCGTGCGCAGCCCGACCGCGCCCTTCTGGCGCACGTCGTGGCGCAGCACGGCCCGGAGCGGGGCGAACCGGGGCCAAAACAGGTCGTCGCCAAGGAGCGAGTCCGTCCGGCCGCAGGAGCCCCCGGACGGATTCAAGAGCGACACGCGATTTTCCGATTCCGGAGCTTCACCGGCGATCTGCATCGCCTCGCGGACTGGCTGGTCGCCTGCCGGATCGCGACGGTCGCCATGGCGTCGACGGGGGTGTACTGGATTGCTCTCCACGAAATCCTCGAGGCACGCGGGATTCGCGTGGTCGTCGCCAATGCCCGCGACGTCAAGCCTGTGCCGGGGCGCAAGACCGACGTCAACGACGCCCGGTGGCTGCAACAACTGCATGCCTATGGCCTGCTGCGCGGCAGCTTTCATCCCCCCGGCGACATCGCGCCTTGCGCGCCGACCTGCGCCGGCGCGAGCGTCTGCTCGACTGTGCGGCCTCCCATATCCAGCACATGCAGAAAGCGCCGACGCAGATGAATCTGCAACTGCACCACGTCGTCTCCGACATCACCGGCAAGACCGGGATGCGCATCATCCGTGCGATTCTTGACGGGACACGGGATCCGCAGGTGCTCGCGAGCTATCGCGACGGGCGCTGCAAGGCGTCGGTCGAGACCATTGCTCAGGCGCTGGAGGGCAACTATCGACCCGAGCACCTCTTTGCCCTGGAGCAGGCGGTGGAGCTCGATGACGCCTGTCAGGAACGGGTTATGGCCTGTGATCAGCGCATCGAAACGGCGCTCGCACAACTGGCACCACCCGAGCCGCCGGCGGATCCGTTACCCGCCCCCCGGCACAAGACCCGCCAGTCCAATGCCCTCGCTTTCGAGGTTCGCCAGGCCCTCCATGCCGTCATCGGCGTGGATCCGACGCAGATCCACGGCATCGGCCCCTCTCTGGCACTCAAGCTCGTCGGCGAATGCGCAACCGTCCCGTCCGCCTGGCCGACCGCAAAGCATTTCACCTCCTGGCTGTGCCTCTTGCCCGGCAACACGATCTCGGGCGGCAAGGTACTCTCGGCGCGCACCCGCCGCTCGCACAATCGCGCCAGTGCCCTGCTGCGGTTGGCGGCCGTCAACGTCGGCAAGACCGACAGCGCGCTCGGCGCCTTCTATCGTCGCCTGGCGATGCGTGTGGGCAAGGCCATGGCCGTCACAGCCACCGCACGCAAGCTCGCCGTGCTTTTCTACAACACGCTTCGCCATGGTATGGACTACAGCGATCCGGGAGCGTCCGACTACGAAGAACGCCATCGCCAACGGGTGGTGCAGAACCTCGAGCGTCGCGCCAAACAGCTCGGTTTCACCCTCAAGCCCGCTCCGCCAGCCGGAGTTTCTTAGGAAGCGACGGCGTACTTCGCGCGGGATGCGCCGTGAAGTACGCCTAGATCGCTGCGCACCGCGACGGCTTCGCCCTGAGCGCGCTGTGTGATGTCCTCGACGTGAGTGTCGGCGGCGACCGGGCCTGGCAGTGTGGCGGCACCGGATCGCCGTGGGCTGACGGATGCGCAGATGCCGGCCCTGATCCGATCCATCCATGCCGAGCTCAAGGGTGCTTACGGCAGCCCGCGGATAGTGCATGAGCTGCGCGCACGGGGCTTCTCTGCGAGCAAGGCAGGGTGGAGCGGCTGATGCGTGAGCACGGCATCCGGGGGCGCCACAAGCGCCGCGACAAGGCCACGACCGAGACTCCACACACGGCCTGCCGGTGGCCGACAACCTGCCTGCGCGCGACGTCACCCCGAGCGGCCCGAACCAGGTCCGGAGCGCCGACATCACCGACCTGTGGACGGATGAAGGCTGGCTGTACTCGGCCATCGTGCCGGGCCTGTTCAACCGCGAGGTCGTGGGCTGGTCTCGCTGAAGCCGCGCATGACGGCCGATCTCGTCGGCGACGCGCTGACCATGGGTTGGTTTCGACGCAAGCCGCCCCGGGGGCTGATCCACCATTCCGATCGGGGGAGACAGTACGCCAGCCATGCCTTCCAGGCCAAACTGGACGAGTAAAGCATGGTCTGCTCGATGAGCAGCAAGGGCAATTGTCGGGACAATGCCCCGACCGAGAGCTGGTTCAACAGCTTCAAGAGCGAGCGTGTCTTCGGGGAGCGCTTCGCCACCCGCGACGCCATGAAGGCCACCGCCTTCGCGTACATCGAGGTGTTCTACAACCGCAAGCGTCTGCATTCCACCCTCGGTTACACGTCCCCGGCGGGGTTTCCTAAGGACTGGATCAACACTCGGGAGGAAGAACAACAGGTCGCATGAACCCCTGCCCTTGGAAGACGAAAAACCGAGGGAACCTCACCTCTTAGCCGAGCGCCGTGAACGACTTTGCTCGAAGCCGCTCTTGAGGGTTACCAAACGCCAACCGTCTCAGCAGCGCCGCCCGCCGGCGAGAGGCATGCCATGCTCAAGCGCTCCCCTCACGCGTCCGCGCCGGTCCCGAACGATGCCGGGCGTACACCGAGGGAATTGCTGCGGCTCCTCGACCCGCCTTGCGCCGCCCGCACGCTTGCTCGTAAAGTTGCCCATGGCAAACCTCTTCGTTGCTGTTGCGTGTCTGAACAGCCACATTTTCAGCAACGATGAGCCGCCTTCCAAGCCTCTCGGCGCCTCGGGTCGGGGTCATCCACCAGAATCGATCATAGCTCTCACGACGTCAGGACATCTGTGCGGGGAGAAAGCTGTCCTCAAGCAATTCTACCCAGTGATTGACCGGCACCGGCGAGGCCTCTGCCAGATGGTTTAGGCAGCCGATATTGGACGTCGCAATGCCTTGGGGGCGGCACGACAATAGGGTGTTGAGCTTTTTCTTGCGCAGCGATTCGGAGAGTTCACGCTGCAGGATGGAATACGCGCCCGCCGAGCCGCAGCACATGAATGGGTAGCTGACGCGCACCAGCTTGTATCCGGCACGATTAAGCAGTTCCTCAACTACGCCATTAAGCCGCTGTGCGTGCTGCAGGCTGCAGGAGGATTGGTAGGCAATACGCCGCCCCTTGTGATGGTCCGAAAGGGCTGGCCCCTCCTCATTTCGCCACTCTTCGGAGACCACTTCGGCGATGTCCCGGGTCAGCTCGGAAATGCGCCGGGCTTTCTCACTGTAATTCGGATCGTCGCGCAGCAGGTGCCCGTAGTCCCGGAAATGCGCGCCGCAGCCGCTGGCGGTCAAGACGAGAGTTTCGGCGCCCGCTTCAAACAGCGGCCAGAGTGAATCAATGTTGTGTCGCATGTGCGCGCGCGCATCTCTCATCGCGCTCATGTGTTGGCTGAGCGCCCCGCAGCAGCCGTCAGCGGCCGGGATCAGACGGATACCGAAGCGGTCGAGAACTCGTGCAGCCGCGGCATTGATTCCCGGTGCTAGGGTCGGCTGGACGCAGCCCTCCCAAACGACCATGGTCCGGGCATGGCTTTGGCTTGGCCAATGGCCAGCGGCGCGCCTTGTGGGAATCCTCGCGCGCAGACCAACCGGCAGAAATCGGCGCAGAGCCTGGGTTGTGCGCAGCACAGCAGTGAATCTTGAGCGGTGAGGGAGTGTCGTATTCAAGGCTCGGCGCCACGCACGCTCCATGAGGGAGCGCGGCATCTCTCGTTCGACAAGTTCACGGCCGATGTCGAGCAGACGCCCGAAGCGCACCCCCTCGGGGCAGGCGGCTTCGCAGGATCGACATGTGAGACAGCGGTCGAGATGCATCTGCAGGTTGGCGGCGAGCGTCTTTCCCTCCAGGGTCGTTATGGTGTAAGCGGGTGGCAGCAAATCGGCGCTGGGCGTCTTGCCCTCCAATAGATGCTGAATTAGATAGATGCGTCCTCGGGGTCCGTCCCACTCGTCGTCTAGCAGGCGGAATGTGGGGCAGACGAAAGTACATTGGCCGCACTGCACGCAGGGCGAGATTACCTCTTGTCCCTCGCGGCCTATGGCTGTGTCTTGGTACTTTTCCGCCAGTTCTATCTGCATTTCAACGCTCTAGGTCGGATTTTCCAGGGATGTCACCCGCCGAAACTGGCGTCGTCCAGGGCCGTGGTGACCGCGCATCAATGTGCAGAACATATATGGCTTGGTTTCGCAGCATTGATTTTACCCATTATCTATCTCGCTGATAGAGCCTTGTCCAAGACCAAATTCTAATTTGCTTGATAGACTGCTCCTATAGCTAGTCCTGATTACCAATGAGCCTCAGTCAACTTGACCAGGCGACAGGGCACGGGCGGGTTGCGCGCGGCCGACGCCGAGGCGCGGCAGCATAGGTCGAAGCTGCGATTGAACCGGTAGCAGAGCTCCGCGAGGTAGTGCGGCAGATGTTGGGGGCTCGCCTAATGGTACGTGCCATTCATCGCGGTCTTCACGTTGCCGAGGATAGTGGTGACCCCACTTGCCCTCGGGCACCTCGACGCCGCCCGCGCCGCTGCCGGTCACCATGGCCTGGTGCTCGATGCCCCGGGATACCGCGAAAGCAGGCGGAGGCTGTCGCTGACGACGATATGTCGGGGTGAATGAATTTGACGGCCCATGCCGCCAGCTCGGTCTTTCGGAACCCCTCGACCACGCTCATGCGTAGCGCGATCGGGTGGCCCTCGTGGTTCTTGGCCACCGCGGCGACGAAGGGGGCCGTGTCGGCGAGCGTCGTCCGGGCGTCTCGCGGTGACACTCCCGCCCCAATAGACGCCGTCGATTTCGATCACCCCGGTCAGTTGCAGCTCGGCGTCGCGCTCGAGCTTGACCTGCAGAAGCTTGTGCCTGATGCTCCAGGCCGTGGGGTAGGAAAGACCTCAAGATGGATGGTCGAGCGCGAGGCCGCCACGGTGCTGTGCGGAACCGTGCAGGTCGACGACGCCTACCTCGGCGTTGAACTCGTCAGCGGCACCGCGGGAAGGGGCTCTGAGAACAAGGTACCCTTCATCGCCGCTGTCTCGGTCAACGATCAATGCGCGCCTGTTTCATCCCGGTGTCCGGCTTCTCCCGAGCCGCCATCGCCGCACGAGCAAGCGCGAACCTCGCCCCCAGCAGCACCGTCGTCTCCGATGGCCTGGCCTGCGTCGCCGGCGTCACCGACATCGGCTGCACCCACCAGCCGACCGTCGTCGGGACGGCAAATCCAAGGACTTGCCGATGTTTCGCTGGGTCAATACCGTCCTCGGCAACATCAAGAACGGCTTCAGCGGGGTTTGCCACAGCTTTGATTTCGATATGTAAGGTTCAAACCCCCCGCCTTTCAGGCGGGCAGATTTCATCTACAGCCCTCTGGCTGTTAGGGTTGGGGGACTTACCCTGAACCCGCGCCGAGGTTTCAGATGAACTATCGGTACGGTAGTCACACCGTCTTCAAGATCGAGTACCACTTCGTGTGGGTGACTAAGTACCGCTACAAAGTGCTGCGTGGCGATGTCGGGCAGCGGGTCCGCGAGCTGGTGCGCCAGACCTGCGAGGCGTTCGGGATCCGCATTCTCAAAGGGGTGGTGAGTGCGGACCATGTGCATATTCTCGTGTCGGCACCGCCGGACGTGGCGCCGAGCGAGATCATGCATCGGATCAAGGGGCGCAGCGCGAGCAAGCTGTTCGAGGAGTTTCCGGCGCTGAAGAAGCGCCACTGGGGTCGGCATTTTTGGGCGCGCGGGTACTTCTGCGCCACCGTGGGGGAGATGACCGAAGCGATGATCGCGGAGTATCTGGAACAGCATTTCGAACCTGACCCGGCGCCGGAGTTTAAGGTGGAACCTTAAGACGCGTCGTTCAGTCGACGCGTACCCGGACTTTCAGTCTGTAACGCAAACCTACCGGTTTAGCCGGTGGTTGTTTAGTTCAGCAAGTATTTCCGCAAGTATGCCGTTTGTTACCTCGGCGCGATCGGCTATCGCTTCAACCGCCGCTTCGATCTGCAGGCACTGCCGCCCCGCCCGTTGGTGGCAGCGAAAGCTTGCGGCCCTCGCCCCGAACCATGGATTTGGCGCGTGGTGGACGTTCCTTGCTTATCAGGCTTGCCCTTGATGCCGAGGTCGCCCGTGAAGCCGATGGCCTCGGCGATGATGTGCACCGCCGCTTACGAGACGTGGATGTTGAGGTCCATAATCAGATGCCTGTGTGTGGCGACATCGAAGGAGGCGATGAGGGTCAAGGTGCCGTGACGGATGTCTTCGAACTCGCCTCGCTCCGCCCGCCCTCGGCGCATCGGCAGTGTCGGGGCAGCCCGCTCGGGGGCCTGCACCCCGGTCATTTCGTCAATGCTGCGCGTCTGGATCTCCGCGGCAGCACGCTCGGGCGCCAAGCGGTCGGTCTCGCAGACATCGCGGCATTTGTCCTAGAAATGCGCATCGTGCGGGCTGTTGATCCAGCCCAGCCACGGGTGCGATGCGGTTTCAGATCGACCTCGCGCAGGAAACGACCGATCCAGCGGGCGGAGATCTCCGCGACGATGCCGCGCGCGATCGCCTCGGCGAGGGCGGCGTGGGTTCAGTGCGTGATGGGCAAGCCGGCGTCGCTCGGGTTCTCGCAAGTCGGCGCGATGATCGCGCAGATCTGCTCAAGCGTGAACGTCGCAGGGGTCCCGACGCGGCAAATCAGCCAGTCGCTCCAGGAACGGCCGGCCCACGGTGGCCGTTGAGCGAGGGCTCCAACGCTGGATGGCACGCCCGAGGCGCAACTGCTAGGCGGTTTCCCGTACACCCGTGCCGCCAGCGCCGAGCAGAATGATCCGCGCCAGTGTCACAAGACTTCGCGGCGCGGAGTGCTGGTCAGGTCAATGGGCGCAGCAACACAGCACGCCATGGTGAACACGTCGACACAGTTGAAGATGAGCATTGATGTCATGTTACCGTGCATACTTTACAAACGGCATCAGAATTTCCACTCTGCAGCTAGTTGTTCTTTCTGAATTGAGCTGAGCCAGGGGCCCCGGCTTGAGGCCGAATGTAAGTGAAGGACACTAAAAGTGTTTAGTGCGGCATTGGGTGGAGGTCAAGTTCGACGCCAACTGCCCAAACGCAAAGGTGGCAGGGCTCTTGTAGGCGTTCTTGCGGAAGAAGAGGCTGATAATGTGGCGGGGCAGTTCAGGAGTCATCGGGATCTGATGCAGCCTAGGCTGAGCGGAGCAGATGACGTCCGGGAGGATGGTGGCCAGGCGTCCGAGGCGGACGACGTCGGTGATGAGGCTGACGGAAGTTGCCTCCATCGCGATAGTGAGTTTGATGTTGTTATTGAAGCAGAAACTGTCGATGTGACGGCGCAATGCATAATTGGTGTTGAGCATCACCATCGGTTCGCGACTCAGCACTTCGATGCTGTTCAATGGCGCCGTTGCGTGGGCTAGATCATGGTCGCAGCCGACGGCGAGGCTGAGACTCTCGATGCAAAGCTCCTGGGCGTCGATGTCGTCGGGGTGCTTTTCGGTGGCAAGTGCGATGTTGAAGTTGTAGCAGACCCCCACGTCGATACGGTCCTCCGTCAGTGCGATAGCGATGTCGTCCTGATGAGTACGGCCACCTTCCCTGATGGGTTTTTCCTCTTAAATCGTCAACTTGTATGAGGGAGAGCGGTGGGCCTCCCTCGGGGTGCTTGAACAACA
>NZ_FNNZ01000049.1 GCF_900106925.1 Thiocapsa roseopersicina
TGTTGTTCAAGCACCCCGAGGGAGGCCCACCGCTCTCCCTCATACAAGTTGACGATTTAAGAGGAAAAACCCATCAGGGAAGGTGGCCGTACTCAGCCCCACCCCGGCAACGCTCACTGGCGTGAGTGGACGCCCGACTCTGGCTTCGGCTGTCGGAATAAAACTGTGAAAACCGGGGACCGACAGCCGCTCCCCAACTTCAGCGCCGCCTATCACGGTGATCCCGGCAATCAGTATGACATTAATTCGTTGTGACACCTTCATTGAGCTTCTCCTATCTTGAAATGTTCCGGCAATTCATCCGCAACGTTCTTCAAGTTCACCTTCCTGGCATCCGTCGGGTTCTTGAAGCTGAAATCAGTTGCAGCAACCTCAGCGCCAGCCTTCCAGTCTCTGATTTGAATGCTGTACTGAGGATCCCCTTTCATGAATTTTGAGGTGATTACGTATCGGCACGGATAGGGGCGCTCTCCTTGAGCAATCCAGATCTGCCAATCGACTTCCTTTGCTCGAAACGCAAGGTAATCGCATTCGACGCCGCCGATCACACCGCTACCAAGATCCTTGACGTCGACGACGTCCTGCATCAACACCTCGTAGGGGTCTATCAACAACAGATCCGCAGCAGGGAGAGGTCGGTTGTGATTCCGCAATTCATCGACCAAATTGTCGACCGTGCCAGGCACGTCCTGCTGTGCATAGATGTTAAGGTTTTTGCCCAGCAAGGTGAGCGTCTTCCCATCAAAGGTCATCTCGATATCCGCAAACCCGCTGGAGCGCGTGGCGCGGATCTTGTCGGGCCGATTGAGTAAGAGCGTGCCCGAGCTTGCCAGCGCGAGTTTCTGTCCGTCCTTGGTGATGGCCTCGAGGGTGGCGTCGTACTCGAATGAGATGGCCTGCTGTGCCACCAAGTAATCGGACATGGCTTTGAGTAGCCGCTTGGCATCTGCATCATCGGCACTCGCGCCGATGGATGTCCCCAATGAAACTATTATGAACAACGCCATCGCTGATAGGCTGCGCACAGATCGCTTCACGAGCATTCGTGAAGTTTTCATTTCGGTGCACCTCTTCGAGCGGAAATTTCCCATCGGGTGGTTTTCATTCTGTATCTCCTTGTGTTTATAAGCTGCCAAAAAATGGACGGATGCGGCCGCCCCTGCTGAGCTTACTCCAATCGTTGCTCGGCCAGCTCGATTTAGCCCGAACTGCTGTGTATCTGTCGCCTCGGCTGGAGCAAGCAATCCTCGGCGTCAGCTCGGCGCGTTTTCCTGCCATAGGGGCGACTCGACTGAGCGTCTGGATTTAGTCGAGTTCCTCCTGATTGCCGCCAGAGCTGAGTGATCGGTCATGGGCAGACCCGGCACCGGGCGAGGCGGTTAGTCTGGCGGCAATCCGAACTTATGTTGGCAACCCTCGCGACAACCGCATTCAACCACCGCTCCCCCTCTCGCCCCGGCCGCCGATCCCCGGTGACCCAGGACTCGACCACAGCGAGCGCCGGCACCGCCTCGATCAGCGCATCCAACCCCGCCTCGTCCAGATCCGTAAACCGCCGCCCTCTATGCTCCCGCTCCCCAACCCCGTACTTGAACGAGGCATAGAGCACCCCGTCGGGCTTGAGCGCACGCCCGAGACGCCCGAGCACCTCGGGCAGCTCCGCCATCGGCACATGCAGCAGACTCGCACAGGCCCAGATGCCGTCGAAGCGATCCTCCCAGTCGATCTCCTGGAAGCGCCGGACCTCGACCGACAAGCCGCAATGTTCCGTCGCCAGCCGCGCCAACGTGGGCGACGCCTCGAAGGCGGTCACGGCATAGCCGAGCCGTCGAAACGCCAGCGCATCGCGTCCCGACCCGCAGCCCGCATCGAGGATGCGCCCGCCGGGCGGGATGTGAGCGAGGAGCCGGGCGTACAGCGGGGCCATGTCGACGTCGACGGTCTCGGCGAAGAAGGTCTCGGCCTGGTCTTCGTAGTACGCGAGCGTCGGGTCGTCCATGGGCGTTGCGGTGGTCATGGCGATGTCACGCGATCGGGATGACCTCGGCGGGCGTGTCCCGCAGCGTGGCGGTCTTGAGTCTGGGCGTGGGCAGCAGGGCGATGTGTGCGCCGCGATTGGAGAGCATCCCCGTGGGCAGTCCGGCCAGGGCCTCGATGTCGGCGGGGGCCAGCCGCAGCTGCGCGATCAAACGCTCCGCACTGAAGCCGCCCTGCGTCAGCAGCAGGCGGATGGAGCGCTCCATCAGGCGGGGTTGCTCGATCGGCAGGACCTCGTCGTCGGGCTCGCCGCGGGCCCAGCCGCGCGCGCTGCTGGATTTGAACATGCGTCCGGCATGCACCTCGGAGATCAGTCCCAGATCCTTGCAGCGGTAGATCATGGCGCCGATGGATGCCTTCCAGCGCGGCTTGAGGACGCGGAATGCCTCCAACGAGATCTCGGGCAGCTCGCCGGCGAACCCGTCGGCGGGCATCAGGAAGGCACTGGCGAAGCGATGCGCCTGGTTCTCCAGCTCCTTGAACTCGTCGCGGTGCGTGAGCGCGTGCGGATCGACGTGACGGTGCAGGACCAGGTGACCGAGCTCGTGGGCGGCGTCGAAGCGCGAGCGCACCGCCGTGCGCTTGTCTGAGGAGATCAGGACATAGGGTCGGTCGTCGGCGTGCGACCAGTGCGAGACGCCGTCGATGGAGGGCGCCCCGAAGGAGCAGCGGCCGCAGACGATGCCGGCATTCTCCAGCACCAGCAGCATGTCGGGGATCGGCGCCCGGCCGAGACCCCAGTGCTCGCGCACACGAAAGGCCGCTTCTTCGAGGTCGCGCTCGCGCAGCAGGCGGAAGTCGCCGATGTCCAGCTTCGGCAGGTTCTGCGCCGGCAGGTCCACCCAGGTCTGCAGGTCGTGACTGATGCGTTGCAGCCAGGTCAGGTGCTGCTCGATGCGCTCGCGTGCCCGCTTGGTGGCGTTGGCCATAGAGCGAAAGAAGCGCGGGCGCGTGCCGGGCTCGAACGGGGTGTCGAGAAAATAGTCCCGGGGCACGCGCAGCACCTCGGCTAGGCGAACGAGCGCCGCGGGGTCGGGCGTCTGCTGTCCGCTCTCCCACTTGCTGACGGTCGGTGCCGAGCGCTGCACCGCCTCGCCCAGGGCGATGCGCGTCAGGCCGCGGGCGAGACGCGCGCGGGTCAGTTGGAGGGCCTGAAAGCCCGGTGTACGTGCGGACATGAGTGTCGTTCCGTCGCTTGCCTCAGCCCTGCCCCGTAGTTCCGCGCCGTTCCCAGTTCGGCTTGAGGACGGGCCGGGCCCGGTCGAGCACGCGCCCCGTGCGGTCGGCGTAGGCGGCGTACAGTTGGTCGAGCGGCTTGAGCAGATGCCAGCCCCTCAGATCGCGCGTCGGCACGCCGAAGCCGAGCCGTGTGGGCACGGTTTCATCCTGCTCCGCGCCGGGGCGCGCGTACTGCACCACGACGACCGCGAGAATGCCGGCCGCGGGGTCGGCCTCGTCCCATAGGGTGAGCTGCTCGCCGTCGCCGGGGTTGTGGCACGCCAGCTCCAGCTTGTAGTCCTTGTCCTCGATTGGATCGCCCCAGTGATCGGCCTTGGCATGCGTGATCAGCACCGGTCCGCTGGTCACCAGGATCTCGGCATGGGTGTTGACCATCACGAAGCGGTGGCTCAGGCCGACGTCCTCGGCACTCAGGCGCAGGGCTTCGCCGCGCTCGAAATAACGGGTGGTGCCCAGGCGCATGCGATGCGCCGGGAGGTGCGGCGGGGTGCGCAATGCCTGGCGGTGGGCGATCGCGGCACCGTCGTTCATCCGCTCCTCGAGACGGCGGAAGAAGGTCTCGGGGATCGCCGGGAGGATGGAGTCGAGCAAATCGGCCATGCGGGGTCACTCGAGGTGGCGGAGGGTCGAGGTTTCGTGAGGCCGGATTGTAGCGCGAAAAAGTTTCGCGGAATGGGCACGTGCCGTTGTCGGATCGGGAGTGACACCGGGACGGCGCAGCTCTTGATGAACACCGCCCAGTCCGGCACCAGGCGGGTGTTGGCCGGCACCGCCGGCGGCGGCGAAAACAGCCGCCGCTCCAGACCCCGATCGCTCAACGCCTCTGGCAAGGGCCAATTTAGTCCCGAGGCGGCAAAGCGCCGTTCGTACCCCCGGACGCTGCTGCGAGACACCTGCAGGCGCGCCGCGATCTGCCGGTGCGACAAGCCGGTCTCGTGGTCCTGCGTCGCCCCCCTGCCAGAGGGTGGCCGAATGGCCATGGAATCCGTGGCCGAATGCCCGCGGAATGGGTGGTCGAATTGGCGTGGAATACGCACCCTCTAACGGCTGAAACAATACGCGGGTGCTCATTGCCGTAATAAAATGAAGTCGCGAGCGCTAGGAGGTGGCGCCACCGCAGTGCGCCGACTATTCAGACGCTCTGGCGACGCCTATAGCGGAGGGGCGACGTTCATTCGCTCGCTCATCGCGCGCCGCGGAGGGTCTCGGCACCGGGGCTGCCGGGAGCCCCGCGCGCGGCTCTGGCCAGGCCCCCGGCGAGGGGATGTCGTGAGGTGAGGGCGCGACCCCGATGGTGGCGCTATATGGACAGACCGGGCATTTTTTCCTTTAACTAACTATATGGACACGCCCCCCCGGATGCGGCGCTATATGGACACGCGGATGTTTTGTCCATATAGCGCTGGAGCGTCTTCGGGCGGGGCTCGCGAAAGTCACTCTCCGACACTTTCGCCGCCGGGTGGCAGGGTTCGAAAGTCACTCTCCGACACTTTCGACGCACGCCTCGGGCCGCGAAAGTCACTCTCCGACACTTTCGACGCACGCCTTGGGCCGCGAAAGTCACTCTCCGACACTTTCGACGCACGCCTTGGGCCGCGAAAGTCACTCTCCGACACTTTCGCTGGGCGAGCCGAAACCTATTTTTAATAAGAAACGGGCTCTCGGCGTATTGAATCGCCTGGAATGTCTATTCCGGATCCCCTCCGATAACGTATAGCGAATAAGCATTTATCCGTCGTGCGCGTGGCAGTGATCCCTGATGTTGGGAAGACGCTCGTCGCGCACGGCGGATAAATGTGCGTTGGACTGATCCGATCCCGGTACGGCGCCGAGGGATGCGCGCCTCACCCTATAGATAGGAAATTGTATCGGCTCGGCCCGGGGTGCTGTCGCCGGGCCCTGTCCCCCGGGCCCGACGCCTGGTGCTATGCGGTCGTCGGCAGGTTCCCGGACGGATGCCAATCGGGCTCTGCAGCCGCGGTATGAGGGAGAGTTTAGGCGATATTCCACCGCCGGGACGAGCGCGATCGCAGGCCGCATGCGACCTGTCCGCAATCCAAGGCGTCACGATCAAGTCAAAGCGTGCGCGGGGGCGTTCGTCCTCCTTCCGGACGCCCCGTCGGGGCGAGGTGCGCGCGCACATGCAGCTTCCCGGTTCGGCACTTGGGGCAGGGATAGCCGTCGAACGGCACCGTCTGCGTTTCCGGCGCGGAGGCCTCGGGCGGCGGGGCGCTCAGCGCCGTGCGGATCTCGGCCAAGCGCCGCGCCCGACAGCGGTTGGCCAGAAAGCCGAAGTGGCGCACCCGCATGAACCCTTTCGGCAGGACATGCAAAAGGAAACGACGGATCAACTCCTCCGCAGTGAGGGTCATCACCTTGCGCCGGTCGCCGTCGCGGTAGTCCTTATAGCTCAGCTGCACCGACGCCCCTTCGAAGTCCAACAGACGGCGGTCCGACAGCGCGATGCGATGGCTGTAGCGCCCCAGATAGTCGACCACGGTGTCGGTCCGCGCCAGGCAGGGCTTGGAGTAGACCACCCAGTCGGTCGCCATCAAGGTCTCGAGGATCCGATCCACCTGCGCGTCGTCTCGGATCCGGGAGAGCTTGCCGTCTTCGCGAGCGCGGCGTAGACGCCCGACAAAGCCGCCGCGGAAATGCCGGGAGAGGGCTCGGACCGGGAACAGATAAGTGCTCTTGGCCGGATGCCAGGCGCCGTCGCTGCCGAGTGCCCCGCCCGGCACCAGACAATGCAGGTGGACATGGCGCACCAGGGTCTGGCCCCAGGTGTGCAGCATCGCCGTCATCCCCGGTTGACCGTCCAGGCGCTTGGGATCCGCGCCGAAGGTCGAGAGGGTTGCCCATGCCGTCTCGAACAGCAGGCCATAGATCACCTCCGGATGGATCTCCACCCAACCGTTGAGGGACGCGGGCAGGGTGAAGACCAGGTGGTGATACGTCACCGGCAACACCGCCGCGCGCCGGCGGTCGCACCACGCCGCGGAGGCCCGACGCTGACAGCGCGGGCAATGCCGGTCGCGACAGGCGTGATAGAGCAGCGGGCGATCCCCGCAGCCGTCGCATTCCAGCGCAAAGCCGCCCAAGGCGGCGGTGCGACAGTCCCGAAGGTGATGACAGACCTGCCACTGGCGGGGGCTCAAGGGATGGTCGGCGGCATAATCGGCGAGACAGGCGTGAATGATGGCCTGGAGGGAAGCCTCAGCCATGGCTCACCTCCAACCGGGCGATCAGATCCAACGGGCCTTCGCCTTCGCCGGCCCCTGGCACCCAATGGACATAGCGCAGCGTGGTCTGGATGCTGCGATGCCCCATCAGGCGCTGCAGCCGCTCGACCTGCAGTCCGGCCGCCAGTTGATGGGTGGCGTAGGCATGGCGCAGCGCATGGATGCCGCCGTCCTTGGTGATCCCGGCCCGGTGCTTGGCCCGGGTATACGCCTTCTGCAGGACGGTCGGCGAGAGCGGGCCGCCGGTGCGCCCGGCGAACAGCCAATCCCGGGGGCGGTACAGGCGCCAGTAGGCACGCAGCTCCTCCAGCAAGGTCGGGGAGAGCGGGACCAGCCGGTCCTTGGCCCCTTTGCCCTGCTCGATGCGCAGGAGCCGACGTTCACCGTCGATGTCGCTCACCCGCAGCGCCAACACCTCGCTCAGACGCAGTCCGCAGCCGTAGCACACGGTGAGCATGGCCCGATACCGGGGATTGGCGCACGCGCCCAAGATCGCGGCGACCTCCGCGCGGGTCAGCAACCCCGGAATACGCTGGGGGCGCTTGGGCAGGGCCACATCGAGGTCGACCGCGGGCCAGGCGAGCACCTGGATATAGAGGAAGCGGATGCCGTTGTAGGACAGGCGCACGCTGGCCGGGGCGAGCTTGCGCTCGATGACCAGGTGCTCGAAATAGCCCTGGAGATCGGCCCGCCCGAGCGTGTCGGGGGAACGGCGGGTGAATCTCGCAAGATCCCGCACCGCGGCGAGATAACTTGCGTGGGTCCGCGGGGAGAAGCCACGCATTTGCATGGCGCCGATCATGCGCTGGCGTAAGGGCGTCATCGTCCGATCCTCGGGTCACGACCCGGATTGGGTCGCCTTCGAGTGTGGACGACGGGGAAATGCAGGCGAGGAACGGGGCCGCCAGCGCGCCTGTTTATTGCCGCGTCATTCGGACTTCAACTGCTGCCGCGAATGGACTCCAGTAAGCCCCGCGGAGCGGATTAGTTCAACAAAGGCTATTGGAAGGCAAAAACCTCGTGCATCGCATTTCCGAGCTTCGCATCGGGCATCGGGTACCTCCGTATCCGGAGTCAGTCGACGAGTCGAGCCCGCGTCCCGGCACATCCGCTCATTCGCGATGCGGGCACAGAAGCCGTTGGGATGTTGCTCAAGCCTGATTCCGATGCAAGATGACTTCGGTGGTCTCGGTCGGCGTGGTCGGCAGTGGCTCCACGCGCAGGCGCTCGACGGCCAGGCCGCGTGCCTGCAAATCCGCGATCAGGGCATCGAATCCGCCGTCTTTGGAGACGATCCGGTAGGTCGCCTCGGGGTTGCGTGCGACCAACTCCCCGAGATGGAAGGCCAGATGGAAGTCGAGGGCGTTCTTGCCCGCGCGGCCGATCTTCACGTATCGCGCTCGCGCGCCGAGCGCCTGCATGGCCGCGACCAAGTCGAACGGGAGCCGGTTCTGGTGCGCGCCGACGAACACCGTCACGTGGGTGTCCTGGTCGGCCCAGTTCTCCAAGTGCCGGGGCTGGATGCTCTCGTAGTCGATCAGGATGTGGATCATGGTGGCCGGTCCTACATGTCCCGCGCGTCCGCCTCAAGCGCCGATAGCCTCGGCGGTCTGCCGGGATCAGGCAATCGACATCATGGGTCTATAATGCCCCTCAGTCATGGGCATGACACGCCCGCCAGACCGAACGACAGGCAGAGGAAGGGCCGATGACCGTCAGCAAGAAGCGGATCAGCGAAAAGGACGCGCTCGCCATCGTGGCGGAGCTCGGCGAGATCGTGCGCTCGACGCGCTCGGAACGGCTTCTGGATGCGTTCGGTGCTTTGGCGGCGCTCGATGCCTATCGGATCGAACGCCGAGCCCGCGAGGTCATCGACGGGCTCGATCCGGATCTCCTCGACGACGGGGGCATGGGTGCCGCGGGCCTGCTGCACCAGGCGCGGATGGAAACCTTCCGCACGAGTCTCTTCGAGTGCTTGGAAGAGAAGTGCCCCGACATCGAGCCCTCGGTGCCGCACGACATCCCGACTTGGATCGAGGCGAATGCCCCGCTGGCGACCTCGGCGAACATCCGCATTCTGGAGACTGCGTTGCCCGCCGATGATCCACAGGCGCACCGGTCCCTGATCGAGTTTCATCGCCTGCTCGATCCATCCCAGTGCGAGGCGGAGCAGATCTGCGTTCTGCTGGAGGTTTGGTCGGACATCGAGACACGGATCCGTGCCCGTTTCGCTCTGTCCGAACCCGACTGATTCGGGTCGTTTCCTCTCGCTCAAGGATTGCGCGTGTCCTCTCCCGAGTCCCCTACCCTCTCACCATCGCTTCCGGCCGGCGACGGACTGAACATCGCGGCACTCGCCGGGCTCTTTCGCCACACCACCAACTCCTACAAGTTCGTCTTCTTCCTGGCCCTGCTCGACCTGCTCAAGCGCCATCGCTTCGATGCAGAGCGGCCATACACCTATCCCGAGATCACGCTGGAGATGCTCTCGCTGGCGTGGTTTCCGCACACCTATTTCAAGCTGTCGTTCGGGGCGCAGGACACAATCGCGAAGAAGCTCGATGCGCTGGATCTGGGGCTGGAAGAGGGAGCGATTCTGTTCGCCAACGACCGCCGAGCCCTGCGCAGCGCATTGGCCGATGCGGATCTGAAGGACGCCTCGCGTCTGATGGATTTCGTGCCCTACCGCTTGCAGATCCCCTTTCTGGAGCCGCAGCTGCGCGGCGTCGACAAGGGCGCCTGGATGGTCTTCGAGAAGGCCATGCCGGCGATCGCCAATGCGCATTTCGAGACGGCTCGGCCGCTCTACCGCTACGACAGCGACGAGTGGAAGGACTGCGCCGCCATCACTTGGCATCCCGACTGGGTCGCCTACTTGGAGCGGCACTTCCCGATCATCCAGGGCTGGGCGGCCTGGCACTGGCTCGGTTACATGCAGAAGCGCAATCCGACCACGCCGGGGTTGTCGAACAAACTCTTCCCGCCGGTGAAGCGCGATGGGCTGAGCAAACAGACGCGGTATTGGCGCACGATCCTCGCCCACCCGGATCGTCCCGAGCTGCGCTGCATCTACTCCGGCATCATCCTGACCGCCGAGGCCTTCGCGCTCGATCACTATCTCCCCTGGTCCTACGTCGCGCATGATCAGCTCTGGAACCTGATCCCGGCGCCGGCGGCGGTGAACTCGGCGAAGTCGAACAACCTGCCGAGTCCGGATTACTTGCGGGCCTTCGTCGAGCTGCAACATCGCGGTCTGGTGACCGCGAGCCGGATCATGCCCAAGACGACCTTCGCGAAGCTCACCGAGGATCATCTCGATCTGCAGGGTAAGGACTGCGTGCTTCGGCCCAGAGTCGTATCTCGCCATCGACGACTCTGATCTTGTAGTCGCCGATCGCTCGGTCGTCGGCGGCGAAGCGACGTGATCGTTTGCGCTCGACCAACGCCTTGACGAGGATCACCGAGGCAAGGCTTGAGCGCGCCGGATCGAGCAAGGCGTCGAGGAGATCGGTCCTGCCGACGAAATCGGCGAAGACCACGGCATTCCAGGTCGCCCAGCAGACCTTTATCAGGGTCTCGCTTTCGGGGTCTGCCGGCGACAGGCCCATAGGATCGAGGGTGGGGGTCACAAACGCCAGGAAGGTGGCGGAGATCTTCTTCTGTTTGGTGTTTTTTCGCTTGAGTAGGGACATTGGTGTCGGAGGTCGGATCACGTCGGGATAGAGTGGACAGGACTCGGCATCGCCCTCCGTCGCGACGCTCTCGGGTGGCGTGCGCCGAACTCGGTTGCCGATGGATCGCGGCAGTATCGCGCAGGAGTGCGGAGATTGCAGTGCCTTGGGCAATGTGACGGCATCGGGTGGTCCCGCGTCACCTTCTCCGGCAGCAGACCCGGCCAGCCGCGCCTGTGTGGGCACTTCCGGCGGATTCGCTACGGCGAGGGGCTGGAGGAGAGTCGGCTGAGATAGATTCAGCCGGTGTTGGTGAATGCGGGGGAGTTGACCGGGGCGGGCTCGGCGGGGGTGAAGACGAAGCCGTATGTGGTGCGGTAGGCCCCCGGGGCGGTAAACCAGATGGAGCAATCCGCGGCCTACGAACGCGCCGAGGGCGTTTGGAGCGCACCTCCTATACGCGCGATCCATGTCGCAGTTTCCATTCAAAAGATGACGTAAGAAGGATCTGACCAATGCTGGTATACGCAAACTATCTGAAGTTCGTTGGCGCAGATGCCGAGCAAGCTATATTGAAGGCTGTCGGCGCTTGGATCAAAGAGCAGATCGGCTACGGTCTGCACCCTGATCAGTTACAACAAGACGGTGTGTATAAGGGCAATCGCAACGGAGTTCCCTCCTCGGTTCAGATCCGTACCGCAGCGACGGAGAAACCAACTTTCTACACTTGGGTTCTAAGGAATTCGGATGATAATGTAATCGGCCGCGAATGGATCTGCGAGGTCGGTTTGAAGAGTGGCGATGAGCAAAGTTTGTCGATCACGTTAAAATCGGAAGAGCGAAGTACTCGTGTCGGTGCAACTATCGTAGCTTCTCGACCTCGATTAGTTAAATACGCCCTCAGAAATATCGCGGATGCCGCTGAAGCGGCTTTGGCAAAGACTATTCCAGGTGCCTTTCTCAAGACGATAGGTGAGAGTAAGGATAGCTATCGCGCACTCCGCGTGGAGGTCGATCGACGTGATCGAAAATTCCCAATTGTTTTAGTGAGTCCAGATGCCTATGGTGAGTATCTCATTGATCCAGAGCCACTACGAGAAGTTCTTGTCGGTCTAGCGGAGGTTGTTCAAATCGAAGCGGACTTCGATAGCTATGAAATGAAGGAAGTTCTGGGAAGCCACTGGTCAGCATGGAGTGGTGCGGTCAACCTCATTTACCCTCCTCAAATTTCTGGATTCGCGCGTGGGCATCCTTTCCGCTCGCTCGATATCGAGAGTTGGGGCGACAGCCAACACGAGCGGCGCACTGAGTTGTTGGGTTGGGTCACCAACATCACCAATATTCCGCTTTTGCACCAGCGTATTCGTCCAGAAGGTGTTGCCCAGCTGGCGCTGCAACGGCGATTCACGGCTCTGCGCAAACACGTGGCCGACCTC
Organism: Thiocapsa roseopersicina; assembly: GCF_900106925.1. GTDB lineage: Bacteria > Pseudomonadota > Gammaproteobacteria > Chromatiales > Chromatiaceae > Thiocapsa > Thiocapsa roseopersicina. The sequence continues at coordinate 11,626 of NZ_FNNZ01000049.1, forward strand.
GACGATTCCGTACTTCGGAAAGAGTTCAGAACGCTGGAGACCTTAGCTGAAGAACAATCGGACCAGATATCTGGGTTAGAGCGTGAACGACAGGATTTGGAAGGTGAGATTGAGAAATGGGAGTTGGAGTATCTTAGGGTTGAGGAGAGCCTTTCAGAGGCACGAAAGCAGATTTCTAAAAAGGAGTACGAGATCCAGGCGATGCGGGATTCGCTGGCAAAAGGTGGAGGTGGACGTAGTACGATATTCGACGCGGGACGTTTACTTGGAATCGCCTGCCGAGCCGGGGAGCCGACGCCCCATGAGTCTCTTGAGGTAATCGAAGGGCTCTTCGGTGATAAATGCCTGATCCTGGAGAGCGCATTCTCAAGTGCTTTAGAGCTGAACATGTTTTGCTTTGGTCGACGCCTGTTAGATATGTTGCGATTACTCGTTACAGACTACAGAGATGCATTGATGGAAGGCGGGGATAATACCGCCCGAAAAGTTTTCGGAAAAAACGAGTACGCAGCAAAGGAGTCAGAGACTGTAATGAGTAGTCCGGACATGCGGAGACGTCGCACGTTCGAGTATCTCGGGAAAAAGGTCGAAATGTTTCGGCACCTGAAGATCGGTGTAGACGATGATCTGCGAAAGACCATTCGAGTGCACTTTCATTGGGATGCCGTAGCGGAGAAGATCATCATCGGATACTGCGGTAAGCACCTGCCGGTACCTAGCCATTAAAGGGGAGACGGAAGCGTTAGGGGTGTTTATTGGCGATTCTGCATTACGGCCTGCACGGGCCAAAGTAACGGGAATTTATCAGCTCGTGAAACTGCGGGATCTGCTTGTCTTTCGCCATTCTCAACTCCTGTACTGTCTTCTCTCGAGTATGGTTTGGTCGTGTCGGTCAACTCAGGCGTTAAGGATATCCGGTTGGGCGGTGAGTTCTGGCCTCCCTTCAAGGTATGTTCAGGTAAAGCTCTTGAGGCAACGCCCGTCCATGGCGGTGGATAAGGGTCCAGAGCGCGCGTACGTGCTCGTTCACGCTGGTGTCGAGGGCTGCGGTCGTCATGATGAGCTGGTCTAGGTAGCGCTCCGACAGACCCTGGGCCAAGCCATGCTCCAAGCGGGCGGCTCGGGGGCGATGATCCCGGCGAGCCGGGGTAGACCGGCGGCGATCAGCAGTCCGGAGGGGTCGTAGTCGACGAAGGCCCATACCGGAACGTTCCGCGCCCGAAGAAATGCTGGAGCATTATCCGAGCTGATATCGGAGCGATCGCCGCGCCACAGAACGAGGGGGTTCAACCCTGCCCGGGAGAGGTCCAGGTCTATGGCGAGAATCCAGCGGTCGGTGTCGAGACCAGACCAGGAGAGATGCGATGGCCGCCGAAGATCCCCACGACCTGAACCGCTTCGTCCGGGCGCAGGAGAAAGATACGTCCGTGCCCTCGCCGAGATCCGCTCGGGACGCAAGCGCACGCATAGGCAGGATCCGCGGGGGCGAGTCTCCCACCGTAGACCACCATTGGAGCAGGCCACCACACCCATTCCGGCATGAGTGTTCTTCCGGCGCTTTTGGAATGGCGCGAGGCTCCGCCGGAGGCACCTGCGGGCGACACTCGACTGTTTATCGACGTCGTCCAAGACAAATGCCGCTGCCGTTTCCGCTGCAGATCACCCGACCGCTCGCATCGTAAGCGGCATAGGAAGTCGGGATGATGACGCGATCACTGCACCGGTAATAGAAATCGCCGCGCCAGGTGTTGCGGCCGATCTTGCGTAGGGCGCAGTTGCGGCATCCGGGGTTGGTGGAGGTCACGCGGGCGACGCGCTTGCTGGTCAGCGGATCGATAGTCACGATGTCTCGGACGAGGTCGCCGTTCCAGCCTGCGGTCGGGTCGATGGTGAGGCTTCCGCTGCAGTCGCCGCGCATGGCGAAGGATCCGCTCTCTTTGGGAATCGGTGGTGCTTGCGCAACGACGGGTTTGGGTGGTGGCGGGCGGCACGGGCCGATCCGCTCGCCGAGCGCTCGACTGACCGGTCGCAGCGACGCAACTGACTCGCGCTTGAGGTCGCGTTCCAAGGCAACAAGGCGCGAGCAGTCCGTGCCGGCCTCTGCGAGGCGTCGAGTGTAGCGGTCGATCCGATCGCAGTCGGCGATCGGCGCCTTGAGTGCCTCGCGCACCTTGGCGAAGCGCGGGTCGCCTTGGTCCGCCAGTCCTGCCGCCAGCGCGCGGGCCTTGGTGCAGTCGCCGCCGATGGCCGCGATCTGCTCCTCCAGCGCGTCGGCCTCGCTGCAGAGCGCCAGCTCGGGTGCCAGGCGGGTACGGATGTCGAGGAAGCGGAGGTTGTTTTTGTAGGTATCCAGCCCGTCGGCCAGCGCCTGAAGAAGGTCACAGTCGCCGTTGGCCTCGGCGAAGCCTTGCTCCAGGTCGTTCAGGTCCGCGCATTGGCGCATCGCAATGGCGAGCCTCCCGGCCAGGGCGGCGAGCGGCTCGCGCTCCCGGTCATGGCGCGACAAGGTCTCGTCGAGTCCGGCAAGGGCCAGACAATCGTCCTGCGAGCGGGCCAGCTCGCCTT
>NZ_FNNZ01000047.1 GCF_900106925.1 Thiocapsa roseopersicina
GCGCCCGCGTCGAACATCCGTTTCACGTGATCAAGAACCTGTTTCGTCATCGCAAGGTCCGCTACAAGGGCCTGGCCAAGAACCGCGCGCAGCTCGAGGTGCTGTTCGGGCTGGCCAACTTGGTTCTGGCAAAACGTGCGTTGTTGGCCTGACGCACCCGAGGTGCGCCCGGCCTGCGCCGCCGGTCGGGGTCAAGCCACCCATGCAACACTGATTGTGTCTGAAAGGGGCGCGGCTTGTGCCGATAAGCCACGTTAAGTGTCGATGCGGCGAACCGCCGGTACGCTCCTGCGGGAAATGGCCATTGATCAGCGGTTCCCTAAGTAGGAATTATTGACCCTGATCAAGCTAAGCAGGCAGATCTCGAGAGTACAGCGGATAATCCAAAACATGGAAGTTGGCCCCTTGCGCTTCACGAAAGCAGTTGATCGTAAAATGACTCTAGCGGCTTGCGAACTCGCCGGCCGGGCGATTGCCGCTACGCCCACGGAGGGCAGGCTCGCTCCGGGGCTATGGGCGACGCACCAAAGCGCTGACCTGGGGGATGGAGTAGCTGTGGCCGATCGACGTCATACTCACCGACCTGGAAGCAATATTCTGGTCCTTGAAGTCGCAGCTGGCATTACGCCCGGTCTATCCACCGGCGGCTGATCGAGCCAAGCGACGCCGGTTCTTCCCATCGCCGTCCTTTCAGTTCGTCCAGATCATCCGGCGACGCTTGCAGGCGCACGCCAGCTGGTCCACCCTGCGTGCCAACCTCGCCAGCTTATGCCGGGGCATCGCGACCTCCACGAGCGTTCCTCGCACACGCGCACGGCCACCCAACCCGAATGACCGCAGCTGCCTGTCATCGGGGCACTCTCCAGTGATCCCGCCCCAGGAGATGTGCAAAATATCATTCTCTACTCCTTCATCCCGAAGGATGGCACGGGTGTAGTGCCACTCAGCCACTTACCTCTGCATAGGCCAATGAAATAAGTAGCGCTTCAGATGGCGTGTCAAGCTTGGAGCAGTGCCTTCCGACTACTCTTCGCAGAACGCCGACATGGTGGCGTAGCCTCAAAGAGCTGAGAAAACGCGCCCTACTAGCCGACGGCCTCACCCCTTATTCCCAAGCCGGCGAGGTCGCACCGAGCTTACCCGCTTAGCGGCGTGACCCAACGATAGGCTTAATTCCCTCGCCTGTGCATCTCCCGCATGCCGTCACTAAGGTGCGCAGCCACCAGAGACACCAAACGCAAGCCTTCCTGAACTCCCGGATCGCTCATTAACCGGAGTAACCCCCCAATACCGCCGGGCGAAGGTGCGACGGTCGCCAAGTCTCGGCTCGCCTGCGTGAAGGCATTGGATAAGCATATGAGGAATTGCTGGTTCTCAGCATGATCCAACTCACCGAGCAGGTGGACTAAGCCTTCATTTCTTGTGAGTCGATCGAGAAGCGTAATTCCTTCACTAAATGCCGACGCAGCCCGGCTAACAATATCATCAGAGATCGCATCACGCGCCGCATTCACGAGTGTCGCGAGTTCGGCCAGTTGATGTAAATCACCAGCACTGGGCAGATCTGCCCCTGCCTGGGGAGATTGAGTCTGATTTGTCATGGTCTGCCTCCTCAAAGTAGTCCGCGCACACTAGCCCAATACATCTTATTGTACGACGTCTTGAACCAGTGCATAGGCTTGTTGGGCTCCTTGAGGTCCGGTGGGTTTACGTAATCAAACATGGCGTACGTCGCACTGTCACGCCCCGTCTCGATGAAGCAATAGACTTTTCCGTCGTATTCACGGACCGGTTCGCCAATCTTGATCTTTGATGAGATGTTTTCAGACACAACTTCGGCTTGAAAATGCGCAGCCGACCCGGTCTTGCTGACTGGAAGGTTGGTCGTATCTCCCAGAACGTAAACATCATCATACCCGTCCATCGTCAACTGATAACGATTGGTTGGTATCCACCCGCCCTGACCAAGCCCATTATTCTCGATGGCCTCCATCCCACGATGGGGTGGAATGGCAATCAACATATCGTATGACGTCTCGGTGCCTTCTTCACTGATAACCACATTCTTCTTGACGTCGACCTCTTTGACATTGAACAGCGTTTCGTATTCAATGCCCATTTTCTCAAAAGCAGGCTTCGCCCACTTCGCGACATTCTCTATCGTATGAATACGACCGATCGGGTAGTGATACTTGATCTGTACTTTATCGCGAATTCCGCGAGCCTTGAAATAGTCGTCAAGTGCGAAAACCAATTCCACCGGAGCGATAGGGCACTTGTGAGGTACGCCAACCACGATCGCAATCTTCCCCCCCTCGAATGCACGAAGAGCCTTAAACATCTTGACTGCACTCGCCTCGGAGTAGAAGGTCTCCGCACCCTCCGCCAATCCCGGTATCTCTTTCGGTACGATACGGGACCCCGTTGCGATGACTAAGACGTCGTACCCATAGGTCTTTCCGCTGACGGTTTTCACATTCTGTTGATCAAGATGGAATTCCTCGACCGGATCGACATGGAAGTCGATGCAGGCTTCGAGCAGGCTCTTTTGTTTTCGATACAATTCGTCCGGCATCATTTGCCCGAACGCAACATAGAGAAGGCCCGGCTGATACATGTGCCGATCGGATGCCGACAGCATCGTGATTCGAACCTTGCGTGAACGAATTTCCCCCGCGAGCCGTCGGGCGAGGTTGTTGGCAACAATGGTTCCGCCCGTACCGCCACCGACGATTAAGATTCTCATGACATCTTCCTCTACAAAGTTCTTAGGGCAGCCCCGCCGTGACCCTGGGAGTTCTCGACTCGACGAACAAGGCCCTACTTGGCCTTTCGAACCTTGACATGCCAAACACCATCGATCTTCTCGTTACTGATCAGGTCGTGTCCGACCTTGTTAATCCACTCCGGAACGTCGCCGGCTGATCCCTCATCCGTCGATAAGAGTTCAAGCGTATCTCCAACGTTAGCTTGTTTCATGTAAGTAATAAGCTCCATGAGGGGGCCAGGGCAGAAGGTGTTTCTTGCATCGATTGTCTTTAATTCACTCATGTGTCTGTTTCTCGTTAGCCACTCATTTAGGCATGGTCTCCAGCATCAGAATGTGAACAGCTGGCTACCAGAAATATCACTCAAAAAACTGGTTAAACCGGTAGGTGGGCCGAACTCCGGGTCAAGATCAGTTCCCTTAATCCCCAAGAGATCAAGCGCCATTGAGCAAGGCAACAGCTTCGCATCGCCGATATCTGCGGCGAAGGCGAACAATTGTTTGAATGGCGGCACACCAGCGTGTTTTCCAATAAGAACCCCGAATGCTCCCTCGGGTGGAGCCTCACAATCTTGACCTTTCACGAAATACTGCAACGCGTTCATCGAGAAGAAGACAGTGACTTCATCTCCGCTGGCCGCTGCTACCGATGCTATCATTGCTGCCATCTGCAGCTTCTCGCGTGCGCCCGAGACGCAGACGATAGATATTTTTTGAGCCAAGACTAAGCCTCCGTAGTTACTAAAAATGTGGCCGTTCGTTGAACCGCGGACTGATCGGAATAGCTTTCCTGCTTATCCGCGATGCCAGCTGTACCGTTTAATCAACATAACAATGGCGCTGTCCAACACGAACCCTACCGCACCGATGACCACAAGCAACGCCATTAAGCTGGAATACTCAAGACTTTCCCGGGAATCCTGAATGGCGTAACCAAAGCCCGAGGTAACCCCGAGAAACTCAGCCGGGATGATCACGATCCATGCGACGCCGAGAGCCAAACGGATGCCTGTCAGAACGTCGAAAGTAATTGCCGGGAGGATTATCCTAGTCACCATATGCCAAGGTTTAGCGCCGAGATTACGGGCTACCTTGAACCAGCTGGGATCGATCTTCGCGAGGCCTGCTGCGGTGGAGAACGCTACCGGCCAAACGGCCGCGACGGCGATGAGGAAGATAATTGCCTCTTCCCAACCAGCGAACACCACTACGGCAATCGGCTCCCAGGAGAGCGGGCTGATCATGCGTAGGAACTGGAACGGGGCGTTGGTCAGCTGCTGGAACCAAAGGCTGCGGCCCATCATGATCCCGATCGGTACGCCGATCACGATGGCGAGGAACATCCCCATGCCAAGCCGAAAGCCACTGCTGCTGATCGCATCGGGGATGATACCGTCCTGCCACAGGGCTGGCAGCGCCTCGAATGCCGCCCTCGGCGCAAAGTCTTTGAACTGCGAGTTGGATGGATCTAACGTGACCAGAAAGATCGCTAGCCACCAGAGTGCAAGGAGGGCCACCAAACCGACCACAAAATGTAGCACCTTGGTTCCAGACGACTGGAGAACATCGCACATGTTGGCGTATATTCCTCCGGACACGCGCGGCATTGCGACCTGTTGGCTAGTCATTCGGTTCCCCTCCTGCCGGCAGACTCGTGGAAATCAAGTCACGCCATTGACTGCGTCTGGATTGACTCATTTCGGTCATGCGCCTCCCCGCTGCCAGCTGTAACGATTGATTAGAACGACGAGGATGCTGTCCAACACATAACCGATCACGCCGATGGTCAGCACAAGCGCTGTCAAGTGGTTATAGGTCAGCGTCTCGCGCGCATCTTCAATGGCATAGCCCAGACCGGAGGTTACGCCTAGATATTCGGCTGGGACCAAGACAATCCAGGCCACACCCAAAGCCAATCGAATGCCGGAGAAGACGTCAAAAGCGATCGCCGGCATGATGACGTTGGACAACATCTGGAGCGGCGTGGCGCCCAAATTACGCGCAACCTTGAACCAGTTTGGATCGATCTTGGCGAGCCCTGCAGCCGTAGCGAACATCACCGGCCAAACCGACGCGATGGCGATCAAAAAAATGATCGACCCGTTCCAGGTTGCGAAGACCAGAACAGCCAGGGGCATCCAGGAAAGCGGACTAATCATCCGCAGAAACTGAAATGCCGAGTTGCTGTACTCCTGGAACCATTTCACCCTCCCCATGACGATGCCAATGGGTACCCCGATGACAATCGCGATCAAGAGGCCCAGTCCAAGTCTGTAGCCGCTGGCAGCGGAAGCCGCCTGAAGCTTTCCGGCCGCCAACAATTCCGGAATCGCCTCAAGGGTCGGGATGAGACCAAACGCAGCGAAACTTGCTGTCGAGGAATTTGACTCAAGCCAAACGCCCGCGAGAAACCATAAGGTCGCCAAGATGCCAACACCGGCGACACCCCAAGCGAAACGGGTCAAAGCCGGGTGTCCGGTGAAACGCGAAATGACGCCGCCGGTGTAATTGGCTTCCCCAGTCATAAGGAGATCACCTCTTGGCGAGCAAATGGATCACCCGTCTGTGGGACACTGAGATCCGACTTCCAGCCCGGGTTCGCGTTCAAAGCATTTCGAATGTAGTCGTATTGCACTAAGTCCTTGGCCACAAATTCAGGCGAGAGGCGGTCCAGGAAAGCAATCTCGCCGCCCACAATTGTCGTTTTCATCTCATCGACTACCGTTTCCGTGGCGCTCGGGAAAGGCCAACCCTGGAAGTTGATGCGACTCTGCTGCCATTCAGGGTGCTGAATCGCAGCCGGCTGAAGATAGTCGGCCGGGGCGTAGAACATCATGGCTCGCTCGACGACTTCTGAAGGGAAGGGCAGGTATTTCTTGCCGTCTCTTGATAGCATCTGCGCCATCTCCTTAGCGTTGGCGCTGATGTGCAACTGCGCTTGCACGATCGCATTGTGCACGCCTTGCGCCCAGGCAGCTCGGTCGGGATCCATGGCGTCATCCTCGTGCATGCAGACCACGCAGCAAGGGTGACCTTTCCAGACGTCGCCCGTGAATCGCAGAACCTCGCCACCGGCCTTCAATTCACCCAGTGCATTGAACGGTTCTGCGACGCAGTAGCCATCGATCTGGCCGGCGGCGAGGGCGGGCGGCATATCCGGCGGGTTGAGCACCAGCAGGTTAACTTCGTTAGGTGCCAGCGCTGCATCCTGCGGTCGGATCACCGGCGTGAGGCCGGCATCTCGCATGATTCGCTGGGCAATGATGTTATGGATGGAGTACCAGTAGGGCACCGCGAACTGTTTACCACCCAAGTCCTTCGGCTCTTTAATCTCACTTTTCTTACTGACGACGATCGCTGATCCGTTGGTGTGGTTCCAAGCGGTAATCTTGACCGGGAACTTGTTGTTGTAGCGCATGTAGATCGGCACTGGAATAAGGAGGTGCGTCAGATTGAAGCGCTGGGCCGAAAAGGCTTCCACCAATGGAGACCAGCCGCGTATCAGTGTTGGCGCTGCGGATTCCAATCCCTCCTTCTTGAAGAAACCCATTTCATGGGCGACAAGCAGAGTGGATGCATCGGTAATCGGGATATATCCGATCTTCACCACTGGGTCGAAGGGCTTGGTAAATGTCGTCCCCTCGGCTTGCTTCTGCTGTGCCAACGCAGCACCGGATGACATCAGGGAGCCTAACCCACCCAATCCTGCGAAAGCGGCAAATTTCAGCATGTCGCGGCGATTTACACCGGTTCCTAGCACGGAACTGAAGAGCGGATCGTAGTCGATTGCGAGTCTCGGATCGGCCTTGCCATCTGCGACATCCGGGTCCTGCGGCAACACCGTCCGGAGCCTCAGATCGACCGACTTCGCCTTACCGCAGGTACCGCACGAACAGCCGTTGATGTGCACAAGTGGTTGCGGTTGGCTCTGCGTGGGATCTTCTGATTTTTTCATGCTGGATATCCTCTGGTGAAGGGGATAATGATCCACCGCGTGCCCGCCGAATGAAGCCGACGGGCGTTACGGGTAGTCAGTATTTCTAACCCGCGAGAGCCGCTGCTTTTGGCTTGTTATAGTTGGCAGCCTCCTGGAAGGAATCCATGAGCTCGGCTCGCAGCTTTTGCACCTGCGGATCGCCCCGGTCGCGCGGATCGGGCAGGTCCACGTCGAGTTCGTGCACGATATTGCCGGGAGATCCGGCCATGATGACCGCACGGTCTGCCATGATTACGGCCTCATCAATGTCGTGGGTGACTAGGATGATGTTGAAACCCAAGCGCTTTGCAATAGCGCGCACGTCATGCTGCAGCGATGATCGGGTGAACGCGTCAAGAGCCGAAAATGGCTCGTCCAATAAAAGTAGTTCAGGCTCCATCACCAGTGAGCGGGCGAGCGCTACGCGCTGTTGTTGTCCGCCGGAGAGATCCTGAACATTGGACTGGGCGAAGTCCTGCAGCTCCACTAGGCGGATTGCTTCATCGACTCGACTATCGATTGTTGCCCTACTCCAATTTCCAAACGTGAGCCCCACGCCAACGTTTTGCTTTACGGTCATCCAGGGAAACAAATGGGGAGCCTGAAACATCATGACCCACTTTGGCGACGGCCCGTCAATTGGGTTTCCGTCGAGTTTGATGCTGCCCTCCGAAGCTTTAAGCAATCCCGCTACGATGTGCAACAACGTGGACTTTCCGCACCCGGACCGGCCAATGATAGCTAGAGCTTCACCCTGCGGCGACTCCAGGTCGACACGATTGAAGGTTACACCGCTCCGCGAGCGATAGCGATGAGTCAATCCTTCGATCTTGATATTTGTTCCACGAATAGCCATATCCGTCCTCCTATATTCGCATTCTCCGCTTACGCAGGGATTGCCATGACCTAACGTGAACCGCGGCTGCCAATCCTTAGCAGCTGCGGAACGTGTATCAATCAGCCAACCATCCGTGCTCAATTAAGGTTAGGCGCTGTGGAGGCGCTCACTCACCGCCTCGATACGGCGGGCAAGGTCTTCTTCATCGAGCAGTCCGCGAGCGATAAGTGAATGCGCGAGAGCGAGCAGTTGGCGCTCCGGAAAAGGCACGTCTTCATAGAGTGTTGCGGCCAACTCGTCCTCCTCGGCACGCCTCTCCAAGGAGGGTAGAGTACATGACCCTGGTACAACCTCCTCGTACGGCTTGACGCAGGAGTCGCCCGCCAACATGTCGCAAGTGGCTTCCAGATCAATCTGCCAAGGCGGCTCCGGATTTGTAACACCGTATTGAACGGCGAGATCCTCCCAGACACGACCCTTCTCCTTGATAGCCTCCAGTACGGGAATCGGCCTGAAGTCCGGTTGATGCCATCCAGTATGAGTCACGTAATCATTTTGATTCATCTCAACCATGGTGGGCACCCCCTACATGATGGTGGTGGTCGTGGTCGTCGTGATCATGGTGTACAGGACGGATAGCTCTGCGCACCGGGCGCTTAGCGTTACTCGTAATGCCGGGCTTTGGAACAGCGACACCGATGAGACAATCGCGGGTAACGATCTCGGTCAACTGGTCCTCTGTCCAGCCCTCCGTACCCTCGGGACGCGCTGGCATTACAATGTACCGGGTCTTCTGATTGGAATCCGCCACACGAATCTCCACGTCCGGATCGAGCTGGAGACCGAATTCGGACAGCACCTGACGTGGCCACCGTACCAGGCGACGGCGATAATTAGGGGTGCGGTACCACTCCGGGGATTGGCCCAGGATTGGGCGCGGATAGCAGGAGCAGAGGGTGCAAACAACTACGTGCTTAAGCTTCGGGGTGTCGGCAAGAACCCGAAGGTTGCAGTAATCACTGGGGGTACCAAATTGCGTCGGCGGACTTGTGACCCAGTTGACCCCGACCGCCTTGCTGGCCTCGACCCCGTCCTCGATACACAATTCCTTGTACTCGGGATCGAGCCACGCTTTAGCGACTAATCGTGCCGCAGGCAATGGTCCCAGAGTGTGCACATATTCCTTCCACACCCGGTGATCTTCTTTGGAAAACAACCCCTTATCAATGGCAAGTTCCCTTACAGCCATTTCGAGGATCTCGAAATCGCTGACCTCATCAACCATAGGCGCCGGCTTATGATCATGCTCAGACATCTGTCTTTTCCTCTTGCAAGTTAAGCCCTAGACATGAATCACGCTGATGCGAGATAAGTCTCGGGGAACTCCGTCTCCACGGTGTCATTGGGATAGGCAGCGCTATATTCCGGCCACAGATCCTGCTGCTTGAACACGACGCTGTAAAACCACACCGGACGATCGGTGTTATCCCACGCCTCGTCCTCGGCGGGCGGGCTTTCATAGACCAGTCGCACTACTGTGCCGATCGCGCCTCTCGTATAGGCCATTGTACGGGAGTAGAACAGATCCGGCAGGTCGCGAATCTGCACTTGATCGCCAACCTTGAATTTGGCCTGCCCGGCTTTACCCGCGAAACATTGAGGATCACCGATGCCGCTGGCAATCTTGGCGTGGTGAGTCCTATCGTGGTGCGCTTTGCTCATAGCGATTTTTCACCTCTTCGATCTTGTTAACCAGCTCGGTGAGCGTGACGTACTGCTTGTCCACCAAAATGCGAGCAGCAGTGAGGAGCCAACGCCCGTAATAAGGCAGACCCAGGTATGCTGTTTGTCCAACATCGACGTTTTGACGCCGGCGACGTTCCTCGGCGTTCCACACCCCTCGCCAAGCTAAACACTCGCAGGTAGCAAAAGTATTGAGCTCCCAGATCTCTTCTTCCTTCTCCTCGTATCGAATAGGAACATCGTATTCGCCACCGACGTCGTGCACCGGCCTGATGTACGCCCGATAAAGCTCATGATTGATTTCGTCAGGAGCAGGTGCGTGCGTCTGCTTGTGTAGCGCCGGCTGGATGTAGCCGGTGACCTGAAGGTGCCTAAGCACCTCGTCTCTGGTAGAAGATGTCATAGCGTTAAGTCTCCTCTGGTTGATTACGAACATTAGCTACGTCCGTAATGGACTACACCTAAGTCACGAACCTCCGAACACCCATTTTCACACTATCAGCCGAGGATTTTTCGAAGGTTGTAACCCCTGCTCACACATACATCTTTGACGATCCGGCTCACTCCCAGTAGATCGTAATATGTCGCAGCAGCTAGATAATTCCCAAGACGAAAACCTGATAAACTTGATAAGTATTAAATATGCATCCAGCCAGTCAGGCCAAGAACATTGCATTGTAAACGCGCTGAAATGGAATGCCGTTTCACGTGGGATGCGGCAGCCACGTCCTTTAGTGTATTGATAATCTCCTCTAATCTCTGGCTGTTTTCATGTTGTCACTGATCTGACTGATGCCGCAGATCGTGCACCCACTCGGGCCAGCGTCGACGACTCACTTAGGGCTGCACCAATGTCGTCTCATCACGGGAACCGAATACTCATTATATAGGCGCACCAGTGCCGGATCTTTATTGATCAGGGTCAGTTCAGGCACAGGCAAGGCGGAGTTGTCTCTGACGTGAATTCAGGCCATGAAGCCGGACCCGAACCACCAACCAGAAGCGGCATTGCTCTGTTCGAGTCCGATTATTCGCCTGCAAGGTTTGCAGATGCTGTACGAGATCTACAGCACACCAACGACGCAAAACCCCAAACTGATCTCAAAGCGCTAACGCCTAGCAGCACTCATTACCACGACTTGTATGGCAGAAATTTACCGCTGATGGTGACGTGGACACGGTCACCCTTTGGATCCTCCTCGCGGTCGATCTTCATCGTGAAGTCGATGGCGCTCATGATGCCATCACCAAATTCTTCATGAATCAGTTCTTTGATCGTTTCGCCATACACATTGACCATTTCGTACCAGCGATAAATCAACGGATCGGTCGGAATCGTGTTTACCCATGACTTGTCAGGGAAAGTCTGCAGTGCATCGGCCACATCGGTGGATAAACCGAGAAGTTCCGCGACCGCAGTCGCGCTCCGCTCTTCTAAGTGGTTCATGCCCAGGCAAGCAGAGCAGGTAAACTCAGGAGACAAGCCCGCGGCCTCTGCGATGTCGCTCCAGGACAAGCCGCCGTGTCGCTTGGCCGCAAGAACGGCCTGCTTCATTTCAGCTTTATTCATGTGTAACGATGCCTTTTTATTAGAGTGGTTCGTTGCGTGAGGCTGCAGAGTCGCGCCCTCATCGGGCACGACTCCGGCAGTATCGATCGGGAGGATTCAGGCAGCCGCCAGGTGAAGACGAGGGTGGAACACCGGGCTACCCTTCAGTCGCCCTGCGGCCTTCACACCGGCCAGGATCGCAACGTCTAGGGCGGGTTCTATGACGATCACTGCCGCATATGCCGCGGCGAAGGTGGCGATTTGGCTTAGATTCTCAAAGCCGAAGCCTTGCCCGTACACGGCCCAAAAGGCAACCCAGGCGACCACTCCACCTTGGAATGCGGCGGACAATTTAAAAGCCTGCGCGTAGCTCACATCCTTATAAGCCGTATCTTTCGGTATGACCCGTCGAGCCACTAGGGCAGCAGCGAACAGAGGGGCGAGAAGTGTCGTGACGTTCATGCCATACTGCGGCAGATCCGCTTGGGCGAAAAACACGCCTTGAGCAAGCAGACCCATAGCAAGTCCTATGGCTGCAGGCCCAGCGCCGAACATCAGATATAGCGTGGCGCCAAGAATCAAATGCACTTCCGAAACCCCGACCGGAGCGTGGGGGAAAATCTGGAAGAAGCTGAAAACGAGGACTGTCGTGATAGCACTGCGCGCTACTAGCGCAGATAATCCTTCCTGTTTAATAGTATCCAGCGAAAGCTTGGCTGCATAGCCAATCACACCCGCTGCGCTTGCATAACTGATCGCCAACTTTGCGCCTTCCACAACGCCCGGTTCGATATGCATGTCATCGCCCTATATATTAGACTCTTCGAACATGCCTGCCGGGCAGTAGCCCGACAGGTCCCAGTTAACGGTGCGGGGCCTAATGAAGTGGTTTGCCTCTTTACCTGGAGTGCCTTTCCACCTGCCACCGTTGCGTCAACTATGAGTCAGGCTTAGCCGTTACCGCAAGAACAAATTACGATTGAAGCTATAGGTTATCGTTATTTCCCGTAGTTTCTCACCTTCATGCAGCCATATTATAATATAAGCAACCAGGAACATGCGCGCATATTCGTGAAATCTTATTGATGAAATCCAGGCTGACACTATGACCAAACGAGTGTCAAAAACGCGGACGATTTGGTGAAGAAACAAGCGGCGGAAGATGAATGTAGGCTCGCTTCGGCGTATAGTCCTAGGGTACGTTCTCAATAAGTCGGGGCAAGCTCGCGCGATCTCATCTGAAAATCAGAGACTTGCGGAAGCGCATTGCCTGTTTGCCACTCGTTATTGAGAAGTTACATCCTAGATCACAGGGGCTTAAGCCAATGATTAGACAGCAAATTCGAGCCGCATTCGATGCCGATTCCACCCGCACTCGCCACCCAATCAGGGCAATCGCATCAAAATATTAGCGACTACTGCTGGAGGATATCGATAGGGTCGTTGACATTCGGCACCCGTGTTTGCTGATGGTGTGCTGCTGCCGATGCCCGAAATGATCCTGGACCACTCGCTGATAAGGCATTTTTCGACGCTTGAAGACCCGCGCTGCGCGCTCAAGCGGCGTCACAACCTGCTCGACATGATCGTGATGGCGATCGCCGCTACGCTCTGCGGGGCCGATGGCTGGGTCCAGATCGAGGCGTTCGGACGTGCCAAGTAGGCGTGGCTGAATCAATTTTTGGAGCTGCCCGATGGCATCCCGTCGCACGATATCTTCGGGCGTGTCTTCAGCCTGCTGCAGCCCGAGGCGTTCGAGGCCTGTTTTCGCCACTGGGTCGAGGCGATCCGTGAGGTCACCCCGGGCGACGTCATCGCCATCGATGGCAAGACACTGCGCCGCTCGCACGATCGTGGCAAGGGGCTGGCGGCACTGCATCTGGTGAGTGCTTGGGCGACGGCCAATCGGGCGGTGCTCGGGTAGGTGGCTACCGAGGCGAAGTCCAACGAGATCACCGCCATCCCGCGGATCCTGGACCTGCTGCCACTGAACGGATGCATTGTCACCATCGATGCCATGGGCTGTCAGAGCGCGCTCGCCGAGCAGGTCGTGGCGTAGGGTGGACGCTACGTCCTGGCGCTCAAGGGCAACCAGAGCACCTTGGCCACCGAGGTCGAGGAGGCGTTCATCGAAGCCGATGCGCGGGAGTACACCGATGTCGCCTCCGAACTCCTGGAGACGACCGAGCAGGGGTATGGACGGCGTGAGATCCGCCGCTACCGCACCCTCGGCGACCTCTCGGGCGTACCGCGCAGCGCCCTGTGGGAGGCCATGGACATGATCGGTATGGTGGAGTCCGAGTGCGAGGTCAACGGCGAGATCACCCGCGAGACGCGCTTATATATCGGCGCCATCGGCACCGACGTGGAGGCCGTCGCATACGCCCTGCGCGGGCACTGGGGCGTGGAGAATCAGCTGCATTGGAGTCTCGATGTCTCCTTCAGCGACGATGCCTCGCGGGTGCGTGATCCCGAAGCGCGGGAGAATCTGGCGCTGATTCGGCGCGTCGCCCTCACGCGCTTGCAGCACGACGACAGCAAGCTCGGCATCCAGAGCAAGCGCCTGAAGGCCGGTTGGGATGAGCGCTACCTCGCCACGCTGCTCTTCGAGGCGCCGAAGATCTCTCCGCAAAAGACAGCCTCCAAGGGCTCGAATATTAGGAAAACGTGATGCGATTACCCTGCGCTGCAGGCCATCCTGCTGCCGATCACCGCCTCGCGCACCTCCAACCTGCTGCGCACCATCGCCACGCTCTTCGGCGCGGTGATCGGCGAGGCCAGGTATTACAGATTCATGGCCTCGGCGAAGCTGCCGTGGGTGCGGGTCTGGGCGGTGCTTTGGCGGGCGATCCCCGCCACCCTCACCGACGGGCGTGTGGTGCTGGCGCTGGACGACTCGATCACTCCGAAGACCCGAACCAAGGTGTTTGCCTGTCAGCGCAGCTTCGACCATGCCGCCAAGACCAATCAAAGCGCTTTTCCGTGGGCGCAGACCATCGTCACGGTCGGGCTGCTGAAGGTCATTCACGTGCGCTGGTGCTGCCTGCCGCTGGCGTTCGCCTTTTATCTGCGCAAAGCGACCCTATCGCTACGGAGCGTGCGCATTCGCGGTCGGGCGCTCACCTTCGAGAGCAAGTTCACCCAAGCCGTGCGCCTGATCCGGAGCCTCGCCGAGGTCTTTCCGCGGGTGCCGATCCTGGTGGTCGCCGACAGCTGGTTCATCGACAACGGCTTGCTCAAGCCCTTGCGTCAAGCGCTCGGCTCCCGTTCCCATCTGCTCTCGCGCCTGCGCGTGAACGCGGTACTCCACGACCTGCCGGTGGCCGTGGCAGGACGCGCCGGACGACCACGCAAGTACGGTGACGCCCCGGCAGTGTCAAGGCGATGTAGAGCGCGCTGCGGGCCACCGCTCGGAGCTACTCGCTGAACTTGTATGAGCGGGTGCACGAGGTCGTGGCCCCCATTGAATCGCGACCTCCTCGCCCCGGCTGCGTGCCGCCTCCTCACGCGTGACGAGCTTGGCCAGCACGTCGCCTTTCTTCGGCTTGGGACCACGCCGCCCGGCAGGTACCGGCTTGGGGTCGGCAAACAGCCGTGCATCCAGGCGCAGGCGGCTGATCAGCGTGGCCTGGTTGGTCAGGCACTCCCAGCCCAGGTGGATGCAGGCGTAGCGCCCATCGCCAATCAGGATCCACGGGCGTCGACCCAGCCAGCGCACAACCAAGCGCACCATCACGCGGGTCCATTCCACGGTGGTTCGATGTCGGCGACCCGCCGCTGTATCGGCCTGCTCGGAGGGCATCAGCAGTGTCAGAAACGGCAGCGCCCACACCCGCTGACTCCAGGGCATCGGGACCAACAGCGCCATCGCCAGCCATTCCACGCCCAAACAGGTCACCCGTGCTGCGCGAATAGCCACCGCATCGCAAAACATCCCCTTCGCCCGAATGCGCGCGTCCTTGCGCCGTTCCGGGTCTCGTCGACCGCCACCACGATCGGCACCTGCGCCGCCAACCTCCCGAGCAACAGCCCCAGCAGGATCCGCGCCCTTGGCGCGACAACCAGCGCGCCCGATTAAGCACCCGATGGTCGCGCTCGAAGCGCCGCCCCGTGCTCAGCCCCATCGCCCGCAGCGCCACCGTCACCGTGCGCAGCCCTTGCGCGAGCAGCGTTCGCGCCAGCAAGACGTGCAGATGCGCCAGGGTCGGCGCGGTGAACAGGCAGGCAAAGGGCTGCAGAACAGATACAATCGAGGCCGGCAGAGGGAACATCCGCGGGCAGGTTCGAGGTTTTTGTCGACATCGGACGATACCGTCCGCGGCCCTCTGCCGCCAAATCCATCGGGTCTGTCATCATCGCTCCGGGCACCTCGCGGCCTTCCCGCCGAGGCTCGGAAATGGCCAAAGTCGAGATCGTCATGAAAAGAAATCCGGTCTTTCCCAGATCAATCCACTACTTGATGGCAGTCGCAGAACAGCGCAGCTTTACTAGGGCAGCGGAAGTGCTGTATGTCTCCCAGCCGACTCTCTCGCAGCAGATCAGGCAGTTGGAGGATCTGCTGGAAACTCAACTGTTGGATCGATCCGGCCGCAGCGTGCGACTGACCGCTGCAGGCGAGGTCTACCTGCAGTATGCACACCGTGCTCTGGGGGAATTGGAAGCAGGCAAGCGAGCCATTTACGACTTGGAAGATCTCAGCCGCGGCTCACTGCGTCTCGGCATGATGCCGGTTACCGACTATCTGACCACGCCGTTACTGCATGAGTTTATCGCCCGCTACCCCGGCATCAACCTGAGCACGACCGAAATGTCTCAGTGAGTGCGGTCAGCGATTTTGATGGTTTCGCGATCAAGTTGCGTGATAGGGGTCGGCGAAGCGCTCCCCCGGTCTCGCGCGGCCGGGGTGTGGGC
>NZ_FNNZ01000064.1 GCF_900106925.1 Thiocapsa roseopersicina
AAACGCACACCACGCACAAGAAGGAGCTGGACTCTTTACTCACGCTGAAATTCCAGGCATTCAAGAAATGCGAGCTTGTGCCTATATGAGGTATACTCCAATAAAGAAGCGAAATATTCTCAGAGCGTCCGTGTGCTTCTTAATCATATGAATGCATGGAGGGTTTGTCAAACGCGGAAGTTAACCCTCGTAGTAGAAGCAGATTTTGTACCCTGTCAAGGTTTCGCTGATTTTCCCTTGCCCTTCAGTGAGACCATGTCAACCTGCGCATGGGGCTGGCTATATTCTTGCGGCCCAACAATATACGAAATGATTGAAATGGACAGATGCATATATGCACGAGGACATTCTGCAGCGCCTGTCGCAACGCTAGTTTGCGCGGAAGCGGCACGGCTTCTTATTGAATTTGCAGAGAAGGAATTGACTGAAAGGAACCCAAATAATTATAGCTATTGGGACACCTACGCAAGAATGTATCTTCAACGAAGAGGAGTCAATAGCTACATAGCCTTTAGGAATTATGGCGAGCATGGAGGAATCCCGAACCCTGAGCACAAGCATGCTGGGCTAACAGCGAATACACATCGTGCCGATGTTCTTATGAGTCCACTACATTTTCTCCCAGATTATGCGAAAGGAAGTAAATTTGCTTTCATAAAAACAAGATGTTACGCAAAGGCAAGAGGGTGGGGTCGACTGTTTTTTATGCGAATCCTGGAGAAAAATACATTAATGACTGTGTCTTTGCGTCAGCGATATGAGTTCGTGAAATTCGCGGTTTCTCGATTGATCTCACTGTACTAATTAGGAGCTATCGATACCTGCAATGAGGTCTCGTAATCCAAAATCCTTATGGTCGAAAGAAATACTGTAATATGAACCGCTAGTTAGTGCTCGACCGAAAACCCCGTTTTTTTCCCGCCCCGGCACCCCGTCCTGAATGGCGGGACGGGGCCAGCGTATTCAATTCAGCCTCATTCGATGCCTATTCGCGCAATCCAGGCGCCTTAATAAGAATGACTCGTATCACCGCCATTCCGCAGGCGCACCACTCCCGTCGGGGTCGGCACCGGACCCGATCGAAAGGGTCAAGCGGCGCGTCGTCGGCGCTGTCGTTCCTGCTCGCGTCGCGCCTCCTCGGCCTCCTGCGCCATCAACAGCGCGCCGATGCGCTGGAGGTTGCGCGCCACCACCGCCAAGGCGACATAGCGCTTGAAGCCGTCGATCCCGTGATCGCGACAGCGGTCGAGCCCGTGGACATCCAGCGCGTTGATGGCGGACTCCACGGCGGAGTGTTGCCGGCGCAGCTGGATGAAGCGCGGATCGCCTTCGCGTTCCCGCTCGGCGGCCGAGCACTTGCCCTTCTTCGGCAGCACCGGAAAGTCGATGACCTCGGCCAGGGCGCGTTGGTTGGCGGGACTGTGAAAGCCCTTGTCCATGCTCGCGCTGGCGAGCGTCGGGAAGCGCGCCACGATCTCTTTCACCAATGGAACGGCGACCTGGTCGTCGGTGACGCGCTCCATGACCCGATGGTGCAGGATGAAGCCGTGCTGGTCTTCGCCGATCGCCACGCGCAGACCCAGCTCCACCGGCCCAATTCCGGGGACAGTTTACCTACCCCATCTTTAACACGGTCGCGGCCGATTTCCTGTCCGAAGGCTGCTCATGCCATTGATTCATATGTACACGGCAGCCTTGGCGTGAAAAGTAGTGCCATATTATTTCGGCCTGGCCCTAGGCGCCCGGCAGCGCATGGGCTAGCGTACGGACATGTACATCCGTCGCACGCACACCCGCAACAGCGCCACCGGCGAGCACTACCACACCCACCGCCTGGTGCGCTCCACGCGGGTCGGCGGCAAGGTCCGGCAGATCACGCTGCTGAACTTGGGGCGCCATTTCGCGGTGCCGCCGGGGGAGTGGCCGACGCTGTGCGTGCGCCTGGAGGAGTTGCTCGGCGGGCAGGGCGTGCTGCTGAAGGTCGAGATCTCGGCGGAGCTTGAGCGCACGGCGCAACGCCTGGGCGCCCAACTGCTGGCGCGCCAGCCGGTCACGACCCCCGCGCCGTCGCCGACACCCGAAGCGCCCACACCGGACGCGGCGCCGAGCCCGGCGGCACCCGCCGAGGTCGACACCATCGAGGTGGACTCGCTGATCTTCAGCCGTCCGCGCTCGGTCGGGGTGGAGTCGGTGGGGCTGTGGGCGATGGCGCAGCTGGAGTTCGCCGCCCTGCTGGAAAGCTTGGGCCTGAACGCGCCCGATCGCACCGCGATCCTCGGGGCGATCATCGCCCGGATGGCCGCGCCGGGCTCCGAGCGCGCCACCCGGCGCTGGTTGGTCGAGACCAGCGGGTTGGGCGAATTGCTGGACGTCGACTTCGAGGCGATGAACCTGATGCGGTTTTACCGCGCCTCCGATGCCCTGCTGCGCCACCGCGCCACCATCGAGAAGACGCTGTTCGCTCGGGTCAGTGAGTTCTTCGGGCTGGATTGGACGGTCACGCTCTACGATCTGACCAACACCTTCTTCGAAGGCGAGGCGGCGGCCAATCCCCGAGCCAAGCACGGCCATTCCAAGGAGAAACGCAGCGACTGCCCGCTGGTGACCCCGGGGCTGGTGCTCGATGCCAGCGGCTTCGTGCGCCGTTCCGAGGTCTTCGACGGCAACGTGGTGGAGGGCACGACCTTGGAGGGCATGCTCGTCGGGTTGGGCGCCCCCGCGGGCGCCCTGGTGGTAATGGATCGCGGCATCGCCACCGAGGAGAACGTGGTGTGGCTGCGCGCGCAGGGCTATCGCTATCTGGTGGTGAGCCGGGAGCGTCAACGCCAATTCGATGCGGAGGCGGCGATCTCGATCCGGACCGCCGGCGGAGATCCCGTCGCCGTGCAGCGTGTCCTCGACGCCGAGGGCGGGGAGGTTCGCCTCTACTGTTGTTCCGAGCGCCGGGCACACAAGGAGGAAGGCATCGCCGAGCGTTTTTGCACGCGCTTCGAGGCGGCCCTGCAGACCCTGCACGAGGGACTGGCGCGCCCGCGCACCACCAAGCGCATCGCCAAGCTGTGGGAACGTATCGGGCGGTTGAAGGAGAAGAGTCACGGCGTCGGGCAGCACTACAGCATCACCATCGAGCCGGACGCCGGCGGGGTCAATGCCCAAGCCATCCGCTGGGAACGCCGACCGGTCGACGGCACCTTGGTTACGCACCCCGGGGTCTATTGCCTGCGCACCAACGAGCTGACGTGGGATTCCGAGCAGCTGTGGCGGACCTACGTCATGCTCACCGACCTGGAGGCGGTCTTCCGCTCCTTAAAATCGGAGCTGGGTCTGCGCCCGGTCTACCACCAGACGGCGGAGCGGGCCGAGGGACACCTGTTCATCACCGTGCTCGCCTACCAGTTCGTCCAGATCATCCGGCGGCGCCTGCAGGCGCACGGCATCACCGAGCGGTGGTCCAGTCTGCGTGCGATCCTCGCCGGCCAATGCCGGGTGACCGCCACCTTCCGCCGTCCCGACGGGCGTGCCCTGCATGTGCGCAAGGCCACGCAGCCCGAACCGGCGCAGCTGGCCATCATCCGGGCCCTCGGCAGCGATCCTACCCCGGGAGGCGTGCATAAAATGATTGTCTGAACCCTCATCCCGAAGAATGGCATGTTTGTAGTGCCACTCAGTCACTTCGTTCGGCGTAAGTCAATGAAAGGAAAGGGGGCTTTGGATAGGGTGTTAAACTTGGGCTAATCCCGTTCCAGCAGCTCAAAGAGGTCCAGGGTGTTGGAGTCTCGTCGCGATGGTTTCGGCCCCGGCTTTTGTCGCTTGAGAGGGCGACCGAGGCGTTCCTCCAGAGCTTCGGCAAAGGAATACGGACCGAGCGGTCGACCGGTTCCGGCATGCCCGTGCAGAAGATGGGCGATGTCCATGGCGTCAGGCTCGCCGATGAAGCGATCGCAGTCGGATATCAGCTCCGACAGCGGACGCACGCTGACGAGATCGTCGTCCGCTCCGGCCAGATGGGCTCGGGCACTCGACCACGGCCAGTCCTCCGGTCGTGCACAGAGCCGCGCACGGACGGGACCTTGCTCGTAACCCCGGCCATCGTGGCACGTGGCGCAGAGCGCCAGGGGCAGGCGTGACACCGCAGAGCGGGTGTCACGAGCGACTGATGTCTTGGGTCGCCGGTCTTGGGTCTTGCGAGCGATGAGTGCGGTCAGCGATTTTGATGGTTTCGCGATCAAGTTGCGTGATAGGGGTCGGCGAAGCGCTCCCCCGGTCTCGCGCGGCCGGGGTGTGG
>NZ_FNNZ01000020.1 GCF_900106925.1 Thiocapsa roseopersicina
CCAGGTCCGCACTGAAGTCCATGGTGTTGCGCCCGTGGAACCAGCGTCCGTATTCCCCGCGCGAGGTGAAGGGGTAGAGCTGCACGCCGACGTCCCGTAGGCGCTCGTCGGCGCAGGCGAGCATGGCCGCGGCGATCAGATCCACGTTCATCGCCGTGCCGTGGGTGTCCCACAGCTCGCGCAGGGCGCGCTTGAGACCGGCGGTACGGTAATCGCCGAGCGGTTCGGTCGGGGCGGCCATCGCCGTGACCATGGCGGCGATCACGTCGGCGTCTTCTTCCCACGTCTGCAGCAGCTCGAAGGGATTCAGCACGATGTCCGAGTCGGCGGTGAAGGCGACGAACTGCCCGCCGAGGGATTCGCAGAGGTTGGCGTAGCTGCGCCCGACGTCGATCACCCAGCAGCGCCCGCCGACACTCAGGTTGGTCGAGAGCAGCTCGTTGGCGAGGAACGACTTGCCCGAGCCCGAGGAGGCGGCGATGACGGCGTTGTAGTTGGTCGCCGAGTCGAAGAGGCTCAGATCCACGAGCTGACCGGTGCGCCCGATCAGGTTCAGCACCGGGGTGCCGGTGCCCTTCCAGTCGCCGAAGACCGGCATGAGCGCGACGGCATGGGCGGCGGAGAGGGTGCGATAGCGAAAGCTGGTGCGGATCGCCCCGCGATCGGCCCCGAACGGCAGGCAGTTGAGAAAGAGCGGCAGCACGAAGAAGCGGTCGGTCAAGACCTGAAAGCCGAGCTCGCGCCAATAGGTGCGCAGATTCGAGGCCGCGCCGGCGGCCTCCTCCGGGGCGGTGAAGAGCACGATCCCCAGATAGGCCTGCAGCGGGCGGTCGCCGTGATCCAGCCGGGCGAACAAGGCATCGAAATCGCGCTTGTTGTGGGCCAGCCGCGGCATGTAGTGCGAAAGATTGCCGCTCACCTGATGGGCCGCCCATTGCGCGCGCGAGGTGAGATTCACCCGCGTCGCCTCGGGGTCCGGAAAATGCATGGTCAGGGTGATCAGCGCATTGTGGCGCACCCCGCGCGAGCCCGAGAAGGGATCCCCGAGGAAGCGCGCGGCCAGCCCGAAGCCGGCCCGGTCGGGAAAGCGCTTGACGGAGAAGGTCTGGATGCGCTGCTCACCGAGGGTGATGCCCTTGGCGTCGACGTCGATGCCGACGTCGTAGTCCAGGTACTGATCGCGGACCGGGCGCCGGGCATCGCACTCGGGCGTGATGCGGTCGCGCCAGCCCGCCTGCGGCCCCCAGTTGAGCAGGGTCGTCATGATCCGCACGTGACGGTCGGCGGTGAGGCTCGTCGGGCGCATCCCGGCGGTGACCAGCACCTGCAGGGCGGTCGCCTGCAGCTCGCGGGCATCGCGCAGCTCGTGCGCGCTCGGCTGCGGGGCGGCCAGCGGCAGCTTGGCCGTGACCAACACCTGCAGCTCGCGCAGCCGCAGATCCCCGGCCGGGGAGAGCGGGGCGGTGCTGCCGGCGCGCAGATAGGCGGCGGTGCGGCGCGTGGATTCCCGCAACAGCGCGGTGGCGGTCTCGATGCGCAGCCCTTCCATGCGCGCGACGGTCTCCTCGATATCCGGGGAGGTCCAGAGCGCGACCTGCAGCAGGGTCTCGGGCGGCCAGTCGAGATTGCCGAGCACGAGCAGACGGTCGGCGTTGGACTGATCGGCGGCGGACAGGGGCTCGCACAGAAAGCCGAAGGCGAGCGACTGGTCGTCGAGCAGGAACAGATGGCTGTCCGGGTCGTAGGCCAGGGTCGGGAAGAGCGCGTTGGCGCGCGAGCCGGTGAACCGGCGAGGTGTCGTCATGAGGGCTTCTCGGTCAGGCGGATGATCGGGGGTGTCGTCGAGATCCAGGTCGCGCGACCGCGGCGGACCATCTCCCGGGCGCGGCGGCGGGCGCAGTCGCTCAGGGGCTTGCCCGAGGGCGAGCGCACCTGGACAGGGGCGGTGCGGGATCGGCTCATGGGCGTGCCCCCTGCGCACGGTCGAACAGGCGGGTCTCCGCGAGTCGGACCATCGGAGTGCGGTTGCTCGGGTCGGCAGGCAGGGAGCCGAGCGACACCAGGGTCGCGCCGTCGACGGCGGCGACTTCGCGCGTGACGATCAGCGCATCGTCGATTGCGGAGGCATGGAGCCGGAAGACGGCGCCGCGCACGTCGAGACCCTGCTCGGTGATCGAGATCGGCGCGAACACAGGCTGGGGGTGGCGTCGGATGTGCGCCGCGCTCCAGGCGAGCGGGTCGACCGCTTCGGCGGTGATGAGCGTGCCACCGTCGGGGAGCAGGATGGCCAGACCATGCGCGGTCGTGGCGACGGCGAGGCGACCGGCACCGTCACGTGCGCCTGCTGACTGCGATTCGGCGGAAGGTTCAACGTGATACTCCGCTTCGCTGCAGAGCGCCGTCGGCCCGGATCCCGCGGAGAATCCGAGGTCGGAATCCCGTTTCGGGGCACAGCGGGTGACGACGAGCGTCCGGGACCGGGACGGAGCGCCGTCGGCGTGGTGCCGTGCCATCCGGTAGGCGACCAGGAAGAGACCGTCCGCGCCGTCCGCGGCGAGGGCGATCGCGCGATCGAGCACCGCGATGTCCGGATCCCTCGGATAGAGCAGATCGGCGGTGCCCGCGAGCCAGGCGTCGCGATCGGCAAGCGCGCCGTCGATGACCTGTCGTGCGCTCGTGCAGGCCGCCTGGTCGCGCGCGGGGATGCGCCGGCAGACGTGGACGTCGCCCGAGCGCGGATAGACGACGAGATCGCCGACGCCGGGCAACGCGCCCATCAGGGATTCGGGAAGCCGCGGAGCGACCTCGGCGTGCGTGACCGAGACCGCCATGACGAGGGCCACGCCGGCGACGGCGTGCCTGTCGAATCCGACCATAAAGACCTCGCGTGAAAGGGGGTCCCGTGGTCGGGACCCGGCAATGGACCCGATGGTCGGGGTCCGGGCGATCGGAAGGCTCCGATCAGAGGACGGGCAGGGTGGCGGTGACGACGCCGTCGACGATCGCCGGGGCCAGGAACATGCCCACGCCGGCGGCGATGCCCAGGACGAAGCCCATGATCGACTGGCGTGCGGCACCGGCGATGACGCCGATGATGATGAAGATCACGGCCACCACGCGGCCCAGAAAACCGGTCATCCAGCCGGTGAGCAGGGTGTAGAGGGCCGAGAACTCGGTCCCGGTGGTGCCGGCCGTGGCGGTCGCGGAGAGCGCCAGGGCGAGCAGGGTCGCGGCGAGGCCCGCGAACAACAGGGTCCGGCGGTCGCGACCGGACAACGGGGGCGGGGACAACATGAAAAGCTTCTCCTGAAGGTTGAGGACCGCACGCCGCGCGCGCGGGTTCGAGTGGGCCGATCGTCCGGTCTGCACCGGACCACGGTGTTCAGGCGCCGCGCTTCTCCGCCCGCGGCAGGTGCATCGGTGCGTGTGCCGGATCCGTCGGAGGTGCATCCGGGGGCATGGCCGGGTGTGCTGCGTCTCCGGGCGCGGGCGATCGCAGCTGTACCTGCAGCGGCCGCAGCACGGTCAAACGCCCGTGCGGTGCACCGTCGTACTGCCAGTGTTCGCGCAGCACCTCGATGTACACCGTGGAGGGCGGATACAGATCGCCGGTCGCATCCTCCCAGGGGGCGATCCAGGCCTGCATGGACGAGGCGGCGGCGCGTGTGGGTCGATACTCGGCAGGGCGTTGGTCTTGGGCCGCCACCGGTTCCGGGACGGGGGCTCGGGTGGCGCAGCCGTTCAGGGCGGCGAGCGCCGAGAGCACGATCGGCAACGTGAGGCGTGAGGTCATGGCGGTCTCCTAATCCCGCAGGCGTGTCGTCCAAGCCCAACCGGACCCGGCAGCAAACCCGCTGTCGGTCTCCATCGGGAGCGGGCGCGCGATGGACGCGGGCGGCGATCCGACACCGTCGCTGAGGCTGTAGACGGCACTCGGCGGCAGACAGAGCGGTTTGCCCGGATAGCCGGGACAGGCATATTCGGGGTTGCCCGAAGCGCAACCCCCGAGCAGGGCCGCGCACAGCAGCAGGGGTGTGGCGTGGATCATTCGGCGTGCTCCTCGACGGCGGCGAGCCAGGCCGCGAGGTCGTCGGGTCGACCTTGACGCAGGCGCCCGTCCGGCGCGATCAGGAAGGGCGTGCCGCGAATCCCGAGAATCTGGGCTGCGATCAGGGTGCGTTGCGCGACCGCCTCGCCGCATCCTGCCGCGGGCTCCGGGAGATCCGCCGTCAGTCCGCCGAGCAGCGCGTCGCGCGCCTGCTCGGGATCACTCCCGGACAGACACGCCAGCGCGAGCACGGCGCGCTGCGAGGCTTCGCCCAGCACCGGAATCGGGACCAGCCGGAAGCGATAGGTCGCGCGCAGCGGCGCCAGATCGGCATACATCGCGGTGCAATGGGGGCAGAAGGGATCGACGAAGATCACCACCTCGGGGCCTTCGCCGACGTCGATCGCCCCCAGATCGGCCACGTCGAGCTTCAGTCGCGCCAGATCGATCCGCCCGGCGAGGTGTTGCGTCTGATCGAACGCGGTGAGCTTGGCTCCGTGCCAGAGATCCACGGCACTGCCGCGCAGCACGTAGCGTCCGTTCTCCGAGAAAAACAGCAGCTCCCCGTCGGTGGTCTCCACCGCCTGCAGACCGCCGGACGGCAGCTGCGCCATGCGCGCGATCGACGCGCTCGGCAACGGCTCGGCCACGCCGGGGTTCGCCAACGACGCCGCCGCCAACCCGAGGGCTGCCAGCGAGGCAGCGAGGTGCCGGGCAATACGCCCGGGCGTCTCGTCGAGAGGTGAATCGAGGTTCTGTCGCATGCCGCTGCCCTGTCCGTGAAGGTGCGGACAGAGTGCCGGCCGACGGGCGTGACGGCGACGGCGCTAAGCATCCGAAAACGCGGCTTTACTCGCAGGTGTGTCGGCTGCTGCGCGGACGGCGCAGCGGGGAGGTCGTCACGGCGCCGACGGCTTTTGTTCACAATCCCTGTGGCCGGTCGTGTGGATAACCTGTGCTCGAAGGGGTTAAGCGCCGGACAGGGCAGGGCGGAATGCCGGCCGGTCGAAGAATGACCGGGTCCGGACGGTTCCGGCGAGACCGTGCGAGATGTTCCGCGGTGGATCCGGGGAGGGTGGCGTGTGCGTTGTGCGAGTGGCGGGTTCCGAGCGGCCGAGTCGGGGTCTTGTCCGCGTGCCGAAGCGTCGGCAGGCGCTGGATGACGGTGGCGTCCCGACGCGTGCGGTGCGACCCGGTGTCGGACCAGGAGGAGACGATCTCGTCGACCCGGGCCTTGGCCTGTGCCTGGACCCTGGCCTGCGATGCTCCGCTTGGCGGCTCGGGTCAGGACCCGCACGCAGGGTCCCCGGTCGGGCGGAATCGGGCGCGCCGGATCGTGGACACTTTCAGGGTGTCGTGAAAAAAGCGGGGGTCGCGCGCGACGACGTCGACTTACTGACGGTTCTATGACGGTTAATATTCCGGTTAGGGGGAACTGCGTTCCCTATCAAAGAGAACTCTGTTCCCTACCGACGGAACTGGGTTCCCTACCGACGGAACCGTGTTCCCTACCCATGGGCACAGTGTTCCCTAGGGCATGCTGTTCCCTCCTCCCGAAAAGGGCACTGGGTTCCCCAGCGCTGTGTACAGGGTTACCTCGGGAACCCGGCTCCCTGCCCTCGCCCGGGGACTGGTGTTCCAGATTCCTTTGGCACCCTGGATCCTTCTGCGAGGCGGACAGCAGAAGGCGGTTGTCAGTCGCTTGTCCGGGTCCGCCTTTCGTGCGCTCGATCAGCATGACGCCTCCGGTGCGGGGATCCGACACCCGCGGAAGAGGAACGCCACCTGGCTTACGTGGCCTTCACCCGCGCCAAGGAGCAGCTGGTCCACGGCATCCCGTCGGACGAGCGCTTCGATGCGGCATGGATGGGCCGCCAGTCGCGAGGCCCTGGAATCTCGCGCACGCCGGTCAGCCGGTTTGTCTTCGTAGTGAACTTCTTGACCACCGTCTCGCTCTGGGCTCCGTGTCCGGATGGCCGTCCGGAAGCGATCCGGAGGCTAAGCTTCCCGATGTGCCGGCCGAAGCGAACGGCCTGCTGAATCGCTATCCGGAGCGGTCGGCATATCCGAATGCTATGCCGCGCTGAAAACGCAACCAACGGCGTCGAACGGGGAGGGCTAGGGAGGGCTCGCCGCGATGGGCGGTCAAGGATCGGATCCGACATCGGGTGTTCGGCGAGGGACGCATCGTCGGTGTGCGCGAGAAGGACGTTCTCGACATCGACTTCACAGGGCGAACGCGCTCGTTTAAGCTCGGCATCGTTGCTTTCGAGCGGATCGGATGGGCACCCCGGCTAGCGCCACCCGAGCGAGCTGTCTGCATTCGATCACGCGCGCCGTCGGTGACGCTCTCGTCGGCGGACCGAAAAGGTGAGCTCGGCAGGCGCCGGTTCTCGGGAGCGACGATGCGTCGTGGTTCTTTGCGTTATCGAAGATCGCGCCGCCGCGGACCGCGGCGATCGTTTGTCGGTGCGCCATCGCCCGGTGCGATCAGCCGTCGATCGAGGTCCAGTCCGAGCCGCAGCGCCGTCTCGGCCTTGGCAAGCTCGGCGCTGAGTCGGCGCTGAGATAGCCGGCATGGTCGAGCTGCGAGACCAGCTCGGTGCGCGGCAGCCCTTGTCTCTTTCTAACCGAAGTTTACAAATATCCGAAGTGTTGGTTCCGGACATTGAAGTCCCGGTGGTGTGCCTGCGATATCTTCACATGGCTTTAGGATTTCGAGGGAGCTGCACGATTTCGTCAGGCGAGGTTTAAACTGACCTGTTCCGTCCGGGCTTTGCAGGGATAGAGCCCTTGATCACAATCTCTGGCTCATCTCCGTCCGCGTTCATGAAAACTATGCGCTAACTGCGTTTTCATGTCCCTCAGTCGCCAGCAGCAACGCAACCCTATTCCCAAGCCTCCGCCAGGCGTCCCGCTGCTCAGCCTTAAGTTCATGGCGTTGGTATATCCGCTTGAGCTTGTTCTGCTCCACATGGTTCAGACAGCGCTCGATTACCTCTCCCATAACGCCCAGTTCGCCCATCATGGTTGCGCCGGTGCGACGCAGATCGTGAGGCGTCCAAGCGCCGCCCGACAGCAGTAAGGACGCCGTAGCCTTAGTGCGGTTGGATAGCGGCTCATCCCGCACGCGGTCCTTGATCTGTTTGGTAATGGATTTCAGACACACATGTCCCAGATCATCTCTGGCTGGCAGGCACCAATTCGAGTCGCCGGTCAAGGTCTTCAGGGCGTCAAATTGCTCCTTGGCGAAGTCGGAAAGATAGATGGTGTGGTCCTTGGCGTTCTTGCTGTTGCCGGCCGGGATAGACCACACGCCTTTCTCCAGGTCCAGATCCGCCCATCGAGCTTGCGATAGCTCGCCCACCCGGCAGCAGGTGGAGAGCATGATCCAGATGGACAGTTCCGTTGTGTGCAGCAGGTTCGCCGCCGGGAGACGACGTTTCAGCTCGATGATCTCCTCCTCGGACAAATAGCGATCTCGCTCCTTCTGACGGCCGCCGATCTTTTCTTTGTTCAGTCCTGCCAGCGGGTGCACATCGACCCATTCACGGGCGAGCGCGAAGTTAAAAAATTGCCGCAGATCGCCGAACAGATGATTAGCCATCACTCGCGCGCCGCGCTCGACCACCCCGTCGAGGACCTCCACCAACATCGATCGCTTGACATCGACCAAGGCCACGTCGCCCAAGGCTGGCAGAATATCCTTCTCGATTGCCCGCATGGACTCCTTGCCTCCATCTTTGCGCCGCGACAGCTCAGCCCGTTCCCACTGACTCATCGCTTCCTTGAAAGATCGGCGCGCGACGGCTTCAGCCGTGATCCGTGACAGCTCCGCCTGATGCTGCTCCACCGCTTGTGCGTCGGCGACCTGCCTACGCAACTTCTCGGCCCGTCCTTGCTCGACCGGATCGGTGCCGGTATCCACGAGCGCTTGCTTTGTATCCCGCAACTTGCGGATGTCCTTCAACGACTCATTCGGCCACTTACCGCAAGCCGCCGTCCGAGTCTTCCCTTGCTGCTTAAACCGATACTCGAAGGTCACGACGATCCCTGCCTTCTGCGCTCGGACCCGTCCGTACAATCCCTCGCCATCGAACAGCTTTCGCCCGACGTCATCGGTGGAGAGAAATTCCAGTTGCTTGACTGTCAGCTTTCCCATCGGCGCACCTTTTTCTGTTCACACTACTACCCACGTTTCAACGAGGCATGATTGATCATGGTCCGAACGTACGGGTTGAGCCTGTTGAAATCAGATGCCATCATAACCGATGGGGCGAGAGCAGAAAGGCGATGCGATACCGGGTACGGGAGGGCGGACGGACGTGTGATGCAGCAGAACTGGAACGGGTTGTCGTGGAGAGCACTTACGTGAGGACGAACGCTACATCTCGACTCATCCCCCAACAGGGAACGGGTCGAGCCTAGTGGATCGTGGTCCTGCGTCGCCACCTGCCGGGGGTGGCCGAATGCCCGTGGATACCGGTTGCCCAATGGACGTGGATTACGCAGATGGAATGCCTGGTGCGTAAGGCAGGCGAGCGCCACGCGCCGCTGCCAGGTTCCGACCGACTCCAGGTACCGTTTGCCTGTGTTCGACAACCGCCTCTCGCGCGATTTCACCCGAGCGGCCCGACTCAGGACTGGAGCGCCGAAATTACGTCCCTGTGGAAGGATCAGGGCTGGCGGCCATCGTCCTCGACCTGTTCAACCGCGAAGCGTGAGCCGGGCGCTGACACCGCGCATGTTGGCCGATCCCATCACGGAACCTCAGACCATGGGTCGGTTTCGGCGAAGCAGGGCCCAGGCTGAGCCACATTTCCGATCGAGTTCGCCATAACGTGAGACATGCGTTCCAAACGAAGCTGGCGCAGAACTGCATGGTCTGCTCGATCGACTCTCGGCGGGGAGAAAAACAGGTACCATGACCCTTGCACTTGGAAGATGAGGAACGGAAGGGATCCTCGCAGCAGAATTGCTGCGATTTCCTGCTCGTCCCGAACGCCGATATCACCGTTGCCGAAAGTTGTGGGGAACAGCATGCGTCTTGGCACTTCGAGTGGGGGTTGGGGTGGGCGAAAATTTTTACCCCCACTTTTACCCCCACTTTCGGGGTGGCTCTGACGGAATCATGGTGGACGTAACTGGACGACACGAGGCATGGAGAAGAGCATTGGCATTGTTTTTATTAGCATAAATGGACGCGATTGGATGAACCTGGATTCCGCAATACCTAACTACGAACCAGGTGGTAGGAGGTTCGAATCCTTCCGGGCGCGCCAAATCAATCGACGGCTTAGATGTACTCGCATCTAAGCCGTTTTTCGTTGTGCTACACCCTTTGGATTCATCGATCTGCGCGGGATCGGCTTGCCGGTTTGGCTCGCCGGCTCTCGCGCCAAGCGCTCGACCTCTTTGTTTGATGCAGAAGATGGCGAGCCTGTTTCCGTCCTGTGTTCGCGCGTTGAGGCAAACCGACAGGGGCTTTTCCGGAAGGCATCGAGATGTCGAAGCGCTCGCGCGGAAACGGGAATTGGGCATTTTCACGGCTCGGCAGCGAAGGATCCTCGGGGTCACCGATCCCGACCCGCACCTAACCGAGCCAGGCGGTTCCGCCGCCGAGCTGTAGCGCCGAGCCTTCCGTCACCGCGCCCCGGGCGACCGCCACCTTGCCGCTCATGTTCGAGAAGAGCGCATTGACCGCGGCATCGTTCTTCCAGAGCGCGACGATCAGACTCTATCGGGCGCGCGTGCACTTCTGTGCGGGCTCGCTCCTGACCCCCTCGACGGACGCACCCTCCATGTCCACGGAGGCGCAGACGCCGATGTCGAGCGGACCCTCGTCGGTGTCGATCTCGGTCGCGGCGGCCGTCGTGACGGCCTGTCCGCCGATGACCCATTAACCGATATATCCGTCCGCGGGTCGGCTTTCGACTATCCCGTCCCGTAGAAATCGTCGTCGGCCACGACGCCGAGCGAAAAGGCGAGGGCGGAGGTGAAACGACGACTTCAGTAGTGCACCCGCCCAGGACTGGCGGCGTACGCTTCGAGGATCTTGAGTGCCTCCGCCCGAAGCAGCGGAATCTCGGGGATTGCTCGCTGTCCCGGTGGCTTTGCCAACTGCTCATGGATGAAGTGGTCATCGAAGCCGATGGCGGCCGCATCCTGGATGCTGAATCCGTAGAACACGCGCTCGATCCGCGCCCAGTAGATCGCACCGAGGCACATGGGGCAGGGCTGGCCGCTGGTGTACAGATCGCACCCCTGCAGGCCGATGCTCCCGATCCGTCGGCAGGCATCGCGGATCGCGACCATCTCGCCATGGGTGGTTGGATCACGGGTGGCGATGACCCGGTTCCAGCCCTCCCCGATGATGTGCCCGGCACGCACGATCACGGCACCGAAAGGCCCGCCGTCGCCCGCTGCCGAGCCCCGACGGCCCAGCTCGATGGCGCGCCGCATGAAGCGCACCTGATCGGATGATCCCGCGGCATCCCCGGAGCTTCCAACCGAAAGATCCGACTGCTCGCCCATATCAATGCCCATCGGCTTGCGGCTGCCCCGGCCGTTCCGTCATGATCTTCCTGCACGCCGCCATACATGCTTCGCTCGATTGAACTTCTTTGTCGGACCCTCGAACTGCCCCCACAGGCAGTAGATCTAGCCGGCAAGGCGATCATGCCGCCAGTCCAGCACGCGATCGATCGCATCGCAGCATTCGGCCAGGCGCGGTCGGCGTCCTCGTGGACTGTCCAAGGAAGCGTACGGCAACGATGATCTCGCGGATGTCGATCCTGCGCCGGCCCAGTCGTCGAGCGTCCGCAATGATCCACCTCCGGGGATACGACTTCGATAAGGCTATTTTACTGTTTGCCACGGCCGCTGGACAGGCGGCGAGGCGTTGCCGCAGCCTCTCGGCGGATTGACAGGCCGTCGCCCCGTGCGGCTCAATGCGTCGCTCACAGCAGCGGACTCGAGGAACCTTCGCACCCGATGGGAGCTCTACGCTGCGGCCTTTCCCTTTTTTACCCGAACCCTTTTGACCGGAAGGAGAGTTTCCAGTGGATCACGACGAGCACAGCATGATCGGCAACCTTTTCGCCAAGCTCAAGCAGGCAGAACAGCAGGCTGGCCCCCGCGATCCGGCTGCGGAGCAGGAGATCACCGCGGCCGTGAGCCGGCAGCCCGCCGCGCCCTACTACATGTCTCAGGTCATCCTGATTCAAGAGCAGACGGTGCAGGCCCAGAACCAACGAATCCAAGAGCTGGAGAAGCAGCTTGCCGAGCGCCCCGCGGCGGGCGGCGGATTCCTCGGCGGTCTCTTCGGGGGCGGGGCGGCTCCGGGCGCAAGCGCTGCGCGGCCAACGGCCGAGCGCACGCCGGCCATGACTCCGGGCAGCACGCCGGCGACGGCTGCGGGCGCAGCTCCGGGCATGGCGTTCGGCAAATCGTCCGCCCCCGCAGCTCCGAGCCGAGGGTGGTCGCAGCCGACACCGTCCGCCGGGGGCGGCTTCATGGCATCGGCCCTGACGACCGCCGCGGGCGTCGCCGGCGGCATCATGATGGCCAACGCCCTCACCGGTCTGTTCGGCGGCAACGAGGCCCAGGCGTCGGAAACACCTGCGGAGCCCGACGAGGCGCCCCTCGAGTCCGAGGAAGCCTTCCCGGACGAGGGCGGTGATTTCGAATCCTTCGAGGAGTTCTGATCCACGCCCGGCGCATCGCCCTTGCCGATGAACGGGGCCGGTTTGGCCCCAAAGGTCGGCGATGCGCTTCCTGCGTTGGGCGAGGCTCGTCTCCGTTACGGGCACTGATGGATAAGCGTATGAGGAATCGACGTTTCGGACAGCTTGCGACCGCGCTTGTCTGCGCCCTATCGGGTGCCCTGGTGGATGCGGCTTGTCTGGATATCGACGCCTCATCCAGTCCCTGTCGATATCCGGCGGGCGATGCCTGGTGTGCCCGCAACGACGGCGCCAATCTTTACGCGTATAAAGACGGCTGCGTCGACGAAGGTCGGCTCGCACAAACCGAGACGCCGGCTCGCGCGCCGGCCAAGGCCGCACCGGGAGATCCCGTTGCCGTCTGGGACTGCGCCAAGGCCAGAACCGACGTGGAGCGCTTGATCTGCGCCAACCCCGACATCCGAGCCCGGGACGCGAGAATGGGTGTCCTCTACACCGAGTTGCAGGCGCTCGGCCTCTCGCCCGAGCGGATGCAGAAAGCCTGGCTCAGAAACGAGCGCGCCGCTTGCGGTGATGCGGATTGTTTGCGCGCCCTCTATGCCGAACGCATCCGCTACTTCGAGTCGCTCTTACAATCCGGTGCTGCGGAGCGCAAGGCGGTTCGGGACGAACCGGATTCGGAGCCCGTTGCGCCAATCGCTGATCCGCCGGCGCCCGATACCGAGGTCGATCGGAATCCGGCGCTGCCGCCCGCGACCGAGCCGGCACCGACTGACCCTTGGGCGTCGAGCTCGGAGGCGACCTTGCCGACGGATGAGCCCGTGGCCTTCCTCCCCGAGCTGCCGCAGCCGGAGTTACCCTCCGCATTTTCGGGTGACGCCTCGGCTGTCGGCGGCATGCCCGGCTCTTCCGACGCTGCTCCGGGCCAGCCCGGCCATCAGGCACCTTCTGGCTGGCTGCGCGTCGGCGTTGTCGCGGGGGGTGCAGCCGCGCTGATCCTGGCGATCGGTCTCTTCGCGTGGCTGCGGCGCACCCGGATCCGCGGCGCGGTTGCTGTCTCCAGCGATCACCTCGCATCTCTGCTTGAGTGGTTTCAGACGGTGTCGGCGGACTGGTTCGCTGTGCTGCGGCGACT
This sequence comes from Thiocapsa roseopersicina, assembly GCF_900106925.1. GTDB lineage: Bacteria > Pseudomonadota > Gammaproteobacteria > Chromatiales > Chromatiaceae > Thiocapsa > Thiocapsa roseopersicina. Next base: position 12,869 of record NZ_FNNZ01000020.1, read on the forward strand.
CCGCGCCCCTGTCCGCGCTCCGCGGCTCGCTTCCTCGCAGGTCTCGCAGAAGCCATCGCGCCCCGCTGAACCATGCTTCTCGGACGAGATCCTCGCACGCTTGCACGCGCTGGCACGGCCCGGAGAATCGCTGTCGTCCGTTCTCGGGCGAGCGGTCGCCGCGCTGGAAACCGCCTCGGACCAGCCGCGGGAGACGGTCGTTTTATCCCGCATGGCAGCACTTGAGGCCCGCTTGGCAGAGTTGGAAGGCAAGAGGTCGACGTCTAAATACCCCTGAGCGACCGCAGTGGGATTGCCCTGTCGCCGAACGCAGCCTTTCCCTCCAAGCACACTCTGCTAAAGTGCCTGCCCGCCGTCCACTCGGGATCGTCCGCTCGTAATGCCTCGCCGTCCGTCTCGCAAAGCGCCTCCGCCTCGAGCTGCAACCCGACTCGCCGGGCTTGCCCGATTGGTGCCGGCGCTGCGCCGAAGCATGATCGCGCTGCGGGATCTCGGTATTGGGCTGGTCTTGATCTGCGTCGTTTCCTTCCTGCCGATGAGCCTGACGCAGAGCTGGCCGGAACCTGCGGGTCGTGCGGTCGAGATCGCGCGCGACATCCGCGTCTTGTTGTTCGACGTGGTGCGCAAGACGGCTGTCGGCGTCGGATCCCTGCTCTCGTTCGGCGATGGGGGTGTCGCGGCGCCGGTTCGTGCAACCGCCGAACCTACCTTAGGGTGGTGGCCGTTCGATCGTCGGGCGTTCGGCGCTTTGGCTGCGTCCGACGCTCCTCGGTCCGGGATTGCCGGCAGCTTCGATGATGCTCGTACAGTCTTGCTCGACACCGTCTACGCCGATCGTCGGGTCACCTTCTTCTGCGGCTGTCGCTACGACCTCCGGGGTCGGATCGACCTTGCGGGCTGCGGTCTGGGCGTGCTGGTCGGCAGCCGCCGGGCGGAGCAGGTCGAGGCCGCGCATGTCGTCTCGGCAGCCCAACTCGGAGGGTCGCGCCGCTGTTGGCGTGAGCCCGCAGCCTTCGCCGCCTGCACGGCCGGCGGGGCGGCTCCCCTCTCGGGGACGGCCTGCTGCGAACGGGTGGATCCCGCCTTTGCCGCTGCACACCAGGATCTGCACAACCTTGTTCCCGCGGTCGGAGCGATCACGGCCGCGCGCTCGGATCACGTGTGGGGCGAGCTGCGCTCGGGACAACAGCTGGGCGATTGCGCGATCCGTTTCGACCCCATCCTGCGCCGGGTACAGCCTCCGGAGGAGGTGCGCGGGGACATCGCCCGGACGGTGTTCTACATGCGCGACACCCACGGGGTGCGCCTCGGCCGTCAGGACGTCCAGCGCTATACGGCGTGGAGCAACGCCGATCCACCCGATGCCCCGGAGATCGAGCGCAATCGGCGGATCAGGCGCGTGCAGGGCAGGGGGAACCGTTATGTAGAGGACGAGCGGCGGTTCCGAGCGTCCTTGGAAACGGCGATGTAGCCGGGCCGGGGCACGTCCGTTGTGCCGTAATCCTCGGCTATTTGAGGTTCTTGTCCCGCAACCGCCATTGGAAATGGCTCAAGAGCTTGGAGCGCACCTTCTTCTCCTTGTGCTTGGCCGCCGCGGCGAGACGCTTTTCGGCGACACCGATCAGGGTCTCCTGGGCACCCTTGGCGTTTTCGTCTTCCGGTGTGCGTTGGGTATAAATGCCGTCCGAATCCATGTCCCAGGCCGAGCGGGTATCGGCGAACTGCACGTCCAGAATAAGCCTCAGCTCCTGCCTAAGCTCCGGGTTCTCGACCGGGGCATGTACCTCGACGCGGCTGTCGAGATTACGGCCCATCATGTCGGCCGAGCCGATGTAGTACTCTTCCGCGCCGCCGTTCTTGAAATAGATGATCCGGCCGTGCTCGAGGAAGCGCCCGACGATGCTGACGACGCGGCCAGTCTCGCTGATCCCGGGCAGACCGGGTCGATAGCGGCAGGTGTCGCGGATGATGAGATCGACCTTCACGCCGGCGCGGCTGGCCTTGTAGAGCGCACGCGTGATCTCGGGGTCTTCCAGCGCATTCATCTTCATCTGGATCAGTCCGCCGCCTTGGCGCTTGTGATGCTCGATCTCGCGATTGATCTTCTCGATGATCCCGCGCTTGAGCGTATAGGGCGCGGCGAGGATCTTGCGATAGCTCGGGGGCGGCGAATAGCCGGTGAGATAATTAAAAAGCTCGGTGAGGTCCTGGCCGATGTCCTCGTCGCAGCCGAGCATACCCAGATCCGTATAGAGCTTGGCCGTGCCCGAATGATAGTTGCCGGTGCCGATGTGGTAATAGCGGCGCAATTGCGAGTAGTCGCGCCGCACGATGAAGATGAGCTTGCTGTGGGTCTTCAGTCCCATGACGCCGTAGTTGACGTGGATGCCTTCGGCTTCCAGACGCCGTGCCCAGACGATGTTGGCGGCTTCGTCGAAGCGCGCCTTGAGCTCGACCAGCACCGCGACCTGCTTGCCGTTGCGCGCGGCCTGCATCAGCGAGTCCAGGATCGGGCCGGCCGAGGTGCGGTAAAGCGTCATCTTGATGGCGAGCACCTTGGGGTCTTCAGCGGCGGTGCGCAGGAAACGCTCGACCGAGGTGCTGAAGGCCTGGTAGGGATGCTGGAGCAGGAGCGGCCCGTTCTCGCGGATGATATGGAAGATGTTGCGCCGATCGTTGGCGAGCAACGGGTGATCGACTGCACGGTGGGTCTTGTCGTGCAGCTCGGGCTTCTCGATTCCGGCGATCTCGAAGAGGTCGCGCAGGGCCATCATGCCCTCGACTTCGAAGACGTCTTCGTCCTCGTTCAGACCCAGCTCGGCGGCAAGCATGCCGCGATGGGTCCGTTCCATCCCGGGTTGGACCTCCAGACGCACGATGGGCGCGAAGTGGCGCTCGCGCAGCTCGGTTTCGATCATCTCCAGCAGATCGTTCGCAGCCTCGGCGTCCGGCTCGACGATGGCGTTGCGGGTGATCCGAAAGAGTGCGCAGGAGTCGATCTCCATCCCCGGGAAGAGCATGTCGAGGTTCTTCACCATCAGGTCTTCGAGTGTGACGAAGGTGGTGGTGCCGTCGATGGCGATCAGGCGCCGCGACACGTCCTTGCTGACCGGCACCTTCACGCGTGCCATGTAAACCTCGCTGCCGCCCGGGAAGCGCAGGGTGACGAGCAGGTTCAGGGTCAGGTTGGAGATGAAGGGGAAGGGATGGGCCGGGTCCATGGCCAAGGGGGTGAGCATCGGGAAGATGTTGGCGCGGAAATAATCGCGCAGCCGCTCACGCGCCTCCGCCGGCAGATCGTCGTAGAGTGCGATGCGGATGTCGTGTTGCGCGAGCTCCTGCATCAGGATGCTGTCGATGCGCTGCATCTCGGTCTGAAATTCGCGGACCGCGGCCTGGCATTCCTTGAGCTGCTGCAAGGGGGTGCGGCCGTCTACACTCGGGGTGTGCACCCCGGCGGCGATCTGCTGCTTGAGACCGCCGATGCGTTTCATGAAGAATTCATCGAGGTTGTTGCTGACGATCGCCAGAAACTTCACCCGCTCCAGCAACGGTGTGCGGCTGTCGTCCGCCTCGTGGAGGACGCGGCGGTTGAACGCAAGCCAGGTCAGCTCGCGATTCAGATAGAGCGAGGGGTCGCCAAGGTCGATCTCGTCCGGGATGCTCGGGGCGACGTCCGGGGTCGGATCGACGTCTTGCACGAACTCGGAATCCTCGTCGATGGCTTTCTGGATCTCGTTCTTGTTCAGCATGTTGCGTTCCCTTTGACGGCAGGTCGGCAGTGGTGTGGGCGGGGCAGGTATTCTAGCAACCGCGCGGCGGGCGAAGATGGCGGTTTAATGACGTGACTCTGCCTTGCCTTCCGTATTGCTGCAAGCCCATCATGACTGTGATCGAGGATGCGAAGTTTGACGATGAACGAGCCCGATGACCTTTTCGATCGACCGAGCGCTCCAGTCAAGCCGTTCGAGTTCGATGCCGATGTCGCCCGGGTCTTCCCGGATATGGTGCGTCGCTCGGTGCCTGGATATGCCGAGCTGGTGGGTCTCGCCGGACTCATTGCCCGGCGCGTCGTGCGGCCGGGGACACGCTGTTACGACTTGGGGTGCTCGCTGGGCGCAGTCACCCGCGAGCTGCTGCTGCAAACCCCTCCGGATGTGCCCGTGATCGCCGTCGATTCCTCGGAGGCGATGATCGAGCGCATGGGTGCGCGGCTCGCCGGTGTCCCGGGGATCGAGCGACTCGTGCCGCTCTGCACCGATCTCGAAGCGGTCGAGGTGAGCGGTGCCGGATTGGTCGTCTTGAATCTGACGCTCCAGTTCATCCCGCCCGAGCGGCGCGACGCTCTGATGGCCCGTCTGCGTGCCGGTCTGGTCCCGGGCGGGATGCTGGTGCTGGCCGAGAAGGTCGAGATCCCGGATGCGCAGGGCGGGCGCCTGATGCGCATCCTCCATGAGGACTTCAAGCGTGCGAACGGCTACAGCGAGCTGGCGATCAGCCGCAAGCGTGCCGCACTCGAGCGTGTGCTCGTTCCGGAGACCGTCGAGACGCACGAGCGGCGACTCGACGATGCCGGTTTCGCCGGTCATCTGCGCTGGTTCCAGAACCTCAACTTCGTGGCCTGGGTCGCATGGACCTGACGCCGTTCGAGCCCTTCCTCGATCGGCTCGGGCGGACCGGTCTGGGTCCCTGGCGCGAGACGCTGGCCGAGCGCACCGCGTTTCGGATCGGCACGCAGGCGCATGGGGATCTGCCGAGGTGGGAGCAGGCGTTGGCGCGGCTGCCGGATCTGCCGAGCGGTCGGTCTCGACTGGATGGCCCCTGTGTCGGGATCGAAGGTGTCGGGCCGCTCGCCCCCGATCTCGGACGGTCTCTGCGCGATGCGCTGATGGCCATGCATCCCTGGCGCAAAGGCCCCTTCTGCATCCAGGGCGTGCACATCGACACCGAGTGGCGCTCGGATCTCAAATGGGATCGCGTGGCCGGCGCCATCGCGCCGCTCACCGGTCGTCTGGTGCTCGACGTGGGGTGCGGCAACGGCTATCACGGCTGGCGGATGCTCGGCGCCGGCGCCTGGTTGGTGCTGGGAATCGATCCGACGCTCCTGTTCGTGTTCCAGTGGTTGGCGCTCAACCGTTATCTGGTGCGGGACGATCTGGCGGTGCTGCCGCTCGGCATCGAGGACCTGCCGGGCGATCTCACCGGCTTCGATACGGTCTTCTCGATGGGCGTGCTCTATCACAGGCGCTCGCCGATCGATCATCTGATGGACCTGCGGCGGCTGCTGCGCCCGGGCGGCGAGCTGGTCCTGGAAACCCTGGTGCTGGACCGCGAGGGCGAGTGCCTGCTGGTCCCGCCGGGACGCTATGCCGCCATGCGCAATGTCTGGTTCATCCCGAGCGTCGATGCGCTGGCGGTCTGGCTCGGCCGCTGCGGATTCGCCGGGATCCGTGTCGTCGACGTCACCCGCACCGGCCCGGAAGAGCAGCGCTCGACCGACTGGATGCGCTTTCAGTCGTTGCCCGATCATCTGGATCCGGCCGATTCGAGCCGCACCATCGAGGGACACCCGGCGCCGGTGCGCGCCGTCCTGATCGCGAACCGACCGGAGTCCAGACCATGAGCGGATTCGTCGATAAGCTCAAGCTCAAGGAAAAGGCCGAGGAGGATCTCTACTTCGCCCGACGGGACGCGGACCTCTTGGCTGCGCGCAGGTCGGTCGAGGGGCATGATCCGCCCCTTCCCGAGACCGGCATCCGGGTGGTCTCGGGAGGTCAGAGCGGTGTCGATCGCGCGGCGCTGGACGCTGCGGTTGCGCTCGGTTTGCCGATCGGCGGCTGGTGCCCGCTCGGACGCCGCGCCGAGGACGGTCCCATCCCGGACCGCTATCCGCTGCACGAGACCCCGAGTGCCGACTACGCGGAGCGGACCGAGTGGAACGTCCGCGACAGCGCCGCGACCCTGATCCTCCATCGCGGTCCTATGACCGGCGGCACGCGTCTGACCGTGGAGCTGGCGCGTCGACTCGGCAAACCCCTGCTTGCGCGCGACCTCGCGGAGCCAATCGATGTCCAGGCGATCGTCGACTGGCTGGTCGCAAACCGGGTCCATATCCTGAACTGTGCCGGGCCTCGGGAGTCCGGTGCACCGGGGATCGGCGAGGAGTCGCAGCGGATCTTCGTCGAGGTCTTTCGCGCCTGGCCTCGCCTCAGCGCGGCGTCGGGTCTTGTCGATGCGTCAGCAGACGCGTGAGCTTCAGGATAAGCAGAACCCACGGGGTTGCATGCAGCACCAAGTCGAAGATGTCGATCGGCTTCACCAATGTCCCGTCCGCCAGCATCTTGAGCTTTTCCCAAAGGTGCGGCTCCGGGGCGAAGGGCGATAGCCCCAGGGTCAGGGCGGCGACAACGAAGAGGTAAAGCGGAACGCGGTCGGTCCAACGGAACATCGGATTAGTCCTGTGTGCGTGCCGGGTAAGCCCGGTCCCGGTGTCATGTACAAGGGGCGACTTCAGTCGCCCCTACAGGGTGGTCGATCCTTTCTTGGAAATCACCTAAGGCGGGCCCTCGGCCCACATCGGATGATGCCATCCGAAATAGGCCCCGAAGAGTCGATTCTCCTCGCGGCGCTCGTAGGGTTTCAGATCCTTCGAATAGAGCACCTTCATGCGCGTGCGCAGAGGCGGCAGACCCAGCGCCGTCGCTCCGCGCGATTGCGCCTCGCGGATCAGCGCGTAGCGGGCGAGCTTCTCGGCATGAAAGGTCTGCAGGCGCGGGATATCACGCGCGATTTTCGGCACATTCGAGACCGCGAGCAGTGCGATCAGACTGGCCGCCGAGACCCAGCGGCGCACGGGGGCTCGGCTCGGGGACAGGCGTTCGCCGAATGCGTATTGCAGCGCCGCCATCGTCGGGATCAGGACCAGTGTGCCGAGCAGCACGCTGACGCTCTGCACGCGCCCTGGTGCTTCCGCCCCTTTCGCCCAAGCGGCCGGGAAGAAGAGCATGACGAGCAGCCCGATGAACGCCAGTGCGAGCAGGATGCGCTCCGCCGTGGACAGCCGCCCGATGATGGCGTGGAAGCGTGCGAGCCCCTCCGCAAGGAGCGTACGAACGAACCCGATCTGAAGAAAAATCACGCCGAACAAGATCAGCTTCAGCGTGGTCACGAGCGCATGGAAGACCGAGATCAGCAGGCTGCGCGACAGCGATTCGTTCCCGACCTCGCCGATGATCCCCAAGCGCACATCATGCCCGGGGGCGAATGCGGCGATCGCGCCTAATACCAGTATGACGATGAAAGGCGGCAGCCAGACGCCGATCCGCGGCCCGCGCAGGCGAAGTACGACCAGCGCCATCAACGCCGACAACCCCACCGTCACCAGCATGATGGTCTCGTTCATCCCGGCGATCAGCGCCGCGAGCGCGGCCAAAATGAGACCGAAAAGCAGATCACGCGTCGTTGTCGCGGGGCCACCGAAATAATCGGCCCAGACACCGACGAAGACCAGAAACAAGGCGTTGCCCGGCTGATAGGTCGCAGCCCCGGCCAGCCAGTAGAAGGCGGTATCGAGCCTCGGGATGAACAACAGATAGAACAGGAACGCGAGATGACCGAGTACGATCGGACGACCCATTCCGAGCAGCCGGCAGAGCGCGCGGAATGAATAGAGAAAGGCCGCATAGAGGGTCAAGAGGCTCGCCGCGGTGACCATCCAATAGGACTGCGTGAGATCCAGCCATCGGCCGAATGCGAGCGTGATGGCGGCGCTCGCATAGCGGCCGCTCCAGTTCTGATAGAAATGGATCACCCCGCCGAGGATGCCGTGCTCGCGCGCGACATAGGCGTAGTCGAAATCGTCGCTTGTGGGATGCGCGTAGAGCCCCAAATCAAGCAGCAACAGGAGCAGTGCGAGGCAAGCGAGGACCACGCCGATCCCGATCCATCGAGCCTGCAGCTGGGATTGCGCGGTCACAGGTTAGACCCCTTAGGGTCGCCGAGCCGACGACGGCGGATCGGGATGAGGGAGCGAACAGATCGCTTGGTGTCGCAGGTTTTCGGCGGGCTGGGCAAGGCGGGGCACCGGTGTCTGAGTGGCTGGATGAGAGTCCAGTGAGATGCTTGCGCCGCGCAGTATACTCGTCGAGTCGCGAAACACCCGCGTCCGGTGCACCCGAGCACAACTCCATCATTGATGAGGTCACCATCATGAGCAACCCAAAGATCATTGCCGTCTTCGGCGCGACGGGCGCACAGGGCGGCGGTTTGGCGCGCGCGATACTTGACGACTCGGACGGCGGCTTTGCCGTGCGCGCGATCACGCGCGATGTCGACTCGGACAAGGCCCAGGCGTTGGCAGAGCTGGGCGCGGAGGTCGTCGCCGCCGATGTCGACGACGCGTCCAGTCTGCGCCGCGCCTTGGAGGGGGCCTACGGGGCCTACTTCGTCACCTTCTTTTGGGCGCATTTCTCGCCCGAGAAGGAGAAGGAAGAGGTCCGAAACATGGCGGCCGCGGCAAAGGCCGTCGACCTGCGTCACGCCATCTGGTCGACCCTCGAGGACACGCGTCTGTGGGTGCCGCTCGAGGACGCGCGGATGCCGACCCTCATGGAGCACTACAAGGTCCCGCACTTCGATGCCAAAGGCGAATCCGACCGCATCTTCACCGAGATGGGCGTGCCGACGACCTTCCTGCTGACCTCTTTTTACTGGGACAATCTCATCCACTTCGGCATGGGGCCACGGCGCGAGAGCGACGGTCGTCTCGTCTTCACGCTGCCGATGGACGACAAGAAGCTGCCGGGCATCGCCGCCGAGGACATCGGGCGCTGCGCCTACGGCATCTTCAAGCAAGGCGAGCGCTATATCGGCCGGAGAGTCGGTATCGCGGGCGAGCATCTGACCGGCGAGCAGATGGCGGCTGCACTGTCCGATGCCTTCGGAGAGGAGGTGCGCTACCGCACCATTCCCCCGGATGTCTACCGCGGACTGGGTTTCCCCGGTGCGGACGACTTGGGAAACATGTTCCAGTTCAAGCGCGATTTCGAAGCCGACTTCTGCGGTGCACGCGATCCGGCGGTCGCCCGCGCGCTCAATCCCGCATTGAAGTCGTTTCGAAAATGGTTGGAGATCAACAAAGACCGTATCCCGCGCGGCGGGTAGCCGGTCACGGCCGGGCGGCGCGATCCGCGTCCCCGGCATCGGGTCTCGGTCAATGACCGTCGCCGGGCCCGGTGAGCCGCTTCACGAGGTAATAACCCCCGACCAGCGTGCCCAGAAGCGCAGCCAGACCGAACATGTACATGGCCGGATCGCCCTTGCTCTCCAGATCCATGACGACGACCTTGCGGGTCAGCGCCGTGATGGCGATCAACAGCATGATCTCGACGTGTACGGACTTGTCCATCATGTACATGTAAACGCTGGCCATCAGCTCGATCGCGATCAGCACGATCAAGAACATGCCGAAGAGCTCGAAGAGCTCGCCGAGGTCCAGGAGAAACAGACCCTTTTGGCTTGTGATGTCCTTGTACAGCACAAAGCAAAGCTCGATGACGGCGATCACGGCGACAACCGAGATCAAGAACAGCAGGACCGCGGCCAGTATTTTCTCGAAATGGTGAAACATCCGGTCGACCACGGATGTCGGCCGAGTCTGGCTCTGAGTCCGGCTCGCACCCTGTCCCGACCACCCGAACGGATCGAGAGACAGGGGCTGCGGCGCACGCTCGCTCGAGGCAGGGACGATCCGAATCAGTGCGCCGGCGTCGCGGAAGGCGGTCTGGTACCGCGCCGCGGTCTCGCTGTCGACACCCCTCCTGACCGTCACCGGTGTGCCGCCGAAGAGTTGTCCGACAGCGGAGTCGGAAAGGTTGAACGCGTGCTGAATCCGCTGGCGAGCGGCGAGCACGTCGGTCCCCGGAACGAGGTCTCCGCTGAATTGGATGTCGAATCGGTTTCTGTCCATGCTGTGCATCTCCCCGAGGCGCAAGCCCGTGAGGATAGGCGATCGCGGCATCGGCGAGTAGATCCCGCCCCGGTTTCCTGCCGTGGGTTCGGTAGAATCCCGCCCCGAACCTTTTCGCCGGGCGCGATCCGGTGCGACATCGGTCGGCGCAGAGGGTGTGTTCGGGGCGGGGTGGAAGCCTCGTCTATACTGGGCGACACGGCTTCGAGTGGAAAGAACGATGACAACCATCAGCTATGACGCAGACGTTGTTGCTTGGGCGAACGAGCAAGCGCACCTGATCCGGGCGGGTCGGTTCGACCAGCTTGATCTGGAACACATCGCCGAGGAAATCGAAGACGTGGGCAAGAGCGAACAACGCGAGCTGGCGAGCCGCATGGCCGTGCTGATTGCGCATCTCATCAAATGGCAGTATCAGCCCGAGCGCCAAAGCAACAGTTGGCGGCGAACGATCAAAGAGCAACGCAAAGCCCTGGCATTTCATCTCAAACAGGTGCCGAGCTTGAAACCGAGACTCGCCGACGCCGAGTGGCAGGGGGCGATCTGGGCCGATGCGGTCACGCTCGCGATCGACGAAACGGGAATGGGTGCTTTCCCGGACGACTGTCCGTGGACGATCGAGCAGATCCTCGCGGATGATTTCTTGCCGGCTTAAACCGCGCCCAGCGCGGGATACGATGTTTCTGGATGGGATCGGCCCCAGCAGACTTAATGACCGTTGGAGCTGGCGCGGTTTAAGATATGAAAATATAACATTTTCAATCGCGTCCCCGCTAAGGGCTGTGGATGCACCAAACGTCGAGATCCCTCGGAAATGAGCATTGCGCTCTGGATGCGGTTTAGCCGCGCGCAGACCTCCCCTTACATATCCGGCTACGTCGCTGAAACCTAACGGTAGGGTGGACGAGCGAGAGCGACGTCCACCGAACCCTGCACCGGTGCCGGTGGACTACGCTACGCTTGTCCGCCTACGGGCGCTGGTCCACCCGTCGATCTTGTGAACGAGGCAGCCCCCGCATGCCTTCGACGACCTCGTCTGCCGAGCGTCAATCATCAACCACGGAACCTTTGCACTCCAATGACATCGACTCTGTCCACCGCCGAGCAGGCATTGCGCGACGCCGCTCGGGAGTATCACCGCAGCCCCAGTCGCGGCAAGATCGCCGTCACGCCCACCAAGCCACTGTCGAACCAGCGCGATCTCTCGCTGGCCTACTCGCCCGGAGTAGCCTATCCCTGTCTCGATATCCAGGCCGACCCGGCGCTCGCGGCGGAGTACACCTCGCGCGGAAATCTGGTGGGCGTGATAACCAACGGCACGGCCGTGCTCGGCTTGGGCGACATCGGCCCGTTGGCCGGCAAGCCGGTGATGGAGGGCAAGGGTTGCCTCTTCAAGAAATTCGCGGGCATCGATGTGTTCGACATCGAGCTTGCCGAGCGTGACCCGGACAAGCTGGTTGAGATCATTGCCGCGCTCGAACCGACGCTGGGCGGGATCAATCTGGAGGACATCAAGGCGCCGGAATGCTTCTACATCGAGCGCGAGCTCAGCAAGCGCATGAACATCCCGGTGTTCCATGACGATCAGCACGGCACGGCCATCATCTCCAGCGCCGCGCTGCTGAACGCCTTGGAATTGGTCGGGAAGGCCATCGACACCGTGAAACTGGCCGTTTCGGGTGCCGGTGCGGCGGCACTCGCCTGCGTCGACGTGATGGTCGGTCTGGGCATAAGGCGCGAGCATGTCTTCATGGTCGATTCCAAAGGCGTGATCTACGAGGGCCGTCCGGGCGGGTTCGACACGTCCAAGGCCCGCTATGCCCAACAGACTGACGCGCGTACCCTGGCCGATGTGGTCGACGGTGCCGATGTCTTTCTGGGTTGCTCCGCACCCGGCGTGCTGACCGTGGAGATGGTGAAGACGATGGCCGATCGGCCCATCATTCTGGCCCTGGCCAATCCCGAGCCGGAGATCCGCCCGGAGCTAGCCAAGCTCGCGCGGCCCGACTGCATCATCGCCACTGGCCGCTCGGATTACCCCAATCAGGTCAACAACGTCCTGTGCTTCCCCTATATCTTTCGCGGCGCACTCGACTGCGGCGCCACCAAGATCACGGCGGAGATGAAGCTTGCCTGCGTTCGCGAGATCGCTGATCTGGCGAAGAGCGAGACCAGCGCCGAGGTGGCGACGGCATACGCCGGACAGGATCTGAGCTTCGGCCCCGATTATCTGATCCCCAAGCCCTTCGACACGGGGCTGATCCTGCGCATTGCGCCCGCCGTGGCCCAAGCCGCCGCCGACTCGGGGGTGGCCACGCGCCCCATCACCGACATGCAGGCCTACAGGGAGAGCCTGACGCTCTTTGTTTACCAAACAGGCATCCTGATGCGCCCGGTCATCAATGCCGCCAGGGCCCTGCCCGACGCCAAAAAGCGCGTGGCCTTTGCCGACGGCGAGGACGAACGCGCCCTGCGTGCCGCCCAAATCGCGCTCGACGATCGCCTGGCTCGCCCGATCCTGATCGGTCGTCCCGCAGTGATCCAAGCCCACATCGAGAGGGCCGGCCTGCGCATGCGTCTCGGGGAGGATGTCGAGAACGTCAACCCCGAGCAGGACCCGCGCTTCAACCAGTACCGGGAGCATTACCACCGGCTCATGGGTCGCAACGGGGTCACGCCCGAGGTGGCCGCGGCAGCGGTGCGTCGCTCCAACACCATCATCGCTTCGCTGATGGTCGCCCTGGGCCACGCCGACGCCATGATCTGCGGCTTGGCGGGCAGCTACGAGACCCATCTCGAGCGCATCCACAGCATCATCGGTCTGCGGCCCGGCGTGAGCAATTACGCGGCCCTCAACGCGCTGATGACCGAGCGCGGCGGACCACTCTTCATTGCAGACACCTATGTCAACGAAGACCCCGGCGCCGAACAGCTGGCCGAGATTGCCTGGATGGCCGTGCAGGAGATTCAGCGCTTCGGCCTGCCGGCGAAGGTGGCCTTTCTGTCGCACTCGAGCTTCGGCTCATCCAAGCGTGCGTCGGCCAAGAAGATGCGTCTGGCGCGTGACCTCTTCGTGGCGAGCCACCCCGACATCGAATGCGACGGCGAATTACATGGCGATGCCGCACTGGAGGAAGATATCCGCAGCCGCTACCTGGCCGACTCGACCCTCGCCGGCTCGGCGAACCTGCTGATCTGTCCGAACCTCGATGCCGCCAACATCCTCTACACAGTGCTCAAGACCACCACCAGCGGTGGCGTGACCGTGGGTCCGATCCTGATGGGGGCTGCCGCTACGGCCTGTATCCTCACCCCCGCAGCCACCGTGCGACGCACCCTGAACATGACCACCCTGGCAGTTGCGAGCGCTGCTGCAGCGCGGCAATCGCCGGTGTCCTGATCCGGACTGGGCGGATGCCGGGTGCAATCGACTGGCTTGCCCAGCACCGGCCGACCGTCGGCCGTGATCTCGGTCGCCCGCGGGGTCGGGGGTGTCCCGGAGGGACTGCCGAGCCAGCGATGGATTCCGGCACCGGCAAGCACCAGGATCACGACGGCTAGGGCGGGAAGAAGGCGTGCGACGGTCTCCATCGCGGCCCCTCAAACGGCCGATGCAGAGCGTTCGGGTGCGGCCGCGACCGGAGGGCAGCATTCGTCGTAGGTCGGAATCCCCGGGCGCGACTCGTACCAGCCTTGGGTGCGCATGACGACATGCACCACAAGCAGCATTACCGGGACCTCGATCAGGACACCGACCACCGTGGCGAGCGCCGCCCCCGAGTTGAAGCCGAAAAGCGCGATGGCGGTCGCCACGGCCAGCTCGAAGAAGTTGCTCGCGCCGATCAGGGCGGAGGGTCCGGCCACGCAATGCGGGGAGCGCACCGCGCGGTTGAGCAGATAGGCAAGCCCCGAGTTGAAGAAGACCTGAATCAGGATCGGCACCGCCAGCAGGGCGATGATGAGCGGCTGCGCGATGATCTGCTCGCCCTGAAAGCCGAACAGGAGGACCAGGGTGACCAAAAGGGCGATCAGCGAGAGCGGCTGCATGAATGCAAGGACCCGGCGCAGCTTCTCGCCGCTCGGGTCCTGCTTGAGTAAGAGTGTGCGCCAAATATTCGCGATGATCAGCGGCACCACGATATAGAGCAGCACCGACAGCAGCAGGGTGTCCCAGGGCACCGTGATCGCGGCCAGCCCGAGCAGGAGTCCGACGATCGGCGCGAAGGCGAACACCATGATGACGTCGTTGAGCGCGACTTGCGTGAGCGTGAAGTGCGGCTCTCCGCGCGAGAGATTGCTCCAGACGAAGACCATGGCCGTGCAGGGTGCGGCGGCCAACAGGATCAGCCCCGCGATGTAGGAGTCGACCTGCTCGGGCGGCAGATACGGCCGAAACAGCCAGCCGATGAAGAGCCAGGCCAGCAGGGCCATCGAGAAGGGTTTGACGCCCCAGTTGATGAAGAGCGTGACGCCGACCCCGCGCCAGTGCTCGGTCACGCCCTTGAGCGCCTTCAGGTCGATCTTCAGCAGCATCGGTATGATCATCAGCCAGATGAGCACAGCCACCGGCAGGTTGATCTGCGCGACCTCGACCGCAGCGACCGCATGGAAGGCTCCGGGAGCCAGGTGACCCAGAGCGATGCCGACCAGGATGCAGATGAAGACCCAGAGGGTCAGATAACGTTCGAAGAATCCCATGGGTGCGTCGGCGGCGCGTTTGCCCGTGGTTTCGCATTGGCTGCTCATGTTGCCCTCGCAGTTGGACTCGAGATGGGCGCGCCGGGCCGGAATCCGGATCGGCGCGCGCGCTGACGAGGATCATATCCGGTCTTCCGTATATATGAAAAACCGAACGCGCCTGCGTTTGATCCGGGACAGGTGTTTGACCATCAAGTCCATCGCCTGCTACTCGGCCTCCAACGGGAGATAGGTCCGGTTACCGCTGCGCCGATCATTAGAGCGCAAAGTCACCACCGTAAGGCTCGGGTCCGTCGACGACCGGCAGAGTCAGCTCGTTGCCCCAGTGCGACCAGCCGCCGTTGTAGAGCCGCACGTCCTCGTAGCCGAGATGCTTGAGCTGCAGGTAGGCCAGGCCCATCCGGAATCCGTCGTGGCAGTAGACATAGATCCGCTTGTCCTTGGGGATGCCGGCATAGAGTGTCGCCAGACTCTCGTCGCTGCGCCATTTTCCGGTCTGTCCATCGACACCGTCGAGACTGACGACGTTGACGGCGCCCGGAATGTGGCCGCCCATGATCGAGTGTCGGATCACCTCGCCGGTATACATGTCGCTCGGGCGTGCATCGAGCAGGACCACATCCGGATCGCGGCGCGAGACGACATCGTCGTAGACGGCGGGCCATTCGATGAAGAGCGCCGGGTCGGCGTCCTTCAGGGTCACCGTGCCGGGCGTTTTCGGCGGCGTCGGCTCCTTCTCCAGCTCGTTGAAGCCCGTCCATTCGAGGGTCCCGCCGTCGAGGATCTTCACCCGGTCCATGTCGAAGCCGTAGAGGTCGAGCAGGAAATACAGACGCGCCGCCAGCGCCGTGCTGGAATCGTCATAGATGACGAGTGTCGAGTCGTCGTCCAAGCCGTCCGCGAGCCAGTCGGCATCGACCAGGAAATCCGGATCGGCGAGCGCCTGGATGGGCGCAATCGCCAACGCGAGCAGCGCGGCGAACCCGATGGGCAAGAGTGCCCGATACGGCCTGTGCGACATGACAGTCTCCTCTGATGGCGTGTTGAGTCGTTGGGTGGCGCTGCGGGCCGGGCACATCCCGTGCGCCGACCCGGAAGCTCGTTCACGCGTCGGCTGACCCGAGATTCGAGCAACGGCTCGCCCATGCCGGCGACCATGCGGTCTGGGGGCAGCGGCATCGCGATCAGGCGCGGCCCATCGGTCGGGGCGACGCCGCAGTCGTCGAGCAGCCCTCGGACCGCGTCGATGACGGGCGCGGCGGGGTGGGAGTCGGGATGCGCGCTTTCTCCGGCCGGACACCGGGCGCAGAAGCCGCGGTCGAGCAAGGCGACGGGGCGTCCGTCGGCCTCGGCCGTCAGCTCCGCGAGTGCGGCGGTGGAGAGCCCGCCGAGACAGGGAACCCGCACCGCTGGGCGAGTCCTTCGCAGGGACTCGCCAGCAATCGATCGTGATCATCCCGCCCGTCGTCGGAGTGATTTCGAATCCGGGCACGGACAGTGCCTCGGTCGGACAAGCTACCGCTCAGCGGCCGCAGTCCACGCAGCCCGAGGCCAACTCGGGTCCTCCCGATGTCGCGACCAGTGCGCCGGTTGGACAGGCGTCCGTGCAGCGTCGACAGGACATCTCCGGGAATCGCGCGGGCAGGCAAGACCCTTCCCGATAGGCGAGGCGGGCCGAAGGGCCGAGCGCTTTTGCAGGTGGGATCTGCCGCCGGTGCTCGAGGGTTGCGGTCGGGGAGGGCGCCATGACGTCTCTCGGTCGCGCCGTCGAGGGTCGACGGCTTCGGTATCGGCCTATGTAAGCAGGCGATATACCAGACTCTGCGACTATGCTCTGTAAGCGACTGAATGCTATGCCTCGACACGGATGCAAGCCGTCGATCCAACAGCCTTCCCGAAATGCCGGGTTACAAGACGGTAACGCTCTATCCCGTCATCTCCGGTTGAATCAACGAAAGATTAGGGTCTTGCGTCCGAGGTAACACGAATGACGAAGTGTTACCGAAAGGAAACGCATGTGAGACATCAAGGTCGGGAAGCCGCGAGCCGCGCTCCTTGCTGCATGCCTCGCTGGTCCACTCGGCAGGTCCGGGCCGATCCGGATTCCAATTCGGGGAATCTCTATCCGCGGTTTCGGCTCACACGTTTGTCACGACAATCTGCGATGCTCTTGGCCATCGGCGATGGATGTCGTTTTACCGACTCAAAGTCGAAACAGCATCCGGTGCATCGGGCGGCGACATCGGCACGCCGGCGGCGCGATACTCTGCACCTTGATCCAAGCCCGACGAGTTCCTCTGCGATGCCCTTCGCCCACGGCTTTCCCTTCGATCCGAGCTACGGCTATGGCCTGGATGCGCTTCTGGCGGTCGAGCCGCCGCCTGAGCCCGCCGATCTCGGCGCCTTCTGGCGCACCCGCTACGCTCGCGCATTGGAGGTCGAGCCCAACCCCCGCTTGCGAATCTCGGGCGAGACCCACCCGCGTTTTCGAGTCCACAACCTGGAATATGACTCGACCGACGGGTTCCCGATTCGCGGCTGGCTCCTGACACCGCGGGTTGGCTCGCCTCGGCGAGGGTTCGTGCTGGGACACGGCTACGGCGGCATCGAGGTTCCACCCTACGACCTTCCCCGCGACGACGGGGTCTATCTCGTGCCCTGCTTCCGCGGCTTGGGCCGCAGCCAGCGCCCGCCGATCTCGGCGGACCCCGATTGGCATGTGCTGCACGATATCGACAGTCGCGACAACTACATCCTGGGCGGCTGCGTGGATGACGTGTGGGTCGGGGTCTCGACCCTGCTTCTGCTCTTTCCGGAGTTGGCCGGCCATGTCGGCTATCTCGGCATCAGCTTCGGCGGAGGGATCGGAGCCATGGCGATGGCCTGGGATGCGCGCATTGCTCGTGGCCACCTCAACGTGCCCAGTTTCGGTCACCAACCGCTGCGGCTTGCCTTGCCCAGCATCGGCAGCGCGGCTGCCGTTCAACGCTGCGTCGGCGCCCGGAGTCGAATCAGCGATACCCTCGCGTACTACGATGCCGCGGTTGCCGCGCGGTCGATCCGTCAACCGATGCATGTCGCCGCCGCCCGCTTCGATCCGGCCGTCGCGCCGCCCGGGCAATTTGCGGTCTACAACGCCATCCCCGGAGACAAGCGGCTGTTCGTGCTCGACGCAGGACACTTCGACTATCCCGGGCGGGCGCGTCAGACACATGATCTGCTTGCCGAGCTCTGGGCTTTCTTCGCGCCGCTTTGAGGTTTCGTTCCAGCCCAATGGATTGGCGAGACAAGAGACCAGTCCAGCATCCGGCGTCGAGTATCAGGTCGTGCTCCTGCGAGCATGTTCTTTCCGGCCGGCAACGCTCGCGCACCCCATCCGAGCGTCACACGATTGCAACCGTGGATGCCTACAATTCTGCGTATAGGGACGAGGTGAGCCAACCTGGTCGCTATGCCCATTGAATGGGGCCTCTTGGTTGGCGAGCCGTCGCCCCGTCTTGGTTCCGGCGAAGGTTATCAACCATTCGTGTGCAGCGTCTTTTTTGTCACTGGACTCAATGAAGCTCGAGAATGAAGCGCGAATACCACAGATGGTACAGCGACCGGCTCGGCCGGGACATGGAGCTGCTGGTCTTCGGCCATGCGGGAGCCAAGGTTCTCGTGTTTCCGACGCGCGACGGTCGCTTTCATGAATATGAAGATCTGCGCTTGATCGAAGCACTCGGTCACAAGATCGATGCCGGCCAGCTTCAGGTCTATTGTGTGGACAGCATCGTTTGGGAGTCGCTCTACTGCGAGTGGTGTCACCCCGCCGATCGTATCCGCCGGCATTGTGCCTTCGAAGACTATGTCCTCAACGAAGTCCTGCCCTTGATGGCAATGAAGAATCCACACCCCTGCACCATCGCACATGGCTGTAGCTTGGGGGCTTACCACGCCGTGAATATCGCGCTGCGGCACCCTCATCTCTTCAAGAAGATTGCAGCCTTTTCGGGGCGCTATGACCTCACCCTGGAGGTGGACTGCTTCCGCGATCTGTTCAGCGGTCACCGCGACGACCTGATCTACTTCCACAGCCCTGCGCAGTTCCTCGCGAACCTCGACTGTCCGGAACGCCTTGCCGCCCTGCGCGGCATGGACATCACCTTGGTGGTCGGCAACGAAGATCCATTTCTCGATCACAATCGCCGGTTCAGCCACTTGCTTTGGGCGAAAGGGATTTGGCATGCGCTGCACGTGTGGGACGGCCGTGCGCACCGCGGCCACGATTGGCGGCGCATGGCGCCGCTCTATGTCTGAAACCGGGTCTGAATCTCCTCGCGCGTCGCTATCGGGGGATCGGATCGGGCCTCGGCGGGCGGCCTCGCCGAGCCGACTGACCCGGTCTGCACGCAACGTCCGACGGCGCGAGCCCTGGCGCGCGTGACCCATCGCGTCCCCGCATCGACGGGTGTCACACGATTGTCACCGGAACCGTCGATAATCCGGCCTACCTTGACCGGATGTGGTCCAGCCGCCTGGAACCTTGCGTCGTGACTCTTCGCCCGCTGGCTGAACACCACAGCTCCCCTCGCCGTCCCCGTAGCGCTCGGCAAATGCCCTCATGACGACCGTCGATCTCATCTGGTTCAACGCCGGGGGTGGTCATCGTGCCGCGGCGCTGGCATTGGAGCAGGCGATCCATGATCAGGGTTTGCCCTGGCGTGTGCGCAAGGTCAACCTGATGCAGGTGCTGGACCCGCTCGGGTACTTTCGCCGCATCACCGGGATGGAGCCCGAGGACATCTACAATCGGCGCCTGGCCACCGGCTTTACGCTCGGGCTGGCGCAGGAATTGAAGCTTCTGCAAGGCATGATCCGCTGGACGCATGCCCTCATGGTGCAGCGCCTGGCGCTGCATTGGCGAACGACGCGGCCCGATCTCGTCGTTTCGCTGATCCCCAATTTCAACCGAGCGCTGCATGACAGCTTGGCGCTGGCCGCTCCGGGCGTACCCTTTGTCACGGTACTCACCGACATGGCCGACCACCCGCCGCACTTCTGGATCGAGCCGGACCTCGCTCAGCATCTGGTGTGCGGTACGGCCTACGCGTACGCGCAGGCCATGGATGCCGGCTGCTCGCCGGATCGTGTGCATCGCAGCAGCGGGATGATCCTTCGCCCGGAGTTCTATGCGCAGGCGCCCATCGCACGCACCGAAGAGCGGCAGCGGGTGGGCTTGGATGCGGCCACGCCGACCGGTTTGGTCCTATTCGGCGGCACCGGTTCGCGGGCGATGAAGGGCATCGCCGCTCGTCTGCCGAAGACCCCTCTGATTCTGATGTGCGGTCGCAACGAGGCGCTGGCAGCGGAGCTCCGCGCTCTGCCGGCACAGGCGCCGCGTGTCGTGGTCGGTTTCACGACCGAGGTTGCGCGATGGATGCGTCTGGCCGATTTCTTCATCGGCAAACCGGGACCGGGCAGTTTGAGCGAAGCCGTTCACCAGGGATTGCCGGTGATCGTAACCCGCAATGCCTGGACCATGCCGCAGGAACGCTGGAATACCGAGTGGGTGCGCGAACATGGCCTGGGAGTCGTGCGACGCAGTCTTCGGTCCATCAACGCAGCGGTCGACGACATCACGCGGAACCTGCCGGAGTACCAAGCCAGGGTACGCCGGATCGAGAACCGTGCTGTTTTCGAGGTGCCGCGGATCCTCGCGAAAATCCTCGAGCAGACGCGACAGCCTGCTCGGGCCGCGAGCCGAGTGCCGGTGTTGGGTCTGGTCGAGTCATCCTCCGAGCACCGCGAGATGGCCGCGGCCGATCGGCCGGCGATCTCCGAGTACCCGGCTCTCTTAAGGGGCTGCCCGTCGAAGGCGGTATCCAAGATCCCGAAGCTGGGCCGCGCAAAGCGCAAGGAGCGCAATCTCGTTGCCCCTTCGATCGTGACCAAGAAATGGTGAGCGGATGAACCGATGAACACGACATTCGCTGCAATCGGCTGCGTTCTGCTGTCCGTCACCGCACAGTTTCTGATCAAGGCCGGCATGTCGAGCGTCGCGGTCAAGGCGGCGTTGGCGAAGCCCGCCGCGCTGCACGTAGCAGGAACCGTCATGCTTAATCCCGCCATCATCGGCGGCTTTGCGCTCTATACGCTCGGCGCGGTTGTCTGGTTGTGGGTGCTGGCGCGGTGGGACGTCAGCAAGGCCTATCCATTGGAAGGTTTGGGATTCGCCTTGGCGTTGCTGGTTGGATTTCTAATCGGAGAGCAGGTGACCCTGCTGCGCGCCCTGGGTGTATTGTTGATCTGTGCAGGGGTGTTCGTTATCAGTGCAAGTTGAGCATGCGCACGGGTCGCGGTCATCGCATCGTCAAACTTGCTCGGTATCGTGGCGGGTCAACGATCCACCCCCGCGTGTAGACGACCCTGAACCGCTCCGGAGGCCGAGCATGGCTGAGTCACCCTTACTGGTTGAAAAGAAGCGCGATGCATTGCGACAGGGTTTGCTTGCCCTAGGGGAGCAGGTCGAGGTGGCGTTGCGTCAATCGCTGGACGCCTTGCGTGGACACGACCTCGATCTGGCTCGGAGGATCGTGGATGGTGATCAAGCGATCAACCTCCGGCGCCGTGTCCTGGAACAGGAGGCATTGCTCGCACTGGCCGCCTATCAACCGGCAGGCGCCGATCTGCGCATGGTCGGCGCCGCCATGGACATGGTGGCGGAAGCTGAACGTATCGGGGACTATGCCGCGGACGTCGCACGGATTCTGCTGCTCAACGCCGATCAGGTGTTCCCGGCCCCCCTGACAACACTCGTCACGGAGATCGGCGAGGCCGCCGTCGCCATGTTCCGCGATGCCATGGCGGCCTACGGTCGCAACGGCGGAGACGCGGCGATGGCGCGAGCGGTCGCGATCCGCGACGACCAAGTCGATGCCCTCCAGCGCGAGCTCATTGCCGCAATCGTTGCGTCGATCCGAAGCGAGCCGGAGGTCGCGGCCTGTGGCGTTGCACTCTCCTGGATGGCTCACAACTACGAGCGCGTCGCAGACCGCGCGACCAATATCGCCGAACGGGTGGTCTACATCGCGACCGGGCAGATCCCTGAGCTGAATTGAGCCGCATCGGGGACCGACCGCAACGCGGTCGAGACCCGTCTCTGCGCTCCGCAGAGGGACATCGGTGCTCCCCCGAAGGGTCGACCCGCAGCGAAGACCGCCTGGGGCGATCGCCGAGACCGCGACCCGGGCGCGGGCAGCCAGCTGTCGGCACCTCCGGTCTCATCGCCGACATCTCGGACGCGCCTAGGACGATTCGGCACCCTCCATCGAAATTCTCCCAATCGACATCTTCCGGACACGCGTCCTTCACCGGCGCGCTTTAGTCTCTTGTGCGGCGCAACATCCCGCGGCGCCTTGGCGCTTTCCGGCCCCGAACCCGTGAGCCGCCGATCCTCTCAGCCGGAGTCTTCACCATGGCCGAGTACCTCGAGAACCGGGTCTTCGACGAGATCCGAGTCGGTCAGACTGCAGAGCTTCAACGTACCTTGACGCGAGACGATATCGCGCTCTTCAGCAAGGTCTCGGGCGATCTGAATCCGACTCACATCGACGAGGAGTATGCGAAGGCGCGTGGCGCCAAAGGCGTGGTCGGTCACAGCCTTTGGGCGACCAGCCTGGTCTCCAGCCTCCTCGCGAACGTCCTGCCCGGCCCCGGGACGGTTTACCGCACCCAGGACGCGGTCTTTCATCGGACCGTCGATCTCGGCGACACCCTCACCGGCCGTGTCAAGGTCGTCGAAAAGGGACCCGAGACGCTGGTGACCTTTGCGTGCGAGGTCCTCAACCAGCGCCACGAACCTGTGATGACGGGTCTCGCCTCGGTGAATGCGCCGACCGAGAAGCTGCGGATCGAGATCCCGGATCTCGCCGAGATCTCGGTGCGCCATCACGACAGCTTCGGGGTTCTTCTGGAGCAGGCGACGCGGCTGGAGCCCGTCCCGACCGCGATCGTGCATCCGGTGGATCAGGTGTCGCTGGAAGGTGCGATGGAGGCGGCCGAGAGCGGCTTCATCCTGCCGATCCTCGTCGGACCGGAGGCGCGGATTCGAGCGATCGCCGACCAGTACGGGATCGATCTGGGCGGTGCGCGGATCATCGACGTCGAGCACAGCCATGCCGCCGCGGCCCGCGCGGTCGGCTTGGTGCGCGAGGGTGCCGCCGAGATCCTCATGAAGGGCAGTCTGCATACCGACGAGGTACTCGCCGCCGTCGTCGACCGCGTGAGCGGGATCCGCACCGAGCGGCGCATCAGCCATATCTTCCTGATGGACGTGCCGACCTATCCCAAACTCCTGCTGATCTCGGATGCGGCGGTCAATATCGCCCCCGATCTGGACGCCAAGGCGGACATCTGCCGCAACGCGATCGACCTGGCCCACACGGTGGGGGTCGAGCGACCCAAGGTCGCGATCCTCTCCGCCGTCGAGACGATACGTCCCAAGATCCAGTCGACGCTGGATGCGGCAGCGCTCTGCAAGATGGCCGATCGCGGCCAAATCACGGGCGGCATCCTGGACGGTCCGCTCGCGATGGACAACGCCATCAACCTGGAAGCGGCCCGCATCAAGAAGATCGACTCCGAGGTCGCCGGTGTGGCGGATGTCCTGATCGCCCCGGACCTGGAAGCCGGCAATATCCTCGCCAAGCAGCTCATCTTCCTGGCCAACGCCGAGGCATCCGGGATCGTGCTGGGTGCCCGGGTGCCGATCGTCCTCACCTCGCGCGCCGACAGCGTGCGGACCCGTCATGCCTCCGCGGCCACCGCTGTCCTGCATGCCCATGCGGTGCGACGCGGCCTTCATAAGGCCGGGTTTTAGAAGGCTCGGGAGACAGCCATGAGCGACTTGATCCTGACGCTGAATGCCGGCTCCTCGAGCATCAAGTTTGCGGTCTATGCGGTCGAGGGCGAGGGCCTGCAGCAGACCATGAAGGGGCAGGTCGAGGGGATCGGCACCCGACCGCATTTCGTCGCCAAATCTGCCGACGGGGCCTTATTGAGCGAGAGCTACTGGCAGCCTGTCGAGGGCGCACAGGGTCATGCGCGCGCCTTCAAGCAGATCTGGAGCTGGCTGGCATCCGCCGCGGAAGGGGCTCGGATCCAGGCTGTCGGGCACCGCGTGGCCCACGGTGGCGAGGCGTACGCTCGGCCGGTCCTGATCGATGACGCCGTGATCGATGTCCTGACCGGCCTGATCCCGCTGGTCCCCCTGCATCAGCCCAACAACCTAGCCGCCATCCGCGCGGTCGCGGCGGATCATCCCGATCTACCGCAGGTCGCCTGTTTCGATACCGGCTTTCATCGGGGTCGTCCGACTGTGACCGAGCAGTTCGCACTGCCGCGTGCGTTGCTTGATCGGGGGATCAAGCGCTACGGCTTCCATGGTCTCTCCTACGAGTACATCGTCGAGCGGCTCCGCGAGCTGGCTCCGGAGCTGGCCTCCGGTCGGATCGTGGTCGCGCACCTGGGTAGCGGATGCAGCATGACCGCCATGAAGGAAGGTCGCAGCGTTGAGACGACCATGAGCTTCTCGGCGCTCGACGGTGTCCCGATGGGGACACGTTGCGGCGTGCTCGACCCGGGCGTGCTCCTCTTCCTGATGCGCGAGGAGCGCATGGGCGTCTCCGATCTGGAGCGGCTGCTCTACAAGGAGTCGGGTCTGCTCGGTCTGTCGGGTGTGAGCAACGATCTGCGCGACCTGCATCGCAGCGACGACCCCAAGGCGGCCGAGGCGATCGACTATTTCGTCTACCGCATCGGGCAGACCCTGGGCGCGCTCTGCGCCGCGATCGGCGGACTCGATGCACTCGTCTTCACGGCGGGGGTCGGCGAGAACGACGCCGACATCCGTGCCCGTGTCTGTCGGGATGCCGCCTGGCTCGGCATCGCCATCGACCTGGAGGCGAATGCCGCGGGGGCGCTTTGCATCAGTCCCGAGGGTCGGCAGCCGTCGGTCTGGGTCATCCCGACCGACGAGGAGCGGATGATCGCGACACATACCTTGCGGGTCGTTCGCGCCGCCGCCTAAACCGCGTCCAGAGCGACATGCGTCATTTTCATTTTGCGTTTGGCTTCGAAGATGTCCTCGATCTCGGTGGGGCGCGGTTTAAACAGCCCTTTCTTGCTGAATCATTTCATCGGAACTGCACATGATCGATCAAGACTATTTTTCCCTTGCCGGCAAGAAGGGCCTGATCCTCGGGATCGCCAACGAGCACTCCATCGCCTATGGGTGCGCCCGCGCCTTCAGAACCCTGGGTGCCGATCTGGCCGTGACCTATCTCAACGAGAAGGCGAAGCCCTTTGTCGAGCCCTGCGCCCAAGCGGTCGAGGCCAGCCTCTTTCTGCCGTGCGACGTGACCCAAGAGGGCCAGCTCGAAGGGGTCTTCGAGACGATTCGTGAGCGTTGGGGCCGGATTGACTTCGCCGTGCATTCCATCGCCTTTGCACCGCGCGAGGATCTTCAGGGCCGGCTGGTCGACAGCTCCGCGCACGGCTTCGGCGTGGCCGTCGATGTCTCGGCCCATTCCTTCCTGCGGATGTCCAGGCTCGCCGAGCCCCTCATGACCGACGGCGGCTCCCTCTTCGCGATGACCTTCTACGGCTCCGAGCGGGTGGTAAAGACCTACAACCTGATGGGGCCGGTCAAGGCCGCGCTCGAGTCAGCGGTGCGCTACACCGCCGACGAGCTCGGCCCGAAGAACATCCGGGCCTTCGCCGTGTCGCCCGGACCGCTGGCGACCCGTGCGGCATCCGGTCTCAAGGACTTCGACGAGTTGATGGAGGAGGCCCGAGCCAAGTCACCGCTCGGTCGACTCGCGACGATCGACGACGTCGGTGCGGTTACGGCCATGCTGGCGACCCGCACCGGCGTGATGCTGACGGGCCAGACCATTTACGTGGACGGCGGTTACCACATCAAGGGTTGAG
This sequence comes from Thiocapsa roseopersicina, assembly GCF_900106925.1. Taxonomy (GTDB): domain Bacteria; phylum Pseudomonadota; class Gammaproteobacteria; order Chromatiales; family Chromatiaceae; genus Thiocapsa; species Thiocapsa roseopersicina. The sequence continues at coordinate 38,505 of NZ_FNNZ01000020.1, forward strand.
ATCGCGATCGGGCCTTCGATCGGGAGTCGACGTCGTGACCGGATCCATACCGAGAAACGCACTGATTCAGCGGAGCAATGCCATGTTCGATGTCGCCGATTTCGCCAAGTATTCGGATCCCTTCAAGCTGCTCGCTCAACCCCTCGACCCTAAGGACGTCTTCGATGCCTGGGCCCGAGTCCTGCCGCTGTCTCGACCCTCGACGAACGGCGCCGAGGACAAGTCTGCCGACGCCGGTTTGCCCGACCTCAAGGTCGACGAGTACGCCGACTACGTGCGGGACCTGGAGCGGATCCTTCAGGCCCATGGTTGGCAGGCGTCCGAGAGCACGCTGACCAACATTCGCAAGAACATCGACGCCTGGACCAAGATCAGCGGCGCCTTCATGACGCCCATGCTGGGCAAGCACTGGCTTGACTACACTTTGGATGCCGCGCAGCGTTCGGTGCTCTACACCGATGCCTTGCGTCAGCGGGGCAACCTCTTCGTCGAGCATGAAGAGGGCAGCAACAAGACGGTGCTGAGCTGGGATCACGAGATGGTCGTCGACGGCACCAAGCTGGCGCGTCCGGTCAACTATTCGCTGGTCCGGATCGTCCCGCCGGCCGGCGTCGCGGTGCGCGAAGACGGTCGGCCCTACATCATCATCGATCCTCGCGCGGGCCACGGCTCGGGAATCGGTGGATTCAAGAACGAAAGCGAAGTGGGTGCCGCGATTCATCAGGGCCATCCGACCTATTTCGTGACCTTCACACGCCTGCCCGTGCCCGGCCAGACCCTCGCTGACGTCACCGCGGCCGAGGCCGACTTCGTCCGGGAGGTACGTCGGCGCCATCCGGATTCGCCCAAACCCGTCGTGATCGGCAACTGTCAGGGCGGCTGGGCAGCCATGCTGCTGGCTGCGACCAACCCGGACATCACGGGTCCGGTCGTCGCGAACGGCGCGCCGCTCTCCTATTGGGCCGGTCAAAAGGGCAAGAACCCGATGCGTTATCTGGGCGGCCTGGTGGGCGGCGCCACCACCGTGAAGCTCCTCTCGGATCTCGGCAACGGCCAGTTCGACGGGGCCAACCTGGTTTCGAACTTCGAGCGCTTGAGCCCGAGCAATACCTGGTGGTCGAAGTACTACAGTCTCTGGGATCAGGTCGACACTGAGGTCCCGCGGTTCGTCGGCTTCGAGCGCTGGTGGGGCAGTTTCTACTTCATGACCCCGGCCGAGATCAGCTGGATCGTCGAGAATCTCTTCGTCGGCAATCGTCTCGGGCGGGGTTGCGCCAATCTCAACGAACGCACCCATGTGGATCTGCGCAACATCAACTCCCCCATCATCATCTTCGCCTCGCACGGGGACAACATCACACCGCCGCAGCAGGCGCTGGGATGGATCGCGGATCACTACAAGGATGTCGAGGAGATCCGGGCCCGCGGACAGCGCATCCTCTATACGCTGCACGAGAATGTCGGCCACCTGGGGATCTTCGTCTCCTCGTCGGTCGCCAAAAAGGAGCATGACCAGATCATCTCCACACTCAAGGCGATCGAGGCCCTCGCCCCCGGGCTCTACGAGATGGTCATCGCCGAGGTCCAGGGCGAAGGGGTCGAGAAGTCCTTCAAGGTGGCCTTTGCCGAGCGCAGTATCGAGCAGATGATGGAGCAGACCGGCGGGGACGATTCCAATCGACCCTTCGCGGCGGTTGCCCGTTTCTCCGAGATCGGCACCGAGATCTATGACCTGACCCTACGCCCCATCGTCCAGGCGATCAGCAACGAGACCAGTGCCAAGTTGCTCGCCGATACCAGCCCGATGCGGATGCAACGATGGCTCGAGAGCGATCGCAACCCCCTGATGCAGCCCGTGCAGGGGCTGGCGGAGGATGTCCGCAAGCAACGCCGCCCGGCCGCGGACGACAACCCCTTCCGGATGATGGAGCGGGCGGGTGCCGGTCTGGTCACCCAGTGGTTGGACAACGCGCGCGACATGCAGAACGCCATGATCGAGTGGAACTTCCACCTGCTCTGGGGTGCGCCGCCCGTGCAGGCCATGGGCGAGCGGCTCAGCAGGACCGTCAGCGAAGCGCCGCGCGAGGATCTGCGGACCCTGACCTCCGTCCAGGACGCGCTCGATCGGATCGAGCTTGGCGACTTCGCGGACGGCGTGATCCGCATGCTGATCTTCTTGGCGAGCTCGCGTAAAGAGGTGCGGCGTTCCCGTTTGGAGCGCTCCAACCGGATGCTGATGGCGACGGAACCCTTTGCGAGCATGAAGGCGAAGCACCGCACGCGCATGATCCACAAGGAAAGCCTGATCGTCGGCTACGAGCCCGAGGCGGCGATGGCCGCCTTGCCGAAGCTGATCCTCTCGATGGAGGATCGGCGCCGCGCGATGGCCCTCTGCGAAGAGATCGCCGGTTCTCGCGACGAGATGAGTCCGGAGACGCTCGCGATGCTCGATCGCTTGGCTCGGGTGCTGGACCTGGAGTCATCGCCCGCGTTGGTCGAAACCGAAACCCTGCGTCGGATCGCCTGAGGCCGCAGAGCAGGGCGGGTCGGTCGACGGCGGATTGACCTGCCCCCGCATTCGAAGCCGAGCCGCCATGCGGGCGCGGCTAAATCGCGATCGAGCGAGGAGCGCGAATGACGAACGAGCGTGACCGGCGGATCCCGCAGCCCCTGCGCGATTGGCTCTTTGCCCAGCGCGAGGCCAAGCACAAGGCCCGCGAGCATGGCTATCGGCGCACGGCCACCAATACACGCGAGGCATGGGATCTGCTGACCCGTCGGTTCGTGACCGAGTCCCCCGAGGTCGCTTGGGTGCGCGACGACCTTATCCCGGGTCCGGACTATCGCGTGCCGGTGAGGGTCTATCACCCGCGACCGGATCGGCCGCTCCCGGTGGCCCTCTTCGTCCATGGCGGCGGCCATATCGCCGGCGGCGTCTCTCTATACGATCCGATCGCCCGACGATTGGCGCTTGCGGCGAATCGGGTGGTGGTCTCGATCGAGTACCGACTGGCACCCGAATGCCCCTATCCGGCCGCACTCAAGGACACCATGGCCTGTGCGAAACGGGTTTTTCCGCTGCTCGGGAATCTCGACATGCCTTATGAGCCGCGTCTGGCTTTGACGGGCGACAGCGGCGGGGGTGCGCTCTGTGCGACCGTGTCTCATCTGGCGCAGTTCGACGCGGGCATGAGCATCGAGCGTCAGGTGCTCCTGTACCCGAGCCTGGATTACACCCTCTCGCAACCCTCGGTGACCGAGAACGGGGACGGTTACCTCTTGGAGCGCGAGCGGATCCTCTGGATGTTCGATGCCTATCTCCAGAATGCCGAGGATCGGCGCGCCATCTCGCCGCTCTATATGGACCTGACCCCGGACTATCCCGCGACGCTGGTGATCACCGGCGAATTCGATCCGTTGCGCGACGAGGGCATTGCCTACGCCGACCGCTTGGAGCTTCACGGGATCCGCGCGGAGAAGCGGGTCATGCCGGGGATGATCCATGGGTTCCTGAACCTCGAGGCCATGGTCCCGGAGACCTGTGCCGAGGTTTACGACACGATCGGTGCGTTCTTGAACGCTTGATGGCCCACGCAGGCACGCGCTGCGATGAGCAGGCGCAGCGCATCCGACTTCCAACAGCAGTCGAGACACATCCATGAGCAGCACATTCGGACCCGGGCGTTCAGCGTCCGACGCCACCGCCGACCCGGCGCCCAAGGCGCACCCGATGACCGAGCGCGCGTCCGGAGGCCACGCCGAGCGCGGCAAGCTGGTCACCGCATCGGATGCCGTTCGGCTGATCCGCAACGGCGATACGGTCGCGACCGGTGGATTCGTCGGAATCGGTTTCGCCGAGGCGGTTGCGCGCGCTCTGGAACAACGCTTCCTGGACACCGGCGCGCCGCGCGATCTGACCCTGGTCTATGCGGCGGGGCAGGGTGACGGCAAGGAGCGCGGGCTCAATCACTTGGGGCACGCGGGCTTGGTCCGTCGGGTCATCGGCGGCCACTGGGGACTTGTGCCGAAGCTCCAGGCGCTGGTCAATTCCGGATCGATCGAGGGCTACAACCTGCCCCAGGGTGTGCTCGCCCATCTTTTCCGCGATATTGCCGCCGGCAAGCCGGGCACCATCACGCGGGTCGGTTTGGAGACCTTCGTGGATCCGCGCAACGGCGGCGGTCGGCTCAATGCCCGGACCACCGAGGAGCTGGTCCGAATTCTGGAGATCGACGGCGAGGAGTATCTCTTCTACAAGGCATTCCCGATCGACGTCGCCATTGTCCGCGGGACGACCGCCGACCCGGACGGCAACGTCACCATCGAGAAGGAGGCCCTGGTCCTGGAATCGCTTGCCCTTGCGACCGCGGCACACAACTCGGGCGGGATGGTGATCGTGCAGGTCGAACGGATCGCCGATCGGCACACCCTTAACCCGCGTCAGGTGCGTATCCCGGGGATCCTGGTCGATTGCGTCGTGGTCGCGCCGCCCGAGCATCACTGGCAGACCTTTGCCGAGCCCTACAGCCCGGCCTTCAGCGCCGAGATCCGGGTGCCGATGCAGTCGATCGCCGCTTTGCCGCTGAATGCGCGCAAGGTGATCGCGCGGCGTGCCGCCTTAGAGCTGCGACCGAACGCCGTGGTCAATCTCGGCATCGGGATGCCCGAGGGGATCGCCAACGTGGCGAACGAGGAGGGCATCCTCGACTATGTCACCCTCACGGCCGAGCCAGGTCTGATCGGCGGCCTACCGGCCGGCGGTCTCAACTTCGGGGCCGGGACCAATATCGCCGCCCTGGTCGACCAGCCGGCCCAGTTCGACTTCTACGACGGCGGCGGGCTGGATCTGGCCTTCCTCGGTCTGGCGCAGACCGATGCGCAAGGCAACGTCAACGTCAGCCGCTTCGGTCCCAAGCTGGCCGGGGCCGGCGGCTTCATCGACATCAGTCAGAACGCCAAAAAGCTGGTCTTCGTAGGAACCTTTACCACCGCGAAGGGCGCGATGCGGATCGGCGACGGCCGGATTGTCTTAGGGGAGGGCGACGGCGGACGCAAGTTCATCGAGCAGGTGGAGCAGGTCACCTTCAGCGGCGAGCGTGCCCGACGGGTCGGGCAGCCCGTTCTCTACATCACCGAGCGCTGTGTCTTCGCGATGCGTCCCGACGGCATGACCCTGGTCGAGATCGCACCCGGCGTGGATCTGGATCGCGACATCCTCGCCCACATGGGTTTCCTTCCACGGATCGCCGAACCCCTGAAGACCATGGATCTGCGGATCTTCATCGACCGTCCGATGGGGCTCGAGAAGGATCTGCTGGAGATCCCGCTTGCCGATCGTCTGGTCTACGAATCCGACCAGAACCTGCTTTTCATCAACCTGGAGGCCTTCGCGGTCCATGAGCCGGGCGACATCGAGCGCATCCGCGCCGCGGTCGAGTCGGTCGTCGAGCCGTTGGGGCACAAGGTCTATGCCGTCGTGAACTACGACAACTTCACGATTCGCCCGGACTTGGTCGGCGCCTACACCGGGATGGTCGAGGACCTGGTGGATCGCTTCTATGTCGACATCACCCGCTACACGACCAGCGTCTTCCTGCGCATGAAGCTCGGGGAGTCACTCGCGGCACGGGGCCTGGCCCCGCATATCTACGAGAGCCGCGACGAGGCCAGGCGCGGAATCGAGCCGATGAAGGGCTAATCCGATGCCCGTTGCACATCCCTTTCTGCGCAAAGCATTCCCTTACTTCAAGTGGACGGTCTTCGGTCTGCTCGGCATCAACGTCATCCTTTTCTTCACCGAGCAGACCTTCGTCGAGGGGTTGGACAGCCTGGCCTGGCTCACCCTGCTGCTGTTGTTCGAGTGGGAGACCAGTCAGCTCGACAAACCCTATGTCTCGCGTTGGGAGAAATGGGGCATTCATGCCGGGCGCATCCTGGCTTACGGCCTGATTCTGCACAGCGCGGTGGGTTATGGCGCGGCGGACTACATCACCGAGCACGGCCCGGTCGATCTCTGGAACGCCATGACCTGGATCGGGATCGTGCTGCTCCTCGAGTACGATGTCTACTCGCCGGGCGAGTATGCCCGTTGGGAGTGGTATCTGCGCAACGGAGCCAAGCTGGTGCTCTATGCGGCCCTCTTCGTCTTCGCCCTGCTCTGGGGGCTCGATGGCGAATGGCTGGATACCTATGACGCCCTGCTCTGGATCCTCTGCTTCTTCGCTATCGAAATCAACGTACTGGAGTTCGAGGAGGAGATTCCTTACCGCGATGCTCCCGATGATGACCCCGCGACCGCCGAAGCCTCGCCCGCAGCGGGCCCGGCGTCCGAGGAGGTCTAAGCACGGAGGGCGTCGACCCGGTCGGGTCGGACGCCTCGCCGTCATCTGTTCAACACATTCAACAGCTATCGTATAGCCTCATGTGCGATCTGGCCGAGCGTGGGGTCGCGGGCTCGGCTCATGGGATGGAGTAGGCGTTCCTACGGCACCCCGAGAGCGCCTAATCGAGGCATCACATGGCGGATTCGGATCGCAAAACACCCCTCGAGAAGGTCGAGGCGCTTTACGAGGAGCTCGTCGACTGGTACGCGGAAGGCTCGGATCGCGAGATGCGCGCCGCATCCAAGCTGCTCATGATCGCCCTCCTCAAGCTCAACGCGCATGGCGGATTCGGGTGGCAAGGACTCGTTGAGGATTACGTCCTGATGCTCAAGCAGGATCCCGAGCGCTATGCGCGGATCCTCGAAGCCAACAGAGGCGAGGGCAAAAAGGCTTGAGGATTTCTGCGCTCGCTCCCGAATACCGCGTCCGGAGGAGCGGACACCGTCCGCACCGAATACCGACCAGATCGAACACCGAGAGGAACCTCAGATGCCGTTGTCTCCTGTCCTGCGCGTCCTGACGCTCGCCTTCGGCGCGCTGGTCTGTGCATCCTTCTGGCAGCCATCCCTGGCTTCGGACCTGATCAAGATCAATGGCGCGGGGGCGAGCTTTCCGGCCCCGCTCTATCAGCGGTGGTTCCGGGACTATTTCCTGGCGCATCCAGACATTCAGGTCGACTATCAGCCGATCGGCACGGGACCCGGCGTGAACAGCTTCATCGAAGGCCGGCTCGATTTCGCGGGGTCCGATCAGCCCTTGACCGGTGAGCTGGCGCAGAGGGCCGGGGACGATGTCCTGCAACTTCCGTTGACTGCGGGCGCGGTCGTCTTGACCTACAACCTTCCCGGGATCGACGCGCTCCGGCTCTCCCGCGAGGCCCTCGCCGGCATCTTTCTCGGCTCGGTCGCCCGTTGGAACGATCCGCTGATTCTTGCGGCCAACCCGGGTGTCGAGATCCCGGATCTGCCGATCGTGGTGGTCACGCGGGTGGACGCGAGCGGGACCACCTTGGTCATGTCCCGGCATCTAAGTGCGATCAGCGAGGCGTTCGCGAAGCAGGTCGGCGAGAGCCAGTCGCCGGCATGGCCCGCACTGCTGCTGGAGCGAGGCGGCCTTATCCGCGGGCACGGCAACGGGGGTGTGGCGGCCTTTGTTCAGGCGACGGTCGGTGCTATCGGCTATGTACAGTATGCCTACGCCCACCTGCCCGGTATGCAGATGGCGTCTGTCGAGAATCGCGACGGCGAGTTTGTTTCGGCCGGGAGCGAGTCGTTCCGGGCGGCGATCGAGGCCTTTCGGGCGAAGCTCGACTATTCACAACTCATCGATCCGGACGGTGCGGGGGCTTACCCCATCTTGTCTTTGTCCTGGTTGGTGATGCGCTCCGGCGGGGATGATACCAAGTCGCAGGCGATGCGGGACGTGGTGCGCTACGCGCTCACCGACGGACAGGCGGATGCCTCCAAGCTGGGTTATATCCCTCTCAGCGCGAAGGCGGTCTCCCTGATTCTTCAGGAGCTTGATTCCAGGAAGTAGGACGGATCGAGGATTGCTCAAGCGATGAAATCGAACGCCTCTTGGGGGATTGCGCTCGGCGTGGCGGCCGGTCTGCTGGTCGTCGGTTGTACGCAAGAGACGCAAAACAACTTCGGTCGGACGCTTCAGAATTGGACCGGGGTCAACGGCGTCCTCGAGATCTACGGGGGCGAGAAGCTGGTTCGGCGCTTCATCAAGATCGACAAGCTCACGACGGCCGGTGCAACTCAAGGCTCGGGTACGCGACCCTATCGCTTCGGCTACGGCGTACTTGACCTGAATCTGAACGGCATGCAGGACAACGGCGAGAGAGCAGTCTACTTCGAGATCAGCGACTACTCGACCAACTATGTCTTTTACGGCGATCCCGGCTCCTAAGGAGCGAAGCACCCTACAGAAATACCCCGCCGAGTCGGAACCATAGCCGATGAGGTCGGGTGAGCGACCTGAAGGCAGGAGGCAGGAGGCTAACCCCTTTAGTCCTCCGCCCGCAGCACATCCGCAAACTCCGCCATAAGCCGCTCGAACGATGGCGCCAGATGGTCAATCACCCCTCGGTCCTTGCGTTTGAGGCTATTGCCGATATAGACGCCTCCGCCGCACCCGACCTCGCGTTTCGCCGCTCGGAGATTCTTACGGCTATTGTCGACGACGATGCAGGACCGAGGCTCGACATCCAACTCTTTGAGAACGAAACGATAGCCTTGCGGATCCGGCTTCGGATGCAGCTTGTCCTTTTTGTCGAGCGTCGATATCGCATCGAAGATGTGCTCCGGCGGAAACATCTCCGTAAGCCCCTTAACCTCAAGCACCCGGAAGACGTTCTCGCGGACCCCGTTGGTCAAAATGGCGACTTGGATGTCGTGATCGCTTAGCAGATCCAGTCCCTCGCGGATCCGATCTCCGGCTTGGCTGATCCCGCGATAGTCGAGGTTGCCGGTGCAGGCGTCGATGAGCCTCGCGAGCGTCGGCTCGATCGGGTCATCGGCGGGCTTGAGCAGCTTGGCCGTATGGTACAAGAGCGGTCCGAGCTGCAGACTTCCGCCCGCATCGTAGATGGCTCGACCGGCCAGCCGCATCATCTTGAGGGCACGCTCCCCGAAGTGCGAGCTGATCGCAGCGAAGACCGATAGGGTCTGCGCCTTCAGCGCCACGTCTTCCGCTTCGGTCGTGATCACACCATCGAAATCCAACAACAAGAGCCGCGCATTGCGGATAAGTCGGGCAGGCACTCCCGTCATGGATCACCTCGGAATCCGAGAAGCTTATTGGCGGGCTCGGGCTCGTCATGGCGCCGAACGAAAGGCCGATCGAGCGCCCGCGGTTCGATATACCCGGCGCGCGTTGCTTTTGGACAGCTGGATGCGTCCTGCGCGCCATCCGACGAAAATTCGTTCGACGCCCGTATATTACTCCAAGATGTAGGTCCCGTGTGCAGCGCTAAGCACCGGATGATCGCCAGCTCCCGAGGTGGGAAACGCCACCTCTGGACCGCAGCGTCCCGACTGCTACGCCTTCCAAGGCGCCGAATAGCCTCGATTCACACTCCGGCAACCGAACCGCCACTCCAGCTTCACGGCTGAGCACTAGAGTTTCTCGCTGACGCCGAGGCGTCTCGCATCCAACCCAACTCGATAGGGCTCGATCCATGACCAACACCAAGACGCTTGCCGTGACTTTGGCGGTGCTCGCGACGGCGGGAATCGCCGGGGCACACGCCGAGATGGACGACTCCAACGTGACTCCGGCTGCTCGCTCCGATTATCGCCATGACTCAATCCAGCTTGGCCCACGTCCCTATTACCTCGTGCAGGGGATGGACGCCGGGCGGCTCAAGAATCGCCTCATGGCCTGTAAAAACGGGCCGTTCTACCGGACCGACTTCTCGATCGCACACCGGGGTGCGGCCCTGCAGATGCCCGAGCACACCGATCTAGGCTATACGGCGGGTGCTCGGATGGGCGCGGGAATCGTGGAGTGCGACGTGACCTTCACCGGGGACGGGGATCTCGTCTGCCGGCACAGCGAGTGCGACCTGGCGACCACGACCGACATCGTTGCAACCCCGCTCAACGCCAAATGCACCGTGCCCTGGACCGGCCCCGGCCAGAGCCCGGCCGTGCAATGCTGCACCAGCGATCTGACCCTCGAAGAGCTGAAGAGTCTTCAGCCTAAGATGGATGCGAGCAATCCGGCGGCCACCACGGCGGAGGGCTTTCTCGGAGGCACTGCGAGCTGGCGTACCGACCTCTATACCGGGCGCGCCGAGATCCTGACCTTCAAGGAGAGTGTCGCGCTCAACCGGGCGAACGGCGTCAAGCATACCCCTGAGCTCAAGGGCGCGACCTATCAGGATCGCATCGATTCCATCTTTGGAGGCCAGGAGCAGTACGCTCAGAAGCTCGTCGACGAGTTGAAAGAGGCAGGGGTGAAACCAAAGGATGTCTGGCTGCAATCCTTCAACTTGGATGACGTGCTCTACTGGATCGAAAACACGCCTGCATTCGGCAAGCAGGCGGTCTATCTGGACAGCATCGATCCCACCGCCAATCCGCCCATCTCGCGTCTGACGCCGGACGAGCTCAAGGCGCTCACAACCGCGGGTGTGCGCATCTTCGCCCCGCCGATGTGGGCTTTGCTCGACGTCGATGCCGCCGGCCGCGTGGTGCCCTCGCAGTATGCCGAAGACATCAAGTCGGCCGGGCTCGACATCATCACCTGGACCTTCGAGCGCTCCGATCTTCGCCAGGGCGCCTCGAAGGCCGGTTGGTACTACCAGTTCGACCCCGAGGGCAGAGCCATCCGGAAGGACAGCGACATGTATAAGGCGCTTGACGTTCTGGCCCGTCAGGTGAAGATCCTCGGAATCTTTTCCGACTGGCCGGCAACCGTAACCTACTATGCGAACTGCATGGGTCTGAAATAGGGCAGCCATCGAGACGAGCGATGCGGAACCGCGTCGCTTGAGTATCCATTCCTGGTCGACAAGATCCCCTGCCGGGAGGTCCCACTCCCGGCCATCAGCCCTCCCGACCGTATCTTCGACCCCGACTACAAGCTCTCCGTCTTGCCCGCGGGGCTTGTGGTGCCGTCGCGGCAACACGCCGGCGATGTCGGGCGATGTCGCCGGCATGGACTCGCAGGGGCGGGCCTCGTGCTCTGCGCCTCAGCGCAGCGGAAGATAGAGGGCGGTGCGCAGCTCCTTGGGACTCACGACGCCGGACGGGTCGTTCTCGTAGACCTCCAGCATGGGCCGGTGTTTGTCGAGCTTGAGCTTGAGCATGCGGACATGGGCGACGGCGGCGTACCAGGCCAGCTCCAGATAGTCATAGCCGCCGGCGAGGGTGACCCGGTAGTACCGGCCGCCGTTGAAGTCCTTGAGGGCGAAGGGGGCGGCGACGGTATCGGCGGGTGCCGGGATCGCCATGTCGCAGTCGAAGCGGTTCTTCTTTACGTTCACCTTGTGATAGGCGCTGAAGGGTGGACCATCGGGCGCGACACCCAGCGACGCGAGATGCCCGGCGAGCCTTGGAAAGCCGTCTTCCATGGCCCGCACCATTGCCTCCATCCCGCCGGTGAAGGGGATGACCAGCGCGCTTTGCGGCTGCAGGATTGTCTCACCCTCGAAGCGCAGCTCGGGCCGCGGGGCGTCCGGATCGAGTTGCCCGCGCAGCAGTGCCAGGCCGAGCTCGAAGTCCTTGCCGATCATCTGGCGCACCAGGGGGATCATGGGACGCAACAGGAAGGGCATGCTGCCGCGCAGGCACCAAGCGACCTCCGTCCCGTCATCCGTCTCGGCGAATTCCCACCAGACATCCGAGCCTGACTTGAAGGGTCGCTGGATCTCCAGCCGTTGCTCGATCCGCCCAGGCGCATCGAAGCGGACATGGGTCAGCCGGCCGGCACCGATGGCGCGGCCATTCCAGGTATAGGAGCCGCCCGGCTGATCCTCGGCCGTGCTGAAGTCGCGCTTGGCGTCGGGCTCGTGGAGCAGCCAGGGACTCCAGTCGGCCCAGGTTCGGAAATCCCGCACCCGGTCGAAGACGGTTTGGCGGTCGGCGCGCATGGTCAGGCTGCGCCGGACCTCGTAGTCTTTCGGCAGTCGGCTCAGATAGACGAGCCCGGCGGCGAGGACGATGGCGAGGACGATGAGGACGGTCAGCATGGGCGAGCTCCGGATGGGCTGGGTTTTCGGAAGTTTAGCTTTCCAAGCGTTGCAAGTGGATGAATCGAAATGCTCGTCGACCGGGATCCGGCTGATGGACGACTTCTTTGGGCAGGAGTACCGGCATGCGTGTCAGACCTGTCCCGGCGCCGACCGACAAGCCGGGTGACCGGCCGGATCGCGCGGGCTCAGACGCCGTGTCTGCTCCGCAGCGCCGCGATCTCCAGGTCGATTGCTTGCGTCAGTCTCGCGATCGCCGTTGCCGGTGCTTCCACGTCGAGGTCACCAATCTCGAAATACTGGATCCGCTCCAGCACCTCGGGAAAATGCTCGCGCAGCATCGGCTCATGCTCGCGGCGGCTGACGGCAATGATGCGATGGGCGGCTTCAAAATCCGTTGGCCGTGCGGTGATCGGGTGACGGGCGCCGCCGCGGATCGGGATCGCGCGGCGTTGCAGCTCGGTGACGGCGAAGGTGGAGATCGGCCCCTGATTGCCGGTCGCCGCGAGATCGCGCGCGAGCGCCCGCGAGTCGGCCCGCCAAGGCAGCTCAAACCGGTCGGCCTGGTGGTTGAAGTACTCCTCTGCGAAACGGCTGCGGTAATAGTTGCCTGTACAGAGAAACAGGATTTTGTTCATCGGAGCGGACCCTACGGATCGGAAGGAGCGTGGAGCGGACCTGGCAGGCGCATCCCGGCTAAGGTTGCGTATCGTCATCTTGCCGTCACCCATGATGCGCATGCTCTCCTGCGATGGCGTCCCCGCCCTGGGGGCGCGCGGATTTGACCGGAGGAACTCATGGCTCGCACCCGTTTCTCGCTCGCCACCTGCAATCTCTACAACCTGAACCTGCCGGGTCTGAAGATGTATCGGGACGCCGATGGTTGGGACGCGCCGGCTTTCGCCCGCAAGGTGCAATGGCTCGCGGAAGCGATTCGCAGGGTCGACGCCCACGTCTGGGGTTTCCAGGAGCTCTGGCATCGGGACGCGCTGGAGCAGGTTTTCGCCGCGGCGGCTCTGCCGGAGACCTACCGGCTGCTGGTGCCGGATGACCATCAGGGTCAGGGCATCCTCTGCGCCGGGGCCGTGCGCGCCGATCTGCTGGAAGGCGACCCGGAGTGGATCGACGCTTTTCCCCAGAGATTCATCCTGGAAAGCAGCGGCGACGATGCCCAGACCGGGGAGATTGCGGTGCGGATCAGGCGCTTCTCGCGTCCGGTGCTGCACTTTCGCATCCGCCCGCGCGCAGCCAGCGAGCCGATCTCGATCTATGTGGCGCACCTCAAGTCCAAGCGCCCGACCGAGATCTATCGGGAGGGCTGGTACCGCGCCGACACCGACTATTTCAAGCGTCATAGCGAGGGTCTCGGCGCGGCGCTCGCGACCATCCGTCGCACCGCTGAGGCGGCGGCGTTACGCATGATACTGGTGGACCGGCTCAAGGACACCGACAGTCCGGTGATCCTCATGGGTGACCTCAACGACGGGACCGGCTCCAATACCATCAATATCCTGACCGGACAGCCCAACTACCTGGCGAGCCCGCTCTCCCTCGGCGACGGCGACACCGACCTCTACAACCTGGGCCAGCTCCGGGCTCTGCGCAGCCTGCGCGACGTGTATTATACCCACGTCCACCAAGGCAGCCATGAGTCGCTCGACCACATCCTGGTCTCGCAGGAGATCTACGACCAGTCGCGGAAGCGGGTCTGGGCGTTCGTCGGGCTGGAGCTGATGAACGACCACTTGAGCCACGACGACCACAAGGAGAGCGGAACCAGCGACCACGGGATCGTCCGGGCGGAGGTAGAGTATCGCCCTGCTTGAAGCGAGACCTGGATGTCCGGTCGGAATACCTCTGCCGGGGCGTGACAAGGTCGAGAGTCGTGCGCTGCTGCGCGGGGTGATTGCGCGATGGCGTCGCGCGGCAAAATCCCCTTAGCCCTGCGCTTTCGCGACGACTCGGTCCGAATTGCGGCTTGGGCGGTCGTCAAGGCCGCTCCGAATCTGCTACTCCAAGACGTAGGTCCCGGGCGCGGCGCAAAGGACCGGATGATCACAGGAACCCGGGGCGGGAGGGCACCCCTGCGGCCCGCAGCGTTCGGATAGGCAACCTGCCCAATCGGACCACCAGGATCCCTGGAGAGGCGTTTGGGTGGCCAGCCAGTCGTCCGGTGCGGTACCGGGCTCGACATCCCCGGACCAATAGCGTCGGCGGGATTTCGCTGATGGCGGGTTCACGATGCCGGCCGCGTGACCCTCGCTGGAGAGGCTGAACCGGATCGGGACGCGGAGATGGTCGCGGACTCGGAAGACCTCTATCCAGGGTGCGATATGGTCCTGAATACAGCCGACTGCATAGAGCGGCTGCTCGATGTTGCTCAGGCGGAGCCGGCGCTTGGCCAGCGTCAGGCCGTGATCCGACACCAAGCGGTTGTTCAGATAGAGCTCGCGAAGGTAGAAGGAGAGCATCCGTCTGACGACCAGGCCCGGGCGAGCTTCAGAAAGCTCGTGGACACGAGCAGAGGATCCCAATGCCCGGAATTCGGGATCATGATGCGTTACCCGTTACGGATCTGCTCGATGATCTCGCCGACGCTGGTTTCACTGCTCAGCATCTCCTCCGGGGTGGTGACGCCGAAGGCCGTAGCGAGATAGGTTTGAAGATTGACGGCCGACATGGAGTCCCAGCCGGGGATGTCGTCCAGAAGTGTCTCGGACCCGATGATGACGTCGGCCGCATCGGGAAACAGTTCTTTGATACAGGCCGAGAGGGTGTCGATGTTGACGGCTTTGATCATGGTTGACTCCGCAGGTATGTCGATGGATGACGATCGTGACGAAGCTGTTGTGACTTAGATAGGGGGAAATGCGCCCCGCGCACTCAGAGGCGGATCAGGTTGGCTCCCCAGGACAGACCCCCGCCGAAGGCAACCGTGACCAAGAGATCACCCTCTTTGGCCTTACCCGATGCGAGTGCCTCGTCCAGTGCGACCGAATCGTGACAGCTCGAAGAGATCTACTTCAGCTGCGCGACCGAGAGCTTGCGCAGCGTGGCCCGCCGTTTGACGTAATGCTCGTCCATGCGTCCGATGATGCCGTCGAGGAAACGGACGGTCTCGACGATGTTCGGCCCCTTGTTCAGCATGGCGCATTCGGCCTGGATGCTCATGGCGGCGTCCGAGACCTCCGCGCGCGACGGTGCTCCCTTTTTGGCCATGCCCTCGAGGATCTGGGTGGCCCAGATCACCGGGATATGCGCCGCCTCGCAGAGCCAAAGGATCTCCTGCTGGACCTCGGAGAGGCGCTCGAAGCCGACTTCGACCGCCAGGTCACCTCGCGCGATCATGATGCCCACGGGCGGCGAGTTGAGACTCGCGAGCAGGATGCGGGGGAGGTTCTCGAAGGCCTGACGGTTCTCGATTTTGAGCACGACTCCGAGACGGTTGGCACCGAGTCGGTAGAGCGCGTCGTGCAGACGCTCGACATCTTCGGGTCCGCGGACAAAGGAGAGGGCGACCATGTCCGCAAATCGCACTACTGCCGGGAGGTCCTCCAGGTCCTTGTCGGTCAGAGCGGACATCTCGAGCGCGGTATCGGGGAAGTTGATGCCCTTCTCGGCGCGCAGCTTCGCGCCGCGTGGCCCGGTATGGGTAATCTTGACCAGGATGCGTTGACCGTCGTTTTCCTGGACGAGCCCGCCGATCTTTCCGTCGTCGAACCAGACACGGTGCCCGTGCGCGACCTGCTCGAACGCAGCATCCAGGGTACAGTGAATCCGTGCGTGCTCGACGATGCGACCGGATGTGTCGCGCTCGGCCTCCCGACCGGGCTCGTCGTGACGGGTCAATATCAGCGTATCGCCGGGTAGGAGGTAGATGGGGTTGACCACCTCGGGTATGCCCACGATGCGTCCCGCTCCGACCGACTCGCCGTTGCGCAGTCCCGTCACCGGGGTCTCGTCCTCGATGTAGGCCGTTCGCTCGGTTTCGGCGATGAATGATCGATCGAGCATCTCGACGATCTTGAGCTCATGACTCTGACTGCGCGCGTCGGTCAGGCCGATGTGATCGCCGACTGCAAGTCTCTCGAGCAGATCGCCCTCGATCCGGAGGGCAAAGCGAATGTCGCCGGGGGTCGGCTCGGCCGCAGACGCCGGAGTCAACCAAATGCGAGCTGGCCTGGCGATGCAGCCGAAGACATCGCGATCGGGCGCCAGTCGCTTCACCCGCCCGCTCGCCCGAATGGCTCCCGTGCGGAGCTTCGGACCGGCTAGGTCGGCCTGCACGCGGCAGTTGCGCCCGACGACGCGCTCTGCGCGGCGCAGGTTTTCCACCATCGCGAACCAGGCATCCGGACCGTCGTGGGCGCAGTTGATGCGCATGACATCCATCCCGGCAATGAGGAGATCCTGAACCAGTTGGGCATTCGAGGCGGCTTCGCTGGGCATGGTCACCATGATACGAACGAATCGGTCCCGCGGCTCGGGACCCAGGAGCGCTCGCGTGTGATCCCGAAGCAACAAGGGTCCGGTACGGAAATCCACAGGCGGCTCCGGCGCCGGACCGAGATCCTTGCCGCTGAGCTGCTCGAGGATGGCCATGACCGAGTTGAGGCTCGCCAGGGCATGGGGCTCCAGTATGCCGAGCGAAGAGAGCCCCAAGGCGCCGAGGTCCTGCTGCAGACTGCGGATGTCGTGTTGACGAATACTGAGATAGTGCAGGAAGTTGCGTGCACTGTCGCGATGGCTGGGCTCGACCTTCTCGATCTCGGCGGCGTAGGCTCGCTCGAATTCGACGGCACCCTCGCGGAGGGTGGCGAGTTGGGCGATCGGCCTTTCAAGTTGGCGAGAAGTCGGCGTCGTGGTCATGGGGAGAGTGCCTGCGAGGTTGGAATCTGCCGAAAGGTACTTGCCTACGTCTAAAACATACGACGGTTGTGTTGCGGTTGTGTGATCCCGGTGCGCGTTGCTGCGCTCGGCCTGCCGCGATTGCCGGGTCTAGGGTTGATTCGGATGCGTTGTTTGCACCTGCGGGGTTCCCTCGATCCGGATCGAGGTTTCGGAGCCTGTTCCGCGGGTATCGGGACCGTGCGGTTCCGTAGGCTCCAGTGTCTTGGAGTAAATGGCCACCAGAAAGCCGAGGAGGGTCGAGAGGCCGACGACCGAACCGCCCTTGAGGTAGGCCTCCGGAAGCATGGTCTCGGCGATCATGGTGAGCATGGCACCCGCGGCCAGTCCTTGCATGACGGCAAAGATCTCGGGGCCGGCTCCGACAAAGAGTTGGCTTCCGGCCGCGGCACCGATGCCCGTAATCAGCATCAGTCCCGACCACATCAACAAGATCCTTCCGGGAGACATCCCTTGTCGACGCATGCCCACGGAGCTCGACAGGGCTTCCGGGTAGTTGGACAAGAAGAGACCGACGATCAGCGAGAGGCTGACCGATGCTTGAATCGTGCTGGCGCCGATGACGAGCGATTCGGGTATGCCGTCAAGTGTGATGCCGAGGAAGATGGCGAGCGGTGCACCCGCGACCTCCCGATGCGCCAGGCTCAGGGCTGCGGCGGCCGGCAGGGGCTGGCGTGCCGCCAGCGCATGTAACGCCGAGCGACGCCAGCGCTTGGCTTTCTCGTCCGGGAAGTGCTGACGCTCGGTCAAGTAGTCCGTTGCTTCATGTCCCTCGACGAAGGCGCGAACCCGCTGGGCAAAAACCGGTGCCGTACGGAGCAGCTCGTCGAGATCGGAGCGACGCAGCTCCCAGGCGTTGGTGTCTTCGGTCGCTACGGCGGTCACGGTGTGACGCGCTCCCGTCAGCATCGACGTGCCGCCGAAGGCGTCGTTCTCGTGAATCGTTTCGGGAACCCGGTGTCCGGCTTGCGGGTCGATGAGGCTGACCGTGCCATGCTCGATGAAGAACATGCGCCCCGCCGGGTCGTTCCGATGGAAAAAGTGCTCCCCGCGACGACGGGTCTTGTAGATGAGCCGGCCGGCGATCAACTCCTGCTCCTCCGGAGGCAGGCCGTGAATCATCGGAAAACGCCGGACTTCGGCAAGACGCTCACGGAACAGGTCGCGCTTGCGTTGGACCGGCTGTGCCGGCGGCACTCGACCCGACGAGAGCAGGGTCTGTGCCGCCCGATCCAGCCAGGCTCGCGCTGCTTCCGGAGCCATGGATTGGCGTTCGACGAGGTATGCGTCCATTTGCTCGCTTCGCAGGAGACGATGCACTCGCTGGTTCAATTCCGGGGAATTGCGGATCAAGGAGTCGATCGCGGCCTTGGGGATGACCCACAAGGAGGCACCGGTGGCAGCAAGCGCTGCTTCGCTGGTCGGGGCGCCGGTGATGCAGGATAGCCATCCGAATGCCTCGTTTCTTTGGATCCGCTCGATCGGTCTGCCTTGGTCCGATGGCGCGTAGAGCTCTACCTCCCCGGAGGCGACGATATAGAGTGCATCCGCCGGATCGCCTGCGAGGTAGATTTCGGCGCCCTTGGCGAGATCCAGGTTTCGGACCGACGGGGCGAGCGCCAGGTAGTCGCGTCGCGCGAGATCGCGGAATAGATCCGTCCGCCCGATCTGACCGGTGATCTGCTTGACCCGTCGATGTTCTTGGCGGCGCAGGTAGTCGAGGGTGGTCGAGGATTTACGAAGGAATCCGCCGAAGTCATTGACGACCTGGTTGAGCCCCACGAACAGGAGGCCGCCCAAGATGGCTCCGAGGGCCAAGGCATTGAAGTTGCCCGAATCCAACGCGGATCCGACGAGATCGATCGTCAGCGCTGCGAGCAAGGCGCCGCCGCCGAACGCCATGAGGACGGCCGTCGAACGGTCTCCCGGCGTCCAGAACCGGGTCGTCAAGGCACCCAACGGAAGCGAGCAGGCGCTGATGATGCCCATCCAAAAGGCAGTCCAAGCGATGGAGTCGAGCATGGTCCTCGGCCTCGGATAAGCGCTTTTCGACGCCGGCAGGTTGTTCCCGGCGCAGCGACCTGTGCGGGTTGCGGCCGTTCCCGGGGGCCGAGCGCGACCTCCGGCCGGGGTCGTTAGGCGGCAGGGACAAGATGGTCGGGTGCGCCGTTGCCTTTCAGGAGGCGTGCGAGGCGCTTTTTGAGCTTCGGCATCGTGAACAGCATGCCGAGGCTGTGTTTGCGTGCGTCCTTGACCAGCGTGGAGGGGTCGAAATAGGCCTTTGCGTTCTCGACGGACAGCACGAAGGGCGGTTGGCCTTCACGCGCCAGGACATAGCTCATGATCAGGGAGCCGGTGCGGTGGTTGCCTTCGATAAAGAGCTGTGGACGACTCAGGATGTAGACGTAGACACCGGCCGCGCGAAACCAGACCTTGTCCTCCCGGTGATGCGCAAGCCATTCCATCAAGCCGCCGATGCCGGCACCCTCCTGCTCGTAGAAGTGCTGCTCGGTCGAGGCGATGTGGTTGGAAAACTCTCGGCGCTTTTCGACATCCTGACCACACAGCACGCAGGTATTGAGCTCCAGTAGCCATTGCGACTGTCCGACCTTGAAGGGGTCAAGCCCGCTCGCCAAGGCGTCGTCGACCATTCGGTAGCCAGCCATCATGTTCCGGAGCACCAGGTCCGTCAACGGATCCCTGGGTGTGCTCAGGGTCAGGTTGATCCGGTCGAAATCGGCCTGTACGGCGCGCAGAGACGCCTCGATCGCGGTCAGGTTCAGACGCAAGGGTTCCATGGCGCGATCTCCGGAGTGGGAACGGCCGGCCGCGCCGGCGCTGGAGCCGGGGGTTGCGCGAGACGGCTGATGTGCGGCGCGGGGCGCGCGCCTCGGGTCGTCGACGGATCCATCCCTGGATCGACCTGCTCCGCCTAGCGGATCGTTTCGAGGGCGCGCGTCGCTGCAGCGACGATGTTGGGCGGAAGCGGAATGTAGCCCAGCGCCTCGGCGACCGGCTGTCCATCGTTCAGGGCCCAAGTCAGGGCCGCCTTGAGCGCCGTCGCCTTCTCCGATTCCGGGTACTCCCCATAGAGCAACAGCCAAGACAGACTCACGATGGGGTAGGCATCCGGTGCCTCGGGATCCGGAACGAAGAGTCGCAGATCCTCGGGCATGTCGGCCGTCGCTGCCGCTTCGAGTGTGCGCCGACCGCTCGCGGCATCCGGCTGGACGAAGTTGCCGGCTTGATTCTGCAAGGTCGCCATCGGCAGTCCCAAGCGCTTTGCAAAGAAGTATTCGACGTAGCCGATCGAGCCGTGGCTGATCTTGATCTTGTGCGCGACCCCTTCGTTGCCGGTCCCTGTCATGGCGCCGCCCGGCCAATCGAGTAGGGTTCCGACTCCGGGGCCCTCGTTGCGCCAAGCCGGCTTGATGGTGCCGAGATGATTGGTGAAGACGAAGGTGGTGCCGGAGCTGTCGCGGCGTACCACCGTCTGGATCAGCTTCGAGGGAATCTCGAGGTGCGGATTGGCCGCGACGATCCGGGGGTCATCCCACTTCCAAATCTTGCCCTTGAAGATGTCGACGTAGACGTCTCGGGGTAGACGCAGCTCCCCGTCGATCCCAGGCAGGTTGTAGGCGAGCACCACCATGCCGGCGGTGACCGGGATCAGCGTGGCGCCGCGGTCCACTTGGGCGATCTGCTCGTCCGTCATCGCCGAGTCGCTGGCGCCGAAGTCGACCGTCTCGGCGATGAAGCGTTCGACGCCCTCGCCGCTGCCCACGCCTTCGTAGCTGAAGCGCGCCGCGGATTGCTCCGTGTTGTAACGACGAAGCCACTCTTGGTAGAGCGGCTCGGGGAAGGTCGCACCCGCCCCCGTGATCTGTAGCCCGGTCGGGGACTCCGTCGTCGTGTCGGTCGATTCTCCACCGCACGCCGCCAACAGCATGGAGATCAAGACCGCCGAAGCAGCGCGCGCGACCCCAATAAACCTCGTCATGGCCCGTCCTCGTGAACTGAAGGTGATGTGCCGGTCGCGGCGCCCGCACGGGCTGGGCCCCGGCGGCCGGATCAGCTGAACTCGCCCGAGACGTATTGCTTGGTGAGCTCCTCTTGGGGGTCCTGGAAGATTTGGCGGGTCTCGCCCATCTCCACCAGATAGCCGGTCCGGCCACCCCCGGAGATGTCCACGCCGAAGAAGGCCGTGGTATCGGCCACGCGGGTTGCCTGCTGCATGTTGTGCGTCACCAGGGCGACCGTGTAACGTTCCTTGAGCTCGAGCATGAGCTGCTCGACCTGGCGGGTCGCGATGGGGTCGAGAGCGGAGCAGGGCTCGTCCATCAAGAGGACATCCGGCTCCGTGGCGATCGCCCGGGCGATGCACAGGCGCTGCTGTTGACCGCCGGACAGGGACAGGCCGCTCTTGTTGAGCTTGTCCTTGACCTCTTTCCAGAGTGCGGCGCGCTCCAGGGCCTTCTGCACACGTTCCTCCACGTCGCCTTTGTAGCGGTTCAGGCGCAGCCCGAAGGCGACGTTGTCGTAGATGCTCATCGAGAAGGGATTCGGCTGCTGGAAGACCATGCCGATGTATCGACGGACCACCACCGGGTCGACCGTTTTGCCGTAGACGTCCTGCCCGTGATACTTGACGTGTCCCTCGAACCGGAAGCTCGGGATGAGATCGTTCATCCGATTCAGGCTGCGCAGCACCGTACTCTTGCCGCAGCCGGACGGGCCGATAAAGCCGGTGATCTTGCCCTTCTCGATCGGGACATGGCTGTTGCGCACGGCGAGAAAATCGCCGTAGAAGACCTTCTGCAGTTGGCAGTCGATCACCGCGTCGCCGATCGGGGAGAAGGCCGCCGCCCTAGGCGCCATTGCTTCTGCCGTTGCGCTCATCACTGATACCTCGGAATGGGTTACACCTTGGACTGCCCGATGAGGCGCGCCAGGATATTGAAGACAAGGACGATGAGAACCAGCACCAAGGAGGCGGCCCAGGCCAACTCGATCTGGTTGTCGAAGGGCATGGAGGAGAAGTTGTAGATGAGGATGGACAACGAGGCGGTCGGCTCCATCAGCTCCGACATGAAGTAGTTGCTGAAGAGTGCGGTGAAGAGCAGCGGCGCGGACTCGCCCGCCGCGCCGGCCACCGCCAACATGACGCCGGTCAGGATGCCGGGCAGGCCGGTCGGCAGCACCACCTTCCAGATCACCTGACTGCGGGTGCAGCCCATGCCGTAGGCGGCATCCGTCATCTTTTTGGGCACCTGCTTCATGGACTCCTCGGCGGCCAGTACCACCGTCGGCAGCATGAGCACCGCCAAGGCGACGCCGCCGGCAACCGCCGAGTAGCCGAAGTTGATGACCAGCACGGCGTAGGTGAAGACACCCGCCAGGATCGAGGGGAAGCCGGTGAGGGTCTTGGCCACGAAGCGCGAGGTCCCGGCCAACGGGCTGTGGGGGTCGAGGATCGCCAGGTAGATGGCCGCGAGTAGACCGATCGGGACACTGATGGCGGTTGCGATGGCGACCATCACCAACGTGCCGATGATGGCGTTGGCAAAGCCGCCGCCCATCTCGAAGCCGGCCGGCGGCAGCGCGGTCAGGGCCTCGATGTCCAAACGGGCGCCGCCTTCGGCCACCAACATGATGATGACCGAGAAGAGCGGGATGCTGCCGAGGATGGCGATCCCCCAGGTCAAGCCCGTCAGGACTCCGCTGGTGAGTGCCCGCAGCTCGAAGGGTCGGCGCTCCAGGCTCAGGCGCTGCGACTCTTGTGGCCGCGATGTCAGGTCGATGTCGCTCATGTCTTGCCCTCGAACTTGCGGACCGTGTATTGCTGGATGCCCAACCCGACGATGTTGACGATCAGCGTGATCAAGAGGAGCACCACGGCGGCATACATGAGCGCCTGGACCTCGATCTGGCCGGCCTCCGGGAAGCTCGAGGCCAGGAGCGAGGCCAGGGTGTTGGCCGGTGCGAACAACGACAGATTGATCTGGTTGCTGTTGCCGATGAGCATCGCCAGCGCCATGGTCTCGCCGAGCGCGCGTCCGAAGCCCAGCACCAGTGCAGCCAAGATCCCGGAGGAGGCGGTCGGCAGCATCACCTTGAGGATGGCTTCCCAGCGTGTCGTGCCCATCCCGTAGGCGGCTTCCTTGACCTTGTAGGGGATGCGCCGGAAGGCATCGACCGTGATGGCGGCGACCGTCGGCAGGATCATGATGGCAAGCACCAAGGCCGCGGGCGCCATGCCCGGACCGCTCAGCTCGGTGCCGAAGATCGGGATAAAGCCGAGCTCGCTATGCAGCCATTCGGCCACGGGGCGCAGCATCGGGATGACGACATAGATGCCCCAGAGGCCGTAGACCACGGATGGGATCGCGGCGAGCAGCTCGACGATGGTCCGGAAGACCGCGGCGAGCCGGGCATGGATGAAGTCTTGCGTGAGAAAGATGGCGATGGCGACCCCGAAGGTCCCGCCGAGGATCAAGGCCAGGAAGGAGCTGTAGAGGGTTCCCCAGATCTCGGGCAGGACGCCGAATTCCTGTGTGCCGACGTTCCAGGTCGTGCCCGAGACGAAGCTCAGGCCATGCTGAGCCATGGCCGGCAATGCCAGTCCGCCGATCTCCCAGAGGATGTAGAGGATCAGGACGACAATCAGGGCCGCGCAGGAGAGCGCGATGATGCGAAAGATCGAATCGGCAAGATAGTCGCCTCCGGAGGGGGGTCCGGAGACACTGCTTGCCGAGTCGGCATGCTGGAATGGATTCACGGCCATGGGTTTGACTCTGCCTGGATGTGCGTCGATCGGAAGGAAGGACCGGCGGTCTGCTCAGCCTTGCCGGGCGGATCGGATGCGGTGGCTCCATCCGTCCGGATCGCCTGTGACGGCGAACCGGACGGAGGATCCGCACGGGCGCTCATGCCGGTTCACCCCATGTCGACCGGCGCGCCCCATCCCCCCGAAATGCTCCGAAGCCCCGGGTCCAGTCGTGCTGACGGACTACTGGATCAGCGCAGAGACCTCACGGACCTTCTCGACCACATTCGCGGGCAGCGGGATGTAGCCCATCGAATCGGCACTCTTCTGACCCTCGGTCAGGACGTACTCGACCAGGTCACGCGCCACCTTGGCCTTCTCGGCGTCCTGGGTCTCCGGGAAGAGCAGCCAGGTGTAGCTGACGATGGGGTAGGCGTCATCGCCCGCCGGGTCCATGATCCAGGCGCGCAGATCCGGGACGTTCGAGCCCGGTAGATTGCCGGCGGGGAACTCGGCGGTCGCCAATGCGGCCGCGCCTGTCTCGGCGCCGGCTGCCACGAAGGTGCCGGATTGGTTCTCGAGCACCGCCGACGGGGCCTTGGTCAACTTCGCGAAACCGTACTCGATATAGCCGATCGAGCCCGGGGTCTGCTTGACGGTGGCCGTGACGCCGTCGTTCTTGGGCGCCTTCACGAACTTGGTGCTCTTCGGCCATTGCGGGGACTTTTCCTGGCCGATGCTCGTCTTGAACGACTCGCTGATCTCGGCCAGATGGCCGGTGAAGACGTAGGTCGTGCCGGACGAGTCGGAACGGACCACCACCGTGATCTCTTGATCCGGCAGCTCGACGCCCGGGTTGGCTGCGGCGATCTGCGGATCGTTCCACTTGGTGATCTCGCCCGAGAAGATGGCCGGATAGACGTCGCGCGGCAGCTTGAGCTCGTCGACGCCCTTGAGGTTGTAGGTCAGGACGATCTCGCCCGCGGTTACGGGGAGCAACACGACGCCGTTCTTGACCTGCGCGATCTCCTCGTCGCTCATGGCGGCGTCGCTGCCCGCGAAGTCCACGACCTGGTTGACGAAGTCCTGAATCCCGGCGCCGCTGCCCTTGGATTGGTAGTCGACCCGCACGCCTTTGTTCGCGGCGCTGAAGTCCTTGAACCACTTGGCGTAGATTGGCGCGGGGAAGCTCGCGCCGGAGCCCATGAGCTTGACGTCTGCGAACGCAGCGGGCGAGAAGGCGACTGCCGACAGGCAACCGGCCGCGATTGCGGTTTTCAAGAGCGACGAGAGTGACATGAGGGCGGTTCTCCAGGAGCGATCGGGATCGGAGGTGGCGGTTTATCCGTCTTAATTCTCTCGGAGATTGCTGCCGAACGCGTGACCGTGGCATGAATGTTTGATGACAAGCCGTTCGTGTCGGTTCATGCGTTCGGCGATGCCGGTGTTGCCGCGGACGGGGAGACGAGCGTTGCGACCGACTCAATAGTGATTCGGAACGAAGAGCTGCTCCGGCAGGGGCTCGCGATCGTAATCCGGATTGAAGACGCGGTCGGGGAGCGAGATCTGCTCGTGCGGCACCTCCTCGTAGGGTATCTGGCCGAGCAGATGTCGAATGCAGTTCAGACGCGCGCGTTTCTTGTCGTTGCCCTCGACGACGAACCAGGGCGCCTCGGGTATATTGGTACGTGCAAAGGTTTCCTCCTTGGCCTTCGTATAGTCTTCCCAACGGACCCGGGACTGGAGATCCATCGGGCTGAGCTTCCATTGCTTGAGCGGATCATGGATCCGCATCAGAAAGCGAAGCTGCTGCTCCTCGTCGGTGATCGAGAACCAATACTTGATCAAGCGGATGCCCGAGCGCACCAGCATCCGCTCGAACTCGGGCACGTCCTGAAAAAACTGCTCCACTTGCTCCGCGCTGGCGAAGCCCATGACGCGCTCGACGCCGGAGCGGTTGTACCAAGAGCGATCGAACAGCACGATCTCCCCGCCGGACGGCAGATGCGGGACGTAGCGCTGGAAGTACCACTGGGTCTTCTCCTGCTCGGTCGGCTTCTGCAGGGCGACCACCCGGACAACGCGCGGATTGAGCCGCTGCGTGATCCGTTTGATGACACCGCCCTTGCCTGCGGAATCTCGGCCCTCGAAGATCACGACGACCTTTTCGCCGGTGTGCTCGACCCAGTTGTGGAGCTTGATGAGCTCGGCCTGCAGCTCCAGAAGAGAGCGAAAATAGGTGGCTCGATCAAGGGCATCTGGGTGCTTACGCTTGTAGATCCTACGGATCTCATCTGAGAGTGCCGGCTCGGAAATTTCAAGCTCGTAGTCTTCGTCGAGCGTGTCCGCGAGCTCGGCCGCCAACCAGTCCATGGCTTCGGGATTACTTTCGTTGATGGGCATGTTGTCTCTTCGTATGTGGCAAGGGTTGATGGGGTTGGTCGATCGGAATCAGTCCGCGGTCGCTTTGCTCGAACCACTAGCTCGACGGCCGTACGTCACCGATCCAACCCGGTAAGAGCGCGCGGGGCGAGCTTCCCTGGAAGCGGACTCCAACGGTTTGCGACGCGGAAGTGCGACAAGTAAATCAGATGGATATGACCCCGTGATGAAGCCGCCGACGGCTCATCGGCAATGCGCGGTCAGGCGCGCGGCTCCGCTTGGTCGATGCCGGCCGGTAGAGGGATCGGCAAGCGCGAGGAGCCTGAGCACAGTAGCAGTTGACCAGCAGCACGGGGCAGTATTAGAGCCTCGCGGCAGGTTTCAACGTGAGTCGGTGGCGCGTTGGCCCCGGCAGGAATGGGCTTGGCGCACCGGAAACCCAGTCTTCATGGCCGCGTCGGTAGAACGGCGACATCGGATGACCGCTTTGGCCGGTAGGCATGTGCATCAGACCGTTGGCCTCGTCGCCGGGTGAAACGGAGAACCGTTGCGAGGCACCGAAATCCGGACTCTGCGCGAGCGGCAGGTTCGCATCGCCCGGCAGTGCCTCGCGCGGCATGTCCAGCCATCCGGACAGCCACGGAACGGCCCCACTGATCGGGTGGTCGATGTGCGCGGTATTCAACTCACCCCAGGTCCGTTCAGACAGAGCACCCTCGAATCGCGTTTCGAGACTGCCGATGTTTTCGCGTACCGCGGCGAGCATCAGCGCGTCCCAGCTCTCGAAATTCGCGGGCAACAGATGCCGTGGCTTCTCCGTGAGAACGGACCACAAAGGCGCCTCGAACTGGTGACTGATCAGCAGATCCGCGTCTTCGCCGTGGACATCCCGCACCGGAGTCGTCAGCGCGGCAAACACGTTCTGTCGCACCTGCATCCGGAATGCACGCACCAGCCGATAGCCGACGGAATCGGCCGACGCCGCCGGAATCCAGTTCTCCACCAGTGACCGATACTCCTCCATCTCGCGTCCGCCGGAGGCAAGCACCTCGAGCAGCAATGTTCTCCAACGGCCGAGCTCGACGTGCCGGATCGCATAGTCACCGGCGTCCGGCATTGGAACGGTCTCGATCGCTCCGCCGACAAGCGGGGCATCCCAGCTCGTGCCGTTAGGATAGAGCCAGGCATAGACGTTGGCCGGCAGCACCGATTTCGCAAGCCCGCGTTGTACGTCGCCCCGCGCCCTGTCGTCATTGAGCTGCATAAACATGGCGTAGACGACGAGCATCGTGTCCTCCGTCCTCCAGGGCTTCGGTTGTTCACGCAACAACAGGTATTCGAATGGACGGACCGACAGACTCCCAAGACCCGCATTCACGCCGGAGGCATAGGCGTCGAGGATGGCCCGCTCGGTCGCCGTCAGTGTCTGCATGACGGCCTGTGCGCGAGCGCGGAATCGATGAAAGCGGTGATGCTTGTCGAGCGGCAAAGCCGCCGCGCCGAAAATCTCCGAGAGCTCCCCGGCAGCCTTGCGGCGAATCATGTCCATCTGGAAGAAACGATCCTGCCCGTGCGCGAAGCCCGTCGCAAAAGCCAGGTCGCGTCGCGTCGATCCACGAATCGTCGGGATGCCCTGCTCATCGCGTTCGATGCGTGCCGCGTGATCCAGACCCGCAACCACAAGCTCGCCGTCGAGCATCGGCAGACTGCCGCGAATCATCCACCAGGCAGCGAAGGCTGCCACCAGAGCGACTGAACCGACGCCGAACAGAATGCGAAGGATCCAGATCTTCATGCTCATCGGAGTCGGTAACCTTACGGAAAGTCATCGCATTGGTGTAGCCGGAAATTCCGACGGAGAGGACATCCAAACCCACCGCGAGTCCAGCGTGGCAGATACATGAGGTTAGTGAGGGCTGGGAGGGGAGCCGGGCACCGCTCAGATCAAAGCCGCACGCACGCGCGCGGAGACCCACTCGCTGAGGATGACGGTCGTTAGGATGACGATGAAGATAAGGGTGACCTGCGGCCAGGCGAGACCGTCGACCGACGCCTTGAGCTGCAACCCGATCCCGCCGGCGCCGACCAGACCCAAGACGGTCGACTCGCGGATATTGATGTCCCAGCGGAAGAGCGTGATCCCGGCAAACGCCGGCATGATCTGGGGCACGATCCCGTAGTCCAGCACTTGGGCGGGACCGGCCCCGGTCGCCCGGACGGCCTCCACCTGGCGAAGGTCGATCTCCTCGATCGCTTCGTAGAGCAGCTTGCCGATGAAGCCGATCGAGCGCAGCGCAATGGCGATGATCCCGGCCAGCAAGCCCGGGCCCAGGATGGCCACCAGCAGGAGCGCCCAAATGAGCGCGTTGACCGAGCGCGAGGCGACGATGATGAAGATGGCGATCGGGCGCACGAGCAGAGGACTCGGGGTCGTATTGCGCGCAGCGAGGAAGGCGACCGGGACGGCGAGGACGATCGCAAGCAGGGTCCCCAGCGTGGCGATATTGATGGTGTCCCACAGCGGCACCCAGAGCTGGTCCATATAGGACCAGCGCGGCGGCACCATCCGGCCGAAGAGATCCGCGGCCTGCTCCGGGGCGTCCCACACGAAGGCCCAGATCTGGTTGCGGGTCATTGCCTCCCAGGCCAGGACGAACAGCAGGACCAGCAGCAGCCAGCCGAACCATAGCGCAATGGACTGCGGCGTCGTGCGCTTGCGCCAGATCGGGCCATGGGGCGCCTGCCGGATCGCCATCACTGTACCCGCCCGCGCACCCAACCCGAGACATACTCGGTCACCAGCACGATGACGATGATGAGGATGAGGATGGCCGCGGCCGAGTCGTACTCATAGCGATCGAGCGCCGTATTCAGGGTCGCGCCGACCCCGCCGGCGCCGACGATCCCGATCACCGCCGATTCACGAAAATTGATGTCGAGCCGGTAGAGCGAGAGTCCGATCAGACGCGGCGTCACCTGCGAGCGGATGCCGTAGTCGAGCACCTGCCACCAGCCGGCGCCCGTCGCGCGGATCGCCTCCACCTGTGCGGCGTCGATATCCTCGATGTCTTCGGCCAGGAGCTTGGCGAGAAATCCGATCGTCGCGAAGGCCAGCGTCAGAAAGCCCGCCAGCGGCCCGAACCCGACCATGGCGACAAAGAGGATGGCGACAA
Organism: Thiocapsa roseopersicina; assembly: GCF_900106925.1. Lineage (GTDB taxonomy): Bacteria > Pseudomonadota > Gammaproteobacteria > Chromatiales > Chromatiaceae > Thiocapsa > Thiocapsa roseopersicina. The sequence goes on from NZ_FNNZ01000020.1 coordinate 67,818, forward strand.
TGATCTCCTGGAGCGAGCGCGAAAGCGCGATTAAGGCACGGCAGGCGAGATAGACGGGGGACGGTGCAATGTTGCGCGCCGCACCGATCCCGACCGGGATGGAGATCAAGACCCCGACCACCGTCGCGGTCAGGGTCATGGCGAGGCTCTCGATCAACCCCGCGCGGATGTCGTCCCAGCGCGAGATGAAGTCCGGCTCGACGAAGCCGCCGAGGAAACGCAGACCGCGCTCCCAGCCCTCGCTCAAGCGGCCCCAATTGACCTCGACGGCACCGATGCCGACGACCAGATAGACGAGGACACCGGCGTAGATCGCCCAGCGCAGTCGACCATCGGAAATGAGCGGTGGACGCCGCCAGTGCCTCGGGTAGCGCGTGGCGCCCTCGCTCACCGGATCAGGCCTCACGGCCGGTGGGCTCACAAGGCGCCGACCAGCTCGTCGGTATCCGGCACGCCCGGGCGCGGGGACGGCCCGGTATCGGACAGATCGCTCGACGCCGCCCAATCCTCTTCGCCGTAGATCTCGGTCAGGACCGCCGGTGTCAGTCCATCCGGGCCGCCGTCGTAGACGATCGCCCCGGCGCGCAGACCGACGATGCGCATCATGAACTCGCGAGCCAGCAACACGTCGTGGATATTCACGATCGCCGCCAGACCCCGCTCCGCGCACACCTCGCGCAGCAACCGCATGATCTGCCGCGAGGTCTTGGGATCCAGACTCGCGGTCGGTTCGTCCACCAGGAGGATCTCCGGCTCTTGGGCCAACGCGCGAGCGATCCCGACGCGCTGGCGCTGACCGCCCGAGAGCGCATCGGCACGCTTGTCCGCATGCTCCATCAGACCGACGCGATCCAAGAGCCGAAAGGCATTCTCGATATCCGCAGGCGGAAACCGGCGGATCAGACTGCTCCAGAAGGACACGTATCCGAGCCGCCCCGAGAGCAGGTTCTCCATTACCGTCAGCCGCTCGACCAGAGCATATTCCTGGAAGATCATCCCCATACGACGGCGCGCATGCCTGAGCCCGCGGCGGCCGAGCCGCGTCAACTCGAGATCATCCAACCAGATCCGACCCGAGGTCGGCTCGACCAGGCGATTCACGCAACGGATCAGCGTCGACTTCCCCGCCCCGGACGGTCCGATCAACCCGACCACCTGCCCAGCCGGGATCGCCAGCGAGATCTCCGACAAGGCCAGATCGCCGGTGCGATAGCGCTTGGTCAGGGATTCGAGCCGGAGCATGGGGTCATCGGAGGAAATCGGGAGACGATAGGGGCATCGCCGCCGGCCGACACCTCTACCGACAGTCGTAGCTCACCCCCATCGCGGTATCGACCTGCCGAACCACCTCCCAATGGGTCTTGTAATCGATCGGGATGAACTGCGCCTCGCCCGACTTCTCGAACTCCGCAGCTAGGGCCGAGCCCTCCCAGGGGAAGCTGAAGAAGGCATCCCGGATCGACTCGGCCAGCTCGGGCTTGAGGTTGTAGACCAGGCCATAACCCGTGGTCGGGAAGGTCTGAGACTTGTACAGGCTTACGATCTGCTCCGGCTGGACGACATCGCGGGCCAGCATCCGCTGCAGCACCGAGTTGGCGATCGCCGCGGCCGGATAGTCTTTGTTGGCGACACCGATGATGGAGTTGTCGTGCTTGCCGGAGAAGACCGGCTCGAAGTCCTTCTCGGCCTCCAGGCCGTATTCGGCCTTCAGCATCGCCGAGGGCGCCTTGTAGCCCGAGTTGGAGGTCGGCGCGGTGAAGGCGAGCTTCTTGCCCTTGATGTCCTCGACCTTTTCGATGCCGCTGCCGGGGTAGGTGATGATCTCCATCTCGTAGCCGTAGCTGCCGTCGGCCGCGGCCATCATGGCGAAAGGCACGAAGCCGGCGCAGTTGACCGCGAGCGGGTTGGATCCGGTATTGAATCCGGCGACATGGAGCCGACCGGCCCGCATCGCCTCGATCTGCGCCGCGTTCGACTGCACCGGGAAGAACTGAACCTGCTTGCCGGTCTTCTCCTCCATGTGCTTCAGAAAGCCCTCCCAGACCTTTGCATAAACGGCCGGATCCTCGACCGGCGTGTAGGCGAAGATGAGCACATCCGGGTCGAGCCAGTCCTTGGGATCCGCAGGCGGATCGGCGGTGAGGTCACCGTCCGCGTCCGTATAGCGCGGATCCATGGCGCCCGCAGGCACGGCCAACATCGCGGCCAGCATGGCCGCACCACCCAAGAACCCACGGCGCGATCTCTCGAAACCCATCACGGCACCCTCTTTCCCGATCACGGAAAATCGTGATTGTAGAGAACGGATGTGACCGTTCTTTGACGGTGCGGGCGATCGCTCGGACGACCGACAAGCGGCGAGTGTCGTGCCGCGGCGGGCGGTCACGCGTAGGTGATCGGGCGGATCGTCTCCGGGAGAACCCGCTTCAAAGCCTCGGACTCGTGATCCGTGTCATGGTCGGCTTGACGGCGGCCACGATCGGTCTCGCCCTTTACACGGATCGGGTCGGAAAGGCGCATGGCTCGCCCGGTCGGCAGGCCGACGCCCGTTATGCGTGGCTCGATGCCGGGGCCAACGCGGCATAGCGCTGGGCATCGGCCTTCAATGGGCCGGCTTGCCTTATATGGATAGTGTCGCCGCCGTCGTTGTGGTCGCCTTCATGGTATGGAGCAGGGCCGAGTTGATCCGCGACGGTCTGCGCGTTCTGCTCGACACCTTGCTGGAGGAGAAGGTCCTGCAAACCATGCGTGATATGGCTCAGGCCCAGCCGGAGGGCGGTGCCTGGCTGCGGTCAAGGGGCGCAACTCGGGCAGTTATCGGTTCTTGGCGCCGAGCGTCGTCCCGGATATTACCTCCCGAGCCTCAGACAACTTGTTAACGTTCGATGACCACCTATACTCCAGCATGACGCTCGGTTAGAGGCACGTGTGCCGGTCGGTAGGTCGGGTCTGCGTCAACCGCACGTCGCCAACCGGAAAGGTCGGCAGGCCGCATCGCTCCGGGCCGACAAACAGCAACAAAACAACAAAAGATCAGGAGATCGATCATGCGTTATCTGAATGTCGGAGAACTCGTAAAGGCTCAGGAGACGATCAGCCTCGGTCCCCAGTCTTCGGTGCAGGAAGCCGCCGAGCTGATGGCTGCGCATCGCGTCGGCGCGATCCCCGTTGTCGACGCGGGGAAACTGGTCGGACTCTTCACCGAACGCGATCTGCTCAACCGCGTGGTAGCCAAGGGTCTTCAGCCCGTCGACGTCGCGCTGTCGGCCGTGATGACCGGGCAGCCGATTACCGTCGAGCCGAGGACGTCGCTGGTCGAGGGTCTCAGCATCATGTCCGAGAATGGGTTTCGCCATTTGCCCGTGCTGGCCGAGGATCGCGTCCTGGGGATACTCTCCTGTCGGGATATTCCGCCGGACTACTGGATCATGCGGGATAATTGGATGGCCGCGCGAGAGAAACCGAGTCTCGCCATACGGTGAATCTCGCGACCATTCGACGAGCGCCCTTGTGGCGGAGACACCGAATCGTGCTGCATATCGCCCTGGACTCGATCGGCGCCATCGAGATGGCGCGGGCGTTCTAATGCAAGGAGAGCAGGTGGTGGTGCTTCCGGACAACCTCTACAGCCCGACGGAGGCCCTTGATCATCGTTTGGTCTACCTACGGGATAGTCGGGCAGCATCCGGTAACTTCTCAAAAACTCAGGGCATCGCCGAAGCGGCCAGCGCCCGCTCGCGGATGATGTCGGGCAACAGCAGAACCGTCCCGAGCTGTTTAATGCGGTCGCCGAGATAGTCCCAAAACGAGATTCCCAGCTTGCGGCAGGTCTTCTTCAAGCTGGCGAAGCCGACGCACTCCTTGCGAAATGGAAGCTCGAAACTCACCGCCAGCGACAATGGGGCGAATAACCCAAGCGCAGCTTCGAAGAGTTGATGGTCGTCTATCTGAACGCAACGGCCAGGCACAAGCGCAGCGCCGAGACGGACAAGTATCGCGTGATCGCGTTGCGCGGGCACTTCAGCGGCAGAATCATGCAGGAGCTCGGACCGGCGACCGGCGGATGTGCGCGGGTATGTGGAGCGCAGACGGGGGCAGGGAGTCAGCGACACGACGATCAATCGGGACTTGGCACTACTCTCGGCGGCGATCGGGTACGCCAACGTCGAGCTTGAGTGGATGCTGCCGAATCCCGTGGCGGGTCGCAAGCTGGCCGAACCGGAGGGGCGGGTGCGCTGGATTACCCGCGAGGAGTCGGATGCCTTGATCGCGGCTGCAGGGAGAGCCCCGCGAGCCCCGTTCATGGCGGATCTCATCACGGTTGCTCTTTATACGGGATGTCGGCGAGGGGAATTGCTCGGTCTCGATTGGGCCCGCGTGGATCTCAAGCAGAATCTGATCCACCTTGAAGGACGCCATACCAAGTCGGGTAAGCGACGCAGCGTCCCGCTGTGCGAAACCGCACGCACGGCGATTCTGCGCCGTGCTCGGTTTCGCGCCGAGCATTGCCCCGACAGTCAGTGGGTGTTTTCGTATCGTGACGGCCATCAGGCGAAGGATATTCGCGGTGCTTTCTACTCCGCATGCCGGGCGGCAAACCTTGCCGATTTTACCTTCCATGACCTACGCCACACTTGCGTAGCTTGGCTGGTGACCGGTGGTGCACCGCTCGCCGAGATCCGGGATCTGTTGGGCCAAAGCACGATCATGATGACCGAACGTTACGCCCACCTCGCCCCGGAAAATCTGAGGACGACCGTCGGCAGGCTCGATATGTCACGTTTTAGTCACGCTCCGGACGAGGCTACCGAATTGGCGCGGATCGGATGACCCAAGCCTTTGAAAGTATTGGTGCGCGAGGGGGGGCTCGAACCCCCACGGATTGCTCCGCTGGAACCTAAATCCAGTGCGTCTACCAGTTCCGCCACCCGCGCGCGCCGCTATTCTACTGCGGATCCGACAAGAGGGTTAACTTTGGACAAAACGACGAAAGGCGCCCGAAGGCGCCTTTTCGCGTAATGGTGCCGTCTCCCCCCGAGGGCAGAACGGCGCTTCCGTTCAGGGTTTGACGGTCGTCAGGCCGACGCTGACCCAGTCCTGCATTCCGCCGCGATACCACTTGAGCTTATGCACCGGGTAGCCGAGATCGACGAGTGTCTTGATGTTCTCTGTGGATTGACCACACCAGATGCCGTTGCAGAAGAGGACGAGGGTCTTGGCGTCGGTGAAGTCCCAGGCGTTCTTCTCGGCGTCGAAGCGGCCGTCGAACTCGTCTCCAAGGATCTGCCGGAAGGCGTCGGCCTGCTCGGGTGTCTCGAAGGTTCCGGCGGCATCCGAGCTGATCTTGTTCCAGGGGATATTGATCGCGCCCGGGATGGTCCCGCGCATGACCCAGTCGGGCGTGCGCGAGTCGACGACGAGGATGCTGTCGTCGCCCTTGGACTTGCGGTTGAGGTAGTCAAGCACCTCGAGCTCGCCGATCGTGCCGACGCCGGGGAGGGCGACGATCGGTTGCACGCAGAAGGGCGGGCAGCCGCGATCGGTCTTTTGGAACATTGCGGGAAGGATCGCATCACGGTCGTGGCCGCGTTGAATGGTCACCGTCTGGCCGTTGTGGATGACATCCATGCTCTCGATGGTCGCCGAGATCCGGTTGTCGGCAGCGAGCAGGGTGCCGGGCAGGGTGCTCGCGAGGACGATCAAAAGCGTTGCAGTGGTGGTCTGTTTCAGCATTGTGGTCTCCTTAATCCGATTGAGAAGGGCGGCCGGTACGGGGCGCGGCTCATGCGACCCGGTTATTCCGTCACTGCTGTTTCTTGACGTATGAGGGGAAGGTTGCCCCCTTCTCGCGCATGGCTTGCTCGTAGCCCATCTCACCCTGACGCCGTGCCTTCTCGGCCAGAGCGATTGCACTGGCGAAATCACCGGAATTGGCCAGGTCCTGCGCCTCCTTGATGAGTTTCCCGGTATCGCGCCACTCGCCCCGGACCGAGCTTGCCTTCTTGCGCGCGGCCTCGGCTGCTGCGATGGCCTCTTCGGCTTGCTTCGCCGCGCCGGCATCGACGGTGCCGCCTTGCGCCTGCTCGACGGCGAAGGTGTCTTGCTTCATCGCCTTGAGGGACAGCTCGCGGGCCTTGGTGAATTGGCGATCGGGCATGATCGCCTCCGCCTCTTTGATCATCGAAGCGGTTTCCTCGGATGCGACGCCGGCTGTCTGCGCAGCTGCGTGGGCCGCCTTGGCCTCTTCGATCGCCTGCTCGGCTTCGGATCTGTGGGTCGCCCATGCGCTGGTCATGGGCAGGGCGACCAACAGGCCGCCGATGAATATCGTTCTGATTACACTGCGAATCGACATCGTGTTGGACTCCTCTCGTGCGCTCTCCAAGAGGGCGCGCCGCGTGTGCGCGCCCGGTGCCTCTGGCGGCGTTGGCGTGCGTTACTTGCGTGCGCCGGGCCCATTAAGCTCCAGGCCGTTGTTCAGGTAGGTCATGAAGAACTCGAGGTTGCGATACTCCTCGCCCTGAAGCGGGAAGGGTGCCGCGCGCACCTGCTCGTTGCAGCCTTTATAGCGGCGATGCAGCGTGCCCATCTCGCCCCATTTGGAGCGATAGACCGGCCAGTGCGTGGTGTGACCGAAGGCGGGGCTCAGCACCTCCGTACGCAGGGTTGTTCCGGAGTTGCCGAAGTGGCAATGACTGCACGAGAAGTTGAACTGACCGCGCCGTGCGAAGTAGAACTCCTTGCCCGCTTCGAAGGCCGCGACCGCGCGGGGATCATCCGCGGGAATCTCCACGTTCGTTACCTGGCCGCGTGATTCGAAGGCCATATAGGCGGTGATGTCCGCCATTGGACCCTTTGCGTAATCGAGCGGCTTCTCGCCGTTGGCCTCGAGGCACTCGTTGATGGCGAGCGGCAGGGTGATGACCATCCCGCGGTCTTTGTCCCAGTAGGGATACTTGCCGACGATCGCCGGGCCATCCGGGAAGCAGTCCGCATAGGTCTTGCCGTTGGCGAACGGCGTGTTCCACATTTCCTCGCCGGCAGTGAGTGCGTTCTCGTAGGGCGGGAATTCCTCGATCGCCTCCCAGTTTTCGCGTCCGACCGGGTCCACCGCATAGACGCCGTTGGCGAAATCCTGAAAGGGTACGGTCGGGAAGCGCTCGGTAAAATAGGCTTGGAAGGTCGCCTTGTCTTCCTCGGGTGTCGAGGCGAGCGCCGGGATGGAGAGCGAGCAGGCGAGACCGACAGTGGTTAACGACAGCAATAACTTAGACATTATTTGTTTGCCTCCGAAGGTCGCTCTTAGAGTGTCCAGATATACTCGACGACGTCCACGAATTCCTTGTTGGTCAGGATCTCATGCTTGCCGAACGGCGGCATGGCGGCCTCGGGCGCCTTGACAGTCGCGTCCCAGATCTGGCGGGCGAGGGCTTCCTTGCTCGGATAGCGGGTCTGCATGGCGATCAAGGCCGGGCCGATGGCTCCGGGGCTCTCGGCGCCGACGATCATGTGACAGGCAACACAGTTGCCCTTGCCGTTGTCTTCGGCAAGGGCCTTGCCGGCCGCGGCATCTCCGTTGAGGTCCAGTTCAGGCATATCGACCGCCGCGGCGACGACGGCAAGTGTGGATAATCCAAGGCCAAGAGCGATCGCGCTCGCTCGGATCGGGCGTAGGGACAGCATGCGTGTAGCCTCCTGAGGTCTCTGCTGTAACGACATGGTCTCGGAGTTGCTCCGGACCCTGATTTCTTGTCTGATCTCCGCGTCGTCGCGCGGTCTTCCCGTGGTCGTTCGTTGACGCCGCGATGTTCTGTCGGAGGAATCCTAACACGTCGAATTGAAAATGTCCGACTCCCAAGGTGCGACGCGGAACGACTTGTACGGAAGCGACAATCTGACCCGCGGTGGGCTCGGCGATGGCGTTCGCGACCCATGACCGGGCATACTAGTCGGGATTCACCACGCCGTCGGCCCCAGTGGCAGGGGGCGCACTTGCAGCCAAACGGAGGACTAAGAACCAATGTCACTATCAAGACGTGAATTCATGCGACTCATGGGAATTGCCGGTGCTGCCGGGATGTTCCCCTCGTCGGTTTTCGCAGCAAAGCGGATGCCGGCCGATCTCTACGAGGTGCCGAAGTTCGGCAACGTTACCCTCCTGCATATCACCGACACACACGCGCAGTTGAACCCGGTCTATTTCCGCGAGCCGAACGTCAACATCGGCATCGGGCCGGCCCTCGGACAGGCACCGCACGTCGTGGGCGAGGCGTTTCTGAAGCACTTCGGCGTGGATCCTGGCGGCATCGAGGCACACGCATTCACCTTCCTCGATTTCGACGCCGGTGCCGAGAAATACGGCGCGGTCGGGGGCTTCGCACATCTCAAGACGCTGGTGGATCGAGTCCGCACCGAGCGCGGCGACGGCAACAGCCTGCTGCTGGACGGCGGCGATACCTGGCAGGGCTCCGGGACAGCCTATTGGACCCGCGGGATGGACATGGTCGGTGCCTGCAATCTGCTCGGCGTCGACGTCATGACCGGCCACTGGGAATTCACCTACCTCGACGAGGAGGTCATCAAGAACGTCGGCGAATTCAAAGGCGAGTTCGTCGCTCAAAACGTCAAAGTGCGCGAAGAGGCGCTGTTCGACTACCGTTTCGCCGACTTCCCCGGTTTCGACGAGGATCTCGGGCGCGCATTCAAGCCCTACACCATCAAGGAGGTCGGCGGCGTGAAGGTCGCGGTCGTCGGGCAGGCATTTCCTTACACGCCGATCGCCAACCCGCAGCGCTTCATGCCGGACTGGACCTTCGGTATCGACGATGGCTCGATGCAGGAGGTCGTCGACCGGGTGCGCGAAGAGGAGAAACCGGACCTCGTCGTCGTGCTGTCTCACAACGGCATGGACGTGGATCTGAAGATGGCCTCGCGCGTGACCGGCATCGACGTCATCTTCGGCGGTCATACGCACGACGGGATGCCGGCGCCGACCATCGTCGAGAACGCGTCCGGCAAGACACTCGTTACCAACGCCGGTTCCAACGGTAAGTTCCTCGGCGTGATGGACATGGAGGTGAAGGACGGCAAGCTGCAGGATTTCCGCTATCGCCTGCTGCCGGTTTTCTCCAACCTGCTAGAGCCGAACGCGGCGATGGTCGAGTACATCACGGGCGTGCGGGCACCCTACAAGGCCCAACTGGAAGAAGAGCTGGCGACCGCCGAGGAAATCCTGTTCCGCCGCGGCAACTTCAACGGCACCTTCGATCAGGTCATCTGCGACGCGCTGCGCAAGGTCAACGACGCACAGATCAGCCTCTCGCCGGGCTTCCGATGGGGGACGACCGTGCTGCCGGGCCAGAAGATCACCATGGACAACGTCATGGATCAGACCTGCATCACCTACCCGGAGACCTACCGGCGCGAGATGACCGGAGCGGACATCAAGCTGATCCTCGAGGACGTCTGCGACAACCTCTTCAACCCGGATCCCTATGTCCAGCAGGGCGGGGACATGGTGCGGGTCGGCGGTCTTGACTACGTCTGTGATCCGACCGCATCGATGGGCGAGCGCATCCTGGACATGGCGCTCGACGACGGTACCAAGATCGAGGCCGACAAGACCTACGTGGTTGCCGGTTGGGCGACGGTCGGCAGCCAATCGCCGGGCGAGCCGATCTGGGAGACGGTCGCGACCTATCTGCGCGACATCAAGACGGTCAAGATCGAGAAGCTCAACACGCCGAAGCTCAAGAACGTGGCGGGTAATCCGGGGATTGCCGATTATCCGTTCATGTAGCGGCAGAGCCGGATCGCTCTTGCGGGCGTCCGGCTCGGCTCGCGTCTCGGAACGACCCGAGACGCGGGCCGCGTCCATCCGGTCGAAGCCCCTGCGAGGTATCCGAGACACGCCCAAAGCCTTTATGTGGTTTTTACAATTCTTTGTATAGATAGAAAGGCTGAGGCAGTCGTTGACGCGACCGACACCAGCCCAACACAATCGCGCGCTCCCCGGGACCTGGGGACCGCTTGATCGAAACCCTCCATCGGGACACCGCGCCGCTGTCGGCCCAGACCTCTTGGGTGCCGTAGGTCCGGACCTCGCGCGCCGTTTTTGCCGATGCCTGTCGTTGGCGTCGGATCCGGCGGGCACCTGATGACTTCAAAAACAACCGCCTCCAAAGGTACCCCTATGAAACAGACGACGGTCGATGCCATCAAGGATCATCCGCGCTATCAGGAGCTTGTGTGTTCCCGCAAGTGTTTCGCCTGGAACCTCACGGTCATCATGTTGGCCATTTACTACGGCTTTATCCTCGTAATCGCCTTCGCGCCCAAGCTTCTGGGCACCCCGATCTCGCCCGGTGCCGTGACCACGGTCGGCATCCCGGTCGGCATCATCATTATCCTCAGTGCCTTCATTCTGACCGGGATCTATGTCTCCAAGGCCAACGGCAAATTCGATGAGCTGACCAAGGCCATCCGCGAGGATCTTCAAGCATGAAACGCTTCGCGACTTGGGGCGTCCTCTTCGCCCTGCTGACTCCCTTCATGATCGTTGCCGCGCCGGCCCTCTCAGGTGCCGTCGAGCAGCAGTCGATGAACATGACTGCCATCTACATGTTTATCGCGTTCGTCGCGGGAACACTCGGCATCACCTACTGGGCGGCCAAGCGGACCCGATCCGCCAGCGACTTCTACACCGCGGGCGGCGGCATCACCGGTTTCCAGAACGGTCTGGCCATCGCCGGCGACTACATGTCGGCCGCGTCCTTCCTGGGTATTTCGGGTCTGGTCTTCGCCTCCGGCTACGATGGTTTGATCTACTCCATCGGCTTCCTGGTCGGTTGGCCGATCATCATGTTCCTGATCGCCGAGCAGATCCGCAACCTGGGTAAGTTCACCTTCGCGGACGTGAGCTCCTACCGGTTCGGACAGACGCAGGTTCGCACCATGGCCGCGGTGTCCTCGCTGGTCGTCGTCGCCTTCTACCTGATTGCGCAGATGGTCGGCGCCGGCAAGCTGATTCAGCTCCTGTTCGGCCTGGATTACTGGATCGCCGTGGTCATCGTCGGCGTCCTGATGATGGTCTACGTCATCTTCGGCGGCATGACCGCGACCACCTGGGTGCAGATCATCAAGGCAGTGCTGTTGCTCTGCGGCGCAACCTTCATGGCGGTCGCGGCGCTGAACCACTTCAACTTCTCTCCCGAGGAGATGTTCCGTCAGGCGGTCGAGATCAGTCCGAAGGGAGACGCCATCATGGCGCCAGGCTCGCTGGTGACGGATCCGATCAACGCCATTTCGCTGGGTCTGGCTCTGATGTTCGGAACCGCCGGTCTGCCGCACATCCTGATGCGCTTCTTCACAGTTCCGGATGCCAAGGAGGCGCGTAAATCGGTCTTCTACGCCACCGGGTTCATCGGGTACTTCTACATCCTGACCTTCATCATCGGCTTTGCGGCCATCGTGCTATTGGCCCAGCACCCCGAGTTCTTTAAGCCCGAAGCCCTGGCGGCGGACGGCACGGTCATCAAGGCTCAACTGGTCAGCGGCATCAACGGCGGGACCAACATGGTCGCCATCCATCTGGCCGAAGCGGTCGGCGGCAATCTCTTCCTCGGCTTCATCTCGGCCGTGGCCTTCGCCACCATCCTGGCCGTCGTCTCGGGTCTGACCCTGGCCGGCGCCTCCGCCATCTCGCATGACCTCTACGCCAGCGTGATCGCACGCGGTCGCAGCAACGAGACGACGGAGATCCGTGTCTCCAAGTTCGCCACCTTCGGCTTGGGCCTGGTTGCCATCGGACTGGGCATCGCCTTCGAGAGTCAGAACGTCGCCTTCATGGTCGGTCTGGCATTCGCAATCGCGGCGAGTGCGAACTTCCCGGTTCTGGTCGCGTCGATCTTTTGGAGCAAGATGACCACCCGCGGCGCATTGATCGGCGGTTTCGCCGGCCTCATCAGCGCGGTGGTGTTGACCATCATGTCCAAGGCGGTATGGGGTGACGTGCTCGGTAATGTCGGCGCCGACGGCAAACCCGTCGGCCTGATCTTCCTGAACAACCCGGCGATCATCTCTATCCCGATCTCCTTCGTCTGCATCTGGCTGTTCTCGATCCTCGACAGCTCGGATCGCGCGAAGATCGACCGTGCTGCCTTCGATGCCCAGCGGATTCGCTGCGAAACCGGCATCGGTGCAGAGGGTGCTTCGGGTCACTGACGTCCGACGCCATCCCAATCCCCCGTTCTGCGGGGGATTGGGATCTCTCGGCGCATGGAATCTCTAGCGGAGACGCGGAGTGCATGAAGAACAGATCCCTGTTCCTTCGTGTACTCCGCGTCTCCGCTTTGGCGTTCCGCGCTGGAACGGGGGCACCGACCTAACCGGTTGGTTGACGCGCTTCCGGGGAGACATCCTTGGCTCATTGGTCGAAGCTGCGTCCGACTAGGCTGCCCTGAACCGCGACCGGCCGATGTCGACACCCAACACGCCATAAGCCATGCCGCCGCAACCACTGCGGTTGATGCGGGTTATTTTTGCCGGGCACCTCGTGTCCGTGGGTGCGGGCGTACGCTGATCGTGACCAACGGAACCGCACCCGCGCGACCTCAAGGCATGCGACGGCGGATCCGGGGCCGGCCCCGGAACGCGGTCTCGAGCAGCCAGTCGCTTTTTCCGCCATTTTCGACCGGCTCCCGGTCCAGTACGCACCGAAGCGCTGCGCGCTGTTTCCGACTCCACTCGAGCGCGAATCGATGGGCACCGTCCGCCAAGGCCGCATATCCAGACGGGTCGCGTAGGATCGCGACCACGGCAGAGGCAAACTCTGTCGGGTCGTCCGCGACGACCAGGCCGGCGCCCGGCTGAAGCCCGGCGGCCCCCAGGGTTGTGGTGACGACAGGCTTACCGTACGCCAGGGCTTCGATGTTCTTGATCTTGAGGCCGGTCCCCGCGCGAACCGGATTGACCACGATGTCGATCGTTGCGTAGAGGGACGCGAGCGACTCCACCCGGCCGAGGTTGATGACGCCGTCAGCCCGCTGATCGTCCCCTTCGCCGATCGGACCGGCGAGGATCAGCTCGGCGTCGGCGATCTCCGCCCGAACGCGTGGCAGAACGAGTTCCCTGAGCACGGCGACCGCGTCCGTGTTGCTCTTGCAGACGGAGCCCATGAACAATAGGCGAGCACCCGGTGGGCGCGCCGCCGGTGGCTCGGCGGAGATCAGATGACCGACGGTGACGACATCGCGCTTGGTTATCTGTCTGAAGTGCTCGCCTTCCTGATCCTGAATCGCAAGTATCAAGTCTGCACGATCGAGTCCCTTACGTTCCTCGCGAGGGGTTATCGAGTAAGAGCCGTAGGTCTCGAAGTGGTCGAGGAAACCGCGATGGCGGTTGCTGAAGAGATCGTGCGTATCGATGACCTTGAGGACATGACGGGGGAAGCAGCGCAGCGCCTTCGAGAAGAAGACATACTCGACGACGACGACATCAGGCCGGAGCGACCGCGCAATCATCCGGATCCGCCCATCGAGTCTGTTGTCGTACCAATCGTCCACACCGCGGCGGAATGCTGCTTCTCGATCGAGCAGCCTCAGGAGCCTCCGACGGACACGGCACATCAGCGGTCGAGATTGTCGGTAGGGGAGTGCAAGGAAACGGTCCGGTCCCCAGAAGTCGGCCATCGCCCCGGGATCCCCCGTCTCCCGCTGTACGTGAGCAAAAAACAAATCATGGCCGAGGATGCGTATGCACTGACCGAGTGCGGCAATTCGAGATCGGTTTCCGGCCGTTGGGGGGTGTGAGGGTATCGGCGAGATCATCAAGACCCGCTTCGCGGTCGGGACGGCCGATATCATTTTGAATCCTGTGGCTTCAAGCACTCGCATCCTCGAATCGAGCAATGCGGGAATCTCCGACATTGGGCAGGCAGGCCTGGCGAGGCGGCCCCGTCCGACGTTGACCTAATCAGTTCGGCCTATACTTCCAGCTCGTCGCAGCCGAACAGGACCATTAACCATGGCTCAATCGTCAGCATCCAGTGCAGCACGTCGGCCCCGCCTGCTCATCATCGGCCTCGACGGATTGGAGATCCGCTATGCCGAACGACTCATGGACCGTGGCGAATTGCCGGCGCTCGAAGCCCTGCGGGCAAGGAGCGCATGCTTTCGGTTGGATCACGGACCGGCTCAGCGTACCGGACTGGCCTGGGAGCACTTCGCGTCGGGCCTCTCGCCCGCGGCGGCGAGCCGCTGGTCCGCGGTCGAGTTGGACCCGGGAACCTACAAGGTCTGGCAGGAAGGCGCACGGTTCAAACCGTTTTTAGACCAGATCGGCGCCCGTGTCACGGTCTTCGACGCACCCTACGTGGATCTGCGCCGGACCACCGAGATGCGCGGCCTGGTCGGCTGGGGCGCCCACGATCCCGGTACCGAGCCGTACGGGCGGCCCGCTGAGCTCGCGCAGTCGTTTCAGGACAGGTTCGGCCCCTATCCGGCCGCCGAATGGACCTACGCCACGCCCGCCTACTGTGCGGCGACCTGCGAATCGATGGGCCAGTCCCTCGCCGCGGCGGTGGATCGGAGGTTGGAGGCAGCCCTGTGGATGCTGCAGGCCGTCCCGGACACGGACGTCTTCTTCGTGGTTACCGGGGAATTGCACTCCGCCATCGAGGGTCTCTGGCACGGGGTCGATCCGAATCACCCATTGCATGCCCACCCATCGGCCCCCGCAGCCGCAAATGCCCTGCTGGAGGTGCACCGGGCAGTCGACCGATTCGTCGCCCGGCTGGCCGAGGCGTGTCCCGGCTGGGACGTGCTGGCGTTCGCGATGGGCGGCATGGGGACGAACACCTCCGATCTGCAGAGCATGGCTTTGCTTCCGGAGCTGCTCTTCCGGGATGCATTCGGTCGGTCTCTGCTGCAGGTCTCGTCGGACTGGGCCCAAGCGCCGGATGCGATCCTGCACCTCGACCCACAGGAAGGCTGGAACAATGCCCGCAGCTGGTTTCCCCCTCCGGAGTTGCGCCCGGCTCGTCCAGCACGCTTCGGTCGCGGGCTTCGACGCCTGGTGCGCCGCGTACTCCCGCCGAAGACCGGCTCTGGCAGCCCTCTCGGTCCCTTCCGGAGCCCGCTGAATTGGCAGCCCACCACACGCTATGCCGCCTTGTGGTCGCAGATGAATGCCTTCGCGTTGCCGTCTTTCTACGACGGGCGCATTCGTGTGAATCTCCGGGGCAGAGAGCGGGAGGGTCGAGTCAATCCAACCGAATACGCCGATACACTCGAACGCTTGGAGAACTTACTCGGCGAATGCCGCGACCCGCGCACCGGCACGAGCGCAGTCGCTCACTTCGAGCGCCCGAGCGCCGAGGATCCATTCGCGTTGGACAACAGCGATGCCGACTTAACCGTCGTCTGGCGCTCGCCCGCCACTGCCCTGATTCATCCGAGATACGGAATGATTGGACCGCTGCCCTATCGTCGTACCGGCGGGCATACCGGCCCGCATGGCGTCGCCTATCTCGCCACGTCGTCGATCGCGGCGGGGGACTACGGCGAGCGTTCCTCCTTCGACATCGCCCCGACGGTCGTCGATCTCATCGGTGCACGCAGCGCCTCGGAACTGTCGGGCCGCAGCTTGCTCCGCGATGTAGGAACCGCCTGAGCCATGTCCACAGAGAGGTTGCGTATCAGCGCGGTGGTCTGTACTCGCAATCGGGTCGATTTTCTCGTTGAAGCCTTGCGCAGCTTGAGGGGCCAGACACTGGATCCGGAATGGTTCGAGATCCTGGTGGTCGACAACCACTCGCATGACGGAACAGCGGATCTGGTGTGGGGCCTTGCAGAGAAGCAACCCAACCTGCGCTATCTGTTCGAGCCCGAGCTCGGCCTCAGTCACGCCCGCAATCTGGGTTGGCGAACCGCGCGAGCGCCGTTCGTCGCCTACCTGGACGACGACGCCGTCGCGGCCCCTGACTGGCTGGAAAAGATCCTCCTGGCCTTCGACCAAGTCCTCCCGACCCCCGGCTGTGTCTGCGGTCGCGTTGTACCGATTTGGGGCAAGGATCGGCCGGTTTGGTTGAACGATACGCTCGGCCGTTATTACTCGATCCTCGAGCGGTCGGACCCGCCCGGATGGCTGACCGACAACGCCTTCTGCGGTGCCAATATGGCCTTCCCCAGCGCTCTGCTGGCAAGGCTCGGCGGCTTCGACACCGAGTTGGGCCGGCGAGGTGCGAACCTCCTCTCGAACGAAGAGTTGCTGATGAGCAAGCGTCTTCGTGCGAGCGGGCTTGCGATTTACTACGATCCGACCATAGGGGTGCGACACCATATCCCGGCCGCCCGATTGACCCGCGGTTGGATCATCCGCCGTGTTTACTGGCAGGGCGTCTCCAACGCCATCGTCTGGCGACGGCTCGAGGCGGCCGATACGACACGTCGCCTGAAGGCGGGGGTCCGGTCGCTGCAGAGCATTCTCTCGCTCGCCGGTCGACTGACCCGCACCTTGGTGAGCCGAGACGCAAACCACGTCTTCGACACCGCGCTCCGGCTCGTCGGCCGAGGCGGCTATCTGGTCGGACTGCTCGCTCCCGGACGCGCGCGGGCGCGCTGACGTTCGCGCAGTCAAGTCCTTACGATTGGTGCGATTCCGGCTCGTCTTGGCCGACGACTGCGAGCCGATTTCTCGCCGACGGACCAACCCCGGCGGCCATCTTCGAGCGCGCCGAGCAGCTTGAGCAGGCCGGCGATTGCCCCTCCGCCTGTGCCCTCTACAGCGAAGCCGCCAACGCCGATCCCAGCTTCGCGGCCCGCCTCGCGCGCCGCTACGACCCGCTCAGCCATCGCCCCGGAACCTGCATCGCCGCCCCCGGACTCGACCAAGGTGTCCGGCGGCGAGGCATGGATTGGAGAGGGCCAGATCGCTCGGCGCTTCTTCAAAGGATGGCGGAAAGGCATGGGAGTCGAACCCACCCGGGAGTGTCTGACACCCCCAACCGGGTTTGAAGCCCGGCCGCCCCACCGGAGGCGATGCCCTTCCAAAATCGTGGCGAACGGCTACTGGATCGGCTCCCCGGGATGGGCGAGGGGGCTGTCGGTGCGTAGCCGATGGGTGTCGCGCACCCGCCGGGTGAGACCGATCCGGTCGAAGTATTCAAGGATCTGGATTCCGCGCTTGCGTCCGAGCCCCGTGCGATCGCGGAAGTCCGCGGCACGGATCTCGCCTGTCTCAGCGTCGAGCACGCGCACGATCGCGGCCAGTCGCTCCAGCGCCTCCGGGACGAAGAAGAGATCCCGCACCACCTGAAACAGCAACCCCTGTCCGCCCATCTTGCGCAGCAAGAGCCGCACGTCCGCTTCGGCCAAATCCAGCCGCTTGGCAAGGTCACGCACCCAGGGCGGATCCAGCGGTGTCTCCCGAAGCAGCGGCAGGATCCGCTCGGCACTGGCCTGCTCGCGCGGCGTCAGCGTCAGCACGTGCTCCGGGCGATGGAGCCAGGCGCCGGTGCGTGTCAGCGCGCCTTGCGCGATCAGGTCCGCGACCAGGGCGGTGAAGATCGGCGGGGGTAGCCTCGGCATCCATAAGCGGCGCGCCCGTCCGGCGTCCGGTCCCAGCTCTTCCGGCGATCGCGCGTGATACTCCGCGAGTCCCTCGAGCAGGGTTTGCGCCAGGGCCTGCCAGGCGGATTGTGCCACAGCATGGGTCCGGCTGCCGATCGAGATACGACGACAATCGGGTGGCAGGTGCTCCGGCAGCTCGGGCGTATTCCAGGCGGCTTGCAGCCGGTCGAGATCGAGACCCCAAGCGGATTGAACCAGCAATCGCTTCAGCCGTTCAGATGGTATCTCGCATTCCAGGGTTGTCAGCTCGCCGAGCCGTTCCGGGGTGCGGCGCTTGCGGGCCGGCGCGAAGAGGTCGAGGACACGCCCGCCACCGAGCGTCTGGCGTGCCTCGGCGTCGCGCACGATGAAGCGATCGCCGTGGAGTGCGCCGATGGGACGATCCAGCACGACTTGGGCGAAGGCACTGTCGCCGGGGGCGAGCGTCTCCCCCTGCAGAAGCACCAGATGCGCCATCACATGTGCCGCCCCCAGGTGCAGGTGAACCGGTGACCAGTGGCGCAGGGGGTGGGGCGCATGCGGGGTGAGTGTCAGGCGCGCATCGAAGCGTTCGATCGGGATGGCGAGCCGCGGCGACACGATCCAGTCGCCGCGCGCGACCGCGTCCTTCTCGACACCGGCCAGATTGAGCGCGCACCTCTGTCCGACCCACCCCGTGTCGGCCGGGCGATTCTGCGCGTGCAGGCCCCGCAGACGCACACGCCGCCCGCTCGGTGCAAGCGCCAGCTCCTCGCCGACGCGGACCGAGCCCGCGAAGACCGTCCCGGTGACCACGGTGCCGGTGCCGTGCAAGGTAAAGCTGCGGTCGACCGCCAACCGAAAGTCGCCCTGCGCACGACGCGGCGGGAGGCGCAGCGCCGCCGCGTGCAAATGCGCGCGTAGTGCATCGATCCCCGTGCCCGTGACGGACGACACCGTGAAGATGAGCGCGCCGGCGAGGCGCGTGGTCGCCAGCAGGGCGGCGATCTCGGCCGCGACCGCGTCGACACGCGCCGGCTCGCACCGGTCGATCTTGGTCAGCGCGACCGCACCTCGGGCGATGCCGAGCAGGTCGATGATCTCCAAGTGCTCGCGGGTCTGCGGCATCACCCCGTCATCGGCCGCGACCACCAGCAGCAGGGAGTCGATCCCGGCCGCACCGGCGAGCATGGTGTGGATCAGCCGCTCGTGCCCCGGCACGTCGATAAAGCCGAGCACCTCGCCATCGGGCAGCGGCTGGTAGGCGTAGCCCAGCTCGATGGTGATCCCGCGCGCCTTCTCCTCCTTGAGCCGGTCGGTATCCACGCCCGTGAGTGCCTGGACCAGGGCGGTCTTGCCGTGATCGATGTGTCCGGCGGTTCCGATGATCATGTGTTGGAGCGCGTTCGGTCCGGCGTGTGTGGTTCGTGCATGGGTTCAACCTGGCCGCGGCCCGGGGGTGTCGTCGTCGACGCCGTTGTAGCCTTTGGCTCCGAGAGACCGAGTGACTCGAGTTGGCCCGCGAAATGGCCTTCCGCCTCCGGGGCCAGACAGCGTAGATCCAGCCGCAGCGATCCATCGGCGATGCGACCGATGACCGGGGTCGGCAGGCCGCGCAGTGCCGCCTCCAGCCGATTGAGGCCGCCGCCTCGCTTGGTCGTCGGCGTCATCACCAGGGCATGGCTCGGGAGCCGGTCAACGGGCAGCGAGCCGCTGCCGATCTGCGACAGTGCCGACGCGGCGGTGACCTGGATCGGCCAGGCGGCGAGCGCGTGCTGGAGGGCCGGGAGCAGTCGGTGCGCCTGGGCGCGGATCTCCATCTCCGAGCGTGTCAGCAACCGCAAAGTCGTCAACCGCTCGGTCAGACGATCGGGGTCGCGATAGAGCCTCAGCACGGCCTCGAGCGCCGCCAGCGTGAGCTTGCCGACCCGCAGGGCGCGCTTCAGCGGGTTCTTCTTGATCCGCCGGATGAGGTCGGCGCGGCCGACCAGGATGCCGGCCTGCGGACCGCCGAGCAGCTTGTCGCCGCTGAAGGTCACGAGATCGGCGCCCGCTTCGAGCGATGCCGCGGGTGTCGGCTCGGGCGGCAGACCGTAGCGCGCCAGGTCGACCAGGGTACCGCTGCCCAGGTCTACCACGAAGGGCCGCTCGTGACGATGCGCCAGCGCGATCAGCTCGGCTTCGGGCACCGCCTTGGTGAAGCCGTGGATGGCGTAGTTGCTGGTATGCACCTTCATCAGCAGCGCGGTGCGCGGCCCGATCGCCGCCTCGAAGTCGTGCGGATGGGTGCGGTTGGTCGTGCCGACCTCGCGCAATTTGGCCCCGGCGCGGCTCATGATGTCCGGTATCCTGAAGGCGCCTCCGATCTCGACCAGCTCGCCGCGCGAGACCAACACCTCCTTGCGCGACGCCAGCGTATTGAGCAGCAGGAAGACCGCCGCCGCATTGTTGTTGACCACCGTCGCGGCCTCGGCCCCGGTCAGCTCCCGCAGCAGACCTTCGACGATGTCGTCGCGATCACCGCGCCCGCCCGTCTCCAGGTCGTACTCCAGCGCACAGGGATGACGGGCGGCCTCGACCAGCGCCGCGATCGCCTCCTCCGGGAGTGTCGCTCGACCCAAATTCGTATGGAGCACGGTCCCGGTGAGGTTGTAGACGGACCTGAGTCGGGAGGCGCCTCGCTCGGCGAGCAGGCTCGCCAAGTGCTCGACCAGGGCGGTCTCGGTCAGCGTGGACGGATCGAGCTCGCCCGCGCCGATCCGGCCCCGAAGACTGGCGAGCAGATCCCGCACCGCCGCGGTCGTCGCTTGTCGTCCGTGCTCCGCCAGAGGCTCGGCGGTGGCGGGCCAGCTCAGGAAACGATCGACCGAGGGGAGTAGGGCGAGTGGATTGGAGGGCGCTGCCGTCATGAGGGCGCTTGCAGCAGCATCAGATTGACCCCGCTGCGCGCATAGCCCTCGTCGCTCATCAGCCAGTCCAGCGCGAGCGAGGCGAGATCATCGGCTGTCGGCTCCAGATCCGGGGTTTGGTTCTGGTAGAGGATCTTTAGATAGCTGCGGCAGTCGGGACAGGATTCGGCGCGAATCGCGGAGTCTGGATTCTCGACCGCGTGGTAGCCGATCTGGCGGGTGTTGTTGCAGGTGCTGCATTTAGCCCGCTCTAAATACCACTGCGAGCTGCACAGCGAGCAGACCAGATAGCGCAAGGCATCCGTGGCACCGCCGGTGCGGACCACCGAGGCGACAGGGTGCGAGCCGCAGACGGGGCAGAGATCGGGAAAACCGGGGCGTGCGATCCGCGACGGCTCCAGGTCGCGGGCGAGCCGACTCCAGTAGACCTGCAGGGCGGCGGCGATAATCGCCGAGGCGGCGATGTCGATGCCGGCGAGATCAAGCGCCAGCAGGGCGTCGGCTTGCTCCTCGATCCAGGCATCGTCGCTGGCGACAATCCGCTCTAGCACGGCCTGTGCCTGGACCGGCGCTACCGGACCGAGTCGGCCAGGCAGGTCGCGGACCAGCTCGCGCCAGCGTGAGTCGCGCGCCAAGCCCCGCGGCGCGAGCGGCGGGGAGTCATCGGTGGCCGAACGATCGAGATGCGTCGCGTCCGGCGGCGAATCGGTCGGCGCTTCGAACGCCGCTTGCTGCCAGTCGGCGATGGCGGCGACGAAGGTGAGATAGTCCCCGAGGCTGTGCCCCGGCGCGACTCGGCGCAATCGCTCCGCGCGGGTCTTGTAGGTGTCCGCGTCCGGCAGCAACAGACGCGGGATCGCGGCGGAGAAGGACTCGATCTCGCCGGGTTGGAGGATCTTGGGGGAAGACATCGTGCTCCTTATTCCTGAGATGTGCTCGATCCGAGCCAGAATACCGCTCGCCTGCTACTTGGCCGGGCGAGCCTTTGCGTCGTCGATGGCGTCGCCGGTGTCGTCGGCCATCGGAATAGCCCGGTAGGATGGGTTCGCAAGCTCACCGCATCCTACAGCCTCAGCGATCCTTTAAGTCCGTTTTTGCCGACTTGATGTATCGACCGAATTCCCGATCCTTCTTTCTCCTTTCCGCATGGGACATTTGGTAGAAGTCGGACTCTTCCCTGAGCTTCAGGTAATTCTCAACATGCTCCCGGCTGATTTCGCCGGAATGCACCGCCCCGAGCACCGCACAACCCGGCTCGCCGGTATGGCCGCAGTCGCGATACCGGCAACTGGATGCGAGGGCCGTGATCTCGGCATAACCGGCCCCGATGCCGTCATCCGCGCCGACAATGCCGAATTCACGCATCCCCGGATTGTCGATGACCAGCGCGCCGCCTTCGAGACGAATCAGCTCGCGGCGCACGGTCGTATGCCGCCCTTCGCCCGTTGCGCTGACGGTTCCGGTCTCCAATCTGTCTCGGTCGACCAAGTGATTGATCAGCGTACTCTTGCCCACCCCGGAGGACCCGACAAAGCAATAGGTCTTTCCCGGCGCCAACAATTGCTTCAGATCCTCCAGACCCTCCCGCGTGACGTTGCTCAGTGTCAGGATCGGTGCCATGACACCGATCGAATCGATCTCGGCCAACTGCGCGGCCAATACCGCAGGATCCACCAGGTCCGTCTTGGTCAGCAGGATACAGGGATCGGCGCCGCCCTCCATCACCATCACGAGATAGCGTTCCAGCCGCTTGAGGTTGAAGTCGAAGTGGCAGGATTGGACGATCACCACGGAGTCCACATTCGCCGCGATCATCTGATCGTCGATGGCGTTTCCGGCCGACTTCCTGCGCAGCGAGGTCCGGCGCTCCAGGACCGCCTGAACCACCCCGAAATCGTCGCCCGGCTGCCTCTCCAGGCACACCCAGTCGCCCACACACGGCAACTCATGGGAGAGGTGATGGCGGTGCAGATAGCGACCGGCCAGCTTGGCCCGGAAAGGGCCGGTCTGATCCACGAGCAACAACTGATCACGATCGACAGCTGCAACGCGGGCGATCGTCTCCGTTGGCTTGCATTCCGTCCTTTGCTCGAACCAGTCGGTCCAGCCCAATCCATTCAGTTCACAGAGCCGATCTTTCATTATTCTCCGCCCACTTGAGTCGCACTATTTTCGCGGCGCATAACGTGCAAATTGACCGGATCCGCCAGCCCCTTTTCAGTTATCATTTTGAACCCGGCGGGATGCGGCACGGAACGAACAGCATCAATCGAAGGATACTACTGAACTGTAATTCCGCCCTCCTCGATCAGCCCGAGTAGGGTGGAACTCCGATAGGAGGTTCCACTCTACGTGGGGTCAATCCCGCTCGCCGACAGGCATTTCGTCGATCCGCACGTCTGCCCAGTCCACGGGGTACAGGTCAGCCGCAACCGCGCGGTGGAAGGTGGAATAGGGCCAATCTCGAACCCGACTGACATGCCCATGCTTGACTGGATTGAAATGGACATAGTCCAGGTGGCGGCTGAAGTCGAGATCGGAGCGAATCGCGTGCTCCCAGAAGCGCCGTTGCCAGATCCCCCGCTCACCGCGCGCGATGCGGGAGCGGCGGCGTCGCTCGGTGGCGGGTATGGCACGGACAAAACGGATCTTGATAGCCTTGATGCGATTGGAGAAATCCGCGTCACCCTCGGGCAAAGTGATGACGCAATGCATGTGGTCCGGCAACACCACCCACCCGTCGATCCGGAATGGACGCTCCTGGCGCGTACGGCGTACCGCCTCGCGCAGCGCATCGATGTGACGCACCAACAGATCCGAGCGCCGCTCCTGCAGATTGATGGTGAAGAAGTAGGTTCCGCCTGGAACCCAGAAGCGACGATAGCGTGACATCCTGTCATCCTTCGGGAGATATCGGGGCTGCTCGGGCGGAGTATCACGGCCCCAGCCCCGATCGACAACCCCCCACACTCCGCGTCGTCATCGTAGGGCGGATGCCCGATAGGGCGATCCGCCATTCAGACGCCGAACCGATCCACCAACATTTGGTAGCATCCAAAAAGCAGCACCGACTGCGGCGAGGTCAGTGACACCCAAATGGTGGAACCTCCTATCGGAGTTCCACCCTACGCGGGCTCCTGTCCTCATGTGGCAAGATGATGGCCTTTGACCTGGAGAGTGCCGACCGATCGCCGGTTTCCAATCTCGAGGTAAAGGGGCCAATCTTTTGGTCCAGGAAACTGAACCACATCCTTCCAAGGTCATCAATGAATTGCACAAACTCATCTGTCGCGCGATCGCTATAGGTGGGGTTCCAGATCAGCTTGGGCTCGTTCGAACCCGTTATTTCCAGATAGCGGTTGACAGTGACGTAGAGAAAGCAATCAATCGAGGAGTAGGAGTGGACAAGCGCGTCACAGGCCAGCGCGTGGACCAAAACTGGAGCCATGCCAGTGAATCCGTCGTTGACGAAAATCAGAGTTCCATAGGGTTTCTTAACTCTAAAAAACTCCTTCGTCTCGCGGATCTGTCTGTTCGCTTTTTTCAAGACCCGAAGCAGCGCTGGCCTTGCTAAGCGAACAAATTCTGTGCTGAACCAAGCTGGATACTGGCCGTCTCCACCGAAGAGTAGCGGGCGCCAGGTCGGATCCTCTTTTACCAACCGCGCCAATAGTGCCTCGAATCCGCACTGAGCCGCTTCAGTCCGGAGGAACTCAGTTTCAATCTCCTTCAACTCCAAGACCGCGCCGATATCCTCGAATAAGTAGTCGGCGTTATCGAAGTCCGGCGATTTCGACAGAAGCTCCGAGACGCGTTTGCCGCCAGCGGAAGTAATGAAATCGGTCCAGGTTGCCTCAACCGGCAGTGGATCATGCGGCCCTATGTCCCAGAATCCGGGTATCTCAGGCATAGCTCAGATTGGTCCAGTTGCGTCTAAACGACAGCCTCATAAAACCGCCAAACCATGAAATGGACTGACGTCGTTAAATGGTGTGTTCGTCGTAGGTCGCCATAGCTCACGCAGGGCAGAATGTGCAGCAATGTCTCCGCATGGAGGTCCACATCATACGGCGAAATACGCTGCGCAATCCCGCCCTACGTTTCTGTCACTCCCGTCGATTCTACACGCTAGCCGCCCAAAACCTCACCGCTTCGTCACCTCCTCGAACCACGTCCGATGATGCTGCTTGGCCCAAGCGCGGGTGACGGTGCCGTACCACATGGCGCGGACGGTGCCGGTGACCCAGATGGCGGCGTAGACGTGGACGAAGATGAGACAGATCATGACCACGGCGGTGGCCGAGTGCACGACGGCGGCCCACCGCACCCACTCGACCGGGAAGTCGAAGTAGGTCCGCCACAAGACGATCCCGGAGGGGATCAGCAGCAGCATGCAGAGCAGCAGCAGCCAGAACATCAGCTTCTGGCCGCCGTTGTACTTGCCTTGGGCCGGCATGCCTTCGTCGATGCCGTCCACCATCTCGCCGATACGTCCGATCCATTTCCAGTCGACCCGGCTCATCAGGTTGTGCTTGGCGAAGCGGATCACCATGAGGATGAAGGCCAGTCCCATCACCACGCCGAAGATGGGGTGCAGGATGCGCGTCCAGGTGCCGCCGCCGAAGAGCAGGGCGAAGGGATAGAAGGCGGGATGGAACAGCGCCAAGCCGGACATGCCGAGCAGGATGAAGCTGATGCCGACGATCCAGTGGTTGGCGCGCTGGCCCGCGGTGTAGCGGACCAGGTCTCGGGGGTCGCGTCTCATGCCTGCTCCTCCTCTTCTTTCTCGACCTCTTTCTCGATCTCTTTGGACACGGCGTTCGGCCCCTTGGTCACGTAGTGGAAGAGGCTGGCGAACCCGACGAAGGCCATGGTCGCGATCGCCAAGGGCTTGGCAATCCCTTTCCAAAGCTCGACCAGCGGGCTGACCGTCGGATCCTTCGGCAGTCCGTAAAGCTCCGGTCGGTCGGCATGCTGCAGGACGTACATGACATGCGTCCCGCCGACGCCTTGCGGGTCATAGAGTCCTGCCTGCGCGAAGCCTCGTTCATTGAGGTCGAGGATCCGCTCCTTGGCATGGTTGATCATGTCGCGCTTGCTGCCGAAGGTGATGGCCCCGGTTGGGCAGGTCTTCACACAGGCCGGCTCCAGCCCGACCGAGACCCGGTCGGAGCAGAGCGTGCACTTATAGGCCTTCTCGTCTTTTTTCGAGAGTCGCGGGATGTCGAAGGGACAGCCGGTGATGCAGTAGCCGCAGCCGATGCAGTTCTCCTGATGGAAGTCCACGATGCCGTTGCTGAACTGCACGATGGCTCCGGGCGACGGACAGGCCGCCAGACAGCCCGGGTCCGCACAGTGCATGCAGCCGTCCTTGCGGATCAGCCATTCCAGACGGTTGGCCTCGGGCTCCACCTCGTAGAAACGCATCAGGGTCCAGGTGGTGTCGTTGAGATCGTGCGGGTTCTCATAGCTCCCGATGTTGTGACCGATCTCGCCTTGCAGGTCGTTCCACTGCATGCAGGCGACCTGACATGCCTTGCAGCCGATGCATTTGGAGATGTCGATGAGCTTGGCCAGATCGGGCGTTTCACGCACCCCCGGTACGGGGGTGGTGGTGGCGGATCGGGCCTGGATATCGAGCGATTGCAGTGCCATGTCCGCCTCCTAGACGCGCGTCTGGATCTTTTCGACGTTGACCAGAAACGCCTTGAACTCGGGCGTCTGGGTGTTGGCATCCCCCACGAAAGGCGTCAGGGTGTTGGTGAGATAGCCGTTGCGGGCCACCCCCGTGAAGCCCCAATGGATCGGGATGCCGACGGTGTGGACCTTGCGGCCCTCCACGTCGAGCGACATCAAACGCTTGGTCACGACCGCCACCGCGACGATGTGGCCTCGGTTGGAGCGCACCCGCACATGATCGCCCGAGCGGATACCCTGCTCGGCGGCCAGCGCCTCGCCGATCTCGACGAACTGCTCCGGCTGGACGACGGCGTTGGAGCGGCAGTGCTTGGTCCAGTAATGGAAGTGCTCGGTGAGCCGGTAGGTCGTGGCGACATAGGGGAACTGGTCGGGCTTGCCGAAGCTGTCCCAGTCACCCTTGAATACCCGCGCCGCCGGATTGGCCCGCGCCAGCGGGTTGTCCGGATGCATGGGGTTGTTGGCGAGCGGCGACTCCATGGGCTCGTAATGCTCCGGGAAGGGACCATCCGCCATCTTGTCCACCGCGAAGAAGCGGGCGACGCCCTCCGGGTTCATGATGAAGGGACCCATCCCGTCCGCCGGAGGCGAGTCGGCCTTGAAGTCCGGGATGTCCGATCCGCTCCAGCGGCCGTTGAGCCCGTCCCAGGCGACCAGCATCCGGTCGGGATCGAAGGGCTTGCCCGCCGGATCGCAGGAGGCGCGGTTGTAGAGCACCCGTCGGTTGGCCGGCCAGGCCCAGGCCCAGTCGAGCGTCTGTCCGATCCCGTAGGGGTCGGCATTGTCGCGCCGGGCCATGAGGTTGCCCTTCTCGCTCCAGGCCCCGGCGAAGATCCAGCAGCCGCATGCGGTGGAGCCGTCTGCGCGCAGCTCGGCGAAGCCGTTGAGCTGCTCGCCCTTCTTGACCAGCACCTTGGTCGCATCCTTGGGGTCGGTGACATCCGCGAGCGCACGACCGCTGAACTCCCGCGCCAGCTCGTCAGGGGACGGCGAGTGCGGTTGTTTGTAGCGCCAGGTCAGGTTGAGGATGGGGTCCGGGAAGGCCCCGCCGTCCTTCGCGTACAGCTCGCGCAGCTTGAGGAAGATGCCGGCGATGATCTCCTGATCCGCCCGCGCCTCGGCGGGTGGGCTGGCGGCCTTCCAGTGCCATTGCAGCACGCGCGAGGAGCTGACCAGCGAGCCGTCCTCTTCGGCGAAGCAGGTCGAGGGCAGGCGGAAGACCTCGGTCGCGATCTGGGTCGGATCCACGTCGTTGTACTCGCCGTGGTCCTGCCAGAACTCCGAGGTGTCGGTGGCCAGTGGGTCGATGACGACCATGAACTTGAGCTTCGCCAGGGCTCCGGCCACCTTGACCTTGCAGGGCGCGGAGGCGAGCGGGTTGAAGCCCTGGCAGATGTAGCCGGTCATCTTGCCCGCGTGCATGTCGTCGAACACCTGGAGGATGTCGTGGGTCTTGTCGAGCTTGGGCAGCCAATCGTAGGCCCAGTTGTTCTCCGCGGTCGCGCCGTCGCCATACCAGGCCTTCATGGTGCTGACGAAGAACTAGGGATAGTTCTGCCAGTAGCTCAACTGACCCGGCCGCAGCGGCTTGGGCGAGCGTTTGTCCAGATAGGCCGCAAAATCCTGCTCCTTCTCGCCCGGCAGGGTCATGTAACCCGGCAGCAGGTTGGAGAGCAGCCCCAGGTCGGTCAGACCCTGGATGTTGGAGTGACCGCGCAGCGCGTTCATGCCGCCGCCGGGCTTGCCGATGTTGCCGAGCAGCAACTGCACCATGGCACCCGTGCGGATCATCTGCGAGCCCTGCGAGTGCTGGGTCCAGCCCAGGGCGTACATGATAGTCATGACCCGGTCGGACGCCGCCGTCTCGGCGATCATCTCGCACACCTTGAGGAAGGCGTCCTGCGGCGTGCCGCAGATGGTCGAGACCATCTCGGGCGTGTAGCGGGCGTAATGCGCCTTCAGCATCTGATAGACGCAGAGCGGATCCCGGAGCGTCGGATCGGTCAGCACGAAGCCATCCTCGCCGAGCTGATAGCCCCAGCTCGACTTGTCGTACTTGCGCGTCTCCGCGTCGTAGCCGGTGAAGATGCCGTCCTCGAAGCCGAAATCAGCCTTCACCAGGAAGCTGAAGTCGGTGTAGTTGCGCACGTACTCGTGATGGATCTTGTCGTGGCTCAACAGATAGTTGATCAGACCGCCCAGGAAGGCGATGTCGCTGCCGGCACGGATCGGGGCATAGTAGTCCGCCACCGCCGCGGAGCGGGTGAAGCGCGGATCGACCACGATCAGCCGGGCCTTGCGATGGGCCTTGGCCTCGGTAACCCATTTGAACCCGCAGGGGTGCGCCTCTGCGGCGTTGCCGCCCATGATGAGGACGAGGTCGGCGTTCTTGATGTCGACCCAATGATTGGTCATGGCGCCACGGCCGAACGTCGGGGCAAGACTTGCCACCGTCGGGCCGTGTCAGACACGTGCTTGGTTGTCGAACGCGAGCATCCCCAGACTGCGGGCGAATTTATGGGTCAGATAGCCGGTCTCGTTGCTGGAGGCGGAGGCGGCCAGCATGCCGGTCGTGAGCCAGCGGTTGACCGTCTGCCCCGCCTCGTTTTGCTCGACGAAGTTGGCGTCGCGATCCTCTTTCATCAGCCGGGCGATGCGCTCGAAGGCATCGTCCCAGGAGATCCGCTGCCATTCGCGTGAGCCGGGGGCGCGGTATTCCGGGTAGTGGATACGGCCCTCGCTGTGGATGAAGTCCAACAGGCCGGCACCTTTCGGGCAGAGTGTGCCGCGATTCACCGGATGATCGGGGTCGCCCTCGATATGGATCACCTCGGCCTGGACGTTCTTGGACCGATCGCCCAGGCTGTAGATGAGGATGCCGCAACCGACCGAGCAATAGGGGCAGGTGTTGCGGGTTTCGGTGGCGTGCGCCAGCTTGAAGGTGCGGACCTCGGCCAGCGCCTCGTTCGGGGAGAAGCCGAGCAGCGCCAAGCTGGTGGTACCCGCGCCGGCGGCGCAGACTTTGAAGAAGTGTCGTCTGGATAGGTTCATTGTTTTCCGATCGCTCCATTCTCGTTCATGGTGATCATGATCCGCGATAGCGTACTTGCCAATATAATTAATCCATTAAAGACTAATTTTTTGGCAATTCAATCAATGCCTTGGTCGATTGATATCGTTTGGATCAGAGTGCCAATCAATAGCGCAGAGCGATGAAAATGTCCATGCCCGATGGTTGACTCCATGGCCGGGCAATTTGGCCGCGTTTTGAGTCGTCTATCCGGGCTGGTGGGTCGTGTCGATATCAGCCGAGCAAACGATGGCATCTCGGGGGCCGGGGTCCAGCATCCGCCCGACCCGGCGGGCGGGTACCCCCTCGGCGGCGAAATCGGACAGGGCCGCGTCCACCCGCGCGGGCGGGAAGGCGATCAGCAGGCCGCCGGAGGTTTGAGGATCGGCGAGCAGCAGGGACTGCCATTCCGCGAGCGCCGGATCAAGCGTGACCCGTTGCAGGTACGCCTTCAGGTTGTTCCGGGCACCGCCCGGAAAGACCCCGGATTCGGCAAGCGGCAGGGCCTCCTCGAGAACCGGAATTGCCGACCAGTGCAGCTCGATGGTCAGGCGGGACCCGCGCGCCATTTCGAGCGCATGACCGAGCAGCCCGAATCCGGTGATATCCGTGGCAGCATGCGCGCCATGACGCAGCATGATCGTCGCCGCTTTGTCGTTGGCCTCCAGCATCAGTTCGGTGACCCTGACAATCCCCTCCGGCGAAAGCCCGGCGTTCTTAAGCGCGGTCGTGAGAACGCCGATGCCGAGCGGCTTGGTCAGCACCAGGATATCGCCGGAACGGGCGCCACCCTTGAGCACCAGACGATCCGGGTGCGCGACCCCGGTCACCGCCAGCCCGAACAGGGGCTCGGGGTTCTTGACCGTATGCCCGCCGACGACCGGTACCCCGCAGGCCGCCGCGCCGGCGATCAACCCCTTCAGGATCTCGGTCAGGATCCCGAGCGGCAGACGCGTATCTGGAAAGCCGGCCACGGAGACCGCCGACACCGGGCGTGCTCCCATGGCATAAATGTCCGACAGGCTATTGATCGCGGCGATTCGGCCGTAATCGAAGGGACTGTCCACCACCGGGGTGAAGACATCCACGGTCGTGACGATCGCCAGGTCGTCCGCGACGCGCACGACACCGCAATCGTCTGGATGCTCGAGTCCGACGATCACATCCGGATGCTGGGTCAGCGGCAGTTCGCGCAGAACCTGCGACAGCTCGGCGGGGCCGAGTTTCGCCGCTCAACCCGCGCAGGTGGCAAGCTGGGTCAGTCTGATGTCCATAGATATCCGAATAGGGTTGCTGGTAGTGGTCGCGCCTGGCGGCATCGATCACTGTTCGGCGTCTCTTGAATCGTTCAGGGATGCACCATCGAGTTGAGACATGCCAAGCAATGAAATAGAGGGGGCGGATGGTAATGCGGCAATCGCAATAAAGATACTCTGCCGAAGGCGCTCTCCAAGCGGCGCCCGGCTGCTTATCGACGACGCCCGAGACAAAGGTCGCTGCCGTTTCCGCTGCAGATCATCCGACCGCTCGAATCGTAAGCGGCGTAGGACACTTGGACGATGCCGCGACCACGGCACCCGTAAAAGAGATCGCCGCGCCAGGTGTTGCGGCCGATCTTGCGCAGGGCGCAGTTGCGGCATCCGGGGTTGGTGGAGGTCACGCGGGCGACGCGCTCGCTGGCCGGCGGATCGATGCTGACGATGTGTCGGACGCGGTCGCCATCCCAACCGGAGGTCGGGTCGATGGTGAGGCGCCCCGTGCAGTCGCCGCGCATGGCGAAGGAGCCGCTTCCTTGGGGTGGCGGGGGTGGGGTGGTCGGTTTGGTGCCGATCTTGATCTCGGGTGGCGGGGCCTTCGGGGGCGCTTGGACCACGACGGGTTTCGGTGGTGGCGGGCGACACGGGCCGATCCGCTCGCCGAGCGCTCGACTGACCGGTCGCAGCGACGCAACGGACTCGCGCTTGAGGTCGCGTTCCAGTGCGACGAGTCGCGTGCAGTCCGCGCCGGCCTCGGCGAGGCGTCGGGTGTAGCGGTCGATCCGATCGCAGTCGGCAATCGGCGCCTCGAGTGCCTTGCGCGCCTTGGCGAAGCGCGGGTCGCCTCGGTCGGCGAGACTTGCGGCCAGCTCGCGGGCCTTGGTGCAGTCGCCGCCGATGGCCGCGATCTGCTCCTCCAGCGCGTCGGCCTCGCTGCAGAGCGCCAGCTCGGGTGCCAGGCGGGTGCGGATGTCGAGGAAGCGGAGGTTGTTTCGGTAGACATCCAGCCCGTCGGCCAGTGCCTGAAGACGGTCACAGTCGCCGTTGGCCTCGGCGAAGCCTTGCTCCAGGCCATTCAGGTCCGCGCATTGGCGCATCGCAATGGCGAGCCTCCCGGCCAAGGTGGCGAGCGGCTCGCGCTCCCGGTCATGGCGCGACAAGGTCTCGTCGAGTCCGGCAAGGGCCAGACAATCGTCCTGCGAGCGGGCCAGCTCGCCTT
>NZ_FNNZ01000022.1 GCF_900106925.1 Thiocapsa roseopersicina
GCTGCCTGAGCCTTCGTAAGAGTTTGAGTGTTTTTCAGGCCGCCGGGCGGTCACGGGCGGGTTTGTCTCCCGCGCAGAGCATCTTTCACGGTAACCCGATGAGGCCGACATGATCCGATCCAATGCCCGGTCCGTCGCCTAGCGCGACTCCGGCTTGAGTTCCGCCGAGTTCAACCCTCGAGCACGACGTCTTCGTAAAGATCGGCCACTGAGAGGCGCACCTCGAGACCGCCGCAGGTGAAGGTCAAGTCACCGTCGTCGATGATCTCGTGGCGCCAATCCCCTTCCTCCGTGCGCCGAAACCGTTCTACACGGCGGCTGTCCTGCGCCACCAGCAGATAGTCGCGCAGCGACGGCAGTGTCCGGTAGGCGATGAGCTTTTCGCGACGGTCGATGATCTCGGTCGAAGGCGAGAGCACCTCGACGATCAGACAGGGGGAGGTCTTGTAGAGCGACTCCCGGTCGTGCGGATCGCAGGTCAAGAGCACGTCGGGGTAATAGAATGCCTCGTGTGCCGCCACCCGCACCTTCATGTCGCTGATGAAGACGCCGCTGGGCTTGCCGCGGGTGGCTGCACGCAGGTGAAAGAACAGGTTTCCGGCAATGCGGTTATGTGACTCGCCGGCTCCCGCCATGGCGAAGACCTGACCGGCGACATACTCGTGGCGGATGTCGCTGGCCAGCTCGCCTTGGAGATAGTCGTCGAGACCGAGGTGAAGAAGCGCCGCGGGCTGGGTCATGAGGATAGTCCTGTGCCTGGGATGTGCTCGCTCACCGTCAGCTTACGCCGTCGCGCCCGCGACGTCTCGCAGCAAGGCCCCCTGCGTGGCTTCCGGGATGACCTTGGAGTCACCGCGGGCGACCTCGCGGCCGTTGTCGAGGACGAGGACGCCATCGACCCAGTCCAGCCCGGCGGGACGGTGGGTGATGAGCAGCACGGTGCGCCCGACCATAAGCCGGTCGAGCGCCTGCATGAGGCTGCGCTCGGTCTCGGCATCGAGGCCCTCGGTGGGCTCGTCCAGCAGCAGGATGGGGGCATCCTTGAGCAGGGCGCGGGCAACGGCAATGCGCCGGGCCTGTCCGCCGGAGAGACGCACGCCGGTCTCCCCGACCCAGGTGCCGTAGCCGTCGGGCAGCTCGCTGATGAAGTCGTGGATCTGGGCAACGCGGCAGGCGGCCTCGATGGCCTCCTGCGTAGCCTCTGGCGCGGCGATCTGCAGGTTCTCGCGGATGGTGGTGTCGAAGAGATAGGTCTGCTGACTGACCACCGCGATATGGCTGCGCAGGTCGTCGCCGCGGAAGGCGGTGATGGAGTGACCGCCGATACTGATGTCCCCGGCGTCCGGCTCCCAGAAGCGCAGCAGCAGATTGAAGAGCGTGCTCTTGCCCGAGCCGGTGGCGCCGACGACCGCGGCACGGGTGCCCTGCGGGACATCGAGATCGATATCGGCTACGGCGGGCGTCGACGCACCGGGATAGCTGAATCCGACACCCCTGAAGCGAATGTCGAAACGCTCCGGTCGGGGCGAGGGTGCAGTCGGCTCGACCACGGGCGGATCGGTATCGACGATGGCGAAGATCCGCCGCGCCGCGGCCAGTGTCCGGCCGAGGAGCTGGAATGCCTGGGGCAAGGGTGCGACGGCCTCGAAGCTCGCAAGCGTGAAGAGTGCGAGCATGGCCAACTGCGGCGGCATCAGGGTGCCGTCGTGCACCATGGGTATGCCCAACCAGAGCAGCACCCAGAGGCTCAGGCTCGCGCTCAGACCCACGGCGGCCTGGGTAACGCCGTGATCGCTGCTCAAGCGGGCCTGATCGGCGATCAGCCGCCGCCCCAGGGCTTCGACGCGTTGGGCCTGGCGCTCGTTGGCCCCGTAGATCGTCAGCTCGGCCATTCCTTGCACACCGTCGATGACGGCCGCACGCAGCTCGGCCTCGTCCTCGGCGAGGCGACGCCCCGGGGCCTGACCGCGCCCTTGCGACCAGACGGGCAAGGCAACGCCTGCGATCAGCAGAAAGGCCAGTCCGGAGAGCGCCAACAGCGGGTCGTGCAGCAGCAGGAAGACGAAGAAGAGCACCGCGCTGATGGCGGCGACCGCCACGGGCACCAGGACGCGGACGTAGAGGTTGTCCAGGGCGTCGATGTCGGCACGGATACGGCTCAGCAGGTCGCCGCTGTGAT
The DNA here is from genome assembly GCF_900106925.1 of Thiocapsa roseopersicina. Classification (GTDB taxonomy): domain Bacteria; phylum Pseudomonadota; class Gammaproteobacteria; order Chromatiales; family Chromatiaceae; genus Thiocapsa; species Thiocapsa roseopersicina. The sequence goes on from NZ_FNNZ01000022.1 coordinate 2,180, forward strand.
ATTGCTGCAGACGCGCGGGGGCCAGCGGCTCGAGATGGCGGTAAAACCAGACCCGCAGCTCGGCGATCAGCCGGAAGGTGGCCTCGTGATTGACCAGGCGCTCGGTGTAACGGCCGGCGGTGCGCACGACGGCGCTGAGCCGAATGAGGGCGGCGGGCGCGAAGTAGTTGATGGCGACCCCGGCGACACCGGCCACCGCCATCGCCGTGATGAACCAGCCCGCCAAGGCCATGAGCGCGACGTTGGCGATCAAGGTCAGGAGGGCGATCAGGGTGCCGGCGATCATCCAGCCACGATAGGGCCGAAACAGGCTCCAGAGACGCAACAGCTCCTTCATCGGTCGTTCTCCCGCTCCGGATTCCAAACGTCGGCCTGCCCGGGGGCGGTCTGGCCGTAGGCCGCGATCATACGGGCGTAGATCCCGTTCGACGCGGAGAGCATCTCGTGTGTCCCGGACTCGGCCACCCGGCCCGAGGCGAGCACCAGGATGCGATCCGCCCGGCGCACGGTCGCGAGCCGATGGGCGACGACCAAGAGGGTGCGACCCTTGGCCAGCTCCTCGATGCCCTCCTGCACCAGACGCTCGCTCTCCGGGTCGAGGTTGGCGGTCGCCTCGTCCAGGATGACCAGCGGGGCGTCGCGCAGAAAGGCGCGAGCGAGTGCGATGCGCTGGATCTGACCGCCCGAGAGACCGGCGCCGCGCTCGCCGACCAGATTGTCGTAGCCGGCGGGCAACGCCTCGATAAAGTCGGCGGCACGTGCGCGACGGGCCGCCGCGCGGACCGATTCGATATCCGCATCCGGGCGGCCGAGCCGAATGTTGTCGCCGATCGTCCCCTGAAAGAGACGCGGCTGCTGCGGGACCCAGGCGAGGTGGCTGCGCCACTCCTCGAGATCGAGGTCGGCGAGCGCCTGATCGCCGATCAGGATCCGCCCCGAGGTCGGCGAGAGAAAGCCCAGCAGGAGGTTGATCACCGTGGTCTTGCCGGCCCCGCTGGTCCCGACCAGCGCGACACGGGCGCCTGCGGGGACCTCGAAGTCCATGCCGCACAGCGCGTCGCGGCCCGCTTCGTAGCTGAAATGCACGTCCTGAAAACGCAGACCGAAGGGGCGCGGGGCCTGCAGCGAGGCGTGGCCGGACGCGGCCCGATCGGGTGGGTTCGCATCCGGTGCGGATCGCGCCTCCGGCTCGGCATCCAGGACCCGGATCATCTGCTCGGCGGCAGCCGCGGCGGCCATGCGTGCGTGGTACTGAATCCCCATGTTGCGCAAGGGGGCGTAGAACTCGGGCGCCAACATCAGGATGAAGAGGCCCTGCAGATAGGTGATCTCGGGGAGCGCCATCAGCCAATCCGGCATCGGCATCACCAGCCCGTAAAGCCGAAAGCCGACGAACACCGCGATGATGGCGATGCCGATGGCGGCGAAGAACTCCAAGACGGCCGAGGAGAGAAAGGCGACCCGCAAGACCTGCATGGTGCTGCTGCGGTAGGCGTTGGAGATGCGCGCGACCTCGTCCGCCTCGCGACGGCTCGCCCCGAAGAGCTTGAGGGTCGTCAGGCCCTGGATGACGTCGAGGAAATGCGAGCTCATGCGTGCGAGCTCCTTCCACTGACGCTGATTCTTGGACTGAGCGCTCGATCCGATGAGGATCATGAAGAGCGGGATCAGGGGCGCGGTGACCAGCATGACCGCACCCGCGACCCAGTCCGCCGGAAAGACCACGACCAGGATCACCACGGGCAGGATCATCGTCAGCGTCATGGCCGGGAGAAAGCGGGCGTAATAACCCTCGAGGTCATCGATTCCCTTGGTGAGCATTTCGACCAAGGCGCCGCTGCGCTCGTTGGCCAGATAGCGCGGGCCGAGTCGTTGCAGGTGGCGAAAGACCTGATCGCGCAATCCGCTGCGCACCAAGGCAGCGGCTTGGAAGGCCGAGCGCTCACCCAGCCAGACGGTGAACCCGCGCACCAGGAAGAGAACCAGCAAGACCGCCATCAGGTGCCCGATCTCGGTCAGACCCGCCCCCTCGAAGATCACGGCATTCAGGATCAAGGCAAGCAACCAGGCTTGTGCGATGGCGAGCAGACCCTGCCCCACCCCGAGCCCGATGGTGCGCTTGAGCGCAGCACCGGCAAGCGGGCGATGAGACTTGAGCCAAGCGTTGACGGACATGATGCGAGCTGCCTGGAGGCGGGTCGGTCGACCCGAATCGGGGGAGGATAAGGAAGGGGATGCCGACAGGGCAACGAAAAAACTCACACGAGGCAGTTGCTCTCGTGCCGAGAAGCGCCGAACACATGGCTATGAACACGAGAAACGACGCGGATGAGGATCGACGCGCATTGAACGAATCGAACGATTCGGCCGCATTGACGACCGGCACCCGCCCTCGCTTGTGACGAACTTCATACTTGAGCACGGACGCTTGTTGTTTTCCCGGGAAACGTTCGCCGAGCTGGAGACCCGCTTGTGGCGTCCCAAATTCGACCGATACCTCACGCTGGAGCACCGTCAAGCGCTCCTTCACGACTTCAGTGCGGCAGCGGAATGGGTTGAGTTGGATCAGCATGACCACGACCGAATGCGTTTCAGTCGCGACCCGGACGACGACAAGCTCGTGTGGACAGCGCTTGTCGGAGATGCCGACTGGCTGATCAGCGGCGATGCCGATCTACTTGATCTGGCCACGGCTCAAGAGAAGGTTCGGATTCTTTCGCCGGCACAAGCCCGGGCGCTCATCCGCGAGCCCGATTGAGTCTTCGAGCGCACTACCGAGAGGGGACGTGCGGGGGCAAACGCCCCCGCCCACGCCTCACCCGCCCGAACGCTGCGGCACCTTCTCGATCTTGCTCGTGTCGTAGCCGAGCCCGCCGAGGAAGGCGACGATCTCGTCGTACTTGGCCTGCGGGATCTCGGGCGCGCGGGCCATGATCCAGACATAGTCGCGTTTGGCCCGGCCGATAACGGTGATGCTGTAATCGGGCTCCAGCCAGACGATGCGGAAGTCCGCCTTGAAGGGCCAGATGAACTGCATCCACCAGAGCGCGTTGGTGTCGGTATCGCGCACGAAACCCTTCGGGTTGTGCGTCTTCAAAGGCCCGTCGAACCCGTCCTTGTTGAAAGTGAAGGTGGTCGCGATGGTGCCGTCCGGATTGAGCGCGTAGGACTCGACGGCGTTGTAGGCGCCCTTCTCCACGAAGGTCGGGATATTGGCGATCACGTACCACTTGCCCATGAAGCGTTCGAGATCGACCTGTTTGACGGTATCCATGGGCGCGCCTCCTTCTTCGGTGCAGCCGCTCGCAAGGGCGAGCACGAGTGTGATGAGCAAAAGGGCCGAGAGTCTCTTCATGTCGGCGCCATCCGTTGGTAACGCAGCGTCTTGCCTTTGCCGGTATCGCTTTCGAGACCGATCCAGCCGTGTTTGTCCGAGTACCAGAGGGTGAGTTCGAGCTCGTCGGTGCTGAGCTTATAACGTGCAGCGGCGACCTCTTGGCTGCCGAAGCGGATGGATTCGGTCCCCTGCGGTTGCACCCGGACCGGCACCAGCTCGCCGGTCTGAGGGTTCAGAAGTCTGTCCTGCTTCAGGAAATCACGGTCCCAATAGGCGAAGGTCATGACGCAGCCGGGCAGACGCCGCGACTCGCCGTTCACCGACAGTGCGAGCGACTCCCCGCTGTCTTCGCCGCGCACACGGTAGTCCTTGCCGTTGTCGTCCGTGCTGGCGTCGATCGTCTGCAGACAGCCGTCGCGCCAGGTCTCCCGACTCTCGTGACGGTAGCTGTAGGCCGTGAAGATCCAGAAGTTGATGTCGAAGCTGGCGCGACTCGACACCTGCGCCTCCTCGCCGAGCGCGTGGATATCGAAGCTGTGCTCGCCGATCGGATCCTGATCGAGGAAGACCTTGAACCTCAGATTCGCCGACTCGGTGTTGGCGGAGGCCAAGGGTCCGGCGCCGACCATCAGAGCCACCGCCGCGACCGTCCACCAACGGCTTGCGAGCACCCGCATCTGCTCCCCGATCGCGCGTCGCGACCAGCGTTGTTTGATTTCCATCTGCATCTCTCCCGGTACCTAATCTCTCTAAAGATTCGAATCACTCCGCGCCCGCCGCGGCGGCCCCGGAAAAAAGGCGTTGGTTCGCGCGATATAGGCGCGGTAAGCCGGTCGGCGCTCGCCGATATCCTTCTCCAACAAGGCCACCCCGGACACGCGCAGCAGCAGGAAGGTCATCAGCACCGGCGAGACGATCGTCCACCAACCGCCGGCCGCGAGCGCAAACAGGAAGTAGCCCCACCAGATGCAGGCCTCGCCGAAATAGTTGGGATGACGGGTGTAGCGCCAAAGCCCTTGGTCCATGACCTTACCCTTGTTCTCGGGACGCGCTTTGAAGTCGGCGAGCTGTTGGTCGCCGACCGCCTCGAAGAAGAGCCCGACCAGCCAAAGCGAGAGCGCCGCGTAGTCCAGCCACCCGAGCGGGTTGGTACCGAGTGTCGCCGCAAGCAGCGGAAGCGCGATGACCCAGGCCAGAATCGCCTGCAGACTGAAGACGATATAGAGGCTCTTCCAGCGAAAACCCGGCTCGTTCTCCGCCCGGATCGCCTGGTAGCGCCGGTCCTCGCCGTGGCCCCAGTTGCGTTTGGTGATGAAGACGCTCAGGCGCACTGCCCAGAGCGTGACCAGGAAGAAGATCAGGTAGGCGCGCTCGCCCACCTCGGGCGCGCCCGACAAGAAGACCGCCGCCATCAGCAGGAAGAAGAGCGACCAGAGCGAGTCGACGATACTGACGTCGTTCAGCTTCAAGCTGACCAGCCAGGCACCGAGACCCATCCCGAGCGCGGCCCCCAAGCCGGCGAGATAGAGATCGAGATCAAACATGTGCACTATCCTCCGTGAGTGGGGCCAAAGCGGGGGCCTTCGGAAAACCCGCGCCGTCGAACCGCTGCGCCAGCCAGGCGCTCAGCGGCATCAGGAAGGACCAGCCGCCCGCAAGGACGGCCATCGCCACGACCACGTCCGGAAAGACAACGGCGCCGAGCTTGTACCCGCCGTAGAAGGCGAGCGGCCCGCCGATCGCGCCGAGCACGACCGCCAGGGTCCAACGTCCTTTCAGCCAGCTCAGTGCGACGTTCAGGGTCGTCGCGAACGCCACCCACATGGCGATGATCCAGACCGGGGCGAGCCAGGACAGCAGCATGCCGGACGGATACTCAAGGAACCCGAAGCGCACCAGGAATCCGTCCCAAACGGCACCGATGGCGCCGACGATCACCAAAAGCATCACCTCGCGACGCGGCGCGTCGGACATCCAAAGGTGCAAGGCAACGACCAGCGCGGCCACGCCGACCCCGAGCCAAGGCCATCCGTGCGCACCGCCCAGCACGCAGGCGAACCAGGCGATCTGGAAAGCGACGAGATTGACGACAAGTCTGAGCATTGATTCGGATGTCCCGCGGGTGACGACGTTGCGTTCGGGAACATGTTGTGTCGCTCGGTCCCGAGACAAGCGCCCGCAACGATTAAGCCCTCGCGTGCATCTTGTGAGAGATCACATGAGCGGTTTGCGCCGACGCGCTGACAGCGCAGCAGGAAAGGAGGTAATTTCGGCAGTTCCCCCCCGACACGGGACGCGCGCGCCTCTGGTATGATCGGCGGTCACGAATTCGACCTCCGATCACGACTCGCCACGGGAGAACCCAGATGACATTACGTCCCTTGAAACGCCTCGCCGCCTCCGCGCTTGCCGCCGTCCTGGTCGTCGGCTGTGCCGCAGATGGCTCCGGCCTAACCGAGACCGGCGCGGGCGCGGCGCTCGGCTCCGCCGGAGGCGCCGCCGCGGGTGCGATCATCGGCTCGTTCGGCGCCAATGCGGGACGCGGTGCCTTGATCGGCGCGGTCGGCGGGGCCCTGATCGGGACCGCCGTTGGCGCCTACATGGAAAACCAACGCAAGGACTTCGAAAAGGCGCTTGCCGATGAGATCGCCAGCGGCATGATCAGCGTGCAGAAGCTGCCGAATGATCAACTGCTGGTCCGGATGACGGGTGCGACCACCTTCGAGATCGATTCGGACCGCATCCAGCCCGGCTTCTACAGCACCATGGACAAGATCTCGGCCATCGTCAGCAAGTACGGCAAAACCGAGCTCTTGATCTCCGGCCATACCGACAGCACCGGCTCGGCGGAGCACAACCAGCTCCTCTCCCAGCGACGCGCCGGTGCCGTTCAGTACTATATGGAGTCCGACGGCGTCCTACCGCAGCGCATCATCGCAACCGGCTACGGCAAGAATCAGCCGATCGCCTCGAACGAGACCGAAGCAGGCCGGCAGCTCAACCGCCGGGTCGATATCACCATCGTGCCCATTACCGCCTGATCGGACCACCGAATCCGGCAGATCGCTCGACTGGCCGATCCCGGCAGGCCGATCGAGCGGCGCAACCCCGACCCACCGAGCAGGCAGGGTCGGGCGGGTGCTAAGCTTCATAGTTAGCCCCCCTGCGACGGAAGCAAGTTCACGGGCGCCGAGATCCGGCCCTGCGTCTCGCCCCCTCGCGCAACGTCTGAGGTGAACCGATCCTTCCTCGCGGTGCGGAGCACACCGACATGGCCGACAAACCGACGATCCTGATCGTCGATGACGCCCCGGAGAATCTGAGCGTCCTGAGCGGGTTGCTGTTGCCGGACTATGTGGTGCGAGTCGCCAACTCCGGCGCGCGCGCACTACAGGTCGCCGCGAGTGCGCCGATCCCGGACCTCATCCTGCTCGATGTCATGATGCCAGGCCTCGACGGATACGAGGTCATCAAGCGGCTCAAAGCCGACCCGACGACCCGTGACATCCCGGTCATATTCGTCACGGCACTGAGCGCGAACGAGGACGAGTACCGCGGCCTTGCGCTCGGCGCCGTGGACTACATCGGCAAGCCGTTGAAGCCCGCCATCGTCCTCGCGCGGGTCCGCACCCACCTCGAGCTGAAGCAGGCACGCGACAGATTGCGCGACGAGAACGCCCGACTCGAAGCCGAAGTCGTCCGTCGCAGCCATCAGCGCGAGCAGATCCTCCTGTCCGTCGGCGAAGGCATCTGCGGGACCGACGCGCACGGCCACATTGTTTTCATCAATCCCGCAGCTGCCGCCATGCTCGGTGATACGCGCGAGGCACTGATCGGTCGGGGTGCCCACGCAACCTTTCATCTCCCCCGATGCGACGCAGGTCCGGAGACCTCCGACGCCTGTCCGCTCTGCGCCTGCCTGTGCGGCGGACATGCGATCCACCGCCGCGAGGACCGTTTTCGGCACAAGGACGGCTCCCTCCTGGAAGTCGAGCTGACCTGCCAACCCATCCTCGAGGACGGCGCGCTGATCGGTGCGGTCACCACCTTTCGCGATATCGGCGAGCGCAAGCGCTATATCGCCGAGATCGAGCACAAATCCAACTTCGACGCGCTCACGGGTCTTCCAAACCGCAACCTGCTGACCGACCGGATCGCCCAAGGTGTCGCGCGCTGCCGCGAGTCCGGTGCGCTCCTCGCCGTCGTTCTGATCAATCTCGACCGGTTCAAGGCCGTCAACGACAGCCTGGGACACGCGGCGGGCGACAACCTGTTGCAGGAGGTGGCGCGACGCTTTGCCGCGGTGACGCCGGGCGACGTCACGCTGGCGCGCAGCGAGGGTGACGAGTTCGTCGTGGTGGCGGACAGCGAGGACGCCGAGGCGGTCACGCGGCTCGGGCAGGAGCTGCTCGGCGCGCTTTCCGGGCCCTGCCGTCTGGACGAGCGGCAGTTCTTCCTGAGCGCAAGCCTCGGGATGGCGCTCTATCCGCGGGATGGCGCCGACAGCGAGACGCTGCTTCACAACGCCGGCGCGGCGATGACCCGGGCCAAGCATGCCGGCGGCAATCTCATGAAGTTCTACGCCGTCGAGATGAACGCCCGCGCACTCGAGCGCCTGGACCTGGAAAACGGCCTGCGGCACGCCATCGAGCATGACGAGCTGGTGCTGCACTATCAGCCGCAAGTCAGCCTGAGCACGGGTGCCATCATCGGCGCCGAGGCATTGGTGCGCTGGCAGCACCCGCAGCGCGGACTCCTGCCCCCCGTCGATTTCATCCCGATTGCCGAGCAGAGCGACCTCATCCTGGCGCTCGGCGAGTGGGTGCTGCGCACCGCCTGTGCTCAAAACCGCGTTTGGCGGGAGTCCGGTTTGCCGCCGATCACCGTCGGCGTCAATCTCTCGGCACGACAATTCACCTCGCAGGACATCGCCGCGATGACGGGCCGCGTGCTCCGAGAGACCGGCCTGCCCGGAGATGCGCTCGAGCTCGAGCTCACCGAAACCATCTTGATGGCGGACACCGAAGCCTTCACACGCGCGACCGAGGGGCTCAAGGCATTGAGCATCAGCCTCTCGATCGACGACTTCGGGACCGGGTTTTCCTCGCTGGCCTATCTGCGGCGCTTCTCCATCGATCGTCTCAAGATCGACCAATCGTTCGTGCGCGGTCTCGTGGAAGATGCGAGCAGTGCGGCCATCGCGCGGGCGATCATCTCGTTGTCGCACAGCCTGAGTCTCTCGGTGATCGCCGAAGGTGTCGAGACGCGCGAGCAGCTCGCATTCCTCTACGCCTACGATTGCGACGAGATGCAAGGCTACCTCTTCAGCCGGCCGATTCCCGCGGAAGCATTCGAGGGACTGCTGCGCGAGGGCCGAGAGCTCGCCCTACCCGAGCCCGAGGAGACCGAGCCCTTCCGCGGCGAGGCGACGTTTGGGCGTCTCGGTCTACCGGGTCGGCAGTGATCTACCGAGCGCACGTGGGGCTCAACACGCATACGCGGAGCGGATCGCGATGAGTACCCCGACGCTGATCGAGTTCAGCTTCTCGCTGCTGCTCAACTCGGCCCTGTTGCTCGGGCTCGCGCAGGTCATCGATCTCGCTTTATCCAAAGGGCACATGGCCTGGATCAATCGTTCATCCGTCGGCATCGGCCTGCTCATCGGACTTATTTGCGTGCTGCTGATGAAGATCGGCGCCACACTGATGCCCGGGATCGTCTTCGACACACGCTCGGTCTTGCTCGCGATCAGCGGCCTGTTCATCGGACCTGTACCGACACTGATCGCCATGCTGACGGCGGCCCTCTACCGCGGAATGCTCGGTGGCCCGGCGGCCCTGACCGGCATCTCGGTCATTCTGGCCTCGGGGCTGATCGGTCTGATGTGGCGCCGCGCCTTGCCCGGCCCAATCGAGGACATCGGTTGGCACCGGCTCTACGCACTGGGGCTGGTCGTGCATGCCGTCATGCTGGCCCTCATGCTGACGCTGCCCTGGGAGACGGCCCGCGCGGTTCTCGCGACCATCAGCCTGCCGGTGATGATCATCCACCCGTTAATCACCTTGGCACTGGGTCTGCTGCTGATCGAGCGTTTACGCCGCCGCCACGACCTGGACGCCCTGCGCGCGAGCGAAGAGCGCAATCGCCGGATCGTCGAAAACGCCCCTGATCTCATCTTCATCAATCGCAACGATCGCATCCATTACATCAACCCGGCCGGGATTCGCCTGTTGGGTGTGCGGGACGCGGGCGAGCTCGTCGGTCGCTCGATCTATGATCTTTTCCGCCCCGACGATCATGCGGCCGTGCGGGCCCGTATCGCGATCCTGCGCTCCGCTCCCGGCGTGAGCGTGCCTGTAATGCAGGAGGCGCTGCTCGCTTTGGACGACTCGATCCTCCCTGCCGAAGTGAGCGCCGTCTCCTACGCCGTCAATGGATACACCGATATCCAGGTCACCTGCCACGACATCCGCGATCGCCTCGAGGCCATGCAGGCACTGCGGTCGCGCAACGCTCAGCTCGAGCGTTTCAACCGCGCCATGGTCGACCGCGAGCTGGCGATGATCGCGCTCAAGCGGCAGGTCGATCGGCTGTCGCGCGAGCTTGGCCGGGAGCCTGCTCATTCCCTGCGCCTTGCGGCGAGTGAGGCCGCACTCGAGACGGATCGCTCCGAAACGGCGCACGAGGACGTCTCCGACCGAGCAGAACAGCCCGAGGGGACGTCCCCGGCGTCGACACCGACCGATCGAGAGCATGATCGCTTAGCCGCGCTCAACCTGATGGAAGACGCTCAGCTTGCACGTGCCCAAGCGGAGGACGCGTTGGCCCGCTCGCGCGCCTCCGAGGCGCGCTTCCACGGGACCTTCGAGCAAGCGGCGGTCGGCATCGCCATGGTCGCCCCGGATGGACGCTGGCTGAGGGTGAACGAGCGGCTCTGTCATATTCTCGGCTACGGTGTCGAGGAGCTGCTCGGCCGCGCCTTCCAGGACATCACACACCCGGATGACCTGGAGATGGATCTCGACGCCGTCCATCGCGTCTTGGCCGACGAGATCGACCACTACGCCATGGAGAAGCGCTATATCCGCAAGGACGGCGACATCGTCTGGGCCAATCTGACCGTCTCGCTCGCGCGCAAACCCGACGGCACGCCCGATTACTTCATCTCGGTGATCGAGGACATCACCGATCGCAAGCGGATGAGCGACGAGCTCGACCAGCATCGCCATCACCTCCAGGAGCTGGTGGCGCGACGCACGGCCGAGCTCGAGGTGGCACGCCGTCAGGCGGAAACGGCCAACCAGGCCAAGAGCGCCTTCCTGGCGAATATGAGTCACGAGATCCGCACGCCCTTGAACGCCATCGTCGGCCTCACCTATCTGCTGCGCGCGCGGATCGCGGATGCCGAGCAACGGGATCGGCTGGAGAAGATCGTGGGTGCGTCCGGCCACCTGCTGCGCCTCATCAACGAGGTGTTGGACCTCTCGAAGATCGAGTCGGGCAAGATGATCCTCGAATCCGCCCCGTTCGATCTCGGCGCGCTGCTTCGGGATTCAGCGGCGCTGATGGCCGAGCGCGCGCGCGTGCGCGGGCTCGCGCTGGCGGTCGAGCAGGATCCGCTGCTCGAGCGCGAGCCGATCCTGATCGGGGATGCCACACGGCTGCGCCAGATCCTGCTCAACTATGTCGGCAACGCCATCAAGTTCACCGAGCAAGGGTTGATCCGGATGCGTGCACGCATCATCGAAACCGGCGAGGAGGACATCTTGCTGCGCCTCGAGGTCGAGGACAGCGGTATCGGCATTCCCGCCGAAGACCAGGAGCGCTTGTTTCGCGCCTTCGAGCAGCTCGACGCCTCCACGACCCGCCGCTACGGCGGCACCGGGCTGGGGTTGGCGATCAACCGACGTCTGGCCGAGTTGATGGGCGGTGCGGTCGGCGTCGAGAGCAGGCCCGGCGCGGGCAGCCTCTTCTGGGCGACCGCGCGTCTGCGTCGAGGCAATCTCGCCGGGTACGCCGCCGCACGCCTCGCCGAGCCGCGTGACGGCACGCACGGCCGCGCAGGCTTGCCGAACGGCGCACATCTGCTGCTGGTGGAAGACAACCCGATTAATCAGGAGGTCGCTTACGACCTCCTGACCGAATCCGGCATGCGGATCGATGTGGTCGACAACGGCGCGCAGGCGGTGGCGATGGTCGAGCAGACGGCCTACGACGCCATCCTGATGGACATGCATATGCCCGTGATGGACGGCCTCGAGGCGACCCGACGGATCCGCGGGCTCCCGGACCACCACGACACCCCGATCATCGCCATGACCGCGAGCGCGTTCGACGATGATCGACGCCGCTGTCTGGACGCCGGCATGAACGACTATATCGCCAAGCCGTTCGACCCCGAGGCCCTCTATGCACTGCTGCGGCAATGGATTATCCGGCCTGCGGCCGGGGTGCCCGAAACCGACACCGAGACAGTTGCAGAGACGCTCGGGATATCCCCGGCAGCAAGCTCCGCGCAGGCACCGCTCACATCGGATCGATCCGAGATCGATCCGCTCTTGGCCACGCTGGATCGACTGCTGTCGAACGATGACGCCGAAGTCAATCGCACCTTCGCCGATGCAGCGCCAACGCTGCGCCGGTCGCTCGGCGAGGAGATCGTGACCCTGGGGCGGATGATCGACTCCTACGACTATCCCGCCGCACTCAAGCGGTTGCGCGCGTTGCGGGCGCGATAGTAACCCGTCTCATACGCCCAGCCGCAGGTGCCGGGCACCGTACCTGCGGCGCGCGGGTGTAGATACTCTGTTCTGACGCAAGTCCGATTTGCCTCCTATCCATCAATTTTTTCTATCGTCATCGTTGTCTCGGCGGGACGGTCGTTGAGCAGGTGCCAACCCCGTCGGAATCACCTTCGATGATGGATAGGACGTGCTGCGGGGTGGGGCGCAGGCGGACTCCGTGTGGACGGCCACGCACGTGCGCTCGGGCCAACCGAGGAGCGTGCCGTGGCGCTCATGGCGCGGCCTCGCGGAGCAGGCCAAAGCGGCTGCCGTCGAACGCCTGGCGGTGTTTGAGCATGGCATGGATGGCATGCAGCAATTTGCGCATGACCGCGCAGACGGCCTGAATCTTCTTCAGGCCGCGCGCTTCGATGAGATGTCGGTAGTAGCTGTTGACGTGCGGTTCATGGCGCGCGGCGCTCAGCGCGGGCATGAACAGCGCCTTGCGCAGGTGGGCGTTGCCGGCCTTGCTCAGGCGCGGTGGTTTGTTCACGCTGGTGCCCGAGGTGCTGCGGCGCGGATCCAGTCCGGCCAGGGCGACCCATTGCTTGGCGCGCATGTCCTCGGGCAGCACCAGCAGCTCGCCCATGAGCTGGATGGCGCTGGCGGCGGCGATGCCGGGGATGCCGGTGAGCAGCCGGTAGACCTGCGCGAGCTGCGCGTCGGCGCCGATGTGCGCTTCGGCCCAGTCACGCAGGGCTTCGATTTGGGCGGTGTACTGGCGAATGCTCAGGCGCACGTCCTCGAGCACCACGGCCGGCGTGGTGGTGCTTTGCAGCAGGGCATGGAGTTGGTTCTTCGCCCGCGTGCGATCGGCCACCAGCGCCTCCAGGCGCCGTGCGCAGGCGCGCAGCTCCAAGGCCTCGGGCGCCGGGCGCCGCCACGGCTCGAACGGCATGCGCCGGGCGAACTGCGCCAGCACGCCGGCATCCACCGCATCGCTCTTGTTGCGCGTCAGCAGGGCCTCGGCAAAGCGCTTGGCGGCCTTGGGATTGAGCACCATCAGCGCCACGCCGGCCGTGTCGATGGCCAGCGCCAGGTCCAGGTGATAGCTGCCGGTCGCCTCCAGGCACACCCGCTCCACCCGCGCACTGTGCAAGGCCTTGATCAACGCGGCATGACCGCTTGGCGTGTTGGCAAACTCGCGGACCTTGCCGAGCGTCTCCTCGGTGCCGACGGCCAGCGCCAGGGTCTTGTGGGCCACATCGATTCCGGCTGTATTCATCTGTCTGTCTCTTCGGGTTGCAACGCGATACCATGATCCCCGGTTCCCCGACCCTGTACCCTCGCCTACCGACCTTGTGTATGCAGGCTCGCGGACATGTCCACGGCCTCGGATACTCTTCGGTATGGGCGAAGAGGGCGGGGAGCCCATCTACATGCAAGCTCTGAACATCCGAACACGATATCCAGGCTTCAGGGGCGAACGGCTTCCCGGGAACTCCGCATCAAATCCCTTTATCGCTTTCCTTGTCTATCCCTTCAGAACAGAACATACAAGGGGCGACTTAAGTCGCCCCTACCTGCATCGATGCTTTCCCGGAAATCACCTAAGCAGCGGCTGCAAGCGGCTCGTGCGAGAGACACTTCTTGGGACAGACCCGCGAGCAGGCCTGACAGCCGATGCAGTCGAGCGCATCCTTCAAATTCATGACCATGCCCGGCGCCTCGTCGAAATCGTCGTCGCCCTCGTCTTCAAGCTCCTCCAGGTCGAGATCCTCGCGATCGACCAGCTCGAAGACGTCACGCGGACAGACCTTGTAACAGCGACCGCAGCCGATGCAGTTGTTTTGGTTGATGCTCTCGATGAACGCGGGCGTCCATTCGATACCGCCGCGGGTAATCCCGGTAATGACACTCATGGGTATTTCTCCATGTTGAAAAGGGGTTTCGCTCAAGCACTCTCGGCCTGGGCCGCCTTAAGCGCAGCATTGGCCTGCGCCCAAGCAAGGCAGGCATCGTAAGTGGCCTGAGCGATTCCGGGGATCTCCTCGTAACCCGCGGGCAACCGGTCCTCGACCAGGTCATGCAGCTCACCGGCCCGCTCGGTGGCGATCCGTTTCGCCTTGCTCACGGCCTTCTCCAAGGCGCGAATCTCATCAGCCGTCATCCAGGCAACCCCCAAGGTCGAATAACTATTTATCAGTCACTTAAATCGCGCCCCGCCATGGTCATGGATAGCCAATAGGCCCAAGTCCCCGTGCAAAGGGCGCAGTTCACAGAGCGCGCGATTTAAAGGCCCGCGACCTTGGAATGCTCCCCGATCAGCTCGAGCGCGACCGACAACACCTTGTCGGCCTCGTCCTTCATCTTCGAAATGGTTGGGAAGCCGAATCGGTGCACGTCGCGCAGAGAGCGATCCAGCACGACCAGCTTGCCGACCGTAATGACGACGCGTCCGAACCCTTCGTGGCTCAGGTGGACCAGCGGCACGGCCATGAGTCCGCACTCGGACTCGATCATGGCGGAGATGGCGTTGTAGAAGGCCTTGATCCGTGCCACGACGATCTCGTCGGGATCGCCGACCAAAGGAATCGCCTGACGTTTTTCCTTGGTCAGGATAAAGGGCTCCAGGATCTCGGCGGTGGAGAGCTTGTCGAATTCGCCGTAGGGGTCGATCGCACGCATCTGGCGGTCCATCTCCACCACGAATTGCGACTGCATCAGGCCCTCGTCAGCGGCTATTCCGGTAGGTGTCTCGGTCATGGTGATTTCCTCTTCTCAGTAGTCGTCCGTCTTGGACGTATGGTTCATGCAGGTTGCGTTTCAGAAAAGCATGGGGATCCCGACCTCGGCCGAGGCCGCGCGGCGTACCAAGACCGGGCGATAGCGCTCCCGGGCGGATGGCCCGCCGGTCAAACGGCCGCTCACCCAGAATCCGATGCCGAGACCCGCGAGTCCCGTGAGGGCCACGCCACCCTCGCCTGCACCGAGATGCGTCGCCACGCCCGAGCCGGCGATCAGGAACAGCAGCGGAATCAGGTAGGCGACGAACGAGGCCCGCACCAGGGTCCCGTCCGGGATGCCGATCACGACCTGCTCGCCGACCCGCAACCCCTGCGCGTCGTCGATCCGCAGCCGGCTCCGAGGTGCGCCGAAGAGCTTGGCGACGACGGAGGTGCCGCAGCTGCCGGCGCTCCCGCAGCTCCCGCAGGCACTCTGCCGAACGGTTTCGACCCAGGCGACGCCCGGCTTCACGGCGACGACGGTGGCGGGTGTTTCGATCATTCGCTCCAGCCCTCCGCCTCCATCGCATCGAAGCGACGGTTACGACCGGGGGCCCGGACGGCGAGCGTGCGCGCGAGCCAGGCGCTCGGGCCGTCCCGCAGCTCGCCTTGCAGATCGCGGATCAAGCGGCTGACCAAGGTTCCCGAGCTGACCTTCATGGGCTGGATGCCTTTCGCGCGAAGCTGGCTCACTGCGGAGGCCCCGACCGCCTCGCAATAGACGACGTCGCAGCCCTCGAGCGCCGCGATCTTGGCGGCGAGCTTGTCCTCGTTCCCGTCCATCTCGAGCCGCGCGAACTGGATCGCCTCGAGCAGGTGATGCTCCCGCGAATCGATCGAATAGACGACGAACGACTCGGCCGCGCCGAAGTGCTGGTCGATCTGCTTCATGTCCGAGGAAGCGAAGGCCGCCTTGATGCGTGTCTCGGTCTCCATCGATGTCGCTTCGCCGCTCATGCTCAGGACCTTCAGTCGTCGTTCCATTCCCATCGGGGCTCCTTAAAGCGCTTCTCTGGTCGCGGCGCGTGTGTGGTTCATGGGCTGTTGTCCGGTTGCCAACGTCGCGGTCCATGAGGGCCGCGCTTTAAGGAAAATGAACAAAAACATATCCAATCCGTGCGGGTTCGGGCTTAGCTCGATGCGAAGCCTGTCAGTGTGGGCGCGGCATCTCACGCTCGCCCTCCGGGCGCTGTTTGAGCTTCGAGCGATAGGGATGGATCTCGCCGCGCTTCTCGCCGAGCAGCAGATTGGCCAGATCGAAGATGGCGTCGCGGGTGCCGCGATAACCGATCCAGGTCCGCTGAAAGCCGCCGACCCGGTCGTACTGCGGGAAGCCGGCGCGCAACATAGGGATGCCCAGTCGCTCCGCGGTGTGGACCGCATGCGAATTGCCGATCAGGATCTCGGCGTCGCGCTCGCGCGCGACGATCTCCAAGTCTTCCAGATCGCCGATCTTCACCTGCTCGGCGGCGACATCCTGCAAGGCAGGAGCATTGGCCGGGGCGACGGCGGCAACCACCTCGGCCCCGACGCTTGCGAGCATCCGGCTGAAGCCGACCAGCAGGTCTGCCTCCGCGGCGATCGCGAAGCGCGACATGCCCAACATGAAGTGGCAGTCGAGCAGAGCGTCCTGGAGCTGTGCCCGCTGGCGCTCGATCTTGGCCGGCACCTGGCGCTCGGCGATCCGCGAGAGCGTCATCACGAGGCCGTCGACGGCATCGATGTCCATCAGATGTGCGAAGCGATGATCCGGAACGCCGGTGCGCGCAGCCAAGGCGTCGGCCGCCGCGTCCATCGAGGCGCCGATTACCAGGGTCGCCGCGGCATCGCCGAGGGTCGCCAGATCGCTCACGCGGGTGCCGCCGATGGTCAAGGGGTTGTAGTCGGTCTCGGGCAGATGGCCGTCGAGCGAATCCGAGAGATCGGGGAGTACCAGCGGGGACAGGCCGAACGCCTCGATCAGATCCTTGAGGTGCTCGATGTCGCCGGGCGTCAAGTGCGAGCCGGGCAGGACATTGACCTGACGGTCGCGACGTCCCGGCCGGGTGCCGGCCTCGGCCCGGGTCGGAACGAGCGTCTCGATGATCGCCCGAGTCGCCTGCGCGTAGCCGGACTCCATACAACCGGTGAAGTCCGGTGTGGACACCGGCACGACCGCGGTGCCCGCGAACTGCGGCCAGGTCTCGCGAAAGACCCGCACCGCCATCTCGATATCCGCGCCCTGGGTCTCGACCAGACCTGTGGTCGGCAGCCCGATCAGATCCGGCGCACTCTTCTCGCAAAGGGTCTTCAGGCCCTCGACGACCTGCGCCTCGCTGCCCATGATGGCGCTGACCTGATCGATCGCCGTGGTCTGCAAGGGGATCGGCTCGCGAAAATGACGTACGAAGAAGATCTTGCCGAAGGCGGTGCAGCCTTGGGATCCGTGCATCATCGGGATGGCGCGGTTGAAACCGAGGAAGGCGAGTGCTGCGCCGACCGTGTTGCTGGCCTTCAGCGGGCTGACCGACAGGGCCTTGTTGCGTTTGATGATCTCAGGCATGGGACTGCACCTCGACAGGGGCGCTCTCGCTTGCGGCGAGCGATAGGGACTTCGCCGGTGCCGGATGGGTTTGCCCCTCGGTCACGGCCCAGGGCGCCGGACGCCGCACCGCATCCCAGATCGGACTCTCGACCGTCAGACAGAGCTGACGCGCCAGCTCGACCATGCCGACATAGCCGGCGTAGCCGAATTCGCGCTCCTGATTGATATCCAGGAAGGGGATACGGGCCTTGAGCGCCGTGTAGAGATTGCGTCCGCCCGCGATCAGGATGTCGACGCCGTTCTCTCGGACCCGATCGATCAGGCCGCGCGGGTTGCCGTCCTCGATCATGACCGCGTCCTCGCCCATCAGCGCACGGATGCGCGCCTTGTCCTCCTCCGTGGACTTGCGGGTGCCGGTCGCGACCACCGTCATCCCCAGATCCTGCAAGGCAGAGATGATCGACCAGGACTTGACCCCGCCGGTGTAGAGCAGGACCTTGCGACCCTGAAGACGCGTCCGATAGGGTTCGAGTGCGGCATGGATCTTGGCCTCCTCGCGGGCGATGAGCGCCTCGGTACGGCGGGTGAGATCCGGGTCGTCGATGATCCGCGCAAAATCACGCAGCGCCTGCGAGACATCCGCGACGCCGTAGAAACTGCCCTCGAACCAGGGGATTCCGTAGGTCTCTTTGAGCTTGCGCGCGACGTTGATCATGGCCTTGGAGCAGACCATCATGTTCACCTCCGCGCGGTGCATGGTCTGCACCTCGTGGAAGCGCGCATCCCCGGAGAGGCTGCAGAGCACGCGCATACCCAGCTCGTCGAGCAGCGGCAGGACGTTCCAGAGCTCGCCGGCGATGTTGTACTCGGCGACCAAGTTGACATCGTGGACCTTGAAGCCGTCGTGCTCGATCCCCGGCGGGACCGGGTCGGGCTCGCGGGTGCCGCAGACCTGCGTGACCATGGTCTCGCCGGCGATCCGGTTGCCGAGGTTCTTGGTGCCGTAGAAGCCGGCGGCATCGACCGACACCACGGGCGTGCCCCAGCGCTTCTGCGCCTCCCGACAGACCGCGCCGACATCGTCGCCGGTCAGGGCAGGCACGCAGGTGTTGTAGACGAAGACCGCCGCGGGCTTGTAGCTGTCGATGGCTTGCTTGATCCCGAGGAAGAGCCGCTTCTCGCTGCGACCCATGATGACGTCCTGCTCGGTCAGATCGGTCGTCATGCCGATCTTGTAGAGGCTCGGGCCGCTCGAGCGCGCCCCGCGGTTGTCCCAGGAGTTGCCCGCACAGGCGATAGAGCCATGCACGATGTGCGCGACATCCGCGATCGGCAAAAGCGCGATCTGAGCCCCGTCGAAGGAGCAGCCGCCC
Organism: Thiocapsa roseopersicina; assembly: GCF_900106925.1. Classification (GTDB taxonomy): domain Bacteria; phylum Pseudomonadota; class Gammaproteobacteria; order Chromatiales; family Chromatiaceae; genus Thiocapsa; species Thiocapsa roseopersicina. The sequence goes on from NZ_FNNZ01000022.1 coordinate 20,923, forward strand.
GCGGTCGCGCCGGGCTTGAGCTTGGCGCAGCCCGACTTTTCCTTCGCGTTGTGCGCACACGCCGGCTCGTCGAGCAGCGCGGCGATCTCTTTTTGTTTCATGAAGGCTCCGAAGGCGTTCGCTTTGGAGCTTCTTAAGCAGACCCTATGCCAATCGCTATAATCTTGTTTTGACGAGAGAAGACCAGGTGTCTGTCGGATTCACGACAAAGCGGATGTCTGTAAAGCCCCGCACTCGTTTGTGGTGATGTCACGGGCAAGGAGCCGCCACCGCAGGGTTGATGAGACGATGCGCCCCGCCGGCTCGCTTGCCTTCGGTATCGTTTTTTGATATCAAACCAAGCATGAACAGCTCGCAGCGCAAGACGCTGGTCGCAATCTTCAGTCATCCCGTCAACGGCAACTTGGAATGGCGCAAGATCGAATCCCTTTTCCTGGCGCTGGGAGCAACAAAGGATGAAGGTGCAGGCTCTGCCGTGACGTTCCTTCTGAACGACCAGCGGGCCGACTTCCACCGACCGCATCCGCAAAAGGAGGCTCTGAAATACCGCGTCAAAGCCGCACGCGAGTTTCTGGAAAACGCCGGGATCACACCATGAACGCCATGACCTACCGCGGCTATGCCGCCCGCATCGAGTACGATCCGGAGGACCGTATCTTTGTCGGTCGACTGGCCGGCATCAAGGATATCGCCGTGTTTCACGGCACCACGGTCGATGAGTTGGAAACCGCTTTCCATGAGACGGTCGACCACTATCTCGAAGTGAGCGAACGCACCGGCCGGCCGGCACAGAAGCCCTACTCTGGTCGCCTCTTGCTGCGGGTCGAGCCGGAGACGCACGCGGCAATGGCCGTCGCAGCCGAGCTCTCCGGTGCCAGCCTCAACCAATGGGCGGCCAAGGTGCTGAAGGACGCGGCTCGCACCTAAACCGCGTCTCCACAAAGGTCGGAAAAATCCTTGAGCCCGACACAAAATGAGAATGACGCATTTCGCTCTGGACGCGGTTTAATTCCATCAGAGCCCCTATCAGCCGGCGACAGGTTGATCAAAAGCCCTCCTCGGGCGCATCGGTCGCCATGGTCTCGGTCACGACCTGCCACTGCGCATCGAGACGCAGCCGGACCGAATCGAGGCCGGCCCCATTGCCCTTGATCAACCGCGTCCGCCCGCGCTCGATCAGGGCACGGATGTCCGTCTCATCCAGATCCCGGCCGTCGAAGGTCTTCCAGACCACGAAGTCGCAGCCCTCGCGGAACCGGTTGCAGCCGAAGCCGCGGCGGCCTTCGATGATCTTGCCTTGGCCGCATTTCGGACAGACGGGGGGTTGGTCGCGAATCGAATGGGTTGGCGCACGGCTGTCCTTCGCTAGCTCCGGTGTGACCGGGGCCGTCGGAGCGCCTCGACGGGATCGAGTGGCCTTGCGAGCCCCCTGCCCGTCCTCGACGGCCGCCTCCGCCGACCCGGTGTCGGTCGCCTCGGCCTCGAAATCGAAGACAACCTTGCCGGCCGCATCCAGCCGCAGACCGGCGCCGAAGGGTTTGCCTGCCTTCGAGGTGAAGCCCTCCATGTGCGGCAGCCGACCCTGCGCGATGAGTCGGCGCACCTGATCCTGCGTCAGCGCCAAACCGGCGACCGTCTTCCAGACGGTAAAGCCGCAGCCCTCGCGATAGCGGCTGCACCCGTAGGCGCGTGCGTTCTCCGTGACCTCGCCCTCGTGACAGATCGGACAGGCGCCGAGTCCGCCCGCTGCCGGCTCGCCCGATCCGCGCGAGGTTCCACGCGCGGCTCCGCTCCGGCTCGGCCGCCCGGCTTTGCGCGTGCCTCCAGTCTTCCCGGTCTTTGCACCCGTGCTCGCCGGACGTTCGGCGCGCTCGGCCGTCACCTGCTCCGCGGACATCGCCGGACCTTGGGCGATCTGGGGCACCAGGTCACGCAGGAAGCCGACGATGTCGCGATCGAAGACCTCTACCGGCAGCTCGCCATGCTCCACGTCCTTGAGGCGTTGCTCCCACTCGGCCGTCAGCTCCGGGCTGCGCAGTGCCGGTGCGACCAGACCGATGAGTGCAATCCCCTTCGGCGTTGCATGCAACTGCTTGCGTCGGCGCTCGACATAGCGGGTGCGGATCAGCTTCTCGATGATCTCGGCGCGCGTCGCCGGGGTGCCCAGACCGGATTGCTTCATGGCCGCGGCCAAGGCATCGTCCTCGATCTCGCGACCGGCGTTCTTCATGGCGGCCAAGAGGGTCGAATCGTCGTAGTGACGCGGCGGCTGGGTCTCCTTCTCCTGCACCTCCAGGCTGTCCACGGCCAGCGCCTGTCCCTGGACCAGCGGCGGCAGGACGCCTGCCTCGCCGGTCTCCTCGGCGGCATCGCCCTCGACCGGCGCCGCACCCGGAGCCGGCTCGCCCCGGGGCGGCGCACGTCCCGCGGCTTCTGCCCGTTTCCAGCCGGGATCGAGCACCAGCGCACCGCGCGCCAGAAAGGTCGCATCGCCGATCGCGATCTCCACCCGCGTCTCCTCGATGCGCTGATCCGGCAGAAAGACCGCCACGAAGCGCGTCGCCACAAGATCGTAGATCTTGCGCAACGGCGCCGGCAGATCCGGCGACGGCGCCTTGCCGGTCGGCAGGATGGCGTGATGGTCGGTCAGCTTGGTGCGGTCGACGTAGGCTTTGCTCAGCCGGTGACCGGATTGCAGCCGATCCAACGCCTCCGCGGCGAGCGGGTGCTGCAGGCCCTTCAGGATGCCCGGCAGCTCGGGCAGCATGTCCTCCGAGATGTGGCGGCTCTCGGTGCGCGGATAGCTGATGAGCTTGTGGGTCTCGTAGAGCGACTGGGCGTGCTCGAGCACCTGCGCGGCGGTGAAGCCGAAGCGCCGGTTGGCATCGCGTTGCAGATTGGTCAGGTCGTAGAGCGGCGGCGGTCGGACGGTACGGACCTTTTTCTCGACCTTGGTCACCGTGCCGGTGCGGTGGGGGCTCAGCTCGCGGTGAAGCCGCTCGGCCTCTTCCTTCTTCTCGATGCGCGTCTCGCCGTCGCGGATGTAGAGGGCGTCGAAGCGCGCTTGATTGAGCCTGGGATCCGATGTGCTCAGATGCGCGACCAGCTCGTAGAAGAATGCCTTAGTGAAGCTCGCGATCGCCTGATCACGAGCGACGATCATCGCCAGGGTCGGGGTCTGCACACGCCCGATGGTGCAGAGCACCCGGTTGTGCACCGTATAGGCCCGCGTGAGGTTCATGCCGATCAGCCAATCCGCCTGCGCACGCGCACGTGCCGCATCGGCCAGATGATCGTAGGCTTGGCCGGGACGCAGCGCCCGAAAGCCCTCGCGGATCGCCTCGTCGGTCAGGCTGGAGATCCAGAGTCGGTCGAACGGCTTTTTGCAGCGGGCGTGCTGATAGATGAGGCGAAAGATATGCTCGCCTTCGCGTCCGGCATCCGTCGCGCATACTAGACGCTCGGTGTCGGGTGCCGTGATAAGCGCCTTGACGAGCTTGAACTGGGCCGCGGTCTGCTTCGATGTCTTGAGCTTCCATGCTTCCGGAATCATCGGGAGCTGGCCTGCAGACCAACGCCCCGCCCAGTCGACACCCTGGACCTCGCCGTACTCGTCCGGCTCGGCGAAATGGATCAGGTGTCCGATCGCCCAGGTCACCCGATAGCCGTTGCCTTCGAGAAACCCCTCGCCTTTGCGTCGCGCACCCAACACCCGCGCGATATCGCGGGCGACGCTCGGCTTTTCCGCAACCACCACGATCGTCATCCCGATCTCCCTTCCGCCCGCCGAGCCGCCGCGTAGGTCGGATCAGCGCAGCGTAATCCGACAGCCGGGCTCGCCGCAAACCGCCGAACGTCGGCTTAAACCGCGCAGACTCTGCCGAGGCTGATCCAATCCAGAAACATCGCATAACGCGTCAGACGCGGTTTAGCCTACTTCTGCGTCAGCGCCACCACCCCGAGCAGCATGACGGCGGACCCGATCAGCTTGATGACGACATGCTGCTCGTTGAAGAACCAACGCCCGAGGACGACGGAAAAGACCCCCGCCGTGCGCTTCACGGCCATGGCGTAGGAGGCCAACGTCAGGCTGAGCGCGATCTGGTCGGCGATGCGCATGAGCGCGAACAGCGCACCGAGGACCAGCAGAGGCCGGATGCGACGGCGCGCCTGCGGCGTGAAGATCTGCCGATAGAAGCCCCGGTCGCGAAGGCTGAAGAGCACGAAGATGACCAGCGGGTTGACGAGCGCGACGATCACCGCGAACGACAGCGGATCGCTCAGTTGGATGCCGATCCGCCCGACCACGCTTGCGGCGGCGAAGCAGGCGGCGGCAATGAGCCCGAGCACGCTGCCCGGGTCCGTTACCAGTCGCTTGAAGGGGAGATACCAGCGCACCTCGTGATCGCCGAGACTCAGAATGTAGCCCCCGCCCACCAACAAGAGAACGCCGATCAGCCCGACCGACGCCGGTAAGGCGCCGGTGACGAGCCATTCAATCAGGATCGCGAACCCCGGCGTGAGCGTCATCAGGGGTCCGACCAGCGAGACCTCGGTCTTGTGTAGCGCCGCATTCAACGCCCATCCGCCGAAGGCCGACAAGATGCCTCCGCTGAGGACGGCCATGAGATAGGCCGGCTCATGGAAGGGAAAATCGCGATACCAGAGGATCAGCGGCAGGGTGATGACTAGGCTGCTGAGGTTGACATAGAAGGTCAGGACCTCGGTCGAGAAGTCGAGGCTGAGATGTTTGGTGACCGCAAGGCGAGACGCATGAAAAAACGCCGACGCCAGCGAGAAAAGGATCCAGAGGTGGGCGAAATCGGAGAAATCCATACACGGTCACGCCCAGCCGGTGCTCGGATCGACGAACCGCTTGAGCGGCCCGAAACGGATATCCGGATTGTCGCCCTGGAGGCGCTGATTGGACTCGGCGAACGCGCGCTGGAACCGGCCTCGACGATGCCAGCTCTCGACGCTCGAGCGACCCTCGCCGCGCAGAATCCGCACGCTGGGAACAGCGCCGAGCCCGAGCAGACCGGCCCCGCCGATGCCCGAGAAGAGCTTCGGCTGGATGGTCAGGTGCACGAGCGCGGCGTCTTCGAGCGTTGCACCTGGGCGGTTGCGCTCGGGTGCATGGAGGTTCAGTGCGTAGCAGGGCTGATTCAGCGTCATGAGATCCATGCGGTGGCGCGCATCGGTCCGCGCAAGGCGGCGGGCGGTCGACAGTGGAAGGTCTCGGAGCGCCAGGGACAGCTCGCGCAGACCGGACCGAATCCGGGCGGATACCGGCAGCGCGGCGAGACCGCGCCTGATGTCGGCAGGCGGGCGCAGCGCATGGCGATGCCAGGGCGACGGCGCTCGGCGCTGCCCGGTGAAGACCTCGAGCAGATCGGCCGCCAGCGACTCGAGGCGCAGATGCAGACGCCGGATGAGATCCTCGAACGCGGGATCTCCGAGCACCTGCCAGCCGGGCAGCTCGATCAGGCAGCCGAGCGGCCGGTCGCCGCGGATCGTCAGCCGCTCGTCGGGCATCGCCAGCCGGGCACCCGGGACCCCGAGGTCGAATCCGGCCAGCGACGCGTGTATCAGTTGCGCACCGAGGAAGGCGAGCGGGTCGATGGCTTGACGGCGCAGCCGGACATCGGCAACGGCGCCGAATCGCCCGGCGCGCTCCAACGGCTTCAACGTCTCGCCACTCCAGTAAAGGAGATGGAGATGAAACTGTTTGGCCGCCTGCACGCTCTCGCGATCGTGCGTGTTGGGGTCGCAGTTGAGCGCAAGATGCAGCTCGCCGTCGTCCAGATCGAAGCGGCGTATCACATCAGGGTCGGAGACGAAGTGCACGAAGGCGAGCCCGGTCCGCCAGAGGACGCCGCCTGTGACGGACTCGACCGCACAGGGCGTGGCCTTCGGAGGATCCGAGGTCTCCGAGACCATGAGGTCGAAGAGACTGTGCGGCGATGCCTTGTCGATCAGGGACAGCCGGTCGGCGTCGCAGAGGATTTCCTGAATCGTGCGGCGGGCGAAGCGTCGCTGCGGGTCGGGGTGCTCGACCTCGGTGCGGGTCAGGGCATAGTCGGCCGGCGGCCCCGGGATGTGCAGATGATCCCAGGCGACGCGCATCCGATCCAGACCGCGGGGATAGAGTGCCGCGAACCGGTCAGGCGGCATCCGTGCCATCCGCCGGGAGACGCCGCACAGGCATGTCCTTCTCGTCGCTCATGATCCGCTCTGCGGGCGCGCAGCTCCGGGCAAGGTGCGCAGGTCGCGCACCACGTCAGACGCCAGCAAGGCGGCGAGGCGGTTGAAGGCCCGCGCCATGTCGTCCGGGGTCTCGCGCTCGCCCTCGCTCTCGACGGCGATCTCGCGGCTGTAGCTGCGGTCCCAGAGCGAGCGGCGGTTATCGGCGCGCACCAGCACCAGGTTGAGCGTTCCGGCGACACGCGACGGTGCGGTGCTCGGGTCCGGGCTCGGCAGATGCTCGAAGCGCTCCACCTCGCCCCCGAGAAGATAATCCGCGGTGCCCCGGTCGGCCGGGATGAGCGTGAAGGCGAAGACCCGAGCCGCGCGCGCGGCTCGGACCAGGTTGCGCGAGAGTGCGCGAGGGACCGGGTCGGCCCAGAGCAGGTCGTTGTAGCGTTGTACGCGCAGCGGCTCGGCTTGGGTGCGGAAGACGATCTGCCGCCCGCCGAGAAAACCGCGCGCGGCCAGATCGTTGACGAGCAAGGTCGCCGGCAGCGGTGACCCGACGGGCGGCTCAAGCGGCTCGGGATCCAGCGAATAGAAGAGGTCGGGGCGCGCGGGCGCGGACGACCCGCAGCCGCTCACCGCAAGAATCAGCAGCAAGGCCGAGATCGCACCGATTGCCCGGCTAGGTCGTGTCACCGAAACCACGGTGCCTGTTCCTCCTGCTCGCGGCCTTTGATGATGATTGCGGGATCGCCGCGCAGATCGCGCGCGAGTGCCGACAGATTGCGGCTCGCGTCCTCTACATTGGTCAAGATGGGGATCAAGGCCGAGGAGAGCGACTGCAGTAGGAACTGGGTGTCGTCGAGCGAGCGCTGGATGGCCGGGCGGTTCTCGTTGACCAGACCCCGGATGTCCACCGCCAGATCGCCGTAATCGGCGACCGCGCTCCGGATGTCCTTGGTACTGCCGGTCATGTCGCCGGTGATGAGCGCAAGGCTTGCCGACATCTCCTCCACCGAGCCTAGGATGGCGCCGATCGCATCCGGATCGACCGCCGTGACGAGGTTTTCGGACAGCAGCCGGAGGTTCTCGAAGGCGCCCGCGAGCCGATCGCGATTCTCGCCTTGGTCCTCCCCGGTGCCGATCAGCAGCTCGATGGTCTTGACCTGGTCACGGATGCTCGCGAGCGTCGGGGCGATGCTCTCCTCGACCACCCGGCGCACCGTCTCGGTCAGGACGATGAGCCGTTCGTTCAAATCGGCATCGGGTGCCTTGGCCTCGATCACGGCACCGTCGGCATAGAGATCCGCGGAGCTGCCGGGGCGGATACTGATGGCCTCTCCCTTCAAGAGACCCAGCGGCGCCAACTGCGCCTGACTGCCCTGCGGGATCGGCCAGTTGTCGCGGATCCGCAGGGTCGCCCGGAAACACGGCAGGGTCGGCGAGCGCGCCGGCATGTCGGCAGACGGCGCCGGGCAATGGAGCCGATGGACATCGGCGCTCGGGAAGACGGGCTCGACCCGCTCGACCAGACCGATGACATAGCCTTCCTGAACGACCTGAAGCCCGGCATCGAGTCCGTCGGCGTCGGGGAAATAGGCCTGCAAACGGTAGGTCTTCCCGAACAGACCGGGTAGAACCAGGGTAAATGCCGCCACGGCAAAGGCGGCCATCGCAATGACGAAGATACCGGAAAACAGCAGATCGCGACGTTCTGCCCGCGCCCGACGTTTGCCCGGCGCGCCGATCTCGGGCGGGGAATAAAGCCGATCCAGCCGGCGATCCGCAGGAGCCGGGCGCTCGGTCATGGATGTCCCCACAGGGCTGCGCGAAGATCCAGACGGGTTGCGCCGGCGGACTCGAGCTCCTGCGGCGTGCCTTCGAACAGCAGCCGGCCGCGCTCCATCACGGCAACCCGATCGGCGGCGCCGGCCAAGGCATCCGGGACGTTGTCGGTGGCGATCAGGGTCAGCTTGCGGTTCTCCCTCAAGGTGCGCAGGACCCCCAGGGTCTCGCGGGCGACGGTCGGGTCGAGCCCGTCCGAAAGGCCGTCCCAGACCAGCAGCTTGGGCTGGTGAATCAGCGCACGAGCCAGCTCTACCCGTCTCTGTTGGCCCAAGGAGAGTCCACGCGGCATGTGATTCTCCAGTCCGTCCAGCCCCAGCAAGGTCATCACCAAACGCGCCGCCCGAGCCATGTCGTAACGGCTCATGGGGGCGTTGCGCAGGGGCAGGAGGAGGTTGTCGAGCACGCTGTAATCGGAGAGCAGCGAGCCGCGCTGCAGCACCGCCCCGATGTCGCCGCGCAGACGCACCATCGCGGCCTCGCCGAGCCGACTCAGATCCTGCCCCAGAACTTCGATTGTACCCGCCGAGGGCCGGTCCAGTCCCAAGATCAATCGGGTCAAAAGGCTCTTGCCGGCACCGTTCGGCCCGCAGATCAGCAACCAAGCGCCCTCGGACAGCGAGAGCCGGATGTCGTCGAGCGCCATACGCCCGCCGACATGCTGGTAAACCCCGTCGAGCACCAGTGCCGGAGTCATGGCGCCCACCGAGACCGCCGTCGCCGCGCAAGGTCATGGCCGGCGCCGCCGGCACACCGCACGATCTCGCTGCAGGCCGGAGGCTGGAGGCCGGAGGCTGGAGGCTGCTGCATCAGACGCGTAAGAACAAAATATATAGGAGGTCCATCACCAAGATCGCCGAGACCGCCCCGATCATGGTCCGCGTCGCGGCGCGCGAAATACCCTCCGGATTGCGCCCCGCGCCGGTGCCGTTGACGGTGGCGATGAGGGTGATCAAGAGCGCGAACAGCAAGGGCTTCACCAACGCCTCGACCAGGGCACCGACGCTGAGCGCTCGGATCAACGACTCGAAGAGCAACGCCGGGGAGATCCCGGCCATCGTCCACAACCAGGCGCCGGCCGCGGCGAAGGTCACCAAGGTTCCCCAAACCACGAAGGCGAAGCTCATGAGCAACATCGCGAGCAGAACCGGACCGGCGGTGAACTGGACAGGGTGGATGCCGCTTGCGAGGAGTCCGTCCATCTCGCCGGTCACCGTCAGCGTCGCCTGCCGGACCGCGAGCGCGACACCGGCCCGACCGGCCACCAGGATCCCCACCAGGATCGGCACCAGCTCCATGACGGTCGCGTAGGTCAGCGTCAAGACCACGAGCCCGGGCAGGTCCAGCTCCGTCAGGATCGACTCGATCTGGTGACCGAGGATCAAACCGAGTGAGGCAGTGACCAAGGTGATTGCCGGCAGAATGGAGAGCCCGGCCTGGCGCAGGGATGCGGCGAAGGCCGGCATGTCCAAACGTGCTCGGCCGAGCAGGATCTTCAAATAAAGGCCGAGACAGCTTGCAAGGGCGATAGCGGCGAAGCCGATCTCCTCGATCCAACCGGTCGGCCCGCTGAAGGGCCCCCTGTGTCTGTCCTCGACTCCCATCACGCCTGACCGCGTCCCCCGTGCAAATTCCCGGTTGATCTTAAACCGCCGGCGCCGCAGCGCTCCATCCGAGTTGAGCGCCCCCTAAGCGCCGGGCGCCTTCGGTTATACTCGCGACTTCATTTCGAACGCGCTTCTCGGACGGCGACACCATCATGCTGGATAAGAACTACGACCCCCAAACCCTCGAGAAAAACTGGTATCGCCTCTGGGAAGAGAAGGGCTATTTCATCCCGGCCGACCAGACCGGGAGCGCCCGGGACGAAGGCACGGGGGGCGGAGCCTATTGCATCATGATCCCGCCGCCGAACGTGACCGGCAGCCTCCACATGGGTCACGGGTTCAACAACACCATTATGGATACGATGGTGCGCTATCACCGCATGAAAGGCGATCGCACCCTCTGGCAACCGGGCACCGATCACGCCGGGATCGCGACCCAGATGGTGGTCGAGCGCCAACTGGAGGCTGCGGGCCAAACCCGGCATGACTTGGGTCGCGATGCATTCATCGAGCGCGTCTGGGAGTGGAAGCAGGAGTCCGGCGGCAACATCACACGCCAGCTGCGCCGTCTGGGCTCCTCGCTCGACTGGCAGCACGAGCGCTTCACCATGGACGAGGGCCTCTCCAACGCCGTGCGCGAGGTCTTCGTGCGTCTGTTCGAAGAAGGGCTCATCTATCGCGGCAAGCGTCTGGTCAACTGGGACCCGGCGCTGCACACGGCGGTCTCCGATCTCGAGGTCATCTCCGAGGAAGAGTCCGGCCACATGTGGGACATCCGCTACCCCTTGGCGCTGCCGCCCGGCGCCGCGGGACCGGCGCATCTGGTCGTCTCCACCACCCGCCCGGAGACCCTGCTCGGCGACTGTGCCGTGGCCGTCAACCCGGAAGACCCGCGCTACAAACACCTGATCGGTGAATTCGTCGAGCTGCCCTTGACCGGCCGGCGCATCCCCGTCATCGCCGACGAGCACGCAGATCCGGAGTTCGGGACCGGCTGCGTGAAGATCACGCCCGCGCACGACTTCAACGACCACCAGGTCTGGCTGCGTCATCGCGACGAGACCGCGATCGCCGATCAACCGCACGGCGGTCTGATCAACATCCTCACCCCGGATGCCGCGATCCGCGACAACCAGCCCGAGGAGGGCGCGCTGCTGCCCGCCGCCTACATCGGGCTCGACCGCTACGAGGCCCGCAAGCTCATCGTCGCCGATCTCGACTCGCTCGGCTTGCTCGCCGCGGTGAAGGAGCACCGGCTCCAACAGCCGCGCGGCGACCGCTCGGGCGCCGTCATCGAGCCCTATCTGACCGATCAGTGGTACGTGCGGGTCGCCCCGCTGGCGGAGCCCGCAATCGCCGCGGTCGAGGACGGGCGCATCCGCTTCGTCCCGGACAACTGGAAGAACACCTATTACGATTGGATGCGCAACATCCAGGACTGGTGCATCAGCCGCCAGATCTGGTGGGGGCACCGGATTCCGGCCTGGTACGACGTCGAGGGCAACGTCTATGTCGGCCGTTCGGAGGACGAGGTGCGCGAGAGCCACGGCTTCGGCCCCGAGGTCGTCCTGCTCCAGGACCCGGACGTGCTCGACACCTGGTTCAGCTCCGCACTCTGGCCCTTCAGCACGCTCGGCTGGCCCGAGCAGACCGATCGCCTCAACGCCTTCTATCCGACCGCGGTGCTGGTCACCGGGTTCGACATCATCTTCTTCTGGGTCGCCCGGATGATCATGATGGGGCTCAAGTTCATGGGCGACGTCCCCTTCAAGGACGTCTACATCCATGGCCTGGTGCGCGATGCCCACGGCGACAAGATGTCCAAGTCCAAGGGCAACGTGCTCGACCCCATCGACCTGATCGACGGGATCGGACTCGAGGCACTCGTCGAGAAGCGCACCAAGGGCATGATGCAGCCGCATCTGGCCGAGAAGATCGCCAAACAGACCCGCAAGGACTATCCCGACGGCATCCCCGGCTTCGGCACCGACGCGCTGCGCTTCACCTTCGCCGCGCTCGCCACCACCGGGCGCGACGTCAAATTCGACCTGGGTCGGATCGAGGGCTACCGCAACTTCTGCAACAAGCTGTGGAACGCCTCGCGCTACGTGCTGATGAACACGGAGGATCAGGACTGCGGCCAGGCCCCCGATCAATCGGGCGGCGCGCTGGAGCTATCAGCCGCCGACCGCTGGATCCGCGCCCGTCTCAACGCCACCACGGCCACGGTCACGGAGGCCATCGAGGGCTACCGCTTCGACCTCGCCGCCCAGGCGATCTACGACTTCACCTGGAACGCCTTCTGCGACTGGTATCTGGAGCTGTCAAAGCCGGTGCTGACCGGATCGAGCGCCACCGATGCCGCCAAGCGCGGCACCCGCCGTACCCTGGTCGAGACGCTGGAGACCCTGCTGCGCCTCGCCCACCCCATCATGCCCTTCATCACGGAGGAGATCTGGCAGAAGGTCGCGCCGTTGGCCGGAGTTCAAGGCGAGACCATCATGCTCGCACCCTACCCCGTCGCCGATGCAGGAGCCGACGACCCCGAGGCCGTCGCCGAGATCGAGTGGGTCCAGCAGGTCATCCTCGGGGTGCGTCGCATCAAGGGCGAGATGAACATCGCCCCCGGCAAACCACTGCCGGTCCTTGTCGCCAACGCCTCCGAGCAGGACAGGACCTGGCTCGCCGTCGCCCGACTCTACCTGGATTTCCTCGCCCGCATCGAATCCGTCACCCTGCTCGAGGACGAATCGACCGCCCCCGAGTCGGCGATCGCACTCGTCGGCAACATGAAGCTCCTCATCCCGATGGCCGGCCTGATCGACAAGGACGCCGAGCTCAAACGCCTCGACAAGGAGATCGGCCGCCTGACCGACGAGATCGCCCGCATCGGCCAGAAGCTCGCCAACCCGAGCTTCGTCGACAAGGCCCCGGCCGCCGTCGTCGACAAGGAGCGCGCACGACTCTCCGAGCAGTCGCAGGCGATCGGCAACCTGCAGGCGCAGCGGGAGAAGATTGCGGCGCTGTGATCGGCGCGCACTCCGACACATGATTGGCTCCGACGAGATCGAAGCTGCCGCACGACTCGCTCATCAGACGAGCCACCGAAACCTTAGCCGTCAGAGGCTCGTGACATCCGCTCCGCGGTGTCACGCATGCCCCGCGGCGCTCCGCGCCACGTGCCACTGTTGCCGAAATGAGGAACGAGGCGACGGTGCTACCGCCGCCAATCCAGCGAGCGAGTCCGCGGTTGCCGTTTGCCTCGAGGCTTCCCTTGAGCCCCTCTTCGGCGATGAGCCGACGCACCTCAAGTCAAGTCGACCGATGGAAGCGGAAAATCGAGTCTGCCGAACCGGCGACAAATCGAAATCCAGACCTACCGCTCGGCGCCTCGGCGAGAGCGACCGGTCTGGACGCACTGCGGACGCTGGCGCTCACGCTGCGGATAGGCTGGTTACGATCCAAAACGGTCCGTTAATGCACGACTCCGAGTGGCTGAAGACCATTGTGAAGTCGACGTTAGGACGCAGTCGTGCATCAAGCACAGATCAGATCAGAGGCTGCCTTGGGCCAATGCGTAGCGAGATGAAACCGAAAGGCACCCCATCCGGCAGCCTGGGTCGCGCGGATCGCCGCAGCCCGGGCGCATGCCGGCCCCGTCTTGCGCTCCAAGGTCTTTTTGCACTGCGCAAAAGTAGCTTTTAAGTTACACTGGTACCCATGATAGAGCTCTTTCGGTATCAGCGCGAGGACGGCCGCGAACCATTCACGGAATGGTTGGACGGCGTGCGCGATAGGGTGGCACAAGCACGGATTCGCGTTCGTTTGCGGCAAGTGCAGTCGGGTAACTTCGGCGACAGCGAGCCGGTCGGTGAAGGTGTCATCGAGTTGCGTGTGCATGTAGGTGCCGGACACCGCGTGTACTGTGGCCGCTACGGAGCATCGGTTGTCCTGCTCTTGTGCGGCGGAGACAAGAGTTCCCAGGTATCGGACATCAAGCGCGCCAAGACGCCGTGGTCAGAGTGGAAACGGAGACAAACATGAGTCAATTGAAAGGCGTGGTCTCACACCATGAGCGCGAGATCGCCGAACTGCGCGCCGACCGGGAACTGGCGGTCGCGTACCTGAAAGCAGCGATGGAGTCACTCGACGATCCCGACGAGCGAGCCGCCGGTCTCTTGGCGCTCCGCACCGTGGCGGAAGCCCATGGCGGCTTGGGGGCGGTGGCGGCCGAGGCCGGCATCAGCCGGGAGTCGTTGTACCGCTCCCTGTCACCCAAGGGCAACCCGACACTGAAAACGTTGCTTGCCGTGCTGAAAACAATGGGCATGCGGCTGTCGGTCGAACCGGAACACCAAGCTCATGCTTGATGCTCCGTTACTCCGGCAGCCGGGAGTCCCCCTGATCTGCCAGATTTTGCCCGTAAGGCAAGACGAACCGAACATGTCCGTCTGCTCACGACGCTGCGGCGGTCGCTCGCGGGATGAGCGCAGCTGACCGGATCGGATCTCCGGCTTATCCGGAGCATGCGCGCCAGCGTCCGCAAAGCGCGTCGTGCAGTCGCTAACCGGACTCATGCCGAGCGTCCGCTCTTGGCGCAAAAGTCGCGGGGCTGGCTCGCCCCGATGATCGGTGTAGGTCGGGTCCGGACCTTTCCGCCGCCTCTCGGCCGGTGTCGTAATGCAGAATAGAAGCCAGGAGCGGGAGTCGTGGGGAATCTTGGAGACTCGTAACGAGAGATTGTTGGAAACAACAATTGTTGTCGAGCTCACCTCGGCGAGCCGGGTCCTGCCCGAACGACGCTTTCGACGCGGTCGTCACAACTCCCCCGCCCGACTCTTATGCACCTGACGAATCTCGTCGTTGCGCCGCTCGATCTCGCGCCGAAACTCCCGCCGCAGGGCCGCGCTTTCGTAGCGACGACGTTCGTTGGGTGTTTCGATCCGCAGCGCGGGCACCTTCACGGGACGTCCTTGGTCGTCGACCGCCACCATCGTGAAATAGGATGTCATGGCGTGCCGGGTGGTCTTGTGGATGATGTCCTCGGCGATGACCCGGATCCCGACCTCCATCGAGGTGTTGCCGGTGTAATTGACCGAGGCCAGGCAGGTCACCAGCTCGCCGACGCGCAGGGGCTGGCGAAAGAACACCTGATCGACCGAGAGCGTGACCACGTAGTGATTGGAATAGCGCGCCGCGCAGGCATACGCGACCTGGTCGAGCAGCCGCAGGGTCGCCCCGCCGTGGACATGGCCCGAAAAATTGGCCATGTCGGGTGTCATCAGAAGGGTCATGGTCAAGGTCTTGTGCTGTTGTTCCATGTAAAACCCGCTTGGCGCTGGATGAATCCGCTAGTATCGTGAGCACCGCCGTCGGCAGCACGGCTCGAGCGCGGAGTTTGCGGCGTGTGACGTCCGGAGATGGCGCTTGCTGCGCAGGACAGCCGACGCAGACGCTCGAGGACAGGCCGCGCGGTCGACTTTAACACCGACGCGCTCGCCCGCGACTCCGACACACCATCCCAGCAGGATTCATCATGATGCGTGCCCCCGGACGCCTTTCGTTTGTGCCCTACATGGGTCTTTTTGCTCTGCTCATACCAGGCCTGTCGCTCGCAAGCGAGTCCGGGCAGTGGATCGACTTGACCGCGCATTCCGTCGGCTATGCGGCCCTGATCATCTTCGTCCTCGCCTACTTGCTTGTGATGGCCGAGGAGTTCCTGCACCTGCGCAAGTCCAAGCCGGTCATCATCGCTGCGGGGATCATCTGGGCGCTGATCGCCTACGTCTATTCGCAGAACGGCCTCACTCAGGAGGCCGAGACGGCGGTGCGGCACAACCTGCTCGAATACTCGGAGCTGATGCTCTTCCTGCTGGTGGCGATGACCTACATCAACGCCATGCAGGAGCGTCAGGTGTTCGATGCCTTGCGCTCATGGTTGATCCGTAAGGGCTTCGGTCTGCGTGCGCTCTTTTGGATGACGGGCGGACTGGCGTTCTGCATCTCGCCGGTGGCGGACAACCTGACCACGGCGCTCTTGATGTGCGCCGTTGTCATGGCTGTCGGCGGCGACAACACCCGTTTCGTGACCCTGGCCTGCATCAACATCGTGGTCGCAGCCAACGCGGGCGGAGCATTCAGCCCATTCGGCGACATCACGACGCTCATGGTCTGGCAGAAAGGCATCATCGATTTCTTCGGCTTCTTCGACCTCTTCATCCCGGCGCTGGTCAATTTTTTGGTGCCGGCGATCTTCATGCACCATGCCGTGCCCGACACCAAACCCGAAACGGCGTCGGCAAAACAGACTCGGCGGGTATCGTTCTCGTACCACGGAGCCGCCGACCTCGAATCCAAGACGGCGGCGGCGGTGGACATCCACATGCGGCGTGGCGCCAAGCGCATCATCCTGCTCTTCCTGCTGACGATCGCAACAGCGGTCGCGTTCCACAACTTCCTGCACCTACCGCCGGTCATCGGCATGCTGACCGGGCTCGGGTATCTTCAATTCTTCGGCTTTTATCTTCGGATGAGCCATCATGGCTGGCAGCAGCGCAATGTCGAGCGTGCGAATCTGATCGGCGACATCACGCCGTTCGACGTCTTCAACAAGGTCGCGCGCGCCGAATGGGACACCCTGCTGTTCTTCTACGGCGTCGTGCTCTGTGTCGGCGGGCTCGGGTTCATCGGCTATCTGGGTATGGCCTCGGAGGTCATGTATGAGCAATGGGGACCGATCCCGGCCAACGTCGCCATCGGGCTCCTGTCGGCGGTGGTCGACAACATCCCGGTCATGTTCGCGGTCCTCACCATGAATCCGGACATGGACCAGACGCAGTGGCTCCTGGTTACCCTGACGGCCGGTGTCGGCGGGTCGCTACTCTCGATCGGGTCGGCGGCCGGGGTCGCCCTCATGGGTCAAGCCCGCGGCGTCTATACCTTTTTTGCGCATCTGCGATGGACGCCCGAGATCGCCTTGGGTTATTTCGCGAGCATCGTCGTTCATTTGTGGCTCAATGGTTGACGGCTCGCTGCCGCGGCGAGCGCGCCGATGAGGCGATGGTGGAGAGGGCGTCATTCTGCCCTCTCGAGTCTTCTGATCGCACTGGCCGTGACCGGCGCTTGGGTCATCGAACGCTGGGGACCGGGTCTGATCCCGTTCGAATGGTCATTCGCCGGGTCGGGTCGCCTCTGCGCCTTGAATCAGGTGCTGGATGGAGATTCGCTCCGGCTGACCTGCGGCGGCACGTCCGTCGTGGTCCGTCTGTACTGTATCGACGCACCCGAGCAAGGCCAGAAGCCCTGGGGCAATCGGTCGCGGGCGCACCTCGAGCGCATCGCCACGGATCGGATCGAGATGCGGCCCATCGAGACCGACCGCTTCGGGCGTACGGTGGCGGAGGTGTACACCGCCGACGGCGAGCGACTCTCGCTGAACCTCGAGCAGGTCAAGCAGGGGCAGGCTGCGGTTTATCCTCGCTATTGCGAGGAGTCGCGTTTCTTCCGCGCGGAGCGTAAGGCCCGCGCCGCGGCGGTTGGAATCTGGGGAAAGCAGGGGAAGCACCAGACACCTTGGACCTTCCGACATCGGCATTGAGGCGCGCGCACGAGACGAACGGCGGCTCGAAGCCGGGATCTTGGGTCGGCGGATTTTTTCGTGAATCACCCCGATCAGGCCCTCAGCATCCGCCCCGTCCGCCCGTCGCGGATGCAGGAGGGTTGATCGGAGCCGACGCAGGCACCGGCGAGGATCATGTCCGGGGGCTGGTCGAGCGCCAAGCGTACCTGCATGGCCGTCCTGGCCGGTCGTCGGCTGGCTTGATTTGCACTGGTTGAGACGATGGCGCCGCCATAGGTGCGGCAAAGCGCGGCGGCGAGCGGATGTGCCGTGACCCGGACCGCAAGTGTGTCGAAGCGCCCCGTGAGCCAGCGGGGTGTCTCGGACCGCGCCGGCAGCAGCCACGTATTCGGGCCCGGCCAGCTTGCCCGAATCTCCGCCATCCGATCGGCAGCGAGCGGCAGGACGAAGGGTTCGAGCTGCATCGGATCCGCGGCGATCAGGATCAATCCCTTGGCGACATCACGGCGCTTCATGCTCAGAATCCTCGCCACTGCATCCCCGTTCCGTGGATCGCACCCCAAGCCGAACACGGCCTCGGTGGGATAGGCGACCACACCACCGCCCGCGATGATGCGGGCGGCACGCCGAACCCGCTGGCTCGGAAGAGAAGCCGAGGTCATCGGGGAACCAAGCGCGGCGCCGGGGATCCGACGAAGGCATCGGAGGCTCGCGCAGGGTCACGGACCAAGGGCGATCGTCGGCGCGCCTTGCCGGATCGCAACGAACCTCGCGGCCGGGAATGGGTATACTGTATCTGTCCCCGCCGACGGTAACCGATGCAGGAGCGGCCGGGCCACACGGGCGAATGCATCGGGACCAGCCTCGGAAATCCCGCGCCATCGGCGAAGCGCGGCACGCGCTCGATCCCTTTTTTCCTTATACACAACGGAGTTGACGTCATGACGCTGATTAAAAATGTTGGGAAGACCGATCGTAACATCCGCTTGGGCGCCGGCGGTGTGTTGGTGTTCTTGGGCATCGTCACCAATACCGTGCTGTTCTCGATCATCGGCCTGGTCGTGCTCGCGACCGGCGCAATCGGCACCTGCCCTGCGTACATGGCACTGAAGATGGACACCACCAAGAACGACAAGGCCTGATTTAGGCCGCAGTAACCGGCCGCCGGTCACGCGCCTTTTACGGGCGGTGACCGGCGGCAGGACTTAGGCCGGACGCTCGAAGAGATAGTGGCTCACATACCACTCCTGCCCCTTGCGATAACCGAACAGCTCCGCGCAGGCCATGAAGAAGAGCCGCCAGCGCATCCACCAGACCCCCGCTTGATCGCTGCCGTAGGTTTCTTCCAGGATCGGCCAGACGCGATCGCGTGCCGTATCCATCCGCTCCAGCCAGGCATTGAGCGTGCGCTCGTAATGCCGACCGTCCCAGCGCCAGCGCGTCACCAGCTTGAGATGCTCCTGAAAATGCAGCGGTAGATCGTCGCTCGGCATGATGCCGCCCGCGAAGAAGTAGTGACTCATCCAGTCGCTCGGCCCCACGTCCTCGAAGGGATAGGGATGCTCGCGATGGACGAAGATGTGCATCAGGAAGCGCCCGCCGGGCTTCAACCAGTCATGCACCCGCGCGTACAGCTTGCGATGATTGCGCATGTGCTCGAACATCTCCAGCGAGACGACTCGGTCGTACTGGCCGTCGGCCTGAAAATCGTTCATGTCGGCCGTGACGATTTCCAGGTTCTTCAGACCCCGTCGATCGCGCTGCGCCTCGATGAAGGCGCGCTGCCCGCTCGAGTTCGAGACCCCGGTGATCCGACAGCTCGGAAATCGCTCGGCAAGGTAGAGACTCAAGGCGCCCCAGCCGCATCCGAGCTCCAGCACCCGATCACCGTCCTGGATCCCGGCCCGCTCGGCCGTGATCGCCAAGGACGCCTCCTCTGCCTCCTCCAGCGACGTGATGCTGTCGGGCCAGTAACAGGAGCTGTATTTGCGACGCGGCCCCAGCACCAGATCGAAGAAGGCCGCCGGCAGCTCGTAGTGTTGCTCGTTCGCGCGCTCCGGCACGTCCGCGATCGGCGAAGCGTCCATCATGGCGATGAAGTCGCGCTTCTCGCGTATCGCCGCCTCGCAATCCTCCGTCGGCAAGGTCGCCAGGCGGCCACGCAGCAGCGCGCGAATGCCGCTGCGCGTCACGCTGTCGGGGACCTTACCTTGCTCGACCCAGCGGATCGCCGTTTCTGTTGCTCGGACCATCGTCGTTTCCTCGTTCGTCCCGTACTACCGCGTTGTACCGAGGTATTGGCGACGAGCCCCGAGGGCAACCCGGCCGGGCGCACAAATCCCGACGGACGGTCTGGCAGCTACCGCGGCGACATCTGCTCCAACGCAAGCTTCAAGGCAGACTCGCGATCCTCGACCCAACGATCCTCGCGCATCGCCCCGCGCAAACCCAGGTGCTCCAGACGCTCGCGCGGCTGGCCGTGAACACCGGCCATATAGACCGCTTGACCTTGGGAGAGAGCATCGCGCACCGTCGACTCCACCGCAACCGCGGTCGTCACCCCCATGTGCGGGACCTGACTCAGGTCGATGACGATCGCCTGTGCGCCTTCGAGCTTGGGACTCTGACGACTGATTGCGGCCGCGGCACCGAAGACCAGCGGACCGCTGAGGTAGAGAATCTTCACCCGACCGCGCCCCTGAGCCAGCAGCGATCGCTCCTCGCACGACAGACCGGCGCAGGGCGCCTCGTCGCGCTTGCGGCGGGCCGGCAGAACACACACGGACTCTTCCTGCACGTCGGCAAGACGCCGGATCGTCAGGACGTTGGCGACGAAGAGGCCGATCGCCACGGCCGTAATCAGATCGACGAACACCGTCATGACGATGACGCCGTAGGTGATCAAGGCACCCTTCATCGACACGCGATGAGCGCGGGCCAGAAAACCCCAGTCGATGATGTCGATACCCACCTTCACGGCGATGCCTGCAAGGACCGCCAAGGGGATGTTCGCGGTCAGTGCACCCGCCCAGACCACGACCACGGCCAGGATCGCCGCTCGGGTCAGACCCGAGAGTGCGCTCCGCCCGCCGGCCTGAATGTTCACGACCGTCCCCATGGTCGCCCCCGCCCCCGGAAGCCCGCCGAAGAGGCCCGATGCCAAGTTGCCGACGCCCTGCCCGAGCAGCTCCTTGTCCGAGTCGATCTGTTTGCGGGTCAAGCTGCCCGCGATCACGGCGGTCAGGAGGGCATCGACGGACCCGAGCATCGCCAAAACGACCGCATCGATCAGGATGGTCTGCCACTGGTCGATGGTGAACACCGGAAGCTGCAGCGAGGGCAGACCCGAGTGAATCTCCCCGATGCGACGAATGTCCTGATCGCCTAGCCACCAGACGGCAATCAAGGTGCCCACGACCAGCGCCACCAGCTGAGGCGGCAGGATGCGCTTGATGCGCGCCGGCATCAGAAACAGGATCGCGAGGGTCAGACCCGCCAGGATCGCCTCCTGCGGATCGATTGCACGGATCATCTCGGGCAGGGCCTGCAGGGTCCCGATGACCCCGCCACCCGGCGCCGCCTGACCGATCAGTCCCGGCAGCTGCAGGATGATCAGGATGATCCCGATCCCCGACATGAATCCGGAGATCACCGTGAAGGGCATCATGGTGACATAGCGCCCGAGCTTCATCGCACCGAACGCCATCTGGAACAGGCCCGCGAGCATGACGACCGTAAAGGCCATCGCCATGCCCTGCTCCGGATTGGCCGCGATCAGAGAGGCGATGACCGCTGTGAAGACCACGGTCATCGGGCCGGTCGGCTCGGAAATGAGCGTCGGCGTGCCCCCGAACAGCGCCGCGAACAGCCCGACCAGGACGGCGCCGTAGAGACCGGCCTCGGCACCGGCGCCCGATGCGACGCCGAAAGCGAGTGCCATCGGAAGTGCGACGACGGCGGCGGTCACGCCGCCGAAGAGGTCCCCGCGTAGATTGTCGAAACGGATCTCGTTGAGAACGCGCATGTAATGGCTCCGATACGGTGTACTGATCCTCAGTATCCGGACCGATGCGCTTCAACAATAATCGAAGTTTCTTAGGTCTTGCATCTGCTTTCGTCTATGAGTGAGGCCCGCAGGGTGCGTCAAGGGCAACGCGACTCAGGCGGCTTTGTACATAGACTATCGTCGATGCGATTAATAGAAATTATCGACTTTTTCCTATGTCGCCGCTTCGGTAAGGTTCACGCCAGAGTTCGAAACGGCCTCCGCAGGCGAGGCGGACAAGGCACAGACCACAGGAGCTGACCATGAGCGTGAAGACCTACGATGCCGGTGTAAAAGAATACCGGGCCATGTATTGGACACCGGACTATGTCCCCCTCGACACCGACCTCTTGGCCTGTTTCAAATGCACCGGCCAGCCCGGTGTGCCGCGCGAAGAGGTCGCCGCCGCCGTGGCTGCGGAGTCCTCGACCGGGACCTGGAGTACGGTGTGGTCGGAGCTCCTGACCGACCTCGAATTCTATAAGGGCCGCGCCTATCGCATCGAAGACGTGCCCGGCGACAAGGAGTCGTTCTACGCCTTCATCGCCTACCCGATCGATCTGTTCGAGGAAGGCTCGGTCGTCAACGTGCTCACCTCGCTCGTCGGCAACGTGTTCGGATTCAAGGCGCTGCGTCATCTGCGCCTGGAAGACATCCGTTTCCCGATCGCCTATGTGAAGACCTGCATGGGTCCGCCGAGCGGCATCCAGGTCGAGCGCGACAAGCTCAACAAGTACGGGCGTCCGCTCCTGGGCGCAACCATCAAGCCGAAACTCGGTCTTTCGGCCAAGAACTACGGTCGCGCCGTCTATGAATGCTTGCGCGGCGGTCTGGACCTGACCAAGGACGACGAGAACGTCAACTCCCAGCCGTTCATGCGCTGGCAGAACCGCTTCGAGTTCGTCGCCGAGGCCGTGTCCGCGGCGCAGGCCGAGACCGGCGAGCGCAAGGGTCACTATCTGAACGTGACCGCCGCCGACCCCGAGCAGATGTACGAGCGCGCCGAGTTCGCCAAGGAGCTCGGCCAGCCGATCATCATGCACGACTTCCTGACCGGCGGCTTCACGGCCAACACGGGTCTGGCCAAGTGGTGCCGCAAGAACGGCATGCTGCTGCACATCCATCGCGCCATGCACGCGGTCATCGACCGTCATCCCAAGCACGGGATCCACTTCCGCGTGCTGGCCAAGTGCCTGCGTCTGTCGGGCGGCGACCATCTGCACACGGGTACGGTCGTGGGCAAGCTCGAAGGCGATCGCGGCTCCACGCTCGGTTTCGTGGATCTGTTGCGCGAATCCTTCATCCCCGAAGACCGAGCCCGCGGCATCTTCTTCGACCAGGATTGGGGCTCCATGCCCGGCGTCTTCGCGGTCGCCTCCGGCGGCATCCACGTCTGGCACATGCCGGCACTGGTCACCATCTTCGGCGACGACTCGGTCCTGCAGTTCGGCGGCGGTACCCAAGGTCACCCCTGGGGCAACGCGGCCGGTGCGGCAGCCAACCGGGTGGCGCTCGAAGCCTGCGTGAAGGCCCGCAACGAGGGTCGCGAGCTCGAGAAGGAGGCACGCGAGATCATGACCGGCGCGGCCAAGCACAGCCCGGAACTGGCGATCGCGATGGAGACCTGGAAAGAGATCAAGTTCGAGTTCGACACGGTCGACAAGCTCGACGTGGGTTGAGGAGAAGCCTCCTACCGCCAGCGGCCAGCCCCCTGCCTCCAGCCCCCAGCCTCCTGCTCGGGATGACTGGGACCGTAATCCGAGTCCGCCCGGCGAGGGCCGCAAAAGCGGTTTTCGGCGGTGCAAGAGCCGGCTGACGGCAGGAGGCAGGAGGCTGGAAGCTCTGACACTCGAACCCAACGCATTCGCACAACGAGGACCGAAACCATGCCGTTCCAAAGCACCACGGGCGACTACCAAACCAAGCGCACCCTGGAGACCTTCGGGTTTCTGCCCCCGATGACCCAGGAGGAGATCTTCGATCAGATCGCCTACATCATCGCGCAGGGTTGGACGCCCGGTATCGAGCATATCCATCCCAGCAAGGCCATGAACCACTACTGGACCATGTGGAAACTGCCCTTCTTCGGCGTATCCGATCTGGCCCAGGTGGTGAGCGAGCTCGAAGCGTGTCATCGCTCCTATCCGGATCACCATGTCCGCGTGACCGGCTACGACAACTACACCCAGAGTCAAGGCTCCTGCTTCGTGGTGTTCGAGGGTCGCGGCTGATCGCAAGTCCGACGGCAGTCTAGGTCCGGCGGTGCCTCCGTGTGCCGCCGAGCCGAAAGGTGCCGAGCACCCGAGATCCAGTGTTTCAACACCGAGCGGGCGGCGCGATCGCCGAGCCGGTGATGCAAACGGCGACAGGGCTCTGTCCCGCTGCGGCAATCACCGCTCATGCGCTCCACGTCCAAGGGAACGACCATGCCCAGCAAAGCGAATCTGAGATCGAGCGGCCGCGAGGCGGCCCTGGCACGTCGCCGTGCCGTGTCCACTCAGGGCAAGCGAACCAGCGTAGCCCCCGGGGCGGCCGAGCGCAGCCGCACGCCCGAGGTGGCTTCGGTGCGTCGCCCGACGGCATCGCAGGAGCAGGCTGCTCCGGCTGCCGCGGCGGAATCGGTGTCGAGCACAGGGTGGGGCGGCGTCGCATCGGCACCTTCCATGTCCAGGGTCGTCTCGTCTGCTCGGCGGGTTCAGGCTCCGGCATCTGCAGCCGGCACCAGCCGCGCGGAGGCCAAGGCTCGGCGCGAGGCACTGTCCAAGGCCGGCAAGCGGGCGGATCGCAGGGCGGATCGCACCCGCGTCCCCGCATCGAAAGCGCCCTCGCCGAACGCATCGGCCAAGGTCGCTCGCAACGACGGTTCGGACTGCGGTTGCGGCTGCGGCGGTCACCCGGAGACGACGGACAAGCGCGGCTCCATGGCAGATGCGGCGCGTCTGTCGTCGGATCGTCGGGGCGCATCGTCTCTCGGCACTGCGAGCAATCCGTCGACCAACGGAACGCGACGCAGCGCCAAGCGCGTCACTGCCGTCAAACCCACGGGACGCATGCTCGCACTCGCACGACGCTCCGCCACGTCCGGGCGCGGCAAGGCCGCGGTCAATATCCCAGCGACCACGGCGAGTCTCGCGCGACAGGCAAACCCGCAGCTGTCCGGGCGCGATCTGGCCCAGACCGTTCGCGCCCATCGCAGTGCCGCAGGCTCGGCCGGGACACGCAAGGTACAAGCGACGGGCAGGGTCAGACCGGGGCGCGAGCGTCTGGTCGGCGGGGCGGAGGATCAGCCCTGGAAGGTCGGTCTGAGCGAGACCGCACAAGGTCAATTCGTGACCGGCACCCGGGTCGGTCGCAGTCGCTCGGTCACGGGCGACGAGCCGAGCGTGTGTCGCGAGGTCACTGGCACCGAATACATGGGTGCGGAGATCTTCCGCGAGTTCTGCAAGACCGAGCCGCCCAAAACGACACCGAAGGTCCACGTCACCACGACCAGTCACGGCAACGCCGTGACCGGCAACGAGGTGGGGCGCTCGACGAAGGTGACGGGCGACGAGCCCGGGACCTGCAAGACCGTGACCGGTACCGAGTATCTATCGTCCGAGCAGGCCAGCGCGTTCTGCGGTGTTCAGTTGACTCCGAACCCGCGTCAGACCGGGCGCACCCAGACCACCGGCGGTCGTGCCGTCTCGGGGGTTCTGCCGGGCCTCTCGCCCAAGGTCACGGGCAACGAGCACGGCGCGGGGATCCAGCCGACCGGCAGCCAGTACATGTCCTCGGCCAACGGCGACCTGCCCGATCTGAAAAAGGCGCCGCCGAAGGTCAACCTGACGCAGACGCTCGGCGGCGGCTCCGTGACCGGCACCCGAGTCGGGCGCAGTGCGAAGTTGACCGGCGACGAGCCCGGCAGCTGTCGGCTGGTGACCGGCGACGAGTATGTCGGCGCCGAGCAGTACAAGGAGTTCTGCGGCATCCAGCCGGCCCCGATGGAGGCACCGAAGGTCGGGCTGTCCTCGACGCCGAAAGGGCTGATGGTCTCCGGCACCCAGACCGGTCGCTCGGGTCGGGTCACGGGTGACGAGCCCGGCACCTGCAAGGTCGTCACAGGCACGCCCTATGCGGGACTGGAGCAGACGGCGACCTACTGCGCCCCGGAGCAGCAGCGCCTGATCGCCGAGCGGATGCGCCCGATGGCTGCGGCGATGGGGGCGCGGATGACCGGCACCCAGCCGGGGATCGGCGGGGTCATGACAGGTGCCTCCAGGGGTGCTTGCGAAGAGATCAGCGGGACGCCCTATGTCGGCGGAGACCAGTACGAAGAGACCTGCGGAAGTGCTGCACGCCCCGGCGACAGTGACTTCCCCCAGCTGCTGCCTCAACCGATCGAGGCCGCGCCCTGGCAGAGCTTCAGCGTCGAGTCGCCGGCACGGCAGGCGTTTCAGGCGAGCCAAGGAAGCGGCGTGACGGGCACCCTCTACGAACAGGAGGGGAGGATTACCGGCCCTTTCGGGATGGGCACGGGCAAAATCACGGGCACTGAGCAGTTTCGCTTCGACCGTGGCCCGTCCGTGCCGGTAAATCTGTTGCAGATGGCGCCCGCCGAGACGACAGGAGTCGATGCGTCACCCGCAGCGGTCCGCTCCCGTGTGACGGGCGAGGGCCAAGCCGCCGGGACCAAGATCACAGGAGACGATTGGGAACGCGGCGAGCGTGTCACCGGGACCGAGGGTCCGTCCGCACGGCGCCGCAACCCGACCCGCCCGGGTCCGATGGCCGCGATGGCTGCCGTCAAGCCTAAGCGAAACGAGGAGCTTCCTGCGCCGGTGAGTCGTGTGACCGGGGCCAGCGGCAACACGGATCGCGGTTCGCTCATCACCTACTCGGGTGGAGCGAGGGGCTAAGCCCTTGCACGAGCAACCGACCCGAGGGATCGGGTCTGCACGACCGAACCGAGCTCAAGTCAACACCGGAATCTGACGAGACAACGAGGTCATGTCGAAACAACGCCGTCCAGCCCGAGCGAGCCTGATCTGGGCCTCCGCATCCGCGACCGCCGCGCCGGCCTACCAGCCGCGCGTTCAAGGCGAGTCCGTACCGGGCGCGTCGACGGCGATTGCGGAGCCGGCAACGCAGGAGCCGACAACACGGGGTTTGGCCAAGCCGGGACCGACCGAGCGGACCGCGACGGCACGTGCGCCCCGGATGCGTCCGCGGCCCCCGGCCCAGGTAGCCGGTGCCGCTAAGCGCTCGGCACGCCAGACCACGCGGGCCGTCGGTGCGGAGACAATGCGTGGGCGCGTTCCGGGTCCAAACGGGCTCCATCCGCTCACGGATCTCGACGGCAACGCACGGCTGCAGTGCTACGAGGACCGGGTCAAGGCGGCGTTCGATCGAATCGTACCCGTGCTCAAGCAGATCTCGGCGCTCCAGCACGAGTCCGATTTCGAGCAGCACGCGCAGTCGATCGCCCGGGCAGAGCTGGGATTCGATCTGCCCGAGCACATGCTGGCGGATGCGTGGGTGACCCAGCTCGATCTGCGGCGTCTGTTCGCCTGGTGCGTCTTCGAGACCTACCGTCGGATGGCGGACGACTTCTTCGCGAACGACCCGCTCGGCGGGCGCGAGGTCCATGCCTTCGACCGCTTTATCCAGGACTGCGGCTTCCATCAGCTGGATGTGACGCCCTGTGCGGACGGACGACTGGCCCATGCGATCAGCTACGTGCTGCGTCTGCCCTTCGGCGCGGTGCGGCGCAAGCCCTACGCCGGCGGACTGTTCGATGTCGAGAACACGGTCTCCAAGTGGGGCGAGGTCGAGCTCGGGCGGTTCCGCGAAGGCGTGCCGAACACCGCGGATGCGCCGACCCGTTATCTGAAGACGGTGATCTATCACTACAGCTCGGTCGATCCGCACCATCAGGGCTGCGCGGCCCACGGATCGAACGATGCGGCGGCGGCGCAGGCCGCGCTGGACCGACTCCTGGCCTTCCGCCAATCGGTCGAGAACGGTTTCTGCTGCGGTGCCTCGGTGGCGCTGCTTCTGATCGGGATGGATACGGACACGGACGCCATCCGGGCGCATGTGCCCGACGGCGAGGGCCGTATGGATCTGACGCAATCGGTCGATGCGATCAAGGTCTACGCGATCACCCGAGACTTGGAGCCGACCGCAGCGCGTGCGCGGGTCGCCGAGCTGGTCAAGGCACACGCCCCGGCAACCGCCGATCCGGGCATGCTCCGACTGGTCGCACGGCTGATCGAGAACAACCTCTCGCAGATCGACTATGTGCGACAGGTGCACGGCGGACGCTACGCGGATGCGGGTCACGCCGAGCGTTTCGTGGGTGTGGGCATCGGGTTCGAGGAGATCCAGCTGCGCAACCTGACCTACTTCGCCTATTTGTACACGGTCGAGGAAGGGGCGGCGGATCTGGACGTGGGGCGCAAGATCTTCGGCGGGCTCAATGTCTCACGCGGTCTGCCGATCCCGATCGTCATCCGATTCGATTATCACGGCGGGGTGCCGGGTGCGCGCGAGCGCGCGGCGACACGCTGTCGACGGCTCGATGCCGCGCTCGCCGACCGCTTCGCCGATCTCGACGACCGGGGTCTGCTGCACCGCCTGCTCGTCGTGCGCGACAGCGACGCGGGCACCGGCATCGAGGTCGTCGGGAGCTCGCTGGACGCGCAGATGTCGGGAGGACACTGATGAAGATCTGTCAGGTGGAGCGCCCCTTGGTCTCGACCAACCGGATCCCGGGGTTCGAGCACAAGCACCTCTTG
Source organism: Thiocapsa roseopersicina (assembly GCF_900106925.1). Classification (GTDB taxonomy): domain Bacteria; phylum Pseudomonadota; class Gammaproteobacteria; order Chromatiales; family Chromatiaceae; genus Thiocapsa; species Thiocapsa roseopersicina. The sequence goes on from NZ_FNNZ01000022.1 coordinate 48,970, forward strand.
GTGGTGCGCGACGGGAGCACACAACAGGTCGCGGTCGATGCGGTCGGCTGCGTGCCGGGAGACTGGGTGATCTGTGTCGGCAGCTCCGCGGCACGCGAGGCGGCCGGCAGCAAGGAGTATCCGAGCGATCTGACCATCGTCGGCATTATCGATCATTGGCCGCCCGAAACGGGTGCCGGGTCGCGAGGTGCAGGCTGATGGAGATCAGGCAGGTCATCGGCTCGCTGGTCTGCACGCACCGGATCACCGGGCTCGGACATTGGGATCTGCGGCTCCTGCAGGACACGAAAGGCAAGCACTACGTCGCCACCGACCCGGTGGACGCCCGACCCGGCGACTGGGTCTTCGTGGTCAGCGGATCAGCCGCCCGGTATGCGATGGGAGACGCCGGGATCCTCACCGACCTGACGATCGGCGGGATCATCGATCGCTGGGAGGAGGAGCGAGCAGCGGCGGTCGAACCGACCGCCCTCGCCACTGCCCGAGCGGCGTGAGGGTATGAATCCGGTCGGGATGCCCGGCGTAGTCGGCCTCGACGAAGAGTTTTGAATCTGGATTGAAGATGATCGGGCAGCATCGCCCGCGGCGACTTGGTACACAGAGGAGATAGAAACGATGGCAAACGAAAAATTCGGAATCGCGCTCGGCATGATCGAGACCCGCGGACTGGTCCCCGCCATCGAAGCGGCGGATGCCATGACCAAGGCCGCCGAGGTGCGCCTGATCGGGCGCGAGTTCGTCGGCGGCGGTTACGTGACCGTCCTGGTGCGCGGCGAAACGGGTGCGGTCAACGCCGCCGTGCGTGCCGGCGCCGACGCCTGCGAGCGCGTCGGCGACGGCCTGGTGGCGGCGCACATCATCGCCCGCCCGCACCGCGAGGTCGAGCCGATCCTCCCCGTCGGCGGCCCGGCCGTCGACTAATCAAAGGTCAGCAAGACGCGAAGACCAAACAGCCGGTGGCTGATAGCTAACAGCTAATAGCTGATAGCCACCGGCCAAAAGCAAATCGCGACACACTTCATCAACGATCAACACGACACTTAACGATTGGAGAGCACAGATGGCCAGTGAAAGCTACGGGATTGCATTGGGGATGATCGAGACGCGCGGCCTGGTGCCCGCCATCGAAGCGGCGGACGCCATGACCAAGGCCGCCGAGGTGCGCCTGATCGGGCGCGAGTTCGTGGGCGGCGGTTACGTGACCGTGCTGGTGCGCGGCGAGACGGGCGCGGTCAACGCCGCGGTGCGTGCCGGTGCCGATGCCTGCGAGCGGGTCGGCGACGGTCTGGTGGCTGCGCACATCATTGCTCGCCCGCACCGCGAGGTCGAGCCGATCCTGAACCGGACCCTGCCGGCAGCGGCCGACTGATCGAGAGGCGTCGAGCCATTGGCCGCTCGATACGGGCGGCAAGGGTGTTGAAGCATGAGACACGCACGCATTCATCCTCGTACCCTTGGCTATCTCGGTCGTGCCTTGAGCTTGGAGCTGTCAGCTGTCCAGCAGTACATGACCCAGGCCTCGCTCGCGGAGGCTTGGGGCTTGCCGGAGGCCGCAAGGCGTCTGCGCGAGGAAACGGTCGAAGAGATGCAGCATGCCGAGCGCATCATCCAACGCATGTTGGCGCTGGGCGTGGCACCGAACGGCTCGCACCTGCGTCCGGCCGGCGTCTCGCGCAATCTGGTCGATCTGTTGCTTCAGGACTCGGTGCTCGAAGGCGAGATCGTCGCACTCTATCGCGAGGCGGTGATCTTCTGTCGACGCGTCGGGGATCGGGAGAACGGCGACTTCTTCGAGGCACTCCTGAACGAGGAGTCCGCCCACGCCCGCGAGATCGATGACTGGCTGGCCTCGCTTGGTGTCCCGCGCTATCGTGACCCCTCGGAACGCGCCTACTTTTAAGGGATCCCCGTCATGAATCAAGGCTGGAACGAACGTCAGCGGCCCGTTCGTCTCGAACGGCGTTTGGAGTTTGCCGAATACGAGGCCACCCGCGACTTTCTGGATCGGGCGGCGAGCCTCTCGGAGCGTCTCGCGATCTATCCGGACATGAGCTTCGGGCGGACCTACGTGAACATCACCTTACATGCCGAGGACGACGCGACCGAAGTGGGAGAGGCGCTTCGGCAATTCGCCCGCGAGATCGATGCGCTGCTCAAAACCGAGAAGACCCTCGATGAGTAATCAAGACCCCAAAGAGACCGCGCCCGGAGTCGCCCCCGAAGCCACAAAGGCGCCGACCGATCCGCCAGCGACCTCGGCCGCGCCGCGCACGACCTCCACCAAGCCGAAAGCGGCCTCTCGACCCACCGCGGCCGGCTCGACAACCGCTCCGAGGACCGAGAAGGCCAAGATCGCGCTCCGTCCCGCGGGGGTCGCAGACCGGCAGCGCGCATCGGTTAAAACCACGGCAATACCAAGCGCTGCGCAACGGTCCCGGCGTGTTTGGCCGGACTGAACGCCTATCGGACCATCGCGCGTGAGCAAGGCGACAGGATGACCGCAGCGAACCTAGCCCAGAAGGCCTCTCCCCAAAAAGCCTCGCCCCAGAGCGAGGCGACGGGTCGCTTCGTGCGACACGCCACCTTGCGTCAGCTTCAACTCCTCGAGGCCATCGTGCGCCTGGGTAGCTTCACGCGCGCCGCCGAGGAGATGTTCCTGACCCAGCCCACCGTCTCGATGCAGATCAAGAAGCTGACCGACACGGTCGGCACCCCGCTGTTCCTGCATGTCGGTCGCAACGTCGAGCCGACCGATGCCGGCCGCGAGGTCTACACCGCGTGCCGCACCATCCTAAGCACACTCACGGACCTCGAGATCAAGCTCGCCGATCTCAAAGGACTCAAAAGCGGGCGCTTTCGTCTCGGGGTCATCACGACGGCCAAATACTTCGCCCCCGAGATCCTGGGCGCCTTCTGCGAGCAATTCCCGGGTATCGACGTCTCGTTGAAGGTCACCAACCGCACCCGGATCATCGAGCGGATGGACGCGAACGACGACGACCTCTACATCTTCGGCGAGCCCGGCGGCGCGGGCCTGGACGTCGAGGCCACCTATCTAGCCCCCAACCCCTTGATCGTCCTCGCGCGCAGCGACCATCCCCTGGCCCGCGAGACCGGCATCACGATGGAGCGGCTGGCGCAGGAGCGGTTTCTGCTGCGCGAGCCGGGCTCGGGCATCCGCGACTCGGTGGTGCGCCGCTTCGCCGAACGAGGTTTGCGCCCGAACGTGCGCATGGAACTCGGCAGCAACGAGGCGATCAAGCACGCCATCATCGCCGGTCTGGGCATCTCCGCACTCTCGTTGCACACACTCACGCTCGACGGGGGGGCCGGGCGTCTCGTCATGTTGGACGTCGAGGGCTTCCCGATCGAGCGGACCTGGTATCTGGTCCACCCCAAGTCCCGCGAGCTCTCGACCATCGCCAAGGCATTCCTCGCCTTCTCCGTCGACCGCGAGCCCGAGATCCGCGCCTCGCTCGATCGCACCTACGAGACCCTGCGGAACCCGCCGGCACCCCAACTGCATGCGGGTCACGATTCCGAACCGTCCGGTCGATAGACGACCAGACGCGGCCCCAAGCGCGCCTTCAGCGCAGGATCGATCCCCTCGCGGGTCACCCAGAGATAGGCACTCGCCTCGCCCGCCCGGTCCCAAGAGCCGACCGGGTCCAGATTGTCCGGGAGCGGTCGATCCGACGGCCACCACTCGCGTCCGCACGCCTCCTCGATGACGACCACGCGCTCGCCGTTGACGACGGCCGCCGCGGCATGCGTCAGGGCCTCGCGATCCGCCTCGACCCGCCAACCCAGCTCACGCCCCAGGAGATCGACCGCGATCGTCCCCTGGACATCGGACGACGTGGTGAGCACGGCCTTCGCCCCGAGCAGAGCGGCGATCCGTTGCGCGCTCGCATTGGCACCGCCGAGGTGCCCGGACAGGATAGGGATGACGAAGCGCCCGGCCTCGTCGATCACCAGCACGGCCGGATCGCGCGTCTTGTCCACCAGCAGGGGCGCGATGAGCCGCACGACGATACCGGCCGAGGCGATGAAGACAAGCTCCGCGCGGTCGACGAAGAGCCGAGACATGCGCGCGGAAACCGGTTTGTCGATCGATTCGACGCGTACGGCATCGTTCGGCTCGAGCGCCGCACGGAACCGCTCCGGAACATGCACCTCGACCGCCCCGGAAACGACCCCGGACGCCGCCATCCGAGACGCAAGACGCCCCGCCAGCACGGTGCCGCCCCGGGTCAACGCGAGAATCGCCGTACCGCTCCGATGCAACGCAGATCTCCTTGCCGGTGGAGTTCGAAGGCGTCGGTCCGCGACCACGACAGCGCCTATCTCAGCCGACGCGGTTTAACCTAAAAGGAGTAGTTGAACCGCAAAGGATCCGACAGAGCGTTTCGCCCCGGGCATCCTGAAACCATGCCCCCTCCCCGCTCGGCAGGCTGACGCTGTAGGCCCCCGCAAGCGCCGAGCGGGGCAGCGCGACCCGCCAGCCCGAGCCTTCGATCCCGATGCTGTCCGGATCGGCCTGGACCCGAGCATCCGCGAGACTCAGCTCGACCGAACCGCCACCCGGCGATCGCATGCACAACGTCGGATTCCGCCAGCCGAGTGCCTCGTCCAACAGTGCTTCCGGCACTTGCTGAGCGACGACACGCCAAGGCGCGATCGGCGCCTCGGACAAGGCATCCAGGATCTGGCTCGGGCTCGCATCAAGCGCCCGACAGGCCGCATCGACGCCCTCGCTCAACGCGGTCTCGACCAAGGCACGGCGCCAACCCTCGAGTCCGCTCGACAGCGAGACTCGTGCCGTCTCGCCGGGACGCGCCGCCCCGTCGGCCAACCGATACTTGAGCCCGTAACCCCGCGGCGTGACCATGAGCCCCGCACGCACGAAGGTGCTCGAGTTGCCGATGATGAGGTTGGTCAACATGCTGACCTCGCCTTCGGCAATCTCGGCCAAGGTGGTCAGCCGCACGTCCTGGCGTTGGCGATAAGCGGCACGCACGACGGCGACCGGCGTCTGCGGATCGCGATGGCGCAGAAACAGATCACGCGCCTCTCGGAGCTGATCGGGCCGGCGACTGCTCTTGGGGTTGTAGAGCGCGGTGACGAAATCGGCCCGCGCCGCAGCCTCCAGACGCCGGGCGATCACCGGCCAAGGGGTCAGCATGTCCGAGAGCGAGATGGCGCAAAAGTCATGCGTCAATGGCGCGCCGACCAAAGAGGCACAGGAAGAAGCCGCGGTCACGCCGGGCACCACCTCGACCGCGATCCCGGTGTCCGGCGTCCACCCCTGCTCGAACAACAGCTCGAAGAGCGGGCCGGCCATCCCGAACACACCCACGTCGCCGGAGGAGACCAGCGCGACGGTCTGCCCCGCCTGCGCCAGCGCCACGGCCTCGCCGCAGCGGTCCAGCTCCTCGGCCATCTCGCGCACGATGACCTGCTTGTCCTTCACCAAGTCGGCGATGAGCCGGACATAGGTCCGATAGCCGACGACCACGTCCGATGCCGCGATGGCCGCGCGTGCACGACACGTCATCTCGGCGATGTCGCCGGGACCCAAGCCCACCAGGTAGATCTTTCCGTTACTCATCGAGACCTCGGCCGGTTTGACGGGGGCGCGGCGACCCTGCAATGTCGAAGGGGCCCGGGAGCCGCTGAAGGCAGGCAGGTCATGTCCCCGGGTCTCGCGGCCCGTAGACCCGATCCATGGCCTCGTCGATGCACTCCCACATCTCGTTTTGATGGAGCCAAACGGAGTCGGCGTTCCTGAGGATAAACTCATCCACAGGCAGGCCGTCGATCGTCGGCGGACGCGGGACACGCTTCTGCTTGCCGTTCATGAACACAATCATGGTCGCTTCACGTCGTCGTTTCTTCGCCGCCTTCTCGGCCGGGGTGAGCTTGCGCTTCGGTTTGGCCATCGGATGCGGTGGATTGCTTCGACAGGGTGCGGCATTTTATCCGATCACGGATCCGCGTACCCGCCGCACGACACTGCTCAGATCGAGGCGACATGGAGCCGATCGGCCCGCATCGCCGCGATCCGAGCCGCGTTCGACGGCACCGGGAAGAACTGGACACGCGTGCCGGTCTTCTCTTCCATGTGCTTCGGGAAGCCCTCACGGACCCTCGCATAGACCGCCGGATCCTCGGCAGGCGTGTGGGCGATGTGACCGTTCTTTGACGGCGCAGACGATCACGTGGACAACCGACAAGCGGCGAGCGTGGGGCCGCAGCGAGCGGTCAGGCGGTATCCGCAGCCTCGGTCTGCACAAACACCACGTCCTCGTACAAGGCATCGAGCGGACATTCAAAGCCGATCGACTGCAGGACCAGCCGCCCGTTCTCCGGCACCGGATCGAGCAGCCAACCCTCCGGACGGCGGCGGAACACCTCGCAGGAACGGCTGCGGGAATCGACCAAGACGTATTCCTCCAACGACTCCAGCCGCCGGTAATCGCCGAACTTGGCACCGCGGTCGTAGCCCTCGGTGGACTCGGACAAGACCTCGATGATCACGCGTGCATGGCGTTTGGCCAAGGGCTCGGCCGCGTCCCTGGTATCGCAGGTCACGAAGACGTCCGGGCAGAAGAAGGCGGACGCCGGCGCGACGCGCAGCTTCATGTCGGCGATATAGACCCGGCACGGACTGCCGCGCACATGCGCGCGCAGCAACGCGAAGACGTTGCCGGCAATGGTCGCGTGCTCCTCGGTGGCACCGGCCATCGCGAAGACCTCGCCGGCGACGTACTCATGGCGAACCGGCGCGACAGCCTCGCCCGCGAGATACTCCTCGACGCTGATGGACCCTGCTTCGGCAAGATCAGGCATGGACCGGCTCCGCAGTTGTTCGGCGATCCAAGAGTATAGACGCCGTGGATCGGGGTACCGCAAGTGCGGTGGAGCTATGGTCTGTCCCTGAGGTATCCCGGATTCCGTATTGGGCTTTTCGATCCGAGAAGGCGACCGCAGTTAGTGAATACCGAAGAACCCAGTGAGAAACGACCATGCCGACCCGACTTTTTCTGGTTCGCCACGGTGCAACCGAGCTGACTGCCGAGGATCGCTTCTCGGGCGCGACCGACGTGCCGCTCTCCGAGGAGGGCCGCAAGCAGGTCGAGAATCTAGCCAGCCGCCTCGCCGACGAGCCGCTTGATGCCATCTATGCGAGCCCGATGGGGCGCACGGTGGAGACGGCGCGGATCCTGGCTAGGCCTCATGGCGCCGAGGTTCGCGTCGAGATTGAGTCGGCGCTGCGCGAGATCGATTACGGACACTGGGAGGGCAAAACACGGGCAGAGGTCGAGGCGCAGTACGGCGACGAGTACGACAATTGGCAGGAAGACCCGCTCACGATCGCGCCGCGAGATGGTGAATCCGGCGTGCAGGTGCTCGCGCGGGCGTTACCGGTTGTGCGCCGAATCGTTGAGCAGCACGACCAAGGCTCCGTCCTGGTGGTCTGTCACAAGGGCACCAACCGACTTCTGATCAGCAGCCTGCTGGGTTTCGACGCCCGCGGCTATCGCGATCGGTTGGATCAGAGTCCGGCGGCGTTGAACATCCTCGATTTCGTTAGCCCGGTACGGGCACGTCTCAGGCTCTTCAACGACGTCTCGCACTACGAAGGTGTTCCCGACCGCACCTTTTCACAACGACTGTCGCGCTGGTGGTCGCCGCGTAGTTGATCCTTGCAGGGCCCGGGGAAAGGGTCGTCCCCGGATTGACTCGGCACCTGACCCAGCGTGGCAATCGTCGCCGGCAGACCTTTTTCTCCGAGCAAGACGCCGACCTCGTTACGGATCCGTTTCATCGGCACATACGGATCGGCCGACTTTCGGGCTTGGGCGATTTCATCACGCGCGTCGAGGCAAACCTCGGGCGGGTGCTGCGACCGCAGAAGCCAGGTCCCAAGCCAAGCAGCAGCGACACCCGCACGCGCGACATGTTTGCCGCCTTCGGCGAAGAATGAGCTAGAGAGACTACCCCTGCAATGCCCCTATCATTTAGAGGACACTATGACTGATGCCGATATAGACACGGGTGAATTCATCCGCTGGGAATCCGGCTTCCGGAACTGGGTGACGCCGGACGGCAGCCCTGGGCCGTCCGGCGAGGGCGGCTTCGAGGCCGAGCCTGGCCGCTATCACCTTTATGTGTCATACGCCTGCCCCTGGGCCCATCGCACGCTGATCTTCCGAGCCCTGAAGGGCCTGGAGGATGCGATCTCGGTATCGGTCGTGCATCCGGTGATGCCGCCGGAGAGCTGGGTGTTCGGCGACTATCCCGGCACCACGCCGGATCAGGTGCACGGCTTCGACACGCTGCGTCAGCTCTATGAGCACAGCGCGCCGGGCTTCGATGGCGTGGTCACCGTGCCGGTGCTGTACGACACACAGGGTGACGTCATCGTCAACAACGAGTCGGCAGAGATCATCCGCATGCTGAACAGCGCCTTCGACGCCTGGGGACGCGCCGACCTGGACTTCTATCCGGCGGAACTGCACGAGGAGATCGACGCCGTCAACGCGCTGGTCTACGAGAACCTCAACAACGGCGTCTACCGGACCGGCTTCGCAACGACGCAGAGCGCCTACGAGGTGGCCTTCGATCGGCTGTTCGAGACGCTCGACGCGCTCGAAGCCCGACTCGCACGACAGCGCTACCTGGTCGGCGACCGGATCACGGAGGCGGACTGGCGCCTGTTCACGACCCTCGTGCGCTTTGACCCCGTCTACCACGGCCACTTCAAATGCAATCAGCGGCGCCTGGTGGACTATCCGAGCCTCTGGGCCTACACACGCGAGCTCTATCAGGTCCCCGGCGTTGCGCAGACCGTGAACATGGACCACATCAAGCTGCACTACTACGGCAGCCACAAGCAGATCAACCCGAACGGCATCGTGCCGAAGGGGCCGGCGCTGGACTTCACCGTGCCCCACGGGCGCGATTGGCTCGGCGGCGGAGGCAGGCCCGATGGAGAAAAGGGGGAAAAATGAAAGGAAGGGATAAGAGAAGCCAGTGAGCCCGGACCATGGAGGCACGCGAGCGCTCGCATGAAGGGATCCCCGCTCCTCATCAGGTTCCGGCAAAATTCAAGACCCGACACCGCGCCCCGATGCCTCCGATAGGTTTCACAAGCGCAAACGACACTCCGGCGCCATATCCTCGAAGCGTACGCGGCAACACGACATAACCCAATGACCTAATGGGCGGCTAGTATGAGCAGTAACCCTTCAGAACAGAATTGCTACTTTTGCAGAGTTTCAAGGGGCGAAGCCGACCCCTTTATCTTTGAAAACCGGTCTTTTGTGGGAATCTTCGACACTCACCCGGTGAATCCAGGGCACGCCTTGATGATCCCAAGAAGGCACGTCGTATCCCTTTTTCATCTGATTGAACAAGAGCAGGAGGACTATTTCGACGCTGTTCGCGGAGTCAGGGCTGCTATTGAAGCCACTGACCTGAAACACCTTTACCTAAACATGCTCGGCCGGGATGACCTCAAAGACCGGCCCAAAGACCATATCGAGTCAGTCTTAAAGCTGGATTTCCTGGGAAACAAGCCTGATGCATACACTGTCGGCAACAACGATGGAAGAGAAGCCGGAAGAAGCATTGACCATTTACATATCATTCTTTTGCCGCGGTATCGCGGAGATGTCGAGGACCCTAAAGGCGGTATTCGCAACGTGATACCAAGCAGAGCAAACTATCCGAGAAGATGAGCGTTGGAAAGGGTGCAGAACAAAAAAGGGGGGTGAATGCCTGTCACCTCTGGAGCCGGCCAACGCAGGTTTGAACGAGCAAAAATAGGTATGCCCGATTAATTCACAACGGCAACTCGCCCTGCCCCGCAGCGTCGGCTGATGGCGGCTCGTCCTGCTTCCGCGGCATGCCCCGCTTGCGCAATTGGCGGCGCTGGCCGGTCATCGCTTCAATCTCCCGGTAGAAGCGGTCGTTACCGATGGGTTGATCTTGGTTGATGGCCAGCCGCAGATCGCCGAGCGGTTCGTCGTCGAGCGCTCCGCCGAACAGCTCCCGGTAGGCAGCACGGCGCCCGCCCTCGTCATCGCCGAGTCCGAGGTCGAGCGCGTGCGACGCCGGCAACGCGTCCGGCTCGCCGAGCGCGTAGACCCGGTCGCTGGACCAGCGGTAGGGAGCGAGATCCGCCACCCTGCCGGCTCGCACGGGGGTCAGCGCGACGTAGCGTTGGCAAAGCAGCAGATAGGTTTCGGCCTGAACCAGAGAGGACCTCTAGCGGCCGTCCCAGAGGGTGCCGTTACGCCCGTAGGTGTGGTTGATGTACTGCACGTCGCGGCAGCCGACCGAGGGCAGCAGATGGACATGGTTGGTCATCAGCACGTCGGCGTGCATCCGGCAGCGCTCGCCCACCGGCACCTCGTTCAGCCAGCCGAGGTCAGCACGCCGGTCTTGGTCGGCGAAGACGTACGCCGCGCGGTTGTGGCTGCGCTGCACGATGCGCCGCGGAAAGCCGTCGACTTGGATCCGTGTGCTGGTGCGCCGGGGCATGGGGTCAGCCAAATGATTGCCCTTTTTCTGGTTCGGAGGGATAGGCTGTGCCTCCCAACCTGCTGCCGAGCAGTAGGTCCGGGCAGTCATTCTGCTGCGGCTCCAGCCCTTGACGACATTGAACAGTCCGACTGCTATTCTGCCCGCTCTTAAGTTCTTCGCGAGCCAAATGTCGAGGTAAGCCATGGACATTGACCGAATCACCTTGGATCCGGCTGTCATGGGCGGCAAGCCCTGCATTCGAGGTCTGCGGGTCACGGTCGGAACGGTGCTCGGACTCATGGCCGAGGGTGTCAGCAGGGAGCGCATCCTTTCCGCGCACCACTATCTCGAGCCCGAGGACCTGGATGCAGCGCTGGCCTACGCCGCCTGGCGTCTGGAGGAACGTGAAGAGGACCTCACGGCGGCATGACCTTGCGGCTGGTCATCGATGTCAATCTCTCGCCGGAGTGGGTGCCTGTTCTGACCGAAGCGGGATTCGAGACCGTCCACTGGACGCAGGTCGGAGATCCTTCTGCGCCTGACCGCAGGATCACACAAGATCATGGACTGGGCGGTCGCCAACGGATACGTCGTCTTCAGCCACGACCTGGATTTCTCGACCGTGCTCGCGCTGACGCATGCCAGCGGGCCCAGCTTGGTTCAGCTTCGGGATCCGAAGGTGCTGCCCGACCAGATCGCTGACCTTTTGATCCAGTCCCTTGACCGCTTTCACGTGGACTTGGAGGCCGACGCATTGCTGCTGATCGAGCCCGGACGCAGCCGGGTGCGCATATTGCCACTTTAAGTCGTATGAAACCGGAGAGCAGGACGCGAAAGGAAAAGATCGACCATCAGCTGGCACGCGCCGGCTCGCCCGTCGGCAGCCGGCGTTTGATCGAAGAGTTCAGTGTCTGGGCCGCGCCGAAGGTCGGCGAGCGAACAGGAGGCGACGGGGGCACCTACGCGCTCGTAGACTCAGGAAAAGGGTCGGGTCTTGATTTTTGCCGTGGCAAAAGTCAAGACCCGACCCCGAGCGACCGACCCCGAGCGACTGCGCGAGCGACTGTGTCTGGGCCGCGCCGAAGGTCGGCGAGCGAACAGGAGGCGACGGGGACACCTACGCGCTCGTCGACTACAGGAAAAGTGTCGGGTCTTGATTTTTGCCGTGGCAAAAGTCAAGACCCGACCCCGAGCGACCCGGAGCGCCATCAATGGAACAGACTTGTTCTTGAGCAACAAACCCAGTAATTCATCGTGCACAATCGTTTCACACTCGTTCTCACGTCGCTTGCACTTATGTCTTCGAGCAACCTTTGTCGTGCATCCGATTGGGTGCAGCACCGGGATTGGTTCTGGACAAAGAACCCTGTGGAGGGTTATGCGGAAGCATATACACCAGCGCAGAATGCAGATGACGTTTTCGCAACGATGTTTTTTCCAACCGAGGAAAATTGCAATACGTCAGCCTTTTCTTGGGGGACAGCAACAGCAATCCTAGAACATTAAAGAGCGCCGAGATTGGTTTCGATGACGCTGAGTATTCTTATGGGGACGGTTCAGAGCCCTTTGCCTATTTTCAGTTGTCGAAAGCTGAACTACGGCACCTGAAGAATCGAAGCACCCTGACGGTTGTCGCAGACAAGCGATTGTTTCGCTTCAGTTTAGACGGAAGTGCCGCAGCAATCACCGCCGCCTGGGATGCGTGCGATAAATGGGTCAAGGCCTCATCACGAGCGCAAGACGGCTTGCCTTCCTTCAATTCCGGCGGCCGCAGCAGAGATACGTCAGCCCAGGAGGGAGCACGAGACGGCTTGCCTTCCCTCAATTCCGGCGGTCGCAGCGAAGATACTTCAGCCCAGACACTCGGCGGCGGGACATATGCAACGCTTTTCCTGCTGCTCGGCTTGGTCGGTTTGTTTGCGACTTGGCTGCGCCGTCAGCAACGTGAGCGGATGGAGCGTTTGGAGCCGGACCAGTATAAGGCAGAGCGCGAGCCGCAGGGCGACACTGAGGCGGAGCGTGAGCGCCAAGAAGAAGCTCGCCAGCGTCAGGAGGAGCAGCGGCGACAGCAAGCGCGTGAGCGGGCAAAACGAGAGCGGCAGGAGACTGAACGACAGCGTCGTGAAGAAGAACGCCGTCAGCAGGAGTCGAACACGCGCCTGATCTCTTGTCCGTCATGTCGCCGCAAAGTTCGCATCCTTTTGCCGCTTAAGAGCAACGTCGGGCGCTGCGGTGCTTGCGGCGGACGATTCTCGGCGACCTTGGACGAACACGGGCATCTCTACATTGAGGCACTGCGCGACACGGCCGCCGAAGAGTCCGTAGAGGAGATAAAGACAGTGAGCGACTGCTTTCGCATGCTGGAGTTGGACGAGGGAGCCAGCAAGGAAATGATCAAAAAGGCGTATCAGATGAAGATTCGTGCTTACCACCCAGACAAGGTGAACAGCTTGGGCGAGCGGCTACGTGAGGTGGCGGAGGCGGAGACGAAGAAGCTCAATCAGGCAATGCGGATGCTACGTGAGCAGGGCTACGCCTGAGATCGCGCGTCGCCGGTGACGTCCAGCGGCGAACGTCGGCGGGATTCTGGTGACAGTTTACTCAATATGGATTCTGCGACCGGTGCGATTAAGTAAACTGTCACCGGAATTCGCAACGTACTTGTGAAATGGGATGGTTATGTGCAGCGGTAGCAGCTCGCGAAGTAGCACAGGTAACGTTCGAGTTCAGGGGCCTTGCGCGGCTTTCTGCGCAAGGTCTCTTGCAACGAAGGGTTAGGGGCCGGCTTCCCCTGCTTTGGGATGCAACTTCTCCCAAGAATCGTCAGGCTCAACACCGGGATCAAACCAGTATTCGCGTAGAGAATTCCTTCTCACGACAAAGTAATTCTCTGCCTCAAACCGCACACGACGGTTGAGATCATCGACAATGTCTTGGTTCGCATCTATGTACCCTGCGATCCCCTGACGATTAAGAAATAAGCAATGAGACGGCGAGAGAGGGAGCGTAATTTCAATGGTTTTGTACATCAGCGCAGGCACCTGATAAAGGGGAGGCCGTTTATAAGACTCAGGGTCGAACCAGACGCATGGATGGTCAGACGTAATGAAGCCGATTTCGTCTGTGGTCACGAAGACCGCCAGGTCAAGCTTGCAGAGAAGCGGCGTAACCGTTCGGATCATAGGCATCAACATCATTTGCAACGGATGAGCATGTAGCTCCTTGACCTGATCATATGTTATTCCACCATCGGATGTCGACGAAGGAATATGCATTGCGGCAGCTCGATTCTTTTCCTCAGGTGTGGCTGTCTTCGCTGACTCAATCATCTCTTCCATCATTTTCAGTGGGCGCTCCCACTGTTGGCGGTAATGCTCCCGGCTTGATGGCGTTCTTACTTGTGCCGCAGCGGTGAATGCGCAAAGCAACGTGCGTTCATCCTGGTCAAGAGGGCGTCGAAAGTGGAGCTTCCTGTTCCGAATTCTTGCGAACTCCGTTTCGAGTCCATTTAGGCCGCGTTCTAGAACCAGATCACGCGATCCGTCTGCGCGATGGATCGTGTAAATATCGGTTTCATGGAAGATATTGTCTGGCGCCTTATTCCGGGCGTTGGAACCATCCTTGTCAAACAGCCAGACATACGGAGTATGACGGGGTGGTACATCCAAATCACGCCACGCTTTCAGGTAGCAAGCTGGAACAAAATGTTGTTTCTTATGCTTGGACATGCGGATGGCAACGGTTCTTCACAACTAAAAGGGAACAGACCACGTTTTAAACTGCGTCAGTTCCTCATACATCCAAGCCGGGTCGAGATCCGCCCCGTTCGGCCAGGTGACGACACCCATTTGAAGACGCGCTTGCTTAAAGTAGCTCGGATCCTTGAGCGGTTCGTAGATGCCGCGGTCATGAGCCGAGGTGACCGCCGAGAGATCTGCGACGCCGCTGGTGCCATCTTGGAAGGTCACCGCCAGGCGATAGTCCGGCAATATCGACAATCCCTTCACGCGCCAAGGAGCGGCTGGAATCACTCCAATGGCGCGATCCGTCTCGGAAGCTGCTTCAATTGGCATAGTTTCCAATTCTCCATCAATTCTTCGCGGTGCTCGACGGCCCACTCGATTGTCAGGGCGAGCGCTCGCTTCGGCAGTCGTCCACCAATGACTTCGAGCGTGCGGATATCGATCAGCGCTTCATGCTCGGCGTAAAGGGCATGAAAATGCGGCGGTGCGTGCTCGCGCCAAAACATCTGGATCACGATTCCGAAGAATTGGCTGATGGTGGGCATCCGGTGTTCAGCCTCCGTGTGCGAATCGACCGGTCAACGATCCTAAGCCGGACGAGTTTTAGGGGCAAGCCCGGGTGAGCAGGGAGATTGACGTCTTGGCTCGTGGTTCTTCCGGGCTAGGCTCCGTGATTTCCGAGCCGCTCGAAGGGGCCCGACGACCCGTCATGCAGATGGAGCGGACGTCCCCGCTGCCGGGGGAAAAGGGGCTCAATTTCTTCACAGCTCGCCGATCTTTTACGTCGCGTTCAGCGCTTGACCGTGCCCGTGAATGATCCGCCGAGCTGGCTGCGGATTTGCCGGCGAACGTGGCTCGAGAGATAGAGGCCGTGGATGTCCACAAGCTCATCGACCTTGGTCATAGCGGTCGATGCGTCGAGGTGGCCCAAGCGGTGGGCCAAAACGATCAGGCCAAGGGTGCCGATGGGCCTCAGGCCCATCTGACTGGCTCTGCTCCGGGCGGCTTTGTCGTCGATGGCAACGAGATCGATGCCCTGCTCGCGTGCCAGGACGATGGCTTCCACCTCCCCCCGATGCAGGGTGCCGATTGCGCCGCGAACGAACGCATGCCCGATCTCTGATATTTCCCGGCATTCGATGAAGCCGGGCAGATCCAACCTGGTCTCGGCCACCACCGCCGGTGGTGCGAGAACCTGCAAGAAGCAGCTCCGCAGCATCGGAAGCAATTCAATCTTCGCGAGGAAGATCAGAGGACTGGCATTGGTAACGAGTCTCACGAGCGCCGGTCCACGAGCGCTTCGACCAGCCGCAGGTCGTCCTCCACGGTCTCGTCGGCGACGACAAAGCCGTGACCGAAGTGCTCCTTAAGCCGGTAGTGGAACTCCTCGTAGCCAAGGCCGGCGAGGGCCGCGGCGGCGCCGAAGCTGATCTTGTGCGCGTGGTACAGACCGGCGGCGAGGAAGAAATCGCCGGCACCGTTCCCGAGGGGCTCCAGCACCGGGGCGAAGTTCGGATTGATGGTTGGTGTCGGCATGGTCGGGCCCCGGACTTGATTGGCTGAATCGGGTGATCGGTCTTGTCAAGTTTAGCGCAGAAGACGTGCCATCATGGCTCTGCTCCAGGCCTCTCCCGGATCTCATGCAAGGGAAACAAGGCCGGCTCAATTCGACAACGGCAACTCGCTCCTCGTCGCCCGCTTCTCCCCCCAAGACAACACAACCACAGTCAACGCCGGCAGAAAAGTAACGGTAACCGTCGCCGCCCCCAACAACCCGAACAAAACAATCACCCCCACACCGCGATAAAGCTCGGTGCCTTCGCCGGGCAGAAAGACCAGCGGCGATAGGCCGCAGATGGTGGTCAGGGTCGTCATGGCGATGGGGCGCAGGCGGGTTTGAACCGCGTCCACCACGGCTTCCACCACCGACACGCCTTCTTGGCGGAGGTATTGGCGGGCCTGGTCCACGACCAGGATCGGATTGTTCACGACCGTTCCCATCAAGATGAGGAAGCCCAGCATGGTGATCATGTCGAAGGGCTGGCTCAGCGGCATCAGGCCCACCGTCGGCAATAAGCCGCCGACCAGGTTCAGCAGCGCCAGCCCGACGATGCCGCCGGCGATGCCCAATGGAATAGCGGTCATGATCAGCAGCGGGAAGCCCCAATGCGAAAAGATCGCCACCAGCACCAGATAGATGATGACCAGGGCAATCAGGAAGTTGCCGCTCAAGGCATCGCGGGTGGCGTCGAGCTGGTCACTGGCTCCGGAGATCTCCACGCTCACGTCCGACGGCAGCTCGCCGCTGCTGCGCATGGCGTCCAGCAGCTCCTCCTTGACGCGCTCGACGCCCGTTTCCAGCGGGACGTCGTCGGGCGGAATCACGTTCAGGGTGACGGTGCGGCGACCGTCCACCCGGCGCACCGTGCTGGCGTCCACGGCCTCCTCGATGGCCGCCAGGCCGGACAGCGGTAGGGTGGCGCCCCCGGGCGTGTGAATCATCACGTTGGGCAGCTCGTCCAGGCGAGGCTCCCGGCCCTGGCTGCCGTAGAGATAGATGTCGATCTTGTCGTCGTCGAGGAAGAAATCGTCCAGGTAGGCCCCTTCGGTCAGGGAGGCGATGGTGAAGCCGATCGCCTCGGTGTCCAGACCCAGCTCGGCGGCGCGATTCCAGTCCGGGCGCACCTGGATCAAGGGCTGGGCCAGAGACAGCGTGCGCGGTTGGGTCTGGATGCGCGGGTTGTCGAAGATCTCCCGGGCACGTTCGTAGGCGGCGTTGGCCGCGCGGTAGATGGACACGAGATCCGGGCCGGAGATATCCAGGTTGATGCTGCGGGTCCCGCCGTCGTTGCTGGAGATGATGGATCCCTTGGCCGCAAATGAGCGCATGCCCGGAAACTGCTCGTAGAACCCGGTGATCTCGTCCATCAAGGGCTCGATGTGCAGCGGATCGATGGTTTCGGCGATGATGCGCACGTTCGTGGGGCTGACCTGCATGTTCAGGAAGGCGATCGGCGGCACCGAGACCTCGCCGGCATCAAAGGCATCGCTCGCGGCGCCCACGTGCGGCAGGAAATGGCCTTCGATCTGTTTGGCGATGGCCTCCATCTCCGACAGGTTATAGCCGGGTGGCGCATTCATGGAGGCGAAGGTTTTGGGCTCTTCACCCTCGGGCAGATATTCGGCAGGGGGTGTCAGCGTCAGGATGATCCAGAGGCTCAGTGCAAACGTGACCAGGATGGTGAGCACCCGTCGCACGGCACTGCCGACCAGCCAGCGCACGACACCCACGATGCCCTCGGCCCATCCGCCGGACAGGGCGGCGTTGCCGAATCCGTCCGCGACCGTTTCGCGCACCCCGAAGCCCATCCGTGCACTGAGGGTGGGAACCAGCGTGACCGCCACCAGCATGGAGGCCAGAATGGCCGCGGAGATCGCAATGGCCACATCGGAGTACAGCTGTCCCGCCTCCTCCTCGATAAAGAGGATGGGCAGGAACACCAGGATGGTGGTCATGGTCGATGCGAGCACCGCCGGCCAGACCTCCTGGACACCCTTGAGCGCGGAATCGAACCGATTCAGCCCCAGACGGCGGAGCCGCTCGATGTTCTCCAGCACCACGATGCTGTTGTCCACGGTCATCCCGATGGCGAATGCGATGCCGGCCAACGAGATGACGTTGATGGTGCGCCCGGCGAGCAGCAGACCCATAAAGGCCGCAATGGTGCACAAGGGGATGCCGATCACGGCGACAAGCGTGGCCCGGGACGAGCGCAGGAACAGGAACAACACCAGGGAGGCGAACACCGCGCCGATGCCCAGATTGGTCCAGACGTTGGCCACCGACGCCTCTACGTACCGGGCATCGTCCGAGGTCAGGTCAAGCCGCAACCCGGCGGGCTCCAACACCTCCCGATTGATGGCGTCGACTTCCTTCAACATGGCCCGCTTGATGTCGATGACGTTGGAGCCGCTCTCCCGCCTGACCTGCAACCCCAGGACGCGCTGACCGTTGACGAACGACAGCGCGCGAATCCGGGAGTGGTCCTGACGCACGCTGGCCACATCCGAGAGCCGGACCACGCCGTCACCGGTGCGCGAGATCACCAATTGCTCCAGCTCCTCCAGGTCTTCGAACCGTCCCAGGGTGCGCAGCAGGTAGCTGCGTTTCCCCGAATCGATCTCGCCGCCGGAGAGATCGCGATTGCGAGCCGTGATGGCGTCCCGCAGGTCCAGCAGGCTCAGTCCGCGCTGGGCCAGTTTCAGCTCGTCCACGGTGATCTGGACCTGGCGCTCGGCACCGCCCCCGACAGTGACCTCGGAGACACCCGGCACGCTTTCCATGCGCGGCCGAACCCGATCTTCGACAAAGTCCCGCATCAGGTCGATGTCCAGCTCGCGGGGGTTGCCGATCAGGGTGGAGATCCGGAAATACATGAAGGCGTTGGCGGAGAAGGACGCCGCGACGATGCGGGGCTCGTCCACGTTGCGGGGGTAATCGGACACCTGGCTGAGTGCGTTGTTGATCTGGATCAGGGCCTCGGTGATATCCACCCCGAACGGGAATTCCAGCTCGATCTCCGATGCGCCGAAGGACGCGGACGAGATCATTCGGGTCAGATTCGGCACGTTGCGCAGGTAGCGCTCCTGCTCGATGAGGATCTCCTTCTCGATGTCTTGCGGGGTCGCTCCCGGCCACCGGGTCTCGACCGTCACCGTGCGGGTTTCCAGATCGGGGATCATCTGCACCGGAATGCGCAAGGCCGCGGCGGTGCCCAGAATCGCCAGGATCAAGGTGATCACGGCCACCAGGGTGCCGTGACGGATGATGCGGGAGAACATCAGCGCGCCGTCCGCTCGGAGATGCGCACCTTCATGCCGTCATCCAGGGATTCATTGCCTCGGACGACGACCTGCTCATGACCTGCCAGGCCTTCGGTAATGACGACGCGATCGCGGAAGCCGATGCCGGTGGTGACGCGTTTCTCCCGAACCTCGTAAAGCTCTCCGTCGGTCGGTTCGGCAATCCACAAAGTGACGCGACCGTCCGGGTAGCGGTTGATCGCATCGCGGGACACCGTCAACCCCTTCTCCCCCGTGGAGACCCGCAGCACCGCATCGACGGCCATTCCGGGCAGGGCGGCAAAGCCGTCGGGCGCGATCGCGCGCAGCAGGAAGGTTCTGGATTGCGTTTCACCGACCGGGACCAAGGCATCGATCTCGGCCGTCATGGTGTCGCCGTCGGGACCGGCGCCGTCGATCAGCAACTCCGAGCCTTCGCCGATCCGCCGATAGGCCTCCTGGGGCACCTGAAAATCCAGCCGCAGGTGGTCGGTGTCCACGAGCATCAGCAAGGCGTCTCCCGGGGTGACCCACTCGCCCAATTCGCTGGAACGCTCACTGACGACACCATCGAACGGGGCCTCCACGCGATGTCGGCGCAACACCACCTGTCGGTGTGCTTCTGCGGCCTGCAGGCGGGCAAGGGATGCCTCCGCGGCGGCAACATCGGTCTCCCGGGTGCTGACCTCGGTCGCGGCAATGTTCCCGCGTCCCAGCGACCGGGCCTCGTCCAGCCTTCGACGGGCCTCCTCCAGCCGCGCCCGGGCCTCGTCCGTTTCGGCACGGGCCCCGGCAAGCTCGAACGCCGCCTGCTCATCGTCCAGCCCGATCAGCAGGTCGCCTTGACTGACCTTCCCGCCCGTCTCGACCGCGACCTTGTTCACGAGACCGGCAACGGCCGTGGACAAACGAGAGCTGCGCAGCGCGTTCACGGTTCCGGTGAGCCGGACCTCCTCGACGATCTCGGCGGTTTCAACGTTCGCCAGTTGCACACCGGGCGGTTCCTGACCCCAGGCCGGTGTTGTCAGCGCGCAGATCAAGCAGACCTGCAGACGATGGCGCCACGGGTGCCGGTGCATTCAGTGTCCTCTTGTTTTCATCGGGATCAAGGCGATGTCCGCGGGCTCGTGACGCTGTACCGAGATACGGAACGTCAAGACGCGGGTCGCCAAACAGGAAGGATATCGGTCTGCGAGAAATCCTCGCCTTTGAACAGCAGCGGAAGTCCGCGGACCTTGGCAAGCGCGTAACTGAACAGGTCGCCGTAGTTCAAACCGGCCGGGTGCCCACTGCCCCGACCGTAGGCGACAAAGGCTGCGAACGCGGCTTGCAGCTCGGCTTTGCCCGGCGCGACCAGCTCGAACATCGGCAGGCGCAGCAGATCGTCCACCAGCACCACCGCGCGCTCGCCCCGTCGGCAATGCACGACCATGCGGGTTTCCAACGCGGTCGGGGTACTGATCAGTGCGCGTTGCGCCTTCTGGATGATGTCGACGAAGGCCTCGCGTTCCGGCTCCCCGAAGACGATCGCCACCAGCGCCGAGGTACCGATGACGATCATTCGGGGAGTCCCGCCTCTCCCCAAGGGAGAGGATCGAAGGCGTCCGCTCGGTCCGGGATGCGATCGAGCTGCGCCAGCAGCGCACGCATGCAGGCGGCTGGCTCGGCAGCGCCCTCGAGCTCTCGCAGCAGTTGATCGACCGCGCGCTCCACGGCAGCCGTCTTACTCAAGCCAGTCACTCGGGCGAGCCGCTCGACCTTACCGACAACGGCGGGATTGGCGATTTGCAAAGGCATGGCGATGACCGCGATATTGAAATCAACATCATCGATATAGGCCTGGCTGCCGGTCATCTCAAACGGCGCTGTCGGTTTTTGGGCTTCGCTGAGCTGACCCTCCCGACGGCTCCGATCGGCTAAGGTGATTTTCGGAGAAGGAACGACCAGCCTGTAGGTGCGAATTTATTCGCACAGCCCTGGCGGTGGCGTCTCCGAGCGCCTCGCGGGCGAAACCGGCGTATGTGCGAATAAATTCGCACCTACAGCCCTTTCAGCTCTTCCGGGCAAGCGCAGTCGGGATGATCATTTCCGGAAATCACCGAAGTGGCCGGACGTAGGATGTATGGACTGATGTCATTGCGGATATCCATCCATGCCGCGGCCGGCGGTCTGTCCCCGTCGAGAAGCCTCGCTCGTCACTCCAGCCAAGCCTCACGTGGTGTCACGAGCCCCTTAAATTTTGGGTGGCCGGTCGAATGAGCGGGATCCTTCGAGGGTTGCGGCCAAGGCGTCCATCAACGCGGAGGACCCGTCGTCGCGTGCGTCGAGCTTCGCGTTCAATCGTGCGCAGCGCCGCTCCTTCAGGGGGCCCGGCGGAAGCTCGCGGGCGAGCGCGAGGGCGCGGTGCAGATCGCGGGTGCGGTGCTCGTGATACTTCGCAAGCTCCGTGCGCGCCTCGGCATCGCCTTGCGCGGCGAGCGGCTCCCAGATCGCGCGGGCGGAATCCCAGTCGCCTCGTCGACGATGCAGGCGGGCCAGGTCCATGAGCCCGGCCGTGTCGAGGCGTCGACGCTCGGAGCGGAGCAGCTCGAATGCCCGATCGGAGCGACCCTGCGCCTGATGATAGGCGGCGACCGCTCTGACATCCGCATCGAACGCACCCGGATCCGAGAAGACCTCGCCCAGACGCGGAATCAAGGCCGCAAGCGAGAGCAGATCCCAGCGGTTGTGACGCAGCACGCCGGCCAACGGGGTCACCTCGCCCGCGCGCAACCAGGCCAGCCAAGCCGCAGGCGCCTCGGAACCCGGCAGATCGTCCTTGCGCTTGAACCCCAAAAGACGCTGCTCGACACTGGCCAGACGGCAGTCGGGCCAGATGCGACCGTAGGCACGGCGTACCGGCTTCAACAGGTCCAGATGCGGCAGCGCCGGGAGCGGATCGGCTTGGCCGGATAGGCGAAAGCGCGTGGTGAGCAGCGGGATGTCGAAGGACAGGCCGTTGTAGCTGATCAGCAAGCCAGCGCCCTCAAACTCCGCAGCGATGGCTTCAAGATAAGCGGATTCGGCGTCGAGTCGCGTCAGGAGGTATTGGCGGAGCAGCCAACCCTCGGCGTTCCCGCGCAGCAATCCGGTGACAAAGGCCCAGGTTCCGGTGCCGCCGGCCAACCCGCTGGTTTCGGTGTCCAGACAGATCAGATCCGCATCCGACTTGAACAGCATCGGGGCGTTTTCGGGCACGTCGGCATCGTCGGCCGCCTGTTGTGCCGGCCCGCCGGATGTCGACCCGAGATCAAGCCGGGAGGGCGCACGAACCCAACCGGAGTCGATCCGATGACCCGGCAAAGATACGTCCGGACCATGGCGTGCACGACCATTGGATGGCACCGGCGCAGGGCCGATCCAGACTTGACCATGCCGATGTCGCCCGGCGAATCGGCGCTCGAGACAGAGAACGCCCGGAGCGATCTCGACCGCCCCGACCGCCTCGACCAAACGGGAAACGCGGAGCTCTCCGGCACCTTCGGCGCGACCGTCTCCAATGGAAACCCGTCGCAGTCGGTCCGCCAGCGAAGGCCGATCGTTCGGCGCTGCGGCCGTGCCCGTCCCTTCGGCGGGGCTTGAGCCCGATCCGCGCAATCGCTGCAAACGCTCTCTAAGACTCATCGTTTCCCGAGCGACCTAGGTGGGCACGCTTCGCTCTGCTCACCCTACGATTGCTCTTGAGCGTGCGGCGCGGCGCAATGAAGAAGATCCAGCACCTTCAAGGCGGCTTGCCGTGGTGTCACGGCAAGCCCCTCGTCGCCGCGCAAGACCGGCCCGACACAGGCGGGACAGCCGGCGGTGCAGCCGCAAGCGGCGACCAGATCACGGGCGTCGGCCACCAGCAGCGCCGCATCGTCGTAGAGCGGCGCGGAGAGTCCGACGCCGCCCGGATAGTTGTCGTAGAGAAAGAGCGTCGGCTCGAAGCGCTGGCCAGACATGGGATCCAACGGCGCGTTGTCCGGTCCGCGCATCTGACCGCGACCCTCGGCGCCCACGATGGCGAACCAGGTCCCCTGCCCGTCTCCGACCGAGCGGCCCAGGTCATGGATCTCCGCCATCGACCGCAGCGCGGCGACATGGTGCAGGGCGTAGGCGGCGCCGAGAAACCCGTCGATCGCCTGCTGACGATCCGGCAGCGCGACCTCCAGCGCGGTCGGCTCGACCTGCCACCAGACCGCGGTGGTGTGCATCTCCTGGTCCGGCAGGTCGATGTTGCCGTAGCCGATGTTGTCGTGGCTGTAGTAGCGGATCTTCTTGTAACCGGGATAGCGTCGGACCAGGTGGACCTCGCCTTGCGCCGTCGCGCCCTGGCCTCGGGCACGGCCGTCGAACCGAGCGAGGATCTTGAGCCGGGTGTAGTCGATCGCGTCGGTGTAATAATCGGCGCGGGTGCGGGTGACGAACGCCTTGCGGCCGGTCCAGTCCAGACGCTCCACCTGGTAGGGCTGGGACTGGATCATGTAGATGGCGCCTTCGTAGAGCGTGCCGGGGGCGCTGCTGTAGTCGACCTCGGCGATGACCGTCTGGGCACCGCCGGTGGTGTCGATCACCACGAAGTTGCCCTCGGCGACCGAGCGCAGGGAGACGGCGTTGGCGGGATAGCTGTCGGCGACCCAGAACCAGCGGTCGCCCTGATGCTGCAGGACACCCTCGTCGCGCAGATAGCTCAGCATCTCGCCGAGATCCTCCGCGCCGAAGGACTCGCCGTCGCGAAACGGCAGCTCGAAGGCGGCGCACCGCACATGATCCATGAGGATCAAGAGCTGATCCGGATGGATGCGCGCGTGCTCCGGAGATGCGCCGAAGAAGAACTCGGGATGACGCATCATGTATTGATCGAGCGCGTCGCTGGTCGCGACCATCACGCCCAGGCTGGGCTTGAGCCGCCGCCCGGCCCGCCCGAGCCGCTGCCAGGTCGCGGCCACCGTCCCCGGATAGCCGTTCAGGATGGCAACATCCAAGGCGCCGATGTCCACACCCAACTCCAAGGCCGAGGTGCTGACCACCAGATCCACGGCACCGGCGCGCATGGTCTGCTCGGCGCGGCGGCGCTCGCTCGGCAGATAACCGCCGCGATAGGCCAGGACGCGGGCCGGCTTGCGCGGATCGCGGTCGAAGACATCCTTCAGATATTTGGTGATGACCTCGACCATCAGACGCGAGCGGGCGAAGACGATGCTTTTCAGCCCCAGCTTGGCCGCCGTACGCGCGATCCGCGTGGTCTGAGAGCGGGCCGATGCGCGGATGCCGAGATCCGGATTGATGACCGGCGGATTCCAGAGCAGGAGATGACGCTCGCCTTGGGGCGCGCCGGACTCCGTGATGGCTGCGACCTGCGCGCCGCACAGACGCTCGGCCAGCTCGGCCGGATTGGCGATGGTCGCCGAGGCGAAGACAAAGGTCGGCTCCACCCCGTAGAAGCGACAGACCCGCAACAGGCGCCGAAAGACGTTGGCGACATGCGAGCCGAAGACGCCGCGGTAGGTGTGCAGCTCGTCGACCACGATGTAGGCCAGCCCCTCGAAGAACTGCGCCCACTTGGTGTGATGCGGCAGGATCGCCTGATGCAGCATGTCCGGATTGCTGAGCACGATGTCCCCGCGCGTGCGCACCGCCTTGCGGGCATCGCCCGGCGTGTCGCCGTCGAAGGTGAAGGCCTTCACGCCCGGTCCGCCGGCCGCCTGAATGGCTCGGCTCAACTCCATCAGCTCGGCGGCCTGGTCTTGGGCGAGCGCCTTGGTCGGGAAGAGATAGAGCGCCTTGCGGCCTTGCGAGAGCACCGCATCGAGCACCGGCAGGTTGTAGCAGAGTGTCTTGCCCGAGGCGGTCGGCGTGGCGACCACGAAGTGCCGCTTGGAGCGGGCCAGATCCCAGGCTTCGCGTTGATGGCTGTAGAGGCGCGCGCGTCCACCGGTCCGGAGCGCATCGCCAAGCGACGGCGCGAGATCGTCCGGCAGATCGAGCCAGCGCGCAGGCCGCGCGGCCTGAGTCGACTCGCCGGCGATCCGTCCCCGATAGCCCTTGAGCAGATGGGCCTTCAGACGCGTGACGGGCTGAGCCTCGGTCGGCGCGGTCTCGATGAGCGGCTCTTCACGGGCAGCGCGGGTCAGTGGATCAGAAAGAGGCACGCTGTGGATTCCGCTCGCTGGGTGATTGGGTGATGGGATGAACCGGATACGGCATGGGATGCAACGACCCCTGATCATCCCCCCGGACATCCGGATCCTGCAACCGCGCCGGCCCGGTTGATATTGATTTCGATGCACGCGTGCCGGGTTTATGGCAGGCCCTGAAAACCCTATACTGCCGATAGATTAAAAGCGCTCGACGAGCACAAAACCCAGAGGACACCCATGCACAACGGCACGACCATCACCCAGTTCATCATCGAGGAGCAGCGCCACGTGGCCGGCGCCACAGGCGATTTCACGTCCCTGCTCAACGATATCGTCACGGCCTGCAAGGTCATCAGCAACATGGTGAACCAGGGTGCCCTCGTGGGGGTTCTCGGGAGCGCAGAGAGCGAGAACATCCAGGGTGAGACCCAGAAGAAGCTCGACATCCTCACCAACGAGGTCTTCATCAAGTCCAACGAGTGGGCGGGTCACCTTGCGGCCATGGCCTCCGAAGAGATGGACACCATCTACGACATCCCGGCCAAGTATCCGCGCGGCAAGTATCTGCTGACCTTCGACCCGCTCGACGGCTCCTCGAACATCGACGTGAACGTCTCGGTCGGCACCATCTTCTCGATCCTGCGCATTCAGGGCGGCGACGGCGCCCCGAGCGAGCGTGATTTCCTCCAGGCCGGCACCCAACAGGTCGCCGCCGGCTACGCGCTTTACGGTCCGTCCACCATGATGGTGCTGACCACCGGCAAGGGCGTGAACGGCTTCACCCTGGACCAGAGCATCGGCGAGTTCATCCTCACCCACCCCGACATGACGATCCCGGCCGATACGCGCGAGTTCGCGATCAACGCCTCGAACATGCGCTTCTGGGAGCCTGCGGTAAAACGCTATGTGCAGGAATGTCTGGACGGCAAGGAAGGCCCGCGCGGCGACGATTTCAACATGCGCTGGATCGCCTCCATGGTGGCCGAGGTGCATCGCATCCTCACCCGCGGCGGCGTCTTCATGTATCCGATCGACAGCAAGATGAAGTCCAAGGGGCTCGGCGGGAAGCTGCGTCTACTCTACGAGGCGAACCCCATGTCATTCATCGTCGAGCAAGCCGGCGGCGGATCCATCACGGGTGCGGAGCGCATCATGGATCTACAGCCCGAGTCGTTGCATCAGCGCGTCCCGGTCATCCTGGGCTCGAAAAACGAGGTCGAGCGCATCCTGGGTTACCACGACCAAGCGTAAAGGCCGGTGTGGCGGATCCCGTTCGCAGTCCTCCGCGCGACTGCGAACGGCGATCCGGCATCTCACGCCCTACCCGCTCAAGCCAGCTTGATCTCGACCGCCCCGGCAACACGTCTGGCCTTCTCCCGAGCCTCATCCAACGTCTCTCCGCGCGCCAGCGCGACACCCACGCGACGCTTGCCGTCGACCTCCGGTTTGCCGAACAGACGCAGGGCCGTATCCGGCTCCGCGAGCGCGCGATCCAGACCGCCGAAGCGCAGATCCTTCGAACGACCTTCCGCCAAGAGCGCAACCGATGCCGAAGGCCCGAGCTGCCTGATGTGCGGCACCGGCAGACCCAGGATGGCGCGCACATGCAGCGCGAACTCCGAGAGATCCTGCGAGATCAGCGTCACCAACCCGGTGTCGTGCGGGCGCGGCGAGACCTCGCTGAACCACACTTGATCGCCCTGCACGAACAGCTCCACGCCGAAGATGCCCGTGCCGCCGAGCGCATCGGTCACAGCGCCGGCGATCTCCTGCGCACGGGCCAGCGCACCGGCCGACATCGGGTGCGGCTGCCAGGATTCGCGGTAGTCGCCGTCGATCTGCAGATGGCCGATCGGCGCGCAGAAGCTGGTCCGGCCGCCGTGACGTAGTGTCAGCAAGGTGATCTCGTAGTCGAAGGCGACAAAACCCTCGACGATCACGCGACCCGAGCCCGTCCGCCCGCCCTGCTGCGAGTAATCCCAGGCGTCCTGCACCTGCTCCGGACCACGCACGGTGCTCTGACCCTTGCCCGAAGAGCTCATCACCGGCTTGACCACGCAGGGCAGACCGATCGCCTCGACGGCAGCGCGGTAGCCGGCCGCGTCATCGGCAAAACGATAGGGCGAGGTCGGCAGGCCCAGCTCTTCCGCGGCCAGCCGTCGGATGCCCTCGCGGTTCATCGTCAGATGCGCGGCGCGCGCCGTGGGCACGACATGACGGCCCGCGGCTTCAAGCTCCAGCAACGTCGCCGTGGCGATCGCCTCGATCTCGGGGACGATCAGTGCAGGATCCTCCGCGGCCACCAGTGCCGCCAGTGCGTCGCCATCCAGCATGTTGACGACATGGCTGCGATGCGCGATCTGCATCGCCGGCGCACCCGGGTAGCGATCCACGGCGATCACCTCCACCCCGAAACGCTGCGCCTCGATCGCGACCTCCTTGCCGAGCTCGCCCGAGCCGAGCAACATCATGCGGGTAGCGCCTACGGCGCCGGGTGTTCCGATCCTGGTCATGCGTGTGCTCCCGGTTTGGCTTCGGCGGGATGATATACCGAGGGGACCTGAAATTTAGCCGCATGGAACGAAACACCCGAAGGATCGGGGCACGCGCGGCAGGCGACCCGGCGATCGCTTTCCCCGTCCGGCGCCGGCGCCCAAACCGCGTCCAGAGCGAGATCCTCATTCTCGAGTGAGCTCGACGATTGCCGCATCCACAATCCTTAGCAGAGACGCGACTTCAAACGATATATTTTTTAATATCTTAAACCGCGCCATCTCCAACGCTCGTCAACTCTGCCTGGGCCGATCCCATCCAAAAACCTCGCATACAACGCTGGGCGCGGTTTAAGCGGAGACGTCGACAAGCTGCAGCGGCCGGCTCACGACCAGCCGAAAACGCCCGCGGCCGGTCTTCTCGATAGCCAGCAACGGACAACGCTCGGCGAGCCGTCGCTGCAGCAGGATCAGGTGAGTACGGCCACCTTCCCTGATGGGTTTTTCCTCTTAAATCGTCAACTTGTATGAGGGAGAGCGGTGGGCCTCCCTCGGGGTGCTTGAACAACA
>NZ_FNNZ01000081.1 GCF_900106925.1 Thiocapsa roseopersicina
TGCGTATTCCGGTGAAAGTGGCCACCCGGTCCGAAGGAAAGTGGCCACTGGTTCTGATTCAATCCGGCCAGTCAGTCCGAAGGAAAGCGGCCGGTGATTCTGGCCAAAGCGGCCGGTCCGAAGTGGCCGCGCGACACGGGATGGGTTTAGTTACGCGAGGGCGGGGTCGTCTGTCAAGCGGGTGGTGTGTTTGCGCATTGAGTCTCCGGTCAAATTGATCTTGTAGGCGCAGTGGACGAGGCGATCGAGGATGGCGTCGGCGAGGGTCGGATCGCCGAGGTAGTCATGCCAAAGGGTGACCGGGAGTTGGCTGGTGACCAGGGTGGCGCGCCGCTTGAAGCGGTCGTCGAGGATTTCGAGCAGATCGCGTCGCTGCTCGTCATTCAAAGGGGCCAGTCCCCAGTCGTCCAGGACCAGCAGCTCGGTGCGCGCCAGCTCGGCGAGCAGCTTGGTGTAACGCCCCTCGGCGCGGGCCATCGCCAGATCCTGCAGCAGGCGGGGCAGGCGCAGGTAGCGCACGGTGAAGCCGTCGCGACAGGCTTTGTTGGCCAGGGCGCACGCGATCCAAGTTTTCCCCACGCCGGTCGGCCCGGTGAGGATGACGTTGAGGTGCTCGCCGATCCACTGACCGGTCGCCAGGCGGCTCATCAGGGCTTTGTCCAGGCCGCGGTGAGTGCGGTAGTCGAGGTCTTCGATGGCCGCCGGCTCACGCAATTTGGCCTGTTTCAGACGGGTCTTCAGGCGTCGATTCTCACGCGTGGTCAGTTCGCGATCGAGCAGCAGGCCGAGGCGCTCCTCGAAGCTCAGGGTCTGGATCTGCGGCATGTCCAATTGTTCCTGCAGGGCTTTGAGCATGCCGTCGAGGCGCAGTTGTGCGAGGGTCTCGAGGGTGGGGTGAAGCAACATGGCGATGGTCTCCGGAGTCGGTGAGGACCCCGTCGTTCGACGGGGTCATGGTGAGGGTCAGTGGTAGTAGTCGGCGCCACGCAGATTGGCGTGATCCAGCGGCAAACTCAGCTGATCGGGAGTCGGCAAGGGCCGCCGATCG
>NZ_FNNZ01000013.1 GCF_900106925.1 Thiocapsa roseopersicina
TGTTGTTCAAGCACCCCGAGGGAGGCCCACCGCTCTCCCTCATACAAGTTGACGATTTAAGAGGAAAAACCCATCAGGGAAGGTGGCCGTACTCAGCGAGGCCTCGTCTCGCTAAGGAACCTGCCGTATGCTTGTTCTCGCTCATCGCCCCACCGCAGACCGCGATCCGCCGACCGACCCTGAAAGCCAACAGCGACAGCATGATGGACGATCACGCCCCCCCCGCAAGCCCCCCACGCGTCCAGACGCTCGGCGCCATGGGTGCGCAGATCACACAGGTCCTGTCCTTGCTCGGGCGTTTCGGCCTGGAGTTCAGCCTTCATGATGCAGGCCAGCCGATTCCCGGCTCTTATTGGGGTGAGTCGGAAGCCGGCCTGGTCCGCGACGTCCTGCATGCCGCACCCGAGACTCCTCTGCACTCGGTTCTGCACGAGGCGGGGCATTGGATCTGCATGGACCCGGATCGGCGCGCGCGCCTGCATACGGATGCAGGCGGCGACGACCCGGAAGAGAATGCGGTTTGCTATCTCCAGGTGCTGTTGGCGGATGCGATCCCGGCGCTTGGGCGCGAGCGCCTCTTCGCCGACATGGATTCCTGGGGCTACAGCTTCCGGCTGGGCTCGACCCAGCGTTGGTTCGAGCAGGATGCCGAAGATGCACGACTCTGGCTCTTGGCGTATGGCCTCGTCGATTCGGCGGATCGCCCGACGTGGCGGGTGCGCCAATGTCCTCGACCGCCCTATACTTGATGTATCGGATCCCCGCAGATGTAGGAGTCACCGATGCGTATCGCCCACCTGACCGCCGCGGTTTTGATCATCGCGGTTTCCGCCCCGACCTTCGCGTGGGGTCCTTACGGGCCACCACCGGCCGGGCCAGCCTACCCCGCTGTCCCATGGTCCGGCGGATGGAGTGGCGCCGGCCCCTTCGCGGATCCGGGTATGCTCTACGGGCCGGAGTCTTTCGGACCACCGCCGTTCATGGATCCGCCGGGTTTGCCTGTACCGCCGAGCGACCCCTTCGCCGAACGATCGGATGCGCCTCCCGCGCAGCCCGCGACCTGGAGCCAGCGGGGTAGACATCTGTCGATTTCGCGACGGGCGACTCCCGACGCCTACCTCGTCGAGATCAGACTTGCGAACATCGATCCCGAGCAGGTTCAAATCAGTTCAAGAGGGCGCGGATTGAGGATTGCCTACCGGACAAGGGCCGAAGAGTATCGTGACGACAGCTTCGGCGCGGGCTATGGCCGGGGCTACAGTGTCATGAGCGGGTCGGCGAGTCAGCGTCTCAACCTGCCGCCGGACGCGGACATGGAAGCCATGTCTCGCGAGGTGAGCTCGGACCGGATCCAGCTGCGCATCCCGCGAGTGGATCTGCGGCGATCGGCGCCTTGGTTTAGTCCATCGGTGCCCGAACGGAACACGGAATCAGGCCCGAGCGCAGCTGCACCGGAGTGAGGCAAGGTCCGATGCAGGCGGTGGGCTTGCGGAGATCAGCGGTAAGCCAAGGTGGTTTCCGGAAAAAGGATCGGTCTCCGGTTGGGGCGAGTTAAGGTGATCGCCGGGAATAAGCATCCCGACTGCCCATGCCCGGAAGACCTGAAGGGCTGTGCGTGCGAATAAATTCGCACCTACACGCCTGCTGTGCCTTTTCCGGGCATCACTTGAGTCGCCCCAACGCGAATCGCAGGAATGCGCGGCCGGGATGTTTATTCCCGGAAGTCGCCCGACAGCGATCGGCCAATCGCCGACAGTCCACGATCAACCCATCAATCAGGAACCCACGCCAATGCCGTTCGACACACCTCAGGACGCCGAGGACGCCTTCTACGATGCGCTGGAGGCGGGCGACCCCGCGGCCATGACACAGGTGTGGGAGGACTCGGAGGGCATCGCCTGTCTCCTGCCGATGACGCCGCTGGTGATGGGGCGCGAGGTTCTGCAGCTTTGGCGCTCCATCTTCGAGCAGGCCGGGGCCTTCGACATCCAGGTGCGGCACATCGCCTGGATCGAGGCCGGAGAGACCGCGATCCACCTGATCGAAGAACGGATGCAGGGTGGGGCGCCGGGTCAGCCGGGGCCGGCGATCTACGGCACCAACGTCTTCAGGAAAGGGGCCGATGGCTGGCGTCTGCTGATCCACCAGAACTCGCCGACGCCGCAGGCGCCGAGTGCGCCGGGGGCGTGAGATCGGACCCGATGAAGATGGGCTCGCCGTAAGCCTCGGTCGTCGCGTCCATATTACGACGCTCGGCTGCCGGCTCAACGAGGCCGAATCCGAGGAGTGGGCCGAGCGTTTTCGGGACGCGGGTTTTCGCGTGGTCGACGCGAGCGCCCCGGCCGATCTGGTCGTCGTCAACACCTGCGCCGTCACACAGGAGGCGGTGCGCAAATCGCGCGGGGTCCTGCGGCGTAGCCAACGCGCCAATCCCGGGGCGCGGCTGATCGTAAGCGGCTGTCTCGCCACGCTCGGGGACAGCGCCGTCTCGGCAGAGTCCGGCGTTGATTTAATCGTCGCCAATCGCGACAAGGACCGTTTGGTCGAGATCGCGCTCGCCACCCTGAGCCTTCCGGCCATGCCCGAGACGGCTGCAAACGATGCCGCCGGAGCACTCTTCGCGCGGGGACGTCAGCGTGCCTTCATCAAGATCCAAGACGGCTGTCGCTACAGCTGCACCTTCTGCATCACCACCGTCGCGCGAGGTGCCGAGCGCAGCCGGACCCCTGCCGAGATCATCGGCGCAATCGAACGACTGGTCGAGCAGGGCATCCGCGAGGTGGTCCTGACCGGCGTGCATCTCGGCGGATACGGCAGCGACTCGGACAGCACGCTATCGGACCTGATCGCGCGCATCCTCGGCGAGACCGGGATCCCGCGTCTACGCATCGGCTCGTTGGAACCTTGGGATCTCGGCGATGCGTTCTGGCGATGTTTCGAGGATCCGCGCCTGATGCCGCATCTGCACCTGCCGCTGCAAAGCGGCTCGGACAGCGTCCTGCGACGCATGGCGCGGCGCTGCAAGACGGCCGAGTTCGCGCGCCTGGTCGAGCAGGGTCGCGCGCGCGTGCCGGACCTCAACATCACGACCGACATCATCGTCGGCTTCCCCGGCGAGAGCGAGGAGGACTGGGACGAGACGCTCGCCTTCGCCGGGTCGATGCGATTCGGCCACATCCATGCCTTTGCCTACTCGCCTCGGGCAGGAACCCGAGCGGCCGAGATGCCGGGCCAGGTCGATAGCCGGATCAAGCATCGGCGCTTGATCGCTCTGAAGGACCTCGCGCTGCGCATGCGCACGGCGGTCCTGCGCGAGCAGATGGGCAAGTCAGTCGAGATCCTCTGCGAGGGCAACCCCGACGGCGAGCGCCGGGAGACGCGATTCGGCTACAGCCCCAACTATCTGCCGGTACAGGTCGCGACGCACGAGACCGCGATCGACGGCAACCAGCTCGTCAAGATCGTGCTTGCCGGATTGGACGACGGCGGACTCGCGCTGGTCGGGCGGCCGACGGATCGGTGACCCGACAGCCGTGACTGAAACGACCGGGTCCGGGCTCAGAGGCCCCGGTCGATCTGCGCGGCGCGTGCGGCGTTGATCTCGGTGGCGACGTAAGCGAGCGCGAGGCCCATCTCGCGCGTCCAGGACAGCTCGATGCGCCAGGTCGGCGACGGCGTCCAGACATGCATGGCGACCCCCTCACCGCGACGGATCGCGACCAGACGGCGCCCGGGCGTGGTCGCATCGGGGGAGAAGCGGCTGCGGTCTTCGCCGGGACCGTAGATGTCGCGCAAGGCGGCATAGGTCTCCTCGTAGCGCAGTTGTGTGGAGACGCCGAAGGCACGCACGACCTTGTAGATCTGGCGGTTGAAGGCGAGCACATAGAGGCGGTCCGGGCCATCGACGAACACCAAGGCCAGACTCGCATCCTGCTCCTGGCGCACGAGCGGAGGCGGAACGGCCTGCAACAGCGGCCCGACGTCTCCGCCCAAACAATAACGCCCGAACACCATCTTGAGGCACGGCTCGTCGGCGAAGACACCCGGCGAAGCAAACGCAGCGAGGAGAAGGGTGACGATCGCGGCGATTCGGACTCTCATTTTTCCACGCATGATGTCTCCGCAACGAGGTTGCAAGCCGAGGGACATCATCGGCTGCACCCGGCGCCTTGAACGACGAGGGCCTCACCCTCTCCGAAAAGCGGTGTCGCCGCCTCCCGGGTCAAGGGATAGAGCTCCAGCGGTGCGCCCCAGAGCCGTTCCATCACCGCAGCGACCGTGCCCGGCTCGCCGCTCGTCCAGAAACGCTCGGTTCCCACGCGGCCGGGCGGTGCGAGCAGACCAACCTCGGCCAGACGGCGATGAACCTGCCGCGCAACGGCAGCCCCGGAGTCCAACACGGTCGTCCGGGATCCTGCAATCTCCGCGATCAGCCTACCAAGGTGCGGATAATGGGTGCAGCCCAGGACCAGGGTATCGGCACCCTGCGCCAAGAGCGGCTCGACGTAGGCCGCCAACAGGGCTCGCGTGCCTTCGCCCTCCAGGTCCCCGGCCTCGACCCGCTCGACCAGACCCGGACACGCCTGGAGGAGAATCTCCGGCCCCTCCCCCATGCGCGCGAGCAGCTGCTTGAAGGTGTGGCTCGCCAGGGTCTGTCGCGTGGCCAGAACACCGATCACGCCCGAGCGGGTCCGGTCGATGGCCGGCTTCACGGCAGGCTCCATGGCGATCACCGGCACCGAATACCGGGTCCGGAGCACCCGGGCCGCGGCACCGGTCGCCGTATTGCAGGCCACGACGATCGCCTTCGCCCCGCGAGCGATCAGCTGCTCGGTGACCGCAACGGCGCGCAGCTCGATCGCATCGGCCGACTGATCGCCGTAAGGCGCATAGGCCGAGTCGGCGACATAGAGCAGATCTTCGTGCGGCAGCGCGCGACGGATCTCGCGCAGGACCGATAGACCGCCGACACCCGAGTCGAAGACGCCGATCGGCTGATGCGCCGTCATCGCGTGAGTGCTCTTGCCGAAGCAGGTTTTCGGGACATGATGTGAGGCATCAGGATCGCCGTGTTGATTGAGTAAAGATGCTTGCCCGGATGCGAATCGCCGTTCGACCTCGAAGGCGGACTCAGAGATCGAATCGCGCCCAGACCGGACAATGGTCCGAGGGCTTCTCCATCCCGCGAATGGCATAGTCGATATCGGCGTCCAGCAGACGCTCGCGCAGGGGCGTGGTCACCAATAGATGATCGATCCGCAGCCCGTGCTTGGGGTCACGCTCGAAGCCGCGCGAGCGATAATCAAACCAGCTGAAGCGGTCGTCGACCTCGGGGTGCACCGCGCGATAGGCGTCGACCAGACCCCAATCGGTCAAGGTCTCGAGCCATTCGCGCTCCTCCGGGAGAAAACTGCATTTGCCGGTGCGCAGCCAGCGCTTGGCGTTGTCCGCCCCGATGCCGATATCCAGGTCGAGCGGCGCGACATTCATATCGCCCAGCACGACGAGGTTCTGATCGGGCGTGCAGAAGTCGCGAAGATAGGCCGTGAGATCCGCATAGAACTTGCGCTTGTTCGGGAACTTGATCGGGTGGTCACGGCTCTCGCCCTGCGGAAAGTAGCCGTTGATGACCGTGATCTCGCCCCCGCCGGGTAAGGGATAGCGGCCGATGATGGCGCGACGCTGAGCGTCCTCGGCGTCCCCCGGAAAGCCTTTAATGACTGCAAGCGGCTCGACCTTGCTCAAGAGCGCGACACCATAGTGCGACTTCTGGCCGTGGAAGTGCGTCGCAAACCCAAGCCGCCGCACCAGATCGACCGGAAAGGAGTCGTCGGCGACCTTGCACTCCTGCAGGCCAAGGACATCCGGATCATGGGCAGCCTTGATCGCTTCGAGCTGATGGGGTCGCGCACGAATTCCGTTGATATTGAAGGAGATAATCTTGAACACGACGAAGACGCTCGCTCACCTCGTTGGCCGACAGGGCGCGAAAAGGCTACCACGGCAACGGCGGGCGTCCAAACCGGCCGTCCGCTGCGTTCGAGCCGCAGGATCCCGATCGAGTCGACGACCCCGGCGACGCCGGCTGATGGATCTTCTGGTGTATCTTGGAGACACCCCCACAACAGTCTGCCCGCTCTTATGAAGGCGATGATCCTCGCCGCCGGCCGCGGCAATCGAATGCGCCCCCTGACCGATCGTGTCCCCAAGCCCCTGCTCGAAGCCGGCGGTCGCCCATTGATTCAATATCATCTGGAACGTCTGGCCGCGGCCGACATCCGGGACATCGTGATCAACCACGCCCATCTCGGCGAACAGATCGAGGCGGCACTGGGTGACGGCAGTCGATTCGGCGTCCGCATCCGCTATTCCCCCGAGCAAACGGCCCTGGAGACCGGCGGCGGCATCTTCAAAGCCCTACCGCTTCTTGGTCCGGACCCCTTCCTCGTGATCAACGGCGACATCTGGTCCGATATCGATCCGATCGG
Source organism: Thiocapsa roseopersicina (assembly GCF_900106925.1). Classification (GTDB taxonomy): domain Bacteria; phylum Pseudomonadota; class Gammaproteobacteria; order Chromatiales; family Chromatiaceae; genus Thiocapsa; species Thiocapsa roseopersicina. The sequence goes on from NZ_FNNZ01000013.1 coordinate 6,489, forward strand.
CCTGCACCTCTCGGGGAGCGACCTCGCTCACCTGGTGTTGGTCGACAACCCGCCGCACCACCCGAGCGGCGATTTCGCCTTGACGGGCGGCCGGGTCCACGCCGAGGGAGGCCACGCCGAAGGACGTAGCCGTCTGACCTTCAGCGGAGTCGGCGTCTACAGCCCGAGCCTGTTCGCAGGGTGTCGCCCGGGGGCCTTTGCGCTGGCACCGCTGCTTCGAGACGCAATGGCGCGGGGCCGGGTCGGCGGAGCGCATCACCGCGGACACTGGCTCGACATCGGCACGCCGGAGCGACTCGCCGAGCTGGATCGGCTCCTGCGGGAGTGATCGCACCCCGCATCGCCTATCGAACGGCCCGCGAGCGGACCATAATGAAACCTAAGTCAACCGTCACGGGGGACAAGGGATGGGCCAAGAGATTGCGGGGGCGCATTTCACCGAGCAGGACTTCGTCGAATTCGCCAATCGGCTGCACGAGGAGACGGCGCTCTTGGAGGACTGGCTCGACTCCGATCGGTTCGAGGTCTCCGAGCCGACCGCCGGATTCGAGCTGGAGGCTTGGCTCGTGGATCCTCGCCTGGATCCGGCACCCGAGGTCGAATCGCTGCTTGCGGGTCTGAATGACCCCTTGGTGGTCGCGGAGCTCGCGACGTTCAACGCGGAGATCAACGGCTCCCCGATGCCGCTGACGGGCGACTGTCTGTCTCGACTCGCGACCGAGCTGACCGCGACGCTGCAACGATGCGACCGCATGGCTCAGACACTGGGGACGCGTCTCTTGACGATCGGCATCCTACCGACCGTGCGCCCGCAGCATCTGAGCCTCGGCGCGATGACACCGCGACAGCGTTACCGAGCGCTGAACGACCAAATCTTCGCCCTGCGGCACGACCGCCCCCTGAGGCTCGAGATCGCGGGACGCGACCATCTCGCGCTGGAGTGGCACGATGTCATGTTGGAGGCCGCCGCGACCTCGTTTCAGATCCACCTCAAGGTGACCCCGAAGGAAGCGGCGCGCGTCTACAACGCATCGAAGATCATCAGCGGCCCCATGGTCGCCATCTCGGCCAACTCGCCTTATCTCTTCGGACACGACCTCTGGGACGAGACCCGGATCCCGCTGTTCGAGCAGGCGGTCTCCCCGGGCGGCCCCATCCTGCAGGAACGCGTGAGCTTCGGTTTCCGGTTTGCCGAGCGTTCCATCATGGAGACCTTTCGCGCGAACCTGGAGCGCTATCCGGTCCTGCTCCCGCACCTCATGGAGGAGGAGCCGCAGGCGTTGGCCCATCTGTGTCTTCACAATGGTACCATTTGGCGTTGGAACCGCCCGCTGATCGGCTTCGATGCGGCACGGCGACCGCATCTGCGCATCGAGCACCGTGTCGTTCCGGCCGGCCCGACGGTGTCGGACATGATCGCCAATGCGGCCTTGTATCTCGGTGCCGTGCGCGATCTAGCCGATCAACCCGAGCCACCGGAATCGCGGATCCCCTTCCTGCACACCCGCGCGGCCTTTTATGCCTGTGCACGCGAAGGACTGGATGCCCGGATTCAGTGGCTCGACGGCGCGATGCTTCCGGTCACACGCATCCTCCGAGAGGATCTCTTGCCCCGAGCGCGGCGCGGGCTGCTGGCTGCGGGCATCGACCCGACGGAGATCGCACATTGGCTCGGCATCGTCGAGCGACGGCTCGAAACGCGCCGAACCGGCGCCGGTTGGCAACGCGCCTGGGTCGCCCGTCATGGCCCCGACATGGCCGGCCTGACCGCCGCCTACCTGGAACAGCAAGACACGGGGCGGCCGGTACACGAGTGGGCCTTGCTCGGCTGATCGGATCGTGCCGAACCCACGGATCCCTCCAACGAATCACGACAGGCTCGACCGCATACCGAGCGACCTTTCAACCCACTCCCGAATCGACGATCAAGACGCCATGCTGCAAGAGCTCGATGATCTTCCGGAAGGCCTCCTCGAGGCCGAAAGCCATGAGCTGGATCGGCTGCTCGGCGCGCCGACATTGATCCATCTGCCCGGCGCTCGCGAGCCCGCGCTCTTCGTGTCGGTGCTCATGCACGGCAACGAGACGGTCGGGTGGGAGGCGATCCGCGCTTTGCTGCGCGAACGGCTCGAACGCTTCGGCGAGCTGCGCCTACCGCGGGCGCTCAGCATCTTCATCGGCAACGTGAGCGCGGCGGCATCAGGGGTGCGCCGTCTGCCCGGACAACCGGACTACAACCGAGTCTGGCCCGGCACCGATCGCGCGCACACCCCCGAGCACGACCTGATGGCGGAAGTCGTGCGCATCATGGCCGAACGCGGACTCTTCGCCAGCCTGGACATCCACAACAACACGGGCTCGAATCCGCATTACGCCTGCGTGAAACGGATCGACAACCGGTTTCTGAACCTCGCCAATCTGTTCGGACGCATCGTCGTCTATTTCACCCGACCGACCGGCGTGCAGTCGCTCGCCATGGCCAAGCTGTGCCCGTCCGTCACGGTGGAATGCGGCAAGGTGGGAGAGCAGCAGGGGATCGAGCATGCCCGCAGCTTCATCGAGGCCGCGCTGCATCTCGCACGCATCTCGCCCCATCCGGTCGCGCCGCAAGATATCGATCTCTTCCACACGGTTGCTCAGGTGAAGGTCCGCGAGGATGTGGGGTTCGGATTCTCTCCGGAAGAGGCCGACCTTCAGCTCAATCCGGCCTTGGAACATCTCAACTTCTGCGAGCTGCCCCGAGGCATGGCCTTCGGTCGCATCGCTCCGGGCTTGGGGATCGGTCTGGACGTGCGCGACGAGCACGGAAGGGATGTCGGCGAGCGCTACTTCCACGTCGAAGACCAAGAGCTGCGGCTACGACAACCCGTCATGCCCTCGATGCTGACGAGCAACCAGGTCGTCATCCGACAGGATTGTCTCTGTTATCTGATGGAACGTTACAGCGACCATCTGCCGACGGAAGACTAAAGGGATTCCGGAACTACTATGCCCGTAGTCAGTTGTGCTGACGATAGGAAGCACAACTTGCGCCGACGGTTGGTTTTGCCTCGCACGGCTCGGCACAACGGCACTCGGCGCGCCGGTGCCGGCGCGCCATCCATCCCGGGTTCTCGGCGGCCAGCCGTCAGACCTGCTCCGACTCCAAGCCGTCGAAGATCTCGCTCGCCTGACGATCGGCGTGGTAAGAGGAGCGCACCATGGGAGCGCTCGCGACGTTGGAGAACCCGATCGACTCGGCGAAGCGCCCGAGGTCTTCGAACTCGTCCGGGGTCCAATAGCGCTTCACGGGCAGGTGATCGCGACTGGGCTGAAGATACTGACCCAAGGTGAGCATGTCGCAACCGTGCGTGCGCAGATCACGCAGGGTCTCCTCGACCTCCTCGCGCGTCTCCCCGAGTCCGAGCATCAACCCCGACTTGGTCGGCACGCCGGGATGAACCGCCTTGAAGGCGGCGAGCAACTGCAACGAGCCCGCATAGTCCGCCCCCGGGCGCGCCTCTCGATAGAGCCGCGGAACCGTCTCGAGATTATGGTTGAAGACGTCCGGCACCCCGGCTCCCACGAATTGCGCGAGCGCGAGCCCCTCACGGCCGCGGAAATCGGGCACTAGGACCTCGAGCTTGATCGTCGGACTGCACTCGCGAACCGCGGCCAGGCAGGCCGCGAAATGCGCGGCTCCGCCGTCGCGAAGATCGTCGCGGTCCACCGATGTGATCACCACATAGCGAAGACCCATGGCCGCAATCGACTCGGCCAGATGTCGCGGCTCGTCCGGATCGACAGGCTGCGGACGCCCGTGCGCGACGTCGCAGAAGGGGCAGCGCCGCGTGCAGATGTCGCCCAGGATCATGAAGGTCGCGGTGCCGTGATTGAAGCACTCGCCCAGATTCGGGCACATCGCCTCTTCACAGACGCTCGCCAGTTTGCCTTTGCGCAACAGACTCTTGATCCGGTTGACGCCCGCTCCGACAGGCGCCTTGGCCCGGATCCACGCGGGCTTGCGGAGGATCTCGGTCGCGGGTTCGATCTTGATCGGGATACGCGAAACCTTATCGTGTCCGCGCTGATGGGTTTCGGGTGTCGTCCGCGAAGGGGCGTCGAGCGGTTGTTCGGGGGCCATGGCTGATATCGGGAAAGCTCGGGAAGGCGATCGACATGATACGCACGCTCGGCGGGCGGGCGAAACGTCTGCGGGGTGTGCAGCGATTCACGGCGGTCGGTCGTGCACCGGAAGCCGATCGCATTCCGGTGCAACCGATGGTAGGTTGCCGCGATCCGGGGAAGGGTTGGGGCTCGCTCGGCCGATCACCAGGCCGGTCTCGGTCAAGCTCGTCTGTTCGAGCGTCTCATTCGGCGAACCGACCCGTCGGCAGCCGATTCAGCGCGGAAACAGACGTTTCATCAGCAGGCCGAACCAGGGCGTAAACCACTCGGGGCGACGCGCCAGAGCGCGATGGATGGCCGGGACGGACATCCATCGCCAGGCACCGATCTCGGATGGATCAGGCCGCGGATCCCCGGCGTAAACGCCGAAGAAGACATGGAGATACTCATGCTCGATCAGACCCGATGCTTGGTCCTCGGCACGGTAGACGAGCTGGGTGCGCTCCACGAGCGGCACGCGGATTCCGAACTCTTCCTTCAGGCGACGGCCTGCGGCCTGCGTCGTCGGCTCGTCCGGCCTGGGATGACCGCAACAGGTATTGGACCAACGCGTCGCGAAGTGATACTTGGCATCGGCGCGTCGCTGCAGCAGGAGCCGGTCGGCCGCATCGAAGACCAGGATCGAGAAGGCACGGTGCAGTTGACCGTCACGATGCGCATCGATCTTGCCGGCACACCCGAGGGTGCGGTCACGGTCGTCGACCAAGATCACCTGCTCGCAGGCGTCGCGCTGCGCTGCGCGCTCCAGAGCTTCGGCTGCAAGCGGCGGTACGATTCGGGCACTCAAGGATGACCTCCAACGAAACATCTCATCGGGACGTCGCCGTCATGCGGCTCAGGCACTGCAACCGAAGGTGTCGATCGCGGCACGCAGCTCGGCATGATGCCGGGCGTGATCCTCGATCGGGATGCCGGCAGCGATGGCGTCCCACGCCTGACGAATGCTCGCGGCACCGCCGCGCGGCCCCATCGGGTGCCCGAAGACCCCGCGTCCCGGCACGAAGCCGAAATCACGCGTTCCGAGCGTGTCGTGAACCCGCTTCAGCGTCCCGGCCCAATCGCTTCCGCCGGGCACCGGCAGACTCGGGCGCAGAGCGCCCATCGGCTCGAGGCAGGCCGCGGCGTTGCGACACACCTCCGCATCCGACATGAACATTCGCCCGCCGAAGCCCGGCATGATGACGACATCGAATCCGGCAAGTCGCTGCAGCTTGGTCATGACCAGCGAGCTGATGCCGAAATGCTCCAACCGACTCAGCGCCGCGAGCATCGGGAAATGCGCCACCAAGGGCACTCGGGTGTGGTGCGCCAGCATCCGAACGGCACTCAAGCCCACCGGAAGAGCGTTCACGAGTAGGGCATTGGCACCGTTGCCGACGGCCACGTCGTGCAGATCGCTCAACCGATCCACCTCGTCGGTCACGTTGGCCAGGTAGACCTTCGGCGTGCCCGTCTGCGCCTCCGCGCTACGCCGGGCGGCGCCCAACAGCGCGGAGCGTCGCTCGAGGCTACACCAATCGGTATCGCAAAGCATCTCGTCGTCTTTGGCGACATCCAGTCCGCCCAGCCATCCCTGGAGACCAAGCTCGGCCATATCCTCCGGCGGCAATCCGATATTGGGCTTGATGACCCCGAAGAAGATCGGGCGGTCGTAGACCCCGAGCAGGTCACGGAAACCTTCGACACCGTAGCGCGGCCCGTCGAAATGGCTCAAATAGGCATCCGGGAAATGAATGTCGAGCAACTTCACGACAGGGGCGCCCGGCGAGAAGAAGGTGCCTTCGCCGCAGACCGCACTCAAGAGGTTGGGAATACGAGGACCGAAGTTACGATGGGGATGGGCGATGCGGACACGACACGCATGAATCTTGCCCTCACCCGGCGCCTTCAGCCCGTAGCTGAAGTCCGGCAGGGTCGCATCGACGGCGAGATGGACGACCTTCGCACCGAATTCCCCGCGCAAATCCTCGCTCGAGCCGACCCGGCGCCACTGGGCGGTCGACTGCTCCGAGCAGAAGTGTGCGACTGCAACGCGCGGGTCTCCCCGGCACTCCATGTAATAGTCGAGACGCAGATAGGCGTCGGGATCCAGGGTATCCGCATCCGCGAAAAACCCTTCGAGATCGGCTGCCGTCATCCGCTATTGCTCTCCGATGATCTGCATCAGAAGCCGACGCTCGTCGCGCGGGCCGTCCAATTCAATGAAAAAAATCGATTGCCATCCACCGAGGAGCAGTTGTCCATCGGCAACCGGGATGGTCTCCGAGGCGTTCATAAAGAGTCCAAGAAGGTGGGAATGCGCGTTGAGGCGACCGTCGACCGGGTCGCGATTGTGACGAAAATCCGAGTCGGCGGGAACGAGGCGGTGAAGGAAGTCGAGCATGTCGCGCTGCAACATATGCTCTTTTTCGTTCAAGCACACGAATGCGGTCGTGTGAGGCGAGAATAGGGTCACTTGGCCCTGAACGACACCGCTTTCTTGGAAGGCGGTTCGGACTGTTGCCGTGACATCGATGATCTCGATCGGTGCGGCCGTGCGCAGGAGGATTGTTTCGCAGGGGAAAAACATACGTTGAGCTTCGGACGCTGCGATCAGGGGCGGGGCCGGCGTTGCATGCCGCCCGCCCGAGATCGCAACTCGCGGCCTGATCTAACGGCCGGCAGGCAGGGGAGCCATCTGTGCCGCAGGCGTCACAGCGGCAGCCTTACCGGAGGCGGGCACGCCGTCGGACAGCCAGTTGAAGTCGGCCGTGCTGAGCAGGATGAAGTGAATCAACAGCCCGAGCACCATCAGGAATGCGAACAAAGCAACCAGCGTTCTGCGCGGATCGAAGATCTGCCAAATTTTGTGCATGAGTTTATCTCCTAAAGACGTAAAGCGGGACGGTGCAGATCGCTGCGCTCCTCCCGTCGGAATCCATCGCGAGTCTACTGCGCTCGACTACAGCCAGGGGCGCCAGAGCCAGGCGAGGATATGGGCGACGATAACGACGCCGAAGAACCCGGTCATGCTCTGCACGAAGATGCCGTGAAACTCCTTCGCCTCTTCTTCGGTCAGACCGGTCATGCTTTTTGCTTCAGCCATGGAATTACCCTCACTTGTCATGTTTTGGCCATTTGGCCGTTACCGCGATCTTCCCCGCGGCGGGGACCACAGTGGAGTACCCGCGTCCTATCGAACCCTTTAGGGCCATCACTCGGACACGTGCACCGGACTAAACGCCTTCCGACTAACGGCCAGCCGGCAGTGGAGCCATCTGAGAGGCAGGCGTCACGACTGCGGCCTGTCCCGTGTAGGCAGGAACGCCATCGCCCAGCCAGTTGAAGTCTGCCGTGCTGAGCAGGATAAAATGGATCAACAGCCCGAGCACCATCAGGAAACCGAACAAAGCAACCAGCGTTCTGCGCGGATCGAAGATCTGCCAAATTTTATGCATCTGTATACTCCAGTGACTATCAGAGGGGTGCTGCTGTATCAGCAAATGCCCGTTGGGCCGTTGTTAATCGTTGCCCCTCTGCCCGATCAAAGCCAGGGAAGGGCACGGCCTGCTGAACCATCTCACCCGACGTGCGCCGGACCGGAATCCGGCGCTGCCTTTGGCCTCCTTGCCTTAACGGCCAGCCGAGCCGGCCGAGGTCATTACAACTGCTTCGGCTGGACCGCAGGCGCTGCTTCTGCCGCGGGCTGGACCGGAGCCGCTTCCTCGGGCGCCGCAATCAGGGTCGGACCTGCAAGTGCGGGGTAGTCCTTGAGCATCTGAGCACCGTAAAGCGGCTTATAGGCGCCCTGATGGCAGGTCGCGCAGCTCACGCGGTAGGGATCGCCCAGCGGACCCTTACGTGTCTCGGGCAACACCTCGTTCAACGGCCAGATGTATTCCTGGTTGATCTCACGCACATGCCGGATCGCATACCAGGCGGTGGTGCGCTGCGGGGTACTCTGATCCCAGGCAAAGAACGACCGACTGTTGTGGCAGAAGGTGCAGTTGACGCCGAGCGCATCGGAGATCTGCATCATCAAGCCATAGGTCCACTCCGCTTGCTTGATCGAAGCCAAGTTGCCGCTCGGCAGGGCCGCATCGCCGATCACCCGGATCTCGTTGGCCTGATCGAGGAATGGCGTGAAAGGATCGAACGGCAAAGACGCATAGGCAACCGTCGATGACGCGATGTTCTGCCCTGTCGGCGACACGCCGGACGGCAGATTCGGACCCGGATCGGTCGTCCAGACATACTCCGGCACCGGCTTACCGCGATGACAGGTATAGCAGGTGACGCCCGTAGCCGCGACATGGTCCTTCCATGCGGAATTGGCCTGTTGCGTCATCTGGAACATGCGACGCGATACGACTTTCGTATAGATGTCGTCCGAAGCCCAATTGCCGGGAACGTGGCAATAGTTGCAACCCTGCTCCGGAGAGACCCAAGTCGTTACGGCCACCATCAGACGGGTGAAATCCGCAACGGTGAGATCGCTCAGGACCTGGACATTCTCATAGACTTCGGAGACCTTCGGTCCGCCGGGCGGTGCCGCCGGAATCACCTCGGGAGGCTGGTTCGCCTTATAGCTGCTAGCCAGATCACCGGGGTTCTGGACGTGCTCCATCGCAAGACCGCGGTAACCCAATTGGACGGTCTCGGGAGGCGGCGCTTCACAGCCGGCAACAAAAACCGAAGCGACAATAGCGGCCAGCGGGATCGACGTGTAATTAGCCATCTTCATTGCGAAACCCCCTGCAACAGCGTCGGATCCGTAGCGCCATCAAGCGGATAGACGGGAGCAACACCATGCTTCACGGCCCACAGATACCAGTTGTCGACCACGGTACCGGTCAGGAGAATCCCGATGCCGGCGGTGATGACGGTCAAGACCGCGAACCACCAAGCCCAGCGATGAATCGATTCCATCGTGGCATTGAAGCCCATCGTCCAGCGCCAGAAGAGAGCTGCGCGCTCCGCTGCCGTGCCGCGATCCGTAATCTGGTCGATCTCGCGATCGCCACCGAACCGGCTCACGGCGAGGATGGTCGCACCGTGCATGGCAAACAGCAGGGCCGAGCCATACAGGAAGGCAATCGAGAGCATGTGGAACGGGTTGTAATAAAGGTTCCCGTACCGAATCGAGAAGGCCGCCGTCCAGTCGAGGTGGGGGAAGATACCGAAAGGTACCGCCTCCGCCCAACTACCCATCAAAACCGGGCGAATGAAACCCAGGCTCAGATAGAAGAAGATCGCCGCCGCGAACGCCCAAGACAGCCACTGACTCAAACCCAGATCCGCAGCCCGCTTGTAGGTCCGGATCCACCAAAGAATGATGGACGTGGTCAGAAAGAAACCGGCGATCAACCACCAGCCGCCATCACCCAAAGGAGGGATACTGAGGCCGTAGGACGGCGGTGGCGGCTCAAGCGCCAGCCAGAAGAAGTTCTTCAGAAACTCCATCGGGCTCCAATTTACGGAAGCCGCCATGTTGAAGCCGATGATCTCGATGGCGATGAAGCCGAAGAGCAAGGATGCAACACCGGTGAACCCGAGATAGATGGGGCCAATCTGAGCATCGCCGATCTTACCTGCCCAGTAGGAGAAGATCGGCTTGCCGAGACGCGGCAGATTGCCTTTCGGCATGGGCGTTCCGGGGTAAGCCGGAGAGCGCACCTGCACGCTTGTAAAAATGTTCTGATATTCAGCCATTGTTGTCTCCTAGACCCTACCAGAGCGGAAGCTCAAGCCACCAGTTCCACCATTCCGGCCAGCCGCGCGTCCAGAAGGGTCCGCTGATCACGATGCAGACGGCGCTCCAGAAGACTGCGCTCAGCGCCAGGAACAAACCCAGGCGATGGATACCAAGTGCGCCGACGGAGTAGCCGATCAGATCCCGGAAGAAGGTGTTCTCGTGCTCACCGGTCTTGACCGGCTCGCCCTTCGCGGGATTGGTCACCGACAAGATCAGGGAGCCGTGCATCGCCAGCGCCAGACATGTGGTGAAGAAGAAAGTGATCGCGAGCATATGGGCCGGGTTGTAATGGAAGTGCAGGTATTGGTAACCCACATTCGAAACCCAGTCTAAGTGGCTCATGATTCCGTACGGGAAGCCATGACCCCACGCGCCCATCAAGATGGGACGAATCACCACGAGCGTCACAAAGGCACCGATCGCGAAACTGAAGGCGAAGGGGACGTGGAAACCGATTCCGAGCTTGCGGGAAATCTCGACCTGCCTCAACGCCCAGGAGACGAATGCCCCGATCGCGCAGAGTGTAATGAACTGCCAAAGACCGCCCTGATCAAGCGGAGCCATTCCTAGGCCGTAGCTGAGATCCGGGGGAGCGATGCTGATCTGCCAGAGATTGAACGTCTGCAGCTCAGGCGTCGGACCGAGGGTGGCGCCCCAGACGATCAAGAGCGTACCTAACAATGCGAAGAAGAACGCCGAGACTCCGAAGAAGCCGACATAGAACGGCCCCACCCAGAAGTCGAATAGGTCTCCCCCTATCAGCGTCCCGCCACGGACGCGGTATTTTTTCTCAAAACTGAGCATGGCCATCGTAAAATCCTCTGCTGGGGAGGCATCCGATTCGGCTGCCTCCTCTTAGCACTGTCGGCGGTAGGTGGGGCCTGGCCAATGGGTCCAGCCTCCCCTGCCACCCCCGTAAAGGACGCTATTGCCTTTGCGGCACAACCGGCGTCACTTGCATCTGACTGACTGCGGACTTGGCGGGGACGCCGTCTTCGAGCCAGTTGAAATCTGCAGTGCTGAGCAGAATCATGTGAATGGCTAGACCAAGGACGATCAGGAATGCAAAGAGGGCGACCAGGATGCGACGCGGATCCATGATCAGCCAAATTTTCCACAAGCTTTCGGTCGAGAACATATTTATTTCTCCTGGAGTCAGGACGAGTTAGATGACCGTGCGACCGGCACCCTCGGGCGCCAGCGCCGAATTGGTTTTTGCTACAGCCAGGGGCGCCACAGCCACGCCAGGATGTGTGCAACGATCACGATTCCGAAGAACGTGGTCATGCTCTGCACGAAGATCCCGTGGAACTCTTTCGCTTCTTCTTCGGTCATGCCGGACATGCTGGTGTTTTCAGCCATTGATCGATCCTCCAGTAGGAGATGAACCTAAGTGACGCCGCACCGACCCCGTGCGGCAAGGGTTTCGTCGCGGACCAATAGACCGCGACGGAGAAGCTGCTCGAAACGCCCGACCAGCCACTCGACTCCATCGTCCCGAATAAAGGGACGGGCAATTCATGTCGCGCGGGGCATTCGCTCCGTTCGACAAGCGAAACTCGCCAGCACCCGGCGAAACACCTCGCCCGTGGACCTCGACCTCCGAGGGAGTCTTGCGCGACGTAACCTGCGAGAAGCTCGGAACGTCGAATCGCGGATTGTTCAGGTCGGGTCTCACGGGTCCGGTACGAAAGCCTTGCAGGGTGACTGGATTAGGTGTCAGTCTAGCTTGACTGACGTAGATGTCAATCTACATTTACACCTCTTTTGCGCCGCAGCTGCGCCCGGACAACGAACAGAGGTCATGCCGCCCCCAAGTGCACGGTGGCACTGGAGAAACGGCCGTGAAAACAGGGACCCAAGGCGTGACGGCGAGAATTTCGAGCCGGCGGAAACGGCAGACTGAAGAAGAGCGCGGCAACGGGGAAGCAAACGAGGCGTCGCCGGCCGACCTGACGAGGTGTGAATCTGGGCGACGCGACGCGACGCGACGCGCCGCCCGGCTCCCCACGAGCCTAGTGGCGCAGTGCAGAGATTCCGAGATCGTTGTCGTTGTCGTCGTATCGATGTTCGATTACGACAACGAACGGTCCAGACACATCTGCCGTGAAGTACTCGTGACTGGCGACCAACAAGAGGGCCGGTCGCTAGACCGAGCGCTGGGCCTCGACCACGCGATCGAGAGTCACCCGCTCATCCCCTGCATTGCGTGAGGCGCGCTCGGCGGCATCGCGCAGGCGCTTGGCGGCCGAGATGCGCACCAGCACAGGCTGGGAATCGACGATGCGATCGAATGCCGCGAGGGCGTCCTCGTCCCAGGGCAGCTCGCGATGGAGTCGCGCAGGAGTGGCGTCGACCTTGTCGAGATCGGTCCCGAGCGGAATGATGTTGAAAAGCGCGTCGAAGAGGGCATTGCACACCTCCTGGACGATATAGGTAGCACCCGAGTAGCCCATGAAGGGCGTGCCGGTGTGACGACGGATCACGGTGCCCGGGAACGACGCAGGGATATAGGTCGCGCGGGCGCCGATCTCGGACAGATACATGCGCTCGTTGTAGCTTCCGAAGACGATCAGCGGCGTCTTTTGATGCACCGCCTCGCGCACGACATCGTTGTCCGGCTTCACGCCGGCCTTGCGCGAGAAGGCGAAATGACAGGGCAGACCCAGCTCGTCTTCGAGAAAATGACGCAGGCCTCGAGCATAGGTGTCGGTAGCCACGACGCCGAAGCTGGCCGTGCCGAAGAAATCCTGCGTCACCGACCGCCAGAGGTCCCAAATGGGCTTGATGGTCGTGTGCTTTTCCTGCTCGATGAACGGCTCGGGATCCAGCTCGAGCAGCTCGCCGAGGGTGCGCAGGAACTTGGTCGTACTGTGCAGACCGATCGGGGCCTGGATAAAGGGCCGCTCGAGCGCCTCGCAGAGGCTGCGCCCGAACTCGCGGTACATGCAGATGTTGACCTCTGCATTCACCAGCTCGGGCACTCGATCGAGATGGCTCCCCAGCGGGAAGACCTGATTGACCTTCGCGCCGATACCTTCCACCAGACGCCTGATCTCGGCGAGATCGGACGGGGTGTTGAAGGTCCCGTACATGGGTCCGATGATGTTCACGCGCGGCGGCTCGCCGGGCTTGCGCGGCTTGGCCTTCGGAATCGCGCCCTTCTTCGGACCGTACTGAGTCCACAGCCAATACATGGCGCGGTTGGCGCTCTGCCACTGATCCTCGTCGATCGTGCGCGGCAGAAAGCGATGGATATTGGTGCCTTCCGGGGTGACGCCGCCGCCGATCATCTCGGCGATCGAGCCCGTAACCACTACGGCTGGCCGCTTCGGATCCAGGGTCGCATAGGCGCGACGCATCGCCTCCTCGGTCCCTTTTTGGCCCAGCTCTTCCTCGCCCAGGCCGGTGACGACAACCGGAAGCTCGTGCGGCGGCAACCCGTCCGTATAGTGCAGAACGGCGGTGACAGGAAGGTTCTCGCAGCCGACCGGCCCGTCGATGATGACCTGCAGGCCCTTGATGGCTGCGAAGACGTAGACGGAGCCCCAATAACCGCCGGCGCGGTCGAGGTCGTTGATCAACATGGGTAAAACGTCCTCGTGACCGGACTCATAGCGGCTTGACGACTGAGGATGGGGCGGGCACGGCGACCGACACGGGCGGCTGATCCCAGATCCCGCAGGTCTCTCCTGCGCCGACGCCCTCGAAGAAGCTGCGCATGGCGGTGAATCGATGCCGATTGGCCAGCGCCGTATTGATGACCTGCGCCAGAGAACCGGCACCCGCGGGCCCCATCAGCGGACGCGCCGAGATGAGGTTCGTGAAATAGAGCGCCGGGATGCTCATCTCCTTGGCCGCCTGCACGACCGGCGTGGTGCCGATCGCGAGATCCGGCTCCAGCGCCTTCACGGCCGCGATGTCCTGCTCCAGGGACGCACGGAACTGAACCGGCACGCCGCGCGACTCCAGCCAAGCCAGATCCGCTTCCGACCAAGGCGTGCGCCCGCAGGCGGTGCCGACATAGGGCACGTCCGCGCCGGACTCGATCAGCAGACGCGCGACCAGCAGCTCGGAGCCTTCGTAACCGGAGACCGTGACTCGGCCCTTGATCGGACTGCCCGACAGGGCACCGGCAATGGCCGGCAGGATCTTGTTCTTGGCCAGATCGACCTTGTCTTGAGCGATCCCGCAGGCCGCTCCGATCGCGTCGAGCCAGCTCGCGGTGCCTTCGCACCCGACCGGTGCCGAGCCGACGACGGGGCGACCCGCCAGGGCAAACTCGCGCGCACTCGCGGTGTATTGAGGGTGAATCGCCGCGGCGACCCGACAATCGAGCGCCCCGTAAAGCTCGCGCCATTCGCGGGTCGGCACGACCGGGCCGGGGGCCAGCCCCATGGGCTCGAGCATCATCCCGATGCCGACCGGATCGGCCGGGAACATCTCCCCGAGCAGGGTCACGGTCGGCCGCTCGCTGCGCCCGCCGCGCGGTGCCTGCACCGGGCCTTGCTCGGCCTCGGTCCGCGCATAGTGCAGCATGGCACCGGCGAGCACGTCCTTCGCCTCGGCATGGGTCGGCACCCCGAACCCGGGCACGTCGATACCGAGGATGCGCACGCCGTTGAGCTCTTTGGGCAAGAGACGCAGCGGCACGCCCGAGGCGGTCGGCACACAGAGATTGATCACCACGACGGTATCGTAGTGATCCGGATCGGCGAGCTTGAGCACCGCCTCGCGCACGTCCTCGAAGAGCGCACCCGAGACCAGGGTCTCCGAATCGAAGGGCACATAGCCGACCGAGCGGCGTGCGCCGTAGAAATGCGAGGTGAAGGTCAGACCATAGACACAACAGCCCGAGCCTGCGAGCACCATGGCCGTGCGCCGCATCCGCAGCCCGACCCGCAAGGCGCCGAACGCCGGACACATGGTCTGGGGTTGATCGTGCGGGCCTTTCGGATAGTCCTCTGCGTAGCGCTTCAGCAACTCACGGTTTCCCGAGGCGACCGCGGCGGCGTGCAAGGTCTCGGCACCGCCGTGACAGCCGCCTTCCCCCGCGTCGACCGAGCGATCACCGATCGGACCTTCGCGCTCGGATGGCTTAGACATCGTCGTAGATCACCTCAAGCGAGGGTTTCTTAAAGGTCTCGGCACTGCACATATCCTCGGGCCGCGCCGGCTCGAGCACCACATGCCGACCGACCACGTCGCCCGTGAAGAGCCCGAGGAGCCCGTCTTGATCGAGCGGCTTGGGATGGATCGGCGGGGCCAGCGCGACATTGGTCGCCAACTCTTCGAATAGCGGACCCCAGCGGTCGCCGGGGCGGCCGATGATCTCGTAGTTGGCGCTCATGCGGCGAATCTCGTCGTGTGCCGGGATGGTTGCCAGGATCGGGATCTCGACGGCCTTGGCAAAGGCCTGCGCCTCGCCGGTGCCGTCGTCCTTGTTGATTACCATGCCCGCCACACCGACGTTGCCGCCCAATCCGCGGAAATACTCGACCGCCGAGCAGACGTTGTTGGCGACATAGAGCGATTGCAGATCGTTCGATCCGACCACGATCACCTTCTGGCAGAGATCGCGCGCGATCGGCAGGCCGAAGCCGCCGCAGACCACGTCGCCCAAGAAGTCGAGCAGGACATAGTCGAAGTCCCACTCGTGAAAACCCATGCCTTCGAGCAGCTCGAAGCCGTGGATGATGCCACGACCGCCGCAGCCCCGACCCACATCCGGACCGCCCAGCTCCATCGCGAAGACACCGTCGCGCTTGAAGCAGACGTCGCCGATGCCGACCTTGTCGCCGGCGCGTTTCTTCTCACCCGAGGTCCCCAGGATGGTCGGACAGGCACGGCCGCCGAACAGCAGGGTCGTGGTGTCGCTCTTGGGGTCGCAGCCGATCAACAGGACCTTCTTGCCCTGCTGCGCCATCATGTAGGAGAGGTTGGCCAGCGTGAAGCTCTTGCCGATGCCGCCCTTGCCGTAGATCGCGATGATCTGGGTCTCCTTGATGGAGGGCGTGGCGATCGAGGGTGCGCCGACCGGATCCTTGGTCGATTGGCGCCCGGGCACCAATGCGGGACTCTTGACGGATACACTCACGAGATCGATCTCCAATCCAGGATCATTTTCAGACAGTTGGGGTCACTAAACGCGGTGCGATAGGCCTCATCGGCACGGGTCGCGGGCTCGCGATGGGTGATGAGCCCGTCGAGCGACAGGCGTCCCGAATCGACCAGCTCCTTGACCGCGACCATATCCGGCGGACGCCACTCGGCGGCGACCCGGATGCAGGTCTCGCGCATGAAGGCCGGCGGAAACGAGAATGAGAGGGGTTGGCTGTAGAAACCAGCGAGGATGACCTCCCCGCCCGGCGCCATGCGTGCGATCAGGGTATCGAGGATCCCCGAGTCACCGCTGACATCGCAGATGCGCCGATAGTCCGTGCGATGATCCTGATCCGGCGCGACGACCTGGTAGCCGTGACCTTCCGCGCCATGCGTGCGCTCCGGGTTCGTCTCCCATACCGTGGGGCGAGCGCCCTCGGCCAAGGCCGCGATCCGCGCCACCAGTCGACCCAGCACGCCGTGGCCGATGACGAGGTCGACCGGGCCGGCACTCAGGCCGCCGATCGCGTGATAGGCCGTCGCCGCCAGCGCGAGCAGCACGGCATCCTCCCCGAGCACCTCGCTGACCGGCACGGCACGCTCGCCGGGGAGCACGATCCGGGAGGCCGCTCCGCCGAACAGACCGCGCGCCTCGTTGTAGCAGCGCGCTCCGGGCACGAAGACGCGCTGGCCGATCTCGAGCCCCGACCGATCGCCGGCCCAGGTCACACGACCGACCGACTCGTAGCCGGGTACCAAGGGATAGCCCATGCCGGGAAAGCTCGGCATACGCCCGGACCAGAGCAAACGCTCGGTGCCCGTGCTGATTCCGCTCCATTCGATCGCGACCATGACATCCGCGTCGCCCGGCGGGGTGAGCGTCAGCGGTTTGAGCGCAAGGGATTCAGGCTGATCGAGAACGACGGCGAGGGTATCGAGGTTCAATGTTCGACCCTGATAGTGACAGTGACAATCAAAGGCATCGGAGTTTAACCCAACTCAAGCGCGTCCGGCAGAAGCTGCCGGACTTTTCCATCCTACCGACCTCATGCCATCCTTGTCGCGGCCAACAGGCGCGTCAGGATCGGACGCACGGTCGGCACCAAACGCACCGGATCGAAGACGTTGAGCCGCAGCATGTTGTCGATCTCCACCGGGGTGCGCGGGCGCCCGCTGCCCATGGCGAGGAGATAGAACCCGAAATAGGCGTCGCCGATCGGCTCGGCGCCGGGCGTGCCGGACATCGGCTCGGCGACCAAGAGGGTTCCGCCGGTCGGCAGGACCCGCCGAGCGGCCTTGATGATCGCGAGCGCCTCGTCATCGTCGTGATCGTGCAGCACCCGGACCAGCGAGACGACATCCGCGCCCTCCGGCAGAGGATCGCGCATCACGTCGCCGCCGACCGCAGTGGCCCGATCGGCGAGCCCTTCGCGCTGGAAGCGGGCTTTCGCGCGCTCGGCGACCGCGGGCAGATCGAACAGGATGACCTTCAGGTGCGGCCAACGCTTGGCTGCCGTCACCAGGAAGGTGCCGTCGCCGCCGCCGACGTCCAGCAGACACTTGTGCCCCTTCAGTGAATAGGCATCCAGCACATCGCCGGCGATCAGAGACTGACTGTCGGACATGAGCGCCGTGTAGCCGTCGATCGACTGCTCGTCCACGTTCGCCGCGTCGGTGTTGGCCGCGTAGGACCAATAGCTCGACAAGGCCGTGCGCTCGACCTCGCCACGCAGCAGGGCGACCGGATCGGCGAGATCCGAATAGACCATCGCGTGATGCTCGACCATGGCGGCGATCCCGGGGTTTCCGATCATGGCCGCGCCGAGCTCGCCCAAGGCGTAGCGCTTGTCCTCGCACACGGCGACCAGCCGCAGACTCCCCGCGGCGCGCAGCAGGCGAATCGCACCTTCGGGCGGAAGCGCCATCCGCTTCGCCAGCGCGTCCGCGCTCTGCGGACCCTCCGCAAGGATCTCGAACAGCTTCAGACGCACGCACGCGAACAAGATCTGCGAGTAAACGAACCCGGCGACGATGTCGAAGAGCTCGCGCGCGCGTTTCTGCGCGATCGGGCGGGTCAAGGGGAAGGCCGAGGCCCAGCGCTGGAAAGCGGGGCTTGCGAGCAGACGGTTGCGTACATCCAACCAGGAATCGAAGATCGACACGTCAACAACCTCGACGAAATGAGAAAAAGGTTAAAGGGCAAATGGCGAAATCGGGCGCGAGGACGCGCGGAGCGCGTCCCCGTCGACGAAAACCAGCGCTAAAAACCGCGTCCCGCCCGAGCGGCGTCGTCCAACGACACACAGTAGGCGGCACACCACAGGCGCGAACGACCGAAAGCGGTTGGTTGACGTGCGAACCGACGTGACCTAAACCGCGTCCAGAGCGAAATGCGTCATTTTCACTTTGTGTTTGGCTTTGAGGATATCCTCAATCTCGGCGAGACGCGGCTTAAGATATTAAATCTTAATCTTTTTAATACCTTAAGCCGCGCCAACTCCAACAGTCGTCGGAGCTGGCGCGGCCAAGCCTATCCAACAAACTTCGCATATCCCAACGGGCGCGGTTTAAGCGCGATCGGCGAGACCCTTCGGCATGATGTGGCGCGACTCGGCCATCAGGACCTCGGCGAGCTGTGCGGATCCCGGACAAGGCGGGATCGCATCGATGGCACCCTTGACCAAACCGCGAAGCAGCGCGACTGCGCCGTCCACGCCGAGCTCGCCTGCTGCGCTCGGGCGGTTCAGCACGGCATCGCGACCGACGGGCTTGCCGACCTCTTGCGCACTGGCGGCGACGTCGCGCAGATCGTCCGCGACCTGGTAGGCTTCGCCGATCTTGTCGCCGACCACGCGCCAGGCATCGGCATCGGCGCCGGCCACTTGAGCACCGGCGGCGGTCGCGGCGGCAAAGAGCGCGCCGGTCTTCGCTCGGTGATAGTCTGCGACCGAGACCTTGGGCTCGCACTCCCAGGCCTGACCGGCGACGATGCCGGACGGCATTCCGACGGCTCGGCTGACGGTCATCAGCAGCGGCGCCAAACGCTCGGGGCTGTTGCCCAAGACCCGGGCAAGATTCTCGAAGGCGAGGACGATCAAGGCATCGCCGGCCAGCACGGCCAGCGGCTCGCCGTAGGCCCGATGGACGGAGGGCAAACCCCGGCGTAACGGGGAGTCGTCGAAACAGGGAAGATCGTCATGGACCAGGGACGCGCAGTGCAGCAGCTCGATGGAGGCGCCCGCAGCATCCGCCGCCTCGACATCGCGGCTTCCACACGCCGCAGCGACCGCCAAACAGAGCCTCGGTCGCACGCGCGCACCGCCCGGAAAGACGGCGTGGCGAACCGCCTCTGCAAGCCTGGGCGGACAGGCCGATGTCGTCACCGACTCCAAAGCCGCTGCCAATGCCTGCTCGATTCGCATGGTTGGATCCATCGCCGCTCCCCCGGTCGCCGCCGATCTGTAAATATTAGTTGACACTCACAAGTGTCATGTACAATAGACACGGACGCCAACGGCGTCAAATACAAATCGAAAGAGAGGCCATCATCGGATGCCCACAGAGAAAGTGATCGTCGTCGGCGCCGGCATCGGCGGACTCGTCACCGCGGTTCAGCTGGCCTCGCGCGGCCTGGAGGTGCGTGTCCTCGAACGGGCCGCCGCGCCCGGCGGCAAGATGCGGGAGGTCGCGGTCGGCGGTCGACACATCGACGCCGGACCGACGGTCTTCACGATGCGCTGGATCTTCGAGGAGATCTTTGCCGAGGCGGGCGCATCGCTGACGGACTATCTGACGCTCGAACCGTTCGAGATCTTAGCACGCCACGCTTGGAGCGAGCATGAGCGCTTCGACCTCTATGCCGACGAGGAGCGCACCATCGAGGCGATCGGCGACTTCGCCGGCGCGGCCGAGGCAAAACGCTACCGGGGCTTCTGCGAGCACGCACGCACCATCTTCGAGACCCTCGACGGACCTTTTATCCGATCCTCGCGGCCGAACCCGGTCAGTCTGGTAAGTCGCTGCGGGATCAGCGGCTTTCCGGGCCTGCGGCGCATCAAGCCGTTCGACAGCCTCTGGCAGTCACTCGGCGAGCATTTCAAGGATCAGCGTCTACGCCAGCTCTTCGGGCGCTACTCGACCTATTGCGGCTCCTCGCCCTTCCTCGCACCCGCCACCCTGATGTTGATCGCCCATGTGGAGCGCCAAGGCGTCTGGTCGGTCGAAGGCGGCATGCATCAGACGGCCGTCGCCCTGGCGCGACTGGCCGAATCGCTCGGCGCGAGCATCACTTACGGGGCCGACGTGGCGGAGATTTTGGTCGAGCGCGGGCGCGCCCGCGGGGTTCGACTCGGCTCGGGCGAGCAGCTCCAGGCGGACGCCGTCGTCTTCAACGGCGACGTCGCCGCGCTCGCCGACGGGCACTTGGGGGCAGGTGTGGGACAGGCCGTGGCCAAGACCGCGCCGTCGGAGCGCTCGCTCTCCGCCATCACCTGGAGCTTGGTGGCACGTACGGAGGGCTTCCCTCTCCTGCGCCACAGCGTCTTCTTCTGCCGTGACTACCCGGCCGAGTTCGAAGACATCTTCAGGCGCGGCCAGGTCCCGCGCGAGGGCACCGTGTATGTCTGCGCCCAGGATCGCGGCGCCCACGACGACGCCGCACCGCAGGGACCCGAGCGTCTACTCTGCCTCCTCAACGCCCCGGCAAAGGGCGATCGGCACCCATTCGACACCGCGGAGATCGAGCAATGCGAGCAGCGGGCATTCTCACTCCTGGAGCGCTGTGGGCTCCAGGTTCATCGGACACCCGAGACGAGCGTCGTGACGACGCCGGCCGGCTTCAACCAGCTCTTCCCGGCGACGGGCGGGGCACTCTACGGTCAAGCGTCGCACGGATGGAGGGCCTCCTTCACGCGTCCGCCGTCGCGCAGCAAGGTGCCGGGGCTCTATCTGGCGGGGGGGAGCGCGCATCCGGGAGCCGGGGTGCCGATGGCGGCCATGTCGGGACGCCTGGCGGCAGCGACACTGCTCGCGGACCTCGCTTCGACCTGAGGATCACGCCCGGCGGCTATCTCTGGTGGTACGTGGATGCGTTGAGCGACGACGGCGACCATGGCCTGACCATCATCGCCATGCTCGGCAGCGTCTTCTCGCCCTACTACGCGTGGGCGCGGCGGCGCGGCAATCCGGACCCGCTCGATCACTGCGCGCTCAATGTCGCGCTTTACGGCAAGGCCGGTAAGCGCTGGACCATGACCGAGCGCGGGCGCAAGGCACTGCGTCAGGCACCGGGGCGACTCGACATCGGGCCGAGCCACCTGACCTGGGACGGCACGGCGCTGACCATCGAGGTCAACGAGATCACCGCCCCCATTCCCTCGCGCGTGCGTGGTCGGATTCGGGTGATCCCGGCCGCCGTCAACACGCGCGAGTTCACACTCGATCCGGCGGGACGTCATGTCTGGTGGCCGATCGCGCCCATCTCGCGCGTCGAAGTCGATCTGGAAAAACCGGCGTTGCGCTGGAGCGGGCACGCCTATCTCGACTCCAATCGCGGGGAGGAGCCGCTCGAAGACGCCTTCGAGTGTTGGGACTGGTCGCGCGCCAATACGCCGTCGGGCACCACCATGCTCTACGACGTGACCGCACGTCACGGGACCGGCGCCGGGCTCGCGCTACGCTTCAATGCCTCGGGCGAGGTCGAAGAGTTCGCGCCACCGCCGCGGGTACGGCTGCCCACGACCGGGATCTGGCGCATCAAGCGTGGGACCCAGTGCGAGCCGGGGCATCAGGCACGCGTCGTGGAGACGCTGGAAGACACGCCCTTCTACGCACGCTCGCTGGTCGAGACCCGCCTGGCCGGCGAGACCGCGACCTGCGTGCACGAGAGCCTCTCGCTCGATCGCTTCGACTCGCGCATCGTCCAGTTAATGCTGCCGTTTCGAATGCCCCGGGTCGGTGGCTGAAAAGGACTCAATACCGTAGTGCTTAAACCGCGCCGACTCCAACGGTCATCAAGTCTGCCGGGGCCGATCTCATCCAAAGCCATCGCATACCGCGCCGGGCGCGGTTTAAGGGCTGGATCCGGATTCCAGTGCCAGGGCACGGATCGCAATCCGATCGTATTTGCCTGAATCGAGCAGCGGGAGCCCGGCGACCCGCTTGAAGACGCGGGGTCTCTCGGCGCCCGAGAGGGCGCCGTCGCACCAGCGCTCGAAGGCACGCTCGTCGAGATCGCCGGTGTAGACCACCACTAAGCGGTGTCCCCAGATCGCATCCGCGAGAGCGACGACGGCGAGATCCGAGACGCCGGGGGCCGCGCGTAGCAGCCCATCCACACGGGTCAGCGAGATGTTGTTGCCGCCGATGACCAAGACGTCATCGGCGCGTCCGACAACCCTGAGCTCACCCTCCGCATCGATGCCGCCCAGGTCGGAGGTTTCGAACCAACCCTCGTCGAGCCCCTGACCCGCAAGGCGTCCGGGGTTGGCGTAACCTGCCATCACCATGGGTCCGCGGACACGCAGTCGGCTCGGACCTTCGAGCCCATCGCGCCTATCGATTTCCACGCCCGGGAGCAACGGACCCACGCGGCCGTCGGAGGGGACGCGCTCCAGCGCATGGGCCGAGGTCGCGATCTGCGATGTGGTCTCGGTCATGCCGTAGGTGAGAAAGAGCGGCCATCCGGCAAGGAGTGCGCGCTCGGCCAGCACCGGACTCAGCGCTTGCCCACCCACCAGGACGACGCGCAGCGAGGGTGGGGGTGCGGCACCCGTGTCGATCAGGCGGCCCAACATCGGCGGCACCAGAGAGATATGTGTCACTGCATGACGCTGCAGATCCTCGGCAACGGCCTGCGCATCGAATCCCTCATGCAGGACCAGGCTACCCCCGGCGAGCGCCCAGCGATGGATGATCGACAGACCGCCGATATGACTCAGACGCAGACAACAGAGCCAGACATCGTCGGACCCGAAACCGAGGCGTCGATTCACCGCCGCAGCCGAGGCGATGAGATTCTCGCGGGTCAACATTACGACCTTCGGCCCGCCGCTGCTGCCGCTGGTTTTCACGAGCAGGGCCAACGCCGAACCCAAGGACCCGGGGCATGGAGATGCCGTCCCGGTTGCAGGCTCGAGCGGGATCAGGGTCGCGGAGTCGGGAGACCAACGCCACTCGGCGCCGGTCGACGCAGCCAGCTCGAGGATCTCGCCCCCGGGCAGACCGGTGCGATACGGCAGCAATGCCGCCCCGACCTGCATGAGCGCCAAGCTCATCGCGACCGGCTCGATGACCGGGGTGTCAGGACAGAGGACGACCTGTCCGGGCCGCAGACCCTGATCCCTCAGCGCAAGCACACGCTCGCGCACGCACGCCTCTCGCTCATGCGGATTCCAACAGGTGCGGCCGGCGAGAACGCGGCCCTGAAGAGCGAATCGATTCGACAAGGCGATGGATGGAGAGAGTCGGTCGCGGATGAGTCGACGACGGCGCCGAGAAGGCCGAGTTATCGGGCTGGCGCCCTACCAGCGGACCTCGAATACACAGGCATCGGCGCCGTGGGCCTGGCAGGCAATCTCGGTAACGCGCGTGTTCGGATGGACGAGCCGGGAGAACAGGCGCTCGAAGCTCCCCGCATAGAAATCGCAGAGCGGCTCGTCGGCCGAAGCGCCTCGACAGATCGGACCATCCGTCACGGTTAGTCTGGTCGGGCGACCGGGCGTGCCGTCGAAGACGCCGCTGCCGACAAAGGTCCAGGCGTTGCGACGAATCGCCGAGATCAGAACGCGGCTCGCCAGGCGCGCTGGCAGGATCTCGAGGAGACGCTGGACCGGACGCGGGATGCGATTGGCGAGCAGATAATCGCCCGTGCGCAAACCCGCATCGTGCGACACGGGCCGGGCAACAGCGAGTCCCAATTGCTCGCGCAGCGCCGCTTGGAGCCGGGTGACCTCGCGCTCGTCGACCATCTCGCTCGGGAGCGTCGTCAGGTAATGTTCGAGCCCTGCAGCCATGAACACCTGTGCGACGACATCGGCACCGCGGGCCTCGCCGAGCGCCTCGGCGACACGGATGACGGCGTTGGGTCCGACCCTCGCGGTCGCTCCGAAATCGGCCGGCGCGTTCACGGCCCGGCCGTCGCGCGCCACTGGGTGCTTCCCCAGTCGACGGAGGCGTCCTGCTCGACGCAGAGCCCGTGCAGCAGATAACGGCCTTCCTCGGTGACCCGGATCCCGTCGTCCGTCACCTCGAGTAGGCCGCGTCCGCCGTCGCGGCAGAGACTTTCGTACTCGCGCTCCAGACCGTGCGCGGATGACGCAGGGAGCTCGAGGTTGCACATGAGGTAGAGAATAGCCTCGCGGCGGCGCCGATCCTGATCGCTCAGCCGACGTCCCCAGGACACGGGAAGCAGCCCGGAGGACACGCAACGCTGCCACGTCTTGAGGTCCGGCGCATTCTGAACCAAGGCTCCGCCGACCTCCCCGATCCCGCTCGGTCCGAAGGCGAGCACTTGCTTGGCGGGCATCGGGGTGTAGCCGATCGCGTTGCGGTAGAGTCGGCCCTCGTCTTGGGCACTCGTCAGCTCGTCGGCCTCGCGCGCGAAAACATCCAGACCGACCCAGCGATAACCCGCTGCCGAAAAGGACTGCACGGCCTGATGGAACAGGGCCAGCTTCTCGGCCACCGACGGAAGGTGATCCGCACTGATGGCGTGTTGATGGGGCCTGGTCACGGGGTCATGGGCGTAGCTGAAACAGGCGATCCGGTCCGGCCCGAGTGCGACGATCTGGTCGAGTGTCGCTTGGAACCCCTCCGGCGTCTGGAAGGGCAAGCCGTAAATCAGATCGAGATTGATGCTCTCGAACCCGGTGTCGCGCGCCGTCAGAAAGACGTCGCGCACCATGTCGAGTGACTGGACTCGGCCGATCGCGCGCTGCACGTCCGAGTTGAGGTCCTGCACACCGAAGCTGATGCGTTTGAAGCCGAGCCCGTAGAGAAGATCGAGCTGTCCAGCCGAGGTGCGGCGCGGGTTACACTCGATCGAGGTACAGGCTTGTTCCGCAATCCGGAAGTGGCGCTCGACGATCTCGATCAGTCGAGCCAGTTGGGGCTCGTTGAGATGGTTCGGCGTGCCGCCTCCGACGTGAAGCTGATCGGTGACACGGCCGCGGCCGATGATGTCAGTGACTAGCCCCATCTCCCGGTCGAGAGTATCGAGGTACTGGTCGACCTTCTCCTCGCTGTGGGTGATGGTCGTGTTGCACGCACAGTAGAGACAGCGCACGTGACAGAAGGGCACGTGCACATATACGGAAACGTGCTCATCGGGGCTGTCGCGCAGCCCCACGAGTGCTTCTTTGTAGTTCGAGTCCGAGAAGGCCGCGTCACCGCCCATTTGCGAGGTCGCCAAGGCACACCCGGGCGGCAAATGTCCGAACCGCTCGAGAAGCTCGATCGGTAGGCTTGAAGGCAGTGGAGGCGCCATGTCTTGAACCCGGTTAGTCAGGTTGGACTGCTGTCATCTTGGGCTTGGAGACGGCGGCCCTGACCGGCAGATCCGATTCCGAAACCTGTAGATCGTCCGGGGCGCCGCATGCCACGATCTTGACCGGCGTCCCTTTGAAGTTCATGTCCGCGGACAGCTCGGGACGATCCCGCTTCAACTGCGCGATCTCGTCGGCAGTCAGCACCTTGGACGCATCGAATCCCAGATCCACCTCGGCCGACATCCCCTTCATCTTGAGCCGCTCGAGGTCGTAGAACTTCTTCGAAGCCGTGGTCTTGGCGAAGGCCTTGAGGCAGCCGAGCATGTAACGTCTGCGGAACTTGTCCTTGATCCAAGGATACTCCAAGAAACTCTTGCGCATATAGAAGCGCGCATAGTTCTTCAGGACGCCCTTGAGGACCTGCTCGCGCGTCATCGCCTCGGGCTTCATGATCGGCGTCACGAAATTGTACTTGGAGTAGTCGCGAACCTCCACCCTGTCGCCCAACTCCTCGAAAAGCTCCGCGAAGGGCCATGGTGTGTACATGTTCCAGTTCGCCATGTCGGGCTTCCAGTCCTGGGCGAGCTTGTAGGTCTCCTCGATGGTCTCGGGCGTCTCGTTCTCGAGACCCATGATGAACTGGACCTCGGCGACGATTCCGGCCTGCTGCAGGAGCTTGACCGCCAGCTTGTTCTGCTCGACCGTGGTCTGCTTGCGGAAGGTATCGAGATTCAACTGCGAGACCGCCTCGGTGCCGAGCGAGACATGGACCAGACCCGCCTTGCGGTACAGGGGCAGCAGGTCGCGGTCGCGCATGATGTCCGTCACGCGGGTGTTGATGCCCCAGTGCAGCGGCAGATCGCGCTTGATCAACTCCTCGCAGAGTGCGACGAACTTCTTTTGGAAGATCGTCGGCTCCTCGTCGGCGAGGATCATGAAGCCGACGTTGTAGTCGCGAACCAGGGTTTCGATTTCGTCGACAAACTTCTTGGGATCGCGATGACGATACTTGCGCCAGAACTTCCACTGCGAACAGAAACGGCAGGTGAAGGGGCAGCCACGCGCGAAGTTCGGCACGGCGACCCGGCAGTTGAGCGGGGTATAGATGTACTTGTCCCAGTCGAGCAGGGACCAATCCGGCGTGAGGGTGTCCAGATCCTCGATAACCGGACGCGCCGGGGTCGCCACGACCTGGCCGTCGTCGTCGATGTAGGCGATACCCCAGATGCGCTTACGATCTTGCCGATGCGTGCCGGCCTCGATGGACTGCAGGAGCGCAACGGCGATCTCCTCGCCTTCGCCGCGCACGATGTAATCGATCCAGGGCGCCTCGCTGAACACCTGGGTGTACATGAACGTCGGGTGGATGCCGCCCAACACGGTGACCACGTTCGGCAGCACCTCTTTGGCAATCTGGAGCGTGGTCTGCGCCTTGTAAATCTGCGGGGTGATGGCGGTAGCCAGAACGACGTCCGGCTGGTTGACCCGGATGATTTCGCGCAGCTTGTCGTCCGGAATATCGTAGGTCATGGCATCGATGAACCGGATGTTCGTCATGCCCGCGTGCTTGAGCGCACCGCCGATATAGGCAACCCAACCGGGTGGCCAGTTTCCCGCGATTTCCGCACCACCACAGTGATAGTTCGGCTGGATCATCAATATACGCATGAGAATTCCTCAGGAACGGGTCGAACGGGAAACGGCCATTCGAGCCTGACCGCATCAGTCCGATCTTTGGCGTAGCCGAGCTCTTCGAGCCAGCGGCATCGCCGAGGACACCGGGACACGATGCCGCCGCGGTGCGATGGCCTTAAACTCAGCCCTATCCGAATCGGGTCGTTTGGTATCGCGCCGTCCGGGCGCGCATTGCTCTATACCTTAGCTGATTCCCGACCAGCTCGATATGATTCGCGTCAACCGAGCCGGGCGATACGACATCGTCTCACCGACCCTCGCCTTGACCGATATGCGAGTAAGCCTAGCCCAGTCTTCGGCTCGGATCAAAGCGCACCGGCGAGGATACGCGCCATGAATCCACGTTCATGGAAGCTCCGCTATGGGAGTCCCGCGTCGACCACCCCCGGCGGAGCGGCAGGGTGACGGCGAAGTGGCCTGCTGACCCAACGCTTTTCGGGAGGCAGCCATTCTCCGGGTCGATCCATCGGAATTCGATCCGCCCTGACCGCGTTCCCCGCCCGGCTCCGCGTCGCCATCGCGCGAGGGCAGTGCCCAAGCCCAGAGCGCCTCGTCCGGCAGTGGAAGCACGAGGAACCAGTGCTCGAGAATGCCCAGCGCCAAAAGGGTCGACACCAGGATCAGGCTCACGACCTCGAACTCGCTCGCACCCGGACTCAGCGCCCCGGACACCATCAGAACGACGATCAAGGTGGGCACGGTCACCGAGATCGGAAACAAGAGGTTCATGCTCCGCTTCGGCATGTAGGACTTCAGATAGGCTAGATGCTCGGGCAGCCAGTCGTTCAGATTGGGAACACCCAAGAAGAGATTGAGCTTCGCGCTCCAGCGCATCAGCCAGAGAACAACGAAGGTCCAGGTTCCGACCTGGTTGGGCTCGCCCCACGAGATCACGACCAGGAAGGCCACCGCCGAGAGGACCGCAAACTCATGATAGAGGCTGGTCAGAATGGCGAGACCGAAGCGCTTCCACGCCGCACAACCGGGTGGGCACGGCGTCTTGCGCGGCCCGGTCAGGAGCCCGGTGAAATAACTCATCTCCAAGACGCCCCAGACCACCACGCCGGAGGTGAAGGCAATGTAGGCCGCGCTCAGAGAAGTGGAGGTACTGCTGACGACAAGCGCAAAAACGGCAAACGCCAGCACCGCGGTGCCGCCGAGCATCGTCCACCCGAAGGTGCGACCCGGTAGATTGTCCAGATAGAGCACCACACCCGTGCTGAACCACCAGAGCCCGAGCGCGAAAAGAACGGGGTAACCATATTCGAGCATGAAATGCGCCCTATTCTCTGGCCGATGGCGATCGGAATGCCTCCGCTTCCGGGATCACCCCTGCCCTGCAGCGAAGGACCTCGCCAACGCCGGATCGAGGATCGACCGACGCGATTGCTCGGATGGAGCCGATCCCGCGGACGCGGGATGTCGAGGTCGGGGAGCCGGGATCATAGCAGGCGAGACGTCGCGCGAGCAGGGTTCGCTTCGTCGCGACAGCAGCCGGAGCAAAGGGCATCGCTCGCCCCGAGACCCGGCCGCAGCCTCACTGAACCGGCGGCGATGCCGATAGGAAGCGGCCGACGGCGGCCTCGTTGGTCGGGCCGAATGCCCTGAGATCGATAAAGAAGTCGGTCGTTTGATCCTCCAACGTAAAACGACCGTTCTCGCGAAGGCTCAGCCGATAAGGTCCATCCAGAGCGACGCTGTGCATCCGACGCTCGCGCTCCAACGTACGCAGCACGCCGCGGATGAAACCGTCCTCGCCCGGCGGGAGTGTCTCCAACAGCACCCCGGACTCGGCATCGTAGACCGCGAGATCGCCCTGGCCGACCTCGACGAAACTCAGATCGCGAACCGCAACCTCGGGCGAGACGGGAGCCTGACTTGGGTCAAAGCCGGTGAGCCTTGCGACAGCGACCGCCAGGATCGTGAAAACGATCAGCGAGGCAACCGCGATCAGCATGCCCCGCGGAAACGGACGATCATGCAATTCAGTCAAGATTCAACCTCTTCAGGATGTCGGTGTAGGGTCGGATCCAGCGCGGTTGGCCGTGCCCGCATCGGCGTGCTCGGCGCCCTTTTCGGTTTCGGCCAGAAAGCGGTTGAGGGCATCCGACAGGATCCCGGCGACCCGAGCAACATCGGGAATCGCTCGGAGCATCGGCTGCGGTTTGGTGAAATGCCAGGGACGGACATGCGGCCACAGAACCGTGTAGGAGGTCCGCGTAGATGCGACCAGGATGATGGGGATGTCCCCGGTCTCGTCGCGATGACGCTTCATCTGCGCGGAGTGGATCTGCGCAAACGGAAAGTTCACGATCATCGGCAGTGCCACACCGAAACGCATCACCACGCGGCGCGAGGTAATGGTATAGACCGTGGACCTCGCCATCGCCCAAGCCAGCAGCAGAAGGCCGCCGATCGAGACGACGCCGAGCGCCGTGATCCAGAGCGCGCCGACCACGACCTCGCCCGTCGTCTCCCCCGCGGAGAGATCCGCGAAGATCCGCCACACCAGAATGATGGCGAAATAGACGGCGACCTTCCGGACATGAAAGGCGCGCCGCGCCAAAGCGGTCCAGCGCGGCGCACCCTGCCAGAGCATCTCCTCGCCTGGAGGAAGATGCTCGGGCAAGCCCCGAATGGGCTCGAACTCATACTCTCTCACAGCAGAGGCTCAGACCGATCCGCAGCTGCGTAAAGTTGGCCACCGGCATAGTAGGCGCAGATCTTGTCCTCTTCGTAGAGGGTGACCTGATCGGGCTTGGCCAGACCCGGCACGTTCGCGAAGTGCTTGCCGGCGATCGACTTGACGTTGACCTTGCGGTTCTTCTTGTCGAAGCGCGTGAAGTTGATCGGCAGCAGGACCTGCTTGCCGCCCTTCGCCACCTTAACCTCGAGGTAACGGATCTGCGGCTCGGAACGGTCGACCCAGACGTCGGTCACGGTTCCGCCGACTTCGCCGTCGAATCCGACAACCGTCATGCCGCGCGGATCCGGATCCTTCTCGGCGATCGAGAAATCGGTGGCGACACGCAGCGGGACGATCTTGGGCGCGCCCTCGAAGGTCAGATCCGGATGCTTCTCGCGGTCCGGGGAAGCGGACGGACCGAATCCAGACAGCATCGGATCGCCGTTCGGGATGAGCGGGGAGCCCGCGCCCGGCTGAGCCGGCGTCGCATTGATCTTCTCGGCCGCCTCGACACGCGGCACCGTGACGGTTCCACCGTTGTGCGGCAGCAGATAGGTCTTCGGCTGCGGCATCGAGGGGAAGCCTTCGATCTTGATCTTACCGCCGCGGGTGGATTCGAGCGGATAACCTTCACGCTTGTTTTCGCGGTGCAAATAGAAGACAAGCCCGGCGAAGAAGAACCAGAAGACATAGAGGACGATTTGAGCGACGTCGATATAGCTGGTAATGGCTGCTGACATGATAAGACCTCCGTAGGACGAAAGACTAACCGTTAAAGCCGGTTAGGCCGAAGCGCGATGACCGTCGTTGATCGGATTTGCTCGGGGGAGCGACAAGCCGATCAAGGTCGACCAACGTGGGAAAAACCGCTCTGGATCTCGATGTGATTGACGACTCCCTAGGGAATGAAAGGACCGGCCGAGGCCGGGCCGAAACCACGCCCGAGTGCCTTGCCGCAACCTTCCGCGGCATCGTCTGCAGGGGCGCACGGACGGCAGTCTCGAAACACCACACTCGACTGCTCACGCGGGCACCAACTCCAGTGCCTGCGACGTATAAAAACCGACGGCGATCCGCCTGGTCCGCTGCGGCTGCCAGCCCGCGAGGGCCGGCTCGGCGGCCAGGAGCGCGCGCAGCCGATCCGGTGCGACCGGCACGATCGCAGGCGAACGGTTGCCGCGCGGAAAGAGCTGCCCGACGGCGTGCATGATGGCCAGCGCGGGCGTTTTAGGCGCGAAGGTGAAGAGGATCGAGCCGCCGGTCCGCCCGGCCAACCCGGCCAACACCTTCACGACGTCCGCCGGCACGTAATGGATCAAGGAGTCCATGGCGACAACGTGATCGAAGCGCCCGTGCGCCGGATCCAGCATGTCGCCGGCCTCGAAATGGACCGACCCGGGGCCGAGATCCTTCGGGGTGCGCTCCTGCGCGATCCGGATCAGGGTCGGTGCGACGTCGATGGCGACGACCTCCGCGCCGCGCCGTGCCGCCTCGAAGGCCAGTGCACCCGTCCCGCAACCGGCGTCGAGCAGTCGCTTGCCCGTCAGATCGGCGGGCAGCCAATCCAAGAGGGTCGCCCGCATGTCGTCGCGACCCGCGCGCACGGTAGCCCGGATGCGGCTGACCTTTACGTCGGATGTCAGCTTGCGCCAGGCGTCGGCGGCGGTGCGATCGAAGTAGGTTTCGATCTCTTCGCGGCGCTCTTGATACGAGCCGTTGGCCATCAATCGAACCCCAGAAAATCAAAGATATCGCGGTCGCGCATGGGCTGCGCGTCCAATGGCTCGACCCCGTCCCACAGCATCTGCGCCAGACGAAGATACTCGGACTTGGCATGCTCCAGTCCGTCTGCGTCGTCCATCTCGAACAGGGTCGACTTCTTCAGCCGACTACGCCGAATCACATCGAGGTCCGGCAGATGCGCAAGCCGCTTGAGGCCCACCGCGCCGTTGAAGCGATCGATCTCGTCGGTATTCACGCTGCGGTTGGCGATGACGCCGCCGATGCGCACGCCGTAATGCTTGGCCTTGGCCTGGATCGCCGCGGCGATGCGATTCATCGCGAAGATCGAGTCGAAGTCGTTGGCCGTAACGATCAGCGCACGCTCGGCATGTTGCAGCGGCGCGGCAAACCCGCCGCAGACCACGTCGCCGAGCACGTCGAAGACCACGACGTCGGTATCTTCGAGCAGGTGATGCTGCTTTAAGAGCTTGACGGTCTGGCCGACCACATAGCCGCCGCAGCCGGTGCCGGCCGGCGGACCGCCCGCCTCGACACACATGACACCGTTGTAGCCCTCGTAGACGTAATCGCTCGGGCGCAGCTCCTCGGCATGAAAGTCCACGGACTCAAGGATGTCGATGACCGTGGGCACCAAGCACTTCGTCAGCGTAAAGGTCGAGTCGTGCTTGGGGTCGCAGCCGATCTGCAGCACCCGCTTGCCGAGCTTGGAAAAAGCGACCGACAGGTTCGACGAGGTCGTGCTCTTGCCGATGCCGCCCTTGCCGTAGACGGCAAAGACCTTGGCGGTATCGATCCGGATATCCGGATCGAGCTGGACCTGAACACTGCCCTCCCCGTCCGGGTGCCGTGGAAAGTCGCCGAGCATGCCGGCCGGGATCTCTTGGATCGTCACGCGGCGGCCTCCTCGACAATACCTTCGAGCCGATCTTCAAGCTCTTCGCCGGCCTGACGCAGCGCCTCGAGCGTGGCCGCATCGGGCGACCAGTAGTTGCGCTCGTGGGCCTCGATCAGTCGGTTCGCGACCTTGGCGGATGCCGTCGGGTTGAGCTGCGCGAGACGATTGCGCATCTCCTCGTCGAGCACATAGGTCTCGGTGAGCTGCTGATAGACCCAGGGCGCGACCTGACCGGTGGTGGCCGACCAACCCATGGTGTTGGTCACATGGACCTCGATCTGACGGACACCTTCGTAGCCGTGCTTGAGCATGCCCTCGTACCACTTGGGATTGAGCATGCGGGTGCGCGTCTCGAGCGCGACCTGCTCGGCCAGGGTGCGCACCACGCCGTCGCCGCGTGTCTGATCGCCGATATAGACGGGCACCTCGTCGCCCTTGAAGCGGCCGACCGCGCGGGTGATGCCGCCGAGGGTGTCGAAGTAATGATCGACCGTGGTGACGCCCAGCTCGACCGAGTCCAGGTTCTGGTAGGCCAGCTGTACGGTGGAGAGCACGCTCTTGAGCAGCTCGGCCTGACGGACCGGCTGACCGGTACGCCCGTAGGCGAAGCACTTGCGACGTGTATAGGTCTCGGCCAGCTCGTCCTCGCCGTCCCAGTTGCTGCTGTCGACCAGGTAGTTGACGTTGGCGCCGTAGGCCCCGTCGGCGTTGCTGAAGACCCGCAGCGAGGCGGTCTCCAGATCGCAGCCCTGTGCCTCTTGATAGGCCAGCGCATGCTTGCGCACGAAGTTCTGCTCGAGCGGCTCGTCGGCCTGGGCTGCAAGGAAGGCGGCCTCGGCCAACAGACGGGTCTGCAGGGGCAGCAGATCGCGGAAGATCCCGGAGAGCGTCATGACCACGTCGACACGCGGGCGGCCCAGCTCTTCGAGCGGAATCAGGGTCGCGCCGGCCAGACGGCCGTAGTTGTCGAAACGCGGGAGCGCACCGATCAGCGACAGGGCCTGCCCGATGGGTCCGCCTTCTGTCTTGAGGTTGTCGGTCCCCCAGAGCACGAGCGCAATGGTCTCGGGGAAGCCGTTGCCCTCCTCCGACATGTGTCGCTCAAGCAGACGCTGGGCCTGACGCGCGCCGTCCTTAACCGCGTAGGCGCTCGGCAGACGGAAGGGGTCGAAGCCATGCAGGTTGCGCCCGGTCGGCAGGATCGCCGGGGTCCGCAGCAGGTCGCCGCCCGGTGCCGGTCGAATGAAGCCGCCGTCGAGTGCGTGCAGGATCGCCGGGGTCTCGGTGTCCTGGATCAGGAGCCGGTCGGTCTCGGCCAGCTCGCGGAACAGCTCGACGTTCTCGTGGGAGGTGGGCATGCCGCCGGCCTTGAGCGCCTTTTCGGGCGTCTTGCCGGAGACCAGCGCCTCGATGGCGGCGCGCGTCGGGTGCATGTCCTTGGACGCCTCGGCGACCGCGAGCAGCAGGTCGAGCCGCTCCTCTTCGGTCGGCGCCTCGCCGACGACATGCAGCCCGTGCGGGATCAGGGTGTATTCAAGCTCCAGCACCTTGTCGTGGAGCTTGGCAATGCGGCTCTCCGCATCGTCGGTCCAGGTCGGCTCCAGCTCGGCCAGATCAAGCTCGGCGGCCTGGGCCTGAATCAGCACGGCCAGCTCGGCGCGCTCGTCTTTCTCCTCGGGGGGCAGACCGCGCATGCGCTCCATCGAGCCCTTCAGATCGATCAGACCCTTATAGAGTCCCGCGTGGGCGATCGGAGGCGTGATGTAGCTGATCAGGGTCGCCGCGGCTCGCCGCTTGGCGATGGTGCCTTCGGACGGGTTGTTCGAGGCGTAGAGATAGACGTTGGGCAGATCCGTGATCAGACGATCGGGCCAGCAGGCCCCCGAGAGACCGGCCTGCTTGCCGGGCATGAACTCGAGTGCGCCGTGGGTTCCGAAGTGCAGCACCGCATGGGCACCGAAGTCGTCGCGGATCCAGCGATAGAAGGCTGAGAAGGCATGGGTCGGTGTGAAACCTTTCTCGAAGAGCAACCGCATCGGGTCGCCCTCGTAGCCGAACGCGGGCTGGATGCCGACGAAGACATTGCCGAACTGGGCGCCGAGCACGAACAGCGAGCCGCCGTCGGTCTGCTGCTTGCCGGGTGCCGAGCCCCACTGGGCCTCGATCTCGGCCAGCCAGGGCTCGCGCCGGACATGATCGTCGACCGGAATGCGGACATGCACGTTCGCATGGGAGCCGAAACGCCCCGAGTTGCCGTTGACGATCTGCTCGCGCAGCGCGTCGACATCCTTGGGCACATCGACCTTGTAGCCTTCCGCGTGCATCGTCTTCAGGGTGTGATAGAGCGAGGCAAAGACGGACAGATAGGCGGCCGTGCCGGTGTTGCCGGCGTTCGGCGGGAAGTTGAACAGCACGATCGCGACCTTGCGCTCGGCACGCTTGGTCCGGCGCAGACGCACCAGACGCTCCACACGCGAGGCCAGACGTTGCGCGCGCTCGCTGTGTGACTGCATGTCGCGCGCGCCGTCACCCGCACCGCCGCCGCTGCGACCGCCGTAGACCATGGAGCCGGTCGCGCCGTCGAGCTCGGGGATGGCGACCATCATAGTCGCTTCGACCGCGAGCAGACCCTGGCTCGATGACTCCCATTGGTCGACGTGCTGGAACTCGACCGCCAAAGTGGACAAATAGGGCACGTCCAGCTTGGTCAGGATCTCTTCGGCCGCTTTGGAGTCGTTGTAGGCCGGCCCGCCGACCAGCGAGAAGCCGGTGAGCGAGATGACCGCATCGACCGTCGCCTTGCCGTCCTTTAAGAAGAACCGCTCGATCGCCGGGCGCGCGTCCAGACCGCTTGCGAAGGCGGGGATGACCTGCAGACCGCGCGACTCCAGCGCCTCGATCACGCCGTTGTAGTGGGCGGCGTTGCCGGCCAGCACGTAGGAGCGCATGAGCAACAGACCGACGCGACCGACGGGGCGGCCGTTGACGGGCGGCAGGCTCGCGAGCTGATCGGAAATCCGGCCCTTCATCTTGGGATGATAGAGACCGACGTCCGGGTACTCGACGGGCGGCGCGGCCTTGATGGTCCCGCGCAGATGGCGCCTCGGGCCGTCCGCATAGCGGTCGACCAGGAACCGGATCATGTTGCCCAGATTCTCGTCCGAGCCGGCCAGCCAATACTGAAGCGTCAGGAAGTAGGCGCGCACGTCCTGGGCGGTGCCCGGGATGAAGCGCAGCAGCTTGGGGATGCGTCGCAGCATCGACATCTGCTGGGCGCCCGCACTTTGCTTCTTCTCCTTGCCGCCGCGCAGACGCTTGAGCAGCGCCATCGGGCCGCCCGGGGATCCGTCCATCTTGAATCCGCCGAGCCGTGTCATCTTCATCAGCTCGCCGGCCGACATGCAGACGATCATGGCGTCACACTGGTCGCGGCGGGCGGCCAGCGCAGGCAGGATGGGTTTGAAGTGCTCTTCCATGACCAGCATGGTGATCATGATGATGTCGCCGCGTGCGATGTCTTCGCGACAACGCTCGAGCAGCTCCGGGGAATCGGCCCATTCGGTCGCGGCGTACAGCGTCAACTGAAGGCCGGGCAGCTCGCGCTGCAAGGACGGACGCGCCCGCTCGGTGGTGCCGGCGAGGTGCCCGTCGAGATTCACAATGACCACACGGACCGGGGTGATGTCCGTGGTCGTGGCGCGCTTGTCAGCGGCCGAAGTGCGCTTTGGCATCGTAGAGCGTCTCCACAGTGATGGTCTGGATGCCCTGTTCCGCCGCGAAGCGCTCGGTATTCCGACGCGCCTTGCCGCGCACGAAGAACGGGATCTTTTTCAGCTCCTGCTCGGCTTCCGCTGCCCAAATGACGGTTGAAGCATCGGCCTGCACCGGCGAATCGACTGGCGAATCCGCCGGTTCGGCCGCCGACTGCGACTCGGATCCGCCCTCGGCCGGACGACTCGTCCCGACCCGCGATCCGAGATGCGACGCCGTGGCCGCATCGTGAAACTCGAAGTCCTCCCGGAACATGGTGATGAGATGCTCTTCGAGCCCCATCATCAAAGGGTGGACCCAGGTGTCGAAGATCACGTTCGCACCTTCGAAACCCATCTGCGGCGCATACCGCGCCGGAAAATCCTGGACATGCACGGGCGCGGAGATGACCGCGCAGGGGATACCCAACCGCTTGGCGATGTGGCGCTCCATCTGGGTGCCCAACATCAACTCGGGCTGAAGCTCCGTTGCCCGTTTCTCGACCTCGAGGTAGTCGTCCGTAATCAGCGGCTCGACGCCGTAGCGCTTGGCACACTCGCGCACGTCGCGGGCAAACTCGCGGGCATAGGTCCCGATGCCGACGACGGTAAATCCCAACTCTTCGGCGCACATCCGCGCCGCGGCGACCGCATGGGTGGCGTCGGCGAAGATGAAGACACGCTTGCCGGTCAGGTAGGTCGAATCGACGGATCGCGAGTACCAGGGCATTCTAGACGAAATCGGCGACTTGGCATCAGTCACGTCGATCCCGGCGATGCGCCCGACCTCGTCGAGAAAATCACGGGTCGCGCCGATCCCGATCGGCACCGTCTTCACCGTCGGCTGACCGAACATCCGCTCCAGCCAAAGACAGGTCTGATCGGCCGTCTCGGGATAGAGACAGACGTTGAAATCAGCCTCCGGGATGCGGAGCAAATCTTCCGGGGTGGCGCCCAAGGGCGCGACCACATGGACATCGACGCCGACCGAGGCGAGCAGCCGAGTGACCTCTTCCACATCGTCGCGGCAGCGAAAACCCAGCGCCGTCGGGCCGAGCAGATTCGCACGCGGGCGCCGATCGGCCGGTCTGGGCTCCGGGTGGCGTCCAGCCTCCGGGACGCGGGGCTTCAGCAGACCACGGACCAGTTGGTAAAAGGTCTCGTTGGCGCCCCAGCATTCCTTGCGCGCGTAGGCCGGCAACTCAAGCGAAAGAACCGGTACCGGCAGACCCATCCCGCGCGCCAGCGCGCCGGGCTGATCCTGGATCAGCTCGGCCGTGCAGGCCTCGCCGACCAGGAGGACGCGCGGTTTGAAGCGCTCGAAGGCCTCGCCGACGCTGGTCTTCACCAGCTCCGCGGTATCGCCGCCCAGCTCGCGCGCCTGGAAGCTGGTGTAGGTTACGGGCGGGCGTGTCGCGCGCCGCTCGATCATGGTGAAGAGCAGATCGGCGTAGGTGTCGCCTTGGGGCGCGTGCAGGACCAGATGCACGCCTTCCATGGAGGCGACGATCCGCATCGCGCCGATGTGCGGGGGTCCTTCGTATGACCAAAGTGTCAGCTGCATGGCGTCAGACCCGCAACAAGGCAGCACGCCGCAGCGGCCGCGCGAAGAGCTCGGCAAGATCGGCGGCTTGATCGAAGCCATGAACCGGCGTGAAGACCAGCTCGATGGACCACTTGGTCCGCAGACCCTCGGACTCCAGCGGATTGGCTAGGCCCAGACCGCAGACTGTGAGATCGGGGCGATCCTCGCGCAGCCGATCGAGCTGCCGCTCGAGATCCTGACCCTCGGTCAAACGCACGCCCTCGGGCAAGAGGCGCATCTCCTCGGCCATGAGCTGGCGGTCGAGAAACGGCGTACCAACCTCGACCAGCTCCATGCCGCATTCGCGCCGCAGGAAGCGCGCCAGCGGGATCTCAAGTTGCGAATCCGGGAGGAAGCTGATGCGCTTGCCTGCGAGGGACGCGCGATGATGCGCAAGCCCGCGCTGGGCCCGCGCGATCGCCGGCGCCGTCACGGCGTCGAGCACCTCGCCCGTCACGCCCCAGGCCTCGGTCGCCGCACGCAGCCAGCCGAGTGTGCCTTCGGCGCCGAAGGGATAGGGCGCGGTCAGCAGACTTGCCCCCCGCGCCTCGCAGGCCCGTGCCGTCTCCCCTAAAAAGGGCTGGGCCAGCAGGACCTTGGTCCCGCTGCCCAGGGGAGGAAACTCGGTGGTCCGACGCGGCGGCAGAAAGTGCACCGGACCGATCCCCAGCTCGGCGAACAGCCGGGCGAATTGATCTTCGACCACGTCGGGCAAGGTCCCGAGGACCAGCAGAGAGCGCTCGCCGCTCGGCAGCTGCGGCAACTCGGGCACCAGCGCCTTCAGACAGGCGTCCTCACCTTGCGTGAAGGTGGTTTCCAGACCGCTCGCCGAATAGTCGAGGATCCGCACCCGTCCGCGATAGACACCGGACAGACGCTCCGCGGCCTTCGCCAGATCGAGCTTGATGACCTCGGACGGGCAGGAGCCGACCAGGAAGAGGGTGCCGATGTCGGGGCGCCGCTCCAGGACCTCGGCGACCACCCGATCCAGCTCGGCGTTGCAGTCGGCCAGACCCGCCAGGTCGCGCTCGTGCAGGATCGCGGTGGCAAAGCGCGGCTCGGCGAAGATCATCACACCCGCAGCGGACTGCAGCAGATGCGCACAGGTGCGCGAGCCGACGACCAGGAAGAAGGCGTCCTGGATCTTGCGGTGCAGCCAGACGATCCCGGCCAAGCCGCAGAAGACTTGCCGCTGGCCGCGCTCGCGCACGACGACCGGGAGTGCGTCGCCCGCGGCGGATACCCTGCCCAGTTGCTGCACACTCATTCGGCCGCCTCCGCAAGGGTCTCGCGATCCTTATCGAGGCGGGCGGCGCGCAACTTGATCAGGAACTGCCCGGCATTGATGACATAGGTCGCATAAGCGGCCAGTGCCAGCCACATCAGCCCTTGCGTGTCGAGCGCTGCGGTGGCGAGCGCGACCAGATAAGCCGTATGCAGGGCCAGCACCAGCATGCTGAAGACGTCTTCCCAAAAGAAGGCCGGCGCAAAGAGATAGCGCCCGAAGACCACGCGCTCCCAGATCGCGCCGGTGATCATGATGGCGTAGAGCACGAGCGTCTTCACGACGATCGATACGGTCGCGGCAAGCTCGCCCTCGCCTGTCGCCAAATAACGCAGCACCAGATAGAGGCTCACCAGGAAGACCAGAAACTGCACCGGCGCAAGAATGCCCTGAACCAGCGTCCACGGGGACTCATCGCGGCGGAGGCGCTCCTCCGGGGTGTAGAGAGGTCTGCGTTGCTGCGGTTGCATTCGAGAATGATTCATCAGTGGACGAACTAGGGTATGATCCGCCGTCGCGTTCTACATATGACGAATCTAGTCCGCTTTCAGGGATGCGTCAACCAAACTTTACGTAAACCTGACTTGACAACCCCGTACCAGGCACCACAATAGGGTAGCGAGCCCGACCGTGGTGAACCGGCGTTTCTGCATTGCCATCGGCAGCAGCCGCGCCCCGCAGCTGGCGTATGCCTGCTGCGGCAAGCTCTCCCGACTCGGACTCCGCACAACGGCGGCACTCGGACGATCCCGAACGGATCGGCAGGGCGGCACGCACCTCGCGCCTCGGCGTATTTTCCTTGACGACTGTCGTCCCCGAGCAGCGCAAGCGGTCTCTTGTGATCATCGATACGAGACAGGATCCGGCCGAAGCCGGGAGCCGCGTCGGGCGATGCGCTCGAGGCCGAGGGACGCCACCGCGCAGGTGTCGGATGCCCACGGGCATGCCGCCCCGTCAGGGACGTTCCGGCGAGCCAGCCGCTATCGGCACCGAAAACGGGTTGCGCGGGCGCGCCCAGAGGCATTGGAGGGTCTGGTCGTCGTGAGTCCGTTCAGAGCCCCGAAGGAATCGTTCGGCACCCTCGATGCCGAAACGGCGGCGGCGCTGGTTGAAGGCGCAACCGACATCGCGGTCGTGGTTGACCAGGCGGGCATCGTCTGCGATATCTCCTTCGGCAGCGAGGACCTTTCGAGCGAGCTCAGCAGGGACTGGATCGGGCAGCCCTGGCTGACGACCGTGCTGCCGGAGAGCCGCGCCAACCTCGAAGCCTTGCTCAGCGAGGCATCCGACTCCGGCGTCACCCGTTGGCGACAAGTCAATCATCCCTCCGTGCGTGGGACCGACATCCCGATCCAGTACCGGGCCTTGCGTCTCGGAACAAGTGTCGTGGCCCTGGGGCGCAACCTCCAGGGCATGGCCGCCCTGCAACAGCAGCTCGTCGACGCCCAGCAAGCACTCGAGCGCGACTACTGGCGCTTCCGCCAGGTCGAGACCCGTTATCGGCTGCTGTTTCGTATGGTTTCGGAGGCCATCCTCATCATCGATGCGCCGACCCAGCGGGTCGTGGAGGCGAATCCCGCCGCGGGACAACTGCTCGGCGAATCCCCGACGCGGGTCATCGGCCGCCCATTCCCGGAAGGGTTCGACACCGAAGGCACACAGGCGATCAATGGTCTGTTGGCCGGTGTGCGTGCTGCCGGACGGGCCGACGACGTGCGGGCCAAGCTGGCCGACGGCATGCAGGAGTTCCTGGTGTCGGCCTCGCTGCTGCGTCAGGAGAACCTCTCGTTCCTCTTGGTGCGGCTCTCCCCGATCATCGCCGAGACCGCTACCTCGACCCTGCCGGAGAATCGGGCACGCTATCTTCGGGTCCTCGAGAACGCACCGGACTGCGTCGTCATCACGGATGCGGACGGGCGGGTCCTGAGCGCGAACAACACATTCCTGGCCTTGACCGAGATCGCCGCGGAGCAGCAGGCGCGGGGCGAGTCGCTCGACCGTTGGCTCGGACGTCCGGGCGTCGACCTGAATGTCTTGATGGCCAACCTGCGGCAACACGACACGGTCCGACTCTTCGCGACTACCTTGCGCGGCGAGTACGGCTCCACGACGGATATCGAGATCTCCGCCGCGGCGGTACGCAACGGAGAGCGCCCCTATTTCGGGTTCTTCATCCGCGATGTCGGTCGCCGGCTCCATGCCGAGCAACCGACGAGCCCGGAGCAGCCGCGCTGGCTCGATCAGCTCACCGACCGGGTCGGGCGAGTCCCTCTCAAGGAGCTGGTGCGCGAGTCGACCGATACCATCGAGCGGCTTTGCATCGAGGCGGCGCTCAAGCTGACCGGGGACAATCGCGCCTCGGCGGCCGAGCTGCTGGGCTTGAGCCGCCAAAGCCTATACGTCAAAATCGATCGTTACGGCATTTCAGACCAAGCAGCCGAGCCATCGGCGCCAGACGACAAGTGAGCGGCATGAATCGAAGCGCTTTACCCGCGGCAGCGTCCGCATATCCGTCCATGCCCGCGATTTTGGAAGTGTCGCATCCCATCACCTGGTTCCCGCCGATGTGGGCCTTCGCGTGCGGGGTCGTGTCCTCCGGGGCGCCGGTCCTGCAACAGTGGTGGCTGCTGATCGCCGGCGTGCTGTTGGCCGGCCCCCTGATGTGCGGGACGAGCCAGGTCGTCAATGACTGGTACGACCGCCACGTCGACGCCATCAACGAGCCGAACCGCCCGATCCCCTCGGGGCGAATCCCGGGGCGCTGGGGCCTCTATCTCGCACTCATCTGGACCGCGGTCTCGCTGCTGCTCGCTTGGGTACTCGGGCCTTGGGTCTTCGGGGCATCGCTGATCGGCATGGCGCTGGCCTGGGCCTACAGCGCACCGCCGTTCCGTCTCAAGGGCAACGGCTGGTGGGGCAACCTCGCCGTCGGCTTCTCTTACGAAGGATTGGCCTGGGTCACCGGGGCCGCCGTCATGCTCGGCGGCGCCATGCCGGACTGGCGCATCCTCGCGCTCGCCGTGCTCTACAGCATCGGCGCGCACGGCATCATGACGCTCAACGATTTCAAGGCGATCGAGGGCGACAAGCAGATGAACGTGCGCTCGCTGCCGGTTCAACTCGGTGTCGACGGAGCCGCGCGTCTGGCCAGCATCGTGATGGCCGTGCCTCAGGCGATCGTGATCGCGCTGCTGCTCGCCTGGGACAAGCCGGCCCACGGGATCGCCGTCGGCGTGGTTCTGCTGATCCAACTGCTGCTGATGATTCGCTTCCTGCAGAGTCCGCGCGAGCGGGCGACCTGGTTCAGCGGTCTCGGCGTCAGCGTCTACGTCACCGGGATGATGATCAGCGCCTTCGCCGTGCGCGGGCTTCTCGCTTGAGCCAAACCCGACCGGACGCTTGATCGCGCCTGCCCGGCGCTCGCGCCCCGGGCTTCGGAACACTTCGATTTACCCAACCTCAGGGCCAGCATTCGATGACAAAGCTTGAAACATTCGACGTCGTGATCGTCGGCGGCGGGCCCGCCGGTGCAACTGCAGCAACCGATCTGGCAAAGCGCGGTCGCCGCGTCCTCCTGCTCGATCGAGGCGGGCGCATCAAGCCTTGCGGCGGCGCCATTCCGCCACAGGCGATGCGTGAGTTCGATATCCCGGAGTCCATGCTGGCGAATCAGGTCAACTCAGCCCGCATGGTCTCCCCGTCCGACCAGCGTGTAGACATGCCCATCAACGGCGGCTATGTCGGCATGGTGGATCGCGAGCATTTCGACGAGTGGCTGCGCGAACGTGCGGCGCAGGCCGGAGCCGAGCGGCGCACCGGCACCTTCGAGGCGGTCGAGCGCGACACCGACGGTATGGCACTCATCCGCTATCGACCGGGCGCGGGTCGCAGCGGCAACGAGTCCGAGCGGGTCCGCGCCCGTGCCGTGATCGGTGCCGACGGGGCACACTCGGCGGTCGGGAAGCAGTGCGTTCCGGGCGCGGACAAGATCAAATATGTCGCCGCCTATCACGAGATCGTGCGGACCCCCCCCAACGGCGGCCCGGCCGATTTCGACGGCACGCGCTGCGATGTCTACTATCAAGGCGACATCTCGCCGGACTTCTACGGCTGGGTCTTCCCGCACGGCGACACCACCAGCGTCGGCGTTGGCACCGCGGTGGAGGGCTTCTCACTGAAGAGCGCGACCACCGAGCTGCGTCGCCGCGCCGGGCTGGAGCACGCCGAGACCCTGCGTCGCGAGGGCGCGCCCATCCCGTTGAAACCGCTCAAGCGCTGGGACAACGGACGTGACTTGGTGCTGGCGGGCGATGCCGCCGGGGTGGTGGCTCCGGCCTCGGGCGAGGGCATCTATTACGCCTTGGTCGGCGGACGGCTGGCCGGCGACGCGGTCGACACCTTTCTCTCCACCGGCGATGCACGCGCACTCAAGAGCGCACGGACACACTTCATGAAAGCCCACGGCAAGGTGTTCTGGGTGCTGGGGATGATGCAGCACTTCTGGTATTCCAGCGACAAGCGTCGCGAGCGCTTCGTGAGCATGTGCAAAGACCCGGACGTCCAGTCTCTGACCTGGGATGCCTACATGAACAAGCGTCTGGTCCGCGCCAAGCCGGCGGCCCATCTGCGGGTCTTCTTCAAGGACATGGCGCACCTCTTGGGTTTCGTCTCGGCGCGCTGACGCGACGCGATCGCGCCGAGCACACCGGGAGGCGCCATCATGGCCGAGCTCTTCGCAAGCGGGCGCTTGATCGATCTGATCCTCGGTCTGGTCGTGATCGAGGCGATCGCACTGACACTTCTCCACCGCCTGACGGGCAAAGGTGTCGCTCCGCGCGATCTGGTCGGACTGCTGCTCGCGGGCGCCTTCCTGCTGATCGCGGTGCGTTTCGCCTTGACCGGTGCCGAGTGGGTCTGGATCGGAGCCTGGCTGGCCTTGGCCCTGGTCGCACATCTCGCCGACCTTGCCCTGCGCTGGCGACCCTGACCAAACCCGCGTCAGTTGCCGGCAAGCGGATCGCTCTTCGTGTTCTGAGCCGAATACCAAGCGAGGTGCTCAAGGAGCTGTGTGGTGCGCTGGACCGATGACTGAACGGCATCGACCAATGCAGGCACGCGGCCCAAATCGACGCCGTCGGTCACCTCGAGCGCGGCAAGCTGCGCATTCCCGACGATGGCCGAGAGCAGCTCGCGGTACAGCGGGTTGGCACTCCATTGCAACTGCTGGCGCATCAGCTTTTGCTGCTCCAGCAGGCCGGCCTGGACCCGATGCCGGGCATCCTCGGCCCTCTTGCGCTCGCTCAGATCGGTCAGCAAGAGCACGAAGCCCAAGACGCGCTCAGGCGAGGAAAAGACCGGATCGGCGCGCACCAGAAACGGGCGAAGGCCGACGTCCCTGGTGTTCAACTCTACCTCGCCACGCCAAGCGCGACGATGCGTCACCAGCTCATGGAGACGGCGACGCGCCTCCGACTGCGTCGGCTCCGAGAACAAGGCCAGCAGATCGTCCAAGCATTTCGGGCGCGATTGATCCGGATGCAGGAGCCGCTCGAAGGACTGCGTGGTCAGCAGAAAAACGCCGTCCGCATCGGCGATGAGTATTGGCTGCTCGGAGACACTGACCTGAGAGCGGACTTGGGCAAGCTGCGCCTGGGCGATGAGCACACGGACCGAGCGAAACTGCTGGATGACATCCGCGACGGATTCGCCGATCAATCTGGCCGTGGCCAGATTCGCGGAAGTCCAGGGATCGGATGTGCCCTCGACCACCTGATGCCATTGAGCGAAGGAACG
Organism: Thiocapsa roseopersicina; assembly: GCF_900106925.1. Lineage (GTDB taxonomy): Bacteria > Pseudomonadota > Gammaproteobacteria > Chromatiales > Chromatiaceae > Thiocapsa > Thiocapsa roseopersicina. Next base: position 51,408 of record NZ_FNNZ01000013.1, read on the forward strand.
CCGCGGCGAAAGCTGCGAAGGATCGTCTCCGCTGAAGACCGGCTTGAAGGGATTGCCGCCCCAGGTGACGGTGCGCACGCGCTCGGGACGACACCAGATGAGATACTCGCCCGTGCAGCTCGAGACCGGCGCGGCGAGGATCCCGCTCGCCACCGGCGTCAGATAGGCCAGACGAGGCTCGTCGCGCCGCAACGAGGCGGTCGCCATCACCGCACGCTGCGGCTGTGCATCCAGCCAAGCGCCGATCTCGCGTAGGTCACGCGTTCCGGGGACATCTCCGGTGGTCAGAATCCTGCCGTCGCAGAGCAAGGCCGCTCCCGCTGCATCGACGGTCTGGAGCAGGGTTCGGGGATCGTCGAAGAGGGCGGAGGTCCAGTCGCCCTCACGCGAGATCGCCTCGACCATCCGCTGCTCGAGCCGCCGCACCGACAGCTCCGCCTGAGCCTGAACAAAGCTCTCCAAGGCGGCGATCCTTGTCGCCACCGCCTCCGCCAGGAGCTCGCAGACCGCCCGAATCTCGTACTGCACGAAGCGCGGCCCGCGATGATGGCAGGCAATGAGGCCCCACAACCTGCCGCCGACCAAAAGCGAAGCAACTAGTGTCGCCCCGACACCCATGTTCTTCAAATACTGGATGTGGATCGGCGACATGCTGCGCAGACTGCACAGCGACATATCCAGATCCTCGCCCGTGACGGGCGAGGCCCGGGGGTGGAGACGCACGGGTTCGTAGTCCACATCAACCAGAAGCCGGATCCGATTGCGCTCGTAGAGCCGACGTGCAATTTGGGGGATATCGGAGTCCGGGTAACGGTTGCCGAGGTAGGCCTCGAGCTCGGGCTCGCGCTGCTCGGAAAAGACCTCGCCGTGCCCCTCGTCGTCGAACCGATAGACCATGACCCGATCGTAGCCGGAGATCGCCTTGAAGATCCGGGCGGCTTCGTCGCACAAGGACCGCAACGACGCAGAGGCGATGATCGTCTGCAGCGCCTCATTGATCCGGCCCGATAGATCGACCGTAGTCCCCGATGGCTCGAGCTCGACGACCAATCCACCCGCCGGCGGACGATGCACGATGGCATCGAAATAGCGCCTGGGGTCCGCCCCTAACGGGGTTCGCAACACCAGCGGGATCTGCCCCAGATCATCGTCGAGTCTCGGACGGACCCGCGCGGCCAGAACGGGCACGAGGTCGCCGAGAGGACACCCGATCGGATCCCGGTCGAGACGCAGCAGGCTCCGCGAATTCTCGCTCGCCTGGATCACGACAAGATCCGGCTCCGACAGAACGATCAGGGCACCGTGGGGTTGAATGGATGCGGCAAGCTGAATCTGCTCGCGCTCGCAATTGGAAAGATCGGCGTGCCCGAATGCCGGCGAGGAGATGAGATCGGGGGTCAAGTGGACTGCACTCCGATGCTTAGGGCCGATGTCCTGGATCCGTAATCGTGTCCTGATCCATCCCGTACCGCTTGAGCTTGACGTAGAGACTCTGGCGACTCAGACCCAAAAGGTCGGCGGTTGCGGTGCGATTACCGCGCGTGAGGTCCAATGCCTCTTCGATATAGTGCTGCTCGAGCACGCTGACCGCCTCGTCCACCAAGGCGCGCAAGGGGCCTTTACCGATCCGCCCGGTCAAGGCGGTCAAACGTCCGCCGAGACGCTCGTCGTTGTCTCGCCGCGGCAAACGCCTGCCGACATCGCGGAACAAGATGCCGATAGACGTCGGGTCGCTGTCCAGATCGCCGGCCGCCGAGATCTCGACCTCTGTCTCGGCGCCGAGATCGCCGCGGAGGCTGGTCAAGAACGGACGGACGACGCCGAGTCGCGCGATCGTCGTCAACAGCACGCCCATATCGGCGCCGGGCCGGTCGAGCCAACGTCCCAGACTCTGCTGCAACACCCCGCCCGAGGTCGGCATTTGAACGAGGTCGAGGAAGGCCGGATTCACCCAGCGAATCAAGCCGCCTCGATCGGTCACGACGAATCCGTCGGGCAAGCGCTCGATCAGGACGTCCGCAACCCCCCCGTCGGCAGACTGCCGAGGCGTCGACAATTCCCGGGTGGCGGTCAGTTGCAGAAGGTACAGTGAACCGGCCTCGGAGGCGAGCCGCGACGCACGCACCATCCAAGCCGCTCGCTCCGCACCGAGATGAAGCAGAATCCCCGGGGCGCTGCCCTGGTCGTCGAGCCGTTGGAGCATCGCGTGAAAGACGTCGCGCTCGCCGTCGACCAACTCGCCGGAAAAATCTTTGCCGACCAAAGGCCGATGCGCTCCGGTCGAACCACCCAGGACGCGCGACGCGGCCGGGTTGACGTCCTGTATCGCCAGACCGTTGACTCGCAACAGAATCACCGCATCGCTGGAGGATCCGAACAAGAGCCGATACCGGGTCTCGACCTCGCGCAGCTTCCAATAGTCCCGCTCCATCGTCTGCTGCGCCTCTACCAGGCGCGTCTGCAGCTCGGTCACGGCCTGGAGACTGCGGCCGATGGCGACCAAACCGGCATCGCCTCCCAAACGCACCGCGGTATACTCGATCGGAAGACGTAGCCCCGACGGAAAGATTTGGTTGACCTGCCGGAATGCCGAGACACCCGAGTCTCGAGCGTCGTCGACGAGACTCTGCAGGCCCTCGCTCCCGAGCTCCTCGACCGTTTCGGTCCATGGACGCCCGACCCAGGCATCCAGTGCCTCGCCGTGGATCGCCGGGGACAAGGCAGCGCGCCGGATCACGCCCGCGTGATCGAGGAAGATGGTGACGTCGGGCTGGGCCAGATTGGTCATGGACATGGACGTAGGGACCTGATCACGCTTCAATAATCACCGCTTCTCGGCTGGACTTCAACCGAAATCGGTCTGAAAAAGATCGTGACCGGTGCCTGCGGCCATTCCCCGGGTTACACTGTAAGCCGACGGATGTCGACAGCATGCCCTCGTAGCTCAGTTGGATAGAGCGATCGCCTCCTAAGCGGTAGGTCACAGGTTCAAATCCTGTCGAGGGCACCAAACACCCGTGCATGACCGCCCCTACACTCACGTCGCGCCTCAAGCCGACGCACCCGATTCGGACCCACCCATCGAGGCGAACACTCATCCGATGGCCGGGGCATCGCCCGAGACGACCTCAGAGAGCCCGCGCAAGACCAAATCAGGCATCACCCGAGCGGGTCGATCCATCGCCGGGATCAGACGCTCGGCGTCGCCGCCGGTCAAGATCAACGCCGGGGATGTCTGCGTCTGCCGCTCGAGTCGATCGTAGAGCCGAGTTGTCAGGGCCGCGATTGCCTGAAGGCTGCCGGCCGCGACGGCGGGTCCCGTATCGGCCGCCCAGGGTTCATCGGTCGGCTCGGAGGCGATCCGCGGGATGAGGGTTCCGGCCAGAAGACTCGCCCGCATCATCTCCACCCCGGGGAGGATCAGACCGCCGAGATGACGCCCGTCGGCGAGCAGGAGGTCGAAGGTGGCCGCGGTTCCGGCATCCACGACCAACGCCGTCTCCGGGACGAGACGATGGGCGGCGACTAGGGCGAGCCAGCGATCGACACCGAAGCGCTCCGGCTCGGGATAGGCGATACGCAAGGCGCCGAAGTGCGCTCGGGTCTGTACGAATTCGACGTCGAGTCCCCAATAGGCCCGGGTTGCGCGGCTGATCGCCGCGGCGACCGCTGGGCCGCCCACGTTGCTCGCGACGATGCGCCCGGGCGCCTCCAGCCGCTCCCAATCGGCCAGTAGATCGAGCGGTACCGCTGCGCCGTGGCGCACGATCCGCACCTCGCCGGGAGAACCGCCGTCCGAGAGCGCCCAGCGCAGGTTGGTGTTTCCGATATCAAGCAGCAGCATCATCTCTCGCCCTCGCCCTCGCCCTCGCCCTCGCCTGCGACCTCGGCCTCGACGTCGCGTCGCAAACTGACCTCTCCCGCATGGAAACGCATTTCCCCGTCGGCGGTGTCGAGCCGTAAGGCGCCGTCCGAAGCGATGCCGAGCACCCTGCCCCGAATCTCTCGGTCCGAGAGCAAGAGGCGCACCTGCTCGCCGCGAAAGGCGTCGAACTCGGCCCAAAGCGCGAGGAACGGGGTCAGGCCCTCGCGACCGAAGCGCTCGAATGCGTCGATCAGGGCCTCGGCAACCAGCGCCGCCAATGCGTTGCGACCGAACCGCGGATGACCGAGAACCTCGGCAAGGTCGACCCACGGCTGGTCGATGACACGCCCTTGATCGGGCGCCATCCCTACATTGATCCCGACCCCGACCACCAGAGCGCAGGGGCCTTGAGCCTCGCCGGCAACCTCCAAGAGCATCCCGCCGAGCTTACGCCGACCCCAGAGCAGATCGTTCGGCCATTTGAGCGCAAGCCCCTCTGCCCCGATCCGACGCAGCACGTCCGCGACGACGGCCCCCGCGACCAAGCTGAAACCGCCCAAGGCAGCCGGCGGCGCGCTGTATCGCCAGAGCATGGACAGATAGAGGTTGGACCCGCAAGGCGAGATCCAGGGACGCCCGAGACGCCCCCGTCCGGCGGTTTGACACTCCGCGAGGCAGAGCGTCCCGCAGGGCGCGCCCCTCGCCGCCTCGCGCATCAGGTAGCGATTGGTCGAGTCGATCTCCGTGTGAATCACCAGACGAGCAATTGCCCGGCGAGCGCCCGGGGACAGTGCCGCGAGGATCCGCTCCGCGTCGAGGAGCTCCGGGCGCGCGTCCAGGTCATGCGACCTTGAGCCGGGTGTCACGCCTCGCGATCCCCGCTGTCGCGGACGACGCTCGCGAGCCAACGCGTGCGGGCCTCGAGCACCGGCGGCGGCACCGCATCCAAGAGCATCAAATCGCAGGTGTCGGATCGCGCCGGCGCCGGGATGGCGAGCACCTCGATCAACTCGTCGCGCCGAAAGAGATGGATCCTGACCCCGGACGGGGCCGAAACACGCACGACCAGGGACTCCAAATTCTCCGCAGTAGCGCGCAGGCCGTCGACCGCGACCACGACGTCTCCCGGGGCGATTCCCGCGCGCTCGCCCGGCCCGCCGCGGATGACGTTTTGCACGATCGCCTCGGAGGCGCCCGGACGCAGGCGCAGATCCAGGCTCGGGCGCGCCTCCCGATGCTCGAAGCGCTCCGGGCACCCGCCCTGATCCTTTGGCCCGTCCGCGGGGCGCAGCCGCATCGCGATCCCGACCCCCGCCAAGAGCGGCTCGAGATCGAGGTCCTCGGTCCCGTCCAAGGCGGACGAGAAGAAGCCGTCCAGATCGAGTCCCGAGACCTCGGTCGCGACCGCTTCGACTCCGTGCTCCGGAACGCCGAGACCCATGCGGCCATAACGGCCCCAGAGCGCGCGCATGACGTCGTCGAGCGATGACGTACCCTGCGTCCCCGCCCGAATCGTCAAGTCAAGCGCCAAGGCGACCAAGGCGCCCTTGACGTAATAGCTCACGATGGCGTTGGGTGCGTTTTCGTCTTGTTTGTAGAACTTGGTCCAGGCATCGAAGCTTGACTCGGCCAGGGTCTGCACCTCGCGCCCGGGGGTTCGCATCAAGCGGGTGATGGTCGCGGCAAGCAAGCCGAGATAGGTCCGGACATCGATACGGCCGCTGCGCACCAAGGCGAGCTCGTCGTAGTAGGACGTGATGCCTTCGAATGCCCAAAGCGTGCGCGTGTGGATCTCTCGATCCAGACCACCAGCCATCAGCGCCGAAGGCCGAATGCGCTTGACATGCCAGAGATGGAAATATTCGTGGCTGCACAAGCCCAAGAAGCGGACGTATGCATCGGTGCGCTTCTCGTCGGTCGGATGGGGCAGGTCATTGCGCGAGCAGAGCAGGCTGGTGGAGAACCGATGCTCCAATCCGCCGTAGCCCTCGCCCAGAGCCGTCACGAGAAAGAGATAGCGATCGATCGGCAATTCACCGAACAGGGCTACGTGCTCGGCGCAAACACGCAGGAGGTCGCTCTCGAGTCGTGCCTTATCGGCGTGGTGACGACCCGTGATCGCGACGCGATGCGGCACGCCAACAAGATCGAATTCGATACGGTCGAAGCTACCCATCTCGACCGGATGATCGATCAGGTCGTCATAGCTCTCGGCGCGATAGAGACCGAAACCGCGCGAATCGATTTGCTCCGGCACCAGGCTGGTTGCGACATCCCAATCCCCGTCGACTCGTCCGTCGGGCGGTAATAGGTCGATCAAGCAGGGGCGGCCGTCCATACCCAGAATCCGCATCAGGAGAGCGGAGCCGTTGAAATAGGCGTGCGTCGTATCGAGATGCGCCGCTCGAACCGAGAGCTCCCACGCATAAACGTGATAACGCACCCTGATCGCACTGCCCCCCGTCCGACAGATCCAGGTTTGCTTGTCGCGCTTGCGACACTCGAGCGGCGTTCCGTCGACCGATTCGGCGACGAGCGTCAGGATATTCCTTGCGAAGTCCCGGATCATATAGCTGCCGGGAATCCACGCGGGCAACGACAGCTCGATGAGCTCGGCACCAGAATTCGGGACCTCGATCTCGACGTGGAACTGATGTGCTTGCGCAGAAGCGGGGCAAACGCGATAAATCAGGTCGAGCGACATCGGGAATGCGCAGGAGGCAGTAAGGGGAAAGGTGATGTTTCCGAGATCGCGAACGTCGGTCCTTCAAACGACCTCGAGGCAATGCCCCGAGGTCGAAGTCAGCTTACCAGCGCGGCCCGCGTGAGGGACGCTCACCGCGCGGCTTGGCCTGGTTGACCTTCAGGTTGCGGCCCTTCAGCGGCGTCTCGTTCAGCCCCTTGATGGCGGCGTCGGCCTCGGAGTTGTTCGGCATCTCGACAAAGCCGAAGCCCTTGGACTCGCCGGTAAACTTGTCGGTGATCAAGTTCACGCTCGAAATCTCGCCATAGGCGGAGAATGCGGTCTTCAGCTCGTCTTGGGTCACGCCGTAGGCCAGGTTGCCAACGTAAATATTCATTATTCAAGAGTTCCGTGAGAGCGCATTGAAGAGAAAGAGAGAACGGTCGAAAAATCAATACGCAACTGTTTCGACGGTCTTTGCCCCCAACCGTTGGGGACGAAGTTTCCGCGGGGGCGGGCTGACCCGCCTCCCCGCGAGGGTTGTTCACGCCTATGGCGCCACGCGCCCGCGCCGGTCGCCGCCACGCCACGGACGTTTTGCCGTCGGCGAAGCGGCCGCAGTCGGCTTGCGCGCCGGTCGGCTCGGTCCACGCGAATCGCGGCGACCGCCGAGGCTTCGATCGGGCTCGCACTCGGGCGCAACCAGCGACGGCTCGAAACCGGCCACGGGATTCATCGAAATCTCTTTGCGCAGGAGCCGCTGGATCCCCTGCAACAAACCGTGCTCGTCATGACTGACCAAGGACAAAGCGTTTCCACCGGAGCCTGCTCGACCGGTTCGCCCGATACGGTGAACATAGTCTTCGGCCACGTTCGGCAGCTCGAAGTTCACCACTTGGGGCAAATCGACGATATCCAATCCCCGCGCGGCGATATCGGTCGCCACCAATGCCCGGACGCTCCCGCGCTTGAAATCGTCCAAGGCACGTGTTCGGGCCGATTGGCTTTTGTTGCCGTGGATAGCGGCGGCCGTGATGCCCTCTCGACCTAAGTGCTCGACCAGCCGATTCGCACCGGCCTTGGTCCGCGTGAACACCAGCACCTGATGCCAACCCTCGCTGCGGAAGAGGTGCGCGAGCAGATCGCGCTTGCGGGCCTTATCGACCGGATGCGCGGCCTGCGTGACCGACTCGGCGGCCGTGTTGCGGCGTGCGACCTCGATCAGCTTCGGACGCTTGAGAAGTCCGTCGGCCAGACGCCTGATGTCGTCGGAGTAGGTCGCCGAAAACAGCAGATTCTGACGCCGCTCGGGGAGCAGCTGAATGATGCGCCGGATGTCGTGGATGAAGCCCATATCCAACATGCGATCGGCCTCGTCGAGGACGAGGATCTCGACGCGCGACAGATCGACGGTGCGTCGGCCGGCATGATCGAGCAAACGCCCCGGGGTTGCGATCAGAACATCCACGCCCCGCTGCAACTGATTGATCTGCGGCTGCATACCGACACCGCCGAAGACGATCGCCGAGCGCAAGGGCAAGTGCAGGCCATAGGCATGCACACGCTCGCCGACCTGGGCCGCGAGCTCGCGCGTCGGCGTCAAGATCAGTGCGCGCGGATGACGTTGCGGATGACCCTTCTCGGAGAGCCGCTGCAGAAGCGGCAGTACGAAGGCCGCCGTCTTGCCGGTTCCTGTTTGCGCCCCGGCAAGCAAGTCATGACCGGCCAAAATCTCCGGTATTGCCTGCAGTTGAATCGGGGTCGGACGGGCATAACGCTGCGTCGCCACGGCACGCAGCAAGTCGGCCTGAAGGCCGAGTGAATCGAATGACATGAAAACTCCTGAAACCGGCCTAAAACCGCGCAAGCACGGGACCGGCCTAGGCAGAAAAGAGGCGTTCGGGGATGAAGCCTTGGGAAAAGGTGGGGTCAGCCGCGAGACGACGCATCGACCGGATGATGCGAGAACGGGAGTCTACGCGATGCGCTCAATGAAAGCCAGCGCCGCGCATATTCTATTTATCGGTGCGTTTTCCGAGTCAGCTTGGCCGGAGGTCGGAAACCGCCCCGACCCACCATCTCGACATCCGAGCTTGCTTGAAAGCGCTTCGCGCGACCGGAACAAGCCCGCCCGATGCCGAAATGGATGCCGAGATGGCGCCTTAGGAAATCACCGGAACAATCGCGCCTAGGCGTCGACCGCCTGGAGATAGTTGGATTTGAAGGCTTCGCGATCGGTCTTGGAAGAGGGGTCGTAGCCCTGCTCCGCCATCTTCTGCTTCATCCACCCGGGGAGAACGCCACGCACATAGACGTTGTCGCCATTCTCCGGATCGACATATCGCGTATACTGCCGCCCCCCGGTAGACGAACGCCGGACCGAGCCGACCGCACGCCGACGCTTGGATTCCACCAGAGGCAGAATTTCTTCCAATTCGTAGCCGTATTGCGCGATCAGCCCCCTGATCTGTTGAGCGACTTCCGATTTCGCCTCCTGACGGCGCACTTCCAGAGCGCGCTTCAGCTCAGTCTTGCTGCTTTCGATCTCGGCAAGCTGCTGCTGAATCTCGTCGACGCTAAGGTTAGCGTACTCCACGTGATGTACCTCCAAAACGAGTAAAGGGTAATCCCTAAAAAGTAAGCGAGCCGTCATTCGGCTCGGTGTCTATAATTTATGCGATTTGCATTGGATGTCAAGAAGAAACGGTAAAACGCGATCGGATGAGCTGCCGAGATCGATCCATGGGACATCTTTAAGCGAGCGTCGCGGCGCACAACTTGACCGAGAATGCCTACAGAATCGCACACGCTGATTGAGCAATTCGGAGCCGAATCCGATTCGGCAGAGCCGGAGACTCATCGGCTCGATGCCTGGTTAAGCGCCGCATCCTCCTCATTGCGGATCAGAAACATCGCGTCACCGTAACTGAAGAACCGATACCGAGCATCCACGGCATGGCAGTAGGCATCCATGACGAGGCGATAACCCGAAAAGGCGGAAACCAGCATGAGCAGCGTGGATTCGGGCAAGTGGAAATTGGTGATCATCGCGTCCACCACCCGAAACCGATAGCCGGGCCGAATAAAGAGGCGACTATCGCCCCGAAAAGGTTTGAGCTCGCCGTCGGCCGCGGCGGTCTCGAGACTGCGCACGCTCGTGGTGCCGACGGCGACGACACGTCCACCCCTCGCGCGCGTCGAATGCACCGCACGGCAGACATCCTCATTCACATCGATCCATTCGGCGTGCATCTCGTGTCGATCGATGTCGGCAACCCGGACCGGCTGGAAGGTTCCCGCACCGACGTGCAGCGTCACCTCCGCGAACCCAACGCCCATCTCCCGCAAACGGACCAACATAGCCTCGTCGAAGTGAAGACCTGCCGTCGGCGCGGCGACGGCCCCGCTGTGGCGTGCGTAAACCGTTTGATAGCGCGCCTCGTCCGAGGCGTCGTCCGGACGCTGGATATAGGGCGGCAAGGGGATATGACCCTGCTCCGACATGAGATCGGCGAAGGTGCCCTCGATCAGACCGAGTCGATAGAGATCGCCTTCGCGCTGACCCACGATGAGCTGCGCCCCCCCGTCGAGATCGATCGAGCACCCGGGTTTGGGCGACTTGCTCGCCCGGACCTGGGCCAACGCCGCGCGCGCATCCAAGACACGCTCGATGAGGATCTCGACCCGACCGCCGGTGCCTTTGCGCCCGAACAGCCGGGCACGCATCACCCGCGTGTTGTTGAACACCAAGAGATCGCCCGGCCGGAGCAACCGCGGCAAATCGGAAAAGAGAAGGTCGCGACACCCCTCGCCCGTGGGGTCGAGTGCAAGCAAGCGCGACGCACCGCGATCGGGCAGCGGGCGCTGGGCGACCAAGTCGGCAGGCAGGTCATAGTGAAAATCGCGAAGGTGCATGGAGCGAACAACAAGCAGCAGGATTCAAACGGTCTTCGACAAAGGTCTAGGAGCGGGCGGTCGGCGAACGCGGCGCGCATCATAGCATCCGAAGCGCGATCGTCTTCGGTTATCCTTGACGGCTGGATATCTCAATGACGCCCGCCTGAACATCGTGAGACTCGGTATCGATCGGCTATTGGAAGACCAAGCGCTGCGCCGACCCCTTCAAGGTCGCCGTCTGGCACTGCTCGGGCACCCCGCGTCCTGCACATCCGACGGTCGGCATAGTCTGGACGCCCTGATGGACCTCGGCGAGCTGAATGTCACGGCCGCCTTCGGCCCTCAGCACGGGATGCGCGGCGACAAGCAGGACAACATGGTCGAGACCGAGGACGCCCTGGACCCGCGACACGGCATCCCGGTCTTCAGCCTGTACGGCAAGGTGCGCTACCCGACCGACGCGATGCTCGATCGCTTCGATGTGTTGCTGGTCGACCTGCAGGACATCGGCACCCGCATCTACACCTATGTCACAACGCTGGCCTATCTGATCGACGCCTGCGCCGCGGCGGGCAAGGCCATCCGGGTCCTGGACCGACCCAACCCCGCCGGCCGCCCGATCGAGGGCAGCATCCTGGAGCCGGGCTGGGAGAGTTTCGTCGGTGCGGGTCCGATCATGATGCGCCACGGACTCACCTTCGGGGAGCTGGCGCGCTGGATCGTCGACTACCGCGGTCACGACATCGACCTCGAGGTGATCGCGATGGACGGCTATCGCCCCGAGGTCGGCCCGGGTTTCGGCTGGCCGGTCATGGAGCTCCCATGGATTAACCCGAGCCCCAACGCCGCAAGCCTGAATATGGCCCGCTGCTTTCCGGGCACCGTCTTGCTGGAGGGAACGACGCTGTCGGAAGGGCGCGGCACCACCGTGTCGCTCGAGGTGGTCGGCGCACCGGATATCGACTTCGAGCGTGTGCTCGCACGCATGCGCGCCGAGCATGCCGACTGGACCGAGGGCGCGCTGATCCGCCCCTGCTGGTTCGAGCCCACCTTCCACAAACATGCAGGCCGGCTGTGCTCGGGGCTCCAGATCCACACCGATCATCACGGCTACCGTCACGATCGCTTCAAGCCGTACCGACTCATCGCGCTCCTGCTGAAGGCGGTTCGATCGGAGTACTCGGACTATCCGATCTGGCGTGACTTCCCCTACGAATACGAGACCGAGCGTCTCGCCATCGACCTGCTCTCGGGCTGCACCGTTCTGCGCGAGTGGGTCGACGATCCGGAGGCTCGACCGGGCGATTTGGAACTGCGCCTAAGTGCGGACGAGGCGCAGTGGGCCGAGACGACGGCGGGGTTGCGACTCTATTAAATCGCGTCCAGAGCGAGATGCTCACTTTCGAGTAAGCTCGACGTTTGGTGCATCCACGACCCTTAGCGGGGACGCGGTTTAAAATAATATATTTTTTAATATCTTAAACCGCGCCGGATCCAGCGGCCGTCAAATCTGCCGGAGCCGACCCCATCCAAAAACATCGCATACCGCGCCGGGCGCGGTTTAAGCGGCCGGGGAGCGCGCATCGCGGAAGCGGATCGTCACGATGAGCCCGTCGGCATCGCCGCCGAGCGCGATGGATGCCTGATGCAGATCGAGCACGGCCTTCACGAGGCTCAACCCGAGTCCGCTGCCGGGCGTAGAGCGGCTGTCGTCGAGGCGAACGAAACGATCGAGGACCCGGTCGCGCGCCTCGGGCGGAATGCCCGGCCCGGAATCGCGAATCGTCACCGTCACGCCATCCTCCGAAGATGCTCCTGCAAGCGCGATGGTCCCGCCCGGAGGCGTGTATTTGATGGCATTGTCGACTAGGTTGGCCAAGGCTTGGAACAGGAGGTCGCGATCGCCCGTGACCTGGATCGGACCGTCGAGCCGAAGCCTTAAGTCCTGCCCCTTCTCGGCCGCGAGCGGCTCGTAGAGCTCGGCCAAATCCTCCAGCAGGGCGGCCAGATCCACGCGGGCAAAGGCGGCCCGTCGGGCGCCGGACTCGATGCGAGCGATCCGCAACAGCGCATTGAATGTGGACAGCATCTCCTCGGTATCGGCGATCGTCTCGGCGGCGAGCGAGCGGGCGTTCTCGCAGCCGTCGAGCTCGGTGCGCAGCAGCTCGAGCTTGGTCCTCACCCGGGTCAGGGGCGTGCGCAGATCATGGGCGATGTTGTCCGAGACCTGACGCACGCCCGCCATCAGCTGCTCGATGCGCTCGAGCATCCGGTTGAGATTCGCGGCCAGCGCGTCGAAGTCGTCGCCGCTGCCGTTGAGCGGGATGCGCCGCGAGAGATCCCCGGCCATGATCTCGCCGGCGGTCTGGTTGATCGTCTCGAGCCGCCGCATCACGCCCGCGCTCAGCAGCCATCCGCCCAGCAGGGCCAGGGCCGCAGTGATGGCCAGCCCCCAGCCGAGCGCGTCGAGGATCAGGGCACGCGTGGCCTCCAGATCGCGTACGTCGCGCCCGACCAAGAGCCGCAAACCGCCGTGCAGCAGAAAGACCTGTCCGCGTGCCGCATGCTCTTCGGTGCGGTCCGGTCCACGCTCGCGCAGACGGAAGCCGAGCCAGCCCTCCGCATCCGGAAATCCCGTGGGCCAGCGATCGAGATTGCCGGCGAGCGGCTCGAGCGTGTCGTCGACCAGCAGATAGACGCTCGACCCGACCGGATCGCGTGCAACACGCTCTTTAATGATCGAGGAAAGGCCGTTCAAGCCACGCCGTCGGTATTGCTCGGCAAGCCCGCGAATCTCGGCCTCGATGGTGGCCGCGCTCTGGCGGTCCATATAGCCGGCGGTCGACCAATAGAGAAAGGCCATGAGAATGCCGACCGAGACGCCGAGCAGCAGCACATAGAGAACGGCCAGACGGAAGGTCGAGCTGCGCAGGATGTTGGCGGCCCGCGCACGCAGGGCCGACCCCGGAACCTCGGCGTCGCTCATGCGTCGCGGATCATATAGCCGACACCGCGGACGGTCTGGAGGAGCGGCGGGTCGAAGTCCTTGTCGATCTTGCCGCGCAGGCGGCTGATATGGACATCGATGACGTTGGTTTGGGGATCGAAGTGATAGTCCCAGACCTGCTCGAGCAGCATGGTGCGCGTCACCACCTGGCCGGCGTGCCGCACCAGATATTCGAGCAGCCGAAACTCGCGCGGCTGGAGCTGAATCTCGCGGCCGGAGCGGTTTACCTCGCGCTTGAGAAGATCCATCTCGAGATCCGCGACCCGCAGGCGCGTCTCAGGAGTATCGGCCTTGCCGCGACGCAACAGGACCTCGAGACGCGCATGTAGCTCGGAGAAGGCAAAGGGCTTGACGAGATAGTCGTCGCCGCCCGCCCGCAGACCCTCGACGCGGTCGTCGACCTCGCCCAGGGCACTGAGAAAGAGCACGGGCGTGCGGTTGCCCGAGGCGCGCAACGTCCGCACGATGCCGACCCCGTCGAGCCCGGGCAGCATGCGGTCGACGATCAAGGCGTCGTAGTCGCCGCTTGCGGCCTGCAACAGACCGGCGCGACCGTCCGCGACATGGTCGGTGACCGCGCCGGTTTCGGCGAGTGCCTTCAGGAGATAGTCGGCGGTTTGGCGGTCGTCTTCGATCAGGAGGACTCGCATGGGTTGCTCGTCGGGAAGTGGGGGTGATGTGGCCGGGCTCGGGCGTTCGGCCTCCAGCTATCAGCCTTTGGCCGAAATAGCATACCGCGGAAGCCACACAGTCGAGGCGCGCGATCGCTTGTCGCCAAGCGATCGCTACGCCTTAGGTGCGCCCGAGATCAGGACGCGAAGGGGACGGCAATGAAGAGGGGCAGACCGTCCTTCTCGACACGCAGGATCAGACTTTCACGCTTCTCCTCGGCGGCCGCGCGCACCGCGGTCACGACCTGCTCCGGCGTGCTGACCGACGCCTTCCCGACCATCGAGATGAGGCTGCCGGCCTCCACCCCGGCGCGATCGGCCGGACTGTCGGGCTCGACCTGCGCGACGAAGACGCCGGCGGCATCCGCGTCGAGCCCGCGCTCGGCACGCAGCTCCGGGGTGAGCGGCGACAGATAGAGTCCCAGCCGGGGGCGGCTCGGCGCGTCGGCGTCTTCGCTCGGCGCCGCCGCGACCTGATCCTCGTCGGGCATCCGACCGATCGTCAAGGTCAGGTCACGCGTCGTGCCGTCGCGCACCACGCTCAGTGTCATGGCGGTGCCGGCCTTGGTCGCGGCGATCAGCTTCGACAGGTCCTTCGCGCTCGTGAGCGGCTGCCCGGACGCACTGAGGATGACATCGCCGGTTCGCAGATCGGCCGCGGCGGCGGGACTGCCGGGCACCAGATCGGCAACCAGCACGCCGGTCACCTCCTCGAGCCCGAGCCCGGCAGCCAATTCCTCTGTGACCTGCTGGATCTGCACGCCCAGCCAACCGCGCTCCACGCGCCCGTTCTCGCGCAGGTCGGCCACCACACGCTCGACGGTCTCGGCCGGGATGGCGAAGCCGATCCCGACATTGCCTCCGCTCGGCGAGAAGATGGCGGTATTGACGCCGATCACCCGACCCTCGATGTCGAACAGAGGTCCGCCCGAGTTGCCGCGATTGATGGGCGCATCGATCTGTAGATAGTCGTCGTAGGGGCCCGAGTTGATGTCGCGTCCGCGTGCGGAGATGATCCCGGCATTCACCGATCCGCCGAGACCGAAGGGGTTGCCGACCGCCAGGACCCAATCGCCCACGCGCGCCTTGCTCGAATCACCCAGCTCGACAGCGACCAGCGGGCGGTCGATGTCGATCTTAAGCACGGCGAGGTCCGTTTTGGGGTCGACACCGACCACGCGCGCCACATGACCGGTGCCGTCGTTCAGGACAACCGTCACCTCGCCCGCGCCCTCGATGACGTGATGGTTGGTGACGATATGGCCGTCGCTGTCCACCACGAAACCCGAGCCCTGCCCGGTGGCCTGGCGCGGCATCGCCCGCCCGCGCTGCTCGAAGAAACGCCGGAAGGACTCGGGCACCTCGGCATCCGGCGGAAGCGCCGGGTGACCCTGCAACGCCATGGGCTGAAGACTCTCGGACTTGACCGAGACGTTGACCACGGCCGGGGTGACCCGCTCGGCCACGTCGGCAAAGCTCGGAAGCGCCGCCGATGCGACGCGCGCATCCACGGGGATGGGTTGATCCGCAGCCACGGCACCGCGGCCGTTCCAATAGAGGGCGCCGGATGCGAGGGCAAGGGCCAAGGTCGCACTGACGAGTGCCGGGTGCCGCAGAGGCAGCGACACAGGGGCGGCGATCGATCGAGTCGGGGTTGTGATTCGGCGATTTGACACGGTATTCTCCTGACCAAGATCCGGGCGACATCGCCGTCGAGACGGATGCGCACCGGGGGTTTGCTGAACAGGTCGAGAGTATCCGGGCGCCGCCATTGCCCGAGGATGTCCGACACCTTAATTCTTGTTCATCCATGGAGCCGTCCACAGGGTCGCTTGCAGGAGCGGCGCCGACGGGGTACCGTTCGCGCGCCGGCAGCAGTGCGTCGGCGCTATTCGCACCGCGACGGGAATCGGAGAAACTCACCCTCGCGCAAGCACCATTCACAAGTATAAGCAGACGGAACATCGGCTCCGAAAGGATGATCCGAGTCGATCCGTCCGCACAACAGGGGAGCACACCATGAATGGAAAAACACTGGCCATGAGCTTGGCCTTCGCACTTGCAGGCGGGATCGCCACGGTCTCCTCGACCACGATAGCGGACGTGACGGTCATCCCGGTCACGGGCGCCGAGGTCACCTCGGAGATCAGCGGGATCGTCGAGATCGTCAACGTCGAGCGACGCATGCTGACGATCAAGACACCGGATGGCCGGTTCCAGGTCATCAATGTCCCTGAACAGGTCGGGCGCCTCGACGGGATCAAGATCGGCAACAAGCTCACCATCACCGAGACCGAGGCCGTACTCATCGATCTTGTCAAGGGACCCGACAAGGCCGCCGTCGGGACGACGCAGGAAACGGTCGTCGACCGCGAGCGCGGAAGGAAGCCGGCCGGCACCATGACCGACACCATGACCCTCTACGGTCGGATCGCGGCGGTCGACAAGGCCAAGCGCAAGGTCAGCGTGCAGGGCGCGCAGGAGACGGTCGACTTCACCGTGAATGACCCCGCACTCCTCAAAGAGCTGGCGGTGGGCGACGGCGTGGTCGCGACCTTCATCCGTTCGGTCAAAGGCAAGGTCGAGATTCGCTGAAACGATTGGAGGTCGATATGGCAACCATCGAAGAAGTCGAGATGGGACGTTACGCCCAAGAGCTCGAAGACGATGTTCGTCACCTGGTGCGCAAGTACTGCCGCATCATGGCTTGGGATATCCCGGACCTCGACGAAAAAGCTGCGCGTGGGCTGATCCTTGCGGCACTGCGCGCATCCGTCACCCGCGTCGAATCCGAGTAACCGGAAATCGACATGTCCAACGGCGTCGCCGCCGTCGCGGCTCGCCGTCGCGATCGGGTATGCGGGAAGCCACCGGCCGGCCGATTCGGGATACGTCCGATCACGCTCGGCCTTCTGACCTACATGCTTGCGGTTACCGGCTGTCAATCCACGCCGTCGAGCTCGCGCGGCGATGCCTGCACCTTCGCCCCCGGCATGACGACGGATGACTTGGCGCGTTGTGGCTGCGCCCCCGGAAACTCGCGCGGCGACGGCTCCGTCATGCTGATGTCGGAGGAGGCGCTCAACAACACACGCACCGTCGCCATCATCAACTACATGTGTCCGCTCGGCGCGGCCGGTGTCGCGAGGGTTGCCGTCATGAACGGCGTCGCCACGACCGTCTACGAGTAGAGGATACATCCAATTCGATCGGGTCGAAGGCGATGAGAGCACTGGACAAGCTCGTGCGGCGATGGCAGCTCAAGGCGATGGAGCACGTCGATACAACGGCGCTCGTCCAGGCGGGCAAGCGGCGTATCGTCGAGCGGTTTCAACGTGTCGCGCGCGAAGTGCCCGCCTACGCCGCCCTGCTGAAGACGCGCGGCATCCTTGCCGAGACGATCCGCACGCCCGCCGATTTCCTGGCACTGTGCCCGATTCTCGAAAAGCAGGACGTCTTCGGCAGCGTCCCGATCGAGCAACTGTGCGTCGGCGGACGGCTCGGGCCGTTGGCGGGTGTCCTGACAAGCTCGGGGCAGGGCGGGCGATTCGCCTTCGGTCTCTCCACGCATCGGCAAAACAAACGCGCGGCCAAGGTGATCGAGCTGGCGATGGAATACGCCTTCGGAACCGATCGCAACCGCACCCTCCTGATCAATGCACTCCCGATGGGCGTGCGCTTTTCCTGCTCGACCGTCACGGTCGCCGAGACCAGCGTGCGCGAGGATATGGTGTGCGCCTTGGTCGAGCAGTTTTCCCCCCGCTACGACCAGACTGTATTGGTCACCGACCCGCTCTTCTGCAAACGCATCCTGGATCATGGACGTGCGACGGGGCTTGAGTGGGGGCGCTTCAAGATCCATGTCATCCTCGGCGAGGAGACCTTCGGGGAGGCTTTCCGTCACTATGTCGCGAGCCGACTCGGGCAGGATCCCGAGGGCTGGACGCGCGGCTTGGTCGGTTCATCGATGGGTGTCGGCGAGCTCGGCCTCAATCTTTTCTTCGAGACGAGGGAGACGGTCCGGATTCGGCAACTGGCGTATCGCCGACGCGATCTCCTGAGCACTGCGCTCGGCGATTGGCCGGGCCGGGTCCCGCCGCTGGTCTTCGTTTACGATCCAATGCGGATTTTCGTCGAGGTCATCGAGCCCGATGCGAGCGGTTTCGGTGCCTTGACCCTATCGACGCTCGACCCCTCCTTGATGCTTCCGCTCATCCGTTACCGCACGGGTGATCGCGCCAGGCTGGTGATCAACACCGAGATTGCCCACGCCCTGCAGCAGGCAGGCGAGAACGGCATCGCGATCCCGAAGCTTCCGATGATCGCGGTCGCGGGCCGGGAAAAGGATGTCCTACCCGACGGACGCACCCTGCTCGACATCAAAGACGCGCTCTATATGCAGCCACACCTCGCCGACCAGCTCAGCGGAGCATTCCGCATCGAGCCCGGCGATACGGGCACGCGTTTGCATATTCAGCTGGGAGCGGGTTCGACCGCGCACGAAAACGAGATCGCCGATGGCTTGGCGACCTGCCTTTCGGGCCCGGAGTCCGTTGCGCGCGATCGAATCGAGATCTGGCGCCATGGTGACTTTCCATTCGGCCGAACGCTCGATTACGAGAGAAAATTCAGCTACATCGGAGCGATGTAGCCCCGGACCGCTAAGAGGTGATCGCCTCGCGCGAGAGACCCGCAGCGGTCGCTGACCGCAGGCACCTCACGCGGCAGAGCCGACCGATCGCCAGCTTGCGTCCTGGCCCTGCAGACCGACAGGCATCAAGGCGGGCTCGAGACCCTTGACCATGTATGCGAACGTCGCCGGCGAGGCCCTGGAAACCCCTCTTTCAAGCGCATCGATACTGACGACATAGGGTCGCACGGGACCGTAATAGTCTGTTTCCGGGCCAGCCGGCATGTATTTGAATCCCATGCGTTTGAGCAATACGTACAAACTCCGCTCCATGGCGAAGACCCAGTGGGTAATCCCACGTCGCTTGCTCTGCTGATAGAGCAAGCGGCAGATACCCATCAGAATTTCCGGGGAATTGCGCGGGGGCGCAAAGGCAAGCACGTCTGCCCCCTCCCCCGACAGCGACTCCTCCCGCGGCGGACCGCCGTAGGGCGTATCGCCCTCGCGCCTGCGAAACGCTTTGGACACCGCAAGACGCGACACCTCTCCGTATCGGGCCAGCGAGGGATGACTCGGGTCGTTCAGGAAACCGAACTCCTCGGAGAAGACGCAGTGCTGCATCGCCGGAAACCCGAGCGGAGAGCTCATCACCAGCCGCGCAGTGCCCGCGGGATGCCCCGCACGATGGGTGGCCAGCACATGCAGAGCGTGCGCGTCGTAGTCGTCCGACTCCAACTGCGTCGGATAGTGCGCCTCGTCCAAAAACTCGCGCTCGACGCAGTAAACCTGATAGCGAATCGAGTAAACGGTTTCCAGATCCGACGCATCCCGGACGCAGGTGAACCGAAAGTATGGATCTGGACCGTGGCCCGCCCCCGGATGACTCGCTGACTCCACCGCATTCAAGCTCATGCAACCCTCCGGGTGACAATATCGGAGCCACGCAACCACAGGCCGCGAGCGCGCAAAACAAGAGGCGAGATTACACTTGCGCCGAGCATCTCCTGGAAGTTTCGCCGACATGCGCTCCTGTCCGCCACACGACCTGAGCCTCGCCCAGTGCAGGAGGCTAGCACATCAACAACATGTCGCGTAATCCCAAGGATTACGGATCCGCTGCAAGAGTCGTCTTCGGCACCGACGCGACATGCAACGCTTTGCGCACGGACATGACCCTTGTGTATAGGCACCCGTACCAACTAGACTTGGGGCGTCGCTTTATCTCCCCAAGCCCGGTCGCGACTCACGAGACCGCGCTCGATCATGGCGAAGATCATGACGAGAGTTGCGACTCGCAGACGCCCAGATAAGACAATCCACGCCGACACTCCAGTCAACGGGGAAGAGCGGCACGGCATCGGTGCCGGTTGAGAAGGCGACCTGCCCGCGATCGCTCGGGCCGCGCCTGTCTTCGATACCGTCCATCGGCGCTGTAAGGACCTCGGCACGGGGCCTCGATTCTCGAGCGCACCCGTGATGGATGAGTCGATTCAGGACTTCTGGAACACGCCTTGATCTCCCGACGGTCTGTGCGCAATATCCTCAAGAGCTCGGTCGGTGCGGCCTTGTGCTGCTTATCGCTGCATGCCAGTCCGCAAGACTTGATCGCTCACCGC
Source organism: Thiocapsa roseopersicina (assembly GCF_900106925.1). Taxonomy (GTDB): domain Bacteria; phylum Pseudomonadota; class Gammaproteobacteria; order Chromatiales; family Chromatiaceae; genus Thiocapsa; species Thiocapsa roseopersicina. The sequence continues at coordinate 71,777 of NZ_FNNZ01000013.1, forward strand.
GACTCGGATGTCGAGACCTTGACCCGCAACGAGGCCCGTCTTTTCTTCACGATGCGCCTCAAGAACTGGCCCAACGGAACATTGGTCAAGGTTTTCGTACTCCCCGACAACAACGCACTTCATAATCGCTTCTCCAACGAAGTCCTCGGACTCTATCCCTACCAACTTCGCCGCGTTTGGGACCGACAGATCTTTTCCGGGACAGGGCAGGCGCCGACAACCGTATCGAGCGAGCAGGAGATGCTCGACCGTATCGCAACCACGCCGGGAGCGATCGGCTATGCAGACGGACCGATCGATAATTCAAGTATTCGCCTGTTGGAGGTGCGTTGAGATGCGTACCCGGCTCGCTATCGCGGTCATGCTGGCATGGCTAATTCCGAGCGCGGCTCCGGCACTGGAGTTTGTCGAGGGGAAGCTGCAGGTCCACGGCTTTGCCAGCCAGGCCGTCCTCAAGTCGACCGACAATTACTATTTCGGCAATAGCCCCGGCACCTCGTTCGACTTCACCGAGATAGGGCTGAACGCCTCCTACCAAAGCACTCCGAGTCTGCTGTTTTCGGGGCAGCTCTTGGTCCGACGCGCCGGGGAGATGTACGACGGCACCCCGTCTCTGGACTATGGGTTGGTGGATTTTACACCCATCTCCGATACCGAGCGGCGCCTCGGGGTGCGCCTCGGGCGCATCAAAAATCCGTTCGGACTCTACAACGAGACGCGCGACGTTCCCTTCACGCGCCCGAGCATTTTTCTTCCGCAGGTCATCTACTACGATAAGATTCGCAACGCTTTGCTGTCCTACGACGGCATCATGTTCTACGGAGACCGTTACCTGGAGCAGGGCAATCTTTCGCTGAACTTGGGCGTCGGGCAGTCCGTGATCGACGACAACGCGGAATGGGCATATCTCGGCGCCGACGTCGACGGCGAGATGCAGGCCGATGGCATCAACTGGGGGATCGGGAGCCTTTGGTTCTCGACTCCGGCAGACGAGCTCAAGCTCGGCCTCAGCGCCATCCTGACCGAACTGGACTTCGATGCCGGCCCGGGGTCGCCCTTGAGCTCGGGCACCATCGACGTCTTCGACTGGGTCGCTTCGTTTCAGTACAACGCTGCGGATTGGACGATTTCGGCCGAGTACTCCCGAGCACCCACGCACTGGAACGATCTCGGCCCCTATTTCCCCTTCAAAGATCAGGTCATGGAGGGGTATTATCTTCAGGGTGCCTACCGACTTCGACCGAATCTCGAGATCATGGCCCGTTACGAGGAAGGCTTTGCAAATCGCAACGACCGCGACGGACGGGATTTCTCGGATCTCACCGGCGGAACCACGCCACGCTTCGATTTCTTCTCCAAGATCCTGACAGCGGGGCTGCGCTGGGACCTCAATCCGAACATCATGTTTCGTCTCGAGTTTCAACGACACGACGGAACCTACGCCTTGTCGATCCGCGAAAACCCGGACTCGGGCGACCTCGTTCGCGAGTGGGACGTCTTCGCCGCCTCCATTTCGGTGCGTTTTTAAGGCCCCCGGGGATGGACGACGGAGCCACCGTCAAGACCACGCCGTCGGTCGATCTGAGTCTGCGCTGGAAGGCGCTCATCGCCATGACCCTGGCGCTCGTGCTCGTGAATGCATCGCTCGCGTTGATCTCGAACTTTCAGCTGACCCGTCAGTTCGAGCTCCAACAGAGCGCCGTTCGCGATCAACAAGCTCGACAGTTGCGCGCGCTCGTCGAAGAGGGCACCCAAGCGATGTCGAAGCTCGCCAGCCTGGTTCCTCTGCTCGGTCGCGGCGAATCGTCGATGACGGACCCGGACGCTGCGATCCAGGAGGCGTTGCTTACCAACGGTGCCATGCTCGATTTGGAATGGGACATTCGATCCGTTCAGTGGATTCGGCCGGACGGCACCACGGCAATCGTCTGGCCGGAAGATGCTCAGGATATTCCGGACGCACTGCGCGCCGAGCTTCAAAGAACGCCCGAGCAGGCGATTGCGGCACTCTTGTGCAGCCCGGAATGCCGGCAGTACAAAGCAACCCCGCTCCTTTGGGATGGCACCTTCGCCGGCAACCTGGTCCTCGGCCGCTCGCTTGCCGATGCATTGCTGGCCTTCCATGCGCTGACCGGGGCCGAGGTCGCCATCACCTGGCGCGATGATGCCCGGTCCGCGGAGCTGTTGAATCCGCTCAGCTCGGAATACCTGCGGTTTCCCGCCGTCACCTACCCGGACGACACCCTGCCCGTTCTGCGCGCCGCCGCGCCGATGCTGACAAGCGGCGACACGATGCAGGAGCCGCTTCTGATCCCGCATGGGTCGGGCTGGTCCGAGATCTTTCGCATCCCGGCGCTTGCCGCCGGCATCGACGCTCTCGTGATCAACGACGTGACGACCCAGCGCGAGGCGATCCGCACGGCCACGACCGGCAGCATCCTGCTCGGAACCCTGGGTTTGATCCTCTCGGGCTCGTTGCTCCTGCTGATCATCAAGGGCCCCTTGTACCGACTCAGGGATTTGGCAACGGTGATCCCCTTGCTGGCGGAAAACCGCTATGCGGATCTGCGCCGCCAGCTCCCGGGGCGCTCGAAGTCGCTCATGCTGCGCGACGAGATCGATCTCATGACAGACACTGTTAGGAGCCTGACCGACCGCATGGAGCTGCTCCAGTACGACCGCGAGCAGGCCGAGGCCCGCCTCGTCTGGCTCGCCGACCACGACCCCTTGACACAGCTGTACAACCGCCGCCGTTTCAACGACGATTTCGAGCGCATCCTGGATCAAACCATCCGTTTCGGACATCAGGGCGCCCTCCTGTTCCTGGACCTCGACCAATTCAAGGACGTCAACGATCTGAGCGGCCACCGCGTCGGCGATACCTTGCTGCAGCGCGTCTCCGAGCAATTGAGACTCGTCACACAGACAAGCGATTTGCTCGCACGCCTGGGCGGAGACGAGTTCGCCTTGGTCTTGCCCGAGGCGACGGAGGACGACGCCCTCGCCAGCGCGGAGTCGGTCCAAGAGGCGGTCTGCTCGATCAGCCTACAGGAGCACGGCCGCCGCCACAGGGTGACGGCGAGTATCGGCATCGTCATGTTTCCGACCCAGGGCAACGACATCGGCCAACTCATGGCGAGTGCCGATCTCGCCATGTATCAGGCCAAAGAGAAGGGCCGCGGGCGCTGGTACCTCTTCTCCGAGGAAGACCAGGGCAAGGAGCAGCTCGATGCCCGCGTGCTCTGGCGCGAGCAGATCAATCAGGCATTGACCCAGGGGCGATTCGAGCTGCACGTGCAACCGATCATCGAGATCGCCACCGGGCGGGTACGGCACATGGAGGTCTTGCTCCGGATGCGCGATGTGCGCGGCGGGATGGTGTATCCCGATCGGTTCATCCCCGTGGCCGAACGCACCGGACAGATCCAGGCTATCGATCGGTGGGTCATCGACAATGCGCTTGCCGCTATGGAGCTGCGGAATGACCTGAGCCTCTCGATCAACCTCTCCGCCAGCGCGATGGACGACCCTTTACTGCTGACGGACCTGCGACACCTCTTGGAAAAACACCGTATCGCGCCCGAGCGGATCTCCTTCGAGGTCACCGAAACCGCCGCGATCAACAGTCTGCTGAATGCCACGCGCCTGATGCGCGGAATGCAGGAGCTCGGATGTCGGTTCGCCCTGGATGATTTCGGCAGCGGCTATGCCTCTTACGCCTATCTGCGCAAACTTCCGGTCGACGAGGTCAAAATCGACGGGGCCTTCGTGCGAGACATCGCCAAGAATCCGGAAGACCGGATATTCGTCAAGGCGATCACCGACATGGCCCACGGCATGGGTAAGCGCGTCATCGCCGAATTCGTCGAGAACGCCGAGATCCTGGCGATTCTGAAGGGACTCGGGGTCGACGACGCCCAAGGGTACCATTTCAGCAAGCCGGTCAAGCTGGAGCAGCCGGGCACACCGATCATGTTCGACGGCGTCCTTTGATCGCCGAAGGATTTACCCCTCGCCGACCGCCCCCCGGATCACTTCGAAGATTGCTGCGGAATCCGCTTCGCCCAGCCCGCGCTCGACCAGCAGGTCCAGCCATTCCGCGACCATCGCCGCCGTCGTCAAGGAGATCCCCAACTCCTGCGCGGACTCGAGCACGACCCGCATATCCTTCCGATGCAGGCGTGACTTGAAGCCCGGGGTGTAATCGCCCTCGATCATCCGCAGGCCGTGCACCTCCAGGATTCTGCTGCCCGCAAAGCCGCCGAGCAGGGCCTCGCGCACCTTCCGCGGATCCACACCGCTCGCCTGCGCCAGCAAGACCGCCTCCGAGACGCCGGCGATGGTCGCGCCGACGACGATCTGGTTGCATGACTTGCAGACCTGACCGGCACCGCTCGGGCCGACGTGCACGATATTCCCGCCCATCGCCTCGAACAGCGGCCGCACCCGCGCAAAGTCGGCCGGCTCGCCCCCGACCATGATGGACAGGGTACCGGCCTTCGCCCCGGCCTCGCCGCCCGAAACCGGGGCGTCGAGCATCGCCGCCCCGGCGTCGCGGAGTCGCTCGGCGATCATCCGCGTGGACGAGGGCGAGATCGTACTCATGTCTACGACGACCGCATCGGGTCGGACGCCCTGGATGACCCCATCCGGACCCAGGATCACCGCTTCGACATCCGGGGTATCCGAGACCATCGTGAAGACGATCGACGTCTCTCGGGCAACCGCCGCGGGGCTCTCGGCAATCCGTGCACCGGCCTCGGCCAGCGGCGCCATCGATTCGGGACGCCGGGCATGAACGACGAGGTCGTAGCCGGCCTTGACGAGATTCAAGGCCATCGGCCGACCCATAATCCCGAGTCCGATGAAACCGACAGTTTGGGTCATGCTGTGATCCTCGTTGCTTGTTTCACCTGAGCCGCGCCCCGCCGAGAGCATGTCGAGCGACAAGGACGGGTTGACCGCAAACCTACACCGGGTGCCCCGAGCGCGGCTCAGCCGTCGAGCAGCTCGAGCCAATGGACGACCGGGATCTCGGTGCCGCCGCCGATCTGAAGCTGGCAGCCGATGTTGGCCGTCGCGATCAGCTCGGGCCGGCCGGACTCCAGCGCCTCGACCTTGCTCGCAAGCAATCGCGCGGAGAGCTCGGGTTGCGTGATCGAATAGGTCCCGGCGGAGCCGCAGCACAGATGACCGTCGGGCACCGGTGTCAAGGTAAACCCGAGCCGCGACAGGACCGGCTCCACGACCTGCTTGAGCTGCTGGCCGTGCTGCAGCGTGCAGGACGCGTGGAAGGCGACCTTGCGACCTTCACCCGGCGAGCCGAGCGGCGCGAGATCCAGACTCGCGATGATCTCGATCGGATCGCGCGCCAAGTCCGCCACGCGTGCGGCGCGCTCGGCATAGACGGCATCCTCGGCCAGCGCATGGCCGTAATCCTTCACCATGGCACCGCAACCGCTCGCGGTGACCAGGATCGCCTCGCAGCCCGCCTCGATCTCGGGCCACCAGGCATTGATATTGCGCCGCATGGCATCGAGCCCGTCCGTCACGGCGTTCAGGTGATAGGCCGCGGCACCGCAACAGCCGGCATCGGGCGACTCGATCAGATCGAACCCGAGCCGCGCCAGCACCCGCGCCGCCGCCGCGTTGGTCTTGGGCGTGGCGACCGACTGGACGCACCCGCCGAGCACCAACATGCGACGACGCCCCGCGGGCTTCGGCCAGACACCGGCCGGGCGCGGTGTCGGCAGCTTCGCCTTGAGCTTGAGCGGCAGCAGCGGCTTCACCCAGCGCCCGATCCGCATCAGGGGGCCGAAACGCGACGGATAGGGCACGGTTTTCACGAGCGCCCAGCGCAGCAGCCGCTCGGACAGAGGACGTTCCACGCGCTCCTCGACCAGGTGCCGCCCGATATCGAGCAGGCGCGCGTAACGCACACCCGACGGACAGGTCGTCTCGCAGGAGCGGCAGGTCAGACAGCGATCGAGATGCTGCTGGGTGATGCGGGTCGGCGCTTGGCCTTCCATGACCAACTTGATCTGGTAGATGCGCCCCCGCGGTCCGTCGAGCTCGTCGCCGAGCAGCTGATAGGTCGGGCAGGTCGCGGTGCAGAAGCCGCAGTGCACGCAGGTCCGCAGGATGGCGTCGGCCTCGCGACCGGCAGGCGTGCTCAGAAACTCGGGCAGGATCTCGGTCTGCATGCCTGGCTCCTAGAGGGTCGCGTAGAGGCGACCGGGGTTCAGGATGCCGTTCGGATCGAAGGCCCGTTTCATCTCGCGATGCAGTGTCATGAGTCCGGCGGGGAGCGGGTGGAAGACCTCCGAGCGGCGATCACCCCCGCGAAAGAGCGTGGCATGCCCGCCGACGGAGCCGACCGCCGCGCGGATGACCTCGGCCTCGGCATCGCTGCGCAGCCAGCGTTGCGCCCCGCCCCACTCGATCAGCTGCGCGCCCGGCAACGCCAGGGGCGCGACGGTCGGCGGCACCGACACGCGCCACAGCGGGCCCTCGCCGGCAAAGAAGGGATGGCGCTGCTCGCGTATCCGATCGCGCCAGAAGGCGAGCGCATCGCCGTCGTCGATCGCCTCGCCGCCGATCCGCTCGGCGGCGGCCGAGACACCGCCGTGGTTGCCGGACAACCGCACCCAAAGCTGCTCGCCGTCGAAACAGGTCGCGCTGATCGGCAGCGGCTTGGCGGCCCAGCCCGTCATGCGGGCGATCGCCTCCGCCTGCGAGCAGGTCTGTACCAGCGTCCGGCCGGTCGTCGGGATGGGGAGCACCTTCACGCTGATGTCGAGCAGAACGCCGAGTGTCCCGAAGGCCCCGGTCATGAGCCGCGAGATGTCGTAGCCGGCGACGTTCTTCATCACCTCGCCGCCGAAACGCAGGACCTCGGCACGCCCGGTCAGCACGCGTGTGCCGAGCACCAGGTCGCGGGCCGAGCCCGCGTAGGGTCGCGCGGGACCGGAGAGACCACAAGCGATGGTTCCGCCCAAGGTCGCGCCTAACGCCGAGCCGCCCCCTTCCGACGCATCGGCGAAATGCGGCGGCTCGAACGGGAGCATCTGCCCCTGCTCGGCGAGCGCGGCCTCGATCTCGCGCAGCGGGGTGCCGCAGCGCGCGGTCACGACCAGCTCCTTGTGCTGGTAGTTGAGGATCCCGTTATGTCCGGACAGGGACATGACATCGCCGTCGACCGCGCGCCCGAGCCACGACTTGGTGCCGTTGCCCTCCAAGCGCAGAGGCAAGGAGGCATCGGCCGCGTGGCGGACCCGATCTTGAAGCTCGGCGGTCAGGTCGTTGCTCAACGGTCTCCCCTTGTCGTTTAGGAACGATTCAAAATCAATATGAAAAGGTAGGTTGGGCAAAGCGCAGCGTGCCCAACCCGCACCGTCATCACAGAGAGCTCGACGAGAGAATCCCTTTGCGAGGCTTGTCGTTGTCGTTGTCGACAACGATTTGGTGCTTCGGTACCGAATTTATTTCTGGCTCGCGGCTCGCAGGGCGCTGCGGATGATCTCCTCGGCCCCGCCGCTGCCGTCGTCCGCCGCGCGGGCCATCCGCGTCGCGTCGACGGGGCGATAGCCCAGGGCCACCAGAGCGCTCACCGCATCGGCGAGCGCTTGCTCGCGCGGATCTCCACCGCCGGCACGCGTCTCGGGAAGATGGGGGACGCTGCCCGGAATCACATCCAGGCTGTCGCGCAATTCCATCACCAAGCGCTGGGCCGTCTTCCGGCCGATCCCCGGGACCCGGATCAGGACATCAAGGTCTTCGTGCTCGATACATTGTGCGAAGCGTGCCGCGTCCATCGAGGAGAGGATCGCCAAGGCCATCTTGGCGCCGACGCCGGTGACCTTGAGCAGACGCCGAAAGAGCGCGCGCTCCTGCTCGCGGCCGAAGCCGTAGAGCGACCAGGCATCCTCGCGCACCACCAAGTGGGTCACCAGGGCGACGGTCTCGCCGACGGCGGGCAGGTCGTAGAAGGTCGACATGGGGGCCTCGACCTCGTAGCCGACACCGCCCACGTCCAGCAACAGCTGGGGCGGGTGCTTGGCGAGGATGCGGCCGTGCAGACGGCCGATCACGGGCGCCAATCCCGCCAGGAGGCGGAGGCCCGTCCGCGCGCGGGGATGCCCATCGAGTGGGCATGACAGAGTGCGATCGCCAGGGCGTCGGCCTCGTCCTCGCAGGGTGTCTCGGGCAGCGCGAGCAGGACCCGAATCATGTGTTGGACCTGGGCCTTGTCGGCCCCGCCGGTGCCGACGACGGCGAGCTTGACCGTCTTGGGACTGTATTCATGCACCGTCACGCCGGACTTGAGCCCGGCGCAGAGTGCCGCGCCGCGCGCCTGACCGATCTTGAGCGCTGCAGTCGGATCACGGGCGAAGATGAGCTGCTCGACCGCCATCTCGTGCGGCGCATGCTCGGCCACGATGGCGGCCACACCGTCGAAGATGCGACCGAGACGATCCGGCCAGGGGTATTCGCCGACTCGCAGGGTGCCGCTGGCGATCCAAAGGCTGCGCTGACCATCGGTGTCGATGACCCCGTAGCCGGTCGTGCGCGAGCCGGGATCGATGCCCAGGATGCGATGGCGGAGCTTGGCCGGGGATCCGATCGGCGTGCGGCCGACGAATACGCCGACCGGTTGCTGACGCTCCTCAGGCATCGAGCTCGGCCAGGATCTCGTCGGCGATATCGGCGTTGTGATAGACGTCTTGGACATCGTCCAGGTCGTCGAGGACATCGACCAGACGCAGAAGCTTCTCGGCCGTGTCGCGATCGAGCTCGGCGAGGGTCGCGGCGTTGTAGGAGACCTCGGCCACCTCGGTATCGAACCCGGCTTGGGTCAGCGCGTCCTTCACCGAGGCGAACGCCTCGGGCGTGGTGACCACGTCGAGCGAGCCGTCGTCGTTGGCAAGGACATCCTCGGCACCGGCCTCGAGGGCCGCTTCCATCACCGCATCCTCGTCGGTGCCGGGCTGGAAACTGATGATGCCCTGCTTGGTGAAGAGATAGCCGACCGAGCCGTCGGTGCCCAGGTTGCCGCCGTGCTTGCTGAAGGCATGACGAACCTCGGCCGCGGTGCGGTTGCGGTTGTCGGTCATGCAATCGACCATGATGGCGACGCCGCCGGGACCATAGCCCTCGTAGCGGATCTCCTCGTAGTCGTCGCCCTCCATCCCGCCGGCGCCGCGCTTGATGGCGCGCTCGACCGTATCGCGCGGCATGTTGGCGCCGAACGCCTTGTCCATCGCCAGACGCAACCGCGGGTTCGCACCCGGATCACCGCCGCCTTCGCGGCTCGCGACCGTCACCTCGCGAATCAGCTTGGTCCAGACCTTGCCGCGCTGCTTGTCCTGCGCCGCCTTGCGATGCTTGATGTTGGCCCATTTGCTGTGACCCGCCATCGATGACCTCTCTTCACTCGAAATCGACCAAGCGCGCCCGGGATCCGGAACTGCGACCATGAGCCGGGCCGGTTGACACCACGGGAGTCGCGCTGCATGTTGTTTGGCCTGTCATTCTAGCATCGGCCGGGAAACACCGGGTAAACCCCGGCGCGCGGATCCAAGCGCGGACCGCCCGGCGGGCCCGCAACCGAACGCCGATCCGACCCCCGGCGATACCCCAGCGACATCAGGACCAGGACATGTACGCGACCCCCGAAACCGGCGACGGTTGGATCACGGCCCTCGTCGGCACCGACGAGGAAGGCTTTCGGGTCGAGGCGCGCTTTGCGATCTCGCCGCGGTTTCGCGCGCTCGTGAAGGGTCGTGAGTCCGATCTGGTCTTCGCCGCCCGCAGTCGGCTCGCTCGGATCGGGATCAACATCTGTCCGCTCGAAGAGCCGCTCTTCGACGGGGACCACTGCACGCTCAAGCTCCAGGTCGTCTCGGCGATCCGCTCATTCGGCATCGCCGAGCATCTTCGGCATATCGTGGTGCCGGGTCTGCGGGTCGGACGTCTGGTGTTCTGCCCGCAGGACAATCGGCTCGACTCCGCCGCCATCCACGGACTCATCCAGGGCAACGAGATCCAGGTCCCGGCCGGCTTCTCGGTCGACAGCAACGGCTATCTCATCCTGCGGCCGCAGCGACAGCTCTTCCGATTTCTCAAGCCCTTGACGCTCGAGCAGATCACGGCGATCGCCACCCATGCCGACGGTAAGGATCTGCTGAACCGCCTGCAGATCCGCGAAGCGGTCGATCACATCGCGCTGCCCCCGAACGACGGACTGGTGACGGCCTGCTCCATGTTTCTGCACCGTCATTACGTGGTGCTCCGCAACCTGGACGACGCGCTCGGCTTTCATCTGCAGGCGACGGTCCTGGATCCGGTCTCCACGCGCGGCACGAACGTCTATCTGGAGTTCATCAACCGCTCCGAGCGGTTGATCATCAATCCGAGCGTCGCCGCATCGGTACACGACGCCATCCCGGTCACGCCGAGTCGGCGCTACTGGCATGGCCGTGCGAGCACCTCGTCCGCCGACGCGGAGAGCGGGAACGACTATCCGCAGCTCGCCGAGATCTTCGATCGGCTCGAGGCGGGTCCGCTCGAGGATCGCTACTCGCATCGCATGATGGCGGTGACGCAGCATCCCGAGACCTTGCTGGCCGGAGGTCGACCGGATCGGATCTGGACCCGGCCCGAGGAGCCGCGCGACCCACGCGGCGGGACCGACCTGGCGGCCGGCTTGGTCGCCGAGGGCCTGAAGCTCGACACCCGTACCGAATTCGGCACCGCTATCCTGGAAGATCTCGCCGACGGTGCACGAGCGACGCTGTTGCTCGGCTATTTCCCGAATCTCATCGAGCACACCGAGATCTGCGCCGCAGCCCTGCGCCAGCGCATCGGTCGCATCGTCTTTCGGCGCGCCTCCTTCGAGCATGGTCACTTCCTATCAGCCCGCGACCACGGCCGACTGGCCGACTACGAGGGTCTCGGGATCGAGGTCTTCTGGTGCAACGATGCGCGCGCTCAAGTCGTGCGACACGTCTTCCGCGGGTTGCGCGGTTATTTCACCACGCCCGAGCAGGTCGACCGCTTCCGCTCCAGCCTGGTCTTCGCCATCTACGGATCCATCAAGCCGCTGGATGAGGCATCCGCCCTCCAGATCGAGCGTCTGCTGGCCAACCTGAAGGGTCTCTTCGGCAGCGACATCAGCATCCTCACGGGCGGCGGACCGGGTGCGATGCTCCAGGTCACCGAGGCCGCACACCGGCTCGGCCTGCTGGTCGGCTCCAGCTACATCGAGACGCTGGACCAGAAGCCCAATCAAAGCGCCGACTACTACCAGACCTTCCAGGCGCGTAGCCGCCAGTCACGCCAGCGCTGGTTCGAGATCGCGAGCTTCCACATCTTCCTCTCGGGCGGAGTCGGAACACTCGAAGAGATCGGCCTGACCCTGACCGACATGAAGCTCGGCGTCATCGAGGCCGGCCCCATCGTCTTTTTCGACGGCTCGGGCGAGGGATTCTACTGGGAGGGACTCAAGACCCAGCTCGAACGCATGACCGCCCAAGGCCGACTGCCGAGCTGGGTGCTCGACAACATCCTCATGACCGCGGACCCGGACGCTATCCCGCGCTTCTACAAGCAGACCCTGCGGCTGGGGTAAGGCCGTTTTGAACCTTGCATTCCGGCAAGCAACAGGGATGGCCGGCCGCCTGCTGATCCTGCTCTCCGCCCTCGCGGCCTCGGCAGCGGCCGAGGAGTTGCCGCTCTGGGAGGTCGGCGTGGGCGGCGGCGTGATCCGCATCCCGGATTATCGCGGCTCCGGCGAGGCAGGCACCTATCCCTATCCCTTTGTCATGCCGATCTATCGCGGCCGACAGCTCCAAGCGGACGAAGAAGGCATCAAGGGCGTGCTCGGCGAATCGAGCCGACTGCGGCTCGACTTCAGCGTCTTCGGCAATGTCCCGGTCAGCAGCGACAACAATGTGCGCGAGGGCATGGACGACCTGGACCCGATCCTGGAGATCGGCCCGATGTTGCGCTACAAGGCATGGACCGCGCCGCACCCCACTCAATCGGTAATCCTCGACCTGCCCGTCCGAGCAGCCCTGTCGATCGGACACGGCGTCGGATACGTCGGCTATGCGATCACCCCGCGCATCTCGTACCGGCGCCAAGTCGACCTGCTCGACAGACCCTGGAAGTGGTCGATCGGCGCCGAGGCGCTCTGGGGATCCGGGGGATTGAACCGCTATTACTATCAGGTCGACGCGGCGGATGCGACGGGGCAGCGACCGGCCTACATGGCCGAGGCCGGCTTTGGCGGCACCCGACTGCGCACCAGCCTCTACCGGCGCGATCGGAAGAAACTCATCAGCCTTTACGCCCTCTACGACAACCTCCAAGGGGCCGTCTTCGAAGACAGCCCGCTGGTGGAGCAGGCCTCGGGGTGGACCGTCGGGTTTGTCGTCACCTGGTTTGTGTTTCAGTCGAAGGACTTGGTCGAAATGAAGCAATGGGAATGGATGACCGAATAGCCCCTGCATGCAGCGGCGGACCGGTCGGTGCGCAAGCCGTCCGAGCCCGCGAGATCCGCATCGTGCGGTCGTTCCAGGGCACCGAGGTCCGGCGCGCGCATGCCCTCGATCTCGGGTGCGGGCGTACGATCGCGCCATGATCGCGTATACGAGCGGCGAGCCGGGCGGTGCAGATGGTGGGTTGCTCGCCGATATCCGCTTCGGACTGCACCATGATCGCGATCCCGCCGACCCGCGCCGTATCCAAATCGGCACACCGCCCATCGCCGGCTCGCCACGCCGCGAGGTCTGGCGTCTGCCGCAGACCGGCACGGCGGGTTGGTCGGGCGACATCGGCTACGTCTGCGGAGGCGACTTTCTCTTTGCGCATCTGCTGGTCCAAGAGCCCGCCGGGATCGACCTGTCGCGCCTGACAGAACGAGCCTACAAGCAGCTACTCGCAGTCCTGCGCGATACCGGCTTCCCGCACCCGCTGCGCATCTGGAACTACATGTCGCGCATCAACGACGAGGAGCTGGGCCTGGAGCGCTATCAAGCCTTTTGCAGAGGCCGCGCCAGAGCCTTTGCGGAGGCTGCGATCCCGGAACGCTGCTTTCCCGCAGCCACGGCCATCGGTTGCGAGGCACCGGGCCTCTCGATCCATCTGCTGGCCGGGCGCGGCGCAGGCGTGCCCATCGGCAACCCCCGCCAGATCAGCGCCTACCGCTATCCCCTGCCTTATGGACCGCGGCCGCCGTCCTTCGCACGCGCGCTCTGCTATCGAGGTCCGTGCGGGACCCTGGAGCTGGCCATCTCGGGCACGGCGAGCATCGTCGGCCATATCACCATGCATCCGGGGGAGCCGATGCGCCAAACCCGGGAGACGATTCGCAACCTCCACAGCCTCGTCGAGCAGGCGCGCATCGTGCCGCGCCGATCCGACCGGGGCCCGCCGGCACTGCTCAAGGTCTACCTGCGCGATCCGGAGCGCGTTCGCGAGGTCAACACCCTGCTGCGCGCCTGGACGCGCGGGCGCACCGAGATCATGTACCTGCACGGCAACATCTGTCGGCGGGATCTGGAGATCGAGATCGAAGGACACGACAGGGTCTCGCTGCACCATGACGGCGATCCTCACCCGAGCGACCGAGCCGACAGCCGAGAGGCACGCCCATGAATCCACCTCCGGTCAAACGGAGCTTGTCCCCGCACCCCGTGCTTCCCGCCCACTATGGCGCGGAGGAAGACCGTGTCGGGTACGTTCGCGGCTTATTCGATCGGACCGCCGAGAGCTACGACCGGATCAACGCCTGGATGAGCCTGAATCGGGGCCAGCACTATCGCAGGGATGCGATGGTGCGTGCCGGGGTTCGGGAAGGCCAGCGGGTGCTCGACTGCGCCTGCGGCACCGGCGTGATGGCCGCGCATGCACAGAGGCTCGTCGGCACCTCCGGCGTCGTCGTCGCGATCGACCCGAGCCTGCCGATGCTCGCGGTCGCCGGAACCCGCGGGGTGCAAAACCGCGTATCCGGGACCGCCGAGCGCCTACCCCTGCCGGATGCCAGCGTCGATGTCGTCACCATGGGTTATGCACTGCGCCACGTCGCTGATCTGGGCGTCGCCTTCGCCGAGTTTGCTCGGGTGCTGCGCCCGGGCGGTCGGCTGCTGGTCCTGGAGATGGTGCCGCCGCGCTCGCCTGTCGGACACCTCCTCGCGAAGCTCTATTTGAAGCACCTGGTGCCGACGCTGGCCTCATGGCTGGGCGGCAGCGGCGACGCCCGCCGGTTGATGCAGTACTATTGGGACACAGTGGATCAGTGTGTTGCTCCGGGCGTGGTGATCGACGCCTTGCAGGACGCGGGGTTCGTCTCGGTCGCACGATCGGTGAAGCTCGCACTCCTGACCGAGTACACCGCATGTCGTCTCGACGACGACCGATCCTGACAGCGTTTTGAGCAGGCTTTAGGCATGACGGAAGAGACGGCAACAGCTTCGCAACCCTCTATCGAGCAGGTCGAAGAGATGGTGATCCGCGCGTTGCGGCTCGAAGAGGTGGGCATTACACGGATCGACCCGAACGATACGCTCTTCGGCAGCGGGCTCGGGCTTGATTCGATCGACGCGCTCGAGCTCGCGCTGGCTGTCTCCAAGGAGTACGGCGTGACCATCAGCTCGGATGACCCGAACGTGCAGCAGATCTTCGCCTCGCTCGCGAATCTCGCCACCTACATCCAAACTCGACGGCGCGAGGCATGACCCTCTCGGCGCGCGTGCCGACCGCGCTCGCGATCCGCCGCCGGGTCCTGCGGGACCTGGAGCACACCCCCTTCATTGACTCCCTGCGCGGATCCCTGCGCCTGGACCTTCGCTGATCCAGGCGGAGCCGTCGCGTGCCCGAAACACCGGAATCACTACCGCTCTTGCCTGGATTCCAGGCGAATCGGACCTTGTTTCTGACCGGCTCGGCCGGCGTGGTGACGCATCGGGAATTCCTGAACAAGGCCGACGCACTCGCCAGGACACTACCGACCGCACCCTATCTGATCAATCTCTGCAACAATCGGTATCTGTTCGCGCTCGCCTTCGCGGCCGGACTGATCCGAGGTGCCGTGAGCCTGTTCCCGCCGAATCGGCTCGCCGCAACCGCGCACGAGATCGCCCTGGAGTATCCCGGCGCCGTCTGCCTCGCCGACACGTCGGTCGAAGGACTGGAGCTGCCGCTCGGTGTTGTCGAGGAGCCGGATTCGCTCGCCTGCGTCGAGCGGGCAATGCACTTCATCGCAGCCGATCGCGAGGTCTTCATCGGCTTCACCTCCGGCAGCACCGGCCACCCGCGTCCGCATCCGAAGCGCTGGGGCGATCTCGTCGGCTGCGCCCGTGCGGCCGCACGGCGCTTCGGCTTCGGCCCGGAGTGCAGCATCGTCGCCACCGTCGTCCCTCAGCACATGTACGGCATGGAGCTGTCGATCATGGTGCCCTTTGCGACCGGCGCCGCGGTGGCCGCAGCCCGCCCCTTCTTTCCGGCCGACATCCGTGACGCGCTCGCGCGCGCACCGGCGCCGCGCATCCTGGTGGCGACGCCCGTGCATCTTGCGAGCTGTGTCGAGGCGGGCTTGACCTGGCCCTCCGTGGACAGGGTGATCTCGGCGACCGCCCCGCTGTCGCAGACGCTGGCCGAACGTGTCGAGTCGCTGCTGTCCACCCGGGTGCTCGAGGTCTACGGCAGCACCGAGACCGGCTCGATCGCCAGTCGCCGCACCTGCCGGGATCCGGCTTGGACCTGGTACGAGAGCGTGCGCCCGCTGCGCGAGGCGGATGGGGTCCGCGTCACGGCCGACTTCCTCCCTGCCGCGACGATGCTCGGCGACCTCTTGGAGCTCGATGGCGACGGCGGCTTTCATCTCCTCGGCCGAGCCGCCGAGATGCTCAAGGTCGGCGGCAAGCGCGCCTCGTTGGCCGATCTGAACCTGAAGCTGACGGCGATCGAGGGCGTGCGTGACGGCGTCTTCGTGGCACCCGACGGGGACCGGGATCCGGTCGGGCGCCTCGCCGTGATCGCGGTTGCACCGGGGCTGACCCGGCAGGCGCTGATTGCCGGATTGGCGGGTCGTATCGATCCGGTCTTTTACCCGCGCCGGGTCGTCTTCGTCGATCGCCTGCCCCGGAACGAGGCCGGCAAACTGCCGCGGGAGAGCCTGCTGCGGATCTTGGAGACCCCGATCCAAGGCGAGCAAGATGCAGACTAGCAGGATGCCGACTCGGCGGATCTCCATCCCGCTCGAGCATCCGGTGTTCGAGGGTCATTTCCCGGGTCGCCCGATCATGCCCGGATCCCTGTTGATCGATCTCGTGCTTGCCGCCTGGGAGAACTCCGGGGGCGATCCGGTCACATCGGTGCCGAGCGTGAAGTTCCATCGGCCGGTGGCGCCCGGCGACACCCTGGTGCTCCACTTTACGCCGACGATCACGGGGACTGGAGCCGGGGTGCGCTTCACCTGTCTTCGCGAGGAGACGCTGGTCTGCTCCGGTCTTCTCGCACCGCAGGCACCATGACCGACTGGTCCAGCCAAGGCGAGCGAGGCAGCCGCTTCGCGGTGCGTCTGATCCTCTGGATCGCGCTCCATCTGGGTCGAGCGCCCGCGCGCCTGCTGCTCTATCCGATCACGCTCTATTTCCTGATCAAGGCCGGGCCGCAACGGCGCGCGTCCCGACGCTTCCTGACCCAAGTGCTCGGCAGACCCGCTCGGCTCGCGGACATCGCCCGACATCTCCACAGCTTTGCGGCAACCATCCTCGACCGCGTCTTCCTGCTCGCCGGGCGCCGAGAGCTGCTGGACATACGCCTGCATCACCCGGAGCGAGTCACCGACCGCGTCGCGGCCGGTCAGGGCTTCCTCTTGCTCGGGTCGCATCTCGGCAGCTTCGAGATCCTGCGCGCGCTCGCCATCGAGGAGGCGCGGTTGCCCCTGAAGATCCTCATGTATCCGACCCACAACCGTATCATCACGGAGCTGCTGCATGCCTTGAACCCGGCATTCGCCGACTCGGTGATCTCGCTCGCCTCCCCGCAGCCGCTCCTGGCCGTGCAGGAGAACCTCCAGGCCGGCCGGATCGTCGGTCTGCTCGGCGATCGCTACATGCCGGGCGAGCCGACGGTGATCTGCGACTTTCTCGGACGTCGCGCCGCCTTTCCGACCGGCCCGCTGAGTCTGGCCGCGGTGACCGGGGTGCCCGTGATCCTCCCCTTCGGGATCTATCGCGGCGGCAACCGCTACGATGTCTATTTCGAGATCCTCGCCGAGCGCATCGAACTCGATCGCGCGCGGCGCAAGGCATCGCTGCAGGAGTGGATTCAGCGCTACGCGGACTGCCTCGCCCATTACAGCCGCGAGGCACCCGAGAATTGGTTCAACTTCTACGACTTTTGGGAGGATGCGGATGACGAGCGCGGGACCTCGCAACGTGCGCGCTAGAGAGGCCGCCACGTCGTTCCTGCTCGGTCTGTGCTCGGCCTGCATCGCAACAGCCGCCGCAGCCGAACAGCCCGCAGACGTGCGGGCGCTGATGCAGCGCCTCGGTCGCGTCGAGCGGGTCGAGGTCGCCTACCAGGAGCGTGTGGAGTCCGGGCTGATCGATACCGCCGTCGGTACCCGCGGCAATCTCCTCTACCAGGCCCCGGACCGCATCCGCCGCATCAGCGACGACGGCGACGGCTTCGCGCTGGAGGGCAATCGGATGCAGCTCATCAGAGGCAATCAGGTCGCCGATGAGCTGATCGTGCCCGAGATCAAACCACTGGCGGCCTTGGTCGGCACGCTGCGTGCCACCTTCGCCGGCGACCTCGCCGCGCTGCAGGCGGACTATCGGCTCGACTACGGCGCGAGCGAGCAGGCGTGGACCCTCGACCTCGCACCCCGAGCGATGGCGCTCTCGCCCCTGTTCCAGCGCATTCGGATCGTCGGCAACGGCGCGACGATCGAGACCATCGAGATGCTGGAGGCGAACGGGGACCGTCGCACCCTGCAGATGCGGCTGCTCGCACGCGAGCCGGCCGGAATCGAGTAAGGGATGCCGCTGCCCAAACCGCCGCGGCGCTTGATACTGCTGGCGACCTGGCTTGTCGTTCTGGGGCTGCTCGCACTCTGGAACGGCTTCAATCTGCGCCCGAGCACCGATCTATCTCAGTTCCTGCCGCGCGGCGTGTCCCTGCAAGACGAGGTGCTGCTGTCGCAGGTGCGCGGCGGTGTCGCTGCCCGCACCCTGCTGCTGCGCATCGGCGGGAAGCGGCCGACCGAGGCACTGGCCGACGCGAGCCGTGCGTTGGCCTCGCGGCTGCGCAACGACGAGGGATGCGCGCAGATCGCCAACGGCGAGCTCGATCTCGCAATGCGCGAGACGGACCCGGACCTCTTCCGCTACCGCTATCTGATCGGTCCGCCGGGTGCCTGCGTCGATGCACTCACCGAGGCCGGGCTGCGTGCCGCACTCGAAGAACGCCTCGCGGAGCTGGCCTCGGGCGCGGCCATGCTGGACAAAGAACGCTTCGGCGCGGATCCCACCGCCTGCTATCGCCAACTGCTGCGCGCGCTGATCCCGCAACGCACACCGGATCGCCGGCATGGGGTCTGGTTCAGCCCCGACGGCGGCCACGCACTGATGGTCGTGGTCACGCACGCGCAGGCATCGGATCTCGCCGCGCAACGCCGTGCGGTCGAGCAAATCCGGGAGGTCTTCGATGACCTGCCCGAGAGCACCGGTCTGACATTGGAGCTCGCCGGCCCGGGCTATTTCGCGGTCGGCTCGGAGCAGCGCATCAAGACCGAGACGCAGGTGCTGAGCATCGCGGCCGGCATCGCCACCGCGGGGATCCTGGCCCTCGCCTTCCGCTCCGCGGCGCTGGTGCTGCTCGGCATGCTGCCGCTGCTGAGCGGGGTCATGGTCGGGACCGCGCTGGTGTCCTGGTTGTTCGGCTCGGTGCACGGCATCACCCTGGCCCTGGGTGCCACCCTACTCGGGGTCGCGCTCGACTATCCAGTGCACGTCTACGCCCATGCCGCCGGAGCCGATGCCCGCCAGACCAAGCCGGTCTGGCGCACGCTGCTGCTGGGCATGGCGACGACGGTACTCGGCTACGCGGCCTTGGCCTGGACCAGCTTCGAGGGCCTGTCGCAGCTCGGCGTCCTGGCTGCGGCGGGTCTGATCACGGCGGCCCTGACCTCCCGTTATCTGCTTCCGGCACTCATGCCCGTCGGCTATCGGCTGCCGGAGCGCCGCTGGCTGGCCGCGTTTCAGGCACGCCGGCCACAATGGTCGCCGCGTGCCGGAACGGGGCTGTTGCTGCTCGGTCTCGCCGGACTCGGGCTGGTCCTGTCGATCGGCGGCAACCCGTGGGAAACCGACATCCGCCGGCTGAGCACGGTGCCTCAGGCCGAGATCGAGAAGGACAGTTTGATCCGCGCCCAGCTCGGCGCCCCCGACGTCTCGCGTCTGCTCTATGTCGTGGCGGATGAGGAAGCGACCGTGCTGGAGCGCCTGGAGGCGGTGTTGCCCGACCTGGAAGGTCTCCAAGCGCAAGGACTGATCGGCGGGTTCGACAATGTCGCGCGCTGGCTGCCGAGCCCGCAGACCCAAGCCGCGCACCGCGCCGCACTCCCGGAGCGTTCGGAGCTGACTGCACGCTTGGCGGCCGCCAACGCCGAGCTGCCCTTTCGCCTGGAGCGGCTCGCGCCCTTCGTCGACGACGTGGATGCCTCGCGTGATCTCGAGCCCCTGACGGCAGCCGATCTTGCCGACGGACTCATCGGGACACGCGTCTCGATGCTGCTCCAGCCGCTCGGCGACGCCTGGCTCGGCCTGGTACCCCTGTCCGGCGTCGCCGACGAGGCCGTCGGTCCACTGGAGGCGTCGGCCGAGCGCCTCGGGATCCAGTATCTGGACCTGCGAGAAGGCACCGCCGATCTGCTGGCCGGATTCTTCGCCGAGACCCTGGACAAGTTCCTGGTCGCTGCCCTCGTCATCGCGCTCGCCTTGGCCCTCGCACTGCGCAGCCTCGCGCGGATCGGCCTGGTGCTACTCCCGATCGTCGTCGCACTCGTCTGGACATTCACGCTGTTGATCCTGATCCAGGGCTCGGTCAACCTCTTCCATCTGGTCTCGCTGCTCCTGGTCGCGGGGCTTGCCGTCGACTACAGCCTCTTTCTGAATCGCCCGGCCGCCGACGAGGCGGATCGGCTGCGCACCCTGCTCTCGGTGAGTGTCGGCGCGGGCTCGAGCTTCGCCATGTTCGGCTTTCTTGCGCTGTCCGCGATCCCGGCGCTGCAGGCGATCGGTCTCACCGTCACCCTGGGCATCCTCTGCGCCTACGTCCTGTCGCTGCTGCTGGCGAGGGCAGAGTCGGTTGGTTAAACTCGCGAAATCAGGGTTTTCCAGAGCCAGAGGAACGCAACCGCCACGCAACCATGCCGATCACCCCCGCCAGGATCCGAGCCTACACGCTGACCACAGCGTTGGGACAGGGTTGCCGACCCCACCTGCAAGCCCTGACCGAGATGCGGCCCGGCCTGCGTCTCTGGACGCCGGACGAGGCGCCTGTGCAGTCATGGGCGGGTGTCGTCGATGGCCTGGATGATGTGCGTCTGCCGGCTCGGCTCGCCGAGTTCGACTGTCGCAACAACCGTCTCGCCGAGCTGGCGCTGCACGGCGACGGATTCGCCGAGCAGGTCGAAGCGGCTCGCGAGCGCCGCGGCCCGAGCCGAATCGGCCTCTTTCTCGGTACCAGCACGGCCGGCATCCGCCACACCGAGCAGTGTTACCGACGCCACTTCGAGGAGAAGACGCCCGGTCTCGGCGAGGATCTGCGCTTCGACTCGACACACGCCTACGTCTCGCTCGCGGACTACTGCCGGCGTCGGCTCGGTCTGAGCGGACCCGCCATCGTGATTTCCACGGCCTGCTCTTCCGGCGCCAAGACATTCGCGGCGGCCCAGCGGGCCTTGTCGGCCGGACTCTGCGACGCGGCCGTCGTCGGCGGCGTCGATACACTGTGCGCAACCACGCTCCTCGGGTTTCAAGCACTCGGGCTGCTCTCTCCCACACCTTGCACACCCTGGGGGCTGGGACGCACCGGCATCAGCATCGGCGAGGGCGCGGCCTTCGCGCTTCTTGAGGGAAACGGCGACGCGGACGACGATGGCCTGTCCCTGCTCGGCTACGGCGAGAGCACCGACGCCTACCACATCGCCTCGCCTCACCCGCAGGGCGACGGCGCCGTGTCGGCGATGCGCGCGGCGCTCGACTCGGCGGGCCTGAGCGCCGACGTGATCGATTACATCAACCTGCACGGCACCGGGACCCCGGCCAACGACCTGTCCGAAGACCGGGCCGTCGCGCGGGTGTTCGGCGACACCGCGATCGCCAGTGCGACCAAGGGCTGGACCGGACATACCCTGGGCGCATCCGGAGCCGTCGAGGCGGTGCTTTCGCTGATCTGCCTTCGGCATGGACTCATCCCGGGCACGCTCAACACGACGACCTTCGATCCCGATCTATCGACACGACTCATCCGCGACAGCGCGCCGCGACCGCTCGCGCGGGTATTGAGCAACGCCTTCGGTTTCGCCGGCAACAACTGCACACTCGTCTTCGGACGGACCTCATGCGCCTGACGGTGAGCGGGATCGGAATCCTCGGCCCCGGACTCGTCGACTGGATCGGCGCCCGCCCCGTGCTCGCGGGCGATCACCCCTATGTCGCCGATGCGCTGAGTGTCTCGCCACCTCTGGGCCTGAATCCCAACGAGCGCCGCCGCGCGACACTGGCGACCCGGCTCGCCCTGGATGCAGCGCGCCAAGCCATGGCCGGCGCACGCTCCGACACGACCGAGCTCGCGACCGTCTTCGCCTCCGCCGACGGAGATATGGGTCTGATCGATTCCATGTGCCGGGACATCTACGAGCACCGGGTCCCGCCGTCGCCGACGGTGTTCCAAAACTCGGTGCACAATGCGGTCTCCGGATATTGGTCGATCGCCGAAGGTTGCCGGGGGCCGTCCACCAGTCTCGCGGCCGGCGACGGCACCTTCGCGGCCGGTCTGCTCGAAGCCGCCACCCAGATCGTCTGCTCCGCGCGCTCGGTGCTGCTGATCGCCTTCGAGGTACCCGCACCCGAGCTGCTGCATCCCCATCGGCCCTTCGACAGTGCCTTCGCCTGCGCACTGCGGCTCGAACCCGCCATCAGGAGCGAGGATCACCCCACATTGGATCTGGCACTGCGCGAGGACGAGCAAGCACTCACCTCGATCCAGGATTCGGCATTGGAGTCCATGCGCCGGACCAACCCCGCGGCCCGTGCACTGCCGCTGCTCGCGGCCATCGCCGCCGGCCGATCGGCGGTGATCGGATTGCCCTACTGGCCGGGGCTTCAGCTCGAAGTCCGCTTGGAGCCAGGCGCATGACCCTGCTCGAAGAGGTCTACGCCAAGCTCCCTCACGCCGGTGCCATGTGCCTGCTGGAGCAGGTGCTGGAGTGCGATCGAGACTCCATCCGCTGCACGACGGCATCCCACCGCGACCCGCGCAATCCGCTGCGTCGCGACGGCATCCTGTCGGCGGTGCACGGCGTGGAATATGCCGCTCAAGCGGCGGCTGCGCACGGCGTCCTGTCCCACGTCCTCGACGGCGACTCGCCCCTGCTCCTCGGGGCCGTGCGCGATCTGGAGATGCGCGTCGCTCGACTCGACCGACTGCCCGCGCCGCTTCAGGTCAGAGCTTGGCTGGAAGCGCGCGCGGGAATCAATGCCGTCTACCGCTTCGAGCTGAGCGCGGACGAGCACATCTCCGTGCGCGGCCGCATCACACTGGTGAGCGTCGCCACGGAGGCTAGATGAAACGCGCTCTGGTTACGGGTGCGAGCGGGGCGCTCGGCGCCTGCATCGCACGGCGCCTGGCCCGCGAGGGCCTGATGGTCTACGTGCACGGACACAGTCACCCGGAGCAGGCCGAGTCCGTCCGCGATGCGATACGCGCGGCGGGTGGCCGTGCCGAGTCCGTCGTCTTCGACGTGCGCGACGGCGATGCGGCCCGCGACGCACTCGACGGGATCCTCGCGCAGGGACCGATCCAGGTGCTGGTGAACAATGCCGGGCTCCACGACGACGCGCCGTTGGCCGGCATGAAGCCGGAGCAATGGTCACGCGTCGTCGACGTCGCCTTGCTCGGCTTCTACAATGTCACCCAACCCTTGCTCCTGCCGATGATTCGCGAGCGCTGGGGCCGAATCGTCAACATCGGCTCGGTCGCGGGCGTCATGGGTAATCGCGGGCAGGTCAACTATGCCGCGGCCAAGGCGGGACTCCACGGTGCCGCCAAGGCCCTGGCACTGGAGCTTGCATCGCGAGGCATCACGGTGAACACGATTGCACCGGGGATCATCGGCGAGACGGATGCCGAAGCCCTCTTCGATGCGGAGACGATCCGGCGTCTGGTGCCCATGGGTCGGGTCGGAAGACCGGAGGAGGTCGCCGATCTAGTCGCCTATCTAGTCACGGGCGATTCCGGCTATCTCTCGGGACAGATCATCAACCTGAACGGCGCCATGGCATGAAGGGAACCATCGTTGTCATCCCGGCATTCAACGAGGCACGGACGATCCGCGAGGTCATCACGGCCGTCCGTCGGCTGGACGTCGATCGCATCATCCTTGTCGACGACGGCTCCACGGACGCCACCGCGACGCTGATTCACGCACTGGAGACGCAGGACGGCGCCGCGCCGCGCCTGGAGCTGATCCGGCACCGGACCAATCGCGGCAAAGGTTTCGCCTTGGCCAGCGGCATCGCCCGTGCCCTCGCCTGCGGCGGCCGACGCATCGTCACCATCGATGCCGACGGTCAGCACTGCTCGGGCGACATCCCGCGCCTGGAGCGGACGGCCATGCGCGCACCCGAGGCCATCGTCATCGCCGCACGGACCGAGGCCCGAGATGCAGCCCCGCCCTTGCGCCGCTTCGCCAACGAGGTCGCGGATTTTTGGATCTCCTGGGCCTGCGGACGTCGCATCGAGGACACCCAGTCCGGCTTCAGACTCTATCCGGCCGCCGTCCTTGCGCGCCTGAGTGTGCGACCGCGCCGCAACGCCGGTTTCGCCTTCGAGACCGAGCTTCTGATCGACGGCGTCGCCGCCGGCGCCGAGATCCGCAGCGTCCCCATCATGACCCGCTACCTGCCCGACCGGCGTCTCAGCCATTACCGTCCGTGGCAAGACACCTGGAGCATCATCCGGCTGGTCGGCGCAAAGCTGCTCGGCCGCGGCCTGTATCCGACCGGCCTGCTGCGCTCGCTCGACCGGGGGATCGGATCGGCGAAAGACGGGGCCGCGGCGCTGCGGGACATCGACTGAGCTGAATGCAGAAACGGACCACCGCCCTTCAGGCTATCGGGCGGTGGAGGCAGGAACCCACCACCCGACGGGCGCAAGGGCGCCGTCGATGTGGTGCTCACGACGACGATAAGGAAAAGCAGGTGGAAAACGAGATTGCCCTCGGCATGCAAGGTCCCAACAGAGTCCCGGCGCGCCGGGGGCTCTTCAACATACGGATGCTCACGCTCCTGGTCATGGCCGTGAGCGTCATCGGTCTCGGCGGCTGTCGGACCTCGCCGATCCGAGATCTCGACGCGCGTCCGATCCCGCCCGGCGCGACTCCGACCCAGATCAGCAAGGCGATCCAGGGCGCCGGCAATGGCTTGGGATGGGCGATGCAGGAGACCCGCCCGGGCATGATCGTCGGCACCATCTACCTGCGCGACCATATGGCGAAGGTCGAGATCCCCTTCTCGACCTCCAGCTACAGCATTCGCTACAGCGCCAGCACCAACCTCAAATTCAACGAGGAGAAGCGGACGATCCATTCCAACTACAACAGCTGGATCGCAAACCTGGACAACCAGATCAGAGCGAATCTGTCGATGCTCTAATTCGCTTGCCGAGACGCCGCGGAATACCCCGGGCATACCCGGAACGATCGATCGCGACGAGATCGGAACCCTTGCACTTACCGTCCTGGTCGGTGTCGCGACCTTGGGGCTTCCCTTCTTGGTCATCGTGTCCGGTCCCGAGCTCGCCTTGTTCGACAGCCTGCGGCGCTTCCGTCCGGACCTGGTCGGCATCGCCGGCTACAGCCACGAGGCGTCCAAGGGATCGCCCGCCGCGGGTGCAACCCGACTACGGGCAGCACGGCTCGCGAGACTGCGCGACTAGGTATCATTAGGGTCTGACTTCCCTCGATCGCTACTATCCACGACACTGACAGGAGAGTTGAAGATGCGAAGAGGATCGATCGTCTGCGTCCTGATCGCGTTGACCGCGTTGACGGCCTGTACCAAGAAAGAGTCGAAGGAGAACTGGAACAACGTCAAGGAAGGCTCGAAGAACACCTGGCAGCAGGCCAAGAAGGCATTCTCCGAGGGGACCGAGGACTTCAAGGAGAGTACGAAGTAGACTCCCGAATCAAGGATCGAGAAACGCGCCCGAAAACCGCGGCACCCAGGATACGGCGGGCGGCCCGATACGGCACCCGAGGTCCACGCCTGTCGCGCTGCCGCGGTCATCGGCGCGGGCGTGACAACCCCTCGCGAAATCGGGAGAATTCCATCCATGGTATCGCGCATCGGTTCGATGGATGCGCGACGTTCGAACGACTGCCGCGCCG
Organism: Thiocapsa roseopersicina; assembly: GCF_900106925.1. Lineage (GTDB taxonomy): Bacteria > Pseudomonadota > Gammaproteobacteria > Chromatiales > Chromatiaceae > Thiocapsa > Thiocapsa roseopersicina. Next base: position 97,461 of record NZ_FNNZ01000013.1, read on the forward strand.
ACCGAGCCGAGATGACCGGATCCGGGTCGCGCCGAGCCCCGAGGCGCCTTTGTGTCGACACTGATGACCTTCGAGCATCCGCTGAACGAGCGCGTCCGCACCTTCCTGCGGATCGAGCATCTGTTCGAGCGGCTCAACTATTTCGCGCCTCAGTACGACGCCTGGGCGACCCGGGTGGCCGTCGAGACCTTGCTCGACATCGCCTCGGTGACCGCGCGTGCGGATGTAAAGAACGAGCTGCTCAAGGAGCTCGATCGCAACATCGCCACGCTCAAGCGTTTCGGGGATCAGCCCGGGGTCGATCCGCGGGCATTGGACCGGGTGCTCGGCGACCTTGCGGATGCCGTCGGCGGCGTCCATCGCCTGTCCGGGCCCATCGGGCAGATCGCCCGCGAGGACGATCTCCTCAAGAGCGTCGCCCAGCGCAGCAGCATTCCGGGCGGGGCCTGCAGCTTCGATCTGCCGCAGTACCATCACTGGCTGATCCAGGCACCTGAGATCAGACAGGCGCGACTCGACCACTGGCTGCAGGATCTCCGGCCGGCCGAGCGGGCGATCCGCCTCGTGCTGTCGCTCGCCCGCACCAGCGCATCGCCGCGTCAGGTCCTCGCGGAGGGCGGTTTCTTCCAGGAGGCGCTCGATGCGCAGACGCCCGCCCAGATGGTGCGGGTCGGTATCAACGGCACCGGAGCACTCTATCCGGAGATCAGCGGACACAAGAGCCGCTTCAGCATCCGTTTCATGAAGACCGGACCTCAAGGGCGGCCGTCTCAGATCCCGGAAAATATCCCCTTCAAGCTCACGTGCTGCGTCTTTTGAACCGCGTCCTGCACAGTATGAACTGCTCCGACTCGCACGCTGCCCAGGCACCCATCAACCACCTCATCAGTGGACGCGGTTCAGATGATTCGGATTCATTCCCGAACCGCGTCCAGCAGGGATTCGTCGGCGTGCACCGAGCTGCGCTCACCAACAAAGCATCGATTTTCGCTCGGGACGCGGTTTAGCCATGGCCACGATCGTCTCCTGTCCGCGCTGCGGCAAGTCTGTTATCTGGGGTCCGCAATCACCTTGGCGCCCCTTCTGCAGCGAGCGCTGCCGTTTGGTCGATCTGGGCGAGTGGCTCGACGAGAATCACCGGATCCCCGGAACGGAGGAGGACCCCGACGAGGACTCGCCCATGAGCGAGCATTCGCCGGGGGCACATTAAACCGCGTCCGATGCGAGATGCGCATTTTCGAGTGAGATCGACATTTGGTACATCCACAACCCTTAGCGGGAACGCGGTTTAAAGAATATATTTTTTAATATGTTAAACCGCGCCGACTCCAGCGGTCGTGCAGTCTGCCAGGGCCGATTCCATCCAAAAATCATCACATACCGCGCTGACCGCGGTTTAACCGATCAGTCGATCGGCCAAAAGCCTCGAATCGCCGCCACACCTTGGGCGCCATGCTCACGGGCGACCTCCAGATCCGCTCCGGACAAACCGCCCAGCGCATAAACCGGGAGTGTCGCCGCGTCGGCAAGCTCGGCGAAGCGGTGCCAGCCGAGGGGCTCGGCGTCCGGGTGCGAGGCGGTCGGATTGACGGGCGAGAGCAGCGCGTAGTCGAGCCCGAGGCCCGCCGCGCGCACGAGATCATCCGCGTTGTGACAGGAGGCCCCGACCAGGTCGTCGGGCCGACCCGGGCGCTCGCTCAGTCGGGCGAGCGCCTGCCCTCCGAGGTGCAGGCCGTGACGCGGGACATCCAGCGTCTCCTGCGGATCGCGATTCAGGAGGAGACGTGCACCGCCCTGCTCGCAGAGCAGGAAGGCGCGCCGTGCCAAGTCGCGGTAGGCCGCATGTTTCAGCACATGCGCACGCAGTTGAACGAGCCTGATCCCGCCCGCGACGGCGCGCGCAAGCCGCGTCAGAAAGACCTCGGGGTCGAGCGGATCAAGACCCGTGATCAGCATGCGCCCGGGCAGGCGCAAAGCGGTGATGATGGGACGATCGGCCGCTGGAAAGCAGGCCGGATCCATCCTCTCGGGGCGTTGCCAAGCGAGGGGCTGACCCTCCAGACCGGCCGGGACGCCCGCGTAGGAGCAGACGCGCCGGACATCCAGCAGGACATGCCGATCGCCGTAATGGTGTCGGATGCGGATCAGCGGACGGCTGTCGTGGACCTCGATACCGAGCTCTTCGGCCAGCTCACGCGCCAGTCCCTGCTCGGGCGACTCGCCGTGCTCGAGCTTACCGCCCGGAAACTCCCACAGCCCGCCCTGATGGACGTGATCGAGGCGTTTGGTCACGAGCACGCGTCCCGCCCGATCGGAGATCGCGCCGACCATCACATGGATCAGGTCGACGCTCAACTGCGGTATTCGGCGTTGATCCGGACGTAGTCGTAAGAGAGATCGCAGGTCAGGATCCGCGCCTCGGCCCCGCCACGTCCCAGCGAGACGCGGATCAGGATCTCGGGCTCGGCCATGACCGCAGCCCCGGCCTCCTCCGTATAGTCGGGTGCGCGACCCCCGGCATCGACGATCAGGACCTCGCCGAGGTGGATTCGGATCCGATCGATGTCGAGATCCCGAAGACCTGCACGTCCGACCGCGGCCAGGATGCGGCCCCAGTTGGGATCGGACGCGAAGAGCGCCGTCTTCACCAATGGCGAATGGGCGATGGTGTAGGCGACCGCGCGGGCCTCATCGACGTGGGCCGCACCCTCGACCTGCACGCTCACCAGCTTGGTCGCACCCTCGGCGTCGCGCACGATGGCGGTCGCCAGCTCCACACAGACCGCATCGACGGCGCTCTGGAGTGCAGCGTATTGCGGCGATGCGCCGTCGCGGATCTCGGGATTCCCGCAGGCCCCGGTCGCGACCAGCACGCAGGCGTCGTTGGTCGAGGTGTCGCCGTCGACGGTGATGGCATTGAAGGATCGCGCGGCCGACGAGCCCAAGCATGCCTGGAGCAGGTCGGGCGCCACGGCGGCATCGGTCGCGATGAAGGCGAGCATGGTCGCCATGTTCGGACAGATCATCCCGGCGCCCTTGGCGATCCCGGTGATCGAGGCGGTGTGACCGTCGATCTCGAAGCAGCGCGAGACCAGCTTGGGCACCCGATCAGTGGTCATGATGGCCTGCGCGGCGGCAGGCCATGCGGAGGCATCCAAACGGTCTAGCAGATCCGGCAAGGCCGCGGCGATACGATCGACCGGCAGGTGCTCGCCGATCACCCCGGTGGAGAAGGGCAGCACCTCCTCGGCGGCACAGTCACCGACGGCGGCGAGTGCCGCGCAGCTCGACTCGGCGTCCGCCATCCCGCGCCGACCCGTGCCCGCGTTGGCATTGCCCGCGTTGATCAGGAGGTAACGCGGCATCGTTTGAGCCAAATGGGTCCGGGCGACCTGCACGGGCGCGGCGCAGAAGGCATTGCGCGTAAAAACGGCCGCACACCGACTGCCGGGAGCGAGCTCCATGACCACCAGATCGTCACGTCCCCGGTAACGAATCCCGGCCGCCCCCGCGGCCAGACGCGCGCCCCCGACGGGGAGCCAGGTTTGGTCGGGCTGGCCGGACAAGGTTGGCTCGGATGGCGTCATGGTGTCGCTCAGCTCGCCTTGCCGTGGCATTGCTTGTATTTCTTGCCCGAGCCGCAGGGACAGGGCTCATTGCGGCCGACCTTGCGATCGCCGCGGACGAAGGGTTGAGCCTGCGGATCCTCGGCGCTGCGGGCACCCGCACGGTCGCGACCTTCAGGCTGAGCATCCTCCGCAGACCCGGAACCTTGCCCGAAACCCTCGAAGCGCTCGTGCTTGAACTCGAACTCGCGTTCCCGCACGGGCGCTGCCCCGAGCGCGGCGACCGGTTGGGCCTCCGCACCGGGCTGAGTCTGCACCTGGAGCTTGGCAAGGGTGGCCACGACGTCGTGCTTGATGCTGTCGAGCATCGCGGAGAACATCTCGAAGGCCTCGCGCTTGTACTCCTGCTTGGGATTCTTCTGGGCGTAGCCGCGCAGGTGGATCCCCTGGCGCAGATAGTCCATCGCGGCGAGATGGTCCTTCCAGTGGGTGTCCAGGGTCTGCAGCATGACCGCCGTCTCGATCTGGCGCATGGTCGGCGAGCCGACGAGCTTCTCGCGCTCGGCATAGGCCGAGGTCAGGGTATCGTGGATGCGTGCGCGCAGGGTCTCTTCGTGGAGCGAGTCGTCCTCGTCGAGCCACTTGCGGATGGGCCAGTCGCCGCCGAAATGCTCGTTCAACGCGACACCGAGCCCTTCCACGTCCCACTGCTCTTCGAGACTCTCGGGCGGGACATAGGTGTTGATCAGACGCGTCAGGGCATCGTCGCGCATCGCGGTGACGGTATCGGAGACATCCACACTGTCCATCAGCTCGCGGCGTTGGCGATAGATGACCTTGCGCTGATCGTTGGCGACGTCGTCGTATTCGAGCAGCTGCTTGCGGATGTCGAAGTTGCGTCCCTCGACCTTGCGCTGGGCGTTCTCGATCGCTTTCGTCACCCAGGGATGCTCGATCGCCTCGCCCTTCTGCATGCCGAGCTTCTGCATCATCTTGCCGACGCGATCGGAGGCGAAGATGCGCATCAGGTTGTCTTCGAGCGACAAGTAGAAGCGCGAGGAGCCCGGATCGCCCTGGCGGCCGGAGCGGCCGCGCAACTGGTTGTCGATGCGACGTGATTCGTGCCGCTCGGTGCCCACCACATGCAGACCGCCGGCGGCCACCACTTGAGCGTGGCGCTCCTTCCAGGCGGCGCGAATAGCGTCGCGATCCGCTTCGGGGCCGGCGTCTTCGAGCTCGGCCTCCAGATTGCCGCCGAGCACGATGTCGGTCCCGCGACCGGCCATGTTGGTCGCGATGGTGACGGCGCCGGGACGGCCGGCCTGGGCGATGATCCCGGCCTCGCGCTCGTGCTGCTTGGCGTTGAGGACCTCGTGCGGGATCTTCTGCTCGACGAGCAGCCGGTCGATCAGCTCGGAGGTCTCGATCGAGGCGGTACCCACCAGGGCAGGCTGGCCGCGGGCGATGCAGTCGCGGATATCCTCGACGATCGCCTGGTACTTCTCCTCCTGGGTCAAATAGACGAGGTCGCCGCGATCCTCGCGGACCATGGGCTGATTGGTCGGGATGACGACGACCTCCAGACCGTAGATCTGCTGGAACTCGTAGGCCTCGGTATCCGCCGTGCCGGTCATGCCCGAGAGTTTGGGATAGAGCCGGAACAGGTTCTGGAAGGTGATCGAGGCCATCGTCTGGTTTTCGGGCTGGATCGCGACCCCTTCCTTGGCCTCGACCGCCTGATGCAGACCCTCGGACCAGCGCCGACCCGGCATGGTGCGGCCGGTGAACTCGTCGACGATGATGATCTGGCCGTCGCGCACGATGTACTCGACGTTCTTTTGAAACAGCGCATGTGCACGCAGCGCCGCGTAGACGTGGTGCATCAGGACGATATTGGCCGGATCATAGAGACCGCCTTCCTCGGCGAGGAGACCGATCTCCACGAGCATCTGCTCGACGTGCTCGTGACCTTCCTCGCTCAGATAGACCTGACGCGCCTTCTCGTCGACCGAATAATCACCGGGACCGAAGTCGGGCTGCCCCTCTTCGTTGGTGATGGGGGCCTGACGGGTCAGACGCGGGATGATCTTGTCGATCTGCTTGTAGAGATCCGTGCTGCCTTCAGAGGGACCGGAGATGATGAGCGGGGTGCGCGCCTCGTCGATGAGGATGGAGTCGACCTCGTCGACGATCGCGTAGAAGGGGTCGCGCTGCACGCGCTGCTCGGCCACGAAGGCCATGTTGTCGCGCAGATAGTCGAAGCCGAACTCGTTGTTGGTGCCGTAGGTGATGTCCGCGGCATAGGTCTCCTTGCGGGAGACCGGGCGCATGTGGCGGTAACCTTGACCGACCGGCGGTTCGTAGCTCAGGTCGAAGAGAAAGGATGCCGAGTCCGGACCGGTTCCGCCCGATGAGTTGATGACGCCGGTGGATAGACCGAGGAAATGGTAGATCTGTCCCATCCAGGCGGCGTCTCGCCGAGCCAGATAGTCGTTGACGGTAACGACGTGGACGCCTTTGCCCGGGAGCGCATTGAGGTAGGCCGAGAGGGTCGCGACCAGGGTCTTGCCCTCGCCGGTGCGCATCTCGGCGATCTTGCCGTCGTTGAGCACCATGCCGCCGACCATCTGCACGTCGAAGTGGCGCAGGCCGAGCGTTCGCTTGGATGCCTCGCGCACGACCGCGAATGCCTCGGGGATCAAGCTGTCGAGATCGGCACCCGCAGCAAGTCGCTCGCGAAACTCAGTCGTCTTCGCGGCCAAGGCCTGATCCGAGAGTGGCTCGAGCTCGGGCTCGAGGGCGTTGATCCGTGCGACGGACTTGAGCAGTGTCTTGACGAGCCGGTCATTCCGGCTGCCGAAGACCTTCTTGAACAGATGCTTGACCATCGGATACGTTTGAGACCTGTCGGGAAAATCCCGGCATGATACCGGAATTCAACGACAACCGCAGGTGCCGTCGGAGGTGCGCCCGGGGCCGGGGTCTGCGACGCCTGCCCGGACAAACCCCCGGCAAAGCCACGCCCCCGACCGCTAGAGCGACCACCGCGCCCTAACCGGGTTGATCCTCGGACGCGCTGGCCAGCACGGGCCTGGGTTGACGGTCGATATAGCGGAATGGATCGACCGCCTTGCCGTCCTTGATCACCTCGAAATGGACATGCGGACCGGTCGCGGTCCCGGAGGATCCGACCGTCGCGATCTTCTGCCCCTGCCGGACCATCTGACCCTCTTTGACCAGATTGTCCTGGTTGTGGGCATAGCGCGTGACCAACCCGTTGACGTGCCGGATGTCGACCGTGCGTCCGTATCCGCCCTTGCGACCGCTGAAGGTCACGACACCGTCGGCGACCGCCACGATTGCGGTACCGCGAGGACTTGCGAAGTCGACACCCTCGTGAAAGAGGCGCCTTTTCTTGATGGGATGCACCCGAAAACCGAATCTCGAGGTGACGTAACCGGCGCGAACCGGCCAACCTGAGGGCATGACCTGCGCGGTGAGATCCTTGTCCATGATGACATCTTCGAGAACCTCGAGCTTGCGCTTGCGATCCTGCACCAGGCTGACCATGCTGCCGAGCTCGCTGGCGATCTCGCGGATCGTGAAGTCACGGGCTGGACCTTCCTCGGCACCGCCACGCGGCGGCGGATCCGTAAAATCGAACTCTTCCGGATTCAGTCCGGACATGTGCACCAGACGCTCGCCGAGTGCATTCAACCTGAGCAGCTCGGCTTGCATCTCCCCGACACGCGAGGCAATCAGATCGAGATCTTCGGTAGCAGCGGGGGCTGACGAGGGGGCGAGACTTGCGGGTGAGGAGCGGGGAACGATGGAAGGCTGAGCGCGATTGTCGACAATTGGCGTCATGTTTTGGTAGTGCCCGATCCAGAATCCTAATCCTCCACCGGCCAAGGTAAACAAGATAACGGCCAAGAGCGCTATAACGGCCTGTCCGCGAGCGGTTTTTCGTCGATCGAGGTGGTGCATCGTTTTCTACTCTGTTTTGGTCTTTACTGTTGAGCGCTGGGCATATGGTTCAATTGTCGCCACAATCGTGCCTCAGGTCGATTCGTTTTTCGCCGCAAGCAAACATCGAGACGCCGTTTGCTCAGGCCTTGCGCATGTCGAGGTAGACCTCCGATGCTTCGTCCGGGATTGGCCCACGTCCGTGAGCTGCTTCAGTCCAACCGATTGATCCGCCGGCATCTTGAGCACCGCGACCGAGAGCTGGCGCTGCTCGGCATGGTCTTGAGCCGGTTGCCCGATCCGCTGCGTGCGCATTGTCGCGACGCCGTGCTTGCCGATGGCGTCCTGACGCTTTTTCTCGATTCGCCGGCGTGGGTCACCCGCGCACGCTTCCTGATCGAGGATCTGACCCGAGCCCTCGAGCGTGAAGGCGTCGCGAAGGTGATTACTCAGGTCCGCGTCCGCGCACAGGGCGACGGGGTGGATACCCTCGGGGCGAAGCCGCGGGGGGCGGTCGAGGGGCAACGGAGCGGCGGCAACCGACTGACCGATCGGGCGCTCGCCCATCTGTTCGGCGCGGCGGACGGGATGTCGGATCCGCTGCTGGCCGAGATCTTTCGGCGTTTTGCAAAAAACCATACCCCGACCGCCTTGACGGCGGCCGGGGACGGGAGGGATGAAGCGCAGGGATCGCGCGGCGTCGGAAAGACGCCGGCGTCGCAATCGGACTAGGCCAGCGCCATCGGGTGCGCATAGCAGATCGGGGACTCGGTGGAGTCTTCGAACACCACCTCTTCCCAGGCACTGACGTCGGCCACCAACGCCCGCAACAGGTTGTTGTTGAGCGCGTGCCCCGACTTGTGCGCCTGGAAGGACCCGATCAGGGTATGCCCCAGAAGATAGAGGTCGCCGATAGCATCCAGGATCTTGTGCTTCACGAACTCGTCTTCGTAACGCAGGCCCTCGTCGTTGAGGACGCGGTATTCGTCGACCACCACGGCGTTGTCGAGACTGCCCCCCAGTGCCAGATTCTGTGCACGCAATGCCTCGATCTCGCGCAGGAAACCGAAGGTGCGCGCCCGGCTAACCTCCTTCACGAACGAGGAGGTGGAGAAGTCGACGATCGCCCGGTTGGTGCGCGCATGGAATGCCGGATGGTCGAAGTCGATCGAGAACTCCACCTTGAATCCGTTGTAAGGCGTGAAACGCGCGTATTTGTCGCCGTCGCGCACCTCGACCGGCCGCTTGATCCGGATGAAGCGCTTGGCACGATTCTGCTCTTCCACCCCGGCCGACTGCACCAGGAACACGAAAGGCCCGGCACTGCCGTCCATGATCGGCACCTCGGCGGCGCCGACATCCACGTAGGCGTTGTCGATCCCGAGCCCGGCAAAGGCCGACAGGATGTGCTCGACCGTCGAGACGCGGACATCGCCCTTGACCAGGGTCGTGGACAGGCGGGTGTCGCCCACATTGAACGGCGTCGCCTTGATCTCGACGGGCACGTCCAAATCCACCCGACGGAAGATAATCCCCGTATCGGGAGCCGCCGGCCGCAAGGTCAACGGGATCTTCTCTCCGGTGTGCAGGCCGACACCGGTCGCCCGGATCACATTCTTCAAGGTACGCTGCTTGAGCATCGGTCGAGGTCTCCCATCGCAAGCCATGGCGGCTGTCGGCATCCGTTGCCGGCTGATCGACGACCGAGCGTGACCCGGCGAATCCATGCCGGAGCCACGATCGTTTTCCATTCGTCATGTTGTTTTGCGGCTCGCATGCGAGCCACCTGCCGACAAGCTTAGGGTTTTCCCCGACGTTTATCAAGATCAACAACGAACCTTTTTGAAGACGACTGTTTTAGAAGAATTATTCGATACAGGGAAACCCCTGATCAATCGGCCTGACGGCGCAGGAACGCCGGGATATCGAGATAGTCGAGATCGCTCTCGACCACCGCTTCGGCCACCGCCGCGGCACCGCCCCGGCGATAGATGGCGGGACGCCCCAGGTCGTTGTAGTTGGGCGCGCTCTCGTTGCTGCCCGCACTGCTGACCAGGTGCATCGCCGCCGCCTCATGGGCGCCCTGGCGTTTGAGCATGACGCGACGCTCCCCCAGCCCGGTCGCCACGACGGTGACCCGCAGCTCGTCGTCCAGCGCCGGATCGATCACGGTGCCCACCACGACCGTTGCATCGTCGTCGGCGAAATCACGCACCGTGTTGCCGACCTCGTCGAACTCGCCGATGGTCAGGCTCAGTCCGGCGGTGATATTGACCAGGATGCCCTTGGCACCGGCAAGGTCGATATCCTCCAGCAGCGGGCTGCGGATGGCGGCCTCGGCTGCCTCGCGGGCACGATGCTCGCCGCGCGCGGCACCCGTACCCATCATGGCCACGCCCATCTCGGACATGACGGTCTTGACGTCGGCGAAGTCGACGTTGATCAAGCCCGGACGGGTGATCAGCTCGGCGATGCCTTGCGTGGCATGTAGCAGCACGTCATTGGCGGCGCTGAAGGCGCCCAGCAAGCTCATGTCCTTACCCAGAACCGCCAGAAGTTTTTCGTTGGGGATGGTGATCAAGGAGTCGACGTGCTTGGCCAGCTCGGCAATCCCTTCCTCGGCGATGCGACGACGCTTGGTCCCCTCGAAGGGGAAAGGCTTGGTCACGACCGCAACCGTGAGGATCCCGAGCTCCTTCGCGACCTGTGCCACGACCGGCGCGGCACCGGTACCGGTCCCGCCGCCCATGCCGGCGGTGATGAACACCATGTCTGCGCCTTCCAGGGCCTCTTGGATGCGATCGCGGTCCTCCATCGCGGAGTTGCGGCCGACCTCGGGGTCTGCACCCGCGCCCAACCCCTTGGTGATGCCGGCGCCGAGCTGAAGGATGGTCTTCACCTGCGAGCTCTTCAGCGCCTGAGCGTCGGTGTTGGCGCAAATGAAGTCGACCCCTTCGATGGTCGCGGCGACCATGTGGTTGACGGCGTTCCCGCCGCCGCCCCCGACCCCGACGACCTTGATGACGGCGTTCTGACTGTGGGTATCCATGAGCTCAAACATGCTGTTGTCTCCTCTCGAATTCATTTGTTGCACGACCTATGAAACCTCGTACGTGCGCGCCTCGGCGCGAACGCCCCCCCGACACCACCGCGACGCGAGACGCGTCGCGGCCCGAGACCGCAGGCCGCGGCCCCCCGACCGACGGGGCTTGACGAAACACCCCGCCCCATACCCACCCTCAACGGGGTTAAAGCCCCGTCGAAAGCATCCGACCGAGTTAAACCGCATCGGCGACGACCCGCACGCCGTTCGGCAACGCCTGCAAAACGAGCAACCACCGCGGGTCGAAGCCGACGCGGCTTCATCAAAAATTGCCCTGGAACCAGCTGCGCATTCGCGCCCAAGCCCCCCTCAGCCCGGCGGAATCCCCGATCTCCGGACGCCGCGAGAAACGATGCTGGCGCGCGTACATCAGTAGGCCCACCCCGGTGGAATAGATCGGATTGTTCACGACCTCGTCCATCCCGATGACATATTGCGGGACGCCGAGACGCACCGGCATGTGAAAGACCTCCTCGGCCAGCTCGATCAGACCGTCCATCTTCGAGCTGCCGCCGGTCAGCACCACCCCGCCCGCGACCAGATCCTCGAAACCGCTGCGGCGTAGCTCGTTGTGGAGCAGGGTCAGGAGCTCCTCGTAACGCGGCTCGACCACCTCGGCCAAGGTTTGGCGCGAGAGCCTGCGCGGGGGGCGATCGCCGATGCTCGGCACCTCGATGGACTCGCTGTTGGCGGCCAGCTGCGCCAGGGCGCAGGCATGCTTGACCTTGATCAGCTCGGCATGCTGCGTCGGCGTGCGCAGTGCGACCGCGATGTCGTTGGTGACCTGATCGCCGGCGATCGGGATGACCGCGGTGTGGCGAATCGCCCCGTCGGTGAAGACGGCGAGATCCGTCGTGCCGCCGCCGATGTCGACGACACAGACGCCGAGCTCCTTCTCGTCGTCGCCGAGCACCGAGTAGCTTGAGCTGAGCTGCGCGAGCACCAGATCGTCGACTTCGAGCCCGCAGCGCCGGATGCATTTGATGATGTTCTGGGCGGCACTCACCGCACCCGTGACCATGTGCACGCGAGCCTCGAGGCGCACGCCGCACATCCCGATCGGCTCGCGGATGCCCTCTTGGTCGTCGATGATGAATTCCTGCGGCAGGATGTGCAGGATCTTCTGATCGGCCGGGATCGCCACGGCGCGCGCCGCATCGATGACCCGGTCGACATCGGCCTGGGTGACCTCGACCTCCTTGATCGCGGTGATGCCGTGCGAGTTGAGGCTGCGCACATGGCTGCCGGCGATCCCGGCATGCACCGAGTGAATCTCGCAGCCGGCCATCAGCTCGGCCTCCTCGACCGCGCGCTGAATCGACTGGACGGTCGACTCGATGTCGACGACCACGCCCTTCTTCAGACCCCGCGAGGGGTGTGTGCCGATACCGATGATCTCGATCTGGTTGTCGTCCTTGAGCTCGCCGACCAGCGCGGCGACCTTCGAGGTCCCGATATCCAGGCCCACCAATAGATTCTTGTCGTTACGTCTCGACATCCGGTCTTATCCTCGTTTGCCGGATCGCGTGGGGCGATCCGTTGTCGCACGAGCCTGCGGCTCGGCGTTCGCTGCCCATTTCACGGCGAAACCGTTGCTGTAGCGCAGGTCCACCACCAGCGGCTGACCGGCCGCCTCCAATTGCGTCGCGCTGGCGATATAGCGCGCAAGCCGTTGATCGACGCCTTCCGTGCCGAGATACAACTCGACCCCCATGACCAGCTCGACCCGCCAAGCCCCGCGCGGATCGACCGAGAGGGTCTGGATTAAATGGCCGATCAGCATCAGATCGTCGCGCCACTGCGCGTAGCGCTTCACCACCTCGGGCGCACGTCGATCCTCGCCTTCGAGCAGCGGCAGACCCGCCGGGACCGTCCCCGTGCCGGGCCGAAAAACGATGCCCTCGGCGGTCACCAGACCATCGCGATTCCAGCGCGCGATCGGGCGGTGCTCTTCGACTGCGACCCGCAACCGATCCGGCCACACGCGCCGAACGCTGGCGCGACCGACCCAGGCCAGATCCTCCGCGGCCTGTTTCAGATCCTTCAGATCCGCCGTCAGGATGCCGCCGCGCAGCCGCTCGCTGATGGTCTCCTGCAACAACCGCGACGAATGGTGATGCAGCTCGCCCTCCACCTCGATAATGCGCACCGGCAGCAGCTGCGGCTCCCAGTGACCGAGCAGCCACACCCCGCTCGCCATCGCCGAGATCAAGAGGAACCCGACCAGAGCGAGCCAAGGCCCGGAGCGGCGCTCACGCACCTCCACGACCGGGGGGGTGATGCGTGCCGGGTCAGCCACGGTCGAGACTCGTCTCCAGGATCCGCACAACCAGGGTGTCGAAGTCCAGCCCCGCCACCCGCGCCGCCATCGGTACCAGGCTGTGGTCGGTCATGCCCGGCACCGTGTTGATCTCCAGCAGGAACGGCTCGCCGCTCCCGTCGACCATCAGGTCGACACGGCCCCAACCGCTCGCACCGGTCGCCTCGAAGGCGTCGAGCGCGAGTCGCTGCAAGCGTGCTTCCTCCGCTTCGGGCAGACCACAGGGACAGTGATAGCGCGTGCTGTCGGCCCGATATTTGGCCTCGAAGTCGTAAAAGGCGTGAGGGGTTTCGAGCCGGATCATGGGGAGCGCTTCCTGTCCGAGCACGGCGCAGGTGTATTCAGCCCCCTGAATCCAACGCTCGGCGAGGACCAGTGCGTCGTAACCGCGTGCCGCGCGCCAGGCATCGGCGAGTGCGGCCCGGTCCTCGACGCGCGCCATCCCGATGCTCGAACCCTCGTGAACCGGCTTGATCATGAGCGGAAAGCCCAATGCCTCGGCACCGGCCAGATCGGCCTCCGTGCGCAACAGCACCGAGGCGGCCGTCGGCAGGCCGCAGCCCGTCCAAGCCAGCTTGCAGCGATACTTGTCCATGCCGAGCGCCGAGCCCAGCACACCGGAGCCCGTGTAGGGCATCCCGATGGTCTCCAAGGCGCCTTGGATCTGACCGTCTTCGCCGCCGCGCCCGTGCAAAATAATGAAGGCGCGATCGAAGCCGCCGGTGCGCAAATGCTCGAGGACACGCTCGTCCGGATCCAGCGCATGCGCGTCGATGCCCTGACGCAACAGCGCGGCCAGCACGGCACTGCCGCTCTTGAGCGAGATCTCGCGCTCCGCCGCGCGCCCGCCGAGGAGCACCGCGACCTTGCCGAACCGAGCGCGCGCCTGGATTTTCTCTGGTGTCATGGTTGCTCTCCGGCAATTTGTTTGACCTCGGGCACCAATCTGACGCCGGTGGCGTCCTCGACCCGGCGCTGCACCAGGTCGATCAGCTCGCGGATGTCCGCGGCACTGGCCTCGCCCGTGTTGATGATGAAGTTCGCATGCTTCTCGGACACCTGCGCGCCTCCGATCCGATGACCCTTGAGCCCTTCCGCCTCGATCAAGCGTGCGGCATGATCGCCCGGCGGATTGCGGAATACCGATCCGCAGCTCGGAAGCCCCACGGGCTGCGTCTGCGCACGCCGGTCGAGCAGCGCCCGGATCCGGGCCATCCCCGCCTTGCCGTCGCCGGGCTCAAGCTCGAGCTCGACGTCCAGAAACCACTCGCCGGGCGGCCCGAGGACCTCGCGGTAGCCGATCGAGAAATCCCCCGGCACCCGCTCGCGAATCCGACCGACACGATCGATGGTCCGCACCGAGACCACATGCGCCCAGGTCTCGCCGCCCCAGGCGCCAGCATTCATCGCCAGCGCGCCGCCCATGGTGCCGGGGATGCCGGCGAGAAACTCGCACCCGACCAAATCGTGCCGCGCGGCGAAACGCGCCACCTTGGCACAGGAGACGCCGGACTCGGCATAGATGCCGGTCGCACCCCTTCGCTCCAGACGTGTCAAACAGGCCTGGGTCTGGATCACGGTGCCGGGGAAACCGGCGTCGTCCACCAGCAGATTGCTCCCGAGCCCGAGCCACAAGAGCGGCTCCTGCGGATCGAGCCGCGCCAGGAAGGCGGCCAGATCCGCCGCGTCCGATGGCCGATAGAAGCGGCGCGCAGGGCCCCCGACCCGCCAACTGGTGTGGCGGGAGAGCGGCTCGCGCTCGCGCAGCTCGCCCATCATGCCTCCGACCGGACCATCAGGCCGGGCAGACGCGCCGCCAGGCCGCCGATGTCGCCGGCGCCCATCATCAGCACCATGTCGCCGTCGAGCACCAGGTTGTCCAGGAGACCCGGCACCTCGTCGATCGCCTGTGCGAACACCGGATCCAGCTCGCCGCGGGTGCGGATCGCGCGACTCAGTGCACGCCCGTCGGCGCCCGCGATCGGCGCCTCGCCGGCCGGGTAGACCTCGCACAAGACGAGCGCGTCCGGGCTGGACAGAACCGCCACGAAGTCCTCGAACTGCTCTTGGGTGCGCGTATACCGATGGGGTTGGAAGACCAAGACCAATCGGCGTCCGGGCCATCCGGCGCGTGCGGCCGCCAAGGTGGCCGCGATCTCGCGCGGGTGGTGCCCGTAGTCGTCGACCAAGAGCAGTCGGCGGCCGCGCAGGTCGGTCAGTTCGCTGATCATGAAGCGACGCCCGACCCCTTCGAAGCGGGACAGGGCGCGCGCGATCGCCTCCTCCTCGACACCCAGCTCGAGCGCGACGCTGATGGCGGCCAGCGCGTTCAGCACGTTGTGCCGACCGGGCAGGTTCAGATCGATCTCCAACGGCGACTCGAGGTCGCGAGCCTCGACGCGAAAACGGGTGCGCATGCCGTCCTGCCGGATCTCGACCGCGCGCACGTCGGCCTCCGCGCGCGTTCCGTAGGTCCGCACCGGGCGCGGCACCGTCTCGATCAGGGCGCGGATCTCGTCGTCGTCGATACAGAGCACCGCAAGCCCGTAGAAGGGCAGATGGTGCAGGAACTCCATGAAGGTGCTGCGCAACCGATTGAAGTCGTTGCCGTAGGTGCGCATGTGATCGGCATCGATATTGGTGACGATCGAGATCATGGGCTGCAGATAGAGGAAGGAGGCATCGCTCTCGTCGGCCTCGGCGACCAGATATTTGGTCGTCCCCAACTTGGCATTGGCCCCCGCACTGTTGAGCCGACCGCCGATGACGAAGGTCGGATCGAGCCCGCCCTCGGCCAGAATGCTCGCGACCAGGCTGGTCGTGGTCGTCTTGCCGTGCGTGCCGGCCACCGCGACGCCGTAGTAAAAGCGCATCAGCTCGGCGAGCATCTCGGCGCGACGCACGATCGGGATACGCCCGGCGCGCGCGCCCTGAATCTCGGGGTTGGTCTCGTCGATCGCGCTCGACACCACGACGGCATCCGCATCCGCGACCTGCTCGGCCCGGTGACCGATGAAGATCTCCACACCCAACCCCTTGAGACGACGCGTCGCATCGCTCTCGCGCAGATCCGACCCCGCGACCTCGTAGCCCAGATTGGCCATCAGCTCGGCGATGCCGCTCATCCCGGAGCCGCCGATCCCCACGAAGTGGAGTCGACGAACCCGACCCATCCGGGCGGCGGTATGTTGAAGATGTGCGTTCATCGACCGGCAACCTCTAAGCAAGCAGCCGCAATCCGTCCCGCGGCATCCGGCTGCGCGCGCTCGCGGGCCGCATCGGCCATCGCCGACAGGCTCTCGCGATCGCCCAGCAATTCATGGAGCAGCGCGGTCAAACCGGCAACGGTCAGATCGCGCTGAATAAGGAGTCGCGCCGCGCCGACATCTGCCAGATAGCGGGCGTTGCCAACCTGATGGTCGTCGACCGCGAACGGATAAGGCACCAAAACAGAGGCGACGCCGGCCGCGGCCAGCTCCGAGACCGTGAGTGCGCCGGCCCGGCAGACCACCAGGTCGGCCCAACCGTAAGCCTCGGCCATGTCGTTGATAAAGGGTGCAACCTCCGCCTCGATACCGACTGTCCGATAGGCCGCCTGCGCGGTCTCGAGCGTGCGCTCGCCGGCCTGATGACGGACGCTCGGGCGCAGCTCCGCCGGCAGCCCCGCCAGCGCGGCGGGGACCATCTCGTTGAGGACTTGAGCCCCGAGCGAGCCGCCCAGAATCAGCAGCCGAGCCGGCTCGGCGGTTCCTTCCGCGCGGCGCCGCGCCAGACGCTCGCGCGGCGGCGGCAGATCGACGATCGCGCGGCGCACCGGATTTCCGCAAGCGTCCGCGCCACGCGCACCCGGAAAGCTGCCGGGAAATGCCTCGAACACCCGTGTGGCGATCCGCGCCAACCACTGATTGGTCATCCCGGGCACGAAGTTCTGCTCGTGGATCACCAGCGGCAGACCCAACATCCGAGCGGCCAGACCACCGGGACCGGAGGCGAATCCACCCATCCCCAGCACCACCGAGGGACGACGCCGACGCAGGATCCGCGCGGCCTGCCAGAGTGCAACCGCGATCTTGAAGGGCGCGCCGAGGATCTGAGCGACCCCCTTGCCACGCAGGCCCTCGATGCGGATCCACTCCATCTCCAAGCCGTGCTCGGGCACCAGACGCGACTCCATCCCGCGACGCGTGCCGATCCAGAAGACACCCACGCCCTGTTCGCGCAGACGCTCGGCGACCGCGAGCGCGGGAAAGACATGCCCGCCGGTGCCGCCGGCCATGACGGCTACGCTCGTACCCATGGCAGCCCCCGTGTCGGTCCCTTCTCGGCCTCGATACGACGCACAGCCGCGTCGATCCGCAGCAGGATCGCGATCGACATACAGGCGGCGATCAGGCTGTTGCTGCCGTAGCTCATGAAGGGTAGCGTCAGCCCTTTTGTCGGCAACATCCCGACATTCACGCCGATGTTCACGAAGGCTTGCAGACCGAGACCGAGGCCGATCCCCTGGGCGACATAGGCGGAAAAACGTTCGCCGGCGGCCTGCGCGCGCGCCCCGATCGAGAAGGCCCGCCACGTCAGAAACGCGAATGCCGCGATCAACACCAGCATCCCGACCAGACCGAGCTCCTCGCCCACGACCGATGCGATGAAATCCGTATGTGCCTCCGGAAGAAAGAACTGCTTCTGGATCCCGTTGCCTAGCCCCACGCCGAGCCATTCACCCCGACCGAAGGCGATCAATGCCTGGCTCAACTGATAACCCGTGTTGAACGGGTCCTGAAAGGGATCGAGAAACGAGGTCACGCGCAGCAACCGATAGGGCGAGATCACGACCAACACCAAGAGCCCGGCGGCGACGACCAGGAACAAGACCACGAAGGGCATGAGGCTGACACCGCCCAAAAACAGTAGGCCCATGACGGTCGCCAGCATGACCGCCGTGGTCCCGAAGTCCGGCTGCTGCAGGATCAGTGCACCGGCTACTCCGATCAGGACCATGGGCCGGATGAATCCCGAGATCCGGTTGACCACGTCGTCGGCATGGCGCACCAGGTATCCGGAGACGTAGATGATCGCGAACAGCTTCACCAGCTCGGAGGGCTGAAGATTCAGCGGACCGAGCGGGATCCAGCGCGTCGCGCCGTTGACCTCGCGGCCCACACCCGGCACCAACACCAAGACGAGCGACAGGAGACCGAACAGGAAAAGCCAGACCCCGCCGCGCTCCCACCACTCGACGGGCACGCTGTAGGCCAGGACAGCCGCGGTCAAGGCGAGCCCCAGCGCAAAGCCGTGGCGCGTGACGTAATAGAAGGGATCGTCGCAGCAGTTGGCCGCTATCGACATCGATGCCGAGGCGACCATCACGAAGCCGAATGCCACCAACCCCAAGGCGCAAAAGAGCAAAGGGTAGTCTACCCCTGCGACCGAACGCTCGCGCCTGCGTTGTGCGCTGCGCGCTGGATTTCCACGCACCTGGCGGGCGGCGACCGTCATGCTCCGAGCCCCCGCACCGCCTCGGCGAAGACCCGCCCGCGATGCTCGTAGCTTTCGAACATATCGAAACTGGCGCAGGCCGGCGAGAGGAGAACCGTATCGCCGGGCCTGGCGATCGCCGCCGCCCGAGCGACCGCATCCTGCATGCTCACGGCCTCCCACAGCGGAACCTCGCCGTCCAACGCCTGCGCGATCAGCCCGGCGTCGCGTCCGATCAGAACCACCGCGCGTGCCGTACGCTTGACCGCCGAGCGCAGCGGCGCGAAGTCGGCACCCTTGCCCTCGCCGCCGGCGATCAGGACGGCGCGGCCGGTACTCCCGGGAGGAATCAAACCTTCCAGTGCCGCCACCGTCGCCCCCGGATTCGTCCCCTTGGAATCGTCGTACCAGCGCACGCCGTCGCGCTCGGCGACCAGCTCGCTGCGGTGCGGCAGACCCGAGAAGCGACGCAGAACCGTGCAGGACTGCTCCATCGGCAGGCCGCATCCGGATGCAAGCGCCAAGGCCGCAAGGGCGTTCGCCAGGTTGTGCATCCCCGGAATGCGGACCTCGGAGGCCGGCATCAGCGGCTGCGTCCCGCGGCAGAGCCAATGCGCCCCGTCATGGACGCGCAGCCCGAAGTCGCTGCCGGTCGGCCCGCCGAGGGTGAATCCGATCTCGAGATCGGCATCCCGCGGCATCGCAGCGACGATCGGATCGTCGCGATTCACGACGGCGACCCGCGCCCCCCTGTAGATACGTCCCTTGGTCTGCGCATAGGCGTCCAGATCCGGGTAGCGGTCCATGTGGTCGGCCGAGACATTGAGCACGACCGCCACATCGGCGCCGAGACTGAAGGTGGTCTCCAGTTGGAAGCTCGACAGCTCCAGGACATAGCGCTCGACCGAGGAGTCCAGCAAACCCAACGCCGGCTCCCCCAGATTGCCGCCGACGGACACGCGCTGCCCGGCGGCCGCGGCCATCTGCCCGAGCAAGGTCGTGACCGTGCTCTTGCCGTTCGATCCGGTGATGGCGCAGATCGGGGCCTGCGCGGCACGCGCGAAGAGCTCGATGTCGCCGACGACCTCGACACCGCGCGCCATCGCATCCCGAATCAAGGGGTCCGAGATCGGGACACCCGGACTGACGACCAGACGCGCGGCTGCTGCGAAGGCTTCGGGCTCGAAACCGCCGACGAAGACCGCAACCTCCGGCATCTCGTCCCGCAATTGCTGCAAGCCTGGCGGATGCTCGCGCGAGTCGGTCACGGCCGTCGCGATGCCTTGCGAGCGCAAATAGCGGACACAGGAAAGCCCTGTCTTGCCGAGCCCGACCACCAGGGTCTTCGCGGTATCGGACAGCAGACTCATCGTACCTGCTCGCAAGACATGCGCGGACCTGTGCCGCGATTGTCCGTTTCGATCGCTTTCATTCCCCCCCCGTCGAATCAAAGCCTACGCGAACCCAATGCTGTCGCTGCGCTTACCGGATCTTCAAGCTCGCCAATCCGACCAGCACCAAAACCACCGTCACGATCCAGAAGCGGACGATGACACGCGGCTCGGGCCAGCCCTTGAGCTCGAAATGATGATGGATCGGCGCCATCCTGAAGATGCGCTTTCCGGTGAGCTTGAAGGACATCACCTGCATCATCACCGAGATGGTCTCCACCACGAAGACGCCGCCCATCACGAAGAGCACCAGCTCCTGCCGGGCCGCCACCGCAACCACACCGAGCGCAGCCCCCAGCGCCAGTGCGCCGACGTCGCCCATGAAGACCTGCGCCGGATAGGCGTTGAACCAGAGAAACCCAAGCCCCGCGCCGACCAGAGCGCCGCAGAAGACGACCAGCTCCCCGACCTCCGGGATATGCGGGATCAGGAGATAGCTCGAGATCGGTCCATGGCTCGCGGCATAGACGAAGACCGCCAAGGCGCCGGCAACCAAGACCGTGGGCATGACGGCGAGGCCGTCCAGACCATCGGTCAGATTCACCGCGTTGCTGGCCCCGACGATCACGAAATAGGTCAGCAGAATGAACCAGGGCCCGAGCTGGATCGAGACGTCCTTCAGATACGGAATCAGCAGCTCGGTCTCTGCCGGAGAACCTGCGGTGACATAGAGCGCGATTGCCGCGGCAAAGCCCGCGACGGTCTGCCAGAGATACTTCCAGCGCGCCGCCAATCCGCGCGGGTTGCGCAGCACCAGCTTTTTGTAGTCGTCCACCAGACCGACCAGGCCGAACGCAAGCGTGGTCAGGAGCACGATCCAGACGTAACGGTTGTCCAGATCGGCCCACAACAGCGTGCTGACCGCGACCGCCACGAGGATGAGCGCACCGCCCATGGTCGGCGTACCGGCCTTGGAAAGATGACTCTGCGGGCCGTCGTCGCGGACCATCTGACCGACCTTGTAGGCGCGCAGACGGGTGATCATCGGCCGGCCGACAAGCAAAGCGATCGCGAGCGCCGTGAGCACGCCCATGATGGCGCGCAGGGTCAGATACCGGAAGACATTGAATCCGGTCTGAAATTGCGACAGCCATTCGGCAAGGTAAAGCAACACCTAACTCTCTCCTACGGCGCACAGCGCCTCGACGACCTGCTCCATCCGAGCGGAGCGCGAGCCCTTGACCAGGATACGGTCACCTGCGGACAGCGCGGTCCGGAGCGCGCGCACGAGATCCCCCTGGTCGGTGAAGTGGCGTGCACCGTCGCCGAAGGCGGAGGTCGCCGACATGCTCAGGACACCCACGCTGAAAAGACGGTCGATACCGGCGTCGCGCGCGCGCTCGCCGATCTCGCGGTGCAGTGCATCCGCCTCCGGACCCAGCTCGGCAAGGTCTCCCAAGACCAGCCAGCGCCGGCCCGACAGGCCCGCGAGGACTTGAATCGCCGCGGCGATCGAATCCGGGTTGGCGTTGTAGGTGTCGTCGATGACACCGACCTCGCCACACCGATGGGGATAGAGACGACCCTTCACGGGCATCAGCGTCGCGAGGCCCGCCTGGATCGCGCCCGGCGCGATCCCGAGCGCCAGCGCCGTCGCAGCGGCGGCCAAGGCGTTGCGGGCGTTGTGCTCGCCGGCCAGACGCAGGTCGATCGGGATCGCCTTGCCGTCGTGATGGGCGACGACATGGGTGCCGAAACCCGCCTCGGTCCACTCGACACGGATCTGCGAGCGATCGGCCCGGAGATCTGCCTGAAGGTCCTCCCGGAGATCCGCAGGGTCCTCCAGAGCGAAGGTCAGGACACGGCGGTCCTCGGCCAACTCGCGCCAGAGATCCGCGTAAGGGGAGTCGCCTGCGAAGACGAAAACCCCGTCGGTCGGCAGACCGCGGGCGATCTCGCCTTTGGCACGGGCGACGCCGTCGACGCTGCCGAAGCCCTCCAAGTGAGCGCGTCCGGCATTGGTGATGAGTGCAACATCGGGACGTGCGATGTCGGTCATGTAGCCGATCTCGCCGTGATGATTGGCCCCCATTTCCAGGACGAGAAATGCCTCGTCCCGGGCGCTCAAAAGGGTCAGGGGCATCCCGATATCGTTGTTCAGATTGCCGCGGGTCGCGCGAACGCTGCCGACCTGGCCGAGGATGGCGGCGACCATCTCCTTGACCGTGGTCTTGCCGTTGCTCCCCGTGATGGCGACGATCCGTCCGGGGAAGAGGTCACGCCAAGCCGCGGCGAGGGCTCCGAGCCCGGAGCGCGTGTCCTCGACAATCCACTGCGGCAGGTCCACCGGGAGGGGGTGATCGACCATCGCCGCGACGGCACCCGCGGCGCGGGCGGCGGCGACATGGTCATGCCCGTCGAAGCGCTCGCCGCGCAAGGCGACGAAGAGCTGACCGCTGCAATCGGCACGGCTGTCGGTACCGACCGAGACGAAGCGTCGATCCTCTCCTTCGAGACGGCCACCGGCGCGCGCAACGGCTTCGGCGAGAGACCACATCAGCGACGACCCTCCTGCCATTCGCGCAAGGCTTCGACGACCTGGGCGCGATCACTGAAGCGCACCTTGAGCTCGCCCATGTCTTGGATCGTCTCGTGACCTTTGCCGGCCACGAGCACGGCATCGCCGATTCCGGCCAAGGCCATTGCGGTGCGGATCGCGAGACCGCGCTGGCGTCGCACCCGCACCCGGCTCGGATCAACGACGCCGACGAGGATATTCGCGATGATCGTATCGCCGCACTCCCCGCCCGGGTTGTCGTCGGCGAGGATCAGCTCGTCGCTCAGACGCTCGGCTATGGCCCCCATGACGGGGCGTACGCGGGGATCACCCTCGCCGGCGCAGCCGAAGACCGTGAAGATGCGCCGCGGGCCGTGTTTGCGCAGATTCACGAGCGCCGTCTCGAGTGCGGCCGGTGTCCGGGCCTCGTCCACCACGACGAGCGGCGTCTGCTCGCCGCCGAAGCACTCCATCCGGCCGGGCACGCCCTGGATGCGGCTCGACTCGCGTGCAGCGCGCTCGAGTGGAAGGCCGCGCGCAAGCAGCACGGCCATGACGGCAAGGAGGTTGGACGCATTGAAGTCGCCGATCAAACCGACGGCAAGCTCCGCCTCGGCACAGGTATCCCTTGTCTCGCAGGCGACGCGCAGACGCAGACCTCTCGGCATCGGCACGATCGATCGGGCCCGGATGCAGATATCGCATGCGGCCAACAGGGCGTCGTCGGGCGGCGTCGCGCTCGCATCCGCCACGAAACCCGCTACCGAAACCCCCGCGGGCAGTGCGTTCAGGATGGTCTTCGAAAAGGGATCGCTCAGATTCAGTACGGCCCACTTCAGACCCGGAGACCGGAACAGGCGCAAGACGGCCTCGGCGATCGCCGGAGACTCGGCCGTGTCGCGCGCGACGTCGGGGTCGACGCCGTCGAGTCCGGTGAAGAGCGCATGGCTGAAGTGAAGATCCTCTGCTCGGAAGCGCTCAAGCGCTTCGAAGGAGACCTCGACGGCAGCCGCCCGGGCGCCGCGGGAGCATAGCCCCTCGAGCATCTCCTCGAGGCTGCACAGGTCGGGGTCGTCTGTCGTCTTGAGGTCGCCGGGAAAGCCATGGCCGACGGTGGCGACGACGCCGCAGGGCAACTCGACGGCCAACACCTGAGCGAGCGCGTGCGCAACGCTGGTCTTGCCGCGCGCCCCGGTGATGGCGAAGGTCTCCGAGCATGTCTTCGGCGAGCCGAGAACGCGGTCCGCCATCATGGCTTGACCTCGCGTCGCGCCAGAAGCATCGAGGGCTGCGGATCGTCCGGCGGGACATTGAACAGACGCAGGGCGCCCTCCATCACCTTCTGGAAGACGGGCGCGGCGACGAGGCCGCCGTAGTAGGCCTTGCCCTTCGGCTCGTCGATCATCACGGCGATCACCAGGCGCGGCGAGCCTGCCGGCGCAAATCCGGCGAACACCGCTTGATAGCGCCCGCCGCCGTAGCCGGCGCGCCCTGCCGATTTTTTGGCCGTTCCGGTCTTGCCGGCGACCCGATAGCCGGTGATGGCGGCACGTTTCGCCGTACCTTGATCCGAGACCACCGTCTCCATCATCGCCCGCACCTTGCGCGCCGTTTCGGCGCTGAGGACACGCGTCTCCTCGCCCGCAGGCACAGGCGACGCGGGATCCCGCCTCAACAAGGACACCGGGCGCTTGACGCCGTCGGCGGCCAACACGCCGTAGGCTTGTGCCAGTTGCAGTGCCGTGACCGACAATCCGTATCCGAAGGCTTGGGTGGCATGCTCGAAGACGCGCCACGTCGAATGATGGCGCAGCACCCCACGGCTCTCGCCCGGCACGCCGACATCCGTCGCGTGCCCGAAGCCGAGCTGATCGTAAAGACCCCAAAGATCGCCATAGCTCATCATCTGGGCAATCTTCACGACGCCGACGTTGCTCGACTTGGTGATGACCCCGGTCACATCGAGGTTGCCGTAGTTGCGTACGTCCTTGACGGTGTTGCTCCCGACCGCCAACGACCCGCCCCGCGTCGCGATTGTCGTCGTCGGCTTGATCAAGCCCCGCTCCAGTGCGGCAGCCACGACAAACGGCTTGATCGTCGAGCCCGGCTCCATGACGTCGGTCACGGCACGATTGCGGCGACGCTCGCTGCTGCCGCCGCGCTGGGCGTTCGGGTTGTAGCCCGGCTGGTTGACCATCGCGAGGATCTCGCCGGTCTCGACATCCAAGGCCACCAGCGTCCCGCCGACCGCCTTGTGCTCGGCAACGGCGGCCTTGAGCTCGCGATAGGCCAGAAACTGAAGGCGGCGGTCGAGACTGAGCGCGAGATCCGCACCCTGGCTCGGCGCACGGACCTGCTCGATCTCCTGCACGATCTGCTGTCGCCCGTCGCGAATCACCCGACGCAAGCCGGGCTCGGATTTCAGCCAGGAATCGTACGTGAGCTCGATGCCCTCTTGGCCGCTATCATCGATGTCGGTGAATCCGAGGACGTGCCCGAAGACCTCGACACCGGGATAGAAGCGACGGTACTCGGTCTCGAAGTCCACGCCCGCGAGATCGTGATCGGCGATGACCTGCCGCACCGCGCGCGCTTCTTCGAAGCTGACACGCCGCTTGAGATAGAGAAACCCGCGTTCGGAGGTGGCGTCGAGCCGCTCCTGCAGCTCCTTGGGCTCAAGTCCCAGCGCGACGGCCAGCGGCGGGATTGCATCGCGTCGCTCGACCAGCTTGCGCGGCTCGCCCCAGACGGTTTCCACCGGGGTGCTCACCGCCAGCGGCTCGCCGTTGCGGTCGGTGATCATACCTCGACGCGCGGCGATCTCGCCCACGCGCAGGTAACGGCGCTCGCCTTCGCTGCGCAGATAGTCGGTCTCGACGACTTGACGATAGAAGACCGCCGCCGAGAGGACGACGAAGGCGCTCGACAGAACGCCGACCAAAAGGCGGCGACGCAGCGCGAGATCCGGCTTGGCGTGCCGCGGCTCGGGACGTCGGGCACGGCGATTACGGGTAGACACGGCCGACCTCCTCGATCATCAAGACATCCTCGAACCTTGGATTGAACATGCCGAGCTGGTCCCTGGCCTTGCGCTCGACCCGAACGTGCGTCGAGAGTGCAGCCTCCTCGAGACGGAGCCGATTCCACTCCACGTCGACGGCGTCGCGTTGGGCGCGAAGCTCCTGCAAATGACCGAAATGGATCCTCGTCTGATACTTGGTGTACACCACGGCGATCGCCGAGAGGGTCACGGCCAAGGCCAAACCGACCAGAATCCACAGCGGGCGGGCGCTCATGCGAGGCGCTCCGCGACCCGCATGATGGCGCTGCGTGCACGGGGATTGGACGCGACCTCGGCGGGCGAAGGACGCACCGGCTTGCCGAGGATGCGCAAACGCCCGCGCGATTCCTCGGCGGTCACCGGAAGGCCCTTGGGCAGAACGGGACCGCGCGACTCCGTGCGCATGAAACGCTTGACGATACGGTCCTCCAGGGAATGAAAACTGATGACGACCAGCCGCCCGGCGTGGGCCAAGAGATCGCAGGATTGGCGCAGGCAATCCTGAATCTCCTCGAGCTCGTCGTTGATCCGGATGCGCAGGGCTTGGAAGGTCCGTGTTGCCGGGTGCTTGCCGGGCTCGCGCGTCGGCACCGACCGCGCAACCAAGGCGGCGAGCTGGGTCGTCGTCGTCAAGGGGCTTTCGCTGCGCTGCGCGACGATATTGCGCGCGATGCGTTTGGCGAAACGCTCCTCGCCGAAGTCGAACAGGACTTGGATGATCTCGGCATCGGACGCATGCGCCAGCCATTGCGCTGCCGATTCGCCGTGGGTGGGGTCCATTCTCAAATCCAGCGGACCTTCGGAAGAAAAACTGAAACCGCGCTCCGCCGTGTCGAGCTGAGGCGAGGAGACCCCGAAATCCAGCAGTAGGCCGCAGAGGTTGCCCTGAACGCCGACGTGCGCGAGCAGCTCGGTGATCGAGCCGAAGCGCCCGGACAGCATCGTGAAGCGTCGATCGGCACGCGCAAGCTCGCTCCCCGCATCGACCGCTTCGGGATCGCGATCGATCGCGATCAATCGACCGGACTCGCCGAGGCGCGCCAGAACGGCACGACTGTGCCCGCCACGCCCGAAGGTGCCGTCGACATAGATGCCGTTCGGATCCACGACCAAGGCGTGCACGCTCTCCTCCAGCAGAACCGGCAGATGTTGTTGCTCAATCAAAGGGATACTCTAAAGCGTCAAGGAACCGAGCCCGGCTGCCGTCGCCAACTCTCCGATACCCGCATCGCCGAGCGCCGCTTCGTTGCGCGCGTTCCATGCAGGCTCGTCCCAAAGCTCGAACTTCGAGCCCTGGCCGACGAAGGCGACACGCTTCTCGAGCGATGCGAAATCACGGAGGTATTGCGGCAGCAGGATTCTGCCCTGAGCGTCCATCTCGACCTCCTGTGCGTTGCCGATATAGAGGCGCTGGATCGCACGGGCCGTGTTGTCGAACGCGGGAAGTGCGGCGAGCTTCGCCTCGATCAACTCCCACTCGGGCTCCGGGTACAGCAGGAGGCAGCGGTCGCGATCGACGGTGACGACGAGTTGGGAGTTACACGACGACTGCAGCCGCTCGCGGTACTTTGCAGGAACCGCAAGACGCCCTTTGACGTCGAGATTGACGATGAAGACCCCCCGAAACACGGCCGCCCCCCGTGGTGACATGCGCCAGGCGACTACTTCCCCAATTCCCCACTTCCCCCCACTTCAGTCTCATCTTAGAGCTGCCCAAGGGGATCGTCAAGGTGATGCGCAGCTTTAATTCTTGACAGACAGCAACTTAGACGCGGAGCCCCAGGCACATCATAACCCCTACGTAATGCATTTATTTTCATGCAACTAACAGGTAAAGCTGAAGGGGTTTTACAGGAGAGTCTCAAACGGCGGGGAGGCGGCAGCCCGGCTGCCGTCGGTCGGATCCCGGGAATGGTCCGGGGAAGGGTCTGGGAGCCGGCCTGTAAGCCGGGTTCTGTCGGGGACAGTCATTCATCTGGGACGTACGTCACCGTACGCCTCGAGCGACCTACCCGGGAGCACGCGCGGGCCGCGCGCTGCAGCGCAGGGCTGCATGCCCCCCTATTTGGTCTTGCTCCGGGTGGGGTTTACCCTGCCGCTGCTGTTGCCACCAGCGCGGTGCGCTCTTACCGCACCATTTCACCCTTACCTCCCGTCAGAATGACCGGGTCGGCGGTATCTTTTCTGTGGCACTTTCCGTGGACTTGCGCCCCCCAGGCGTTACCTGGCACCCTGCCCTATGGAGCCCGGACTTTCCTCCCTCGCCGCGAACGGCGAGCGCGACTGTCCGGCCGACTCCCAGCCGAGAAGTATAGCGCCAAGCGAGGCTTCCGGTCTCGGTCGATCGCAAACCCCTGCCGCACCGGCACGCATCACGCCTCGTTGTCCATCGCGGCGACACCGTCGGCACCATGCCCCAAATCCAGCTCGAGGCCGAGGCGGTAGAGCGCATTCTTTTTGACGCCTGTCAGGCGCGCCGCAATCGCCACGGCCTGAGCCAGCGGCAAGGTCTCGCCGAGGATGCGCAGGACCCGCTCCGTCTCCGTCCGATCCGGATCGCCCGTATCGGCGTTCCCCTCGATCAGGACGACCAGCTCGCCGAGGCGCTGCTCGGCGTCTCCCTCGAGGCGCTGCGCCAACTCGGACGCGGTTCCGGCGAGGAAGGTCTCGAAGTGCTTGGTCAACTCGCGCGCCAGGACCAGGCGCCGTGTTTCGCCGAGCGCTTCGCCGAGATCACGCAAGGTGGCGAGGATCCGCTTGCCGCTCTCGTAGAGGATCAGCGTGCCACGCTCGTCGGCGAGCTCGCCGAGCCAGGCAAGACGATGGGACCGAGTGCGCGGGGGAAATCCGACGAACAAGAAGCGGTCGCTCGGCAAACCCGCCGCCGAGAGGGCGCAGATGGCGGCATTGGCGCCCGGCACCGGCACAACGGTCAAACCACGCTCGCGCGCCGCGGCCACGAGACTGAACCCCGGATCACTGATCAGCGGCGTACCCGCATCGGAGACGAGCGCGACGCTCCGACCGGTCTCGATCTCGGCGAGGAGTCGTGGCGCGACACTGGCCTCGTTGTGGTCGTGATAGGCCACGAGCTTGGACGAGATGCCGAAATGCGTCAGCAGCCGAAGCGTCTGACGGGTATCCTCCGCGGCGATCAAATCGACCTCGCTCAACACCTTACGTGCCCGATCGGTCATGTCCCCGAGATTGCCGATCGGCGTGGCGACCACGTATAGTATTCCCGTTGACTGCTGCACCCTGCCTCCCAACGTCTCGAACCGGAACGGATCATGCCCAAGAATCGCGTTGACCACCGTCCCCTGTCCACTCCGATGACGATCTTCGCCGTCCTCGTTGCCGTTTCATTGGCCGGATGCGCGATCGATCCAGCCCGGGACGAGGCGCGCCTGCTGGCGCCGGTCGCAGGAGAGCCGCTGAGACAAGCCGATGCGCTCGCCGCGCAAGGACAGGCGGACGCGGCGGCCAAGGCCTATCTGGACATCGCAAAGGGAGCAACGCCACCGGCGCGCGAACAACTCCAGTTGAAGGCGGCTCGCGCCTACCTTGCGGCGGGCGACACGCAGCAGGCACAGCAAACCATTGGCGAGATCTCGCGCCCGGCGCTCACGATCGGGCAGCGCGAGCAGCTCTTGCTGATCGAGGCGGATCTCGCCCTCTTGGATCGACGCCCCAAGGATGCGATCGCACGACTCCAGGCCGTGCAGGTGCAAACCTTGCCGAAGGATTTGAAGATTCAACGGCTCGGGACACTCGCCGCTGCCCAGCGTCTCGCCAACGATCCCGTCGCCTCGGCCGAGTCGCTGATCGCGCTCGATCGACTTCTCGACAGCGAGGATGCACGTCTACTGAATCAGGTCTCTCTCATAACGACCTTGAGCGCACTGAGCACCGAGCAACTGCGCAAACTCTCACGCAGCGCAAGCGGAGCCATGAAAGGCTGGGCTGAGATCGCGCTCTTGGCGCACGACGCAGGTGCGGATCCTACGACATTCCAGACCCGCTATCGCCAAGAGCACTCCAAACGACTCGGCCATCCCTCCCATCCGGGGTTGGCCGAGGCGTACGTCAAGATCTTGTCGGGGGGGTACGCCTCGGGCGACAGCGTGACGGTCATGCTCCCCCGCGGGGGGCGCTTCGCGGGCGCCGCCACATCGGTGAAGGAGGGCATCGAGGCCGCAAGCCGAGCGGACAGCAGCGGCAACCCACCGGCACTCGCTTTCATCGACAGCACCCAAACGGGGCGCGCGCGTTCCATTCACGCGAAGGCCGTGGAGGGCGGCGCGGACTATGTGATCGGCCCGCTTGAGAAGGAATCGGTGGACAGCCTCGCGGCCGGCCCTGCGCTCGCAGTGCCGACGCTGGCCCTAAACCAAACGACCCGCGACAGCCAGCCCGCAGCGAATCTCTTTCAGTTCTCGCTCTCGCCCGAGAACGAGGCGGCGGAGGTTGCCGACAAGGCCGCCGCGATGGGTCTGAAACGCGCAGCGGTGCTGTATCCGGAAGGGCCGTGGGGAGCGCGTCTGGCCAGTGCATTCCGCAACCAATGGCGCCGATTGGGCGGAACGCTGGAGGCTGAAGCAGTCTACAACCCGACGGCGCGGAGCTTCGAGAAGACGGTGACCACCCTTCTCGGCAACTCGCAGGCGGATGTCCTCTTCCTGGTCGCGACCAACGAGCTCGCGCACAAGCTGTATCCGCAGATCCGGCTGAGCACATCGTCGGTGACGGTGATGTCCACCTCGCACGTCTACTCCGGCGTCTTCGATCCGGCCCGCGACCGGGTTCTGGCAGGTCTGTATTTCGTCGATATCCCCTGGATGCTGAACAGCCGCGGAGAGGGTGCTCTGTCGCGGCGACGCCTGAGCGGATCCTCGTTCGAGGTAGCCAATCCGCTGGCGCGTCTGTACGCGATGGGGATCGACGCCTACCGAATCGCCCCGCGACTGCCCGCTCTGGCCAAGAGCCCCGGCGCCTTTTATCCGGGACAGACCGGCGGTCTCTCGATCGACGCGCTGGGCCGTATCCAGCGCCAGCTCGCACTCGGACGCTTCGGCGCGACCGGCGTGCTCGAGGCAGGGGATCCATCCGACACGCCGTCCACGGAGACCCCTTGAGCGGCGACGCGCATCGCCCGTCCTCGGGGACGACCGACCAAGCAGTCGGACCCCGCGGTGTCGGCGACGCCAAGGAGCGGCTCGCAGAGGACTATCTGAAGCGCCGGCATCTGCAGCCCATCGTGCGCAATCACCGCTGCCGCTTCGGCGAGATCGACCTGGTGATGCGCGACGGCGCGACCCTGGTCTTCGTCGAGGTCAGATACCGACGCTCGGAGCGCTTCGGAACCGCGGCCGAGACAGTCGACCGACGCAAACAACAACGTTTGACGGCTGCCGCGAGCCATTATCTTCAAGCTCACCCGACCGTGTTACCCTGTCGATTCGACGTGGTCGCGGTCAGTGGCGAAGACCGAATCGAGTGGATCAAAAATGCCTTTTCCGTTGAAACATAAACCTCCCTTCGGCATCCTCGCACGGACGCGACCCGGGAAAGTCGGCGCGATCGCGCGGTCGATCATGCAACGGCGACGCACCGCAGCGGCCCTGCTGCTGCTCGGCGCGACGCTCATGGCCGGTTGCGCACCGATGCTCTTCGGCGCAGCGGCCGTCGGTACCGCCGCGACGGTGCACGACCGACGCCCTGCAAACGTCATCCTCGACGATCAGCAGATCGAGCTGGAGGCCATGACCGCTTTGCTGCGAAACCCCGATGTCAGGGACCGCTCGCAGATCTCGGTGACCAGCTACAACCGCACCCTTCTGCTCACCGGCAACGCCGATACGACCGAGGTAGGACAGGAGGCGGCCGCGCTGATGAGCCGAATCGGCAAGGTGCAACGGGTCGTAGACGAGGTCACGGTCGGCCCCCGACTCGACATGACGCGTCAGGCCGAAGACACCTACATCACCGGCCGCGTCAAGACGGATCTGATCGGCGTGCGGCTGCCCGGATTCGACCCGACCCGGGTCAAGGTGGTCACAAACGACGGCGTGGTGTTTCTGATGGGTCTGGTCAGCCCCGCGGAAGCCGATGCCGCGGCGGAAAAGGCCAGTTACGTCCCGGGCGTCAAACGTGTGGTAAAGCTCTTCGAGTATGTCGACGACAACAACGCCTGAGCTGTCGTCGGGGTTCCTGAAGAGCCTTGCGCGGATCGCCGGCATCGGACGCCTGCTCACGGATCCGGCCGATTGCTGGCCCTATGGATACGACAACAGCCGACTCCACGCGCTGCCCCGAGCGGTGGTCTTCGCCGACGACGAGGCGCAAATCATGGCGCTGGTCCGACTCTGCCGCGACGCAGGCGTCCCGCTCGTCGCGCGTGGGCGGGGGACCGGCACCACCGGCGCAACGGTTCCGGACCGCGGCGGCATCGTGCTCTCCTTCGAGCGCATGGATGCCATCCTGCGCATCGCACCGGAGGATCGCCTCGCCGTCGTCCAGCCCGGGGTGCTCAACGAACAGCTCCAGCAAGCCGTCGGCGCCTTCGGATTCTTCTGGCCGCCGGATCCCACCAGTGCGGCGAGCTGCAGCGTCGGCGGAAATCTCGCCTACAACTCGGCGGGGCCGAGGGCGGTCAAATATGGAACGCCGCGCGAGAATACGCTCGGACTCACCGCGATCGACGGTCGCGGCGAGCGACTGCGCACGGGCGTGCTCACGACCAAAGGCGTGGTCGGCTACGACCTGACCCGGCTCATCATCGGCTCGGAGGGCACACTCGCCCTCATCACCGAAGCCACGCTGAAGCTCACCCCGCTACCCGAGGCCAAGCGCACGCTGCGCGCCGCCTATGCGGACATCCACGCGGCTGCGGCCGCCGTGTCGGCGATCATGGCGCAGCCCGTAATCCCCTGCGCTCTGGAGATCATGGACGCCGCGGCGATCCGCACCGTCCGGCGCCATGCGGGCCTCGACCTGCCCGAGGGCGTTGGGGCACTGCTGATGATCGAGGTCGACGGACCCGCGGCCTGTATCGATCAGTCCGTCACCGCCGTGGCCGCAGCCGCCAACCATGCCGGTCTGATCGAGCTGCGTCGCGCCGAGTCGGCCGCGGAGGTCGCCGCGCTCTGGAAGACGCGCAAGGCGCTCTCGCCGGCCTTGCGCCATATCGCGCCGAAAAAGATCAACGAGGATGTCGTGGTTCCGGTCTCGCGCATGGGCGAGCTCATCGATGGCCTGGAGCGGCTATCGCAGGAGAGCGGCGTGCAGATCGTGAACTTCGGGCATGCGGGAAACGGCAACATCCATGTGAATCTCCTGATCGACCCGGACGACCCGGCTGCCGTCGAGAGCGCGCATCGGTGTCTGGACGCCGTGTTTTCGCTCGTGCTCCAGCTCGGCGGAACACTCTCGGGCGAGCACGGTGTCGGGATCGCCAAGCGCGACTTCGTCGACCGCGAGATCGAGGCACCCGTGCTTGAGCTGATGCGCGACATCAAGCGTCAATTCGATCCGGCCGGGATCCTCAATCCCGGAAAAGGCTTTCCGGAGAACGCCCGGGAACCTGAAACGCATCGCTGAACCGAAACCAAAGGGTTCGGTATCGGCTACTTACCCGGCCGCACCAAGCCGCCGAGCCCGACCGCCTCGAGCGCATCCAGGAGCAGACGTCTCACCGACGCCGCATCCTCGCATTGCAGGGCGACCTTGAGCACCTCGCGGGCCCGTGCCCGACTGATGCTGCGGATCACGCGCTTCACGCGCAGCAGGCTTCCCGCACCCATACTCAGGCTATGCACGCCCATCCCGAGCAGGAGGAAGGTCGCGAGCGGATCCCCCGCCATCTCCCCGCAGACGCTCACCTCGCGGCCATGGACACGGGCGCCCGCGAGGATCTGCAGCAACGCGCGCAAGACCGCCGGATGAAACTCGTCGTAGAGCTTCGCGACGTGGGCATTGTTGCGATCGACCGCGAGTAGATACTGGGTAAGGTCGTTGGTCCCGACGGAGAGGAAATCGACGCGTCGCGCCAACGCCTCGCACTGATAGACGGCAGCCGGGACCTCGATCATCACGCCGATCGGCGGCAATCGGACCTGATAGCCTTCCTCGAGCAGCTCGTCGTGCGCGCGATGGATGAGCAGCAGTGCCTCGTCGACCTCGCCGACCGTGCTGATCATCGGCAACAGGATCTGCAGGTTATCCAGCCCGATGGACGCGCGCAGAATGGCGCGAACCTGGGTCAAGAAGATCTCGGGCTGATCCAGCGTGATGCGGATGCCGCGCCAGCCCAAGAATGGATTGGCCTCGTGCATCGGAAAATAGGGCAACGGCTTGTCACCGCCGATATCCAGGGTGCGGATGGTCACCGGCCGAGGCGCGAACAGCTCGAGCACTTGCCGATAGTTCGACATCTGCGCGGCCTCGCCGGGGAAGGTATCGCGCACGATGAAGGGTAGCTCGGTGCGGTAGAGTCCGACACCTGCGGACTCCTCGATGCCGAGCGGGCGCGCCTCGGAGACCAGCCCCGTGTTCAGGTAGAGCGGCACCAGATAGCCGTCCGTGGTCTCGGCCGGGAGATGGCGCAATGCCTGGAGCTCGCTGGTCAGGGCCGCGTCGTCTTCGGCGAGACGCTGATACTCGGCGCGAACGGTCGGGCCGGGCGCGACATAGACCCGCCCGCGGTAACCGTCCACCACCAGCTCGCGTCCCTCGACACGCCCGACCGGCAGATCGGCAACGGCCATTGCCGCCGGCACGCCCATCCCGCGCGCCAGGATGCCGACATGTGAGGAGCCCGAGCCGGTGGTGGAGACGATCCCGGCCAACATCTCGCGCGGGACGTCGGCGATCTGCATGGCGCTGAGCTCGTCGCCGACCAGGATGGTGTTGGGCACGTACTGGATCGGCGCCGCGGTCAGCTTCTGCAGATGAGTCAGGATGCAGCGACCGAGATCGCGAACATCCGATGCACGCTCGCGCAGATAGGCGTCGTCCATGTCGTCGAACACCTTGGCGTGCTCGGCGATGGTCTCGCGTAAGGCTCCGGGCGCCCAGTTGCCGGCGCGGATGCGCGATAGGGTCCCGTCGATCAGGGTGTCGCTCTCGAGCATGAGACGCCAAGCGTCGAACAGGGCCATGTCCTCGGCGCTGAGATGCGCTTGGGTCCGCACCGCGAAGCGGTCCAAGTCCTCGGCCACATGTTCAACGGCACCGAGAAAATCCTTGGCCTCGTTGTCGAGGTTCTCGGCGCGCCGATCCGGAACGGCGTTGAGATCGGCCGGCGGATAGACCACCACGGCGGTCCCGATGCCGATGCCGGGCGAGGCCGGCAAGCCGGGCAGGAAGCGCTGCGGGATCCCGTCGTCCTGCAGACGCGCCAGCTCGCCGTTGGTGCGCGCGAAGGTGATGGCGCCGGCCAGCTGCGATGCGAGGGTCACTACGAAGGTGACCTCGTCGTCGCCGAAATGGCGTTTCTCGCGTTGCCGCAGGACCAGCACGCCCAAGACCTTGCGATTCTGGATGATGGGCGCGCCGAGGAACCCGTGATAGTGCTCTTCCCCGGTATCCGTGATGCGTTGGTAGCGCGGATGGCTGACCGCGTCGTCCAGGTTGATCGGCTCGGCGCGCTCGCTGACCAACCCGATCAGCCCTCGCCCCAGCTCCAATCGCACCCGACCGACCGCCTTGGCGCGCAGTCCGTCGGTGGCATGCAGGACATGCCGACGGTTATCGAAATCGTTGAGATAGACCGAGCAGACGTCGGCCCCGACGGCCTGTTTGACCCGCTGTACGATGATGGTAAGCGCACGCTCGAGGTCGGGGGCGTTGTTGACCTCCTGCACGATGCGACGCAGCGATTCGAGCATCGGCAAGCGTTGGCTCGCAGCCGCCGAGGATCCGGCGACCGACACGCCGCTGTCGAGCCCGACCGACCCTCGCTCGAGGTGCTCCGCGGCGCGACCTGTCATCGTCCGCGCTGATGCATCAAGCCGACCACCCGGGACTGGACGTCCTCACGGGCGGGCGGACCCTCCGGGTACAGGCTCGGGGCGAGCTCCTCGAGCGCCTGCATGTAGACACGGCGCTTGAAGTAGACCACCTCGTGCAGCGGCTGCCAGTAGCGCACCCAGCGCCAGGCATCGAATTCGGGCTTGTCGGTCCGATCAAGACAGAAGGCGTCCTCGCCGCAATCCACCCGCAACATGAACCACACCTGCTTCTGACCGATGCAGGTCGGACCGCAATGCCGACGGATGTAGCGTTTGGGAAGGTGATATCTAAGCCAACCGCGGGTGCAGGCGAGGATGGTGACCTGCCGGGGCTGAAGCCCGACCTCCTCCTCGAGCTCGCGATACATGGCCTGCTCGGGCGTCTCGTCGGAATGAATCCCCCCCTGCGGAAACTGCCAGGCGTTCTGGCCGACGCGACGACCCCAAAATAGACGCCGGTCCTGATTGCTCAGGATAATGCCGACGTTGGGTCTGAAACCGTCGTGATCGATCAAGGAAACGAGTCCGTGAGGCCATGTTGCCTCATTCTTCCACATCCGGCGCATGACCGGCAAGCAGACACCTGTATAAGCGATTGCCACTCAACGGCTTTCGCATGCCCTCGGAAACGGCCTCGAGGCCCCGTCGGGTATCGGGCGAAGGCGCCCGCCACGGCTTGAAACCCCGGTATGATTCCGCGAACATCCGGCGAGGCGACGCAACGCGCCGGCATCCGAGCAGGAAGCCGATGCGCATCGCACCGCGAGACATCAACCGAAGGACAAGACATGGCGCTGGCGATCTTCGATCTGGACAACACCCTCCTGGCAGGCGACTCCGATTATCTGTGGGGCCGATTCCTCGCCGCCGAGGGGATCGTCGATGCAGACTATTACGAGAGCGAGAACGAGCGCTTCTATCGCGAATACAAGGATGGAACCCTGGATATCGCGGAATTCTTGAGGTTCTCCCTGCGACCGCTGCGCGAGCACCCGCGCGCGCATCTCGAAGCACTGCGCGAGCGGTTCGTCGCCGAGCTAATCGAGCCCATCATGCTCCCGGCCGCCAAAAACCTCGTGGAGTCGCACCGCGAGGTCGGAGACACCCTCATGATCATCACGGCGACCAATGCCTTCGTCACGGCGCCGATCGCGCAGCGCTTCGGAATCGCCCACCTGATCGCGACGCTGCCGGCCGAGGAGAACGGGCGCTTCACCGGCGAGCCCTCCGGCCAACCGGCGTTCCGGGAGGGCAAGGTCGAGCGTCTGCAGACCTGGCTGCGCGAGCATCGGGAGACGCTCGGCGGGAGCAGCTTCTACAGCGACTCGCACAACGATCTTCCCCTCCTGGAACGCGTCGACCGGCCGGTTGCGGTCGACCCCGATCCGCAGCTGCGCGAGACGGCCCGGTCGCGCGGTTGGCCGGTCATCTCGCTGAGACCCTGAAGCCGGGTCGCAACGCCGCCCGCGCCCCTCACCGAGGCGTTCACATCGACGTCACGCAGCCCACATACCCCCGCAATACTCCGTATCTATGATTGCCCTCCACGCAAAGGTTCTTTTTCCGAGGGCATGCAATGGTTGCGACTGCGTCTGCGTTGACCGCCAAGCGCGGGGAACGCCTCTTCGTCGAGCTCGCCGCGTCCGAGTCGGAGATCCGCGAGGCCCAGGCGCTCAGGTATCGGGTCTTCGGCGAGGAGTTGGGCGCAAAACTGAAGACGGGCTTGAGCGGACTGGATGTTGACGAGCTCGACGCCTACTGCCAGCACCTCCTGGTGCGAGACACGCGCACCGGCGAGGTCGTCGGCTGTACGCGCATCCTGACCGACCGCAACGCCGCGCGCATCGGTCGGTTCTATTCCGAGAGCGAATTCGACTTGGGAGCGATCCCCCGGCTTAAGGGACGCCTCCTGGAGGTCGGTCGCACCTGCATCTCGGCGGAGTTTCGACAAGGACCGGCGATTGCCGTGCTCTGGTCCGGCCTGGCCGGATTTATCCAGCTCCACGGCTTCGATTATCTGTTCGGCTGCGCCAGCATGCCGCTCGGCGAGAACGATCTCCAAGCCGCGGCCATCATGAACCGCTTGCGACGACACGCCATGGTCTCGCCCGAGTTGCGCGTGGTCCCGCGGGTGCCGCTGCGCACCGCACAGGTGCCCGACGATGTCCTGGATGCGCCGCTGCCGGCCTTGCTGCGCACCTACGTGAGGCTGGGCGCAAAGGTCTGCGGAGAGCCCTGTCGCGACCCTGATTTCGGCGTGGCGGATGTGCTCATGCTGCTCGATGTGGATGCGCTGAATCCGACCTACTCGCGACACTTTTTCGAGCGCACCGCGAGTCTGTGACCCGATGAGACACGTGCGGTCGATCCGCAGGCTTGCACTGATCCTCGCTCACTTGAGCAAAGGTGCGACGCTCGCGCTCTACATCGGGCTCCTTTCGCGACTCGGCCGACGACCGCCGCCGGTCGCGGCCATGACCCGACGCTGGCAACGACGGCTCTGCGAGATTCTGGGCATCCGGATTCACGTCCGCGGCTGCGTGCAGCCCGGATGTCTCCTGATCGGCAACCATATCTCCTGGCTCGACATCCCCGTGGTCGGCGCACACGGCGAGATCGCGTTCCTCTCCAAGGCCGAGGTGCGCGATTGGCCCCTGATCGGCTGGCTGGCGGAGACCGCGGGCACCTTGTTCGTCGAGCGCGGCGCCATCCGCATCGACGAGATTGCCGGCATGCTCCGCAAGATCGGCGGCGAGCAGACCTTGATGCTCTTTCCCGAGGGCACGACAAGCGATGGCTCGGGCGTACTGCGATTCCACCCGCGTCTCTTCGCGCTTGCGCAGGAGACCGGGCTGAGGATTCAGCCGGTAGCCATCGCCTACCGCGGCCACCCAGAGGAGATGCCGGACAACGTTGCGCCCTTCATCGGCGACGACACCCTACTCGCCCATCTGCTGCGGGTGATTCGCCACCCCGGGCTCACCGCGGAGGTCCATTTCCTCCCGCCGGTCGCGATCGACGACGACAACAACACCCGGCGTCTCCTCGCCGAGCGCACCCGCACCGCGATCGTCGAGGCACTCGGCATGCAACCGGACGCCGTGCCGCAACGCTCGCTCGGCGCGCGTCCGGAACCGCCCCCGGGCGTGATTGCAGACCCGACCCCGGGCCGCCCGGAATCCATACCGACGGGTGGAATGGCCCATGTCGTCTGACATCAGCCCGCGGGACACCGATAGGGTTTCCGGGCGTCTGCGCATCGCGATCGTCACCGAGACCTATCCGCCCGAGATCAACGGCGTCGCCCACACCATGCGGCATCTCGCCGAGGGCTTGGCCGAGCGCGGGCATGCCGTTCAACTCATCCGCCCTCGACAGCACGGCGAGCAACGCGACCCGGCTGCACCGACGCTCGGCCGAATCGGCGTACACCTCGTCCCCGGCCTGCCGATCCCCGGTTACCGAGGTCTGCGATTCGGACTGCCGGTCTATTGGCGGCTGCGCCGCCTCTGGGGCCGCGCCGCGCCGGACCTCGTCTACATCGCGACCCAGGGCCCACTCGGCCACGCCGCGCTCTCCGCCGCGCACCGTCGCGGGATCCCGACGGTGACGGGATTTCACACCCAGTTTCAGCAGTACAGTCAACATTACGGCCTCGGCATCTTCACCCATCAGATCGCCGAGACGCTGCGTCATTTCCACAACCGATCGGATGCGACCCTGGTCCCCACCGCCG
Organism: Thiocapsa roseopersicina; assembly: GCF_900106925.1. GTDB lineage: Bacteria > Pseudomonadota > Gammaproteobacteria > Chromatiales > Chromatiaceae > Thiocapsa > Thiocapsa roseopersicina. Next base: position 136,646 of record NZ_FNNZ01000013.1, read on the forward strand.
AGCTCAAGGCGGAGCTTTCGCGCGAGGGATTCCACGATGTCCACGTCTTCGGCCGCGGCGTGGACGTCGATCTCTTCTCGCCCGCTTGGCGAAACGAGGCGTTGAGACGCAGCTGGGGCTGCGACGAGGAGACCTTGGCCGTACTCTATGTCGGGCGGATTGCACCGGAGAAGAATCTCGATCTCGCGCGGGACGCCTTTCAGGCGATTCAATCGACTCGACCGAAGGCGCGTTTCATCCTGGTCGGGGAGGGGCCTGCACGGGAGCAGATCCAACGCGAAAACCCCGGTTTCATCTGTCCAGGGTCCAAAATCGGCGTCGAGCTCTCGAAATATTACGCCTCGGGCGATCTCTTCCTCTTTCCGAGCCTGACCGAGACCTTCGGAAACGTGGTGCTCGAGGCGATGGCCAGCGGTCTACCGGTCGTCGCTTTCGATTATGCCGCGGCTCGATCTCTGATTGATCCCGGGCGGAACGGGGTTACATTACCGTCAGGAGATCGTGAAGCGTTCATCGCTGCGGGATGCGAGCTGGCTCGCGACCTGCCACGCGTCCGAAAGCTCGGAGAACAGGCCCGCCGCGCGGCCGAGGAGATCAGTTGGGACCGCGTCATCCGGAGCGTCGAGGACCGTCTCTTTCAGGTCATCCACCGACAACGTGGAACGGAGGCTTGCCGTGCGACTGTGGCTACAACATCTGAATGAGATCGAGGTATCGCTCTGCCGCGCCTGGAGCCGCGGCGGTCGGCGCCGGTGGATTCAACGCCCTTTCGCCGTCGTCAGTCGGCTCGGCGACGGGGTCTTTTGGTACAGCTTGATCGCCATCCTGCCGCTGACCCACGGACTCCTCGGCCTCAAGGCCAGTGTGCACATGCTCGTCACCGGGGGCGTCGCGCTCGCGCTCTACAAGTCGCTGAAGGTCTATACGCGGCGCGAACGACCCTGTCACTATGCCGCCGAGATCATCGCCCTGGTCCCGCCGCTCGACCGCTACAGCTTTCCCTCCGGCCATACGCTTCATGCCGTAAGCTTCTCGAGCGTCGCCATCTACTATGTTCCCGAGCTCGCCTGGATTCTCGTGCCCTTCACCATGCTGGTCGCCAGCTCGCGGATCATTCTCGGCCTGCACTATCCCAGCGATGTGCTGGTCGCGACCCTGATCGGACTCGCACTGGCCTTTACCGGCATCCTGATGGTTGCTTGACCCTATTCGACTGTGGCCGCGACACACCGAGCTCGCATTTTGGCTGAAGGCCAAAAACAAAAAAGGCCGGGCGACGGCCCGGCCTTTTCGTGGCGGTGCACACGAGGTGCGCCGGCCGATCGGGGGTCTTACTTGGCCTCTGGCTGAGCCGGAGCAACTGGCGCCACCGGGGCAACGGGCGCTGCGTAGGGGTAGGCGTAGGGGTAACCGCCGCCGTAGTAAGGAGCACCGTAGCCGTAGGGAGCACCGTAACCGTAGTAGGGGTTGTTGTAGCCGTAGCCGCGACCCAGACCGCGACCGTAGCCGCGCCCGGTACCGCCGCCGCTCATGCCGAAGTTGAAATCACCGTAGCCGTCGCCGAACATGTCGCTGAAGGCATCGCCGAGACCGGAGCCGTAGCCGGGACCGTAACCGCCGTAACCCGGGCCCCACCAAGCGGACGCGGAAGCGGAGGCACCGAGGAGGGCAGCGACGGCAGCAGCAGTAGCAAGCTTGTTCATTCTATTCTCCGAATCGATTTACGTTGTTGGCAGCAAGCGTGGATGCCTTATCAACATCCACGGAACGCATTATATTAGCAAATGATTAAATATGAAATAAATAATATCAATCGGCTTGATCTTTATCATTGCCTTTACCGATTACCGTGCCTACCCCCTCGCGCAAACGCCGTGCAACCTCGACCAAATCCTCCCAGGCTTTCGCCTTCTGATCGGGCGAGCGCAACAGATAGGCAGGATGATAGGTCACGCGCAGCGGAATCGACGCCGCCCGAAACTCGAGCCAACGCCCCCTTAAGCTCCCCAGCGGTGCGTCCGTCTGCAGGACATGCTGAGCCGCCACGCGCCCGACACAGAGGATCGCGCGCGGGCCGAGCAGCTCGATCTGCCGCATGAGGTAAGCCTCGCACTGCTTGACCTCCTCGGGGCGTGGATCGCGATTCCCCGGCGGGCGGCACTTGAGCACGTTGGCGATGTAGACCTGCTCGCGCGCCAGGCCGATCGCCGCGAGCATGCGGTTAAGCAGCTGGCCGGCACGCCCGACGAAGGGCTCGCCGGCGCGATCCTCGTCCGCGCCCGGTGCCTCGCCGATGATCAGGAGATCCGCGGTGCGACTGCCGACGCCGAAGACGGTGTTGGTGCGGGTCTCGCGGAGTCCGCAGGCGCGGCAGCCGGACACCGCCGTCGCGAGCGCATCCCAATCCAACTTTGTCGGATCGGGCGACGACGGGCCATCGGACGGATCGGGCTCGACCGATCCTGACGCCACGGGTTCCGGCGCGACCGGATTCGGCACGATTTGGGGAGCCGCGGCACGAACCGGCGGGGTCGGGTGCCCGGGCTGCGGGTACGGCGGAACCGAGCTCGGGGCGGCTTGCCCCGGCAAGGGCAACGCGGGTTCGACGAGGGCCGTCTCGTCCGATCGCTCGACCGGACCGGCCGCGACATGGCGCGGCACCCAGACATCGACACCCATCGCGCCCAGGTAGTCCAGACGTCGGCGCTCGTCCATCGCCACGGGGCTCAGACGTCGCCGGTCTGCGGATGGGCGCGATGGGCCGGCTGGAGGATCTTGTTGCAGGCGTTGATGTAGGCCTTGGCGGAGGCGATCACGATATCGGTATCCGCGCCCTGGCCGTTGACGATGCGCCCGCCGCGCTCGAGTCGGACCGTCACCTCGCCCTGTGCGTCCGTGCCGCTGGTGATGGCGTTGACCGAGTAGAGCTTCAGAACGGTTCCGCTGTCGACGATCGTCTCGATCGCCTTGAAGGTCGCGTCCACGGGTCCACCGCCGCTGGCGGTCCCGGCCAGCTCCTCTCCGTCGAACGTCAGCACCAGGTTCGCGCAGGGCGTCTCGCCCGTCTCGGAGCAGACCCGCAACGAGACCAGCTTCACCCGTTCATTGGCCGCGTCCAGGGTCGCATCCGTCACCAGCGCCTGCAGGTCTTCGTCGAAGATCTCGTGTTTCTTGTCGGCCAGATCCTTGAAGCGAGAGAAGGCCGCGTTGAGCTCCTCCTCCGAACCCATCACGATGCCGAGCTCCTGCAGCCGGGTACGAAAGGCGTTGCGGCCCGAATGCTTGCCCATCACCATCCGATTGGCGTTCCAGCCGACATCCTCGGCACGCATGATCTCGTAGGTCTCGCGATGCTTGAGCACCCCGTCTTGATGGATGCCCGACTCGTGCGCGAAGGCGTTGGCGCCGACCACCGCCTTGTTCGGCTGAACGGCAAACCCCGTGATGCCCGAGACCAGGCGTGAGCAGTTCATGATCTGGGTGGTATCGAGCCGGGTTTGGCAGTCGAATAGATCCTGACGGGTGCGCACCGTCATCACGATCTCCTCGAGCGCGGCGTTGCCGGCACGCTCGCCGAGACCATTGATGGTGCATTCCACCTGGCGGGCGCCGTTGCGCACGGCGGCAAGCGAGTTGGCGACCGCGAGCCCCAGGTCGTTGTGACAATGCACCGAGAAGATCGCCTTGTCGGCGTTCGGAAGCCGCTCGCGCAGGGTCCGGATCAGGCTCCCGAACTGATCCGGGATGTTGTAGCCGACCGTATCCGGGATATTGACGGTCCCGGCGCCGGCGTCGATGACCGCCTCGAGGATCCGACAGAGGAAGTCGATCTCGGAGCGTCCGGCATCCTCGGGCGAGAACTCCACATCGTCGGTGTAACGCCGTGCCCGCTGGACGGCATGGACCGCTTGTGCGAGCACCTGATCCGGGGTCATGTTCAGCTTGCGCTGCATGTGGATCGGCGAGGTGGCGATGAAGGTATGGATCCGGCCGGCGTTCGCGCCCGCCAGCGCCTCGCCGGCCCGGTCGATGTCCTTGTCGAGCGCACGGGCCAGGCCGCAGACCCGACTCTCCTTGACCGTCTCCGCCACCGCCTTGACCGCCTCGAAATCACCCGGACTGGCGATGGGGAACCCCGCCTCGATCACATCGACACGCATCCGTTCCAACGCCTTGGCGATGCGCACCTTCTCGTCGCGGGTCATGGAGGCGCCCGGACTCTGCTCGCCGTCGCGCAGGGTCGTGTCGAAAATGATCAAGTGGTCTTTTGCGGTCATGGATGGTCTCTGAGTCGCGCGGCCGTCTGATAAGGAAGGGACCTGGTCTTCGGGAGGCTATTGTAGGCGATCAGCGCGGGAGCGGTGCCCCCCGGATCGAGGTCGGGACGACCTCGCGACGGATCGGACCGGTGTCGGTCGATTCGGGACCTTGTGGCCCGTATCGGTTCCTGTATAAGCTGCCGTCGGCGGCGATCGGACCGCGGACCGGAGGTTGCGGCTCCGACCCGGTCGGAAGCCGACGACTCGACGCCCCATGGATCCCGAGGAGGCCACGCCCGCGATGATGCCGGACCTGCACGACCTGGAGATTCTGCTGCGTTCGGACACCCCGATCGTCCTCATCGAGTCGATCGAGGAGCCGCGTGTCGTCGAGCTGTTCGCCGGGCTTGCCCTGCGTCTCGCCGAGCCGGCCTTTCGCTGGTCGGTCACCGAGGGGCTGCGGCGCATCGAGCTCGATACCGAGCCCCAAAGTCGCCTGGCCGATCCGACCGAGGCGCTGCGCAATATCCGCTCCACACAGGAACGCGGTATCTATCTACTGCTCGACTTCCATCCCTATCTGGATAATCCGCTACACGTGCGCCTCCTCAAGGAGATCGCACAAGGCTACGCGGACCTGCCCCGCACCCTGGTCCTGGTCAGTCACGCGCTCGAGGTCCCGCCCGAGCTGCACCATCTGAGCGTGCGGTTCGGACTGCGCCTACCCGACCGCCAGCGCATCATGGGCCTGATCCGCGAGGAGGCGAAGCGCTGGCAGGATTCCTCCGGCGGGCGCAGCTTCCGGACCGGGCGCGACGCCGTGGATCAGCTCGCCCGAAATCTGCTCGGCGTCACCGAGTCCGACGCACGCCGCCTGATCCGCAACGCCATCCGGCACGACGGCGCCATCACGCGGGAGGACGTCGAGAGCGTCAAGCGCGCCAAGTACGACCTGCTCAGCCCCGATGGCGCCATCAGCTTCGAGTACGACACCCGATCCTTCGCCGAGGTCGCCGGCCTGGGCAACCTCAAGGCGTGGATCGACCGCCGCCGCGATGCCTTCCTGGATCCGGACCGCAAAACGGATCACCCGCGCGGCGTTCTGCTCCTGGGCGTTCAGGGGGGCGGCAAGAGTCTGGCCGCGAAGGCGGTTGCCGGACGTTTCGGCGTCCCGCTGCTGCGCCTGGACTTCGGTGCGCTCTTCGACAAATATATCGGCGAAACAGAGAAAAACCTCCGCAAGGCATTGGCCACGGCCGATGTCATGTCGCCCTGCGTCCTCTGGATCGACGAGATCGAAAAAGGGATCGCGACCGGCACGGAGGACGACGGCGTCGGCCGGCGCGTCCTCGGCACCCTGCTGACCTGGATGGCCGAGCGCAACACCCGCGTCTTCCTCGCCGCGACCGCGAACGACATCTCGCGACTTCCGCCGGAGCTCATCCGCAAAGGGCGGATCGACGAGCTCTTTTTCGTGGATCTACCCGGCGCTGCCGTGCGGCGCGAGATCTTTGCGATCCATCTGAGCAGGCGGGGACTCGATCCCGAACGCTTCGACCTCGCTCGCCTCGCGCAGGCGAGCGAGGGCTTCACCGGTGCCGGCATCGAGCAGGCCGTCGTCTCCGCGCTCTACGCCGACGAGACCGCCGGGGATGGCCTGACCACAGGCAACCTCCTGGGCGAGATCGCCGCTACCCAGCCCCTGTCCGTCGTCATGCACGGCCAGCTTCAAGCGCTACGAGCCTGGGCATCGGGCCGAACGGTTCAGGCCCACGCACCCGAAGAGCAAGACGACGCGACCGTCCTTGCACGCAACGCCGTCGCCGAGATTGCCTCGGGCACGATGGATCCCGCCGGAGCTGCCGTCGACGCGCAGCCCCCAGTGAGCCCCGACTAAGCCCATTCACTCGACTGCGACCCGTGCAATAACCGTTGCCGGCCCATACCTCCCCTCCCAACACGAGGTTCACGAGTCCGTGTCGGCCAAAACTTCGAGGCGCTGCGATGGAATACAAGGACTACTATAAGACGTTGGGCGTGACGCGGGACGCCACCCAACCCGAGATCAAGCGGGCCTATCGAAAGCTTGCGCGCAAGTTCCACCCGGACGTGAGCAAGGAGCCCGACGCCGAGGCCAGATTCAAAGAGATCAACGAGGCCAACGAGGTTCTGCACGACCCGGAGAAGCGTGCCGCCTACGACGCGCTCGGCAGCAGCTGGCACGCCGGCCAGGATTTTCGCCCGCCGCCCGGCGGCGTCCATCACGACTTCCATTTCGGCGCCGACGAGGCAGCCGAGTTCAGCGACTTTTTTTCCAGCATCTTCGGGCGCGAGTTTCACCCGGGAGCCCAGACTCAACGCCGCCGCCGAGGTCAGGATCAAACCGCGCGCATCGTCATCGACCTGGAGGACGCCTATCGCGGCGCGACGCGGCAGTTGCGCCTCGACATCCCCGAGGTCGGCCCGGACGGGCGCGTCAGCTCGCGCACCCGCACCCTGAACGTGCGCATCCCGCCCGGCGTCACGCAGGGTCGCCAAATCCGCTTGGCCGGCCAGGGCGGGCCGGGGATCAACGGCGGTCATGCCGGCGATCTCTATCTGGAGATCGAGATCAATCCGCACCGATTTTTCACCACGGACGGCAAGGACATCCATCTGCGGCTGCCCATTGCGCCCTGGGAGGCCGCACTCGGCGCGTCCGTCTCGGTCCCGACACTCGGCGGGACAGTGAACCTTAAGGTGCCGCCGGGATCTCAGTCCGGGCAACGCCTGCGCTTGAAGGGTCGGGGGCTGCCCGGCGAGCCGGCCGGAGACGAGCTGGTCATGCTCGAGATCGTCACCCCGCCCGCAACCACGGATGCCGCCAAGGCAGCCTATCGCGACATGGCCGAGCGTCTACACTTCAACCCAAGGGCCGAGATGGGAGTCTGACGCATGACGCAGACCGAGACACGCATTGAAGGGATCGTGCTCGACGAGGGGCTGACGGTCACCCTCACCGAGCTGACCCAGCTGTGCGGCTCCAGCGGCCGCGTGGTGAGGCTGATGGTGACCGAAGGGCTCCTGCGCCCCAAGGGCCAAGCCCCCGACGATTGGCGGTTCGACGGCTTCGAGGTGCGTCGGGCACGTCGCGCCGTGCGGTTGCAGCGCGACCTCGACCTCAACCTCGCCGGCACCGCACTCGCGCTCGACCTGCTCGACGAGCTGGAACAACTGCGCGAGCGACTGCGCGCACTCGAGCACCAGCTGGCGCCGAGACGCACACGCGAGCTCGGTTAAACCGCGCCCGGTGCGGTATGCGTCATGTGTTGGAGTGTCTTAGCCGCGCCAGCTCCGACGACTGTCGGAGCTGGCGCGGTTTAACCCACGAACCGCATCGAGAGATCGACCGCGGTCACGTCCTTCGTCAGCGCGCCGACCGAGATGCGGTCGACACCGGTTTCCGCGATGGCCCGAATGGTCGCAATCGTAATGCCGCCCGATGCCTCGAGCCGGGCGCGCCCCGCGCTCATGGCGACCGCCAGACGCAAATCCCCGAGCGCGAAGTTATCGAGCAGGATCGATTCCGCCCCGCCGTCCAAGGCCGTCTGCAGCTCGTCGAGACTCTCGACCTCGATCTGAATCTCCACGCCGACACCGGCTGCCGCGGCCGCAGCGGCGAGCGCGGCCGGGATCGAGCCCGCGGCGAGGATGTGGTTCTCCTTGATCAGGATCGCGTCGAACAGGCCCATGCGGTGGTTGTGGCAGCCCCCGCAGAGGACCGCGTACTTCTGCTGGACGCGCAGACCGGGCAACGTCTTGCGGGTATCCAACACCGCAACGGGGAGACCGGCGACCGCGGCGGCAAATTCAGCCGCGCGGGTCGCCGTCCCGGAGAGGGTCTGAAGGTAATTCATGGCCGTGCGCTCGCCGGTCAGCAGAGCGGCCGACGGTCCCTCGATCAGCGCCAGACGCTGCCCGGGGCGGACGGGGGCGCCGTCGGCGACCTCCCAACGGACGGAAATCCCGGGATCGAGCACGCGAAACACCGTATCGAACCAGGCGCATCCGCAGATGACTGCGGGCTCGCGCGTGATCAACTCGGCCCGAGAGCGCTGATCGCGCGGAACCAAGACGGCGGTGAGATCGCCCGCACCGACATCCTCCTCGAGTGCAGCTCGGACCTGGGCCTCGATGAGACGCGGGTCAGGAAGCCGCGCCGGACGAGCCGCCCCGCGCGAGGGATTCATCTCTTGGTTTGATTCAGCCATCGGAAGGGGCCTTTTGTAGACTCGTCAACATCGCGCGCAAGGCCTGATCCGCGAGCGGCGTCTCGCCGTTGCCCAGAATCGTGACCTGTCCGGCCGCGATCGCCTCGGCGAGACCACGCGCGGAAAAACGCGTCGGGGACCGCCCCTGTCGGTCGAAGAACAACAACTCCTCTCGCGCGGGGTTCCAAGCGACCAACTTGAGACGGACTCGCCCGACATCCTCGCGAGCCCAGTCGATCCAATCGCCGATCGCGCATCCGCACGGAACCGGAATCGGCACCCGAGCCGGGGCCGAGTGGCCGGCTTCGACGTCGGAGCCGCCGAGCACGGCGCCGCGTGCGAATCCCTGAAGCACGTCCAAATGCAAGGTCTGCAGCTCCCCGAGCCACCGTGCCGTCAGACGTGGATCACAGCCGACCTCGGCGAGCCGCCGCCGCAAGGTCTCGAGCAGACGCGGGATCCGATTGAGCAACTGGCGACGCTCCTCGGCGGTACGCTTCACGCTCACGCTCCAGAGCAGTCGATCGATCAACTCGAGTGCGGTTTGCCAATCCGGGCTATCCGAGCCCCGGGAGCGCTCGATCTGGAGCAGAACAAGCGACCAGCCCTCGCGCAGCAGGATCTCCACCGTACTCGGAATCCGCGCATAAGGCGCCAGGCGCTCGGCCAGTGCAGCCGCGACCGTCTCGCGCGCGGGATCGGGGGGCGCGCCGGTACCATCGGCGTCGAAGCTCGGCTCGGCCGGGTCGGAAACACCGGACAACATACCGCCGTGTGGCTCGGCGAGCGGATCCCCTGCCACGGCAGCGGCTCGGGCATCCTCTCGTGCAAGGAAAGCCCTGAAATACCGATCCATTCGGGCAAAGAGTTTGGGATCCCCGTCGAAATCCAGCACCAAGCGCTCGATCACCCGCTCGATCATCCCGTAGAGGCTGTCGGCACCGCGTCCGTCGGCGTCGCTCCAACCCATCGCGGCCCGCCCGATATTGTTGATCAACACCCGCGCAGGATGGGTGTCGTCGGAGAAGAAGTCCTTGTCCAACAGCGCCATCTTCGCGACCGGGATCTGCATCCTCGCGATCAGGATCTTGATGGGATCGGGAATCGCGCCGCCGGCCAACAGATGCTCGAAGAAGAGGAAAACCAGATCGAGCGTATCCTCGTCGCGCTCTGCCAAGGCACGTCTCGGCCGATCCTCGACGCAAAGCGCCGCGGACAGTCGCGTACGCAGGAACGCCTCCGATGCCGGATACCCCATCGCCGGGTCGGGAGCGACATCCAGATTGTCCAACAAGGCCAGAAGCTCGGCCGTCGCGACCTTCACCCGACCGCTATCGGTATGCGGGGTACTGCTCGGTCGTTGGCGTGCAAGCAAGGTCCGCAGGACATCGAATGGAATCGAGAGAGTGTCCCGGGGCTGCTCCGGCATCTCCCGCTTGCCGGGCGTGACAAAGGAAGACGCGGGTCGCGAGGCTGCGCGCGGCCTTGAAGCAGGGATGACGATCTCGGACAAAGCGGGCTCGACCTGGCTCAGACAACTGCGGTAGAAGTCGCCCAACTGGTCCATGACATGCCGATCGAAGAGCTTGTAGACGACGAGCTTGACGGACGGCTCGAGCGGGGGCAGCGCGGTCAGGGTGTCGCGAAAGGCATGGCACAGCGCGGACGGACCGAAAGGATTCTCCTCGAGACCGACCTCGCCCCAGCCCATCAGGGCGGCAAATCGACGATCCAACTCCATCAAATCGCTTCGATAACGTGATTCCGCCTTCGACACCAGGTTTTCGGCGGCCAGAATCTCTTCGAGCTCGGAGTCCGCAAGCAAGGTCAGATCACCGAACGCCGACTCCCTGGCCCTGTCGTGCTCATGCTCCGGCTCGCGATCCCGACCGACGAGATCGCCGGCCTCTTGCTCGACGCGCCGCAAAAAATCGCTCTGAAGACGTCGGCGCTGTTTGACGAGGATCTCGCGCGCGTCGAAATAGACGCGATAGCTCAAATCGTTGGTCGACTTGTCGGCGAGATCGTGCAGAGCGTCGTCGAGCTTCCCGAACAGCGCGCCCCAGAGCGCCGGCAAGCGCTCGCCGAGCAGACGCATGCAGTCGGTCACGAAACGCCCGCGCATGATCAAGGCGTCTCCGCCGGGACCGGATGCTGGGTGGATTCGCGGGGACTTGATCAAGTGAATCTCGACGCCGATAGCCGGTCATGTCACCATCTTGAACCGAGGCACGGGGCGGCCGATAAACCTCGAGGAACCGATGGACTATTATGCAGCGATGGTAAGCAATGCAGGGGACTGTGTCACCTTGGATCGGCGGTTTCCCGGCCGACTCATCCCCGCTTCCCGCCCGCCTTGCGTGTCATGAATCCCGAACCCGATGCCGCCGTCGCCCACCTCGGGGTCGAGTCACCGACACCGCGATGCTCGCCGCCCCGGATCGATGAGGGTGTGCACGCGCGTGCGCACGCCCATGCGGTCGTCGAAGACAAAGCCGGTGTCTACGCGGATATCGACGAGGAAGGATGGCTTGAAGGCGCGGAGCGCCGGCCCTCGCCGAGCCAGGACGCCCGCCCGCCGGGTACGGAAATCGATCTGTTGGTCATCCACAACATCAGCTTACCGCCGGGCGACTTTTCGGGCGACTGGATCGACGATCTCTTTCTCGATCGTCTCGATCCCGCCGCACACCCCTACTTCCGCGAGATCGCCGGTCTGCGCGTTTCGGCACATCTGTTGATCCGGCGCAACGGCCGACTCCTGCAGTATGTTCCTTTCGAGCAGCGCGCCTGGCACGCGGGCGTCTCGCGGTTCGCGGGACGAGAGCGCTGCAACGATTTTTCGATCGGGATCGAGCTGGAGGGAACCGACGACAGGCCGTTCACCGAGGCCCAGTATGCGCGTCTTGCCGAGTGCACACGGCACATCCTCCGTCGCTACCCCGGAATCACCGAGGAAAGGATCGCAGGACACGCCGCGATCGCCCCGGATCGCAAGACGGACCCGGGGCCGGCGTTCGATTGGAATCGCTTTCGACGATCGATTCGCGCAGAAGGCCAAGCGGTTGATCCGTACCCACCGACCGAATGACCCGCCGACCGCTCCGCTAACCGACCCGCGCCAGAGCCAAGCGATCCTGCTCGATGCTCGCAGGTTGCGGATAGGCGTCGGTCCAGCGCAGCAGCTCGAGCCGACCGTCGTGGTGCTCCACGAGGGCGGTGCAGCTCTCCACCCAGTCGCCGCAGTTGCAGTAGGCGACACCGGCGATCTCGCGCATCTCCGCGTGGTGGATATGCCCGCAGATCATGCCATCGACTCGACGGCGCTCCGCCTCGCCCGCGACCGCCGCCTCAAAATTGCCGATATAGCTCACGGCATTCTTGACCTTGTGCTTGAGATACCCGGCCAATGACCAGTACTCGAGGCCGAGCACACGGCGAATCCGGCTGACGAGTCCGTTGAGCATCAACAAACCGTCATAGGCGCGCGAGCCGATCATGGCGAGCCACTTGCCGTTCTGAACCACCGCGTCGAATGCATCCCCGTGCATCACCAGAAAGCGACGACCGTCGGCGGTGGTATGAATCACCTCTTCGCGTACCGCCACGTTGCCGAAATCGGCGCCGAGATGCGTGCGGAACAGCTCGTCGTGATTACCCGGCGTATAGATGACCTCCGTCCCCCGCTTGGCCTTGTCGAGCACCTCGCGGACCACCTGATTGTGGGCCTCGGGCCAATAGACACCGTTCTTCATCGCCCAGATGTCGACGATATCGCCGACCAAGTACAACTGTTTGCACTCGGTCGATTGCAGAAAATCGAGCACGAGAGAGGCTTGGCACCCTCGAAAGCCCAAGTGGACATCGGAGATGAAAATGCTCCGATATTTCAACGGATTCATGCGCTTGATGTCGGTCATCGCATCGCCGGCCTCGAGCCATCAACGTCGGGATATGATCTCCGCGCGCGATTGCCGGCATATTGACGAACCGTGAAGATGCGATGAAATCTCGTGGTGTCACGGACTGCCGAGCTGCCTGCGACCGGTCGGTGCGGGACTCAGTCCCGACGCTCAGTCCGCGCCCCAATGCGGGGTGGCAATCGCGTCGCCGAGATCGGCGGCGACCAGCAGCCGCCTGATCTCGAGCAGACGTTCGATGAGCGCCGGCTCGCGCGCCTCGTAGGCATCACGGTCGGGAACGCGCTTCACCACGACGCCGAGCAGCTCCGTGATGGCGTTGCCGATCGAGTTCTGACTGATGGTCAGCATCAAGCGGCCCGAGTCATGCCGAAAGATGAGCTGCTTGAAGGCGGGCTCCCAGCGGATGGAGTTGGCGTAGGCCGGGTCGCCGAGACAGCGCTCGCGTACCCGTTTCGCGGTCTGCATAAAGGCGTTGTCGAAGAGCAGGACCGATTCGATCTGGTTCGGAAAGTAGACATCCGGCAGGATCTCGGCGTTGCGGCTCGACACCTGCGAGAAGAAGGTGCGGTAGAAGTCGAGAAAGCCGCGCAGGATCTCGTCGTACTCCACCCAGAAGGCGGTGTCGCCGAGGGCCGCGACCCCGCCCTGGATCTCCCAGCAGGGCAAACCCTCCGGATAGCCGGTAAGCGCGAGGCGCGACTCGTCGGTATGCACCGTGCGCAGGATACGCAGGTCCAGCGCCTCGTCGAAAAAACGCCGGTAGACATCGCGCATGTGGGCCTGAAAGAGGCTGTGCTGGCCGCCGTCGGTCAGGTTGGGATGGCTCGGATCGGCCGGCGGGGCCGCGCGCAGCTGCTCCATCGGGAAGACGATGAAATGATTGTGCAGCATGCGGATGCTCGGCACACCCGGCGAGGTCAGCGGCCAGGTGGCATCCAGACTCGCCTCGCCTGCCATCACGAGTGCCTCGCCCGGATCCGGATAGCGTCCGAGCATCTCCTCGATGATGATCCGATTCATCCGGTTCCAGACGCGCTTCACCGACGGCGAGACCTGGGTGCGGCGAACCGGACGGCCGAGCGGGTTGAGGATGCGTTTGGAGGTGTCGTAGATGATCGAGCAATCCAGCTCGGTGGAATGCCCCAGCGCCTTGCGGTAGAGCAGCAGATCCTCTTGGTTGCGCAGCAGGCCGTTGTTCTGCACCAGGTCCCGAAGGTTCTCGGCGCTGTTGAAGAACTCGTTCGGCGTCAGGCCCGCCGGAACGTCCAGCGGGATGGGCCGAAAGGGCGTGACGATCTCGCGCGGTCCCGATGGCATGACGCTACGACTGCTCGCGATCCGGGCAATGCCCGTCGCGAAGACGCCGGGCATAGTCCAGGCGCACGGTGCATTCCTCCCAATTGCCCTGGGCGCATTCCGTTTTGCGGCAATCGAACTCGCAACAGGAGACCTCGTCCGGCACCCGGGCGACCAGTCTTCGGGAAAGCGACGATCCGATACGGCGCAGCAAGCCAGGCTTTTTCTCGGACGCATCGTTCATTTCGGCCCTCGAACAGGGAGATCTGGTGTTGCCCGACAGGGCGCCGTCACAGGCGCGGGCAGCCATCCAGGCCATCCGCTCGCGGTCGATCCGTCGGGGCTTAAACCGCGCCCTGCGCGGTATGCGATGTCCTTGGATGGGATCGGCCTCGGCAGACGGGACGGCCGCTGGAGCCGGCGCGGTTTAATAATTCAAAAATATATCATTACGAACCGCGTACCCGCTAAGGGCTGTGGCTGCACAAAACGTCGACCTCACTCGAAAATCAGCATCTGGCTCTGGACGCGGTTTAAGCCCATGGTTTGGCCTCGAAGATCGCATCCTAGCAGTTTCCGGACCCGGGAAAAGTGCCCCGTCGATACGGCGCCCGACCAAGCACCTTGCGCGCGAACCATCGAGCACGCCATGAATCAGGGAGGCGACCACCCACCGAATCCGAGACCATCCGAATCGGCTGCCGACCGCAGGCGCGATTGACCGGACCGATCTCAGTGCGAATCGCGCCGATGGCGCAGACGACTCTGGCGCAATCGCATCAAGGTCCACACTGGTCCCGAAACGGCGTAGGTCGTCGCCATCAAAAAGAGCATCAGCGGTGGATTGACAAAGACCACGGCAAAGCCAAGCATCACGGCGACGGCTAATAGAAAGGGGACGCGGCCCTGGAAGTTAAGCTGCTTGAAGCTGATGTACCGAAAATTACTCACCATCAGCAGACCGGCACCCGCAGTGAGGATGGCCGCAAGCCAGGCGACATCGGCCCCGGCGACCCCCGTATCCGTGCCGAGCCAGACCCCGCTCGCGATGATGGCCGCGGCGGCCGGGCTGGCGAGACCTTGGAAGTAACGCTTGTCGGCGATCCGCACCTGCGTGTTGAACCGCGCCAGGCGTAAAGCCGCGGCGGCGGTGAAAACGAAGGCGGCCAGCCAGCCGACCTTACCGAGTCCGCCCAAGGCCCAGTGATAGGCGACCAGCGCCGGGGCAACCCCGAAGGCCACCATGTCCGAGAGACTGTCGTACTCGGCACCGAAATCGCTTTGGGTTTGAGTGATGCGAGCCACGCGCCCGTCGATCCCGTCGAGCGCTTGGGCCGCGAAGATCGCGAGCGCAGCCGCCTCGAAACGTCCCTGGGTCGCCGCGAGGACCGCATAAAACCCGGCGAACAGCGCCGCCGTGGTGAAAAGATTGGGCAGCAAATAGATGCCGCGTGGTCGCTTACGGGAAGCTGGCACGTTGTCCATGGGATCGATCTCGTTGGCGGCCGTCTGGTCGGATCGCGAGTATAGCCGGGAGCGGGGCGGCACCGAAAGGAAGCGCGGCGACGCGGAGCGCACCGAAAGTGCGCGAAAAGAAGAACGTCGTCGTGCTATCCATGTGTCATAGACTTGTGGCATCGTTCGATCGCATCGCCGTCGGCGACGTGATCGCTCGGCAACCATGACCCATTGAATTGGAGGGGAGATGAGTCTGCAGCAAGCCAAGCCGCCACTGCCCAGTGACGACAAGCGTTGGAAGCTCGTCAACGCGACCATGCGCCGCAACGGCTATGCCGACCACGCCTTGATCGAGACCCTGCACAGCGTGCAGGACGCCTTCGGGTTTCTCGACGAGGGCTCCTTGCGGTTTGTTGCAGCATCGCTCGACCTTCCGCTGAGCAAGGTTTACGGTGTCGCGACCTTTTATCACCTCTTCACGCTCAAGCCGAAAGGGCGTCATGCCTGCGTCGTCTGCACCGGCACCGCCTGCTACATCAAAGGCGCCGGGGGCCTCGTCGAGCGCCTGCAGGAGCGCTTCGACATCAATCCCGGCGAAACGACCGAAGACGACCGGCTGTCGCTGTTGACGGCACGCTGTGTCGGCGCCTGCGGTCTGGCCCCGGCGATCGTGATCGACGGCGATGTGCTGGGAAAACTCGACAGCGAAACACTCATTGCCAAGCTCGAGGAGCTGACCTGATGAACCTCGACGATCTGGCCGATCTGGCCGAGCAATACCGTGCGATCGACGCGAACGTCGAGCGCGAGGTCCGCGTCTGCATGGCCGCCAGTTGCCAGTCTTCCGGCGCGGCCCCCGTCTTGGATGCACTCGTTGCCGGTCTCGGGGACAGCAAACCTTCGTGCAAGGTCAAAGGGGTCGGATGTATGGGACTCTGCTCGGCCGGCCCCTTGGTGTCGATCGCCGACCGGGAAGCCTCGCTCGAAGAGTCCACGATCTATCGCGACGTCACGGCGGATGACGCCGCCGACATCATCGCAAGCCTCGATGGCCCACCCGTGGAGCGTCTGCGCTGCCCGACGGATCAGCCCTTCTTCGCGCGCCAACAGAAGATCGTGCTGGAGAATGCCGGCATCATCGATCCCGACAGCTTCAAGGGCTATGTGGCCGTCGGCGGTTACTCGGCACTGATCCGGGCCTTGAGCGAGATGACCCCGGCCGATGTCCTGCGCGAAGTGACCGACAGCGGTCTGCGTGGACGCGGCGGCGGCGGCTATCCGACCGGTCTGAAATGGTCGACCGTCGCCAAGATGCCGGCGACCCAAAAATACGTCATCTGCAACGCGGACGAAGGCGACCCGGGCGCCTTCATGGATCGGGCGATCCTGGAGTCGGACCCGCATCGCGTCCTCGAGGGCATGGCCATCGCTGCCTACGCGATCGGGGCGAACAAGGCCTACGTCTATGTCCGCGCCGAGTACCCGCTCGCGGTCGAGCGACTCCAGACCGCCATACGCAAAGCCAAGCGCTCAGGATTTTTGGGCAACAAGATCGGCGACACCCAGTTCAGCCTCGAGGTCGAAATCCGGCTCGGCGCCGGGGCCTTCGTCTGCGGCGAAGAAACGGCGCTCATGGCCTCCATCGAGGGTCTACGGGGCCAACCGCGCCCGCGTCCGCCCTACCCCGCCGAGTCGGGGCTCTGGGGCCACCCCACGCTCATCAACAACGTCGAGACCTTCGCCAACATCGCCCCGATCGTGCGCGAGGGAGGCAACTGGTTCGCCTCGATCGGCACCGAGCGATCGAAAGGGACCAAGGTCTTCGCGCTCGCCGGAACCATCACCAACACCGGCCTCATCGAGGTCCCGATGGGCACCTCGCTGCGCGACATCATCGAGGTCATCGGCGGCGGCATCCCGGGCGGCAAGGCCTTCAAGGCGGTGCAGACCGGCGGTCCGTCGGGCGGTTGTATCCCGGCGCAGCACCTCGACATCGCCGTGGATTACGACAGTCTCAAGACTCTCGGGACCATGATGGGCTCGGGCGGCATGATCGTCATGGACGAGACCTCCAGCATGGTCGATGTCGCGCGCTATTTCATGGAATTCTGCATGACCGAATCTTGCGGAAAGTGTATCCCCTGCCGGACGGGGACACAGCAGATGCACAGCATCCTCGATCGGCTGGCCAAGGCGCAGGCCACACGGGCCGAGCTGGCCCTTTTGGAAGAGCTTTGCGAGGTGGTGCAGGCAACCAGTCTCTGCGGACTGGGGCAGACGGCGCCGAATCCGGTGTTGAGCACCATGCGTTATTTCCGCGACGAGTATGAAGCGAAGCTCGGCGACGCTTAAACCGCGCCCGGTGCGGTTTGCGTTATGTGTTGGAGTGGCTTGGTGGGCGCCGGCTCCGACGACTGTCGGAGCCGGCGCGGTTTAAGGTATTAAAGGATCTTAAATTTTAAACCGCGTCGCACCGAGGTCGACGACATCTCCAAAGGCAAATGCAACATGAACATGACGCATGTCGCTCTGGACGCGGTTTAGCGCGGAGAAGGCTTTAGCGATCACGAAGGCGCAAAACGCGACAGAAACACAGGGTGTCGAGCGGCCGGGCTCGACGCCACTAGATGCCACCGGAAACGAACATCGACCGCGACGGACGCTGCGTTGCGTCCAATGCGTCTTCGCGGTTCAAACTGCACGAACGAGGTTGACGGAGCCGATATGCCCCCACCCGCCAAGCAACCGAACGTCCGCGTCGTCACGCTCAACATCGACGGCCGGGATCTCTCCGCCCGCGAGGACGAGACCATTATCGAGGTCTGTCGCGAGAATCAGATCCCGATCCCGAGCCTCTGTTATCTCGAAGGTCTTTCGGTGTGGGGCGCCTGTCGTCTCTGTCTCGTCGAGCTGGCCGGTCAGGGCCGCCTGTTGGCCGCCTGCTCGACGCGGGTGACCGAGGGGATGCGGATCCAGACGAACACCGAGAAGCTCCAGCGCTATCGCCGCACCATCGTCGAGCTGCTCTTCGCCGAGCGTAACCATGTCTGCTCGGTCTGTGTCTCCAACGGTCACTGCGAGCTGCAGTACCTGGCCCAGAAGTGCGGTGTCGACCATGTCCGCGTGCCCTACCGGCAGGCCAGCTACCCGGTCGACAGCTCGCACGAGATGTTCCGGCTCGATCACGACCGCTGCATCCTCTGCACCCGCTGCGTGCGCGTCTGCGACGAGATCGAGGGAGCCCACACCTGGGACGTCATGGGCCGCGGCACCGAGTGCCGCGTGATCACAGACATGGCGCAACCCTGGGGCGAGAGCGACACCTGCACCAGCTGCGGCAAATGTGTTCAGGTCTGCCCGACCGGCGCGCTGGTCAAGCAGGGCACTTCGGTCGGCGAGATGGTCAAAGATCAACACTTCTTGCCGATTCTCGCCCGCCGGAGACATGCCCAATGAGCACATCGCCCAAGATCACGGTCGCGACCACCTGGCTCGACGGCTGCTCGGGTTGTCACATGTCCTTCCTGGACATGGACGAGCGCCTGATCGAGCTGGTTCAACAGGTCGACATCGTCTACAGCCCGCTGGTCGACACCAAGACCCTGCCCGACCATGTGGATGTGGGCATCCTGGAAGGCTCGGTCAGCTCCGAAGACGACCTGGAGAAGGCCCTGACATTCCGCAAGCACTGCAAGATCCTGGTCAGCCTGGGCGATTGCGCCGTGAACGGAAACGTCCCGGCCATGCGCAACCACTTCAAGCTGTCGGACGTGGTCGACCGCGCCTACCGCGATACCGTCACCATCCAGCCGCAGACCCCGACGCAAGGCGTTCCGGCCTTGCTGGCCGTCGTCAAACCCATCCACGGTGTCGTAGGGGTCGATGTCTTCGTTCCCGGCTGCCCGCCGAGCGCCGACGCCATCTGGTATGTGCTCAGCGAGCTGATTGCGGGGCGCATACCGGATCCCAGCGCCGTAACCCGGTTCGGGGCCTGAAGCCATGACCAAGCCGCCTGTCGGAAGCCAAGCACCGCAGGATGCCGACACGGGCGTGATCGTCGCGCTCCTCGAGCGTCTGCGAACCCAACGTCTGCCGCGCCTGCTCGACATCAAGGCCAAGGTCGAGGGCGGCGCCCGGCTCGACAGCTTCGATATCGAGTTGTTGACCGAGGTCTTCGCCGATGCCAAGGACAAGCAGTCCAAGTGGGCACAACATCCGGAGCTCGACGACATCATCGCCCGGATGACCCATCTCTATCACGAGATCACCGAGCGCGCCTTGAGCAACGAGGGCGACGACTCGAACGCCACACCGAATTCCAACCGCCAGGGGCCGCATCCATGAGCCGCACCGTCGTCATCGAACCCGTTACCCGCATCGAGGGCCATGCCCGCATCACCCTGCAGCTCGGGGATGCCGGAGAGGTCGAAGACGCCAAGTTCCATCTCACCCAGTTTCGCGGTTTCGAGAAATTCTGCGAGGGTCGGCCCTATCGCGAGATGCCGGCACTGACTGCGCGGACCTGCGGGATCTGCCCGGTCAGTCATGTGCTGGCATCCAACAAGGCCTGCGATCACCTGCTCTCGGTCAGCATACCGCCGACCGGCGAAAAACTGCGCCGCATCATCAACCTCGCGCAGATCACCCAGTCGCACGCCTTGTCGTTTTTTCATCTCTCCTCGCCGGATCTCTTGCTCGGCTGGGACTCCGACCCGGTCTCGCGCAACATCTTCGGCGTCATGCGCCAAGACCCGGCGCTGGCCAAGGACGGAATCCGACTGCGCCAGATCGGCCAGACCATCATCGAGACCCTGGGCGGGAAGAAGATCCACCCGACCTGGGTCGTCCCCGGCGGGGTCAGCGAGCCGCTGACTCAGGAGAAGCGCGACGCCATGCTCGCCCTGCTCCCGGAAGGGCTGGACATCGCCAAACGCACCTACGCCTTCTTCAAGACCCTGGTGCCCAAGTTCAAGGACGAGGCCAGTCACTTCGGCAATCAACCGACCATGTTCCTCAGCCTGGTGAGCCCCAAGGGACACCTGGAGCACTACGACGGCCTCCTGCGGCTCAAGGATGCCCAAGGCCGCATCCTCGAAGACATGGTGCCGCCGCACGAGTACGAGCGTCTGATCGGCGAAGCGGTCGAGGACTTCAGCTACATGAAGTTCCCCTACTACAAGCCGCAGGGCTATCCCAAGGGGATCTATCGGGTCGGACCCCTTGCACGTCTGAACAACGTCGATGCCTGCGGAACGCCCTATGCCGACGTGGCGCTCGCCGAGTTCCATATGCTTCAGGAATCCGGCCCGATCGCGAGCAGCTTCCATTATCACTACGCCCGCCTCGTCGAGATCATCTACGCACTCGAGATGATGGAGCGCCTGCTCAAGGATCCGACCATCCTCGACGCGCGCGTGCGTGCCCGCGCCCGCAGCAACCGCTACGAAGGGATCGGGGTCGCCGAGGCCCCGCGCGGGTTGCTGATGCATCACTACCGCATCGACGACGAGGGGCTCATCACCTGGGTCAACCTCATCATCGCAACCGGACACAACAACCTCGCCATGAACCAGAGCATCCGTCAGGTCGCCGATGCCTATGTCGACGGCAACAATCTCCAGGAGGGGATGCTCAATCGCGTCGAGGCGGTCATTCGCTGCTTCGACCCTTGTCTATCCTGCGCCTCGCACGCCTTCGGCGAGATGCCGATCGCCATCGAGCTCAAGGATGCGACCGGCCGGGTCGTCGACACGCTCAGGCGCGGCTGAATGGATCATGCACGCATGGAGGGCAGGAAGGTCTTGATCATCGGCTACGGCAGCCCGATCCGCGGCGACGACGCGATTGGGCCGCTGGTTGCGGATCGGCTGCAGGCGGAGGGCATGCCCGAAGGCGTGGAGGTGATCTCGCGCCACATCCTCACTGCCGAGCTGGTCGCCGATTTGGTGGAGCACGACCGCGTCGTCTTTCTCGACGCCGCGGTCGACGGCGCACCGGGCGAGGTGCGCTGCCGATCGCTCGCCCCCGACGCCAGCGCCATGTCGACCATGGCGCATTTCCTGGATCCGCGCGAGCTTCTTGCCTGGTGCGAGACACTCTACGACAAGGTTCCCGAGACCTTCCTGGTCACGGCGTGCGGGAGCTCGTTCGACTATTCCAATTACGTGCTGACGCCGACAGCCGAAGCGGCGATCGAGCCCATGCTGGATTGGGTGCGGCGGCTGATCGACCCGAACGAATGCGCATCTCGGCTATCGCAGCCGACCGATGGGGCCGCGATGCATGGCGAAACCGGATCGCCGACGATGATTCTTTGAAACCTAAACAAAATCGACTCCGGCACTCGCAGCGTCATCCCTTACCGATCCAATCCAAAAACGGCGCATACGGCTCCAGACGCGGTTCAGTCGTCGGCGTTCGCCGACGGCTTCACGGTCGTCAAGCCGAGCTGCTCCCACATCTGTATCCCGCCGCGATACCACTTGATCCGATCCGCAGGATAGCCGAGCGCCAGCAAGGCGCGGATATTGGTCGGGGACTGCCCGCACCAAGGGCCGTTGCAGTAAAAGACCAACGTCTTGGCGGCGCTGAAGTTCCAGAGCGCATTCAAGCGAATCGCGCCGAGCTCGAATTCCAACAGCTCAGCGATCGCCTCGGGCTGTGCGTGCCCCGGATCCAGTCGCGTATAGGGGAGATGGATCGCACCCGGGATCATCCCCTGCGACACCCAGGGCTCGGTGCGTGAGTCGATCACCAGGATCGGCTCGCCCTTGGCTGCGCGCTCGAGATAGGCGATCAGCTCGAGCTCGCCGATGGTCTCCACGCCGGGCGCCAGCTGCATCGGTTGGATGCAGTAGGGAGGACAGTCGCGGGCGGTCTGATCGTAGGGCGCGACAATGGTGTGATCGGGCTCCTGATGACGCATCAAGATGACCGGTTTTCCCGCGTGCTCGACCTCGACATAGGGCAGGGTCTCGGTGATCTTCACGCGAAGATCCTCCAGATCGAAGAGCCCCTCCTCCGGGTTGGCCGCGCCGACGCCTGTCGCAGCAGCGGCGAGCAACACGAGCGACGCCGTCAGGCATGACGGCAGAGTCAATCTCATCGACACCTCTCTTCACCTCCTCCGAACCGCGTCTGCGGCAAGGGTTGTTGATCGAGCCCGAGCCACATCCGCACGGCACCGGCAGGATACGGCACCGGCACGACTCGCGCCGAACGCGGCTCAGCTGCGGTCGAAGAGTGCACGGAACAACGCTTGGTGGTCGTCGTGCAGATATTGATCGAAGACCTCGGCGAAGGCCGCGCGAGCCTGCTCCTGGCGTCCCAAGAGCTGACCGACGAGCGCACCCATCGCGAGCAGCGTCTCGGTATCGGCCTGACCCTCGGCGTGCATCTGCTTGGCCCAGTCGAGGAGGTGCTCGGCCTGTACAGCCAAGTCCTGAACCAGACCGAGATGATCGAGCAACGTTTTCAGTAACTTGATCAATCGGGTCATCTTGCCCCGCGGGTAGAGACTCTGGAAAAGCTCCATGAGGTATCGGAGCTTCTTGCAGCTCTTGCGCAGCTCATGCAGATCGGTGGCGGGCGAGTCCGGTCGAATCGCGAGCCCCTCGCGTCGCACGCGTTTCGCCATGCGCCGAATACGCTCGTCGGCGAGCGCCTTGATCGGAGCCGCGGCGTCGGACTCGGCCGGATGCTCGGCGACCGGTGCCTCGAGGAAGGTCCGCCACTCCCGCATCAAATCGGCAAAAGCGGGGGAGTCAAACGCGACGGGAAGGCGACCCTGCTCCTCGCTGCGGCGGGCCGACAAGAAGGAATGGACCGCGCCGAGACTTGGGCGCAAGCGCACCGGCAGGGCCTCGCGGTAGCGGTCGAAATCCAGAAGATAGACGTCCAGGTCACGGACCGGCCCCGTGATCTGCTGCAGCCAAGCGAACCTGACCTTGTAATCCTCCAGAAGATCAGCCGGAAAGACGCCCTTCGCCTGACCCAGAACCGAACGCGTGCGGCGCGTGGCGACACGCAGGTCATGCAGAAACTCGGTGTCCAGATGCTCCCGCGCACCGTCCAGATTCGCGACCAGGGTCGCGAACAGACTCCTCAGGAGCACCTTGAGCGCCTCGTCCGACCGCTGATCGGGATCGAGTCGATCCTCGATCTTGGACGAATAGTCGCCGGGGGATCGACCGCACGCCGACAGCGCCTCCGACAGAATCGGCGTCTCGACGGCCTCGAGCCCGAGCCGCTCGGCGAGGAGATCCGTCACCTCCTGCGCCGTCTGCTCGTGGTAGGGCTCTGCGACGAGGTGGATACGCGACGCGAGCGGTCCGCAGGTGTCGACACCGGGGTTGCGTGCAATCATCGTCTCGAGCTCGACGCGCAACAAGGTCTCGGCATCGTCGTTGACGAGCCGAAAGACGGTGACATGACTCTCGATCTCCACGCGTGGAAGCAGCCTTCGGATCCCGCAAACCTCCAGGATGCGCTCGCGCACCGGCCCGAGCGGAAGATCGGAGGCGAAACCGGGCTCGCCGGCAAGGGTCTGAGACAGCGGCGGCGACGCGCCGTCGAGATCGTTTCGGATCAGACGCCGGGTCGAGCGCTGCGTGCGGCATTCCAAAGCACCGCCGTCGTGAAAGATCGCCCAGTCGAAGGTGTCGTAAAATACACGCCTCGTCGTCTCCGAGGGCGCGAGGATGGGACGATAAAGTCCCGTCAGCAGATCCGAGACCTGTTGGAACGGCATGCCGTCGGGAACCCGAAGCTCCGTGGTCGAATGGCTCATGGGATGTGCGGAACACCTCGTACCCTTGGCCAGAGAGATCTTGAGTATGAACGACAAGCGCGCGGAGGACATCCACGAAATCGACACCGACGAGACGTCTCCGGCGCCCGTCCTGCCGGCGCGGTTCTTGCGCGGCTCAGCGACATGCCATGCTGTCGAGACGCATCGACTGCGGGGCCGGATTCGAAATCGTCATCGGATTCCGTTAAGGTCAACCCATCGACGCCGACGCGTCTCAACCTTGCAGAAGGGTGTTGAACCATGAGCAAGCTCGACCAACTCAAGACCATGACCACAGTCGTCGCCGACACCGGCGATTTCGAGCCCATCGCCGAGTACCAGCCCCAAGATGCCACGACCAACCCGTCGCTGATCTTCAAAGCGGCCCAGATGCCGCAGTACCGCGAGCTGGTCGAGGATGCCGTCCTCTTCGGCACGCGCGAGGGCGGCAGCGATCCGATGGATCAAGCCCGGGCGGCGATGGACAAACTCGCCGTCAACTTCGGCACGGAGATCCTGAAGATCGTTCCCGGGCGCGTCTCGACCGAGATCGACGCCCGCCTCTCGTTCGACACCGAGGCCACGCTCAAGCGCGCCGCGGCGCTCGTGGAGCTATACCAAGCCGCCGGCATCGACCCGAGCACCCGAGTCCTCTTCAAGATCGCCTCGACCTGGGAAGGCATCCGAGCGGCGGAGATCCTGCAGCGCCAAGGTCTGCACTGCAATCTCACCCTCTTGTTCAGCTTCGCCCAAGCCGTCGCCTGCGCCGACGCGGGTGTCACACTCATCTCGCCCTTCGTCGGGCGCATCCTCGACTGGTACAAGAACGCCGACAACGTCCCCGGCTATCCGGCAGACGAGGACCCGGGCGTGCAGTCCGTCACCCGGATCTACAACTACTATAAACGCCACGGCTACGACACCGTCGTCATGGGCGCGAGCTTCCGCAACCTCGACGAGATCCTGGAGCTGGCCGGCTGCGACTACCTCACCATCTCGCCGGCCCTGCTCGGCGAGCTCGCATCGACCGAGGGCGATGTCCCGCGCAAGCTGGACCCCGAACGGGCGCTCGGCATGGAGATCCCGAAGGTCGGCTTCGACGAGCCCGGCTTCCGCTGGGAGCTCAACGAAGACGCCATGGCCTCCGAGAAACTCGCCGAGGGTATCCGCCTCTTCGCCGCCGATACGCGTAAACTCGAGCAGTTCGCCCATGAGGTCTGCCACAATTGCTAAACCGCGTCCGGCACAACCTATTCAGTGCTCACTTGAGCTTAACCGCCGATGAAGCCACGAACGTCGGCGTAGACGCGGTTTAGGATGATAAGACAGGGAGTATGCTGAACAGGTCCATAGCGAAGCCTCTTGGCGTGCTCGAGATCGCCGTCGAATCGATAACATGGAAATAGACCGCGAATGCATGTCAACGCTTTAAAAATGAAATACTTAAACTGCGTCGGCTCCGACGGCCGTGGATTGATCGGAGGCCGAATCGAAGTTCAGTCAATCCATATCATGCCGGACGCAGTTTAATGGAGCACCGCGCACGCAAACGCTTCGGCCAGAACTTCCTTCACGACCGCCAGGTGATCGACCGTATCCACGGGGCGATTGCAGCGACGCCGGGCGAGCGGGTTGTCGAGATCGGTCCCGGGCAGGGCGCCATCACACAAGGGCTTCTGTCTGCGGTCGGCTCGCTCGATGTCGTCGAGCTGGATCGCGACCTGATCGGCCCGCTGCGCGATCAGCTCGGCCCGCTCGGCGATCTGCGGATCCACCAGGCCGACGCCCTGAGCTTCGACCTCTGCGCGCTCGTGCACGCGGGCGAACGCCTGCGTCTCGTCGGGAATCTCCCCTACAACATCTCCACACCGCTCTTGTTCCGATTCCTGGAGCAGGCCGAATGCATCGAGGATATGCACTTGATGCTCCAGAAGGAGGTCGTCGAGCGCATCGTCGCGGATCCGGGCGACAAGACCTACGGACGGCTCTCGGTGATGGTTCAGACGCTGTGCTCGGCGGACTGTCTCTTTCGCATCGGTGCTGGCGCCTTCACCCCGGCCCCGAAGGTCGAGTCCGCCTTCCTGCGGTTACGGCCCCATCGGCCGCTTCCCTTCCCCGTCGATGATCCGGCACTGCACGCCCGTATCGTCGCCGCGGCCTTCGGGCAGCGGCGCAAGACCCTGCGCAACAGCCTGTCCAAACTGGTGGATGCGCAGCTGCTGATCGCGACCGGGATCGACCCGACACTGAGGGCCGAAAACCTCGATGTCGCAAGCTATACGCACTTGGCAAACGCTGCTTGCAAATCGCCGCTCGTACCCTGAAATTGACCAGTCCGATTGGGGTATTGGCGAACCGAGGACAGCGAGATGGCGGACGCGGGTTCAGGCGAGGATTCGGGCGAAATCAAGGTCGACGAGGGTTCGGAGATCACGCTGGCGCGGGCCAACGATGTCCTCCCGACCCGCATCCCCATCCTGCCTGTCGCCTCGCGCCCCTTCTTTCCCGGCCAAGCCGTTCCGCTGATGATGGACGCGGAGAGCTGGTCCTCGACACTCAAGGTTGTCGGGGAGAGCGAGCACAAGATCCTCGGCGTGGTGCTGGTCCGCACCGAGACCTCCGAGGAGGCGCAAACAACCGATTTCTACCCCGTCGGCACGGCCTGCCGGGTCCATCGCGTCCACCACCAGGACGGCCACCTGCAGGTCCTCGTGGAGTGTCTGCAGCGTTTCAGCATCGCGACATGGGTCAGCCGGGAAGCACCGTTCGACGCACAGGTGACCTACCTCCCGGAGCCCGGGGGTCGACCGAACGAGGAGATCAAGGCCTACGCCATGGCCGTGATCAACACCATCAAGGAGCTGTTGCCGCTCAACCCGCTCTATGTCGAAGAGCTGCGGATGTTCCTGGACCGCTTCGGCCCCGATGATCCGTCGCATCTCTCCGATTTCGCGGCCAGCCTCACCACCTCGACCAAGGAGCAGCTCCAGGAGGTGTTGGAGATCCTGCCGCTGCTGCCGCGCATGGAAAAGGTGCTGGTCCTGCTCAACAACGAGCTCGAGCTCGCCCGCGCCCAACAGAAGATCCGGCGCACGGTCGAGGAGAAGATGCACAAGCAGCAGCGCGAGTTCTTTCTACGCGAGCAGCTCAAGGCGATTCAAAAGGAGCTGGGCATCGCGAAGGACGACCGCACTGCCGAGATCGACCGCTTCACCGCGCGGATCGAAAAGCTCGTCCTGACCGAGCAGGCGAGCAAACGTGTCGAAGAGGAGATGGACAAGCTGCGCATGCTGGAGACGGGGTCTCCGGAATACGCCGTGACCCGCAACTATCTGGACTGGATCACCATCCTGCCCTGGGGCAAGCACTCCGCCGATAAGCTGGACCTCAAGCGCGCGCGCCGCGTCCTGGATCGCGATCATTACGGCCTGGAGGATGTGAAGAAACGCATCCTCGAGTTCCTGGCCGTGGGTATCCACAAGGGCGAGATCGCCGGCTCCATCATCCTGCTGGTCGGCCCGCCCGGTGTCGGCAAGACCTCGATCGGGCACTCCATCGCCGATGCACTGGGCCGGCGCTTCTATCGCTTCTCGGTCGGCGGCATCCGCGACGAGGCAGAGATCAAGGGCCACCGTCGCACCTATATCGGCGCCATGCCGGGAAAGTTTCTCCAGGCAATCAAAGACGCCGGCACGGCCAATCCCGTCATCATGCTCGACGAGATCGACAAGGTCGGCGCCTCCTACCACGGGGATCCTGCCTCGGCCCTGCTCGAGGTCCTGGACCCGGAGCAGAACAGCGACTTCCTCGATCACTATCTGGATCTGCGCTTCGACCTCTCGAAGGTCCTTTTCGTCTGTACCGCAAACCAGACCGACAGCATCCCCGGCCCCTTGCTCGACCGCATGGAGGTGATTCAGCTCTCCGGCTATATCGCCGAGGAGAAGCTCCAGATCGCCAAGAAGTATCTGCTGCCGCGCCAGATCGACCGGGCTGGTCTGGCCAAACGTGCGGTGACGCTCGACACCAAGACGCTGCGCGCCCTGATCGAAGGCTATGCCCGAGATGCCGGGGTGCGTCGGCTGGAGAAACAGCTCGGCAAGATCGTGCGTAAGGTCGCCGTGCGCATGCTCGAAGGCGAGGAGACACCGATCAGCGTCGGCGAGGACGACCTCAAAGACTATCTCGGCAGCCCGGTGTTTCGCGACGAGCGAAAGCTCTCCGGCCCGGGCGTCGTCACCGGTCTGGCCTGGACCGCCATGGGCGGCGCCACGCTCTCCATCGAGGCCGCCCGAACTCACAGCTTCACGCGCGGATTCAAGCTCACCGGCCAGCTCGGCGACGTGATGAAGGAATCCGCCGAGATCGCCTACGGCTACCTGGTCGGCCACGCCGCCGAGCTCGGCGCCGATCCGGCCTTTTTCGAGAACGCCTTCATCCACGTCCATGTTCCGGCCGGCGCCACCCCGAAGGACGGTCCCTCGGCCGGCATCACCATGACATCCGCCCTCCTCTCGCTCGCCCGCAACCAACCCATCCGCCGACTCGCCATGACCGGCGAGATCACCCTGACCGGCGAGGTCTTCCCGGTCGGCGGGATCCGCGAGAAGCTCATCGCGGCGCGGCGCGCCGGCATCCGCGAGATCATCCTACCGGAGGACAACCGCGGCGAGTTCGAAGAGGTGCCCGAGCATGTCCGCAAGGGATTTAAGGTACATTTCGCCTCGCGCTATCTCGACGTGCTACCGCTCTTGTTCGGGACAGTGTCGAGAACCTAAACCACGTCCAGAGCGACATGCGTCATTTTCATTTTGCCTATGGCTTTGGAGATCTCCTCGATCTCGGTGAGACGCCGCTTAAAACTTAATATTTTTAATACCTTAAACCGCGCCGACTCCAACGACCGTCAAGTCTGCCGGGGCCGATCCCATCCAAAAACAGCGCATAGCGCGCCGGGCGCGGTTTAAGTCTTCTCGTCCAAACACTGCCTCAACGACAGACGCCAATCGGGCATCGCCAGTCCGAAGGTCTCTTGGAAGAGGCTGTTGTCGAGGACCGAGTAGAGCGGGCGACGCGCCGGCGCCGGATATTCGGACGAAGGAATCGGGATCAGACTCGCGTCCAGACCGGCGTCCTCCAGGATCGCACTCGCGAACCCGTACCAGCTGACCTGGCCCGAGCCAGTCAGATGATAAAGCCCGCCGACCTTCTCAAGATCCAGCTCGCCGCGCAACACTCTATAGAGCACCAAGGCCGTCGCCGAGGCCAACATCCGACTCCAGGTCGGCGAGCCGATCTGGTCGTCGACGATCCGCAGCTCGTCGCGCTCTTTGAGCAGTCGCAGCATGGTCAGCAGGAAATTGGCGCCGCGGATGCCGTAGACCCAACTCGTGCGAAAGATCAGGGCACGAGCGCCGGAGCTCAGCAGCGCCTGCTCGCCGCCAAGCTTGGTCTCGCCGTAGACATTGAGCGGTCCCGGTGCGTCGTCTTCTCGATAGGGCCGATCCAGATTGCCGGAGAATACGAAGTCGGTCGAGTAATGGACGATCGGCGTCCCGCGCTCGGCCAGCATGGCACCCAGCTCGCCGACCGCATCGGCATTGATCCGCTGCGCGATGGCACGGTCGGACTCGGCCTTGTCCACGGCGGTGTAGGCGGCGGCATTGACGACCGCGTCAGGGGAGGTATCTTCGACGAGCCTCGCCAAGGCGGCAGGGTCCAGCAGATCGATTGTCGGTCCGTATTCCCCTTCGAGAGAGGCCGGGATCACATCGCCGAGTGTCGCGAGTGTGCGCCGCAGCTCCCAGCCGACTTGCCCGTTGGCACCGATCAGGAGGATGCGGGGCCGTTCGGCGGTCGTGCGCTTGGTGGTCATAAGCTGGCCTCGTAGTCGGGAAGGCGTTCGGGTGGGATCTCGCTCAAACAGGCTGCGGCCGAATCCTTTGCAGAGAGCTCGGGCGCCCCTTCGAGCGGCCAGTCGATGCCGATCTCGGGGTCGTCCCAGCGCAGACTGAGCTCGGTCTCGGGGCTGTAATAGTCCGTGTTCTTGTAGATGAAGAGGGCCGAGTCGCCGGTGACCAGGAAGCCGTGGGCAAACCCCGGCGGGATCCAGAACTGACGACGGTTTTCTCCGGACAGGGTCGCACCGACCCAGCGTCCGAAGGTCGGCGAGCCGCGGCGGATATCGACCGCGACGTCGAAGACCTCGCCGTCCATCACCTGTACCAACTTGCCCTGAGCGTGCGGATGCTGAACGTGGAGGCCCCGCAAGACCCCCCGGCGCGAGTAGGAGAGGTTGTCTTGGACAAAGGGCGCAGGGATGCCGATCTCGGCGTAGCGATTGGTGCGGTAGGTCTCCATGAAGAAGCCGCGCTCGTCGCCGAACACCTTCGGCTCGAGGATAAGGACACCCGGGATTGCCGTCTCGATAACCTTCATACGTCACCTCGACGCAGCAGCCCGAGCAGATACTCGCCGTAGCCGCTTTTCTTCAGCGCCTCGCCCATCGCCCGGAGCTGATCGTCGTCGATCCAACCGTTGAAATAGGCCACCTCTTCCGGACAGCAGATCTTGAGACCTTGGCGACGCTCGATCGTCTCGATGAACTGCCCGGCCTGCATCAGGGACTCGTGCGTGCCGGTATCGAGCCAGGCCGTGCCGCGACCGATGCGGCTCACGTGCAGCTCGCCTTGCTCGAGATAGCGGATGTTGAGGTCCGTGATCTCCAGCTCGCCGCGCGGCGACGGACGCAGCTCCTCGGCAAGTCCGCAGACCTGATTGTCGTAGAAATAGATGCCGGTCACCGCCCAGTTTGACTTGGGTTTGCTCGGCTTTTCTTCGAGGCTCAGGACATGCCCGGCCGCATCGAACTCGGCCACGCCGTAGCGCTCCGGATCCGAGACGTAATAACCGAAGACGGTAGCACCGCGCTCGCGCGCACCCGCGGCCCGCAGCTGATCGACCAGACCGTGGCCGTAGAAGATGTTGTCGCCGAGAACGAGACAGGATGGCGATGTCCCGACGAAGTCCTTGCCGATCAGGAAGGCTTGCGCGAGCCCGCCCGGATGGGGCTGCTCGGCATATTCGAGATGGAGCCCCCATTGGGATCCGTCCCCGAGCAGGGATCGGAACATCGGCAGGTCATGCGGCGTGGAGATGATCAGGATCTCGCGAATCCCCGCCAACATCAGGGTCGAGAGCGGGTAATAGATCATCGGCTTGTCGTAGATCGGCAGCAGCTGCTTGCTGATCGCCCGCGTCAGCGGATAGAGACGCGTGCCGGAGCCCCCGGCCAGGATGATGCCTTTTCGATTCATAATCCGATCCCTCAACCCGCGGCGCCGAGACGCTCGCCCAAATAGCTCCCGTCGGTGACGCGCCGGCACCAGTCCGGATGGTCCAGATACCAGTCGACCGTCAGGCGCATGCCGGACTCGAAGGTCTCCGCCGGTTCCCAACCCAACTCGCGCTTGAGCTTGCCGGCATCGATCGCATAGCGCCGATCGTGTCCGGGGCGGTCTTTGACGAAGGTCTTCAGACCCGCGTGCGGCCGATAGGGCGAATCGGGCAGGTGCTTGTCGAGCAGGGCACAGAGCGTATCGACGACCTCGAGATTGGTCTTCTCGCTGTTGCCGCCGACGTTGTAGACCTCGCCTGGTCTGCCGGCCTCCAGCACGCGCAGGATCGCCCGGCAGTGATCGACGACATACAACCAGTCGCGCACGTTCCCGCCGTCGCCGTAGATGGGCAATGACTCGCCGCGCTGCGCCTTCAGGATCATCAGCGGGATCAGCTTCTCGGGAAACTGGTAAGGCCCGTAGTTATTCGAGCAGTTGGTCGTCAGCACCGGCAGACCGTAGGTGTGAAACCAGGCACGCACCAGATGGTCGGAAGCCGCCTTGGACGCCGAATAAGGCGAGTTTGGCGCGTACGGAGTCGACTCGGTGAAAAGCCCCGTCGGTCCCAGCGAGCCGTACACCTCGTCGGTCGAGACGTGCAGGAAGCGGAAGGCGTCCTTGGCCGCTCCGCTGCGCTTGGCCCAATGCGCACGGGAGCAATCCAGCAGGTTGAATGTGCCGACGACGTTTGTCTGGACGAACTGGGCCGGGCCGTCGATCGAGCGGTCGACATGACTCTCGGCCGCGAAATTCACGACCGCGTCGACCTCGTATTCCGCAAGGAGTCGCGCGACCAGCGCAGAATCGGCGATGTCGCCCTGCACGAAGACGTGGCGCGGGTTGTCCTTCAGATCGGCAAGGGTGTCCAGATTCCCGGCATAGGTCAGAAGGTCGAGGTTGACCACCCGAGCATCGGTCGTCTCGAGGATGTGGTGGACGAAGTTGCCGCCGATGAATCCGGCCCCGCCGGTGACGAGAAGGGTCAGCACACGCAATGCTCCTTGACGCTGATGGTTGAACGCTTAAACCGCGCCCAGCGCGGTATGCGATGTTTTTGGATGGGATCGGCCCCGGCAGATTTGACGACCGTTTGCGTCGGCGCGGCTTGAGATATTAGGTAAATAGATCATTTTAAACCGCGCCCGAAGAGCCGAAGATGGTGAGTTGTCGTGTTCAACGAGCCATTGCTCTCGGATGTCTCGGAAAAGCAGGATTCAAAGCAATTCAAAGCAATTCAAAGCTCGAATGCTTTTCATACCTGAACCGCGTCAGCTCCGAGCCTCATCGATCCACGCGAGATTGAGCCCATGCGACAACAAAGCATGACACGCCGGACGCAGTTCAGCTTTAGCAGGGAAGAATACACCTGCTTTTCTCCCTACCCCCTCACTAAGTGAGTGAGCCGAATCAAAAACAACAAGTTACATTCGATACAGCTACTACAGCTTCCTCGACGGTAAAATATTATGTAAGAAATTGGCCAATTTTACCAAGAAATTGATCCCAATCTTTATGTTCTGCCCTGTCCCCAACGCCATTGCTAGAGAACCAACACCGCCTGACCAGCTTCAGAACAGGGCAACCTACGCCCAGCTTGGGTACCCTGTCGCAGCGTGTACCACCAAGAAGGATGCAGGCAAGGAAACATCCACTCCACCCGAGGAATCGAGCGCTCCGGACCGAGGCTTCGCGGCTAGCGCCTGCCAGCATTGTCCATCCGCAGGCAAAGGCGTGCAGACGTCCTCGAAGCGAAATGCTCGCTAAGCGGGACCAACCTCTTAGACTGCTCAAAGGGTGTCGCACGAATCAGGAGCCGACAGGTGCCCTGGGCAACGTGTTGCCGTTGAGATCGAGCGGGAGCCGGCTTCGGTCCGGTATCCGGACAGAGTATCGAAGCCATTGCCGA
This sequence comes from Thiocapsa roseopersicina, assembly GCF_900106925.1. Taxonomy (GTDB): domain Bacteria; phylum Pseudomonadota; class Gammaproteobacteria; order Chromatiales; family Chromatiaceae; genus Thiocapsa; species Thiocapsa roseopersicina. Next base: position 169,923 of record NZ_FNNZ01000013.1, read on the forward strand.
TTTTTATGACTGGCTTGGAGCCGGTGTCGAGTTGGAGGTTACCGGAGAATTCGTAAGCCATTCGATGGTGGCGTTTGGCATCCGACCATTCAGACCTTCGGGATCCTCGGCTTGTCGCGCTTCACGAAAGCCTGGCTGGTGGATTTCTATCAATATTGGATCTGGACATCAACGAAGACGATGGAATTGCGGTGCATCGCGAGCATGCTTTTCCACGTTCGCCGCGCGACGACGTGCCGCAACACTTTAAGCACCTTTGGTCGAAGTCGGGGCCTCTGTATGAAGATTGGATCTGGAATGTTGGCAATACCGTACTGCTGGAGCACAACAAGAATATCGGCGAGGCATCGAACCCGGCTCGCCGATCACGGCCAACATCTCCTCATGGGACAGGAACCCGAGCATGGGACGCTCGCTGCGCTTGGAGGGGACTCCAAGGGCTTGCTTGAGGATATGCAAGGCCGTGATGTCGCGGCGGGCGGCGAACTTCAAGAACGCACGCAGGGCCATGAGACGCAGATTGCGGCTCCTCACGCAGTTGTGGCGCTGTTGTTCAAGATCATAGAGGAACGCCAGGATCAGCGCGGGCTCGAAATCGCTGAGCCGTCGGCGCACAGTACAGCAAGTAGATGGCCGCATGTGGCCCGAAGCGCCTCATGCCCACGAATAACAGGATCTGGACAGCGGCACTGCGGCAAATGCTCGTCGAGAAAACGGGCAAACACCGCTTCGTCGAGTTGCTCGACAGTGAGGTGTTCCTGCTCCATCCAATGCGCTAAATGAGCGAGGCTGCCGAGGTAACTGGCTGCCGTAGACGTGGCGTAGCGACGATCCTCAAGGTAACGCTCGAAGGCTTCGCGGTACGGCGCAAGAGGGCTTGCTCGGACGACGTCACGAGCGCCGGAGGACAACGGCCGCGTGGCGGACATCCTGTTTGCTGCCACCCAAGCCTCCGCGTTGGGTGACTGAATTGGACGCAGAGCCGCACCCCTCGCGGCAACCCCTCCGAGCGGCATTGATGTCCGACAAGCGGTCGCCAGAACCGACGGACCCAGTGGCCGCAGTCGAGTCGACAGCGGGCGTTCTGTTTCGCGTGGCATCCGTCGTCGTCCCGCGTCTCGCGCGAGCGAAGGGTGCGGCACGCGAATCCCCTTGGGCAGCGGCCGGTGAACGAGAACCGTGAATAACGGTTCGTCTATTCCGACGCAGCGGTCATGGCGACTCTGTAAACGAGCAAGGACCTTGTGCGCGTGGGTCCAGATCAGTCAGACGATGACCCGACGCAACCGCAGGGCGTTGGTCACCACCGAGACCGAGCTGAAGCTCATCGCCAGGGCCGCGATCAGGGGGGATAGTAACATCCCGGTCAGAGGGTAGAGCACCCCGGCCGCGATCGGCACCCCCAAGGCGTTGTAGAGGAGTGCGAACAGCAGGTTCTGGCGCATGTTGCGCACGGTCGCCAGCGAGACCCGGCGCGCGCTGGCGATGCCTCGCAGGTCCCCTTTCACCAGCGTGACCTGGGCGCTGTGCATGGCAACGTCGGTGCCGGTGCCCATGGCGATACCGACATTCGCGCGGGCCAGTGCCGGCGCATCGTTGATGCCGTCCCCAGCCATGGCAACCCTGTGTCCCTGCGCCTGGAGCCGGGCCACCAGATCATCCTTATCCTTGGATTTGACCTCGCCAAAGACTTGATCGATGCCGAGCTTGCGACCCACGGCGCGGGCAGTGGTGTCGCCATCGCCGGTGGCCATGATGATGGACAGGCCGCTGGCCCGGAGCAAATCCAATGCCTCCGGCGTCGACGCCTTGATGGGATCGGACACCGCCACAAGCCCGACCGCCTTGCCGGCAACAGAGAGGAACATGACGCTGGCACCTTCCTGGCGCAGGGCCTCGGCCTGCTGCTCCAGCGCATGCCAATCGACGCCGTTTTCTTCCATCAGCACGGTATTGCCGAGCACGACCTCTTGCCCATCGACGACGCCGTGCACGCCGATGCCCGATGAGGATTCGAAGCCCTCCGGTGTACTGAGCGTAAGTTGGCGCCGACGCGCCTCCGTCACGATGGTCTGCGCCAATGGATGCTCGCTGCCCTGATCGAGGCTGGCGGCAATGCGCACGACCTCGGCTTCGTCCCCGCCGGTAGCCGCGACCGCGCCGTGAAAGGCGGGCCGACCCTCGGTGAGCGTGCCGGTCTTGTCCACGATCAGGGTGTCCACCTTGCGCAACGTCTCGATGGCCGCCGCATCGCGGAACAGCACGCCATGAGTCGCCGCCTTGCCGGTGGCGACCATGATCGACATGGGTGTGGCCAGCCCAAGCGCGCAGGGGCAGGCGATGATCAGCACGGCCACCGCATTGATCAGGCCGTAGGCCCAGCTCGGCTGTGGGCCGAAGAACCCCCAGCCGAAAAAGGTCAGGAGCGCAATTGCCACGACGCCGAGCACGAACCAGCCTGCCACGCGGTCGGCCAAGCGCTGCATGGGGGCGCGGGAGCGCTGGGCCTGCGCAACCATCTCCACGATCTGGGCGAGCACCGTCTGGGCGCCGACCTTCTCGGCCCGCATCGCCAGGGCGCCGCTGGTGTTGAGGGTGGCGCCGATCAGCCTGTCGCCGGCCGCCTTGCTCACCGGGATCGGCTCGCCCGTCAGCATGGACTCGTCCACGGCGCTGCTCCCCGCCAGGATGAGTGCGGTCAGCGATTTTGATGGTTTCGCGATCAAGTTGCGTGATAGGGGTCGGCGAAGCGCTCCCCCGGTCTCGCGCGGCCGGGGTGTGG
>NZ_FNNZ01000007.1 GCF_900106925.1 Thiocapsa roseopersicina
CGACGCCGTGCAGACGTTGCTAGAGGACGAGTGAGGGTCAGGGACGCGTGACACACGCTCCGAGGTGTCACCTATGCCTCGTGGCGCTCTGCGCCGCGTGCAGCTTTGGCTGGACAGGCGGCGCTCCCGAGCGCTCATCCAGGCCCCTCGCTCGCGTACCAAGCGTGATAGTCCTGCGGTGCGCCCGTCACGGCTCATCCTTCGTGGTCTCGTCGGTATGGGATCCCGTTAAACGACGGGTCGGCTCGTCGACCGGATAGCCGAGACAATGCGCGAGTGCCAGTCGCGTGTGCCGGGCGAGAAAGTCGCGTGACAGGCGGCGCTCGCTGAACAGGAGGTGTTTGCTCGTCGCCTGGTCGAGGTAAAGCAGATCGTCCGGTGCGGGATCGAAGGGGCGGCGGCTGATGCGGGCGATACGCCCCAGATTCAGCCCGCGCCCGTCGTCGAGCAGGATCAGGTGCGGGGCAAGTCCTCGCGCCGGATCCGGGCGCGGGAAGTCGATGAGCCCGAGCAGTATGTAGGCCGTTCCGCTGAGATGGACGCTGAGCTGAATCGGGCTCTCGACCACTTCCACCAGGTAGATCGTCTCCCCGATGGCGGTGCGCAGGGTCTCGACCTGGCGATGGTAGTCGGCGGAAGGCCAGAGGTCTTCGGCTGCGGCATCGGGCATTTCGCCGGGATGCTCGGCGTCGCTCGTCGAGTCGGTTGCCATGATCGGCCCTACCGCCTCAGTGCTCGACCGGCCAGCCGTTGGCCAGCCAGGCGGTCATGCCGCCCTGGACCACCTGTACCTGGCAGAAGCCGCGGCCGGCGAGCAGAGCGGCGGCCTTTGCCGAGCGGCGGTCGGTGCGGCAGACCAGCGCGATCGGCCGCTCGAGGTCCGATCCGATCTCTTCGATCCGCTCGGGCAGGTTCTCCAGCGGGATGTTGAGCGCCCCGGCGATGTGGCCTTGCTCACCGATGAAGTCTTCGGGCGTGCGCACGTCGAGCACCAGGATGTTTTCTTCCTCGGCGTCGAGGCGACGCTTGAGCCCCTCGATCGGCAGCATCGGACGCCGACGCAGCCGCGCGACCAGTCTCGGCAGGAAGGCCACCGTGGCGAGCAGCGCCAGTGCGATCAGGCCGTTGCGGATCAGGCCCTCGCCGGCGATCGCCTCGCGGCCGGCAAAGCCCAGATAGGTATAGGCCACGGCGCCCGGCAGCATGAACACCAGGGTTGCCAGCACGTAGGGCAGGAAGCGGATGCGGGTCAGGCCCAGTGCATAGTTGAGCAGATTGAACGGAAACAGCGGCACCAGTCGGGTGAAGGCGACAAAGCGCCAGCCCTCGGCCTCGACCCCTTGGATCAGGCGCGCGAGCAGGCCCTTGGCGCGCGCCTGCACCCAGTCGCCGGCGAGATGGCGCGCGATGAGGAATGCGAGTGCAGCGCCGAGCGTGGCCCCGATCAGGTTGTAGAGCGTCCCCCCGAGCGGGCCGAACAGTGCGCCGCCGGCCAGGGTGAGCACCGCACCGGGCAGGAAGAGGACCGTGGCCAGCGCATAGAGCCCGATGAAGATCAGCGGTGCTGCGGCACCGGCGCCGCTGACCCATGTCTCCAGTGCCGCGACGTCGAGATGCTCGCGGTAGAGCAGGGCGGTCGTCACCGCACCGACCAGCAGCAGGGCGCCCAGGGTGCGAAGAAGCGTGCGAGTCATGGTGGCCTCCGGCGTCGGCGCGACGAACGAAACGGTCTTTGCAAGCGGCGTCCTGCCGCGCGGCATTTCCTTTCGAATCCGAACGGGGAAAGTCGCCTGCAGCGGTTCGGGCAATCTGCAGGTCGGCGGAGATGCTGGCAGGTTCCACCAAAATGATCAACCTTATGGTTGAATATTTGATGGGCCGGTGCCAGACCCAGCGGTCGGCTGCGCTCGGGGTCGAGCCCGAGTCGCCTCCAGCTCGCGAGCGCGTGCGCTCGGCCCGCCGCGCCGAGCGCTCTGAACCGCGCGAGCAATGCCTCGGCGCGGTGTCCGCTGGGCGCGAATCCGCTGATCAGATGATCCAAGGCGTCGTGAACCAGCATGGAGGTCGGCAGGGCGCCGCCGGTTTCGCGGTCACCGGCAATGATCGCCGGGTCCGCGCGAGCGGCATCGAGCTTCCAGCCCCGTGCGCCGAACCCGTCGTCCCAGCAGGCCCGATAGCTGACCGATCGCGTCGTCGACCTCGACGCGCAGGCTCGACGGCGGCAAGCGGCGCACGTCGCGCAACGCGGACGATACGTCCTCGGCCTGCGGTCCGAACGCCGGGATCGGTCGAGGTGTCTGTGTGCTCACGCGTTCGGTGGCTCCCAAGCCCGATGGGCAAAGGCCTCGTCCAAGGTCGTCCCGGCGATGTGATTGGTGTAGTTCGACAGGGTCTTCATCCCCACGCCGAGCACCACCTCCAGGACCTGTTGGCGGTCGAAGCCTGCGTCGAGAAAGGCCTGCAGCGCCTCCTCGGGCACCCAACCGCGCTGTTGGACCAGAACCCGTGTAAAGCGATTCAATGCGGCGAGTCGCGGGTCCGGGATGGCCCCGTCCTCGCGAATCGCGGCGGTGACCGCCTCGGGGACCTTGCTCATGTCGGCCAGCACGCTGTGGGCGCCCATGCAATAGCCGCAGCTGTTCTCGCGGCTGACGGTGAGCAGAACGACCTGGCGCTCCTGCGGGGTCAGCGAGGTGGTGTCGAAGAGTGCGCCCACCTGCAGGTACGCCTCCAGCAGGGCGGGCGCGGTCGCCATCTTGCGGGCCAGGTTGGGGATCATGCCGAAGTTGCGCTCGGCGGCGTCGAACGAGGGCAGGGCGGCGGCGGGTGCGCTGTGACGGTCGTGATTCGGGAAGTCTGTCATGCGGTGTCTCCGTGGGTCGTTGTCGTGATGCCGTCAGGGGCCGGTCGGTGGCTCATGCTTTGTGTCACGCTTTGTGTCACGGGGAGGTGCGAATGTATTCGCACGCCCGATGGGTTCTTCGCGAATCGATTCGCACCTAGGGGGTGGCTTGCGCGATTCGGGTCGGGTCTGGATCCGTGTGCTCGGCGGTTGTCGCCGAGCCAAGCGATCAGGCCGAACGCGAGCAGCGCGGTTGCGGCGAGCGCCCTGGGAATCATGCGGAGCCGTCGTGGCCGCTCGGAACGCCCGGCGGATGGCACCGGGTGCGTCTCGACCTCTTCGGCCAAGAGGGTGCGCAGCCTTTCTTCGAACGCGCGTGCACGTGCGCGCTCGGCCGCGCAGGCCGGGCAGCGGGCCGCATGTCGAGCATCCTCGGTATCCTCGCGCGCGGGGTCGACCAGGAGTCGACGACGGAAATCACGGCAGTTCATCGATCGTGCCCTCTCGGATGCTGGCGACCGACGCCGATTCAGGCGCATCGGGCCGTCCTATCTCCACAAGACCCGGCACGCTGGCGATCTCTTGCACACCGGTGCACGCGACCGTACCCTGAGCTTCACCCCGGAGACGGTCCTCGACCGCGATGCCCAGACAACTGCTCATCATCGAAGACGATCCGGCCTTGGGCCAGATGCTGGCGATGCATTTCGAGGATGCCGGCTTCGCGGTCGAGGTCGCGCAGTCCTGTCGCTCGGGCCTCGAGCGCGTGCAGGGGGCGCCTGTCGACCTGGTGCTGTTGGATCAACAGCTCCCGGACGGGCAGGGGAGCGACCTGATCGCGCCGCTGCTGAAGGCGGACCCGGATCTGCCCCTGATCATGATGACCGGCCAGCACGACCTGGAGCTGGCGATCGAGGCGATCCAGCGCGGTGCCGCGGACTTCGTGCACAAGCCGATCAAGGTCGACGAGCTGCAGCAGACGGTGGAGCGGTTGCTGCGGCAACGCAAGGCCGCCGAGCAGGCGCCGGCGCGCCTGGAGGCCGGGCCGGGTGCGGCGCGCGATCTGATCGGGCGCAGCGATGCCATGCTGGCGGTGAGCAAAAGCATTGCGTTGAGTGCCCGCAGCTCCGCCACCGTGCTCATCAGCGGCGAATCCGGAACCGGCAAGGAGGTGGTGGCGCGCCTGATCCACCAGCACAGCGGTCGAGCCGGACCGTTCGTCGCCGTCAACTGTGCGGCCATCGTCGAGACCCTGCTCGAGAGCGAGCTGTTCGGTCACGAGAAGGGGTCCTTCACAGGTGCACAGTCACGCAAGCTCGGCAAGTTCGAGCAGGCAAGCGCGGGCACCCTGTTTCTCGACGAGATCGGCGAGCTCGCCCCGACGCTGCAGGCCAAGCTGCTGCGCGCCCTGCAGGAGCGTGTCTTCCAACGCGTCGGCGGCACCGAGACGATCGCGACCGACGCCCGCGTGGTCGCCGCGACCAACCGGGATCTCATGGCCGAGGCCGCGGCCGGGCGCTTTCGCGAAGATCTGGCCTATCGGCTCAAGGTCATTCGGATTCATATGCCGCCGCTGCGCGAGCGACGCGACGACATCCCGCTCCTGGTCGAAGGTCTGCTCACGCGCATCGCCGAGCGTCTGGGTCAAGCGCGACCGCGCATCGCCGAGGCGGCCCTTGCGCACCTGTGCCGCCACGACTGGCCCGGCAACGTACGGGAGCTCGAAAACCGCTTGACGCAAGCCATGGTGCAGGCGCGCACGGGTCTGATCACGGCCGATCTGCTCGAGCTCGACGCTGAACCCACGACCGCTCCAGGCGCGTTCGAGACCGGTGTGCCGGGTAAGCCGCCCGAGAGCCAGGTGCTGCGAACACTCGACGCGGTGGAGGCCGAGCACGTCCAACGGGTCTTGGACCATACCGGCGGACACAAGGGCAAGACCTGCGAGATCCTCGGCATCTCCCGCCCGGCGCTGGATCGCAAGATCGAGAAGTACGGTCTGCGGATGCCCTAGCCGAGGCGGGCGCGAGGTGCGGGTATCGGGCGACCCGGGAGATCGGAGATCGTCTTCGACTTTCGGGAAGAGCGGTTGCTGGACTCGGCGTCAACGCGACCGGCGGATCGCGCAAGCACGATCCGCCGTGTCGGATTCAAGCGTGGCCGTGGCGCCGCGGCGACTCCGGCGGCGTCCCGGCATCGCCCTTATTTCGCCTTATCGGCGCCGCATTTGCCTTCGCCGCACTTACCTTCCTTTTCCTTATCCGCGCCGCACTTGCCTTCGCCGCACTTGCCCTCGGTGTCCGCTGCGGCGAGCAGCATATAGCCGGCCTCGAGGGACTGGGCGGCGAAGGGGTTGCCGGCGGCCTGCGCGAGGCCGAAGGCACCGAGGCTGCCGACAAGGGCGGCACCGACGAGGGCGGCAGCGGGGGTGATCGTCTTCTTGGTCATGATTTCAATCCTAAAAAGGGTTTAAGGTCGGTGTTCGGGGCGCGGCCTCGGAGTGCCGCATCCCGGAGGTGTTTCTTGTGATGGCCGGGGCGGCTCGCCTGCGAGCCGTCTCGGAGTCGCGAACCCGCTGCTCGGCCATCACAGCTAAAGACCCGGGACAGGGCTCGGTTCTTTCATCCTCGTCGCCAGGTATGAAAACGCGCCAGCCAGTCCAGCGCTGTTTGCGGTGCATGCGCGCGTTTCCAGTTCCCGGCGGCGTATTTGGCCGCCTCGCTCCAGGTCGGATGGTGCCGAGGACGTTGACGGCTGCGTACCAGGCTTGATGGGCGGCTACATGAGTGAACTGATGAGGGCCGACCACGTCGCCGCAGGCCAGGATCTTCGGATAGCAGGTCTGCAGATAGGCGTTGGTCTCGATCGTGCCGGCGGCGGTGAGCGGGATGCCCAAAGCCTCCAGCCCGAAGCCGGTCACCCGCGCGCGTCGCCCGATCGCGCAGAGCAGGAGATTGAAGGGGAGCGCTTCCTCCGCGCCGCCGGAGCTCTGATCCGGATGCGCGCTCGGCCCGGAGGTGACCACCAGGCGCTGCTCCTCATGCACCACCTCGCAGCGTAATGTCCGGGTGTGGGTTAGCAGGCGCACGCCGTCCTCGCGCAAGGCGGCCGCTTCGATCAGTACGATGGTGTCGTCGTCCTCTTTGGGCAGGATTCCCGAGCGCGCGACCTGGGTCACCCGGCAGCCGATCGGCTCGCCGCCGAGGACGAGGAGCCGCTCCGGCTTCTCGGTGACGGACCAGAGGTCCTCGGAGGTGACATGACGCACCCGATCCAGACCGGGAAGGTCGGGGACGATCGGGGCGGCGCCGGTGGCGATCACGATCGCGCGACTGGTCGGCTCGAGACGGACATCCAAACTTTGCGCGTTCAACTGGAAGCGGTCGTACTCGAGAACAGCGACCTCATCATCATTGTGCTCGAAGGCGAGTTCGCCGACGCCCAGATGCAGATTATGCGTGCCGGGAGGAGGGCGATCAGCTGCAAAGTGCGCTCACCGCAGAACGCGACGGACGCGAACGGGATCAGGCGGCATGGCTGCTGCAGCTCGATAAGGGGCGACAAGACCTCAAGGCGATGTGCGCCGAGAAGAACAAACTGGCAACGCAGCTGGCCGATGCACGCGACAGCGTTGCCAAACACCGAATCACCCTCGCTAAGAAGGAGCAACATGAAGCGGACTTGGAGTCACGAATACTGGCTCTCGGCCAAGAAAATGCGAAGTTGGAGGAACTCGCAAACGAGCGGAGCGAACTATTGGGGTTGGAACGCGAGAGTGCGCTACGCGCGGAACTGGCTCGGGACGCAGTGACCCGATCGCTGGAATCAGCCGAGGCGGAACGTGCTGGTCTTCGTGATCGAGAGGGCACGCTGCGGCTGGATCGGGAGCGGCTCACAACTGAGAATGTCAGGCTGCACACAGAACTTGCAGCTGTCCACGCGACTCAAAGGCATTTAGAGGAAACACTACGCCTTGCGGTGTTGCGACCACCCGAGATCTCGGGTGGTTAGAATGCCTTACCGTGGGCGGCTAGCAGGGTTCTGAACGGGATAAGGGGTCGCGTAACCCGGGGTTGTCCCGCGCTGGTCGGCGCCTTTGACGAGGAACAGGCGCTGGTCGAGCAGGAGGTGGATGACATGCTTAATCTGCTGAAGTCGGGGCCGCTTCGACGACATTTTAATCTATTCCCTCACAGGGGCGTCGAGGTTTTAAAGAATTTCCTCGCAAAGTATCGAGTTTTAAACTTTTACCTTGGTTCCAGCAGCAAACTTTACCTCGCTGAATGGGAGAACAGGACAAAGCCCACCCTGAACAACATCCGCCCTAAGCGTCATTGAGTTGACATAATATACATTATGCGAAATCACGCTGACGGAGGTGAGGGGATCCGACTCCTCCGGGACCGACCTATCTCCCCTTACCGGAACGCCTCGGCCAAGCGTTCCGGTGTCTTGGAGCCCGTCCGATCAGGCGACTGATCGGCGGTATTCATGTCGATGGTCGATGGGTTCGACGCCCGGTGCGACGGACAAACCACGCTTGCCGTTTACAACTCGCGCGTCGCAAGATACCGCACGTCGGGCCAGCGCTCTTGGGCTAGATCCAGGTTGACCCGAGTCGGCGCCAAATAGACCAGCTGGTCGTCGCCGTCCAGTGCGAGGTTCTCGTAGTTCTTCTCCTTGAACTGTTCGAGCCGTTTCGGGTCCTCGCAGACGACCCAGCGCGCGGTCTTGACGTTGGCGGGTTCAAACAGGGCCTCGACGCCGTACTCGTCCTTGAGCCTGTAGGCAGCGACATCGAACTGCAGTATACCGACGGCGCCCAGGATCATGTCGTTGTTCTTGAGCGGCCTGAAGACCTGGGTCGCACCCTCCTCGGACAGCTGCACCACGCCCTTCTGCAAAGCCTTCATCCGCAGCGGATCCTTGAGGACAACACGCCGGAAAAGCTCGGGAGCGAAATAAGGGATACCCCCGTATTTCAGCTCCTCGCCCTCGCTAAAGGTATCGCCGATCTGAATGGTGCCGTGGTTGTGCAGCCCGATGATGTCGCCCGGCCAAGCCTCTTCGACATGGCGACGCTCGTCGGCCTGGAAGGTAATGGCGTTCGCGACCTGAATGGTCTTGCCGATGCGCACGTGCCGCATCTTCATGCCCTTCTTGTAGCTGCCCGAGCAGACCCGCAGAAAGGCCACGCGGTCGCGGTGCGCCGGATCCATATTTGCCTGGATCTTGAAGACGAAGCCGGTAAATGGCTCTTCGGCCGGATCGACCGGGCGTTGCAGGGTCGCACGCGGACGCGGCGGCGGCGCGTATTCGACGAAGGCATCGAGCAGCTCGCGCACGCCGAAGTTGTTGATTGCAGAGCCGAAGAAGACCGGGGTCTGGCGACCGGCAATGTAGGCATCGAGATCGAGCGGATGGCTTGCGCCCTGGACCAGCTCCATCTCCACGCGCAGCTCGTCGGCCTGATCGCCGAGCACCTCGTCCATGCGCGGGTTGTCGATGCCCTGAATGATTTCGCCCTCGGCGATCCGCCCCCCGTGCTGGGCGCTGAAGAGATGCGTCCGATCGAAGCGCAGGTCGTAGACGCCCTTGAATCGCTTGCCCATTCCGATCGGCCAGGTGACGGGCGCGCATTGGATCTTGAGGATATCCTCGACCTCGTCGAGGACCTCGATGGCATCGCGCCCTTCACGGTCGAGCTTGTTGATAAACGTCAGGATCGGCGTGTCGCGCAGGCGACAGACCTCCATCAGCTTGATGGTCCGCTCCTCGACGCCTTTGGCCACGTCGATCACCATCAAGGCGGAGTCGACCGCGGTCAGGGTCCGATAGGTGTCCTCGGAGAAGTCCTGGTGACCGGGGGTATCGAGCAGGTTGACGATGCTCTCTCCATAGGGAAACTGCATGACCGACGAGGTCACGGAGATCCCGCGCTCCTTCTCCAGCTCCATCCAGTCCGAGGTGGCGTGTCGCGCGGCCTTGCGCCCCTTGACCGTCCCGGCGAGCTGGATGGCACCGCCGAACAGCAACAGCTTCTCGGTCAGGGTGGTCTTGCCGGCGTCCGGATGGGAGATGATGGCGAAGGTGCGACGCCGATGCAGTTGTTCTTGGAGCTCGCTCATGGGGGATCTTTGCGGTCTGGGCTGCGTGCGACTAAACCGCGGAATTATAGACTTGAAGTGTCCGACGTTCACCTAAAAGCGCGCGTTCCGGGTTCAGCCGAACGCTCCGGTCGGTATACTGTGGGGCTTAGGTGCAAGCGACCGCGCTGCACCATGACCCGAAACACTGCAGATTCGAGCCTATCAAACGATGCAAGGACCCCGTTCGACGATGCAACGACCGCGCACCGAGCCCGCCCTCCCCCTCGCCCTTGGCCTCAGGGCGATGACCGAGCGGGATGTCGAGACCGTCTGCGCAGCGGATCGCGCTGCTTATGAGCATCCGTGGACCGAGGGAATCTTTCGAGACTGTCTACGGGTCGGCTACTCCTGCTGGGTCGGTGAGCTCGAGGGGAAGATCGTCGCGCATGCCGCGATGGCGGTCGCCGTCGGTGAGTGTCACATTCTCAATCTCTGCATCCATCCCGACTGGCAAGGCCGAGGGCTCGGCCGCCGCCTGCTGCGCCATCTGATGACATTCGCACGCACCCGCAGGGCCGATAGCGCCTTCCTCGAGGTGCGCGCATCCAACAGCCGCGCCCGTGCGCTCTATGCCTCGGAGGGGTTCTGCGAGATCGGCCAACGGCCCGGCTATTATCCCGCCACCAAAGGGCGCGAAGACGCGGTGGTCCTGGCACGCGCGCTGTAGGGTGCGCCGAATAAAGGACGCGACACCGCCGCAGGTGCGTTCTGCTCCGCCTGCTTCAAGCCGTCAGCATCCCCTTGATGGTGAAAAACAGCACGGCCGCCATGAGCGCGGACGCGGGCACCGTGATCACCCAAGCCGCGACGATCTTGAGCACCTGCGAGCGCTTGACCAGCTCACGGCGATAGACCTTGCGCAGGCTTTGCCGCTCGAGCTTGGAGAAATGGGCCGGGTCCATGCTGCGTTTGGATTTGCGCTTGAGCTCGCGCAGCATGCGTCCCTTCTCGTCGATCGACGCCTTGGCGAATTTCGCGAGGAAGGCATCGATGGCGGCCTGATCGCCCTCCGGGTGATGCGCCTTGATGGTCTCGAGCATTCTGTCGTACTGGCTTTTCAGATATTCGCGCAGAAAGCCCACGCCGAAGACAGCGCCGACCGCGACATGCGTCGTGCTCACCGGGAGTCCCAGTTGGCTGGCGAGAATGACAGTGACGGTCGCGGCCATCGCGATGCAGTAGGCGCGCATCTGGTCGAGCTCTGTGATCTCCGAGCCGACGGTGCGGATCACCTTCGGCCCGAACAGACCGAGTCCGATCGCGATCCCGAGTGCACCCACGATCATGACCCACATCGGGATCGGTGCCGCCGCCGTGATCTCGCCGGTCCCCGAGCCGACGACCTCGACGATCGCCGCTAATGGCCCGACGGCGTTGGCGACATCGTTCGAACCGTGCGCGAAGCTCAGCAGTGCCGCCGCAAAGATCAGCGGAACGGTGAAGAGTTGATTGACCCCAGCCTTGGAGTTGCCGATCCGCCGAGCCTGCCGGGCGATGATCGGCCGGGTCGTCCAGAACACCAGGATCGCAAGCACGACGCCGACGCCCAATGCCTGCAGGATCGTCACGTTCCAGATCCGATTGAGCCCCTTGAGCATCAGGTAGGTGCCGAAGGCGAACGCCATGGCGGCCACCAGATAAGGCACAGCCTGACGCGAGGAGGCAACCAGATCAGCCCGGTAGGTGATGGTGCGTTTGATGAGATAGAGAAAACCGGCGGCGATCGCGCCGCCCATCAGGGGGGAGATCACCCAGCTCGCGACGATCTTGGACACCGTGTCCCAATCCGCGATCGCAAACCCGCTCGACGCGATCCCGGCACCCAGCACCGCGCCGACGATCGAGTGCGTGGTCGAGACCGGTGCGCCCATGGCGGTGGCCATGTTCAACCAAAACGCAGCGGCCAAGAGCGCCGCCATCATGATCCAGACGAAGGTGTCGGCGTTCCCGATAAGGCCGGGGTCGATGATGCCGCTGCGGATGGTCCCGACCACCTCGCCGCCCGCGATGATGGCCCCGGCCGCCTCGAAGATGGCCGCGATCACCAGCGCGCCGCCGAGGGTCAAGGCCCTGGAGCCCACCGCCGGACCGACATTGTTGGCAACATCGTTCGCGCCGATGTTCATCGCCATGTAGCCGCCGATCATGGCGGCAATCACGATGAAGAGACTGCCGCCGTGGGTGACATCGACCCTGACGACGGTGTAGAGCATGACCCCGATGATGAAGAGCAGGCCGATGCCGAGGCGAAAGAGCTGTACCCGACCTTTTTTGGTCGCCTTTTCAAGCTCGTTGAGGTGTGTCAGCTCCATATCCGATCCGCATACCGATGAGTCGCGGCGTATTGTTCCAGAAATGCGACCGTAACCCAATCGTTATGAAAGAGTAGCAGGCACGCACGGATCCCGAGATCAGCACCATAAGGGTGCAAAAAATGCCGACCTGACCCGGATCATGCCGAGGTCGATTCGCTTGAAAGCGCTCGCAAACGACCGTTAATCCAATCGCGTTTCGGGCTATAGTTGAGGCCGTTACTCGGCTCCCGCCTCGCTTCGGGCTGCGCCAGCCGCCGAGTCGGAGTAAGGCGCAGCTCGGCCGCGTTGCCGGTCTCTCTACCCATCACTCCGGGACTGCTCGATGTCGCAAAAGCTCATGGTAACCCTCGACGGTAACGAGGCCGTGGCCTACGTTGCTTACCTGACCAACGAGGTCATCGCCATCTACCCCATTACCCCGTCGTCGAACATGGGCGAATGGGCGGACGAGTGGTCGTCGCTCGGGATTCCGAATCTTTGGGGCACGATCCCCGATGTCGTGGAGATGCAGAGCGAAGCGGGTGCGGCCGGCGCGATCCACGGTGCATTGCAGGGCGGCTCGCTGGCGACGACCTTTACGGCCTCGCAAGGTCTGCTGCTGATGATCCCGAACATGTACAAGATCGCCGGCGAGCTCAGCCCGACCGTCTTTCATGTCTCGGCGCGCTCCCTTGCAGCGCAGGGCCTGTCGATCTTCGGCGATCATTCGGACGTCATGGCCTGCCGCGCCACCGGCTATGCGATGTTCTGCTCGGCCTCGGTGCAGGAGGCGATGGACTTCGCGCTCATCGCGCAAGCCGCGACCCTGGAAAGCCGTATCCCCTTCCTGCACTTCTTCGATGGGTTCAGAACCTCGCACGAGGTCACCAAGATCGAGCAGGTCTCGCACGAAACGATCCGCGCCCTGATCGACGAGAAGCTGGTGACGGCCTGCCGTGCGCGCGCACTCAACCCGGACCATCCCGTGATCCGCGGCACCTCGCAGAACCCGGACGTCTATTTCCAGGGACGCGAGACGGTCAACCCCTATTACGACGCCGTTCCCGGCATCGTGCAGCGAACCATGGACCGCTTCGCCGCGCTCACCGGTCGTCAGTACGGGCTCTATGAATATGTCGGCGCACCCGATGCAGAGCGCGTCATCCTGCTGATGGGCTCCGGGATCGGTGCCGCACAGGAGGCGGTCGAGCATCTCGTGGACGATGGCGAGAAGGTCGGCCTGATCAAGATCCGGCTCTACCGCCCCTTCGACGCGGGCGCCCTCCTCTCGGTCATTCCGGTCACCGCGACGCGACTCGCCGTGCTGGATCGCTGCAAAGAGCCGGGCGCCGACGGCGAGCCCATATATAAAGACGTGGTCACAGCACTCGCCCAAGCCTTCGCCGACGACCGTATCGCCACCATGCCGCGCGTGGTCGGCGGCCGTTACGGACTCTCGTCCAAAGAGTTCACTCCGGCCATGGTCAAGGGCGTCTTCGACGAGCTGGCGGCACCCAAGCCCAAGAATCCCTTCACGGTCGGCATCATCGACGACGTCGGGCACACCAGCCTGGCCTGGGATCCGGACTTCAAGCCGGCGGCGATGGCGGGCGTCACCGCCTGCGTCTTCTTCGGCCTGGGCTCGGACGGCACCGTCTCGGCCAACAAGAACTCGATCAAGATCATCAGCGAAGAGACGCCCAACTTCGGTCAGGGCTACTTCGAGTACGACTCCAAGAAGGCCGGCGCGGTCACCATCAGCCACCTGCGCTTCGGCCCGAAGCCGATCAACAGCACCTATCTGATCGGCGAGAACGAAGCGAGCTTCGTCGCCTGTCATCAGCCGACCTTCCTCACCCGCTACGACATGCTCGACCATGCGCGTCCGGGGGCGGTGTTCCTCCTGAACTCGCACACCCCGCCCGATCGGATCTGGGACGAGCTCCCGCGCAAGATGCAGCAGGCGATCATCGACAAGGGTCTCTCCTTCTACGTCATCGACGCCTACGGGATCGCAGGCGCCACCGGCATGGGGCGGCGCATCAACACCATCATGCAGACCTGCTTCTTCGCCATCTCGGGCATCCTGCCCAAGGACGAGGCGATCGAGCACATCAAACACGCTGTCAAGAAGACCTACGGCAAAAAGGGTCAGAGTCTTTTGGACCGCAACTACAAGGCGATCGATGCCGCGCTCGCCGGACTCCATCAGGTCAGCGTCCCGGCTCAGGCGACCAGTGTCTTCGAGCGCCCGCCAGTGGTTCCGATCTCGGCACCCGACTTCGTCCGCAGCGTGACCGCGACCCTGATCGCCGGCAAAGGGAACAGTCTTCCGGTTAGCCTGATGCCGGCCGACGGCACCTGGCCGACCGGCACCACACGATACGAGAAGCGTAATATCGCCCTCGAGCTGCCGAAATGGGAAGAGGACCTCTGCACCCATTGCGGCAAGTGTCCGCTGGTCTGCCCCCATGCGGCCATCCGTGCCAAGGTCTTCCCGGCCGCGCTCACGGACGCTGCTCCGGCGAGCTTCCAGCACGTCCAGATCAAGGGCAAGGACTTCCCGGCGGATCATCACATCACCTACCAGGTCGCCCCGGACGACTGCACCGGCTGCGGTCTCTGTGTGGATGTCTGCCCGATCCGCGATCGCAAGGACCCCAACCGCAAGGCCCTCAACATGGTCCCGGCCGAGCAGACGCACGCCGCCGAGCAAGCGAACTGGGACTTCTTCCTGACCCTACCGGAATACGACCGCACCAAGCTCGACGGCACAAAGATCAAGCACGCCATGATGCTCGAGCCGCTGTTCGAGTTCTCCGGCGCCTGCGTGGGCTGTGGCGAGACGCCCTACATCAAGCTGGCCACCCAATTGTTCGGCGACCGCATGTTGATCGGCAACGCCACCGGCTGCTCCTCGATCTACGGCGGCAACCTGCCGACGACGCCCTACACTACGAACCCCGAGGGCCGCGGACCGGCGTGGAACAACTCGCTGTTCGAAGACAACGCCGAGTTCGGTCTGGGATTGCGGCTCGCCGTCGACAAACAGGCCGCCCATGCCCGCGAGATCATCAAGCGGCTTGCGCCCAAGATCGGCGAGGATCTCGCCGAGGGTCTGCTCACGGCCGACCAGTCCGACGAGGCCGGGATCTTCGAGCAGCGCGAGCGTGTGGTCGCCCTGAAGGAGAAGCTCAAGGGCATCCCGGACCTGGATGCGCGCACCCTGGAAGGCATCTGCGATCAGGTCGTCAAACGCAGCGTCTGGATCATCGGCGGTGACGGCTGGGCCTACGACATCGGTTACGGCGGCGTGGATCATGTGCTCGCCAGCGGGCGCAATGTGAATCTATTGATCCTGGATACCGAGGTTTACTCCAACACCGGCGGCCAGACCTCCAAGTCGACCCCGATGGGCGCGGTCGCCAAGTTCTCCGCAGCCGGCAAGTCGACCTTCAAGAAAGATCTCGCCATGATGGCGATGGCCTACGAGAACGTCTATGTCGCCCAGGTCGCCTTCGGTGCCAAAGACGTGCAGACGGTCCGCGCCTTTATCGAGGCCGAGTCCTACGACGGCCCTTCGGTGATCATCTGCTACTCGCCCTGCATCGCCCACGGTGTGGACCTGTCGAAGAACCTGCGTCAGCAGGACCTGGCGGTCAACTCGGGTCATTGGGGCCTTTTCAGGTTCGACCCGCGCCGGCTCGCCGAGGGGGAGAACCCGCTGCACATCGACAGCAAGCCGCCGAGCATCCCGTATCGTGACTTTGTCTCCTCGGAGACCCGTTTCAGCGTCCTCACCCGCACCCATCCGGAGGCCGCCGAGCGCTATTTGCAGCTCGCCCAAAAGCACGTCCAGACCCGCTTTACGCTCTACGAGCAGTTGGCGCATCTAGCCGTGCAGAAGGCGCCCGCCGCGGCTCCGAAGGACGCGGCGCCCAAGGAGAGCTAACACGCGAACGCAGGAGCGTCGGGCCGACGAGCCCGATCCGGCAGGTCTCGACGCGGTGCGGCTGCATCCGCGCCGGCGCTGCCGGATCGGTCCGGAACACGGCCGCCGACGTGCTCCCATTCGGCACCCAATTCGTCGTACACCTTTTCCGGAGCAATCGCTATGGATCTCACGACCAACTATCTCGGGCTGACGATCAAGAATCCGCTGGTCCCCTCCGCCTCGCCGCTGTCCAAGAGCGTCGCCATCGCGCGCGAGCTCGAAGACCACGGTGCGGCGGCCATCATCATGTGGTCGCTCTTCGAAGAGGCCGTGACCGCCGAATCCGAAAGCATGGTGCGCTTCCTACACCATCAGGACATCGGCTTCGGCGAGGCCGAAAGCGGCTTTCTGCCCGTTCATCATGACTTCGAGGGCGCGCTCGAGCGTTATCTAGAGAACATTCGCAAGCTCAAGGACGCACTGGACATCCCGGTCATCGCGAGCCTCAACGGCGTCACGCCCGGCGGCTGGATCAAGCACGCGACCGAGCTGCAAGAAGCCGGCGCCGACGCCCTGGAGCTCAACGTCTACTATGTCGCCGGCGATGTCACCCAAACCGGACTGCAGGTCGAGGAGCGTTACCTCGAGCTCCTGCGCGAGCTGCGCGGGCATATCCAGATCCCGATCAACATGAAGCTCTCCCCGAGCTTCAGCTCGATCGGCAACTTCGTCGGCCAGGTCGCCGCCGCCGGCGCCAACGGTGTGGCCCTCTTCAATCGCTTCTACCAGCCCGACATCAACATCGACAGCCTGCGTCTGCAATCGAGCCTGCACCCCTCGACCTCCGCCGAGGCCCTGCTCGCCATGCGCTGGATCGCGATCCTCTACGGACGTTTCGACGGCCTCTCGCTCGGCGCGACCGGCGGTGTTCACACCTCCGCGGACGCCATCAAGCTCCTGCTCGCCGGCGCCGACGTGGTGCATCTGTGCAGCGTGCTCCTCGGCAAGGGGCCGGCTTACACCGCGCAGATCCTGGCGGGTATCAAGGATTGGATGGAGGAGCAGGGATTCGAGTCCGTGGAAGACTTCCGCGGACGCGTCAGCGCCATCTCGGTCCCGAACCCGGCGGAGCTCGAGCGCGCCAACTATGTCAACATCCTGGACAGCTACAGCTTTTCGCCGGGTGTGATGGTGTAACCTCGCCGTGCGTGTGCGGTCGGTGGCCTTGCGGACGATCGGCTGAGATTCGCACATGAGTGTTGCGACTTGGTGGCCTCGTAGAGACGTGGGCGTCGGGCGATGCTCTTTGATCCGCTGCGCCCGACTCCCGAAGGGGGTCATCGCCTGCTGACGTGGAAAGCCGGCTCGCCGGTGGCGGGTCCGCCCGATGACGACAAACCCGCCGTGCGCGTCGCGCCCGCGAGCGATTGAGACTGCGTGAGCCGACGATCTCGACGACACGCCGGCTGGGCGGGGTCGCGATCGATGAGCGATGCGCTTGAAGCATCGTCAACCTGAGGTTGCGGAGCAGATCGATGGCGGAGAAGAACGGAATGCGGGACATCGCTGTGTTGGGAATCGACTTTGCCAAGCACCGGATCCATCCCCTTCCGATCAAAGGACCGACGCGGCCGTGCCCTCGGCGATGCCTTGCCGCAATCCTCGCGGGCGCGATCGTGTGGCTCCAGCCGGTGAATGCCGACGATCTGCTGCTGCAAACCGGGGAGGGCCTGATCTCCACCCGAATCGAAGGAACCTGGGGCCGGCCCGTGGTCTTCATCTCCGGCCTCGGCGAGGAGATGGAAGGCTGGGACCGGGTTGCCTCCTCCATCGCCCGATGCGCGCTCGTGGTGCGCTACGATCGCCCGGGGATCGGATCGAGTCGTCCCGCGCCCGATGCCCCGGTCCTGGCGAATGATGTCGCGCTTCAGTTGCGCGGGATTCTTGCTGACTTGGACGTATCCGCGCCGGTCATCCTGGTCGCCCATTCACTCGGCGGACTCTATGCCCAGGCGTTCGCGCGACTGTTCCCGGAGCATACCGCGGGCCTCGTCCTTGTCGATGCATCGAGCCCGCTCGAACCCGAGGGCGCTTTTGTCTCGACGCAGCCGCAGACACCCGGGACGCCGTCGGCGTGGGAATCGGCCGGCATCGCCGAGAGCGTCGCAGCGCTGAAAAGGGGGCCGGACCTCCCTGATGTGCCGCTCCTCGTCCTGGTTGCGACCGATCATCAGGATACCGCCGAGCGCGAAGCCCTATGGCTGGAGATCCAGCACCGGACGGCTGCTCTTTCGCCGCAGGGCGATTTGCGGATGGCGCAGGGAAGCGGACATTTCATCCAGGAGGATCGACCCGAGGCGGTCGTTGCCGCGATCGAAGCGGTTCTGGCTGCGACCGGGACCGACCTCGGGTCATGCGTCCGCGCCGGCAGCCCGAGCAGTGCTCGTTCGATGTCCGATTAATCCAGAGAACGACCGGTCCTTCCGCTGAAGACCCTCTGCGTGGACGACGCCGTCTCAGTGATCAGCCGGCTTCTGTGCCGCGGTCGTCGCCGCATCGACAGCCTGCACGACTAGGCCATCGACCCAATCGGGGTCGGTTTGCGCGTAAGCGGTCGGGATCTCGACGGAATCGTCAAGGCGATCGAAGATCGATAGGCCGACTTGACGGTCGGCGTGCAATGGCACACGGAGCTCCTCATCTATTTGCCACGTCAGCGCACCCTGTTCCGCGCGCTCGTCGGACATGCGCGCGCCTTGGCGTGAAGGATTTACGAAGACTTTACGCCGACGCCTGCCGGGTCACATAGCGCCTTGACGCCCGGCCTTCCTAGAATGCGTATCCAAGGACCTTCAAACGAGACCGGTCTTCGATGGATACCGCCCTTCTCCTCATTGTCGTCGCACTCACGGGCTACCTGCTGTTTGCCCTGATCCATCCCGAGCGATTTTAGCCCGTGATGATGATCATGGCGATCCTCGGCGTCTTTATCCTCTTGAGCCTTTTCGGGCTCTGCTTCCTCTTCATCGACTGGGTGGATCGGCTATGAACGAGGTGTTCTTGGTCTACGCCGTCGTCTTGCTCCTGGCTTGGCCGCTGGGGCGCTACCTCGCGCTGGTTCATGCATCCACGCCCACCCGGCTCGATCGGGTTTTCGGGTCCCTGGAGCATGCCGTCTACCGCGCAATGGGGATCGACCCCGCCGCCCGGATGGGCTGGGCCGCCTATGGCAAGGCGCTGCTCGAGCTGCATCTGGTCATCGCCCTGATCGCATTTGCGATCCTGATGCTGCAAGGCTGGCTGCCGCTCAACCCGGACGGGATCCCCGGCATGGACTGGGATCTGGCGCTGCATACCACGGCCGCCTTCATCACCAATACCAACCAGCAGCATTACGCGGGTCAGGCGCAGCTCTCCTATTTCGCGCAGCTCTTCGCCGTGGTCGCCATGCAGGTGATCACGCCGGCGGCGGGGATCGCGGCACTGGTCGCCATCCTGCGGACCCTGCTCGGGCCGGAGGGTGCGCAGTCGAGAACCGCATCGGGGGACGTCGCGGTCGGGCACTTCTATGTCGATCTGGTGCGAACCATCGTTCGCCTGCTCCTGCCGCTGGCATTCGTGACGGCGCTGCTGCTTGCATGGCAGGGCGTCCCAAGCACCTTCGAGGGGGCGCGGGTGATCCAGCCCCTGGATGAAAGCGCCGTCGCCGAGCAGCGCATCCCGGTCGGTCCGGTGGCGCCGATGGTCGCGATCAAGCAGCTCGGGACCAACGGCGGCGGCTGGTACGGCGCCAACAGTGCGGTGCCGATGGAGAACCCCACGCCCGTTTCCAACCTCGTCGAGACGGTCGCGATCCTGCTCATCCCGGTCGCGCTGCTGGTCACGGCCGCGTATCTGACCGGGCAACGACGCCTGGCCCTGTCGATCTTCGCGGTCATGCTGGTGCTCTCGGCGTCTTTGTCCGGCCCGGCGATCTGGTCGGAAAACCAGCCCAATGCCGCCTTCGCCGGCATCGCCGCGGAGGGGCCGAACCTGGAGGGAAAAGAGGTCCGCTTCGGCGCGACGGCCACGGCGCTCTGGGGCAGCCTCACCACCCAGACCTCCAACGGCTCGGTCAGCGGAATGCTCGATTCCTTCAATCCCTTGGGCGGGCTTGCGGCACTGATGGGCATGTTCATCAATGCGACCTTCGGCGGTGTCGGGATCGGTTTGATCAACTATCTGCTGTTTCTTCTACTCGCTGCCTTTCTCGGAAGCCTGATGGTGGGGCGATCGCCCGAATTTCTCGGCCGTTCTATCGAGGCGAAGGAGATGAAGCTGATCTCGATCGCGCTCTTGTTGCAGCCCCTCTTGATCCTGTCTCTCACCGCGGTCGCGGTGACGGTTCCGGGCCTCGCGCAGACCTCCAATCCCGGCTTCCACGGCTTGAGCCAGATCCTCTACGAGTACAGCTCGGCCTATGCGAACAACGGCTCGGGCTTGGAAGGGTTGGGCGACGACACGCCCTGGTGGAACCTGAGCTGCGCGCTTGCCCTGATCCTCGGCCGCTTTATTCCGATCCTGGCCCCGCTCGCGATTGCCGCCGCTATGGCCGGCAAACGGGTCGCGCCGACCACCTCGGGCAGTCTGAACGTGGCCACACCCTCCTTTGCGGTCCTCACCTTGGGGGTGATCCTGATGTTCGCACTCTTGAGCTTTTTTCCGGCACTCGCCCTCGGTCCCGTGGCCGAGCAGCTCGGGCTTGCGCCATGAGCAGCCTGTCGAAGCAGCCGGACGACAGCATGGCCTCGGTCCTGCGCAGATCGCGCAAGCCCCGGGCCCGCTTTGCCCCCTTGACCGGCCGCAGCCTCCTCCGGCTCGTCGGCCAGGCGATCATAAGGCTGGACCCGCGCTCCCTGGCGCGCAACCCGGTCATGTTCGTCGTCGGGGTCGGCACCCTGGTGACCCTCTGGCTGACCGGCGAGGCACTCTTGGGCGGCCGTCCCTTCGGCTTCGATTTGGCGATCACCGCCACGCTCCTCTTCACCCTGCTCTTCGCCAACGCCGCCGAGGTGATCGCCGAGGCGCGCGGTCGCGCCCAGGCCGACAGTCTGCGCTCCACCCGAGACCACCTGCTCGCCAACCGACTTGCGGGTGAGCGCGAGGAGCAGGTTGCCGCCCGGGATCTACGCATGGGCGATCGGATCCGGGTGCGTGCCGGCGAGCTGATCCCGGCGGACGGCGAGATCGTCGAGGGTGCCGCGAGCATCAACGAGTCGGCCGTCACCGGCGAGTCCGCGCCCGTGCTGCGCGAGGCCGGGACCGACAACAGCGGCGTCACGGCCGGGACCAAGGTCCTCTCGGATGTCATCCTGATCGAGGTCACGGCCGTCTTCGGGCAGACCCTGCTCGATCGCATGATCGCCTTGGTCGAGGGGGCGAAGCGACAGAAGACGCCGAACGAGATCGCGCTGACCGTCCTGCTGACGGCCCTGACCCTGGTCTTCCTGGTCGTGGTCGCGACCCTGCTGCCCTTCGCCCGGTTCGTCGGCACGGAGGTGTCGCCGACCGTCTTGGTGGCCCTGTTGGTGTGCCTCATCCCGACCACGATCGGCGGGCTGCTGCCGGCGATCGGCATCGCCGGCATGGACCGCGCGATGCGGGCCAATCTGGTCGCCAAATCGGGCAAGGCGGTGGAGGTCGCGGGCAACATCGACACCCTGCTGCTCGACAAGACCGGCACCGTGACCTACGGCGACCGCCATGCAACGGATTTCCGCCCCGTCGGCGAGGCGACCGAGACGCGGCTGCGCGATGCCGCGCTGCTCGCTTCGCTCGCCGATCCGACCCCGGAGGGCAAATCCATCGTCGCCCTCGCCCGCGAGCGCGGGGCGAGCGCGGCGGCCGGGGTCGATGACCGCTTCGTGCCCTTCTCGGCGCGCACCCGGCTCTCCGGGATCGACCGGCCCGACGGCGGGCGCATCCGCAAGGGTGCGCCGGATGCGATCCGGCGATTCGTCACCGAGAACGGCGGATTCTATCCGGAGGAGACGACCCGGGTCGTCGAGGAGGTCGCGCGCGGCGGGGCGACACCGCTGGTGGTGGCCGAGCTGCTGCCAGAGGACGATTCGGGAGCGGATCGGGGACGGGTGCTCGGCGTCGTCCCGCTTGGCGACATCATCAAGCCGGGGATCAAAGAGCGTTTTGCGCGTCTGCGTGCCTTCGGGGTGCGCACCGTCCTGATCACGGGCGACAATGCGCTAACCGCCGCGGCCATCGCCGCGGAGGCAGGCCTCGACGACTATGTCGCCGAGGCGACGCCGGAGCAGAAGCTGGAGCTGATCCGCCGCGAGCAAGCCGAGGGGCGCTTGGTCGCCATGATGGGCGACGGCACCAACGACGCGCCTGCCCTGGCCAAGGCCGATCTTGGCCTGGCGATGAATTCGGGGACGCAGGCGGCCAAAGAGGCCGGCAACATGGTCGACCTGGATTCGGACCCGACCAAGCTGCTCGAAGTGGTGGAGATCGGCAAGCAGCTCCTGGTCACCCGCGGGGCCTTGACCACCTTTTCACTGGCCAACGATGTCGCCAAATATTTCGCGATACTCCCCGCGGTCTTCGTCGCCGGGGTGCCGGCGATGGCGGCGCTGGACCTGATGCAGCTGCACAGCCCCGAGAGCGCCGTCCTGGCCGCGGTCATCTTCAATGCCCTGGTGATCCCCTTGCTGATTCCCTTTGCATTGCGCGGGGTACGCATCCGCCCGTCGAGCGCGGATGCGCTGCTGCGCCGCAATCTGCCGATCTATGGTCTGGGTGGTCTGCTGCTGCCCTTCATCGCCATCAAGGGGATCGACCTCGGACTGAGTCTGGTGATTTAAACCGCGCCCGGCGCAGTATGCGATGTTGTTGGATGGGACCGGCCTGGGCAGACTTGACGACCGCTGGAGCAGGCGCGGTTTAAGATATTAAAAAATATGTCATTTTAAATCGCTTCCACGCTGCAGGATTGTGGATGCACTAAACGTCGAGCTCACTCGAAAGTGAGCATCTCGCTCTGGACGCGGTTTAGGAGCCTACGATGACAGCGAAACTCCAAGCGCACCGACATACACCGCCCGCCGAGCTCCCCGCAACCGGGTGGCTGAGTTCCATGCGCGCAGCCCTGGTCTTGATCCTCCTGTGCGGCGGACTATACCCCCTAACTGGCGTTTGGTCCGCGGCCGGGCTCTTTCCGCACCAGGCGACCGGGAGCCTGATCGAGCGCGACGGCGTGCTCGTCGGCTCGGTGTTGGTGGGCCAGTCATTCGTCGATCCGGGCTACTTTCGGGGTCGACCCTCGGCGGCCGGGTATGATCCCTTCCGGGTGGCCGGCTCCAATCTGTCCCCCGGCAACCCACAGCTTCGGGCACGAGCCGAGACGACCGCGCACGCCCTCGCCGCCGAGTACGCTGTCGATCCGACGCGGATCCCGGTGGACCTGATCGCCGCCTCTGGCTCGGGCATCGACCCGCACATCAGCCCGGAGGCGGCCCGGATACAGGTGGCGCGCGTGGCCGAGGTGCGCGGTCTGCCGCAGGCGCAGGTCGCTGCGCTGGTGACGGCACAGGTCGAGCCGCCGCTGCTCGGCGTGCTGGGGCAGCCTCGGGTCAATGTGCTGCGATTGAACCTCGCACTCGACGCGCTCGGTCCGAGCGGGACGCCGTGACGGAGTCGGACCCGAATCGCCCGGATCCCGAGGCGCTGCTCTCGGAGGTCGCGCAGAACGGTCGCGGCGGGCTGAAGATCTTCCTTGGCGCCTCGCCGGGCGTAGGCAAGACCTTCAAGATGCTGCAGGCCGCTCAAGAGGCCCGGAGCGAAGGTGTCGACCTGGTGATCGGACTGATCGAGAGCCACGGACGCGCGGAGACCGAGGCCATTGCCGAGGGGTTGGAGCTGATCCCGCGGCAACGCATCCCCTATCGCGGCCGGATCTTCGAGGAGCTGGATCTGGATGCGATCCTGCAGCGCGCGCCAGCGGTCGTGCTGATCGACGAGCTCGCGCACCGTAACATCCCCGGCACCCGGCATCCGCGTCGCTACCAGGACATCGAGGAGCTGCTCGGACGCGGCATCGATGTCTGGACCGCCGTCAACATCCAGCATCTGGAAAGCCTCAACGACGCCGTCGCGCGCATCACCGGCGTGCGGATGCGCGAGACCGTCCCCGACGCACTAATCGCCAAGGCGCGCGATCTGGTGCTGGTGGATCTGACCCCGAGCGAGCTGATCGACCGCCTTAAGCAGGGCAAGGTCTATGTGCCCGAGCAGGCGCGAGCGGCCTTGGACGGTTTCTTCAGTCCTTCCAACCTGGCCGCGCTGCGCGAGCTTGCGCTCCAGACGGTGGCCGAGCGCATCGACCTGGATGTCCGCGCGGCGATGCGTCGACGCGGTGTCGAGGGCCCTTGGCCGGTGCGCACGCGGATCCTGGTCGCGGTCGACGGCGTGGGCAACAACGAGGAGGTGGTGCGCCTGGGCCGGCGCCTCGCCGAGCGCCGTCGAGCGCCTTGGAGTGTGGTCTATGTCGAGGCGAGGGACAGCGACCCGGAGCGCCGTGCGCGCGTGGAGCGGGTCTTTCACCTCGCCGAGCGCCTGGGCGCCGAGGTGGTGACGCTGCGCGGACAGGATCCGGTCGAGGAGATCCTGAGCTATGCGCGCGCCCGCAACGTGACGACCCTGGTCATGGGCCGCAGTCGGCACCGCCGGCTGGCCGGGCTGCTCGGCCGGACCCTGAGCCAGCGTCTGCTGCGCGAGGGGGGCGAGTTCGAGATCACCTTTGTGCCCTCCTCCATCGCCCGCGCACGGCGTCGCGAGCCGGGGCGACGACGGCTCGACGCGGCGGGCGATTATCTCGTGGCCGCGGGCGTGATCGCCGCGTCGGGCGCGATCGCCGCGCTCCTCGAGCCGCTCCTGCCCTTGGCCAATCTGTCGCTCGTCTTCCTGGCGGGGGTGCTCTGGGTCGCGGTGCGCTCCACGCTCGGACCCGCCCTGGTCACGGCACTCGTCAGTGCCGCGCTCTACAACTTTCTCTTCACCGAGCCGCGCTACACCTTCTTGATGCATCGCACGGATGAGCTCCTGACCATCGTCTTTTTCCTGCTCATGGGGTTGGCGGGGGGCCAGTTGGCGAGTCGCCTGCGTCGTCAGATGATTGCCCTGCGCGCGACCAATGCCCAGACCCAGACGCTGTTGGACCTCGGGCGGCGTCTCACCGCCGCCGCCGATCTGCCGAGCGTGCGCCTAGAGACGGTGCGGTCGCTGGCCGAGTACCTGCGCGTACGCACCGTCCTGCTCGCGCCGACGGATGACTCGGGTGCCTTGCGGGAGGCGATCGGATCGGACACGCATTCCAGCGCGACCGCGGCGCTGGACGACAAGGTGCGCGCCGCTGCTCAGTGGGCCTACGACCATCGTCAACCCAGCGGTGCCCAGACCGAGACCCTGTCGGGCCTGACTTGGCGTTTTCTCCCGCTGGCGATCGAGAAGGAGACGTTCGGTGTCATCGGGCTCGACTTCGCCGGCACGCCGCCGGTCTCGTCCGCCCAGTTGGCCGCGCTGGATGTGCTGGTCAGCCAGGCCGCGCTCGCCATGGCCCGGACCCGGCTGGCCGATCGTCTGGAGCAGGCCAAGGTGGCGGAGGAGACCGAGCGGCTGCGCTCGGCGCTCCTGTCGTCGGTGTCGCACGACCTGCGCACGCCGCTCGCCTCCATGATCGGGGCGGCCAGCAGCCTGCGCGCGCTCGACGGCAAGATCTCGCCCGCAGACCGCGCCGAGCTGCTCGACGCCGTCCTGAGCGAGGGCGAGCGGCTGAATCGCTACATCCAGAACCTGCTCGACATGACCCGGCTCGGCCACGGCACCCTGAGGATCGAGCGGGATTGGATCGGCATCGACGACCTGATCAACGCGGCGCTGCGACGTCTGCGCGAGCCGCTCCAGGGGCTGCGCGTCACCCGAGCCATCGCCCCGGACCTGCCGCTGCTCTATGTGCACCCCGCGCTCGTCGAGCAGGCCCTGGTCAACGTGATCGAGAACGCCGCGCGCTTCTCCCCGCCCGGCGGCGAGATCCGATTGACGGCGACGCGGGCTGGCGAGAGTCTGCGCCTGACCATCTCCGATCAGGGGCCGGGGATCCCCGAGGAGGACCGCAGGCGGGTGTTCGACATGTTCTTCACCGGGAGCAAGGGCGATCGCAGCAAACAGGGCAGCGGCTTGGGACTCGCGATCTGCAGCGGGATGATCGGTGCGCACGGCGGACGGATCGAGGCGCTCGAAGGTCCCGGTGGTCGCGGGGCGACCATCGCCATCGCGCTGCCGATCATCGAGATGCCCCCGAGCACCGGCGCCGAGGGTGCAGATACCGACGGGGAGACAGGCGGTGAATGAAATCGAGAGCCCACGTCACTCAGTCTCCGAACACCCGTCGAACGGTCTGCGCACACACCTCGAACCGGAGGAGAGACGACCCGTGACCACCGCCCGCATACTGGTGATCGACGACGAGGAGCAGATCCGACGTTTCCTGAGGATCAGCCTCAGGAGCCAGGGCTATCAGGTCATCGAGGCCGACAACGCGGAGGCGGGTCTGGGCTTGGCCGCGACCCAGACCCCGGA
Organism: Thiocapsa roseopersicina; assembly: GCF_900106925.1. Taxonomy (GTDB): domain Bacteria; phylum Pseudomonadota; class Gammaproteobacteria; order Chromatiales; family Chromatiaceae; genus Thiocapsa; species Thiocapsa roseopersicina. The sequence goes on from NZ_FNNZ01000007.1 coordinate 25,849, forward strand.
CCTGGTCATCCTCGACCTCGGGCTTCCGGATGCGGACGGCAAGACGGTCCTCGCCGAGATCCGGGCCTGGTCGTCGGTCCCGGTCCTCGTCCTGTCCGTGCGTGACTCGGAGACCGAGAAGGTCCTGGCCCTCGACGGCGGCGCCAACGACTATGTCACCAAGCCCTTCGGGGTTCAGGAGCTGCTGGCGCGCGTGCGCAACCTGCTGCGCAGCGTCGGCGACGCGGCCAAACCCGGCGGACTCTTCGACGACGGGCACCTGCGGATCGATCTCGGCCTGCGCCTGGTTACGCTCGACGGCTCACCCGTCCACCTCTCGCGCAAGGAATACGCCGTCCTCCAAGCGCTGGTCGCCCAACCCGGCCGGGTCGTTACCCAATCCCAGCTGCTGCGCGAGATCTGGGGTCCGAGCCACGTCGAGGACACGCACTATCTACGGATCGTGATCGGCAGGCTCCGGCAGAAGCTCTGCGACGATCCGAGCGAGCCCGGCTATCTGGAGACCGAGCCCGGCGTGGGGTACCGGTTTATCGGGGAGCGGTGAGCTCAATCCCTCCAAAACCCCGGCGTCAACAACACCAACAAGGTAAAGATCTCCAGCCGACCGAGCAGCATGGCCAGGGCGCAGATCCACTTCTGCGGATCGGAGACGGTGGCGAAGTTGCCCGCCGTCTCGCCGAGCCCCGGCCCCAGGTTGTTCATGCAGGTCGCCACTGAGCCGAACGCCGTGATCGCATCCATGCCCAGGGTCATCAGCGCCATCATGAACACGACGAAGGTCCCGACATAAAGCCCGAAGAAGGCCCAGACCGCCTCCAATGTCCGGTTCTTGATGACCTGTCGTCCGACCAGGAGCGGCTGGACGTGGGAGGGATGAACCAGGCGGCGCAGCTCGATGCCGACTTGCTTGCCGAGAACCACGAAGCGAATGACCTTCATGCCGCCGGCGGTCGAGCCGGCGCAGCCGCCGACAAAGCTGATGAAGATCAGCAGCATCGGCAGCAGCGTGGGCCACACCGAGAAGTCGTCGATGCCGAAGCCGGTGCTGGTGATGACCGAGGCGACGGTAAAGGCGGAGTAGCGCAGGGCTTCGCCCGGCGATGCTTTAGCCCCCTCCAGGTACAGCACCAGGGTCGCGATCAGCACGACACCGAGCACGACGGCGAGAAAGGCCCTGACCTCCGGACTGTCCCAATAGGGCCGGAGCGAGATCCGCTGCCAAACCAGATAATGGACACTGAAGCTGATCCCGCCGATCAGCATGAAGACGGTTGCGATGCCCTCGATAAAAAGGCTGTCGAAATAGGCCAGGCTGGCATCGTGCGTGGAGAAGCCTCCGGTGGAGACCGTGGTCAGGCTGTGAGCGATCGCATCGAAGGGGGTCATCCCGGCGATCCAATAGAGCAGCGCACAGACGCTCGTGATCGACAGATAGAGGATCCAGAGTGCACGCGCGGTATGGGCGATCCGCGGCGTGAGCTTGTCGTCCTTCATCGGTCCGGGTGTCTCGGCCCGCATGAGCTGCATCCCGCCCACGCCGAGCATCGGCAGGAGCGCGATCGCCGAGACCACAAAGCCGATCCCGCCGAGCCACTGCATCTCCTGGCGGAAAAACAGAATCGACGGCGGGAGATCGTCGAGCCCGACGATGACGGTCGCCCCCGTGGTGGTGAAGGCGGAGACCGACTCGAAGACCGCATCGGCCGGATCCAACCCTATCCCGATCATCAGAGGCAGACTGCCGAGCAGGCTCATTGCGACCCAGAGCATGGCCACGATGACGAACCCGTCGTGGTTGCGCATCGCTTGGTGATACTTCAGGGTCGGCAGCCAGAGCATCAAGCCGACAGCGAGACTCACCAGCAAGGACAGCGCGAAGTGATCCGCCTCGCCGTCGCTGTAAAGAAGCGCAACCGCCAGCGGCGGCAACAAGGCCGCACTGAAGAGGACGAGAAAGATTCCGAGCGTTCGAGCAACGAGCGCGGCCTGCATGCGAGGGAACATCCGAACCGATGGGTGATCGGTGGACATTTTCCATGTCCTCGGCATCGGCTCCCGTAAAAAGTCCGTAAATTCAGGTCGGCCCTAAATCCGCCTCTCGAGAGCCGAAATCGCTGCGAGCCGATTGAAAGAACCGAGCTTTTCCTGGTCTTTAACTGCGATGGCCGAAAGCGGGTTCGTGAATCCGAGACAGCTCGCAGGCGACCCGCCCCGGCCATCACAAGAAACACCTCCGGGGTACGGCTCTCCGAGACCACGTCCCGAACACCGGCCTTAAACTCATTTCAGGATTGAAACCATGACCAAAAAGATGATCACCCCCGCTGCCGCCCTCGTCGATTTGCTCGGCGATCTTGGTCGGACTCTATCCCATCGATGGTGACGATGGTGTCCTCGAGCATCGGCAGCCCGAGCAACCGGGGGCGACCGATCGTTCGACCCCGGTGATCACCGCCCCCCACCAAAGCGCTCGATCGCCCGCGTGGCTTCCTCATCACCCGCAGCGGCGGCCTTCCGCAGCCAACCAAGCCCCGCTTCATGCGTCGGCCCGGAGGCCTCGTGCTCGGCCATGAGTTGGCCGAGGCGACGCTGGATCTCGATGTCGCCTGCGTCTGCGGCGTCGCTGTAGTAGACGATCGCATAGGGGATGTCGGGGGCGACGATGCAGGTTCCGGGGCGATGGGTGAGTGGGTCGTAGCGACGCGCGAGGCGGGCTGCGAAGGTGGGGTCGGCATTGGCGGCTTCGCTGTAGAGTGCATATGCGGCGGGGCAATCGCCGGCCTGCTCAAGCCGCTCGGCACGCTCGAAGATGGCTGCCGGGGTCGGTCCGTCGGCGAGGAAACGGCTCGCCAGCGCGATGCCGGTGAGGGCCGGGGCGGGGTCCGACGGCGTTGTCGTTTCGTCCGATTGTTGGGATTCCGGCTCGTCCACTCGGGCGGGCGAGAGGTCCGGGGTCGGCTCGACGAGCTGAGCGACATCCGGATCCGACGGCAGCGTCTCGCCGAACCAGCCGAGCGACCAGGCGCCGAGGCCGACGCAGGCCAAGAGCAAGACCGCGGCGAGTGCGAACCAAGGCCAGCGTGCCGCGGGGCGCGGGGTTGGTCGGGGATCCGCATGACCCTCGAGGTCGAGCGAGAAGTCGTCGGCGTCGGAAATAGGCTCGGCGTCGCGCGTGGACTCGGCTCCGGGTCTGCGGACGCTGATGGTCTCTTCCAACGGATCCCTGGATGCCGAGCGCGGTGCGGCGGCGCCGGAGCCGATCAACTCGCCGCGGATCCGAAGGGTGCCGGCATCCTCGACGCCGTCGAGCCTGACGACCACGCGCAGCGGCGCACCGCCGACGCCGACGATGCTGTCGACCAGGTCGGCATCCAGGGTGAGCCTGAGGCCGTCGGATAGGGGCGCGGCGGTGAAGATCGGGTGCCAGTGCGGTGTGACCTGCCATTGGCGATCGAGTCCAAGGTAGCGCCCGTCGTTGCGTTGCAGGGCGAGCGAGACCGTCTCGGGGCTCGGTCGTGCGCCTCCGATCAACAGCCGGGCGGAACCCGGTCCGGCCGGGTGGAGATCGATCTTCAGGGCCATCGGGGTTTACCTGTGGTCTTTGGGGTTTGAATGCGTTGACGGGATCGTGTGGTCAAGGGGGACAGCGAATGTCTGGAAAGCATCGAGTCCCTGATGCCGCCAGTCTTGAGCAAACCGTCGCAGAATGTTTCGTTGTCGTTGTCGTTGTCGTTGTCGTGTTCGTCCGAAATCCGATTACGACAACGACAACGAGCAACGCCTTCGACGATTCTTCCTGGTTGCGACTCTGCCGATAGATCCTTTTCCGGAAATCACCTTAAGTGGCCCCCACAGCCCCTCCGGGGCTGCTCCCGGCAACCAGGGCAAGGATCTGACCGAGCCGGGCATTCTGCTCCGGCGAGATGTCGCGCCCGGCGGCGTGGCCGGCGTTGGCGATGGCGAGCGCGCGGAACGCCTCGAACCAGTCGACGATATAGAGCGCGGGGAAGTTCACCGGGGTCTCAGGCAGAACGGGCATACCGCGGGGCGGAATCGGCGGGGGCGGAGCAAAGACCGAGCGCTGTTGGCCGACCAGGGAGCGCGGGCGGTCGTCGGTCGGCAGGTCGTCGGTACCGAGATAATCGATGAAGCGATTGACGCGCGTCGCGGTCACGAAGACCTGACGCTCGGCCAGTTGAGAGCGCATCGCGGCGGTTTGGGACTCGGCGCTGTCGATCAGACCGATCAGGGCTTGATCCAGACCCGAGCGGTCGGCGCCGGTGATCAGCTCTCCGATCAGGTCTTCGAGCGCACCCTTGTCCAGGCCCATATGGCGCAGCCAGTGCGGATCCTCGGGCAGCGCCTTGAGGTGACCGACCCAGTAGCTGAGCACCGCACGGACGAAGCGGGCGGCGTTCTCGTTGGTCGCCGCGGGGGGCGATGCGTCGCCGCTGCCCTTGTTGGCCGCGCGGTCCGTGCCCGAGGGGTAGCTGGATGAGGCCACGCCGAGCAGGGCATCCAGATCGATCAGGCCGCCGTCGCTGCTCGGCGTCGGGGTGCGGGCCGCATCGGGTGCGGCGGCCGAGGTCGGCGGCGCCGATTGACCGGCCGCAGCGTCGGAGCGCAGATAGAGTGCCCGCAGCCCCTCCTTAGGCGGCTGCAGCGCGCCGAGCAAGGCGGCGAAGCGATTGGGTCGCTGACGCAGCGCCCCGATCACCCGATCGGCGAGGCGGCGTTTATTGTCGACCTCGGCCGCGCCCTCGGCGCGGAAATAGGGCCCGAAGCGATGCCGAACGAGCTCCTCGATCCCCGCGTCGAGCTGCTCGCCGATCCGGGTGAGCTTGCCCTCGGGCGCTGCAACCCGGCCGAGATAGGCGGCGAGACGTGCGATGCCGCCGTCGTTGAAGCTGAGCATGGCGTCCCAGGCGGCTTGGGGATCCGCGAGATGCTTCCGGACCGTCGGATCCTCGCAGAAGGTGCGCCGCAAGAGGTCGAGACGCGCGCGCTGGCCGGGGAGGATGGCCTGCTCGCCGGCCGCGTCGGTCTCGATCACGGCGGTCGCCATGCGCGGCTTGCGCACCAGGAAGAGGTTGTCGAAGGGCTTACCCGGCGACCATTCGCGCAGCCAGTCGTAGGCGCCGAAGCGCTCCAGGAGGGCGAGCTTCATCATGCCTTCCCAGCCCTTGCGCATCAGGTCCTCGGTCTCGCTCGGGACCGGGTTGAGACGAAAGTCGAACATGGTGAAGGCCCAGATCAGCCCCGGATCGCGGCGCGCGCGGGTGGCCGGATCCGCACCCTGCGTCGCATGGACCCAGGTCTCCAAAACCGGCCCCAGGTCTTTGACATCGCTCTGCTTGTGCGAGGGGGCGCAGAGCACCAGAAGGTTCATCTCCTGATCGTCGGTGTAGCGCTCGAAGAGGAAGGCGACCTTGCCGCGCAGCACCAGTTGGGCGACCGGATCGACCTGATCGTCCTGGAGCTGTTTGCGCACCTCGGCCAGATTCGCAACCGCGAGACGTCCGCGATAGCCGGGGAAGTCGAGCAGGTCGACCTGCTCCAGGAGCCCGGTACGCGGCGTCTCGGCCAGCACGAAACGCAGCTCCGTGGTCAGGGCCGCGAGCAGCGAGCGCGGCAGAGAAACCGCCGGCAGCAGGGTGTCGCCGCGACGCGGGACGATCTCGATACGGTCGGCGTCGTCGCGCCCGAGCCGCTCCAGGATGTCCACATTCATGATGCTGTCGCCCTGACTCAGCTCGCCGCTTGGGTCGGTGCGCACCAGCGCGGCGAGCGGGGCAAAGCATGCGTCGGCGTGACCGGTCTCGGCGAGTCCCCGGCGCAGGGCCAGATAGGTCTCGGTCAGCTCGCGCACCTCGCCCCAGAGGACGGAGAAGAGCGCGGCGCGATCGGGCGGCTCCAGATAGGGCGCCAGCGCGATCGCGGTCGGCCAATAGTCGGCCTTGAGCTGCTCGGTGGTCTTGGGGAAGCGTTTTTCGAAATACTCGAGCAGGTCGACCACGTCGTCCTCGCTCACCCCGCCGGTGGGCGCGGCGGTGCGGCGCGCCTGCAAGGCGGCGAGATGGCGGCGCAAGTGACCGGGCGAGAGGTCCACCTCCACCTGCTCACGGTCGAAGTCGTTGAAGAAGGCGTTGCCGAGCACCTTGGCCAGGTCGACCTCGGAGAAGAGCGACAGCTCCAGCGGATAACCCGGCGGTGCCGTGCTCGGACGGCGCGTGAAGCGGGTCACCAGACCGGTCGCCTCCTTGCCGTGGCCGGGCGGATTCACGTGCTGGATGAAGTTGAGCCGCCGGCCCTCGACCTGGGTCTCCAGCTCCCCGCTCTCCCCGGCCGCGAGTGCGGAGATCAGATAGGACTTGCCGGCCTGCGACAGACCGAAGAAGCCGACGCTGACCGAGCGACCGGCCGCGCGTCCGAGCCGGGTGGCGAGGTTGCGCGTGCGCCTGAGCTTATCGGTCAGGCTGTCGGACTCGCGATCGAGCCGCTGGGAATGGCGGCGCGTCTCGGCGACCCAATCGATCGCCTCGCCGCTGCCCTCGTAGAGCGCGCGGCTGCGGCGAATCAGGTCGGCTGCGCGTGACGCGTGCGATGTCTCGGTCATGGTTTCTTCGCTTGATCACCCATAAAAAGGCAGCGCCGTAGGTTGTGCTGACGATAGGAAGCACAACTTCCGCCGGCGGTTGGTTGTAAGCCCCCTGCTTCGAGAGCTTCGGCCGCGCTCACCTGAAGATCGACCCGCTGTCGAGCCAATAGCTGTCCTGATCGAAGCCGATACTGGCTAGTGTGTTGAGCTTCAGCGCTACGACACCACGACCGAAGGCGCGTCCGCCTTCAAGCTCCACGGCGGCGACCCGGAACCGCTCGGCATTCACCCCGCGCATCCGCTCCAGACGGACTTGGAGCACGCCGCCCTGCGTGTAGAGCAGACGGCGAACCTCGTCGTCGGCAAAGTCGAGCAGATAAAGCGGCTGCGCACCCCAACGCTCGGCGGCGAGCTGACGATAACCGATATGCATCACGCCGGTCATGGGGATGGTGGTCTCGGGTAACTGGTACTCGGGGTCGTCGAGGTCGACGCCGCTGTAATAGACATCGCCGGCCTTGATCATTCGGTTGCGGTCGATCATGCCGAGATAGCGGATCGTCGAGTAGGGGCGAAAGGCGTTGGCTCGGAACGAGAAGTTGGGCAACCGCCCCTGCCCGAGCAGACAGAGCATGGCGCCGACCGCAGCCGTGGTCTTGGGGTCGGCGATGCGGCCGCGCCGATTGAAGGGATACCAGGCCCCGGTGCGATAGTCGTGCATCGCGATGATTCGATCCGGCGGCAACGGCAAGAGAGCGCGCACCAGCGCCTGGAAGCCCGGCAGGCGCGACGGGCGACCGGTCAGCAGAAGCAGGTCGCAGTCGTAGAGGTGCGCGATCTCGCACAGTGAGCGCACGGCGCGGGTGACCTCGAGGCGCTCCTCCATGAACAATTGATGGGTGCGGTCGAGATCGAGCCGAACCGGGCAGTCCAGCAACGAAAAGCCGGTGACCGTCCCGCCGGTCGCATCGCGCACGCCGCCGGCGAACCAATCCAGGACCGCATCGGTCGGCCCCTCGGGACTGATCTCGGCGACCAGCTCGGAGAGTGCGAGGGTATGCGGCTCGCTGCCGTGGACCGGATCGAAACGCTCGTAGGCCTTGAGCACCGCGAGCCCGGCCGGGTAAAGGACCTGCAACGCCAACTGCTGGCGGAGCATCCCCTCCTGGACATCGACCGGATCCGCGCCGATGAGGCGCGAAAGCAGGGCGTCGGGCTCTTCCACCCCGGCCGCGGTGACCGCCTCCTTAAGGGCCGGCACCAGGGTCGCGCCGATGACCTCGAGCAGGATGTCGTCGCCCGCGACCTTGAAGCCGTCGCGAAAGCGCTGCTCGGGCACGATGGTGCGATTCGCACCGGTGCGACCGCCTTCGAGCAGATAGTCGTTGATGACGAGGTCCGTCGTGCCGCCGCCGATGTCCACGGTAGCGATCCGCAGGCGCGGACCCTCCCCTGCGGTTCGCCCCCCGGTCTCGGCATCGCGGACCCGTCCGGCGATCGCGAACAACTCCTCCGCACGCCCGGCGAAGGTGTTCTGGATCTCGCTGTAGAGATAGACCGCCTGGCTGCAGGTCGCCTCGTCCCAGCGCACCTCGATGGTCGGGAAGGGGGGCCAGGCCAGCTCGGCGCCGGGGCCCTCGATCGGGGCATCTTCGGGATGCCAGCCGAACGCCTTCCAGACCAGCCCGACGGCCTGGTGCATCCGCTCGGCAAAAAGATCGCGCTCCTGCTTGGGCATCGAGGGCGGGATCGTCAGGATCAGCGTGCGCAGATGCCGCGGAAGATCGGCCGTGGGCATACGCAGACGCTGCGCCGGGCTGTTGATCTGGCAGAGCGCCTGGGTCAGCACCTCGGCCAGCATGAACATCATCATGGCGCTGCGCGAGTAGTGCGGCATGAAGACCGGCATACGGTCGGCCTCGGGCAAGGTGTAGAGCGCGGTGCCGACCTCGTTGATGAGATTGCAGAAGGGCGCAGCCGTGGCCATCGGCTCGATCTCGGTGCGCACGAAGGCGCTGTTGAAGCGCCAGCCGGTGTCGAAGCGGTCCTCGTCCCAGAGATAGCGTTTGGGGCTGGAGATACCGGTGGCCCCTTCGGTCCCGCGACGACGCCCGGCCATGCGCGCGGCCTCCGGACCGACGCGGGCGATGGTCGGCCAGAGGAAGGCACCGGCGCGTCCGCTCTTGTGCGCCCAGTGCTCCTTGCCGAAGGTCGCCTGCGCCAGCTCGACGCGGCTCTCGAAGGGCTCGTTGTAGCGATGCTGCGGCTGTGAAAGATCGCGCAGCTCCAACTCGTAGCGGCGTCCCAGGACGTCGCCCTCCTTGGCGTGCTGCTCGATCAGGATGCCGCAGGTGCGCGAGTTGCCGACGTCCAGCACCATGTCGACCGGCACCGCCGGCTGAACGTCGGTCGCCTTGTTGCCGAGCAGCTTGATCTCGGGGATGCAGCCGGCTTCGCCGATGACCGCGAGCAGGTTGAGATAATGGGCATGGTGTGCGAGACGCTCGCGCTCCGCCTCCACGTCCTCGGGCGGCAGACGCAGGCGCGGGCCGGCACGCTCGTCGAAGACCTCCTGGATCCAGCCCGCCACCCAGGGCAGCTCCGGGAACCAGCCGATCTCGTGCGCGCGGTGCGCGAAGGCGAAGGCCGCACCCGCGCCGACATCGGCCTCCGTCGGGGCTAGATAGCGCAGGTCTTCGGCGTCGGCCAGCAGATTGGTGTCGATGGCGAGGGTCAGACGATGGGTGTGATCGGTCGCGGCGGCCTCCTCCGCGGACAGGGCCAAGAGGCGCAACCGTGCCCAGGTCTCGGGGCCGGCCGCGAAGCGCCTCGGCGGGTGTAGTCGCAGCACGGGCACCGGCAGCCAGATGCCGTCGAGCAGGCGCGCGGAGTCGTCGACCGGAACGCTCAGTTGAGACTTCAACGGAATGCTCGGACGGTCGGGCCAGTAGAGCTGATTGGTGCGCTCGTCATAGAGCAGGCGCGCCAGCGAGCGGTTGCTCTCCTGCACCACGAATTCGCCCGGCAGGGCCTTGCGCAACGCGAGGGTCAAGCCGAAGTCGAGGAACTGAACACCGCTGTCGGCAATCAGCGTCACCTTGGTTTCGAAGTTCACCAGTCTCGCGAGCATGGCCTGTGACCTAAACCGCGCCCGGCGCGGAATGCGATGTTTTTGGATGGGGTCGGCCTCGGTAGACCTGACGACCGTTGGAGCCGGCGCGGTTTAATCTATTAAAAAACATATTATTTTAGACCGCGTCCCCGCTAAGGGCTGTGGATGCACCAAACGTCGAGCTCACGCGACAGGCGCGTAGGTTGTGCTGACGTCAGGAAGCACAACATCCGCCGGCGAGTTGTGCCTCGCTGTCGCTCGGCACAACCTACAACGCCCTCGCGCAACCAGGTTCCGTCCGCTCATTCGCCCGCCGCACCCTGCACGTCGAGCGAGAAGGTACCACCGCCGGGATAACGGCCGACGCAGTCGGGTTTGCCGTCCTTGCCCGGCGCGCACTCTACGCTCGGCCGACCGAAGTTGGTGCCGTCGGCGCAGCGGATATCGCCGCTGCTGTCGATCACCAGACGCTCGCCCTTCACGGATGCCGCGGCGCCGCTTTGGCAGATGCTGCCGTCGTGGCGCTTGAGTCGCAATTGACCCTGACCCTCTTGGGTGCGGTATTCCATCTGGATGGGCAGACCTGTCTTGGGGTCTTGCAGGGAGGTGGCGGTGCGCCAGCCGCTGGTCAGTCCGCTCAGCGCCTGAGGGGTCGCGCCCGGCTCAGTGCTCGGTCCGGCCGTGCCGCCCTTGGCCGGTACGGTGCCGGTAACCGCGTCGGGCGCGCCTTCGGGTTCGCCAGCGGTCGAGCCGGGGAGACCTGGCGTCGCCGGGATTGCATCGCCCTCACCCGTCGGCGGCTCGGTGCCTTCCTCGGGCGAGACGGCGTCCGAGGTGTCCAGCCCCGTGGGCGGCTCGGCAGATTCTTCCTCGGCCGTCTGTCCCTCCTCAGGTGCCGCGTCGGCATCGGCCGCTGTCGGATCGGACAGAGTGGAATCAGCGGGACCGGGATCGGCTGCGGCTGGATCGGTCGGCAAGGGCTCGTCGCCGGTGGGATCGGTCGGGGCCGAATCGTCCGCGGGCAGGTCGCTCGGGAGCGGATCGGCCAAAGGCAGCTCGGCATCCGCGCCCGCATCCTCGCCCTCGATCGGCATGGTCTCGGACGCATCCGGATCAAGCTCCTCGCCGGGGACCACAGGCTGCTCCTCGGCCCCCTCCCCCGCATCCGTTCCGATCGTTTCGTCCAAGACCGCAGCCTCTTCGGACAGGCTATCGGTCTCGTCCGTCACGCTTGTCGACTCGCTCCCCGAAACCCTCGTCTCGTCGATTGCGACGTCCTCGTCCGTCACCGAGATGGCGCTGGCGTCGGTCGTTCGGTCGCTTCGCAGGTCACGCTCGATCAGGGTGCGATCCCGGACCTGTCCGGAATCGATCGTCACATCGCGAATGACCGACTCGTCCCGAATCGAGGGGTCGACCAAGAGCGGATCCTCGGCGGGCGGCTCCGAGAGGATCGGCGCGAGCTCCTCCGCAACCCAGTCCGGAACCCATTCCGGGGCCCACTCGGCGAAGGGCGTCGAAGCGTCGGGCACGCAGCCGCGCAACAGGAAGAGAAGCAGCAGAATCAACGCGAGCAGGAGAAGCGGCAACCAGATCCACCAGGGAAGACCGCGGCGAGCCACCGGGTCCGGGTTCGGACTCGGGTCTTGCCGAGGCTCGTCGGTCAGGTCGAGCGACCACTCGGTCGGCGGGGCGGCGAATCGTTCCAGATTCACCAAGGGGTCGGAGCCGACCGCCTCGCGATCGCGGACAAAGCCCCAAAAGCTCACGACCGGGCGGCCGTCGACCAGATAGACGTGGTCCTCGTCCGGGAAGTTGAAGACGTGGGCGAGCAGCCGGGCGAAGACCTGACGCTCGGGGTCCGGCTCGGCCTGCATGGTGCGCGCAAGCTCGTCGATCCGGGTGCGATTCTCCAAGAGCTGGTGTTGGGCCGAGAGCCGCTCCTCGGGGCTCGCGGCACTCCAGGGCACGACCGGACCGGGGCGCGGGGCGTACCAATCCAGCGTATCGCCGTCCTCGTTGCGCTGCGGGATGGCGAAGCTGTCGGCCAGATCCGGGCCGAGCCGACGAGCCAAGGCGGCGCGCAATTGGGCCGCGGCGAGATACACCGGGTGGCCGACGGCGCCGACCGGGTGATAGTCGGTGAGTGTTCCGGTGCGTAGTAAAGGTCCGATCATGGTTGCTTAAGTCCCTCGCCGACGGCCTTTTCCAGTTTCTTCAGGGTGTCGCAGCGCAACAGCGCCTCGTCGAGCCGACCGCGGATCGCGCGAAGCGGCTCGCGCTCGGCGTCCTCGGCGGCCAGCTCGCGATCGAGCGTCCGCAAGGCGGCGCAGTCCATTTGAGCATCCACCAGCTTCTGGCGATAGGTTTGGGCGCGGGCGCAGCGGGCAAGCTCGGTGTCGAGTCGCTCCCGCAAGGCCGCGAGCGGAGGCCGGGTGACATCCAGACCCGCCGACTCGCGATCCAGCTTCAGGATGGCCGAACAACCGCCGTCGTGTTGCTCCAAGGCTGCATCCAGCGCGACGGCGAGCCGATCGGCCTCGGCGCAGCGTACAAGCTCGCGGGTAAGTTGCTCGCGGACCGGTCGCCAAGGCGTCTCGTCCCGTGCGACCTCCGACGCCTGCTCGGGCTCGGGCGCGGGCAGACCGACCGCAACGCCCAGCTCGGTCAGCTCGGTACAGTTGCCGAGCCGACGCTCCAGCTCGGCCGCCGCCTGGGCCGAGGTCTCGCAGACACCGATGCGCCCGTCGAGCCGCGCGAGGATGCCGGCAAAGGGCTCGCGGTCGAGATCCGGTCCCCGCGTCGGCGACTCGCCGTCCGACCCGGCCAGACCCTGTCGAATCTCGGCGAGCCGCGTGCAATCCCAATCGGCGGCGATCACCTCGCGATCGAGCGACTCGGCCGCGGCGCAGCGGGCCTGCTCGACGGCGATCCGCTCACGCAGCTCCGCGTAGCCCTTGCCCTGCGGATCGAGCCGATCGATCCGCAGGGCAAGGGCCCCGAGCCGATCCGGCCCCGCACAGGCCGTAGCGAGCGCGGCCTGAAGCTCGGCGGCGAGCGAATCGGCCTCGCGCCGATCGAGCCAGAGCCAGCCGCCGCCTGCGAGAGCGGCCCCGAGGATCAGCACAATTGCACCGGCCCAACCCCAGCGGAAGCGACGACGCACAGGCGTCTCGGACGCGGAAGCGGAGGCTAGGACCGGGCCATTGGAACGCCCACGCCTCGTCTCTTCCACCAGCACGAACCCCCAGAGCGTGAGCACGGGCTCGTCGCCGATCACATAGACATGGGAGTCGTCCGGATACCGGGTCGCTGCGCGCAGGAGGGCGGCGATGGACTCGGAGCCCTTCACCCGGGTCGGCAGCGCATCGGCGAGCCGTCGCAAGGCATCCAGCCGCTCCTCGAGCTTGGCCTTCATGGCGGCGCGGCGCGCGGCCGGCAGAGCGGTCAACCGCGTCGGCTGGCCCGGCAGATCGCTGTACCAGTCGACCGTCTTGCCGTCGGCGCAGGGTACGGGCAAGGTGAAGACCGACGCGGCGACCCCCGGCAGATGTCTGCGGATGAGGGTCTGAAGCTCCCGATGCAGGTCGTCGAGCCCGGCAAGCTCCTCGGTCGGCAGTCGATAGCCGCTGATGTCGACCCGTGCGACCCGCAGTGATGATGCCAACCGAGCCTCCCTTGAACTGCCGTGCGCCAGGCCTAGGGCGGGCCTGATCGGTCTCTAGTCTAACGATTGCGCGCTTGGCCGAACAATGTCTCGATTCCCCTTGTCGCTAAGGTTCCCGTCTCGATGACCGGGCGCGCCGCCGAAAGCTCAATGCTCCCGCCAACCGCGCTGCCGCGCCTTGCGGCCCCAGATCCAGACATACTGCGCGCCGCTGACGACGACGGTCACGAAACAGGCCCAGATCATCGTCTCGATCAAGCCTTCCGGAAGCTCAAGCGGACCCGCAGCCATGATGACCATCACAACCAGCAGGATCTGGAGCACGGTGTTGAGCTTGCTGATCGGCAGAGGCGCGGCCTCGACCGCCTCGACACGATAGTTGTAGACGACGGCACCGGTGACGATCACCAGATCGCGCAGGATTACCGCAATCACCAACCAAACCGGAACCAGCCCCTGCCAACCAAGGATCAAAAAACACGCGACCAGCAATGCCTTGTCGGCGAGCGGATCCAGGATCCCGCCCAAGCGCGAGCGCCAGTCATAGCGTTTCGCCAGATAGCCATCCAGGCCGTCCGACGCCCCCGCCGCGGCGAACAGGACCAAGGCCCATCCATACTCTTGGCGGAGCAGCAGGTACATGACGGGCGCGACCGCGACGAGTCGCAGGACGCTGATGATATTCGGAAGATCCCTGAGCTGCACGTACACACTCCGATCGCCGGGGCGGCACCAAACCTTGATGCCTCTCCGGTTGATGCTAGTCGGGTCCGTGGCGTCTGTCCAAGGCCAATGCCCCGTCGCGGTGCACACTCGCCGTCGCGACCGACCCGCCCGGCGGCGCCGACCGGGTCCATCGCCCGTACTGCGGGCCCGGCCGGACTGCTAGAATAGCCGGTCAAACACGTCCCTTGGAGCCAAAGCGTGACGCAGGATTCAGCCACGTCCTCATCGCCATCCCTCAGTTATCGCGACGCAGGAGTCGACATCGACGCCGGCGCCCGACTGGTCGAGCGCATCAAGCCGCTCGCCGCCGCCACCGCTCGACCCGGCGTTATCACCGGTCTCGGCGGGTTCGGGGCGCTCTTCGAGCTCCCGCTTGCCGATTATCGGCAACCCGTGCTGGTCTCGGGCACGGACGGGGTGGGCACCAAGCTCAAGCTCGCGATCGACCTGCGTCGACACGACAGCATCGGCATCGATCTGGTCGCCATGTGCGCGAACGACATCCTGGTCAGCGGCGCCGAGCCCTTGTTCTTTCTCGACTATTACGCCACCGGCAAGCTCGATGTCGAGGTCGCCGCAGCCGTCGTCTCGGGCATCGCACGCGGCTGCGCGCTCGCCGGCTGCGCCCTGACCGGCGGCGAGACGGCCGAGATGCCCGGCATCTATCGCCCGGGCGACTACGACCTCGCCGGCTTCTGTGTCGGAATCGCGGAGAAGGCGGATCTCATCGTCCCGGACCGGGTCCGACCGGGCGACGCGCTGATCGGGCTCGCCGCGTCCGGTCCGCACTCCAACGGCTATTCGCTGATCCGCAAGGTCATCGAGGTGAGCGGTGCGGATCTCGGCGAAGATCTGGACGGCGTCAGCCTCGGCGAGCGACTGCTGGCGCCGACGCGGATCTATGTTGGGTCCGTCCTGCCCTTGACACGCGCCATCCGGGTGCACGCCCTCGCCCACATCACCGGCGGCGGCTTGACCGAGAACCTGCCGCGGGTGCTCCCTGACGACACCCGCGCCGTCCTAGACCTCGCGAGCTGGACCCGCCCTGCGGTCTTCGACTGGCTCCAGTCCAAGGGCGGCATCGAGGATGCGGAGATGCTGCGGACCTTCAACTGCGGGATCGGGATGGTGGTTGTCGTCGACGCAGGCGATCTCGATCAAGCACTCGAGCTGCTGCGCGCCGGCGGCGAGGATGCGCGTGTGATCGGACAGGTCGAGGCGGGTCAAGGGCCCTCGTCGGTACGCTATATCGGCGAGGCCGCGCATGCCTGATGGCGGACGCCTGCGCGTCGTCGCCCTGATCTCGGGCAGCGGCAGCAACCTGCAGGCCTTGATGGACGAAGCGGCAAACGGCGGGGCTTTCGAGATCGTCGCCGTCATCAGCAACCGCGCGGATGCTTTCGGCCTGGAACGGGCCAGGCGTACCGGTATCCCGGCCGAGGTGCTGGACCATCGCGACTTCGCGGGACGCGAGCCCTACGAGGCCGAGCTGCTCGCCCTGATCGATCGCTACGCGCCCGGCCTGGTGATCTTGGCCGGCTTCATGCGCATCCTCACACCCTCTTTCGTAGAGCACTATGCCGGACGGATGCTCAACATCCATCCCTCGCTCCTACCCAAATTCCGGGGGCTTCAAACCCATCAGCGCGCACTGGATGCCGAAGAGCGCGAGCATGGCGCCAGTGTCCACTTCGTCACACCCGAGCTCGACGGCGGACCCGTCGTCATTCAGGCTCGACTGGACATCCATCCGGGAGAGGATGCAGCGACATTGGCGCAACGGGTGCTCGCGCAGGAGCACGTCATCTATCCGCGGGCCGTCGGCTGGTTCGCGCAAGGACGGCTGCGACTGGGGGAGGATGGCCGGCCGTGGTTGGACGGCGCGCCGCTGACATCGCCGATCATGATCGATGCCGCGACCGGCTTCGATGGTCTAGGAACGGGCGACGAGTCTCCTCAAGTGCGCGCGGTGCGGACAAGATGATCAATTAACTCGTGATCCCCGGAGCTCGGGACGTCGTTGCAACAAGCCAAAGAGACCGATATGGATATTCAAACCGACAGAAACCGCTTTCGCGAAGGAACGCTGGTTCGATGGGACGGGGCCAAGGGGTTCGGGTTCATCCGGCCAAACGACGGTGGCAAGGACGTCTTCGTCCACGTCAGTGCACTCCCTTCAGGCTTGATTCCCAACATCGGAACGTCCCTGGTTTTCAGTGCAGGCGACGATCCTCGGGGGCGCGGTCAACGGGTGATCAAAGCGGTTGCAGCAGGTTACTCAGGCCGGACAGCGGTACAGGCCGTTCCCGCAGTCAGGGCGAAACCGGTCTACGTCCGCAAGGAGCGGGCCGGAGTTGGCGCCGACGGCAGTCGGAGGCATGTCGGCGGCGTTCAATCGGCGCGCCCCCGAAACCCGCGCGACCAGACGCTCAAACGGCTCCCGCTCAACCTGCAGACCGCCATGGTTGCCGTTCTATCGCTGGTGTGTCTCGTCGCTGCCGCCAAGATGGCGCCGCTGACACCGCTCCCCTTCATCGCCTACCCGGTCTTCAGCTCGCTTGCCTTCCTGATGTATGCCCGCGATAAGCTTCGCGCGATCCAAGGCAACTGGCGCATCCCGGAGTCCTCGCTCCACTTGGTCGAGATGGCGGGCGGTTGGCCAGGTGCCTATATCGCCCAGCAGATGATGCGCCACAAGACCGTGAAAGCGAGCTATCAGGTGACCTTCTGGCTCATCGTCCTGCTCCATGTCGGTTTTTGGATTCTATGGATTGCCTCGCCCGAGACGGTGCTGGAGCAGTTTCAGCCGATCGCGGATCATTTATCCAACTACATGACGGTTAACCGCTAAAAGCACGGGCCGGTCTCGGTCCGATCCCTCAATGCTCGCACTTGTCGAGCTTTTCTCGAGCGCCAGGGATCACCGACAGGAGAAAGGTCGAGACGAGCACGATCGGCGCGAGAATGATGAGCACGAGCGCGAAGAACAGGACGATCTGCTGCAGGTAGGCCAGCTCGGGCAGGACATATCGCACGGCCACAAAGAGCAAGATGGCCGCGACGAAAAAGATCGCCGAAACGACCACCCCGTCGCGCATGGTCCTGCAGCCGAGGATCAGCAACCGATGAAGCATTCGTCATCTCCTCCGCGGTGTCGTGCGCACTATTTTCGTCGCGGCGTGGACTCGGCGGCCGAGCTCTCGCTGCTCGAGCCCGTTGTGCCGGACGACATGCTCGTCGCATTCGTCAGCATCTTCTGGAACATATCCCACGAGGCCATGGTCCCGGTCACGTAGGGTTGGAAGAGCTTGATCGGGTCGTAACCCTCGGTGCCGGCAACCATGCGCTCGCGAATGTCGTCCATCAACTGGCGCTGAAAGGCTTCGACGTCCGGCAAGCCCAACAGCTTGCGCATCTCTTCCGGCGTCATCTCGACATCGAAACTCATCTTCATGCTTCTCTCCTTGGAGCGCGGCGCGGCACGGTGCCCCGCCTGCCCGATAACTCTGGACGATGACGAGCGTCTATTCAAGCCGCCTCGCGACGACGCTCAAGCCCGAGATACGTCCGGCTCGGGCTAGTGCCGACTCGCACGCGGGACCGAATCGGTCGGTGCGGGATCCTCCACGGCCATGGTGCGACGCACCCTGCGCCCGACCAGGAGGCAGGCCCGCTCGAATGCCCGACCGGCCTCGCGTGCGTTCCACTCCCACTCCGAGGGATGCGCGGTCACCGGGAACTGCCAGTGTCCGGTCGTCAGCACGGTGCCGATGCGCACCTCGAGCGTCCAGTCGTGCCAGACCGTGCCCGGCTGATCGTCCTCGACGAATTCCTGCTCGGCGAGTCGGATATAGTTGCCGGCGCGATCCTCCATCGAGACCAGGTCGGAGAGCACCAGGGAGTCGTCGACGCAACTACTCCAGCCGGTGTGGACCGCGCTGGCCGTCCCCATTAAGGAGTGGATGAGGAGTGACGGTGTCAAGGTCAGCGACAAGGGGGTTTCCCAATCCGGCTCGGCGACGTCGCTCGGGCTCTCGGGGTCGGTCTGGATGGCCATTGCAGATCCTTCATGGTCGACTTGTTCCCGGCTGATGCAGGGCGTCTAATGAACTTCAGTCTATAGTTCAGGTCCGCCGCAGGGCAATCCTCGTTCGGCTTTCATGCCTCGGCCTTCGGCCGAGGTCAGGCAAAATCCCAAGGTTGTATCATGTCCGTTCTGCTCGATCTCAGCATCTTCCCGGTCGACCGAGGTGCCGGCGTCAGCGGCTTCGTCGCCCCCGTCATCGCCATGATCCGCGACAGCGGCCACGACTACCGACTCTCGCCGATGGGCACCGTCGTGGAAACCGACACCCTGCCCGAGGCGCTCGCACTGATCGAGCGCGCCCATGAGATCCTCGACGCCTTGGGTTGCGAGCGCGTCTATGCGACGGCGAAGCTCGACATCCGGAAGGGTCCGGGCGGGCGGATGGAGGGGAAGGTTGAGTCGGTGCGCAAGCAGATCGGGCAGGTCGCCTGCTGAACCGCGTCCTCCGGGCGCGATATGCAGAGGTTCGCAGAGCTGATGCGGTCGGTGGCCATGATCTGCGTATGGAGCTGGACGCGGTTCAGGATCTATAATCATCAAAGAGCCATTCAGCTAAAAATATCTATTAATTAAACACTTAAACCGCGTCGACGCCAACACCTCAGAGGGATGCCGAGCTGGCCGCCCACTGGAAACGACGCATACCGCACAGGACGCGGTTTAACAGGGGACGCCCCGATCATGAAGGTTGCGATCTTTTCCGATGTTCAAGCCAACCTGCCGGCGATGGAGGTCGCGGTCGAGCGGATCCTCGATTGGGATCCGGATCTGGTGGTGATGGACGGGGACCTGGTCAATCGCGGTCCGAGCAGCCTTGCCTGTGTGGAGCTGTTCGACGAGCTGCGCCGGACACGCGGCTGGTTGCCGGTGAAGGGCAATCACGAGGCTTGGATCCTGCGCTGCGCTCTGGAGCCGCCCCGTACCGAGCTGGAGGGACAGATGCGGCGTTTCGCCGACTGGACCTACGAGCAGTTGCGCGAGCGCATCGCGGCACTGGAAGGCTGGCCGGATCATCTCTGTTTCCACGGCGAGAGCGATTCGAGCTGGGTGCACGTCACGCACGGGACCATGGCCGGGAACCGCTTCGGCATCTCGGCCGGCGTTTCGGACGAGGAGATCCGCGGCAACCTCCCGGTGGATGTCGCCCTGTTCGTGACGGCGCACACCCATCGCCCCCTGCATCGCGAGCTGGACGGCACACCCATCCTGAACGTCGGCTCGGTCGGCTCGCCGTTCGACGGCGACACACGCGGAAGCTACGCCTTGCTCGAAGAGCGCCGGGGGCGTTGGACCTGGGAGATTGTGCGGTTCGACTACGACCGCGCTCGCGCGGAGCGGGATTTTCGCGATTCGGGCTTTATCGAAGAGGGAGGACCCTTGGCGCGCATCCTCTTCGAGGAGTGGCGTCAGGCACGTCTGTTGATGCCCTACTGGAGACGAGGTTTCGAGCCAGCCGTTCTCGCGGGAGAACGCGACCTCGGCAATGCAGTCGAGGAGTTCCTGCGGGATTCAGGCAAAGGCTGAGCGGGTCGGGCGCCGGTGCGCCGAGGCGCACCGGGGTTCGATGGATGTCGTGACGGTCACTGCTTGGCCTGCTCGCTCAGGATGTAGACGGTGATCCCGGACCCGAGCAGCCCCAAGGCCACCATCGGGACCCAGGCGGTGGCCAGGAGCGCTTCGGCTCCGTAGGTCGCGCCGGCCAAGGTCAAGAAGAGGGTTGCCGTGATCAGACTTAAGATGAGAGGCATCATGTTTGTTTCCTTTTAGCTACAACGTTGGATCTAATATTAGTCTTTGCTTAATTACTTGCAAGCCTCGCCGAGTCGCCTCGGACGCCGAAAACAGACCTACGCCGCGCATGTAACAGATTGAAACTAGAAGACGCATCAAGCGCAGTCAGGGCGTTCAGGACAATCCGTAGCTGCGGATCGGACACACGACCTGATCGATGACAAATTGCAACAAGGTGTAACGGGGCAACAGTCGGCCCCTTGGAGCACCGCCCTTGGAGTATCGGATGAGCGACTCGGATCGTCTTTATCGCTTTACCTTCGAGAACATCGGGATTCGGGGGAACCTGGTCCATTTGGATGCGACCTGGCGTGCCGTCCTGGGTGCACACCCCTACCCGGAAGCGGTACGCGATCCGCTCGGGGAGTCCCTGGCCGCCGTGACGCTGCTCGCCTCGACGATCAAGTTCGAGGGCTCACTGATCCTGCAGGCACAAGGGAAAGGACCCATCCGCACCCTGGTTGCTCAGGCGACCCACGAGCACAAGGTCCGCGGGCTTGCCCGCTGGGAAGGCGAGGTGCCCGCCGAGGGGACACTCGCGGCGCGGTTTGGGCAGGGCCACCTGGCCTTGACGATCGAGCGGCGCGGCGCCGAGCCCTATCAGGGGATCGTGCCGCTGGAAGGGGCGGATCTCTCGGCGGCGATCGAGCGGTATTTCGTCGACTCCGAGCAGCTCCCGACGCGGCTGTGGCTCACGGCCGGAGAGCACCGCGCCGCGGGTCTGTTGCTCCAGCGTCTCCCCGGCGAGGGTTTGAGCGACGAGGATTGGGCGCGGATCGGCATCCTTGCCGACACGCTCACGCGCGAGGAGCTGACCGGCCAATCCGCTGGCGATCTGCTGTATCGGCTCTTCAACGAGGAGTCGATCCG
Organism: Thiocapsa roseopersicina; assembly: GCF_900106925.1. Classification (GTDB taxonomy): domain Bacteria; phylum Pseudomonadota; class Gammaproteobacteria; order Chromatiales; family Chromatiaceae; genus Thiocapsa; species Thiocapsa roseopersicina. The sequence continues at coordinate 46,700 of NZ_FNNZ01000007.1, forward strand.
GCTCTTCGAGCCCGAGCCAATCGCCTTTCGGTGCGGCTGCTCGCGCACCCGGATCGAGGAGACGCTCAAGCTCCTCGGCCCGGCCGAGGTGGACGACATCCTCGCCGAGGAGGGCGCGGTCAGCGTCACCTGCGAGTTCTGCAACCGCAACTACGCCTTCGACGCGGTGGACGCCAAACAGCTCTTCGCCGAGCTGACCCGCCATGAGCCATCGCCCTCGCAGCACTGAACCGGTCCGGTCTACGCCTCATGCCGAGCACCTTGCAGCCCTTGCTCGGGCTGGGCGTCACCATCGCTCTGGCCTGGCTCGCGAGCGAGCGGCGTGGCGCGGTCAGTCCGCGCCTGGTCATCGCCGGTCTGGCGCTCCAGATCGCCCTCGCGCTCCTGCTGCTGAAGCTGCCGCTCGCCCAGACGGCCTTTCTGGCGCTGACCGACTTGGTGCTGTCCGTGCAACGCGCCACCCAAGCCGGCACCGAGCTGGTGTTCGGCTTCCTCGGCGGCGGCGCGGCGCCTTTCGAGACGCGCTATCCGCAGAACACCTTCGTGCTCGCCTTTCAGGCGCTTCCGCTGATCCTGGTGATCAGCGCAGTCTCCGCCCTGCTCTTCCATTGGCGGGTTCTGCCGCTGGTCGTGCGCGGCTTCGCCTGGCTGTTGCGACGGACCATGGGGACCGGCGGGGCGCTGGGGCTGGGGGCGGCGGCGAACGTCTTCGTCGGCATGACCGAGGCGCCCCTCTTGATCCGGCCCTACCTGGCTGGACTGTCGCGCTCGGCGCTTTTCGCACTCATGACCTGCGGCATGGCTACCGTCGCCGGGACCGTCATGGTGCTCTACGCCGGGATCCTCTCCGACACCGTGCCGGATGCGATGGGACACATCCTGACCGCCTCCCTGATCAGCGCGCCGGCAGCCTTGATGATCGCCGGCATCCTGGTACCGGAGCATCCGGACGCGGCGGACCGGGCGATCGTCGCCATCCCGATCGAGTCGCGCAGCAGCATGGACGCCATCACCCGCGGCACGCTCGACGCCATCCCGCTCTGGCTCAACATCCTGGCGATGTTGATCGTCATGGTCGCGCTGGTGAGTCTCGCCAACCAGATGCTGGGCCTGCTGCCGGCCGTGGCCGGCGAGCCCCTGACCGCACAGCGCATCCTCGGCTGGGCCATGGCCCCGGTCGTCTGGCTGATCGGCATCCCCTGGTCCGAGGCGCAGGTCGCCGGCTCCCTGATGGGCATCAAGACGATCCTCAACGAGCTGATCGCCTATATCGAGCTGGCCGGCACCCCGAGTGCCGAGCTCAGCGAGCGCAGCCGGCTGATCATGACCTACGCGCTGTGCGGCTTCGCCAATCTCGGGAGCCTCGGCATCATGATCGGCGGCCTCGGGGTCATGGCTCCGGAACGTCGCGACGAGATCGTCGCGCTCGGGCTGAAGTCGGTTCTCGCCGGGACCATGGCAACGCTGATGACCGGCGCGGTCGTTGCCTTGATCCTCTGAGGAGGCGACCCTCTCGATACCGAAAAAAACAGGTGGGTGGCTCACCTTTTGAGCCACCCACCCCTGTAGGATCAGGCTATCCGGATCTATGAGGCGACCGCGATGTCCCATCGGAAGCGATCTGCAACGAACGTCCCCGAGCCCTCTCTCGACGAGGCCATCATTGGCCGTCATCTCGTGATCCAGCGCAGCCGCCTTGCGGGATTCCGCCACCACGAGGCGCCGGCCGTCCTGCCTGTCTTGCGGGCCGGCTCACCCTTGACCCTGAGCGCGGAGCGCGACAACCCCTACGACGGCGATGCCGTCGCCATCCATTGGCAGGGCCACATGCTGGGCTATCTCCCGCGTGACGAGAACCTGGTCGTTGCCCGGCTGCTGGCCCGACAGCGCCGTATGAGCGCCCGTGTCCGCCGCCTCGACCCGGACGCCGAACACAACCAGCGGTTGCAGATCGAGATCTTGCTGCATTGACTCGAAGAGCCGCCGTCGGCGATACCCTTGCGAACAGATCGCTGAAGACACGCCGACCGTGCTCGTCGCCCGCCGCACCCGCAGGCCGCATGAGCGACAGCAGAGCCATTCGGCGGCGCCATCGAACGCTTCACCGACTACAGCCCCGAGAGCGGCTTTTGCGTGCTTCGGGTGCCGGCACGCAGCCAGAATCATCCGTTATTACTATCGAAATATTATATACGATCGTCACAAACGATTCACTGCATACAGCCAAACGATTAGCCATCTTTCTTGGCGGTCCGTATTCTCGTTTCGTGCCTGACGAGCACCCAAGACAAACCGACTTCAGACCATGAGGCCACGAACGGAGGTTAGAGATGGACAAGACTGTGACGACGACTGCCGGCAAATGCCCGGTAATGCACGGCGGAAATACCGCCGCCGGAACATCGGTCATGGACTGGTGGCCGAAGGCGCTGAACCTCGACATCCTTCACCAGCACGACACCAAGACCAATCCGATGGGGGCGGACTTCGACTATCGTGAAGCGGTCAAGACACTCGACGTCGAGGCGCTCAAGAAAGACCTGCACGCCCTGATGACCGACAGCCAGGATTGGTGGCCCGCGGACTGGGGGCATTACGGCGGTCTGATGATCCGCATGGCCTGGCATGCTGCGGGCACCTACCGCATTGCAGACGGCCGCGGCGGTGCCGGCACGGGCAATCAGCGCTTTGCCCCGATCAACAGCTGGCCCGACAACGTCAACCTGGACAAGGCGCGGCGTCTGCTTTGGCCGATCAAGAAAAAATACGGCAACAAGATCAGCTGGGCCGACCTGATCGTTCTCTCCGGTACGGTGGCCTATGAATCGATGGGGCTCAAGACCTACGGCTTTGCCTTCGGGCGCGAGGATATCTGGCATCCCGAGAAGGACACCTATTGGGGCTCGGAGAAGGAATGGCTGGCGCCCAGCGACAGCCCCGACAGCCGTTATTCGGGCGATCGGGAGCTGGAAAACCCCTTGGCTGCCGTGATGATGGGCCTGATCTACGTCAACCCCGAAGGTGTCGACGGCAATCCCGATCCGCTGCGGACGGCACACGATGTGCGCGTGACCTTTGCGCGCATGGCCATGAACGACGAGGAGACCGTTGCCCTGACCGCCGGTGGCCACACGGTCGGAAAGTGCCACGGCAATGGCGACGCGGGTCTGTTGGGGCCGGCACCTGAAGCGGCCGATGTGGAGGAGCAGGGGCTCGGCTGGAACAACCACACCACCCGCGGCATCGGCCGCGACAGCGTGACCAGCGGCATCGAAGGCGCCTGGACGACCCACCCCACGCAGTGGGACAACGGCTACTTCGCCATGCTGCTCGAGCATGACTGGGAGCTCAAGAAGAGCCCGGCAGGCGCTTGGCAGTGGGAGCCCAAGGACATCAAGGAGGAAGAAAAGCCCGTCGATGTCGAGAATCCTTCGATCCGCTACAACCCGATCATGACCGATGCCGATATGGCCTTGAAAATGGACCCGGCGTATCGGGAAATTTCCGAACGGTTTTACAGAGATCCCGACTATTTGTCGGAGGTCTTCGCGCGTGCCTGGTTTAAGCTGACGCATCGCGACATGGGCCCCAAGGCGCGCTACATCGGCCCCGATGTCCCGCAGGAAGACCTGATTTGGCAGGATCCAGTACCCGCAGGCCGCACCGATTACGACCTCGACGCGCTGAAGGCCAAGATTGCTGACTGCGGTCTGAGCGTCGGCGACATGGTCGCCACGGCATGGGACAGTGCGCGGACCTTCCGCGGCTCGGACATGCGCGGCGGTGCCAACGGTGCACGCATCCGTTTGGCCCCGCAAAAGGACTGGGAGGGCAATGAGCCCTCGCGTCTTTCGAGGGTTCTGGGCGTCCTCGAGGGCATTGCGGCCGAGACCGGCGCCAGTCTGGCCGACGTCATCGTCCTGGCCGGCAACGTCGGTATCGAGCAGGCCGCCAGGGCAGCCGGTTTCGCGATCGACATTCCCTTTGCACCCGGTCGTGGCGATGCCACCGACGCGATGACGGACGCCGAGTCGTTCGAGCCACTGGAGCCGATCCATGACGGGTATCGCAACTGGCTCAAGAAGGACTACGTCGTCACCGCCGAGGAGCTGATGCTCGACCGGACGCAGCTGATGGGCCTCACCGCCCATGAGATGACGGCGCTCGTCGGCGGCATGCGTGTGTTGGGCACCAATTACGGCGGCACCAAGCACGGTGTGCTCACCGATCGGGAAGGTGTTCTGACGAACGACTTCTTCGTGAATCTGACGGATATGGGCTACACCTGGAAGCCGACAGGCAACAACCTGTACGAAATCCGTAGCCGCAAGACGGATGAGATCAAGTGGACGGCGACCCGAGTGGATCTCGTGTTCGGGTCGAACGCGATCCTACGCGCCTATGCCGAGGTCTATGCGCAAGACGACAACAGGGAAAAGTTCGTGCAAGACTTCGTTGCGGCATGGACGAAGGTCATGAACGCGGACCGCTTCGACCTGGCTTAAACCGCGCCCAGCGCGACATGCGATTTTTTGGATGGGATCGGTCCCGGCAGACTTGACGACCGTTGGAGTCGGCGCGGTTTAAGATATTCAAAAGATTATTTTAAACCGCGTCGCCGCTAAGTGTCGTGGATGCACTGAACGTCGATCTCACACGAAAATGCGCATGTCGCTCTGGACGCAGTTTAGGTTTCGGCGTCGCTTCCCGCACCTCCCACGATCGTCGCGAGTACGTCGCAAAGCCACCGGAAGCCTCTGAGTGACAGCGGCTCCCGGTCGTTCATGAATGACATGCTCAACGAGCCCCGGGCCTCCCGAGATCCTAAAGATCCGCCCGAGCGCCCTGCGATCGCGATCGATGATGTCGCATCGCCCCCGAGAACGCGACGACACCACACGAGGATGAGCGAGCACATGTGGAATGCGGCAGGTCGAACGACGGGATTGCGATGACCGACGCCTTTGCCGAGCTTGCCTTCCTTCTCGTGATCGCCGCCGTTGCGGGCGCGATCGCGGTGCGCCTGAAACAACCGCTGCTGATTGCGTACATCGTCGTCGGCATCGCGGTCGGTCCGGCGGGATTCGCGTTGGTCACCTCCCACGATCAGATCGAGGTGCTCGCCCAAGTCGGCGTGGCGGTGCTCTTATTCGTGGTGGGGCTGAAGCTGGACCTGACACGGGTGCGCGACATCGGCCCGGTCGCCTTGGCCACCGGCTTGGGCCAACTCGCCTTCACGATCGTCTTCGGCTTTCTGCTTATCCTGGCCTTGGGCAAGGGACTGGTCGAAGCACTCTATGTCGCGGTCGCGCTGACCTTCTCGAGCACCATCATCATCGTCAAGCTGCTCTCCGACAAGGGCGAGCTCGACGCGCTGCACGGGCGCATCGCGATCGGTTTCCTGATCGTGCAGGATATCGCCGTCGTGCTGGCGATGATGGCGATGAGCGCGCTCGGCACGGGCGCCGACGCGTCGGCCTGGAACGTCGCGATCTCGCTGACGGGGCGCATCGCGGCCGCGGCGGTGCTGATGTTCGTGTTGATGCGCTATGTCCTCCCGGATCTCCTGCATCGCATCGCACGCTCGCAGGAGTTGCTCCTGATCTTCGCCATCGCGTGGGGCACCGGGCTCGCGGCACTCGGGGAATGGGTAGGATTCTCCAAGGAAGCCGGAGCCTTCCTGGCCGGTTTCGCGTTGGCTTCGACCGCCTATCGCGAGGTCATCAGCGCGCGCCTGACGGGCATCCGCGACTTTCTGCTGCTCTTCTTCTTCATCCATCTCGGTGCCGAGCTTGACCTGACGACCCTCGGTGCCGAAGTCTGGCCCGCCGTCTGGCTGTCGCTGTTCGTGCTCATCGGCAATCCGTTGATCGTGATGGCCATCATGGGCGGGATGGGTTATCGCAAGCGAACCGGGTTTCTGGCGGGCCTGACGGTCGCCCAGATCAGCGAATTCTCGATCGTCTTCGTGGCAATGGGGATCAGTCTGGGTCATGTCGGCGTCGAGGCGCTCGGGCTGACGACCTTGGTCGGGCTGATCACCATCACCCTGTCGACCTACATGATCCTGTACTCGCACCCCTTGTACCGCACCCTCGCGCCTCTGCTCGGGCTGTTCGAGCGACGCCGGCCTTACCGCGAGATCGCCGGCGAAAACCCGGCTTCGAACGAGCCGCAGCCGGAGGTGTTGGTGATCGGGCTTGGCCGCTACGGACTGCGCTTGGCGCGACGCCTGCGCGAGGAGGGTCTGCATGTGATCGGTGTGGATTGTGATCCGGACGTTGTACGGCGCCTATCCGACACCGGCTTGACGGTCCGCTTCGGCGATGGACATGACGCGGCCTTTCTGGATAGTCTCCCCATGGACGGGCTGCGCTGGGTCATCAGCACCTTGCCCGACCTGGATTCAAACCGCGTGCTGCTCTACGCCTTGGCCGAGCGTCGTTTCGCCGGCGAGATCGCCGTCGTCGCCCGCGACGACGCGCAAGGCGCACAGCTCTGGCAGATCGGTGCGCCCGTCATTCTGTACCCCTTCCGCGATGCGGTGGACTTCGCCGCGGACAACATCATGGCCATCGTGCGCCGCCGAAGCCAAGCGGAATAACCGCTGAACTCGCGAACCCATCGCTTGATCGTGCACCTGGTTTGCCGGCCTATGAACGCCATTCCTCCGATCTGGTTGCTGGCCGCGCTGCCCCCGTTGTTCTGGGCCGGCAACTTCGTGTTGGCCCGCGCACTGCACGCGGACATCAGCCCACTCGCACTCTCCTTTTGGCGCTGGGCGATCGCGCTGCTCGTTCTGCTGCCGTTCGCGTACGCCGATCTGTGGCGGCAGCGCGAACTGCTCAGGCGCCATTGGCCGGTGCTCACCCTGTTCGCCCTGCTGGGGATCACCAACTACAACACCTTTGCCTACCTGGGCCTCCAGAGCACGACGGCGACGAACGCCGTGCTGCTGACCTCGGTCACCCCGGTGGTGATTCTCGGGTTGTCCGTCCTGTTCTTTCGAGCACCGCTGCAGCGCGCACAGATCCTCGGCATCCTGCTGTCGCTCGCCGGGGTGATCCTCGTTGCGACCGAAGGTCGGCCGCTGATGCTCGGGGAGATGGAGCTCAATCGCGGCGACCTCTGGATCCTGGCCGCAAGCCTGGACTGGGCGCTCTATTCGGTCTTCCTGCGCTGGCGTCCGAGGGAGCTGGAGCCGAAACCCTTTCTCGCCGCGATCATCGCCATCGGTCTGCTCCCGCTGCTGGGGCTCTACGCCTGGGATCTTGTCTCTGGACATCGCTTCGAGCCGAACCCGACCAATCTCGCTGCGATCGGGTATGTGGCCGTGTTTCCGTCGGTGCTGGCCTACGTGTTCTGGAACCGCGCCGTTGTGGAGATGGGACCGAACCGCACCGGGCAGTACATGCACCTGATACCGATTTTCGGTGCCGGACTCGCCGTCCTGCTGCTCGGGGAGCGGCTGCATGTCTACCATCTGTTCGGCGCACTGATGATCGCCTCGGGCATCGCTCTCGCCACCGGGATCCGATGGCGGAGTCCGTGAGGGAAGACCGTCGTGCCGGGATCAAGAGGCAGACGCCCCGACTGCGCGAAGCGCAACGAGGTCGCGCCGCCGATCCCTGCGTCTAAACCGCGTCCAGAGTAAGATGCTCATTTTCGAGTGAGTTCAACGTTAGGTGCATCCACGACCCTTGGCGAGGACGCGGTTTAAAATACAATATTTTTCGATCTCTTAAACCGCGCCAACTCCAACGGTCGTCAAATCTGCCGGGGCCGATCCCATCCAAAAACATCGCATACCGCTCTGGGCGCGGTTTAGCAGGTCTTGCAGCTCTCCACCGGCAGCCCTCGGCGCACCCAGCCGGGACCGGCTTTGCTTCCAGCCATGCCTTCGGCGACATGAGAGACGTTGGTGAACCCCAGCTTTTCGAGGGCGTCTCGCGTGTAGCCGGTCCGGTTTCCGGTACGGCAGATGAGCACGATGGGGGCGTTGCGATCGCCCTCGACGGCCTTCGCGACATCCTGCACGAAGGTCGGTGCGGTCATGTCGAGCGTGAGCGCGCCGGCCGCAACGCCTGTCTGGCGCCATTCGGCCGGAGTGCGGATATCGATGAACGTGATCTCGCCGGCGCGCGTCTTCTCCAGCGCCTCGGTGGCGGACAGGGTCGAGCCGGCTTGTGCTGCGCCGCTGATCAGGAAAAGCGCGACGAGCACGACGACTGTGTGGGGACGGACGGATCGAAGAACGGACATGGTGACGGGCTCCTTGAACTGCTCTCTGTAGATGGCATCGCAGATCGGGTCGCGCGCCGTCAATCCAAGGCGTAAGCGCGCACTGTCTTCGGGAGGCAGACGTCGGTGGACGGAAACCGGAACACGGGCTTGGCGTCGCGGCCCCGTTGACGAGAGCGTCGACCGCCGCCACCTGGCCTTGACAGGTTCGATGCGCTCGGACTGACCGGCAATTTCACGGTGAACACCCCCATGCAGACCAAAGAGACCCCACCCCCGCCGTTCCCGGCACTGGCCGACGTCAACGCCGACACGACGCAGCGCGTGGTGGTCGAGACGACGTCGATGACCTGGGAGGCCAGCCCGAGCGGCACCGTATGGCGCAAGCCGCTGTATCGACAGGGTGGCGAGTCCGGACCCGTGACCAGCCTGGTGCGCTACGCACCGGGCGGGGCCTTCCCGGAGCACGCGCATCCGCAGGGCGAGGAGATTCTGGTGCTCGACGGGGTCTTCTCCGACGAGCACGGCGACTACCCGGCCGGGACCTTCCTGATGAATCCCCACGGCAGTCGTCATTCACCGCGTTCGCAGACCGGCTGCACCCTGTTCGTGCGGCTGCGCCAGTACCCCGGCATGGATCGGCTGCGGCTGGTCGAGGACACGACCGCGACGGACAGCTGGAGACCCGGACTCGTGGACGGGCTCGGGGTACGCCCGCTCTATTCGCAGGGGGGCTATCCGGAGAGCGTGGCGCTGGTGCGCTGGGCACCGGGGACTCACTTCCAGCGCCACACGCATTGGGGCGGCGAGGAGATCCTGGTGCTCGAGGGCGAATTCGCCGACGAGCACGGCCGCTATCCGCAAGGGACCTGGATCCGCAGTCCGCACATGAGCCAACACACCCCGTTTTCGGATGCTGGGTGCCTGATCTACGTGCGCGTCGGCGGGCTATGACACAGGCCGATCGGGCGGACGCGCGAACTCAGCTGCGGGACGTCAGGGCGCGTGCGTGGTAAGCCAGATGCTCCCCGATGAAGGTGGCGATGAAGTGATAGCTGTGGTCGTAATCGGGCTGCATCCGCAGGATCAGCGGGATGCCGCGTTCCTTGCAGGCTTGCGATAGGGCCTCGGGTCCGAGCTGACCTTCGAGCAGGAACTCGTCGTCGGTGCCTTGATCGATGAACAAGGGCATCGGCTCGGCGCCCGCGCGGATCAGCTCGGTGGCGTCCCAGTCCTTCCAACTCGCCGGGTCGTCGCCCAGATAGGCGGCGAAGCAGCCGCCACCCCAGCCGGATTCGACCGGGTTGCAGATGGGCGCGAAGGCGGACACCGAGCGGTAGAGGCCGGGGTTCTTCAGTGCGCTGATCAGGGCGCCATGCCCGCCCATCGAATGCCCGGTGATGGAGCGCCGTCCGGGGATGAGCGGCAGCGCGCGCTCCACCAAGGCCGGCAGCTCCAGATTCACGTAGTCGAACATCCGGTAGTGCGCGGCCCAAGGCTCACGCGCGGCGTTGACGTAGAAGCCGGCGCCCTGCCCCAGATCGTATCGGTCCGGCGCGTCGGCCACCTGCTCGCCGCGCGGACTGGTGTCCGGCATTACAAGCGCCAGACCCAGCTCGGCGGCATACCGCTGGGCACCGGCCTTGACCCGGACGTTGTCGTCGGTACAGGTCAGCCCGGAGAGGAAATAGACCGTCGGAACTGCAGCGGCCTCGGCCTGCGGGGGCAGGTAGACCGAGAAGGTCATGCGGCAGTTGCAGACGGCGGAGTCGTGGATATAGCGCTCCAGCCAGCCGCCGAATTCGCGAATGCGTTCGATGCGTTCCATCTTCAGACCCTCGGAATACGATCAAGACTCGGAGTGGGTTGCATACCCCCCTCCCCGACCCTCCCCCGCAAGGGGAGGGAGTACGCGCAGACAAGGCATTAGGGTCTCCCCCTCCCCTCGCGGGAGGGGTCAGGGGGGAGGGGGTCTTCGCGGTGACGCTCAGAATAGAATCACGGAGCGGATACTCTCTCCGCTGTGCATGAGATCGAATGCGCGGTTGATGTCTTCGAGCGGCATGGTGTGGGTCACCATGCGGTCCACCTCGATCTCCCCGGCCAGATATTGCTCGACGTAGCCCGGGAGTTGGGTGCGGCCCTTGACCCCGCCGAAGGCGCTGCCCTTCCAGGTGCGGCCCGTGACCAGTTGGAAGGGTCGGGTGCGGATCTCCTGTCCGGCGCCGGCCACCCCGATGATGGTCGAGACACCCCAGCCCATGCGGCAGCACTCGAGCGCCTGTCGCATCACCTCCACGTTGCCGATGCATTCGAAGGAGTAGTCCACGCCGCCGCGGGTCATCTCGACGATGGCCTCGGTGACGCTGCCGGTCAGATCCTTCGGGTTGATGCAGTCGGTGGCGCCGAGCTGACGCGCCATCTCGAATTTGGCGGGATTCAGATCCACCGCGATGATGCGGGCCGCCTTCGCCATCACCGCGCCCTGGATGACGGAGAGGCCGATCCCGCCGAGTCCGAATACAGCAACGGTCGAGCCGGCTTCCACCTTGGCCGTATTCAAGACCGCACCGATGCCGGTCGTGATCCCGCAGCCGAGCAGGCAGACCTTATCGAGCGGTGCGGCGGGATTGATCTTCGCCAGGGCGATTTCGGGCACGACCGTATATTCGGAAAAGGTCGAGCAGCCCATGTAGTGAAAGATCGGCTTGCCCTTGTGCGAGAAGCGACGTGTCCCGTCCGGCATGTAACCGGTCCAGACGGTGGAGGCGATGGATTGGCAGAGGTTGGACTTGGTGGAACGGCAGTATTCGCAGTCGCCGCACTCCGGGATGTAGAGCGGGATGACATGATCCCCCGGTTTCAGGTCCTTCACGCCGGGTCCGCATTCCACCACCTCGCAGCCGCCCTCGTGACCGAGCACGCAGGGGAAGGCACCCTCCGGATCCTGTCCGGAGAGGGTAAAGGCATCCGTATGACAGACGCCCGAGGCGATGACCTTGAGCAGGACCTCACCCTCCTTCGGACCCTCGACATCGATCTCTTCGATGGACAGGGGCTTCGCGGGCTCCCAGGCGACGGCGGCTCTTGCTTTCATGGTTCTCTCCGGTGGTGATCGGCGGAAGGTGACGCCGCGGGCGCGACGCACAATCGATTGTTCCCAAAGAAGACCGATCGCGATGACGCGACCGAATTTCGCATCAAGCCGCGCCGATCCGACCGGCACGCGATGCTTGCGCCGCGGCCGACGCGGTCCGAATCTCCCGCCAGGCGGGGTGCACCTCGATCAGGGACAGCGCCTGTTCGAGCAGCGTCTTACCCGGCTCCATCTTGAACCAGGTCGAGGCGCCCGAGGGATGCGGGAGCGGGATGAGGTCGGCCTCCAAACCGCTCGGGGAGCGATAGGGCCACTGGGCTCCGACGACATCGTTCAGACGCTTGGACTCCATGAACTGGACGATGGCGAGCTTGCCGACCGGGATGATCAATCGGGGCCGTGCCAGCTCGACCTCCGTTTGCCACCAGCCGCTGCATCGCTCGACCTCGACGGCGTCGGGAACGCGGTCGCCGCCTTTCGGGTTCTTGCCGGGAAAGCAGCGGCAGACGGCGCTCATGAGGGCGCGCCTGCGAAAGGTCTGCTCGTCGATCCCGATGGACTCGAACCAACGAAAGAGCGTCTTGCCGGCGGTCCAGCAAAACGGAATGCCCTGCAGGATCTCGCGCGTGCCCGGGGCCTGACCGACCATCATGACCGGCGAGATGACCGCCTGACCGTGCACGGGCGGCCCCTGCATCCCGGAGCAGCGCCGACAGCCGACGAGATCGCGATACAGGTGCCCGAGCGCGTCGACGCCGTGAGTGCCCTGTCCCGCCATCATGTCACCGTCGTCATGGCCACCCGTCATGATTGGAGGCGCCGCAGGATCTTTTCGATCTGAGCGCGATGCGTCCGATTATGGATTGCGGCCACGGCGTGCCACTGACGTGCATTGAGCGGGCCGAACCAAGGATGCGGGTGCCGCTCGCGCGAGCGCAGCGCGCCCAGTCGCTGGACCACATCCGTGTAGCGCTCGACCGCGGCTCCCAACGCAACGATCCGATCCGGCCCGGCATCATCGTGCGGCCGGACGTCCTCCAGACCGATCTCGGCCCCGTGATTGTGATCCGTACAGATCGCGTGGATCAGGACCATCACGGCGGTGTTGACCATGACGAGATGATCGAGCGTCATGTAGACGGACCAGTCGCGACTGCTGTCCTCGATCCCCGGAAAGCGCGCGATCCGCACCCGAGCCCTCCCCTGCTCTTCCGAGAGACCTTGCGCCAGCGTTCTAGCCTGCAGGGCATCGCGCCGGAATGCCCGCAGGATCGCCGCCGGGGACACGAACGAGGCGTAGAGACGCAACCCGAGATCCGCGGCGCGACGCTCGTGCCAGGGGATCCCGGCAGGAGCGGCATCGAGATCGTCCTGCACGTCGCTCATGGGTGGCTCTTGCCCCAGGTATCGCGGAGTCCGACGGTGAGATTGAAGACGGGGCGCTGCGGCGTCGAATCGGCATCGACGACGAAGTAGCCCTCGCGCTCGAACTGAAAACGTGCGCCCGCTTCGGCACCCTGCAAGGTCGGCTCGAGAACAGCGTCGGTGAGGATGAGCAGTGAATCGGGGTTGATGTCGGGCCGGAAATCGGCCCCGCCTGCGCCCGGCACCGGGACGCGGAACAGCCGATCGTAGAGCCTGATCTCCGCCCGTACGCCATGCTCGGCCGACACCCAATGGACGACGCCCTTGACCTTGCGGCCTTGCGGGTCGCGGCCGAGCGTGTCCAGATCGGCGCTGGCCCGAAGCTCGACGATCTCGCCGTCGACATCCTTCACAACCTCCTCACACCGGATCACATAGGCATTGCGCAAACGCACCTCGCCGCCCGGGATCAGACGCTTGAAACCCTTGGGTGGGATCTCCTCGAAGTCCGCACGATCGATATAGATCTCGCGTGCGAACGGGACGGCTCGTTCGCCCATCGACGCATCTTTGGGGTGATTGTGGGCTTCGATCGACTCGGTCTTGCCTTCCGGATAGTTGACGATCACGACCTTCAGGGGACGCAGCACGGCCATCCGACGCGGCGCCGTCGCGTCCAGGTCTTCGCGGATGGTGCTTTCGAGCAGGGCCATCTCGACCAGGTTGTCGGACTTGGTGATCCCGACCCGCTCGCAGAAGTCGCGGATCGCACCCGGCGTGTAGCCGCGACGTCGCAGGCCGGCAACGGTCGGCATGCGCGGGTCGTCCCAGCCGTGGACATGACGCTCGCCGACCAGCTCGGTCAGGCGCCGCTTGCTCATGACCGTGTATTCGAGATTCAGCCGGCTGAACTCGATCTGACGCGGCTTGCAGGGCACCGAGACATTGTTCACGCACCAGTCGTAGAGCGGACGATGGTCCTCGAACTCGAGGGTGCACAGCGAGTGGGTGATGCCTTCCAGTGCGTCGGAGATGGGATGGGTGTAGTCGTAGGTCGGATAGAGACACCAGGCCGACCCGGTCTGATGATGGACGACACCGTGCTTGATGCGATAGAGCACCGGGTCTCGCAGGTTGATGTTCGGGGATGCCATGTCGATGCGCGCACGCAGGGTGCGGGCGCCGTCCGGGAACTCGCCGGCGCGCATCCGTTTGAAGAGGTCCAGATTCTCTTCGACCGTGCGATCGCGATAGGGACTGTCCCGGCCGGGCTCGACGAGGGTCCCGCGGTAGCTGCGGGTCTCCTCGGCATTCAGGTCGCAGACGTAGGCCAGGCCTTTCTCGATCAGCTCGATGGCGAACGCGTAGAGCTGCTCGAAATAGTCGGATGCGAAATAGACCCGCTCGCCCCAGTCGAACCCGAGCCAACGCACATCCGCCTGGATCGAGTCGACGAACTCGACGTTCTCCTTGTGCGGGTTGGTATCGTCGAAGCGCAGATTGCAGGTGCCCCCGAACGCCTGCGCAAGGCCGAAGTTCAGCACGATGGACTTGGCGTGCCCGATATGCAGATAACCGTTCGGCTCCGGCGGGAAGCGCGTGACGATGCGCGCGTGCTTGCCGGCGGCCAGATCGGCCTCGATGATCTGGCGGATAAAGTTGGTGCGTGGCGTCTCGACGGTGTCGCTCATGATGCTCTTAAACCGCGCCCAGCGCGGTATGCGATGTTTTTGGATGGGATCGGCCCCGACAGACTTGACGACTGTCGGAGCCGGCGCGGTTTAAGATATGAAAAATATATTATTTTAAACCGCGCCCCCCGCTAAGGACAGTGGATGGACCGAACCCTGAGCTCACCCGAAAGTCAGCATCTCGCTCTGGACGCAGTTTAACTGAGATCGGCGGGTGGGCCGTGCGATCCCCGAAGCGGCCCCGAGCACCGCATTCTAGCGCCTGCCGCTCGGATTGAAAGGGTCGCGGGCGGCTCGGGATCGCGTCCGACGTCATCGCGTGAACGACGCACTCGCCGCAGCGAGTTGCGCTATCCTGACCAACCCTCCGTCCAATACAGACTCAACCCGATCGAGGTTCTCATGCTGGTGACATTTCGAACCAAGGCGTATGCCGATATCACCATGTTCGGTGACGTGGCCGTCACGCTCCTCAAACTGATGGGACACAGCGGTGCGGTCCCCGGGGCGCTTATGCCGGAGGACATCCCGGCGGCCTTGGCGCGACTGAAGGCCGCGGTTGAAGAGCATGCGCAAGAGCCGCTCGACCCGACCCCGAGCGGTAGTCAAGGTGCTCCGCAAGACGTCAAAGAGGGCCAATACGTGAGTCTCGCGCACCGGGCACTGCCTTTGATCGAGCTGCTGACCGCAGCGGCTGCAGACAACGCCTATGTGATGTGGGATTGAAGCGCGCCCGACCGGGTTGTGGATCAGGGTTTCGCCCCGGTCTCCGCGACCTCGACCATGACCTCGTTTCGCCGCATAAACCAGAGCGAAAATGGAGAGTTGTAGCGCGCATAGACGGGCGCGGCGAGGGGCTTTAGGCCGGCCGCTTCGACGGCACGCAGGAGCCCGGTCTCGTTGTCGCGATAACTCGTCTCGGTCCAGCGTCCGGAATAGCGCCGCACCGCCATCAACTTGCCGGGCTCTTCACGCAACCGCACGCGCGGGTCGACGGGCTCGGGCAGGGTGTCCAGCGTAAACCGATCCGGCATGACGAAGCTGACCACGAAGGTCTCGCCCTCGGTCCCGCTCGCCGGGCGCTGTACCACGGGTGCGGTCATCTCGATGCGCTCGCCCCCGCCCGCCGCCGGCCGCTGGCTGACCGGCGCCGTCATCTCGATCTTGGTGTCCGCACGGTTGTCTCCGAAGATGTAGCCGGCGAGGATGCGAAACGCCTGATTCCCGGCCTCGTCGAAGGGACCGGCGACCTCGGTCTCGGCAACCGCATGCGGTGGATAACGACGAAGCTCGAAATCGGGAAAGGTGCGAGCAACCGTGTAATCGGGTTCCTCGACGGCCATCGCTTCGGTCCCTCCGAACAACATGAGAAGCGCGCAGACCAGGGTCGTCGTGCGCGGACTGGTGGATCTTGATCCAATCATCTGAGGTGCTCCTTGTTCAGGGTATCGACATCGCGCCTCGGACCGTGAAGATGGAGACGGGGGCGGGGAGGAGAAAGGTTTAGGGTGAAAGGTGAAGGGCCTAAGGTTAAATGGGGAAAGATGAGCGCACCTCGTTTCTCCACGCCAACAAGCTGCTCGGTCTGTTTCCAGAGCATCCGGCGCCGCTGGAGGCTGGTGCCTGGGGGCTGGGACCGACAGCTGAAACCGATGCCGGACCGCCAACGACAACACCGGCAACACTCCGCCGCATGGCCGCGCCAACGCCGCCTGCGCGCTCAGGCGTCAGGGCGATCGGAAAGGTCGGGCGGATTGAGCTCGAGAGCCCGCTTGATCAATTCCGGATCATCGACCCGAATGACGAGCTGAAAGCGACCTCCCGGTCCGACGCGGTAGGGGTGTCCGAAGAGGTCGATCAGCGAGCCGGGTGCAGCACAGCCGTTGATGCGCAGCTCGGCCTCGATCAACAGCTCCGTGCCGCCGGGCGTCGGCTGGCCGTAGCGCATCGGCGCAGTCGGCGATGCGCTCGCGCGCCGCTCGGGGGGATGAGCGGGCTCGGGGATGATGTCTTCGCCCCATGATGCAGAGACGGCGTCGCGCGGCGCGGGGGCTTCCGAATCGGGATCCGGGGACCTGATCGGCGATTGACCGATGTGATCGGGCTGCACCGGGATCTCGGCGCCCGGCGTGGCCCGGCGGTCGGGAACATGGCCAAGCTCGCGACCAGAGCCGAGATCAAGGCCCGCACGCCGTCGGGCCAAGACGTCGACGGCGCGGATTCCGGGCTGCTCGGTAACGACAGGCGGCGTGCCAAGCGGTTCTCGTGCCGCCGATGATGTCGGTGCTGCCGAGCCCTGCCTTGGAGGTTCGGTCCGGGGCGTCGCGGGCGGCGCCGGAGCCTCGATCGACGCATCGGAGGATGCCTCGAGTCGCTCGACGGGCTCCAAGCGGACATCGACACGCGCACCATGATCGAGAGCATTGGATCGAGCGAGCATCACCCAACCGCCCGACGCATCGCTCAGACCCAACTCCGCGTCGTAACGCGCCGGCCGCGCATCGACCGAAAAGACTTGCTCCCCGTGGCCGCCCGGGCCGCGCAGCTGCAGGGCGATTTCCTTCACCTGCGTTGCGCCGCCGGCGTGAAGACGCCGCAGGCGCAACACGGGCTCCGGCCTGGTGCCGTCGCGTCCGAATCCGGCCGCGGCCGGGACGACGTCTTCGCCCGAGAGGTGCCAGAAGGCGCAGAGTCCGCCGTCCCCTGCGCTCGCGAGCACGAGACGAGTCCCGCGCTCTCGTAAAGGGAACCGTGGAACGAGCGACCGCTTCACTTCGCGAGGCCGCCCAAACCATGCCCGGCCGCATCTTGACGGGACGGCTTCACGAGCGCGATCTCCGCCTCGTCCAATGCGAGCGACGCGTCATGGGTTCGTGCGTGCAGGTGCGGGATCCAGGAATCGCCCCAGAAGAGAAAACAGCTGGTCTCGGCCTCGAGGATCAAACGACGGGCGCGCGCGAGGTGCTCGCAGCACCGAGCGGTCGCGCCCGCAGATCCACGCTTGAGCTGCCAGTAGCGGGCACTCAACTGCGCCACCTCCGCGACGGCTTCGCGTTGGCGCTCGCTGCCCGCCCACTGGGAGAGATCCTCCCCGGAGGTGGATCCGACGTTCCAGGCGCCGGTTTGGACCTGTGCGTAGGCGGTCGGTGTCACCCGACCGAGATAGTCCGCGAGACGTACCGGGATAATCGAGCAGGTCCCGTCGCGGACCTGCTCCATATAGGGCGCGAAGAAGTGGCCGAAGAATCCGGATGGCTCGTGGGTCTGGCGAAACCAGCCGCCGTTCTCGCCGTCCGACCAAGTCGTGACCAGTCGTCTCTCGTCCGGCCGCGGCGAGCCTGCGGTCCGCCACAGAACCTCGTCGCGAAACCAACGTGGATTGAGCCCGCTCTCCTGGGCGTTGGAGACCTCGCGATCGCGCGGGACGACGCTGATGCACACACCCTCGTGGCAAGCGATGTAAGGGCGAAAGATGTCGCTGATGCCGTCCTCCGGGCGGACATGCACGCCGTCGACGACCACGTAGTCGTAGCCGGCCTGCACCAGCGCGGGGATCATCGCCATGGAGAAGGCCATCTCCGGGGGCCAAAAGCCGCGCGGGGCGCGACCGAAGACCTGCTCCATTTGTGCCCGCCCCGAGGCAAGCTGCTCCGACCAATCGGCATGCGGGATCAAAGGGAAGATGGGATGGGAATAGCCCATGCCGATCAGCTCGATGTTGTCGGCCTCGCGGTAGCGCGCGAGCATCTCCGGAATATCGACGATGTGACGATACCGATCAACGATCTCGGGATCGAGAAGCTGCTCGAGCAAGACACCTGAGAAACCGACATGAAGCCGTGCAACGTCGCGATACTGCAGGGCATAGCGCGGCACGCGCTCGTAGCAGCGAATGATCTCCTCGGCCTCCCGAGGATTGGCATCGATCAGGAGGCGCAGGTTGCCGGGCGGCTGGTGCATGTGCAACCCGAGGGCGTGATGGATGTCGGTCCGAGTCATGAATCACCACAGTCAGGGGGATGCCTGTATGGGTCGTCGGCGGTCGGCCTTCAGCGGGGGATGGGTTTCGCTACGCTCTACCCATCCTACGCCCTCGGAGCGTCGGCGTTCTTCTCTTCTTTCCGGTTAGCGTCCCTCGAAGATCTGAATACTGCGCGAGCGCACCAAGACGGCGTCTGTTTCGAGCGCGACCTGATCCTCGGGCAGGATCAGATCGGTCGGGCTGGCCCGTCCGGTGTCGAGTGCGGTGTGCCAACGACACTGCTCGATCGCCGGGATCTCGAAGCGCTTCGCCTCGGCATCCATGTTGATGAGCACGCAAAGCAAGTCGTCGTCTTGACGCGCGCGCGCCAAGGTGAAGGCGAGCACCCGTGCGTCCGGGTCGTCCCAGGGCGGAACGCCCGGCGTGGTTCCGTGCCAGACCACATCCGGAAGATCGCTGCCGTTGCGCGGCTGTCCGGACAGAAAGTGGCGGCGACGCAGACTCGCATGACGCTTGCGCAAGGCGATCAATCCGCGCACGAAGCGCAGCATATCGCCGTTGCGCTCGACCAACGACCAGTCGAACCAGCCCAGCGGGTTGTCCTGGCACCAGGTGTTGTTGTTGCCCTGCTGGGTGCGCAGGACCTCGTCTCCGGCCAAGAGCATCGGGATGCCTTGACTCATGAACATCAGGGTCAGGAGGTTCTTGGCCTGACGCCGGCGCAGCGCGAGGATCTCGGGGTTCTCGGTCTCGCCCTCGACCCCGCAGTTCCAGCTGAGGTGATTGTCGGTCCCGTCGCGATTGTCTTCGCGGTTGGCGCGATTGTACTTGCGCTCGTAGGAGACGAGGTCCCAGAGGGTGAAGCCGTCGTGGCAGGTGACGAAATTCACGCTGTTGATGGGCTGACGCAGGTTGGCCTGATAGAGGTCGCTGCTGCCTGCAAGCCGGGTCGCGATCTCCGGAACCAGCCCCGGGTCGCCGCGAACGAAACGCCGCACGCTGTCGCGAAAGCAGCCGTTCCATTCCATCCAGCGATAGCCGGGAAAACTGCCGACCTGATACAGACCGGCGGCGTCCCATGCCTCGGCGATGATCTTGGAGGCGTTGAGCGTATCGGAGAGCTCGATCGCCCAGAGCACGGGCGGGTTGGCCATCGGCCGGCCGTCCGAGTCCCGCGCCATCGCGCTGGCGAGATCGAAACGAAACCCGTCGACGTGCATCTCGCGGACCCAGTATTCGAGGGCGTCGATGATGAAACGGGACACGACGGGGTGATTGGCGTTGACCGTGTTGCCGCAACCCGTGAAGTCAAGATAGATGCGCTTGTCCAGGCTGTCCAGGCAATAGAAGGTCTCGTTGCCGAGCCCCTTGAAGCTCATGGTCGGACCGCCGTTGCCGCCCTCGCTGGTGTGGTTGAACACCACATCCAGGATGACCCCGATGCCGGCCTTGTGCAGGGCCTTGACCATGTCGCGAAACTCGCGCCGATGCGTGCCCTGCTCGGGCGTGACACAGTAGCCGGGATGGGGGGAGAAGAAGCCGAAGCTGCTGTAGCCCCAGAAGTTGCGCAGCCCCGCCTCCCAAACACCCGGCGGGACATCCTGCTCGTCGAACGCCATGACCGGCATCAGCTCGACATGGGTAATGCCGAGATCCTGCAAATAGGGGATCTTTTCGATCAGACCGAGGAAGGTCCCGGGATGATGCACGCCCGAGCTGGCATGGCGGGTAAAGCCGCCGACATGAAGCTCGTAGATGATCGTCTGCTCGGTCGGGCGGCGAATCGGGGTGTCGCCCTCCCAGTCGTACTCCTCGGCGAGAACTAAGGCGCGGGGCGAGTCATGCGGCTTGACCCCGTTGTTCAGGCGATTCCAACGATCCCAATGCGACAGGTTGACGGCGCGCGCCCATGGGTCGAGCAGCTCGGTGCCGGCATCGAAACGCCACCCGTGGGCACGGGGCTCGAACGGACCTTCCATACGCCAGGTGTAGTGCGTTCCCGGCGGCAGATCCACGACAAGAACATGCCAGTAGAAGAATGTGTGATTGACCTCCGGGTCCAGCCGGATGATCTGGAAGGGCTCCGCGCTGTCCGCGCTGCGATAGAGCAGCAGCTCCGCCCCGCAGGCATGGCGGCTGAACACGGAGAAGTTGACCCCGTCGTCTTCGACGCTCGCCCCGTTGGGATAGCGACGACCCGGAAGGATCTGAAAAGGACCTTGATCGACTGGCATGGCTGTGATGGCTGAGGTCAAACCGAGCGAGCTCGGTGCGGTTGGCGGCGTCGGCGGACCCGCGAAAGGCAATAGAATAACACGCGACCCTTTAACCCGGATCCGTGATGAGTCCCCGGATGCACGCTGATTGGACCTCGGGATGGATAAGACCCGGCCAGCGTCGTGACCGGTGCAGCACGGCAGATCTGTCGAAACCGTTCGTTGTCGTTGTCGTAATCGACGATCGATACGACTACGACCACGATTGCGACAACGACAACGAAAATGATCTCGGACGGTCTCGGAATCCCTGCACGGCTCCACTAACGGCGGGCAACCTTCGTCGCGGGACGATCCACCCAGCGCCAAGCCGCGAGCAGTCCAAGCGCGGCGGCACCGGATGCGATCCCGAAGGTGACCCCGGCGCCCTCGGCGCTCCAGAGCAACCCTCCGATCAGACTGCCGAGCGCCCCGCCCGCGCCGAAGCTCAGGCTGTTGTAGAGCGCCTGTCCGCGCCCCTGGGTGCGTCCGCGAAAATACTGATGGACGAGATGGATCGCCGCGGCGTGGAAGGTCCCGAAGGTGGCGGCGTGCATGAGCTGGGCAAAGATCGCCACCGCCGGGGTCGCGACGAAGGCGCCGATCAGGAGCCACCGCACCACCGCGATCGCCAGACTCCAGATCAGGACACGGCGCGCACCGAAACGCTCGAGCAGGTTGCGCATCACCAGAAACACCAGGACCTCGGCGATGACGCCGAGCGCCCAAAGCGCGCCGATCGCCGAGGTCGAGTACCCCACCGCTGCGAGATGGATCGAGTAAAAGGCGTAATAGATCCCGTGACTCGCCTGCATGAGAAAGCAGGCGGCGAGGAATGCCATGACGTCCGGACGCGCCAGGATCGAGCGCAACGACGGGGTGGCATGCTCCCCGGTGACGGGCGCGCTGTCCGGGACGGTCAGGGTCGAGAGCCAGATTCCGACGAAGAGGATCAGCACCCAGATCGGCACCACGCTCATCGGCGCGGACTCCAACTGAACGCCCAGGATCGCAACCACCAGGATGAATCCGACCGAGCCCCACAGCCGGATCAGGGCATAGCCGGCGGGCCGATGCCCCAGATGATTGAAGGTCACCGCCTCCATCTGCGGAAGCGAGGCATTCCAGAAGAAGCTGAACAGGACCATGGCGGCTGCGATGGTCCAGAAATCGTCGGCCGGAAAGACGCCGAGGAAGGTCACCGCCGAGACCATCGACGCGAAACGCACGATCGGCATGCGCCGACCGGTGATGTCGACGATGTGACCCCAAAGCATCGGCGCGACGATCTTGGTGCCCACCAGGATCGCCATGAGCTGGCCGATCGCCAGGGCGTCGAACCCCTTCGATTGCAGGTAGGGCCCCCAAAAAGGGACCAATGCGCCGAGCGCGGCGAAATAGAAGAAGTAGTAGCCGGAGAGTCGCCAGTAAGGCATCGCATCTGGCCGAGCGCTGAACCGTGTCCGCTGTGACATGCTTTCTTTGCGCCCTGGATCGACCTTACCTTGGCCCATCGGGGGCATCGTCGACGCGGTTCAGTTCATGGAAATCGTGACCGACCCGCATCGCGCCAACGTCGTGGGCGGGAATGACGCGAGACAGGCACCGAATCGGCGCCTGTCGCCGCGAAACCGGCTCAGGCGGCGATAGGCGGGGTGGGCGGCACCACGCCGGCGTTCTGGCCGCGGTGCCGCAGCAGGTGATCCATCAGGACCAATGCGAGCATGGCCTCGGCGATGGGTGTGGCCCGAATCCCGACGCAGGGATCGTGTCTTCCCTTGGTGACCACCTCCGTGGCCTGACCGGCGGTGTCGATGGTCCGACCGGGCAGCCGGATGCTCGAGGTCGGCTTCAACGCGATGCGCACCAGCACGTCCTGGCCCGAGGAGATCCCGCCGAGGATCCCGCCTGCGTGGTTGGAGAGAAACCCTTCGGGGGTCATCTCGTCGCGGTGCTCGGTGCCCTTCTGTTCGATGCAGGCGAAACCGGCGCCGATCTCCACACCCTTCACGGCGTTGATGCTCATCATGGCGTGGGCGATGTCGGCATCGAGCCGATCGAAGACCGGCTCGCCGAGACCCGTCGGCATGCCGCTCGCCACCACCGTAATGGCCGCGCCGATCGAGTTGCCTTCTTTGCGCAGGTCGTCCATGTAGGCCTCGAGACGAGGCACCGTCTCGGCACAGGGGCAGAAGAAGGGGTTGCGCTCGACCTGATCCCAATCGAGGCTCGCGGGCCGAATCGGGCCGAGTTGCGACAGATAGCCGCGCACCGAGATACCGGCGTGCTCGGCCAGATACTTCTTGGCGATTGCACCTGCCGCGACCCGCACGGCCGTCTCGCGCGCGGAGGATCGCCCGCCGCCGCGATAGTCGCGTCGGCCGTATTTCTGATCGTAGGTGTAGTCGGCGTGTCCCGGGCGATAGCACGCGGCGATCTCGGAATAATCCTTCGAGCGCTGGTCCTCGTTGCGGATCAGCAAGCCGATCGGTGCCCCGGTGGTGATGCCCTCGAACACACCCGAGAGGATCTCCACCGTATCGGACTCGCGTCGCTGGGTAGTGTGACGCGACTGGCCGGGCTTGCGCCGATCCAGGTCGCGCTGCAGGTCCGCCGCCGCGAGCGCGAGCCCCGGCGGACAGCCGTCGACGATCCCGCCGATGGCGGGCCCGTGACTCTCGCCGAAGCTGGTGAAGACGAAGAGCCGCCCAAAGCTGTTGCCGGACATGGTCAGTTAGCCGGCGGGGGAATCGTATCGGCGGGATTGAGCCAGGCATTGCCCCGCGCGAGGATCTCCCGCGTCAGGGTGCTGGTGGCTTGGTGTAGACGCACGCCGTTGAGGATGTAATCGTAGCGCGAGCTCAGGTAATCGAACTCGGCTTGGAACAGGGCGCGTTGCGCATTCAAAACGTCGACCTGGGTGCGGGTTCCGACCTCCTGGCCGGCCTCGGTCGATTCGAGCGAGGACCGAGCCGACACCACGGCCGCTTGTCGCGCCTTCACGTCCTCGATGCTCGAGATGACCCCGCGAAAGGCGTCCTTGACCTGTTGATCGACCTGCCTGCGTGTCGCATCGAGCTGATCCTGCGAGGCGCGGAAATTAAACCCGGCCTGGCGCGTTCTCGAGGCGACCGCGCCGCCCTGGTAAATGGGCACGTTGACCGTGAGGCCGACAAACCCGGTGTCCGAATCCGTGTTGAATTCGGCCCCCGAGCGAGCGACATCGTAGCCGGCCTGCAGGTTCACCGACGGGTAATATCCCGAGCGCTCGATCTGGATCCCCTTCTTGGCGGCACTCACCGCCTCGCTGGCGGCGATGATGCCGTAGTTCGAGCGACCGGCGGTTTCGGCCCAGATCTCGATGTTGTTGGGCTCGGGCGGGGTCAGCGGCAGCGTGTCGCCGAGTCGCGCGAGCGGAAGTTGGATCGGACCGACGATGGTGAGGAGCGCCTGCCAGGCATTGTCGAGCGTGTTCTTCGCCGTAATCAGGTTGGCACGCGAACGGTCGTATGCCGCCTGGCTGTCGTTCACATCCGTGATGGCGACCAGGCCGACCTCGAAGCGCTGCCGGGATTGCTCGAGCTGACGCTCGTCGGCGCGCACCAGTGCTTCCTGCACCGTCACCGCGTCGGCGGCGCGCAAGACCCCGAAGTAGCGATCCGCCGTATCGACCATCAAGGTGATCTGGGCGTCGCGGTATTGGGCCTCGGCCTGCGCGATGATGTTGTCGGTCTGTTTCAGGGTCATCCAGTTGGCCCGGTTGTAGACCGTTTGGCTGACGACGGCTTGGGCACCGTAGGTGCTGAATGAATCCGACCGACTGAAGCTCATTCCCTGCCCGGATGCCCCGCCGCTGGTGTTGCCGCTCGCGTCCACGCTTTGATAGTCGACATCGCCGACCACGCTCAGATTGGGCAGCAGAAGGGAGCGGGCCTGAGGCTTGACCTCGCGCGTTGCGAACAGGTCCTGCTCGGCTTGACGGATCTGGGGGTCGCTCTGAACCGCCAAGTCGTAGATCTGCAGGAGATCCTCGGCTTGGCTCGCCGATGCCAGACCGCAGAGCAATGCGGCGATCAGGGTCGAAAGGCGTGTTCGCATGTTGGATTCCTTGGTCGGGCTCGCGGGATCAGGTGATACCCTGAAGGCCATCAGTATAGGGGACAACAGGGCCGGCTCTCAATCCGCCGCCCCTCGCACAACCCGACTCGGCTGTCGCTCTTTCGGTTTCGGGCGGATGTCGAATCGGCTGGATCACCGGAGATTTCGTAGGCTATGGGCTTGATTACACGCAGCACCTTCAGGCCGGCTTGGTGGCTTCCCGGAGCACACCTGCAGACGCTTTGGCCGAGTCTGTCGCGACCTCGTCCGCGACCCGATCTCGCGCGCCGACGCATCGAGCTGACCGACGGGGACTTCATCGATCTGGCGATCGGCCATGGCGCAGGGCCGCGGGTCCTGGTGATTCATGGCCTCGAGGGCGGGCTCGAATCGCACTATGCGGCGACCCTGGTCGCCCGCCTGGAGCACGAGGGCTATCAACCGATCTTCATGTTCCTGCGCGGCTGCTCCGAGGAGGCGAACCGGCTCGACCGTGCCTATCACTCGGGCGCCACCGAAGACCTCGCGGAGGTGCTGACCGTCCTTGCAGGCGATCCCCAAGGTCCCCCCGCCGCCGCGATCGGCTTCTCGCTCGGTGCAAACCTGCTGCTGAAATACCTCGGCGAGACCGAGCAGCCCACCGTCGGATCGGCCATCGCGGTGTCGGTTCCCTTCGTGCTGCGCGATGCTATGCTCAGGCTGGATATCGGATTCTCGAAGATCTATCGGCGCTATCTGCTTGGAAAGCTCAAGGTCAGCCTGCGGCGGAAGTTCGCGGGGCGACGCTTCCCGCTCGACGTCGATCTCGATGCGATCCGGGACTTCAACGCCTTCGACGACCGGGTCACGGCGCCGTTGAACGGGTTCGAGGGCGTCTTCGATTACTACAGCCGCGCGAGCTGCCGGCAGTATCTGCCGTCCATCCGAACGCCGACACTCATCATCCAGGCCGTCGATGATCCCTTCATGTTTCCGACCACGGTTCCTTGGGCGCATGAGCTCGGCCCCGGGATCACCTTGGAGCTCGCCGATCACGGGGGTCATGTCGGCTTCATCGACGGCCCCTGGCCGTGGCGTGCTCATTATTGGCTCGAAGACCGGATCATCCAGGGTCTGAGCGAGACAGGTCCGCCGCGCCGGGTCATGGGTTAAGCCGGGGTACGCCCGGTCAGTCTCCGCAGAACGTCCAGCCCGGCGTCCTTGTCCGAGCAGCGCAGGATCGCCGACCGATCGGCGGTGCGGGTGTCGAGATCGACCCGGACGCCCTGCTCCGCCGCAGCCTTGCACTGCGCCTCCTCGATCGCGACCTCGCCGAAGACCGAGATCACGAAACCGCCCGGGATCGGAGGCGGTGGTGCGAAATCGACCCCGTCGACCAGCGCGACCCAGGCCGGGATGAAATCGGGACCGTAAAAGTCGAAGAAACCGTTCGAGCCCCGTAGATGCACCTCGATCGGTCGTCCGCCGATCATCTCCAGGTTGCACAGGCCGCTGTAGCCTTTCAGGTTGCGTGCAATCCAATCCGCGATCACCGGCTCCAGGTCCGGGAGAGCGGCACCGACCTCCCAATAGATCGGGCGTTCCCGATCCTTCTCGTCCGAGCCGCGCGTATGGGCAAACCAGACCGCACGCCCATCCTGCACCAGACAGTCGCTGCTGGTGTGCGGACCTTCGAGACGCTCGCACCAGAAGCTGCCCGGCTCGCTCGGCACGGCGTCGGCCGGCACCGCGCGAGCGCGCACCGCCATGCCGGCAAGGTTGACGATGGGCTTGACGAAGACCTGCGCATCGGACGCGATTCCGCAGTCACGGGGGTCGACACCGCAGGGCGCCGCGCGCAGACCCGCATCGAGCGCAAGAGAGAGCTTGTCGTAGACCCGGCGATGCGCCGGGTTGAGCCGCCAAGCGGCGGCGTCGTTCACCCCGACATCGCGCCGGGGCGACGGTCGGAACAGGAACTCGCGTTCGGGTAGGACGCCGATGAAGGGCACGGTTCGAGGACCTCGGGTTCGGGGTTCGGGTTAGCCTTCTGCCTCCTGCGACCAGCTATCAGCTATCAGCTATCAGCTATCAGCTATCAGCTATCAGCTATCAGCTATCAGCTATCAGCTATCAGCTATCAGCTATTCGAGATTAAAAAACCCTTCAACGCATAAAGGCTAACACCCCCACATGTCATACTCCCGGCTGGAGGCTGGCAGCCCTACCCCACCCGCTCCACCTGACACAATAGCGATTTGAATGGCGGAAACCCGCTGATGGGATCTAGGTGCCGGTCGTCTGTCAGCTCGTTGATGTTGGCGTCGTTTCGACCGTGGGTGCAGTGCACGACACCCGGTTTGATCCGATCGGTCACCTTGGCGACGAAACGCACCGCCCCGCGCGGCGAGCTGATCGTGACATGGTCGCCGTTCTCGATGCCGCGCGGAGCGGCGTCGTCCGGGTGGATCTCGGCCAGCGGGTGCGGAATTGCGCGGCGCATCCGCTCGATGTAGTTATGCTGGGAATGGGTGTCGAACTTGGTGCGTGCCCCGCTGGTCAGGACCAGCGGGTAATCGACCGCCAGTGCCGGTGTGGAGATCGGGCTCTCGGCCGGCTCGCGATAGATCGGCAATCCGTCGTGACCGGCCTCGCGCAGCTCGATCGAGTCGAATTCGACCTTGCCGGACCGCGTGCGGAAACCGCGCAGCCGATAGAGTCGATCGGCATCCATGAAGCCGTTCTCGACCAGATCCTCGATCGCCTCGGCATAGACGACCACGCCGTCCGGGTTGTCGTAGACCTCCCGGCGGATCTCCTCCGGGATGCCCTCCGCCGCCTCGGCCCAGGAGGCCGCGAGATCGCCGTTCCAGAACTGCTCGGCCATGCCCAAACGCACGCCGAGCTGCAGGAAGATCTCGCCGTCGGGCCGGGCCTCGCCCTTGGGCGCGACGATCGGCCGGCGATACCGCAGCTCGCCCTGATAGGCGCAGCCGGGATAGGCGATCAGCGCGGGACGCTCCAGACTGGTCGCCGCCGGGAGCACGAAGTCGGCCATGCGCGTGGCCGGGTTGTGGAAGAAGTCAGTGGCGACGAAAAAGTCGAGCTCACCGAGCGCGCGCTCCATCCGCTTGGAGTTGGGCCACATGGCGGTGTTGATGCCCATGGCCAGCAGGGCGCGGATGCGTTGCGGGCGCCCGTCCAGGATGCAGTCGGGCAACAGCATGCTCTGGGCGGCCGGCCAATAGCGGGTCCAGACCGGATAGACCTCGTCGCCGACGCGCGGCGGGAGATGGGTGCGGCAGTAGTCGAACAGCTCGATCGGTTTGGGCGCGGCCTTGTCGTTGAAGAAGCGGTTGCCGCCCTCGCGATCGAGGTTGCCTGTCACCGCCGAGAGCAGGATCACGGCCCGGTGGTTTTGGAAGCCGTTGCTGTGTTGCACGGTCGCGGTGGGCGAGAGCGTGATCTGGGCCGGCGGGGTGGTCGCGAACAGCTCCGCAGCCGTACGCAGATCCTGCTCCGCGATGCCGCAGATCTCGGCGACACGCGCGGGTGTGAAGTCGCGGACATAGTCTCGGAAGCCCTCGACGCCGTTGGCCCATTCGTCCAGGAACGCCTGGTCCTGCCAGCCGTTCTCGAAGATCAGGTGATGGAAGCCCAAGGCGAGTGCGCCGTCGGTGCCGGGGCGGATCGCCAGATGGATATCGGCCTCCTCGGCGAGGGGCGTGCGTCGCGGGTCGACGACGATGAGGGTCTTGCCCGGCCGGCGCAGCACCAGCGGATGCGTATCGAAGGGCGGGATCGAGCCGCGCGGGTTGGTTGACCAGATAAGATGACAACGCGTCTTCGGCGAGACCACCGTGGACGTGGTCTTGATCTTGTAGCCGAAGGTCACCTTCTCGGCCACCATGGTCGCCGAGAAGCAGCAGCCGCTCTCGGTCAGGTAGTTCGGCGAGCCGAAGGCGTGTGCCAGACGCTGCAGCTGGGGCCGCGCCTCTTTGGTGTAGCCGGCGAAGAAGCCCACGGACGGTGCGCCGTGCTCGGCCTTCGCGGCGCTCAGGCGCTCGGCGATGGTGTCGAGCGCCTCGTCCCAGGAGACGCGCTCGAACTCGCCGCTCCCGCGCGGCCCGACGCGCTTGAGTGGATAGAGGATGCGATCGGGATGATTGCGACGTTCCAACTGCACATAGCAGCGTGGACAATCAGGGCCTTGGACGCGGATCGGCTCGTCGTCGTCGTCGAGCTCGACCTGAATCCCGCAGTTGGCATCACACTCGTAACAGGTACTGGTTTTCCACGACATACGGCGAGAATCCTGAAGCATCCTTTTAACGATGCACTGGAATTCGAGCCGAGAGGCACGAATTCAAGCTGCTCATGCTCAGCCGACGGGAATCAACCGATGCTGCGATTCGAAGGGATCTTCAAGGACTACGGCGGGACACCGGCGCTGGCGGATGTCGACCTCCATGTGCCGGAGGCGCAGACCACGGTCCTGATCGGCCCGAGCGGCTGCGGCAAATCCACGCTGCTGCGCCTCGCCGCCGGCCTCATCCGGCCCGATCGCGGCCAAGTTTGGTTCGAGGGCGCCCCGCTGGATACCGGGAACCTGCGCCCCGCCCGGCTGCGCATGGGTTACATGATCCAGGACGGCGGTCTCTTCCCGCATCTGAGCGTGCGCGACAACGTGACCCTGATGGCGCGCCAGCTGGACTGGCCGCGCGAACGGCGTGAGCAGCGTCTCGCCGAGCTTGCGGACCTGGTGCAACTCCCGCCTGCGATGCTGGGGCGTTACCCGATCGAGCTTTCGGGCGGCCAGCGACAGCGCGTCGCCCTCATGCGCGCGCTCATGCTCGACCCCGATCTGCTGCTGCTCGACGAGCCGCTCGGGGCGCTCGACCCCATGATCCGCTTCGAGCTGCAACGCGAGCTCAAGGCGATCTTCGCTCGGCTCGGCAAGACGGTGCTGATGGTGACGCATGACCTGGCCGAGGCGGTCTTCTTCGGGCATCGGATCGTCCTGCTGCGTGCCGGTCGGATCGTCCAACAGGCCGAGCCGCGGGTGATCCTGGACAACCCTGCCGAGCCTTTCGTCGCGCAGTTCGTCGCGGCGCAGCGCGAGCCGCAGCGGGTTTTGCTGGGAGCGGGCAGATGAGGCGCGGCATGTTGCGAAGGGCCTCCAGCCGCCGGCTTCCAGCCACCGGCCTTGGGCTTGCGACGCTCGTCGCCTTGCTGCTCGCGGTCGGACCCGTCGCTTGGTCGGCCGAGTCGTCTGCCGAAGAATCCACACCCCGCCCGGTCGTCATCGGCTCGAAGAAGTTCACCGAGTCGGTCATCCTGGGCGAGACCCTGCGCCTGCTCGCACGCGACGCCGGCCACCCGGCGCGTCATCGCGCCGAGCTGGGCGGGACGCGCATCCTTTGGGGCGCGCTGCTGAGCGGCGAGATCGACATCTATCCGGAATACAGCGGCACGCTGGTCCGCGAGATCCTGTCCGGCGAGGACGTGTCCTCGCCCGAATTGCTGGAGGCGGCGCTCGCGGCCCGCGGAGTGCAATCCTCGGCGTCCCTGGGCTTCGAGAACACCTACGCGATCGCGGTGCCCGAGTCCCTGGCGGAGCAGCTCGGCCTGCAACGCATCTCCGACCTGCGCGAGCATCCGGACCTGCGATTCGGCTTCAGCAGCGAGTTTCTGGATCGTGCCGACGGCTGGCCGGGCTTGAGACAGCGCTACCGACTCCCCCAGACCCGCGTGCAGGGTCTGGATCACGACCTGGTCTACCGCGGGATCGACGCAGGGCATCTCGACGTGACGGTGGTCTACACCACGGATGCCGAGATTGCCCGCTACGGGCTGCGCATGCTCGATGACGATCTGGGCTATTTCGAGGACTACCAAGCAATCCTGCTCTATCGCGCGGAGCTGGCCGAGGAGGCGCCGGACGCCCTGGCCGCCTTTCGCCGTCTCGAAGGTGCGATCGACGCGCCCACCATGGCGGGTATGAACGGTGCTGTGAAGCTGGAGGGCGATTCGGAGCAGACGGTCGCGGCTCGCCTCTTATCGGAGGGCCTCGGGCTCGAGGTCACGGTCTCCGGTCAAGGCTTCTGGAGCCAACTGGGCCAGCGCACGCTGGAGCATCTGGGCTTGGTCGGGGTCTCGCTCGGTGCGGCCATCCTCTTCGCCGTGCCGCTCGGCGTGCTGGCAGCACAAAATGCGCGGCTCGGTCATCTGATCCTCGGCATCACCGGGATGATCCAGACCATCCCCTCGCTCGCGCTCTTCGTCTTCCTCATCCCCTGGCTCGGGATCGGCTGGCTGCCGACGGTGGTCGCGCTCTTTCTCTACGGCCTGCTCCCGATCGTGCGCAACACCCACGCCGGGCTGATGGACATCCCGGTGCCGATCCGCGAATCGGCCGATGTCCTCGGGTTGACTCGGGGCGCACGCCTGCGCCTGATCGAGCTGCCGCTGGCCGCCAACACCATCCTGGCCGGGATCAAGACCTCGGCCGTGCTCAACGTCGGCACCGCAACGGTCGCAGCCCTCATCGGCGCCGGCGGCTACGGACAGCCGATCCTCACCGGTATCCGCCTGGACGACACCGCGCTCATCATGCAGGGCGCCGTCCCGGCCGCACTGCTCGCGCTCGGACTCCAAGGGCTTTTCGAGTTTGCGGAGCGCTGGGTGGTGCCGCGCGGGCTGCGCTTGAAGCCGACAGACGGGGTCAGGGCAGACGCGGATCCCGATCCCAAAAGACCCCGGTCCTGAGCGTCCCGAGCTCGCTTGCCGCAGCTCTGGCAGGCGACTAAACCGCGTCCGGAGCCCGCTGCTAACCGTCGATTGAGCTCGACCTTTGGTGCATCCACATCCCCTAGCGGGGACGCGGTTTAAAATGATAAATTTTTTAATATTTTAAACCGCGCCTGCTCCAACGATTATCAAGTCTGCCGGGGCCGATCCGATCCAAAAACATCGCATACCGCGCCGGGCGCGGTTTAACCTTCGAATCGACAGCGGCTCGAGCACCCCATGCGATCTCACCGAGAGCAACCACAGCCATGATGCCCGCCAACCACCCGTCGGCCGCCTGCGACACCGACCATGTCGATCAGCGTGTCTTCC
This sequence comes from Thiocapsa roseopersicina, assembly GCF_900106925.1. Lineage (GTDB taxonomy): Bacteria > Pseudomonadota > Gammaproteobacteria > Chromatiales > Chromatiaceae > Thiocapsa > Thiocapsa roseopersicina. The sequence goes on from NZ_FNNZ01000007.1 coordinate 78,530, forward strand.
TGCGCGACGTCGGCTGGGACGACTACGAGGCGGTGCTGTCCGCCCGCGGCGACGACGGCGGGGTGCGCATCACCTATTTCAACGGCGAGCTGGAGCTGATGACACCTTCCGTCGATCACGAATCACTCAAGAAGCGGCTCGCCCGACTGCTCGAAACCTACGCCGAGATCAGGGGCATCGAGCTCGAAGGCTACGGCTCTTGGACTCTGAAGGAAAAGGCCAAGCGGCTAGGTGCGGAGGCCGACGAGTGTTATCTGGTAGGCCCGATCCGCCCGGCGCCGAAGGTCCCGGATATCGCGATCGAGGTGATCTGGACCAGCGGCGGCGTCGACAAGCTCGCGGTCTATCGCGGACTCGGCGTGCCCGAGGTCTGGTTTTGGGAGAACGGCACACTGCGCTTCTTCGCGCTGCAGGACGAGACCTATCTCGCCGCGACCCGCAGCCGCGCGCTGCCGGAGTTGGATCCCGCGCTTATCATGCGCTGCATGGGCGAGTCCACCCAGACACGCGCGATCCGGGCATTGCGCACCGCGCTGCTCGGCACCCCGGCGGCGCCGGATTCCGGCCGATGAGCCGATTCCAGACCCCGGACGAGGTCGAAGCCGCCTTCTATGCCGCTTTCCAGACGCTCGACATCGCCTTGATGGGAGCGGTCTGGGCGGAGGTTCCAAGCCCGGTCTGCGTCCACCCCGGCGGCGATCTCCTGCAGGGTCGCAGCGAGGTCCTGAACAGTTGGCGCGAGGTCCTGACCGGGGCCGAGCGCCCCGACTTGCAGTACCGCGTCATCCAACGCACGGCGACCGAGGGGCTTGCCGTGCATCTGGTCGAGGAGCTGATCCGCCCGGGCCGCTCGCGCGAGGAGCCCAACCGGATCCTGGCGACGAACGTCTACCGGCAGAGCGCAGAGGGCTGGCGGATGACGGCGCATCACGCCTCCTTGCCGCTCATGCGCAGGCGACCCGATACGGCCGACACGGACGCTCCGAAGCACCGCATGCACTGATACCGTCGGGCCGGGATCAGCCGGTCGCATCCCGTCCACGAGGGTTCGGACATGAAGGCATCCCACTGACTCACGGGTCTTCCAGCCGGCTTCGCCCGGAGACCCAAGGCCAAGCGACGACGCCCAGGTAAAGCGCAGCGGCAAGCGGCATCACCGGCCAGGTCGGAACGCTCAGGACCCAGAGGGTTGCCCCGCTGATCAGGCACCAGGCAAGCGGGATGATCGCCAGCAGCCAGCGCAGCGGATGACGGATCAGCAGAAGCAGACCCAGTGTTGCAAGAGCCGTCGGGTCCGGTGCGCTGCCGAAGACCTCCAGACCGTACCAGGGGCGGCCGGACAAGAGTCCGAGCAGCGGTTGCAGCACAAGCGCGAAGACGAGGATCCAGAGCGCAGGGCCGGGATCACGAGACGCACCCTCGGACGAGCCCGCGAGCGGACTCCACCCGAGAAAAACCGCCATGAGCACGCCCTGCAACACGAAGCCGAACCCGAAATAGATCCCCGGCCAGCTCAAAGGCGCGTACCAGTGGATCTGAAAGACCCAACCGACCCAAACCCAGCAGATCGCGGTCAGGAGAAACGGGATCCGAAGCACCCGACCGTCTGCCCGACGCGCCGTGAACAGGGCCGTCAGCCCCATCGCCAGCCCGATGATCGGCGCCGGCCAGACCCCGACGTTGTAGCGCTCGAACAGCCTGAAATAGGTCTCGCGCGAAAACGGGATCAGGTCGACGAGCGAGTAGCTCAAAAGGTCCATCAGAGCGCTGCGAAGTCGGCGGCCATGCGGCGTCGCAGCGCCGCATCCGGCATGGCACCACGCGCGGCCGCCATGTTCTGCTCCATGTGATCCACCCGACTGGTCGCCGGGATGGCACAGGTCACGGCCGGGTGCGAGACGATGTATTTGAGCAGACACTGCGACCAGTCGGCGCAGTCGATCTCGCGCGCCCAACCCGGCAAGGGGTGACGTTTGACGCGATCGATCAGCGAGCCGCCTTGGAAGGGCCGATTGGCGATCACCGCGATCCCTCGCTCCGCGGCCAGCGGAAGCAGATGTGACTCGACCTCACGATCCTCGATGTTGTAGGTCAACTGCACGAAATCAATCGGCTGCGCCTCCATCACCTGCGCAAGCTCGGCATGACGGCGACCGTGCGAGGTAGTGACTCCGATATAGCGCACCTTGCCGTCGGCCTTCATCGCCGACAGGGTCTCCAGATGGGCCTGCCAGTTGAGCAGGTTGTGTACCTGCAGCAGATCCAGACGCGGCAGACCCCAGAGGCGCTCGGATGACGCGATCTGCTCGATCCCCTCCGCGGACGAAGAGGTCCAGACTTTGGTCGCCGAGAACAAATCCTTGGGGCGATCCAGTCTCGCCAAGCAGCTGCCGACGACCTCCTCGGCCGAGCCGTACATGGGGGAGGAGTCGATCAGACCGCCGCCGGCGGCAAAGAAGGCACGCAGGACATCGGTGCACACATCCCGCGCCACCGGGTCGTCGCCGACATTGAATGTGATCCAGGTCCCCATACCTACGACGGGCAAGGGCTCGCCGGTCGCGGGGATGGCCTTGGCGAGCGATTGTCCGTCCACCGCCAGAGCCTTCCCCGACAGCGTTAGGATAGACAAAGGCGCGACCGCGAGGGCCGCAAGGAACGCACGCCGACTCGATACGGAAGATCGATCCATAGACATCCTCCAGGCACCGTCCGCCGAGCGGACTCGAGCATTCCGAAGTTTGACCATGATCGAGGGGATGGTTGCAAAGCGGTCACCGAAATCGGCCTGGTATTCACCCGTCTCTCTCTGGGGAATTTGGTCACGGCACACAGACTTTGGATGCCATCAGCTCCGAGCGTTTACCGGACCCGCATGGACGCCAAGATCGATGTGATGGACTGGATCGAGATGTTCTAAAACAGCTAGCGCCGACGCGTGTACCTCGGCGAAGTCGGTCCCCGGAGGACGAGAACAAGTGGACGCCCGCGGTGCTGCAGGGGCCACCGCCAGCGCCGCTCCTGCGCCACTCGCGCAAATGCCGCTTACCGCGGAACCCCGCGGTAGAGTCGATCCACCCAATCACGGAACCAGACGGGTCGCGCGAGCAGAATATATGCGAGCAGCAGCGCCCCGAGTGGTATCGCGAAGGCTGCGGTATCCAAGACGACGATCAGCAGAGCCAGAACCAGACGGTGGGAGAGACGCATGACGACCTCGGGGTTGGCAATGTTCACATCGCGGGCGGGATTCGGGAGCCTCACCCGCCCCGTCACACCTCGTTTGCGCGCGGCGACGCACGCGCACGCGACCTTGGCTCACGCGTTCGAGGGCGTCATCTTCGCGGACGTAGCCGTGAGCCTCACGGCCGCGGTAGAGTGCTCCGGGCCGGGCGTCCAGTTTCGCCTTGTCCTTTACAGCTAAAGCACGGGGTATCCGATCGATGTTCATCGCCATGAATCGGTTTCGCATCAACCGGGGCTTCGAGGCCGATTTCGAGCGCATCTGGCGGGAGCGCCAATCCCAGCTCGCGCAGGTTCCGGGGTTCGTGACCTTTCGTCTCCTCAATGGGCCGGACGACGGGGAGACCACGTTGTACGCCTCCCACACGACCTGGGCCTCGCGCGGTCACTTCGATGCCTGGCGCGAGTCCGAGGCGTTCCACAAGGCCCATGCGCAGGCGAAGGCGCCTCAGGGAACCTATGCGGGCCATCCTGTACTGGAGCTGTTCGACATAGTGTTGGAGGAGTCGGCCCCCGGGGCTCGGGATCCTCGATAGCGCACTGAACTCACGAGGCATTGTCGCTCCCGAGAGCCAGTGCCCGCAGCACTCACGTTTCGGTCCGCCGACGAGAGCCTCCCCGAACGCGCGCATGATCGAGCGCGGAAACCTCGGCTCGGGTGGCGATTCCGGGACGATACCGGGTTTTGGCAGGACATCAGCTGGAACCTTCCGGGTCATCGTCCGAACAAGCTCCAGCCCCTGATGCCGTCTTGGGTGGAGCGCGAGACGCCGGAGCGCTATCTCATCGACCTGAACGCACAGCGCGACTGGCTCGCTCGATCCGCGGCATCGCGAGACGAAGCGGTCAAAAAAGAGCCCCGGCAGAATGCCATTCGCTTTCAGGATAGTGGTCTCCAACGGCCGTCACCACTATCCAATCACCGAGAATTTTGGGCACACAAACAAATGCCGGCACGAGGCCGGCTTCTGAGTTTTTCTTTTATTTGGAGCGGGAAACGAGATTCGAACTCGCGACCCCAACCTTGGCAAGGTTGTGCTCTACCACTGAGCTATTCCCGCTTTGGAGCCGCGTATTTTAATGCCTTTCGCGATGCTGTCAACCCCTGGATTGCATCCGATCTCGCTGCGCTCAGGGGCGGTGTGGACAGGGCGCCGCTGACGACTTCGCGCCATCGCTCGGAGCCGGGCTCAACCACGCCCCTCGATATCGACCTGACCCGACAGGCTCGGCCAAGCGGCGCGCAGATAGAGCACCATCGACCAGAGTGTCAGGACGGCGGCGACGTAGAGAAGAACGACACCCAACCCGTAGACCCAGGGTCCGAAGACCGTATCGTGCAGGATCATGAGCACGATCGAGATCATCTGGGCCGTGGTCTTGATCTTGCCGGTCATGGAGACCGCGACCTTGGCGCGCGCGCCGATCTCGGCCATCCACTCGCGCAGTGCGGAGACCGTGATCTCGCGTCCGATGATGACCATCGCCGGGAGCGCCAAGAGGGTGCGGGGGTCGTACTGAACGAGCAGGACGAGCGCGACCGCGACCATCAGCTTGTCGGCGACCGGATCGAGGAAGGCGCCGAGCGGCGAGGTCTGCTCCCAGAGACGCGCGAGATAGCCGTCGAGCCAATCCGTCAGGGCGGCCGCACCGAAAACCGCGGCGGCGACGTAGGGCGCCCAAGGTGCGTCCAGATAGAAGACGACGACGAACACCGGAATCAAGACAATCCGGAGCATCGTCAGAAGGTTGGGGATATTCCACATACGTCAGGGCCCAGTGGCCTCCTCGTGAAAGGCATCGTAGATCTGTTGGGCCAACTGCCGGCCGATGCCGTCGACGCAGGCAATGTCCTCGACCCCTGCGCGGGCCAGGCCGCGGATGCCGCCGAACTGCTTCAAAAGACGTTGGCGGCGCCGCGGTCCGATCCCGGCGAGCCCTTCCAGCGTGGAGGTGGTGCGTGCCTTGGCACGACGCTGGCGATGACCGGTGATCGCGAACCGATGGGCCTCGTCGCGGATCTGCTCGATCAGATGCATGGCGGGGGAATCGCTCGCCAGTATAAGCGGCGACTCGACGTCCAACAACCAAAGCAGCTCGGTGCCCGGACGTCGATCAGGCCCCTTCGAAATCCCGACCACCTGCAGGCCGGCGAGACCGAGCTCTTGGAGCGCATCGCCGACCGCGCGGATCTGTCCGCGTCCGCCGTCGATGAAGAGGATATCCGGGATCGGATACTCGCCCTGCTTCACCCGGGTGTAGCGCCGGGTCAGGGCCTGATGCAGCGCCGCATAGTCGTCCCCAGGGGTGATCCCCTCGATGTTGAACCGGCGGTAGTCCGACTTGCGCGGCCCCTCGCCGTCGAAGACCACGCAGGAGGCGACGGTGCGCTCGCCTTGGGTGTGACTGATGTCGAAGCACTCCATGCGCTGGGGCCGCTCGGGTAGATCCAGGACATCGCGTAGCGCCTCGATGCGGCGGCCGTAACCGGCCTGGCTGCCGAGCCTGGATTTGAGCGCGACCTCGGCATTGCCGCGGGCCATCTCGAGCCAGCGCGCACGCTCGGCGCGCACCCGCCATTTGATGTGCACCCGGCGCTCGGCGCGTTGCGAGAGCGCCGTCTCCAAGAGTGCGCGCTCCTCCGGCTCGACGCTCGCGACCAGCTCGGGGGGGATCTGCTTGTCGGCGTAGAACTGGGCCAGGAACCCGGCCAGAAGGGTCGCGTCGTCCGTGTCCTCGGGGGTCTTCGGAAAGAATGCCTTGTTGCCGAGGTTGCGCCCGGCGCGGATGAAGAAGACCTGCACGCAGCTCGTCCCGCCCTCCTGCGCGCAGGCGATGATGTCGAGGTCGCCGCCCTCCCCGCTCACGTACTGGCGCTGCTGGATCCGGCTGAGGGTCGCGATCTGATCGCGCAGGACGGCGGCCCGCTCGAATTCGAGCGCGGCGGCGGCCTGCTCCATGCCGCGACCAAGATCCGCGATCACATCTTCGGCACGCCCGTCGAGGAACTGAATGGTGTGGGCGACGTCCTCGGCGTACGCTTCCGGGCTGACGAGACCGACACAAGGCCCGCTGCAGCGCTTGATCTGATATTGCAGACAGGGCCGCGAGCGGTTGTTGAAGAAGCTGTCCTCGCACTGGCGCACCGGGAAGAGCTTCTGCAGCAACTGCAGGGTCTCGCGCACGGCCCAAGCGCTCGGGTAGGGACCGAAGAGACGCCCTTTGGATTTGCGCGGCCCACGATAGAAGGCGAGTCGCGGAAAATCGTCTTGGGTGCTGAGATAGATGAAGGGATAGCTTTTGTCGTCGCGCAGCAGGACATTGAAGCGCGGACGCAAGGACTTGATGAGGTTGCTCTCGAGCAGCAGCGCCTCGCCCTCGGTGCGTGTCACCGTCACCTCGATGTCGGCGATCTGGCTCACCATCACCTGAAGGCGACGTGTCAGCGCCCGGCTGAAATAGCTCGACACCCGGCGCTTGAGGTTCTTGGCCTTGCCGACGTAGAGGACGGTGGCGTCGGCATCGAGCATCCGATAGACGCCGGGGCTCTGGGGAATGCGCTCGAGGAGGGCTCGCGCGGGCGTGTCGAGCGCGGGCTGAGCGCCCTCGGCATCCGGATCTACAGCAGTGGTATCGTTCATGTGCGGATTAGAGCGCAATCGAGCGATGCCGATCCAGAGCGGACATCCCGGACCGCGGCTGCGTCGTTCGAGAGCCCACCGGCGCGTTCTCGGACCGGACCATCTGCTTGACCCACGTCAAGGCCATGCCGTCGGGCCATCGCTAGGGTAAGGGACTGCGACCACGCGCCCCGAAATCCCGCGACCTCGTGCGACATCACCGCGAGACAACCCGCGTGCTTCGACTCGACCGCCTCCGACATCCACTCCCGACGTTCGGGAGCCGCCCCGCTCGGGCTCGCCCCGACCACCGATAAGGACAACCACCCAGATGCGCGTCGACCCGCTCGCCAAGACCAAGAGACCGATCAGCGTCCTCGCGCTCGGCTTCCGGCCGTTCTTCCTGGCCGCGGGGATCGCCGCCATCCTGTCCGTTTTGGTCTGGCTCGCGATGCTGACCGGGCATTTCCCGCAGCCCGGCTATCTCGCCGGGCCGGCTTGGCACGCCCATGAGATGCTGTTTGGTTATCTGGCGGCCGTCATCGCCGGGTTCTTGCTGACCGCCGTGCGCAACTGGAGCGGCATGGACACGCCTACGGGCGCGGCACTCGCGGGGTTGGTCGCGCTTTGGTTTGCCGCGCGCCTGATGCCCTGGCTCGGGCTGCCGCCCTTCCTAGTCGCCCTGACCGATGTCGCCTTCTTCCCGGTTCTGGCGTTCGCACTGCGACGGCCGCTCTGGTTCGGCCCCAACCCGGTGAACCGCGTCTTCCTGCTGCTGTTCGCCGGCATGACGCTCGCGAGTGCGTTGGTCCATCTGGATGTACTCGGCGCCCTGCCGGGCGGCGCGGCGCGGGGTCATCGTCTGATGTTGGACCTGGTCATCCTGACGATGCTCCTGGTCTCGGGTCGGGTCATGCCCTTCTTCATCGAGCGCGGGATCGCCGGCGCCAAGCCGCGAAGCTTTCAGCTCGTCGAGCGCCTGACCTTCCTCCTCGCCGCAGCACTCCTGCTCGCGGACCTCGTCCAGCCCTACGGGACTCAGGCGGGCGCCTTCGCAATCGCGTTGGGTCTGGTGCTTTTGGTGCGAATCATCGGCTGGCATGATCGGCGTCTCTGGACGACACCCATGCTGACCGTGCTCTATGTCGGGCTGCTCTGGCTTGCGCTTGGCCTGATCCTGGACGGCCTACCCGCCTTTACCGACCTGCCCGCGCGCGGCGCACTGCATACCCTGACCATCGGGGCGATCGGCGTGGTGACGCTGGGGATGATGTCGCGGGTCGCGGTCGGCCACACGGGTCGCGCGATGCAGGCCGCTCGCCTGACCATCGTCGCCTTCGTCCTGATCAACTTCGCCGCAGGCCTGCGCGGTCTCGCTCCGCTGATCTACCCCGCCGGTTACCACACCTGGCTGATGAGCGCCGGGCTCTGCTGGATCCTCGCCTTCGGGCTCTTTCTCTGGGTTCATGCACCCATGCTGGTCGCGCCTCGGCCGGACGGGCGGCCCGGCTGACGCGTCATCGGGGCGCGATCACCGGCGCTTCTTGTCCGACTGCGCCCGAGCCTTCAGCTTCGGCGCCGGACGGAGCTTATCGAGGATATGCCCGAGACTCAGGATTGGATGGGGCCAGAGCATCCGGGGGCCGGCATAGCGCATCACATCGCGCACCCGCTCGCGCATTATGGCGCTGTAGCAGTGCACCTCGCAGAGATTGCAGGCCGGCTTTTCTTCCTGGAAGGGACAGGTGTCGAGACGCCGATGCGCATAGTCAAGCAATGATACGCACTCGGCGCAGAGTCTCTTGTGGCCGGTGTGATGATGGTCTCGGCAGTAGATGGCCATCATGGCTGTGATGGTCTTCTTCTCGCGCGTAATGCGTCGGCCGAACGGCATTGGTCGTCCTCGATTGCGGATACGGATTCGGGGCAGGCCCTCGACGATCAATCGTCGAGGATCGAGATGTAGGCGAAGATGTCGTTCAGCTCCTCGGCGGTGAAGGCCGCAAGCAGCTCCTCGGCATCCGGGTCGGACGGGTCATGCACACGCCGTTTGTCGATGTATTTGGCGACCTGCCGCTGCAGATAGCCGGTGTACTGCCCGGCCAACATGGGTACGGCATCGCGCTCGCGGCCCTGGGCGTCGCGACCGTGGCAGGAGGCACACTCCTTGGCATAGATGCGCTCGCCGGCAACCGGATCGCCCGGTGCGCGCGGAATCTGGACCATGCGTTTGGTGGCCATGAGCCGCTCGTAGGCGTTGAAATCCGCCGCCGTCTCGTCGACCGGCGGGAGGCGACTCGGCAGCTCGATCGCGGCGAGAAAGGCCGAGATATCGCGGATATCCGAGTCCGGCATCTGGCGATGCTCCGTGTGCTCCACCATGGCGAGGTTTTCGCGCTCGCGCGCTCGGAACAGGTCGAGCTGCCGCGAGATGAAGGCGGCGGGGAGACCCGCCAGTCGGGGGTATTCGCCGTCCTTCCCGCCTTGGCCATGCTCGCCGTGGCAGCCGGCACAGACCTCGTTGATCTCGGCGGCGTTGTCCAGGTCCGCATCGGCGAACGGATCCTCGGCCTCTTCGGCGAGCGCGAACGGCGCAGTCATCAGGCAGCCGAGGACGAGACCGACGTATCGGAGCAGATGCAACGCGGGTCGGCTCATATCCAGTTCTCCGGATAACGTCTGGTTGCCGGGATATTGTTGACGATCAGGGCGACGCCCAACAGGATCAGCGGCCCGAGCGTCGCCGGAATCAGCACGTAGTAATATCCAATCGCATGAATCTCCTCCGAGCCGATGACCGCGATCAACGCGGTTGCCCCGCCCGGCGGGTGCAGGGTTCGGCTCAGATGCATGAGCGCAATCGCGGTGGCCACGGCCACCGCCTGTGCAAGCCAGGGATCCGCGGACAGCAGCTTCCAGCTGGTCACGCCGACCAGCGCCGAGATGACGTGACCGCCGACCAGATTACGCGGTTGGGCCAATGGACTGCGCACCGCCCCGTAAAGCAGGACCGCGGACGCACCGAGCGAGCCGATCGTGAGCGCGAGGTCGGTCTCCGAGAAGAACGCCTGATTGATCAAACCCACTAGGCCGATCCCGAGAAAGGCGCCGATCCACGACCAGAAGACCTCTTGGTTGCTGACTCGCGGCGGACTTCCGCGGGTGGTCCCGCGCATCTTTCGGACGTAGGCCTTCAGGCTCAAAGCATGCCTCCAATCGGCTTGCGTACCGGGGATTTCGATACGACTGCGGAGCGGATCGGGCGCGTTCGACCCGTTCCACAACCGCGTGGAATCCTCGATCCCGATTTGAATCTCGCGACGCGGCAAGGGCCTTGACCCACATCAAGCCTAACCCTCGAAACCACGACCGCCTGATCTCGGCCCCGGGAGCCCTTACAACCCGACCGAGATCCGATGCGAGATTCGCCAGCCGGGTCCGAGCCGGTATGAGGCCTCGCGCTCGAAGAGATACGAAGCCACCGGATTGACCTGTCTCAAGGCTATTTGCGCATGATCCACGCCTAATAGCCATGCCAGCGGCGACGAAGCCGATCATTCGGGGGTCATCAGGTGACAGAGAACCATCTTCATCTCTTTCAGGAACCGGACCACGCCAGCATCGACGAAATCCGGGAGCTCGAGCTTTCGGACGCCGACATCATCGACGCGATGCGGGAGATTCCCGGCTATATCGACATCACGACGACGGACTTCAGAACCATCTATCACCTCGCCCATGCCCATGCCGTGGAGCGCATGAACAGCCGTATGTGCGCGAGGAACCTCATGCGCTCTCCGATCCAACCGCTGAATCCGACGACACCGCTTTACCAAGCGGCCGGATTATTCGTGCGACAAGGCGTGAAGGCGCTGCCGGTGGTCATGGGCGGCGGACTGGTCAGCGGGATCCTGACCGAGACGGATATTCTCAAGCGACTGGGTGCGGACAGTTTCTTGGAGCTGCTTCCGCGATTGCTCGAACAATGCAATCGACTCGCCGAATGCTGTCACGAGACAGCGACAAGCACGATGATGACATCGCCGGCGGTAACCGTAACCGAGCGCGCAGGTTTTTCGGAGATCATGTGTGCGTTCAGGAGCCACGGCGGGCGCAGCATGCCGGTCGTGGACGACCGCGGTCGTCTGGTAGGGCTCCTGATGCGCAAGGATTTTCTCGCTGCCTGTCAACTCGACCTGGAGTCGCTCGACGAAGAAACGCTCGATTGACGGGCGGTCCGTACCGGGCTCACTCCTTCGCTCCGCTCCCCGAAACTTGCGCCTGCGCGGTTTCGATTGCCGAACACGCCATCAAAGCGGGATACCGTGCGGCGCGGCGACCATGAACATCAGCATCGGGATCGAGAGCACCGCGTTGATCCGCGCGACCGATGCAACGGTCTTTTTTGCCTTGGCAAGGTCCGCCTCGCCCTGCGAGGGCGCGAGGCCCATCAGCTTCTTCTGATTCGGCCAGAGCACGAACCAGACATTGATCAAAAGGACCGTACCGAGCCACACCCCGATCCCCATGGGAAGCGCGTAGTCGGGATCTCCGCCCGTCAGACCCAACGTAAAGACATCCAGTAGACTGTCGTTCTGCACCAAGTACCAGGCCCCTGCTCCCCAGGTCACCAGCGACGCCCACCGGAACCACAGGAGCGCGCGCGGCAGGATGTACTTTCCGATCGCGGCGGGTCCGGGGCCTCCCTGGTCTGCCGTTGCCGCGGCAACCGCCGGCATCTGGACGAAGTTGAAGTAGTACAGCAGGCCGACCCAGATGATCCCGGCGACGATATGCACCCAGCGCACGAAGGCCAATTCGTCGAATGCGAGGAGACCATTGCCGCCGGCGAGATTGACGATCATGGCAAGTACGACCGACACCAGCAGACCCGCAATCCATACACCTTTGATTGAAGCCAAGGGGTTCATACGCATTTCTCTCCGATGATGACAAACGCCTAAACCGCGACATCGCGCGAGATCGAGCAGGGATAACCGCGCATTGCGTTCGAGCCGCTGGCGGGATCGAAACGCTCGTCATCGATCAGTCGGTTGTAATTGAACCGATCCAGGTCGTACGCCGGGAGGCCGAGTCGCGAGCAGGATTCCCACCAACCGTATTGCGCGCAGACCGTGTCCGCGGCAATCCTGGTGGTCATGCTGGCCCGCGCGTGCATCGTACCGACGGCCGAATGGATGCTGATCCAATCGCCTTCATGAATACCCTGCTGCTTGGCCGTATCCGGATGAAGCTCGACCAATGGCTCGGGCAGCTTGCCGCGCAGGGTCGGCAACGCATGCTGTTGACTATGGCAATAGTGCGGCCACTTGGCCGTCGTGAGACGCAGCGGAAAGGCATCGCTCGAAGGCAGAGATTCGGACTCGAAGTCCGGAAGCGGCGATAGGCCGGCATCCATGAGGGTTTCCGAGTAGATCTCGACCCGACACGTCGGCGTCTGAAACCCATCCTTCAGATACGATCGGTAGGGCGTCTGAAGCCCGAGCGAAAGGCCTTCGGGATGCCGCTCCAAGTCTTCGAGAGACACACCGGTCCGCGCGATCACCTCGCGCAGGCCGGACCGCTGGTTGCCGTCGAAGAAGTGCTCGCCCAAACCGAGCCGCTCGGCCAAGGCAAAGACAATCGCGGTATCGGATCGGCTTTCACCGAGCGGGCTGAGAACCGCTTGGCGCAGCTGCAACCAGTCCGAGCCTCGCTCGCCGAGTTGAAAGCCAGCCGCAAGACCTGTGCGCTCCCACGGCGAGGCGACCGGCAACACCAGGTCGGCGTAATCGGCAGTCGGATTCAGGAACATGTCCGCATGGATGTAGACATCCAACGCACACAAGGCGGGCACCAGCGTCGGTGTATTCGGCTTTGTCAGAAGCGGATTGGCGCCGAAGCTCATCAGGCCACTGACCGGATAGGGTTCCGACTCAAGCACCGCCCGAGCAAAGTCGCGACTCGTGACCCAACCCTTTGCAGGCGGGCCCAGCGGGCGTTCCGTTCGGCCCAAGGTCATTGCCAGCCGATCTGGCGGCAACAGATCAAACCCCGCGATGTCGTTCAGATGCGGAGTCGCGAATCGCACATTGCCGCCGGGCGCATCGAGCGAGCCGGTCAGTGCGTAGAGGAGCCCGATCGCCCGCCCGCTCTGCGTCGCATCGGCTTGCTGGCAGATCCCGGCCCAATGGAAATAGCTGACCGGTCCGGACTCATGCAGGAGTCGCGCGGTCTCGCGAATCTGGCGCGCCGGCACCCCGCAACGGCCGGCGGCGCGTTCCGGCGGATAGCGGGCGCACCGCTCGGCGAAGCACTGAAAGGCAGTGCGACAGGGCACCGGCTCACCCTGATCGTGCAGGACCAAATCACCGAAGAGGGCCGGGCTGACCGGCGGCTCGTCGAGATACTCACCGCAGGTCGGATCGTAGGCAACGGCTCGGCGCCGCTCGGAATCCCAAACCATCGGGAAGCGTCGCATGCCGGCAGGTGTGGCGCGCTCGACTGTCATGAAGCGACCGTTGTCCACGCGCACCAGGAGCGGCCCGTTCGACCAGCGTGCGATGAAATCCTTATCGAACCAACCGTTTTGGATCATCTCGCCGGCGATCGAGAGCGCGAGAACCCCGTCCGAGCCGGGCCGCACCGGGAGCCATTGATCGGCCGCCGACGCCAGCCCGACTTGACGCGGATCGACCACAATCAATCTCGCCCCGCGGCGCTTCGCCTCCATCGCGGCGCGTGCATAGGCCGGCCAGGTGGTCGAGGGATTGAAGCCCCAGAACAATAGGCATCCCGTCCGCTCGAAATCCGGTGAGCCGATCCCCGACCCGAAGGTCAAGGCGCTGGCGTAGTCCTTGTGCCAGTTGCAGTTCTCGGTCGCGAAGAGCACGTTCGGGCTGCCGAAGGCGTGTGCAAGGCGATGGATCCAGCCGAAGGCGTCGGCAACGGCCGTCCCGCTAGGCGTCGTGACACCGAAGACAACCGATCGGGCGCCGTGGGCATCGGCGCTTGCGCGCATCCGGTCCGCCGCAAACCTCAGCGCCTCGTCCCAGGTGACGCGGCGCCAACCCGGATCAGCCTCGCCCTTCGGGCGCGTCCGCATCATGGGGTAAAGCACCCGTCGATCGCTGTGGACCAGCTCAGGCGCTGCCCGCCCTTTGACACAAAAGCTGCCGCCGGTGGGGTGATCGCGGTCGGGTCGAACCCGAACCAGGCGACCGGCCTCGACGGTGGAGATGGATCCGCATTTCGAGATACAGAGCGGACAGTAACCGCGAATCTCGCCCATTCCTTAATCTCCCGCCGAGACGGCGACCCGGACCACGGCCCCGATCGCCCTGGACAGACGCCTGAGAAGACCGAGAAAGGTCAGTCCCCAAGCCGCGAGCGCGATATAGACGGTGATCGCCGGGATCCAGGCCAAGCCGTCAAGCTGCAATGCCTTGGCCAATAGATAGGTGCTCGCCGTGTACATCCCCAATGGAAAGACCGCACCCCAGAATAAGGGCGTGTAAACAACCGGTACGCGTCTGAGCCAATGCGTCCAAATCCCCAGAGCAACCAGGAGCGGTATCCACCAAGTCCCGGCTGCCCAGAAGAATAGGGTGAACCCCTTGAGAAACGGGAGCAATTCGACGAGCAATCGGGATTCCTCGGCATGGAGGATCAGGGTTGCTCCGGCTTGCGTCGCGATCGCGGTCGCTCCCATACTGACCCAGTAAGGCGGGGTGAAGCTCGCAGGCTCCAAGTGCATGAAGGTCAATCGATAGAAGACCAGTGCGATGATGTTGATATAGAGCATGCACCCCATGAAATAAAAGAACAAACTGATGAAGAGAATAAACTGTTGGGCGTCGGGAAACCGAAAGGCGACCATGGTCCCGAGCACCGCAATGGACTGCGTGGCGACCGATGCAATTAGCCAGACCCCGCTGATACCGTCGGTCAGCGAGGGCTTGGTCGGGTGAACGATGATTGCGGTAAAGAAGGAATAGGTAATCAGCAGCCAGAGAAAGGCTCCGAAAACCCACAACCCAAACGCAAGATCTGCATCGCCGGTCAGCGTGAAGATCTGTACCCCGATGACGCAGGTTCCGGCGACGATCGTAAAATAGCCCGGACCCAAGGCATGGGCCCTGAGATCATCGACGAGGTGGATGGGATAGACCAGTACGCGAAGACCGGTCATGAACAAGAGCGTGACGAACGCAATCAGGTTTATCAAAAGAAGCGGCTTGGCGATCCAGTCGAGCCCGACCAGATCGCAGGCGATGGAGACGATCCCGGTCGCCATGACCAATGAGAAGTAGGACGGCGGCAGCTTCTCGATCCAATATCGGGCCACCGTTGCGACGGTCTCTGAACGCGTTGGTAGTCCCATCGTTGAGCGGACGCCTCGGATCGGTCATTGAAGCTCGATTCGGAGATCGGGGTCACGGGCCTTTGCGGTTCGGCTGTGCTCGTGACTCCCGCCCAGCCTGGTACGTGGCGCAGAGCGCCACGGGGCACGCGTGACACCGCAAAGCGGATGTCACGAGTCCCTGAAGGTCTCGGTAGCCTGATGAACGAGACCTACGGTTCAGCTTGGCTTTCCGGAGTCGGGCCCCGTATGCCGGGGCCGAACCGGTCAGCGTCGAGCGACCTGCGTTTGGGGGAAGACCTCCGTCTCCAAGTAGGTGATGAGCGACCAGATCTTGTCCGGACCCAGATTTGCGTACGCGGGCATGAGCCATTCGCCCTTGTTCCTCGGCAGCCCGGCCGCGATGCGGTAGTAGATCTGCTCGTCGCTCGATCCACCCTTCAGGGGCTCGGTTCTCAGATTGCGTGTCGGCACCGGACGACCCGCAGCATCCGTTCTCAGCGCCTGGAGCACACCGTCTCCCGCGCCGGTCGGTCCGTGGCAGACCGAGCACATGCCGGCGTAAAGCTCCTTGCCCTCTTTGATCATCGCCACCGTCGGCTCCGGTCTGGCCGGAACAGCGATGGGCTCGCCGGGTGTCGGGCGATCTACCCAGAACTGCTCGACGGTCTGCACCAGCGAGTCGATCTGCCGATCGGAGAGCGCGCCGAAGCCGGGCATTCCGGAACCGGTCAGCCCATGGACGACGGCGTGCCGCAGATCATCGCTCGAGGCGACACCGTTCGAGGACGAAATAAACTGGAAATGCCCTTCGGTGAGATTTCTCGGAACCGCGGTAAAGGTCGGCGACTTGGCTCCCGGACCGTCACCATGGCCTTCCAGTCCATGACAGCGTGCGCATTGGCTGACATAGAGTGGATAACCTTCGAGCACATCCTGGGCCTGGCTTGAATCCGGGCCCTTCTCCTGGTCTTCAGTCGCGCCGGTCGAGGCGTAGGCGGTTTGAACAAGCCCTTCGCCCTTCGGACTTGGCAGCACGAACGCAATGAGAACCAAGACTCCGACCACACCCGCCGTCAAATAAGTCATGTACGACTTATCGGTGACGCCTTTGAATTCCCAACACCCCAACACCCAGCCGTTCTGGAACTTCTTCGCCGTCGTGCGCAAGACCTGATAGGGCCGCACGAGATAATTGACCGGAAGCGTCCAGGCATGAATCAGCTTCGTGAAGGGGAAATAGGCCGCGAAGGCGAACGCCAGCAGGATATGGATCTTCGACAGAAGCGGCGCCGAGGCCATCAGCTCAGGCTGGGGGGAGAGCCGCCAAAGGCTTGCGAACCAGGGAGCCGCGGTAAAGGAGACACCCCAGATACGATGCCCCAAGGCTTGGTAGATCGCGACACCCAGAATCGCGATGAGAAACAGATGCACGATGTAGTCATCGGGCTGACTCATTGCGCGCATCTCGGGAATCAGGGTACGCCTGACCAACGCAATCACCGACCCGACGATGGCGAACACCCCGCCGAGCGTGGCCATCCAGAAGAAGGCGCCGACCCAACTCCCCCACCCCAACAACCCGCCGATCAATCCGGCGAGATGACCGAAGAAGGCCAGGAAGATGCCCCAATGCAGAAAGTGCGCAGCAAGCCCGAGGATACCTTGGCCGTGGAAGATCCCGCTCGCGCGGGTCGACATCCCGAACGGCCGATAGACCATCCGAATAAAGGGCACGACAAAGAAAAGCGTCAATGCCACATAGGGGAAGACACCCCAGATCACATAACTCGAAAAGAGAAAATCGTTCATTGGTGCCCCCAACCGGTGGTGGACAGTTCAGGAGAGGGAGAAAGGCCCGGCGTCGACGAGGTGCCCTTGCGCACCGGGATCGTCGCTTGAACCTCCGGCGCGAGCCAGACGGGATCATCGGCGAGACGTTCCAAATCCTCCTCCGCGACAAACTCGAGCGCTTCCATCAAGAGGTCGTAGACGCTCTCGTATTTCTGCATCGCCTTGCGCATCGCCGGGATGCCCGGCTGCAGGTACTGGTCGACGAAGCGTCGTCGCAAGCCGATGCCGTCGCGTTCGGGATGGGCGCTGCTGACCGCCAGAAACTCGAGCATGACCGGCAGGAAATCCGGCAGCTCCGCCCCGGCGAGATCGAACCCGAAGTGCTCGTAGCTCGCCTTCAGCTCGATCATGTACTGATTGCGCCCGCAGGCACCGGCGCCCCGGCACGAGTTGGGCTCCTCGTACATGTGCGACCCCAAATAGAGCGGACAGGGCGGCGTCAGCTCCAGGGTCGCGGTGTACTCGTCGACGTTGTGCGCGGCTGGGGATGCCAGGAAACGATCGATGCGCTCGCGCATCGGCGTTTCCGGGATGGCCTGGAGGAACCGCTCCACCCGTCCGGTGTCCCGGACGGCTGGATTGAGCAGAAGCTCTGCGATCACCCCGTACATGGCCCCGAGATCCCAGCCGGCCGACCCCGTCGAGACCGCTCCGGACGAACCCGGACCGGATGCGAAGGTTTCGGTCGCTTGGATTGCGCTCATGGTCAGCTCCCCACACCCATCTTGTTGCCATGGAAAGACGTGCGCCGTTTCGGACTCTGCTCGGGTGCGAGCAGGTCGTACCCGGTAAAGCCGCGTTCCAGGTAAGGCGCGTTGTCGGTGTCTTCCGTCCGCGAGGTCGCGATGACGAACCGCTCGTGGAAGTGGGCGAGCGAAAGCAGCCGGTGCATATGACGCGCTTGCTCGATCGTCAGTCCGACGGCCTTCAGCACGGTATCGTCGGTGCGACCCTCTACCCGCTCCAGGCGACGGAACTCGCGCAATGCAAGCTGGCGCAACAGGGCCGTCTCGACGAGCTTGGTATTCCCGGCGGCCAAGAGACGCGCGAGATACTCGATCGGGATCCGGAACTCCTTCAGATCCGGCAGCACCGTGCCTCCGTTCACCATATCGAGCGTGCCCCGATCATTCGGCTTGGCCGTCTGAACCGGACTCTCCGGCGGGATATAGAAGAGGCTCGGCAGCGTGCGGAACTCCGGATGCAGCGGCAGCGCGATCTCCCATTCCTTCACCATCTTGTAGACCGGCGAGCGGCGGCAGGCCTCCAGCCAGTTGTCCGAGATGCCCTGACGCTTGGCCTCGGCGATGATCTCCGGGTCGAAGGGGTTCAGGATGATCCCGCGATGCCGATCGACCAGCTCATGCTCGGGCGCATTCGCCGTCTCGGCGACGCGATCCAGGTCATACAGCAGCGGACCGAGATAGCGGATACGGCCCACGCACGCCTGGAAGCACATCGGCGGCTGGCCGGTTTCCAGTCGCGGGAAGCAAAGGATACATTTCTCCGACTTACCGGTACGCCAGTTGTAATAGGTCTTCTTGTAGGGGCAACCCGAGACGCAATAGCGCCAACCCCGGCACCGATCCTGATCGATCAGAACCACGCCGTCCTCTTCGCGCTTGTAATTCGCGCCCGAGGGACAAGAACCGACGCACGCCGGATTCAGACAGTGATTACAGATGCGCGGCAGATACATCATGAATGAGTTTTCGAACTTCAGCAGCGCCTGACGTGCCGCGGGGGTCATATCGCTGAAGTTGTAATCGAGCTTGCCCGTGCCCTCTTCATGGGTGCCGGCGCCGTTGTCCTCCCAATTCACGCCGTAGGTCAGCTCGATGTCTTCCTCGCCGGTGATCTGCGATTTGGGACGTGCGACCGGCTGCGAGTATTTGGTCGGCTGCTCCGAATGCAGATCCTCGTAGGTGAAGGTGAATGGCCCCTTGCCGTAGTAGTCGTCCATCTGCGGCAGGACCGGGTTGTAGAAGAGACTGATCATCTCCCAGAACCGCGAGGCCTGATTTAGCTTGGGCGCATCCGCACCGGGATTCTCCTTCCAACCGCCGCGGTACTTCTCCTGGTTTTCCCATTGCTTGGGATAACCCGCGCCCGGCTTGGTTTCCACATTGTTCCAGAACATGTATTCCGCGCCTTCGCGGTTGGTCCACACGTTCTTGCACGCAATGGTGCAGGTTTGACAACCCAGACACTTATCCAGGTTGAAGACGATACCCATCTGTTGCTTGATACGCATGTTCTATGCCCCGACGTTGAGCTGCGACTCTTGATAGATGACCTTCCGCCCGCGTGTTTCCATGGGTTTCTTCCGGATGAGCACCACGCAATCGCGTTCGGATGGACTGGTCCCCTGATAGTTCAGCCAATAGGTCCAGTTGGCATAGCCACCGACCATGGTTGCGGGATTCATCATGATGCGCGTGGTGGCGTTGTTGTTGCCGCCGCGCAGATCGCTGACCCCGCGTTCCCGCGCCAAGGACGAGAAGGGCACGTTCACATGGCGCTCGGTCTGGTGATAGACGATCGACATGTCGCGCGGCACCGTATGACTCACCACCGCACGCGCGACCTGGATCCCGTTCTCGTTGAAGATCTCCACCCAGTCGTTGTCCTTGACATTGATATCGCGTGCATCGTCGTCGTTGATCCAGACCGTCGGCCCGCCGCGGAACATGTTCTGCATCTGCCATGAGTCGCCGAACATGCTGTGAATGCCCCACTTCTGATGCGGGGTGATGAAGCGGAAGAGCTTCGCCCCTTTCATCTTAATGTCCTTCTGGGCCACGTCGCCGATCGAGACCATGTCCACCGGCGGCTTATAGACCGGGAAGTCCTCGCCGAGCTCGCGGAACATGCGATGGTCGTAATAGATCTCCTGTCGTCCGGTGAGCGTGTGGAAGGGCTTGAGCGCCTCGATGTTCAAGGTCCAGGGTGAATAGGTCCGCCCCTTGGTCTCGATTGCCGACCAATGCGGCGAGGTCAGCGCCCGTCTCGGTTGAGAGATCAGATCCGGGTAGTGATAGGCGGTCTCCCGTTCCGGCTCGACGATATGGGCGAGCGGCACGCCGCAGCGCTTCTCGAGGTTCTTGAAGATCTGATACGACAGCTCGCCATCGCTCTCGGGCGAGATGCGCAGGATCACCTCGCAGACCTTCGCGGCCGTTTCCATATTCGGGCGGCCCTGCTTCTCGCCGACCAGATAGCTCTCCTTCATCTGCTCGTACGCCTCGGCGAGATCGCCCTTGATCCCCTTGGCGCCGTAGCCGTTCGGCTTGGTGACGGCCGGACCGAGCGTGGTGTACATGTCGTGGACCTTGGTGTAGTCACGCGTCACGACACTGACGTTCGGGAAGGTCTTGCCGGGAATCGGCTCGCTCTCGCCTTTCCACCAGTCGCGCAGCTCGCCCATGGGTTGCGCCATCTCGTCGGGCGTATCCGTGCTGAGCGCAGTCATCACCAGATCCTCGATCGGATCGGGTAGATGCACCTTGGCCAGCTCGCTGATCTTCTCGGCGATGAGTCGGAACGCCTCCCAGTCGTGCTTGGATTCATAGGCCGGGTCGTGTGCCGGCGTAAACGGATGCAGGAATGAATGCAGATCCGTACAGGTCAGATCGAACTTCTCGTACCAATGCGCCGTGGGGAGCACGATGTCGGAGTAATTCGCGGAGGAATCCATCCGCAGGTTGACGTTGTAGATGAGATCCAGCTTCCCGAGCGGCGCGTTCTCGGTCCAATCGATCTCGTTCACCATGTCCTTGGCGCGTGTCTCGCCGCCGAGCACATTATTGTGTGTGCCGAGCATGTGTTTCAGGTTGAGCTCATGCCCGCGCATGCTGGTGCCGATGAGATTCCCGCGATAGATCCAAAGCACCTTCGGGTGGTTCTTGGGCGCATCGATATTGGGCAGCGCGAACTTGAGCTTGCGCTCCTTGAACTGCTGCGCGACCCATTTCTTGACATCGTCGAGGCTCTCGCACCCCGCCTTGCGCGCGTCCTGCATGACATCCGTGGGATTGCGCTCGTCGAACTGCGGGAAGAAGGGCAGCCAACCGTTGCGCACGGCCACCGCGTTCATATCGGCGGCGTGGTTGGCGCGCGCCGGCATCTCCTTGGCGCGCGGCGCCCACAGCGGGTCCAGGCTCATACCGTCGTAGCGCCACTGATCCGTGTGGAAATAGAAATAGGAGGTCGAGTTCATCTGCCGCCCGACGTTGCCCCAGTCGGCCGCGTTGCCGATCGTCCCGATGGCCGCCATATTGCGGATCTTCTCGGTGCCGACGTAGTGCGCGAACCCGCCGCCGTTGCGCCCCTGACACCCGGTGAGGATCCCCATGACGGCCTCCGAGCGATAGGTCAGCGATCCGCCGTGGTACCAGTGCAGGATGCCCGAGCCGGTGATGAAGAGACACTTGCCCTTGGTCTTCTCGGCGGTGTCGGCCCACTCGCGGGCGACGCGGATCGCGAGGTTGCGGTCGACTCCCGTCTCCTGCTCCTGCCAGGCCGGGGTGTAGGCCTCCGAGGCGTCGTCGTAGTCCTTCGGGTAGCCCGAGCCGGAGAGACCGCGGTTCACGCCGAAGCTGGCGAGCAGCAGGTCGTAGGCCGTAGCAACGCGGACCTTGGTGCCGTCCTTCTTGGTCAGGACGCGGCTCGGCACACCGCGAAGACTCTTCCTTGCCTTCTCGCCCCGCAGCGCCGTGGTCCCGAACTCGACGTTGAAGGTGTGCGTGAAGTCCGCGTACTCGACGATGACCTCCTCGAACTCGCCGTCCATGAGTGTGAGCAGCGGATCGAACGGCTGCGCCGTCACCGCGTCCTCGTTCTTGAGGTTCCAGCGTCCGGTGTTCTTCTCCTCCCACCGGAAGCCCAGCGTCCCGCCCGGCAGGCGCAATTCGCCCTCTTTGTCGAAACAGGGCAGCTTCCAGTCGGCCAATTCTTCGTCGGCATAGGCCGCGACATCGCTGGCGCGCAGGAACCGGCCACTCGCGAAGTGATCGCCTTCCTGATCCAGGATCACCAGGAACGGCAGATTGGTGTATTGCGCCACATAGCTGTGGAAATACTCGGAACGGCGATTGACATGGAACTCCTGCAGGATGACGTGAATACAGGAGAGGATGAACGCCGTATCCGTGCCGGGACGCACCGGCACCCAGAGATCGGCGAACTTGGTCACGTCCGAATAGTCGGGCGAGAGATTGACCAGCTTGCCGCCGTTGTATTTGTGCTCGGAGGCGAAATGGGCGTCGGCCGTGCGCGTCATCGGCAGGTTCGAGCCCATGACGATCCAATAGGCGCTCTGATACCAGTCGGCCGATTCATGCACGTCGGTCTGGTCGCCCCAGATCATCGGCATGACATGCGGCAGATCGTGATACCACTCGTAGAAGCTGAGCATGGTCCCGCCGAGCAGATTCGACAGGCGGTGACCGGAGAGGAAGCTCACCATACTCATCGCCGGGATCGGCGAGAAGGACGCCAGATGGTCGGCGCCGTGCTCCTTGATGGTATAGATCTTGGCCGCGGCGATGATCTCGGTCGCCTCGTCCCAGGTCGTACGACGCCAGCCGGCCTTGCCGCGGGCGTTGCGATAGGCTTTTGAGCGCTCGGGATTTTCGACGATCGCCCCCCAGGCGGCAATCGGATCCTTGCCCGCTGCGCGTTCCGCCCGCCAGAAGTCGAGCAGCACCGCGCGGACGTAGGGATATTTCGGGCGTACCGGGCTGTAGGGATACCAGGACGCCGAGATCCCGCGCTGGCAGCCGCGCGGCTCGTAGTTCGGCGTCTCGTCGTTGATCTGGGGCCAGTCGGTCTTCTGCAGCTCCCAGGTGATCATGCCGTTCTTGACGAAGACCTCCCAAGAGCAGGAGCCTGAGCAATTGACGCTATGGCTCGTGCGCACCGACTTGTCGTATTGCCAGCGGCGGCGATAGAAGTCTTCCCATTTGCGCGGCTCGTCGAGCTCGCGGAACCAGCGGGAGCCACCGTTGCCGTTGTCGTCTTTGGTCTTGCTCATTGCTGCTCTGCCTCTTGGGTTGCCGGTCCGCCTTGCGCACCGGTTTCGCTGTCATGTGCCAGCCCGAAAGCCTTTACGAACGGACGGAAATCGCGGACCGTGCCGTAGATCGCCACTACCGCATTGCGCCGCTCGTCATAGACGAGATTCACCGCCTCGGATCGACCGATCGGATGGGGGACCGCGTTGTTGTCGTGGTCGACCCAGTCTTCCTTCATCGCCTGCATGGAGACATAGAGAAGCCCGCTGTCGCGGTGGGCTTGCCACCAGACGCGATAATCCCAATCGCCCACCTTGATCTCGTGCTGACTGGTCTTGGCTTGTGGATCGTGCGGGTCAATATCCCATTGCAGGACCGGAATACCGATGTCGTAGTCGATGGTTTCACGCGGGCCGCTGAGCGGATTCGGACCGCCCGGCCGATAACCTGCCGCGGGCGCGACATCATGGCGTCCGAGCGCGATGGCGAGGAGATCCGGCTCGGGCAGCTCGCCTTCCTCGAGGTACTCGGCCTGGAGCGGCGTCATGAGTCGGCTCATCACGGCGCCCGGGCCTTCGGGCTTCTTGCGAAGCTCTTTGGCGAGGTCTTCGGCGCTGCGCAACGGCACCTCCGGGACGAAGGGCGCGATCCGACGGATCTGCACATCCGCGAAGTTCGCGCGCTGAAGCACATCGCGAATCTGCCGCTCCATGGTCGCCACCTTGGTCTCGTCGCGGGTGTCGGGCTTGAACTCGACCTCCACCATCGGCCCGATGGCGAGAATGTCCCCGACGAACCCCGAGGCGATGATGTCGCGCGAGAAGCCGGGATACTTGATCTCCCGGAGCAACTCCCGCACGCGCTGCGACTCCTCGTTGATCATGTTGTTTTCACTCCTCATCCTCCTCCGTTGGCAGGGCCACGCGTCTTGATGCGGCGGTCTCTGTTGTTGTGTCCGAGCGGTGTGCTCGGGTTGAGGGGCTCGTACGCAGAGCTATTCAGCAACGGGTATGCCAGAGGGAAATCAGGAGGCGCGGGGGCTGTGCTCGGGATCGGAGCGGTGTTGCCGAAGAGGCGTGTGAGTTGAGCAGATATTATTGTTTTCGCTTGCAAAAGCTGGCATTGGCAAATGTCGACGCAGACCAACGGAAGGCGTTTTTGGAGGACGGTAGAGAACCCAAGGCATCCCCATCGGTCGGCCCGGGTTCAGAGCCAAGCACCGGTCGGCGAGACAGATTGTCCCGGCGACCAATTAGGTCCGGGCCAATGTGTCTCGGCGGCGTGGAGAAGACGAGCAGGCTTTGGAGGCGATGATCGACGGTCTGGCTGACCGCAAGTGCGTGCTGAAGGCGATCGGAGTCAGGCTTGCGGAGAAGGATGCAGCACGCGCCCTGCAGCCGAGGCAGACAACTCGCCGAGACGGATATTTGCCGCCTCATTCCCCACAACCACACCGACCTCAGCCGCAGGTTCGCCGAACCACGAGGAGAGCGCGTTGATGTCCGCTTGAGGCTAGACGCCGAGTGGAAGGTAGTCTTCGAGTTTGCCGGCTGACGACGTTCAGTCGCCGTAGTGGGTTCGGGCGCGTACGACGATGACGACGAGCTCATCGTCCTCGATGCTGTAAACGATAAGGTCCTGGTAGCTCAATCGGACCGAATAGTATCCCTTGAGCGGTCCGGCCAAGGGCTTCCCGGAGTGCGGATCGACCGCGAGGCGGCAACGGGCAATGTCCATGAGCTTTGCACGCAACTTCGCACTGAGCTTGGCGATGTCTTTCGCGGCCTGCCGGGTGAAGAGAACCCGGTACCTGGCCGGAGCGCTCATGGAGGCTCCCCGAAGACCTCCTCGAACGACAGGGTCTCTTCGCGCTCCGCTTCCGCTCGGCCCTCCTCGAAGGCTTCCCTGAATCCAGGGGCCGAAAGCAGCGCGAGCGTCTCCAAGAGGCTCTCATACTCGTCCTCCGACATCTGCACCGCGTCGCCGTTGCGATGACGGATATGATAGATCTCATGGCGCTCGTTGGTGCCGCGTAGCAGCTCGAAGAGGGTGGCGCGGGCGTCCGTGGCGGTGAGTGTGGTCATCGGAGGGAGAGCTGTACAGGTTTTGGTACCGGCAAACTAGGTCGTTCCTTGGGTCGTGTCAAGGTCCGGGAAGCTCGGACACAGGGCGGAACCGTTCTCGCCAAGATTGAGTGTTTTCCCGTACAGTTGTCTTCGACTCTGAACACACCACCCGGCGGCGCGGGTATAAAGCATTGTCGTAGCCGCCACCCGAGAACCCGAGCGTGAACCTGTCGCTTACCCGTCACTGATGCGCCGGATTCAACACGCGCCGCGTGTTGAATCCGGCGCCGGTCTGGCTGACGGTATTTCGCTACGACGACGATCGTGAGGGACGAAGAACCATGATACGCAGCACCCTTGAATCGCCTCACCAGAGGAGAAATCAGCAATGACTCAAGTCCAGATCGAGTTGCCCGAAGCAGTTTATGCAGTACTGCATTACGCACCGGAGGAGCTGAATCAGGAACTGTGGTTGGCGGCCGCGGCCCAGTGGTACCAACAGGGCAGGATCTCCCAAGAATGGGCAGCGACGATCGCCGGGATGGACCGCACGGATTTCCTGCTGGCCCTGGCGCGCATGGGCAAGGACTCGTTCCAGGTCGATTTCGGTGATTTGGACAGGGAGCTGGCGCGTGGGTAATCGGGCGGTGATCAATGCTTCAGCGCTAGCCTTTCTGGCGCGGGGCGGTCATCTCGGATTACTGCGGGCAATTACCGACGGGGTCTGGGTCCCCGCATGTGCGCGTGACGCGCTGACTTTTTTGCGACGGTGTGCGCTGGATATCCCGCATCGAATCATTGCGACATTCCATGCCGCATCGCCCGCCCGGTCGCCCGAGCATATCGAGCCAGCCCCGTCCGATCGCGCTGATCAAGCAGGCATGGACTCGGTCATCTCCTGACATCACCCCGCGCGACGGCTGCGCCGAGTCGCGCCCCTCTCCGCTCCGCGGGGCGCGACTCGGCGCAGCCGCACGCTCCGCGGCCCGAACCGGCTTGAGCTCACGACACCTGAACTCGGGCAGGACGGAAACCGAGACTGAGGCTGCGGTAGTCGGGGTGGGACCTGCTGCGGCACGCCGAACGGCAGTAGCGGGCGAGGCTGCCCCAGGACCCGCCGCGAACGACACGGTCGGCGCCGACAGGCCCAACGGGATCAACCTTCCAATCGGCGTCGTAGTCGCGTGAGCCATCCGCACACCACTCGAAGACATTGCCGATCATGTCGAAAAGCCCCCGAGCGTTCGGCCGCTTCTTGCCGACCGGGTGTGTGCCGGACCTGGCATTCGGATATTGCATTTCGCGCCACGAGGACGAGTCCCAGCCGTCATCCGAGTCGAAAACCACGCCGCTGTTCCCGCCGTACGAGGCAATAAGATCGAGCGCCGGGGCATTGTTGTCACCCTTGATGTCGATCGGACCGGTGTAGATCGCCGTTTCCTTTCCGGCCCGGCAGGCATGCTCCCACTGCGCCTCCGTCGGCAACACCAGATCCAGGCCGGGGATGCGGGTATTGATGCGCGCCAGGAAGTCTTGCACGTCGTTCCAACTGACTTGCTCGACCGGCCGATCCGGGCTCTTGAAGCGGCTCGGATTCTTGCCCGTCACGGCCTCCCAGAGGGCCTGCGTGCAAGGGGTCTCGAACAGCCAGAAGCCCCGGGAGATGTAGACGGTGTGCTGTGGGCCTTCGTGATCGAAGCGCCCCGGCTCGGCGTCGGGCGAGCCCATGCGAAAAGCGCCGGCCGGGATCCACCGCAGACGCTGCGCCACGTCGCCGAGGCTGAAGGCGATGAAGATGCCGAACTGGTCCTCGCCCCATTCGGTCGCAAAGGCCGGCGGACAGCCGTTGATCAGTGGGTGCCAACTCGGATCGATCTGGAGGACATTGGCCATGGGTCGATTCAACCGCCACGGGGCGCCCTGCCGGCGAGGGTTCGCCCGGCTTCTGCATGGGCTACTGACACAACGGAGGGCTTTGGATTTCGGCCAGGAAAAAGCCCGGCCCCGGAGGACGGTCTGTTCAGGTGAGGAGCATCCACTCCATGCGTGAGCTCGGGCAGGACGGAAACCGAGGTTGTTGTTGCGGTGAAATCGGCCTCGTTCAGGATCTCCTGGTAGTCGACCTTGCCCCGCTTGCCGGGCGGCGGCCGACTCTCGCCCGCGGGCTCATAGCTGACGCACACGGCCCAGACACTTGAGCCGCCGTCATGAGCCAAGTGCCGATCGACCGCGAGGATGCGTTGTGCCGCCAGGAAGCGGCTCAGCTCCTCGGCAGCGGCCTCGCCGCCGAGAAGCGGGATGGTGAAGAAGCGCAGTTGAATGGGTCTGCTCGATGATCGGTTAGTTTGTGATCCCCGGCGCTGACCGGCACCGCCGGCCATCCCTGGCAGCCGCTCCGCGCGACGTCTGCACTCCGGGGCGCCCCGGAGTGCAGACGCACGCTCCGCGGTCCCTAACCGGCTTGCGCTCACGACACCTGAACTCGGGCAGGACGGAAACCGAGGATGCCGCGGCGAACGTCGTGGAGGATCCTAAGGCGGTACGCCGAACGGCAGTTGCGGGCGAAGGAGTACCAGGAGCCACCGCGAACGACACGGGCGGCGCCGGGTCCAGCGTTCGCATCGATCCATGGGGTCCCATCGGTTGGAGCCCCAACGTAACGTTCACGCCAATGGTCTTGCGTCCATTCCCACACGTTACCGAG
The DNA here is from genome assembly GCF_900106925.1 of Thiocapsa roseopersicina. Lineage (GTDB taxonomy): Bacteria > Pseudomonadota > Gammaproteobacteria > Chromatiales > Chromatiaceae > Thiocapsa > Thiocapsa roseopersicina. The sequence continues at coordinate 106,393 of NZ_FNNZ01000007.1, forward strand.
CATGTCGTAGAGTCCCCAAGGGTTGGGCTGCTTCTGCTTGACGCGACGTGTTCCGCCGTGACGGTGGTCATACTGCTTTTGTTTGCCCTCCCACCATCCTTTGGTGGTGTCTTCACCCTCCTGAAGATCGAAGTCCAGGCCGCAATTACCCCCGTACCAGGCGATGGCGTCGAGCGCAGGCGCATCCAGTTCCCCGCGGATCTCGATCGACCCCGTATAAAGCGCCGTGTCGGTGCCAGCCCGGCAGGCATACTCCCATTGGGCCTCGCCGGGCAGAGCAAACGCCTGTTGACCAAACTCGTCCTCACTGTCTTTTTCGAAGTGTTTGTTGAGGCGCTCCAGAAAATCTTGGGCGTCGCTCCAAGACACCCTCTCGACCGGCCGGTCCGACGTCCTGAATCGGCTCGGGTTCTTGCCCATCACCGCCTCCCAGAGGGCTTGCGTGCAAGGGGTGTCGAACAGCCAATAGCCGCGCTCGATGACCACGGTGTGGCTCCGTCCTTCATACTCGAAGCGACCCGGCTCGTCTTCCGGTGAGCCCATCTCGAACCGCCCCGGCGGGATCCAGCGCAGACGCTGGATGACCGGTTCCCCGCTCTCGGGTTCGACACGCAGATCCGCCCATAGGCCGAAGCGGTCGCGACCAATGGCGCTGGCCCAACCGGGTTTGGGCGCTCGTCTCAAGGTGAGCACCTCGCGGTCGGTGCGGATCTCCAGCCTAGCGGCTTTCGACAGCGGCGCACTCGCCTCATGATGCCCGTCGAGCAGTAAAACTAAGGCTTGCGGCTCAGTCGCCTGCTCCGAGCCCAACCCGCCGCCTTCTGGACCGTCGCTCCCCGCAACGACACTACGCTCGCGCGGCTGGGCCGGCTTGTGCTCACACCCCTTAGTGCGGGCAGGACGGAAACCGAGGATGTTGCTGCGGTTGTCTGGGCGGTTCCTGAGACGGAACGCCGAACGGCAGCTACCGGCGCTGCTGGCCCAGCAGCCGCCGCGGACGACACGGCCGGCGTCGGAAGAAACCGACGCGTCGGTCCACGCCGAGCCGTCCGAAGGCGCACCCGCGTAGTTGTCGTGCCAATGATCTTGGGTCCACTCCCACACGTTCCCGTGCATTTGATAGAGGCCCCAGCCATTCGGAGCCAGTGCTTTGACGGGGAGCGTCTCTTCCCGAAACTTCCCCTTCATCCCGTCGTCGTGGGTATAGCTGCCGTCATGGGTATGACTGCCGTCGTGGGTATAGTTGACGTTGTAGGTATATTTGCCGTTGTAGTTGATTCGATCGGGGCTGATCGGATTCTCGACGGCGAGAAGAAATCCGTCTTCGCTTACTAGAACAACGCCATCTTCTGTCGACAACACCGCCGTTTCGGCGAAGCTGAACGGCGTGTCGGTCCCCGCACGACAGGCATACTCCCACTTTGCCTCGCTCGGCAGTCCGAGCGCCAACCCCGGAAGACGCGAGTTGATGGAATCGATGAAAAGCCGGGCATCATCCCAACTGACTCGCTCAACCGGGCGATCGGGTCCCTTGAAGACGCTTGGATCGTCACCCGTCACAACCGCCCAAAGGGCTTGGGTACAGGCGGTGTCGAAAAGCCAGAACCCGTCGCAGATGGCAACCTCGTGTCGAGGTCCCTCTGAATCCGATCTCTCCGGCTCGTCTTCGGGAGAACCCATCATGAAGCTCCCTGGCTCGATCCAGCGCATGCGCTGGGTGACGCCATCCCCACCTTCACCCTCGATCTCGAACTCGACCCAGGCGCCATACTCATCCCAGCCCCATCGCTTCGCCCATGTCGGCGGCTCTCCGGCTTCCCAGAAGGCGTTCGAGTCGCGGCTTGGTATCGCCTCGACAACCGCTGCCTGGACGCTAATGAATCCGTTGGATGTCTCGACGAACGCCAGGGGACTCCCTTCGACGTCAGCAGCACGTGAATACGCAAGGTGCAATATATCGCCGACTTGCGAAAGGTTGACGCGGCGAACCGGATAGCGGATCGGCACTCGCGCCGGATCCAATCCCGCGGGCGGCTTCTGTCGCGGATCGCGGCGCAGGATGTCGGCCCAGATGTAGTGGAAGTAGTCGCGTAGCTCGGGGTCTTCGAGATAGTCGCGACGCAGCCAGGGCGCGACGTCGCGAAACCAAGCCATCGCTCCGGGGGCTGGAGATGCTCCGCGCACGCCGGCTGCTTGGCGCCCGAGAGCCGAGATAAAGTCGGAGGAGTCCCTCCCGTCCTCCGCACTCGCGAGCTGTAGCCGTTGCTTCGGTGTCAGAGCCTGAAGCTCGGCAAACCAGATCTCCGATGGCAAACCAGCACGCCAAGAGCGCTGGAGTGCCATGACCCTCTGGCGAATCTCCGACGGCTCGTCGAGAAAGGATTTGCGACGCTGCTCGGCATCGTCCGGCGACAGGGTTGCGGCGACTGCGGAGCGGCTCACCACCGAGGGGTCTTGCCAAACCTCCGACTCGGCGCCGGCATCCGCCCCGATCAGCAGGCGCAGCTCGCGCAGCAGACCCGGCTCCAACCGCAGGCTATTCCCGGCGAGCGCCAGGAGCCGCTGCACGGCCTGCTTGCGCCCAGCGTCGTCGGGCTCGGCAGGATGGCGCTCCCAGGTCAGCAGCGTCCAAACGCTTTGCAGCTCCGCAGGGCAACGCGGCGCAGGCGTGAGCGCGAGGATACGGCAGCGATCCGCACGCAGACGCCGACCCAGCTCAAGCCAGTGTCGCCGCTCGGCGACTGCACCCCGCAGCAGGCAGCCAAGATCGCCGAGCACGACCACCAAGCTTCCGGGGATGGGCGGGCGATAGGGCTCGCGTCGATGGGTCTTCTCGGCCCAAACCGGTTGCTTGAGCCCTTCGAACCAAAGTGCATGCTCGACGGCGTAGCGCGGAAACAACTGCTGCAAGCGATGGCGCACTGCCTCCTGATCATCCCAGTAGGGCACGAGATGATCGCTGCGATCCTCGATGATCTGGAGACTCTGCCCCCAACGCCGGCGCCGCGCACGCGGGAGCTGGTGCAGACTCTCGCCGCGACCGAGTCGACGCACGATGACCGCAATATCCAAGGCACCGATATCGCTGAGCCCGGCAAGCGAGACGCGCAAGCGCGGGAGAAGCTCGCGCCATTCCGCCAGCGGGCGTGCTCGGGCCAGCTCCGCCGGGCGTTCTCTCCAGGTCGGAAGCTCGACGGGTCCGTCATCAAGGGCGCTGGGTGGGGCATCGGGATTCTGGGTGCGCCCGACAAGCCGCCAAAAGGTCGCCGCATCCAACGCTGAGGGGGCAACCGCTGGCGCCGATCGCGCGTCGCCTGTCGGCACCGTCGGGTCGATGTCGACGCCCTCGGTTGCGGTGCCGACGACGGTGCGATCGGGCACCCCACCCCTCCGCTCGTAACCGAGCTTGGCTGCAACCGCGGCGAGGAGTGCATCGTCCCCATGCGCCAAGGCGCGAACCAGATCGGCGCGCCCGCAGATCGCGTTCGGATGGATGGGCGGGGTGAAAGTGCTCGCCGGGGACTCTAAGGGTGCGCTAACGGGCATCCGATGATCAGGGCTCGGATCGAGTCGGCTCGTCACTGAACATCCGACGACGTGACCTCGGCGATTGCATCCGGATGCTTCTTCAGGGCGAAATCGGCGATCCGATTCAAGACCGATTCCTGCGCGGCCGCGTCCTCATTCGTGAGCCGCAAAACAGCACGCACCAGATCCAGGTACTCGGCCTGACCCGGCAGCGGCATGCGCCGAGCCTGCTCGGCGGCCCGCCGATCGGCAATCAGTAGATCGGCAGCCCGCTCCAGAAGGACCTCGCCCGCCACCTCGTCCGGCGCCACGAAATGCGCCTTGGCACGCTGCATCAACAGTCGCTTCAAGGCATCAGGGGCATGCTTGACGCTCGGCAGCCGCATATGATGAACCATACAGCGCCGCAGAAAGGCGTCGGGCAACGCACGTTCCTCGTTAGTGGTGATGATCACGAGCGGGGCCACGCCGGTGGCCACAACGTCGCGCTCGCTCCCCAGCGGGCGAAACTGACCTGCGCCCAAGGCCTCCAACAGACCGTTCGGCACGTCGGACTCGGCTTTGTCGATCTCGTCGATGAGCACGACGCAGCCGTTTGAAGGGTCGCAACGTCGTTCGGGGTCGCTGCGGCGCTGCGCATCGCCCGCATCCGGCGGAACCGGCTCGGCAGCGCCCACCGCTTGGGCTTGAGCGGATGCGCTCTGCCAATCGAACGCCCACCACAGGGGTCCGGGTGTGACGTAGGCACCGACGGCGAGGCGCCGACGCAGACTGCGCCCAGGCCCCTTCGGTGCAACCTTGAGAGCACCCTGGAGTTGCGCTTCGGCAAGCCGAGCAACGGCATCGTAGCTCCAAAGGAGATCGCTCGACTCGGTCCGAGCGTCCACCACCTGCTGAACATAGACACGGCGCAGCACCAGGGCTGCCGCCCTTGCGAGCTGGCTCTTGCCGATACCCGGCTCGCCCCGAAGCAGCAAGGGACGCTGGGCCGCCAATGCCGCGTCGATGGCCGCGATGCTGTCGGCGTCGAAGACATGGTACTGACGCGGACGATTGCCCACCGGCGGGATCTCTTGCGCGTAACCGTCCGGGATCTGCATAAAACTCAAGGCTCATTCCTCCAGGACTTCGAGTATGGACCGCAACGGGAGGAAATCCTTGTGCTCCCCCCTTATCAAGGCGGCGTCGTCGGCCAGCTCCAGAAAGGCGACGGCGCGGAACCGATTCTTGAGCACTTGGATGGTCTCGAGGCACGCTTGGCGATCCTTGTCCTCGGTCGGGAGCAAGAACAGATAGTAGTAGCGTCGACTGTTCCCCTCTGCCTCGTCCGTAAGCAGGTCGGCGGTCATCTCCAGCACGTCCTCTTGGGTCATGCCCTGTCTGCTCCGCAACGCGGGATCGACAAACTCTTCCATACAGCGGTAGAAGGCGCGCTCGAACGTGCTCAGATTGCCGACCGAAAGCTTACGCCGCAGATGATCCCCGAATGCGTCGGCCGTGCGTCGTCCGTGCGGATCGATGCCGCAATTCGGCGGACGCGGGAGCGACAAGACACCCTCGTGCTCACGGTTCTCTTCGGGTGGACGAAAGCGCATTTCGCGTTTCCCGGCGCCCGCCATCACCACCTCCGCGGCACAGCGGGTCGCAACGGGGAAACCGATCAATACGGCCTCGGGATCGGCCACCTTGTCGCTCAGACCGTCGACCAAGGTCGGATCGTACATCAGCGGGATGAGACTCTGGACCAGCTCTGCTGGGGCACGAGCCTGCTCCGGGCGATCCTTCTTCAGCAAACGGGTTGCCTCTCTTGCATGGGTCAGGAGATGGGCTGCGTCGTGCGCAACCAGACGCTCGGCGAGGTGCTCGATCGATCTGGCTGGATCGCGGAAAAGCCCGCCCTCGGGCCTTCCTTCGACAAAACACTCCAATGCGCCGACGGCCAACGGGCTTGCGGTCAGGCCGCGTTGGAGCTCGACGACCAGGTCGCGGAGACGGTCGCGGTTGGAGCAGTAACCGATTGCTTCGCGGAACTCCGGCCGTTGAAGCAACCTCCGGATCGGCAATACCATGATGCGCCCGCCGCCGAATCCGGGCGGGACCTCGGTCAGCAACCCGGCAACGCGCGAAGAGACGATCACCGGACAACCCGAGGCACCCTTCCAGTCTTCGGGTTTCAGGGTCGGCGCAGCCACATCCACCCAGGCTTCTATCGCTTGATTCGCGGACTGATAGGTCTTGCCGCGCAACGGCACGGCCACGCGATCGCCGTCATTGCGCCTCCCCACGTCGGGGAAGCCCTCGCTCTCCCAAGGTGTGCCCGTGGCATGGTTGCGTGTAGTCAACTCGCACCACTGGTCGACGTCGGGATGAAATGTGAACTCGAACACGGCCGCATCCATGACCTGTTTTAAGGCGTCGGGTCTATGGGGACCAACATCGAACAGGATCTTCGAGCGGTCGACCCTGGTCCAGCGACCTGCGTCCGAGTCGGTGTCGCGCCAGTGATGCCAACGGATCTCGAAATCCGCATCCGTCGCCAATCCGTCGTCGATCAAGACATGGCGCGCCGTGAGGATACGGTTCCTGGCAATGGGGACCCCGGTGCCGATTCGACCACGGCCGCTCCCGTCGGCCAACGGGACGAAGATCTCGATAAGCAGATCTTTGAAGTTGGCCGGCATGACGGACCCCGACTCTGATTACGTCGTGGCGGTCAGCGGGGCCTTTCGGTTCCTTCCGAACCGATCGTCACGCCGTCCTTCCCATCGGCACCGACAGCCTTGAGCTTGAGGATCACCTTTTGGGTGCGGACGTCCGACTCCTTGAGCTTGGCACTGGCATCCAGCACCCAGAATTTGATCCCGACGCCGCCCTCGCCTTCCTGGGTCGCCGCGGTATGCAGCTCGATCGTGATGTCCTCGATTTGAAAGCGAAGATTGCTCCCTTCTCCGTCACCCTGAGCCTGCAACAACTCGGAGCGAAGCTCCCGGAGGAGTGATGACATGGGTATTTGGCTCTTGGTGTCCACTCTGCTCTCCCGATGATTGATACGCACCGGAATATAGCCTATCCGAAAGCGCGACGCGTGGAATCGGCACACCCGTGCGGGGAGCTACACCATATTCGCAAAGAGAGCCGGACGAGCCCTGCCAGACCAGCCAGGAGGCGGGGCCGGCAGAGGTTCCCTATCCGTGCTAAAGCCCCAACCGGTTTGGGGCATTCGCATTCGCTGCTGTCCCTCACGAAACCGTCTCGTCGCACGATCTACTGTGACCTAAGCCTTGAAGGAGCAGACATTCATGCAAGCCCTGTCTACTTCACGGCGAGCCGCGCGATTGCCGGTCGTGGCTTTTGCCGTGCTTGCCAGACGTCGTAGGCCAGTTGCTGGCTCAACCAGTACTCCGCGCGATCACCTTGCTTGGTGCCGAGCCATGCTTCGAGACGCAGTGCCATATCGGGAGAGATGGCAGCACACCCGTTGAGCACTCGCGACAGGACCGCGCGGGTGACGCCGAGCGGCCGAGCGGCCTCGGTGACGGTGAGGTCGAGCGCAGGGAGCACATCATCCCGCAGCGTCTCTCCGGGGTGTGGACGGTTGTCCGTGTCGCTCATGATACTTGCCTTGTGGTCATCCCGCTGATCGACGAGGATCGCGTCTTCCCTTTCGAATGCGGTTGCGATGGCTCACCGATGAAGACCCTTCCTCCCCTAACCCTTTTCGTTGTCGCGCTCGCGCTGTCCGCCTGCGCGACCAACCGTCCGGGTCCCATTGCGAGCGCCGAAACGCCGTCGGACGGACCCACGGTCTACGGACAGCTTTCGGTCTCGTTGGATCACGCCTCGACGCGGTGAGGGTGCTTCAAAGCTCGCCCCACGCCGGATAGATCAACCAGGTAATTCGCGGTGTTGCGACGCGGAAGCGGCAGTGGCGGGTATATGCCTCGAAGACGGTGATCTTGTCGGCCAGTCCCTCCGGCATGCCGATATCGCACCAGCGACGGCGTTGCTCCCATTCGTTCGGACCGCGGATTAGCGGCGATCCCCGGACGGCTCTCGGGGGTCGAGAGATGTCGCCATGTCGAGCGATCCCCCTCAACGGCCGGTCGCGCCGGTTGCCCCGACATCGCGGGTCTTGTGCGCGTCGGTCGCGCCCGTCGCCGCGGCCTTGCGCGCCTCGTACTCCCGTTTCATCCGGCGAAGCAGCCACAGCTCCCGGAGCAGGAAGCCCATGATGGCGCCCGCGGTCAGGAGCGCCTTGCTGAGCATGAGGGTTCCGGTACTGATCATGGCGGGGTCATCCGAATTGGAGGCAGTGACGGGAACTCCGGTCAGTGCCGATTCGGGCAGCTGCCGCCATCCCGAGATGCCTGACGCTCCGGCCGACTTCAAGGGGCGCCTGCCGATGAGACGCCCCCTGCCCGACACCGCCGCCAGCCTAGGCGCTCGATGGCTCGCGCTCGCCGTAGCTATAGACCAGCACGGGAATCGTGGAATGAGTGAGCGTGCGCAGGGTCTCGCTCCCGAGGATCTTCGCCCTGATCCCTTTGCGGCCATGGGACGCCATGAAGATCAGATCGGCGCCGGATTGGGTCGCGGCATCGACGATGGCCTCGTAAGGGCTGTTGCTCGAGGTCGAGAGCAGGTCGCACGGCACGCCCGCCTCCCCGCAGAGGCCCTCGACAAAGCCGAGGTTCTTTTGAACCTCTTTCTCGATCTGCTCGTCGATCTGCTCCAACGAGCTCGATGCCGCCTTTTTGTCTTCTCCGTAGAAGTAGGCCGCGGCAATGTTCGGCTTGGCATGATAGGCCGTGATACGGGCGCCGATGTGCTTGGCGAAGGTCACCGCCTGCCGTGCGGTCTCCTCCGAGAGCTCGGAACCGTCGGTCGGAACAAGGATGTTCTTGAACATAGTGATTCCTTGGGTTTGGCTGAAGACTGGGCACCGCGGCCCGCCGGCGTGAACGCATTTTCAAAAAAAGACTCCGGGATCCTACCCGGAGCAACCGACGTTCTGAACCTAGACCCGGGAGATCGACAGCGGCGATCCGCTGCGCTCGTAGAAGTACCAGATCATGAAGAGCATGATGAAATAGGCGCAGATGAAGATCATGAATCCGCCGATGACGCCGGCCTCCGCAAAGACCCGGGGAATGATGAAGGCGCCGAGCGAGCCGATGGCACCGGCGATCCCGATACACCCGCCGGCCAAGCGACGCGCCTTCACCAGCCGCACCGGATCGACTTTACCGGTCTCGGGATCGGTTGCTGCCGCTCGGAAGACGGCCGGGATCATGCGGTAGGTGGTTCCGTTGCCGAAGCCGGCGGCAAAGAAGAGCAAGAGGAAGAGCCCGAAAAAGAGCGGGAACGAGGGCGTGCCCATATTCAGCACCATGATGACCCCGCCACAGCCGATGCACATGATGAAGAACGCCAGCATCGACATGCGAGCGCCGCCGAATCGATCCGACATCCAACCGCCGACCGGCCGTATCAAAGCGCCGACGAGCGCACCCATGAAGACGTAGTTACCCGTCACCTCCGGAAACTCCGAACGCATCAGCGTTGCGAAGCTGTTGGCGTAGCCGATGAATGAGCCGAACGTCCCGACATACAGCCAGGCAATGATCCAGGTATTCTTGTCGGCCGCGGCGAGGAGCAATGCCTTCGAATCCGATTGGGACTCGCTCAGATTGTCCATGAACAGATAAGCGCCCAATGCGGCGATGAGGCAAAGCGGTATGAACATCAAACCGGCGCGATCGAGCGAGAGCCCGGCGGCCGTGATGATGACGATCGGGATGGTGAATTGAACCCAGGCCGTACCGAGGTTTCCACCGGAGGCGTTCAGTCCCAGTGCGGCACCCTTCTGGCGCTCCGGATAGAAGAAGGAGATATTCACCATCGAGGACGTGAAGTTGCCTGCTCCCAGACCGGCCGTCGTCGCGATGATCAGCATCAGCCAGAACGGCGTATCCGGATTGGTGACCGCCCAAGCGAGTCCGGATGCGGGGATCATCAGCAACAGGGCCGACGTAATGGTCCAGTTGCGACCGCCGAACCGCGGAACCGTAAAGGTATAGGAAAAACGCATCAGCGCGCCGAAGAGGCCCGGCATGGCGATCAGCCAAAACCGCTCGTCCGCGTTGTAGGCAAATCCGGCGTCCGGCAGGCGCGGGACCACCATGCCCCAAACGGCCAACATGGCAAAGCCGAGGAACTCCGCGAACATGGACCACGCCAGGTTGCGCCGCGCGATCTTCTTGCCGGCGCCCTCCCATTGCGCCGCGTTCTCCGGATTCCAGCCGTCGATCCAACGCCCTCGCCCAAACCTGAGCTTGGGACCGTCTGCTTGAGCGATTGCAGTCATCTGCGTGTCCTCATGGGTTGAATGTTCCGAGATAGGCGTCGGGTCGATACGGCGGCATCAGCGAGACGGCGCCGATTCGGACCTCAACGCATAGGTATCGTTGAAGGCTTGCGGCAGCTCCTCGATCTCGACCTTGAGCTCGGTGAGCATGCGCTCGGCGACAGCCAACTGTTCTTGCAGCTCCTCGACCTCGGACCGGTATTCCTGCTCGCGGGCCCTGCGGTCGGCGATCTCCGCACGCAATACAACCGCCTCTTCCTTTGCTTTCGTGATGGATGCAATGAGCCGAGCACCGGTTGCCCTCAGATGCGGCGCTGCCTGCGTCGGCTCATAGAGACGAAGGACATAGTCCTTGCCGCTCGCCGTGGTTTGAGTGACGGGTTGGCGCAACAGCAGGGTGTCCACCAGAAAATAAGCAGACAGGAGGCAGGCGAGGGTCGTACCCGCCATCAAGGTGCCGAGCGAAGGGCGTGGAGGCGATGCAACAGCGGAATGAGATCCGGCATAGGAGTCGGGCATGGATCGTTCCTCGATTGATGGCAGCATGTGAAGGATTCCCGGGGATCCGAGAGAGGGATATCGGCGCCGTCATCCGATGACATCATCCGGCTCAAGCCAAGGGTCATGGATTCGGCAATGAATACATTGCAATGCACGCGCCAAGCCGGAGCGAATGTCTATTCAGCACAGTGGATGAACGCGGGGGACGCAGCCGAGCGGCTGAATCGCCGAGGCAACGAAGAGCCCATGACGCCCGCAAATCAACAGGTACTGTGAGTGATCTCGGTCTGAAATCGGGACATCCGCGATCGCGGACCGGCATGTCGGCGCCCATGTCGGCACCTGGCCCAGCCCCGGTCGGCGGGATCAGGCGGGGGCGGAACGGGGTCGACGCCGTCGGACGCACCGCCTGACTAGGACAAAAAGACCCGTTGGTCGGGTCGGTGCCGGACACAATGTCGCAGCCGAGCTTGGTTAGAGCGCGACCGGGATCGACCGACGGACCGGTCGCCGCGAATCCCCCCCGTTGTCGGCGGGTAACTCGGGGATCGGCCCTCCGGCGAACAGGTTGTGGCCGCTTTCCGACCGCCCTGCCCCGCCCGCAGTCTCCCCTTTGAAGATATCGACAAAGTGTTGATGGTAGCGACGCAGGTACTTGTCGCGCGCGTAGGCGATCTTGGTGACTTCCCAGGGAAAGAGATCGGCGAGATCGCGAATCCCGAGGTCGGCGTCTTCATCCGGCTGATAGGCCAGCGCGGCGATGATCCCGACACCGAGTCCCTCGCGGACATAGGTCTTGATGACGTCCGTGTCCGCGGCGCTCAAGACTACTTTCGGATGCAATCCGACCTTCGCAAAGGCGTCGCTGAAGCCGCCGCGCCCTGTAAATCCGAAGACATAGGTGATGATCGGGTGCTCGCAGAGCGTCGCCAGTGTCATCGGCTGCACGTCGAGCACCGGATGCGACTGCGGCGCGATCAGGCAGCGGTTCCAGCGATAACAGGGGACGGTCTGGAGCGCGATCTCGTCGCCGAGGGCCTCGGTGCAGATCGCCAGATCCACCAGGTCGCGCAGGGCCATATCGACCAGTTGACCGGGCGTGCCTTGGTGGATCTGAAGCTCCACCGCGGGATACGCCGCGGCGAAGCGTCGGATCACCGGCGGCAGCACATAGCGGGCCTGGGTATGGGTGGCGCCCAGACGCAGCACGCCGCGATCCTCCTCCAGGTGATCGCGACCCACCGCGAGGATATTGCCGGTCTGGCGCAACGCCTCGCAGGCGTGCCGAAAGACCTGCTCGCCCACCTCGGTCAACCCCACCAGACGCTTGCCGTGGCGCACGAACAGCCGCGTGCCCAGCTCCGCCTCGAGCTGCTTGAGATGCTGGGTCACGGCCGACTGCACCAGGTGCAGACGTTCGGCCGTTCGGCTCACGTTGAAGCGAACCTCCACCAGGGTCACCAGGGAACGGAGTTGGCGTAGTTCCATATCATTCCTCGTGATAACGACACATGAATGATCATTTCCAAGCGCCCGGGACGCCTGCCTAGACTGCGTGCTCATGGGGCTTGCCACACCCGGCGAGTCAGCCCGACGTGTCAAGACACGAGCCGAGCCGCGCCGAGTCGAAACCGGCCGAATCAAGCCGAACCTCGATAAAAGCACGACATATGCCAGGGGATTCCGATCGATGGCCCTTTCACAATTACATGCTTTGACCAGTCCGGTCGACGATCAGCAGCTTCGCGCCCTGCAGGTGGCGTTGAAGGGGATGTCGTCCACGCAGATCGCCTGGGTCAGCGGCTATCTTGCGGGCATCGGGAGCAGCAGTCTGCCCGCGCCCGCCGAGCCGAAGGCGGTCGAGACCATCACCATCCTTTACGGCTCGCAGACCGGAAATGCGAAAGCAGTGGCCGAGCAGCTCGGATCGCAGGCGATCGGCCAGGGGATGGACGCTCGGGTCGTCTCCATGGGCGATTTTAGTCCGCGCAAGCTGACGAAGGAGCGATGGGTCCTCCTGGTCGTGAGCACGCACGGCGAGGGCGAGCCGCCGGAGAACGCCTATGCACTGCATAGCTTCATCCAGGATCAAGGCGCGGCGCGGCTGGAGCAGCTGCGTTACGCCGTCCTGGGCCTGGGCGACTCGAGCTACGAGCACTTCTGCCGGACCGCGGTGGACTTCGATCGCCGGCTCGCGGAGCTCGGCGCACAGCGCATCTTGCCCCTGCAATGCTGCGATCTGGATTACCGAGGGGACACCGAGCGCTGGTCGACGGATGCCTTGGATCGGCTGAGCGCGCTCGCGCCGCGAAAACCCAGCAATGTCGTGGCGATGCCGGGTCTGCGTTCCCATCAAGAGCAGGGCCGGAACCAGGCCCGCCCGTACGACAAGGACAACCCCTACCCCGCAACCCTGCTGGAGAACCGCCGGATCACGACGCCGGACGCCGTCGCGGACGTCCGTCATCTGGCCCTTGCGATCGATCCCGGCGCCCTGCACTACCGGCCCGGCGATGCACTCGGCGTCTGGATCAAGAACGATCCGGCGCTGGCCGATGCCATCTTGACCCGGGTCGGGCTCGACGGCGAGACCCGAATCCACTTGGGCGACGAGGAGCTGGATCTGCGCGGTGCCTTGATCGAGCGGCTCGAGCTGACTCAGCTGCATCCGACGACGGTCCGCGCCTGGACCGAGCGGGCGGACGCTCCGGAGCTGACGGCACTGGCGAGCAACACCGCCGGGCTGCGTGCCTATGCGGGCGAGCGTCAGCTCATCGATCTGATTTCGGAGCATCCTGCCCCCATCGATGCGCCCGCCCTGGTCGCGCTGCTGCGCCCGCTCCAGCCGAGGCTCTATTCGATCGCATCCAGCCAATCCGAATACGAGGACGAGGTTCATCTCACGGTCTCGGTGGTGCGCTATCAGGCGCATGGCCGGGATCATCTGGGCGCGGCCTCCGGGTTCCTCGGCGAACGGCTCGGGCGCGACGAGTCGGTCCGCGTCTACCTGGCCGAGAACGACGCCTTTCGTCTGCCGGACGATGGGGACACACCGCTGATCATGATCGGCGCCGGGACGGGTGTCGCGCCCTATCGTGCCTTCCTGCAACAGCGCGCCGCCAACGGCGACCGGGGCCGCAACTGGCTGATCTTCGGCAACCGCCATTTCCACCGCGATTTTCTTTATCAGCTCGACTGGCAGGCACAGCGCAAGGCCGGGCGGCTGGATCGGGTCAGCCTCGCCTTTTCGCGCGACGGTGCGCAAAAGCTCTACGTGCAGCAGCGCCTGCGCGAAGAAGGCCGGGAGATCCTGCGCTGGCTCGACGCGGGGGCGCATCTCTACGTGTGCGGTGCAACCGCCATGGGACAGGCCGTCGATCGCGCCCTCGTAGACATCTTCACCACCGAGGCCGAGCTCGACCCCGACGCCGCGCAAGCCTCCGTCGACACCCTGCGCCGCGAGGCGCGCTATCACCGAGACCTCTACGCATGAGCGCACCCCTCCACGAAAACGAGCGGATCAAGGCCCGCAGCAACTATCTGCGCGGTACGCTCGCCGAGAGCCTGGCCGACGCGCTGACCGGCGCGATCAGCCCGGACGACACCCAGATCAGCAAGTTTCACGGCTTCTACCAACAGGACCATCGCGACCGCCGCCAAGAGCGACGCGAGCAGTATCTCGAGCCCTATTTCGGCTTCATGCTGCGCGCACGCCTGCCGGGCGGCGTCTGCACCCCGGCCCAATGGCTGGCGATCGACGGGATCGGCCGCGAGCTGGCCGGCGGCAGTCTGCGCCTGACCACCCGGCAGAGCTTCCAGTATCACGGCATCCTCAAGCGCGACATCACCTCGGTGATCCGCGGGATCAACCGCGTCATGATCGACTCGATCGGCGGATGCGGCGATGTGAACCGCAACGTGCTCTGCAACCCCAACCCGGTCGAGTCGGCCCTGCATCGGGAGGTCTACGAGTGGGCGAAGCGGATCAGCGAGCACCTGCTGCCGCAGACCCGCGCCTATCACGAGATCTGGCTGGACGGCGAGCAGGTCGGCGGCGGCGAGGATGTGGAGCCCATCTACGGCCCGACCTATCTGCCGCGCAAGTTCAAGACCGCCGTGGCGGTGCCGCCGCACAACGATGTCGACGTCTATGCCAACGACCTGGGCTTCGTCGCCATTGCCGACGGCGGACGCCTGATCGGCTTCAACGTCTCGGCCGGCGGCGGGATGGGCGCCACCCACGGGGACACCGCGACCTTCCCGAGACTCGCCGACGTCCTCGGCTTCGTCGAGCCGGACCAGACACTGGCGGTCACCGAGGCCGTGGTCACCACCCAACGCGACTTCGGCGATCGCCTCAACCGTAGTCAGGCCCGGCTCAAATACACCATCGAACGCATGGGGCTCGAGACCTTTCGGGCCGAGGTCGAGCGACGTGCCGGGATCCGCTTCGCACCCGCACGGGTGGTCCGCTTCACCGACCAAGGGGACCGCTACGGCTGGGTCAAGGGTCAGGACGACCTGTGGCACCTGACGCTTTATATCGAGAGCGGACGCCTGATCGACGGACCGGGACACAGCCCCATGGCGGGTCTACGCGAGATCGCCCGGATCCATCAAGGTGACTTCCGGATCACGCCGAACCAAAACCTGATCGTCGCCCGCGTGCCCGAGGCCCGCAAGGCACAGATCGACACCTTGGCGCGCGAACATGGCCTCCTTGCCGAAAGACACTCGCCGCTCCGTCTCAACGGCATCTCCTGCGTCGCGCTGCCGACCTGCCCCTTGGCGATGGCAGAGGCCGAGCGCTATTACCCTGACTTTCTGGCACAGGTGGAGCGCCTGACGGAGAAGCACGGCATCGCGGACCAAGAGATCGTCACCCGGATCACCGGCTGCCCCAACGGCTGCGCCCGCCCCTATCTCGCCGAGCTGGCACTCGTCGGCAAGGGACCGGGTCGCTACAACCTGATGCTCGGCGGCGACGGGATCGGCACGCGGCTGAACCGACTCTACCGCGAGAACCTCGACGAGACCGCCATCCTGGCCGAGATCGACACCCTGCTTGGACGCTATGCCGAGGGTCGCAACCCCGGCGAGCGCTTCGGCGACTATCTGATCCGCGACGGGATCGTCCGTCCGGTCGTGAATCCTGCGGAGGACTTCCATGCCTAAGCCCGATCTCGACGCCCTCCTCCACGGCGATCAAGCCGCGCTGCACGCGGCCAACCGCCGGCTGGAGTCCCTGTCCGCCGAGGACCGCGTGCGCTGGGCCTTGGAGCATCTGCCGCAGCAGCCAGTGCTCTCCTCCAGCTTCGGGACCCAATCGGCCGTGATGCTGCATCTGGTCAGCCGCCTGATGCCGGATATCCCGGTCATTCTGGTCGACACCGGCTATCTCTTTCCCGAGACCTATCGCCTCGTCGACGAGCTCACCGATCGGCTCGGGTTGAACCTCCAGGTCTATCGCCCGTCGCTCTCCCCCGCCTGGCAGGAGGCGCGGCTCGGGCGCCTGTGGGAGCAGGGAGCCGACGGCATCGAGCGCTACAACCGGCTCAACAAGGTCGAGCCGATGGAGCGCGCACTCCGCGAGCTGGGCGCCGGCACCTGGTTTGCCGGGCTGCGTCGTCAGCAGGCCAGCTCACGCGCCGAGCTGCCGGTGCTGCGGCTTCAGGACGGACGCCTCAAGGTCCACCCGATCGTCGACTGGCACAGCCTCGACGTGCACCGTTATCTACGCCGTCATGATCTCCCCGACCATCCGCTGCAGGATCAAGGCTACGTCTCCATCGGGGACGTCCACACGACGGCGCCTTTGCTGCCGGGGATGCTGGAGGAAGAGACGCGATTCTTCGGTCTAAAACGCGAGTGCGGGCTGCATCGGTAGGAAACTCGGCAAGTCGGAGGCCACTGATCGGACCCTGAAATGGATTTGGCAAGCAGATTGCTGGGTTTTTCGGAGTCCAAGGCCGAGGCATTGGACGAGACCAGGTCTCCGTCGAGCCCTGATAAAAAGATACGGCGACGCCGTCGCGACCGACCGAGATCCCAACCCGGTCGTTCGCCGAGACACGTCGTCGCCCCGAAAACCCCGAGGAGGAATGAAATGGCGCCGATAAAACCCGAAGAGGTGAAGGAGCTTCTGCGGCAAATCCGCTTTCCCGGTCGGTCACGCGATGTCGTGTCGCTCGGCTTCGTCAAGAGCATTGCGCTCCAGGGCACGAACATCGAGGTGGAATTTACGCCGGACTCGATCAACGCCGAGAAGGTCACGGCGATGGAAAACGAGACCCGTGCATTGCTGCAGGGACTCGGGTTCGAGACCATCGAGATCCATACCGAGCCACCTTACGACGACGACTCCATGCTGCTCGGCGGCGCCTCGATGAATCCGCTGCAGGTCGATCTGAAGGAGTATGGCCTGGACCCCATCCCCGACCCGAGCCACGGCGGAGCGCCCCACCTCAAAGACCTCCTGGCCGGCGGCGAGGACAAGGAACGCAAACCGCCACCGACGACGCCGCCCACCTCCGAGATCCCCGACGCCTTCGACCCGCCCATCGTCGACGGCCCCCAAGGCAACGCCGATCCGACCTACAACGGACCCGTGCCGGTCTTTCAATGGCAGATCAACCCGGAGGATCCCGATGCACAGGACCGCCAAGGCAAGGTCAAGCTTAGCATCGGCAGTTGGAACTATGTCGTACTCTGGTCGATTCACGCCGAGGAAGACCTGGTCTATGCCTCCGTCCACGCCCGGCATTGGATCTATTACGACGGCAAGGCCCGACCGAATCCCGCCGGGCGCACCGAGGGGGTGAACCTCGTCTACGATCGCAGACGCGGAGGTGTCGTGGCCATCTACGGAACCGTGAAGGATTTTCGCCCCTTCGTCGAGGCCTTCCGGCGGGCCTACAGCGGTGAAGCGAGCGAGCCCGAGCTCGCGCTGGACGCGGCCTAGTCCGTCTACGGAGGCGGGAAAACCCCGCCTCCGCCTCATCCCCCTGCGAATCTCAGCACCCATCTCCGCCAAGAGCCCCGCCCGAGACCCTTCCTCGACACGACTCCCCATTTCGGCAATACACGATCTATTCGCGTTTAATAAACTGCTTAAACAATGATTGCATCGGGTGAGGTATCGGCATTCCCGATATCAAAAACCGATAAATTTCGTTTGTATCCACATAAGCTCAGCAGATATCCTTTTACGCAATATTGACGGGTTCGGCTTTGTATTGCGTGATATCGACAGAGGCCATTGCCGAACCTTCTGCCGCATGACCCTGAATCCGGCGATCCGGTTGAAGATCGGCGGTTAAAGCAGACTACAAGACTATTGTCGATACAGCGACTTGATCGGGTCGGGATCCAGCCCGCCGATCGTGACACAGTACAATAAAGAGTCGGCGGATCGCCCGAGTCCATCGGACACGACCGACGAACCCGAGGACACCACCATGTCGATTTCCTTTGCGGATCGAAGCGCTGTCGGGATCGAAGACGTCCCGGCCGCCCCGAATGCGGTCGAGGCGATCCTGGTTCTGGACGACGAGCCCGGCATGCGGACCTTCATCGAGCGCACGCTTGCATCGAAGTTCGCCCGCGTCGAGACCGCCGCCGATGCCGACGAGGCACGGGCTTTGGCCAAGAATACCCGCTTCGACCTCATGATTGCGGACATTCGCCTTCCCGGCGCGGTCAGCGGGCTCGAGCTTGCCCGCGAGCTCCGGGATCGCTATCAGGTCGATCTGGATGTGATCTTCATCACCGGCTATTTGGACGTCTACGACGAGATCGATGCACTGCGCGACACCTCCGCGGACGTTCTTCGCAAGCCCTTTCACGCCGAGCAGCTGCTCGCGGTCATCAAGCGCGCGCAGGAGCGTCGACGGGTGGCCCGGGAGCAGTTTCTACTGCACCGAGAATGCGAGCAACGACCCTCCGCGAAACGCATCGTCGGCGAGAGCGCCTCGTTGAAGGACATCTGGCGCACCATTCACCGCATCGCCCCCATGCCCTCGACGGTGCTGATCAAGGGCGAGACCGGCACGGGCAAAGAGCTGGTGGCCCGGGCACTCCACGATCTGAGCGGTCGGCGCGGAAGCTACGTGCCGGTCAACTGCGGGGCCATCTCGGCGGATCTGATCGAAGGCGAGCTCTTCGGACATCTCAAAGGCGCCTTCACCGGGGCGCACCAGGCACGCAACGGTCTCTTCAGTCACGCCGACGGCGGGACGCTCTTCCTGGACGAGATCGGCGAGATGCCGCTCGCCTTGCAGGCGAAGCTCCTGCGGGTGTTGGAGGAGCGACGTTATCGCCCGGTGGGCGGCAGCCAGGAGATCCCGGTCAATGCACGCGTGATCACGGCGACCAATCGCGATCTGGCCGCGGAGGTCCTCGCCGGCCGCTTCCGCAAGGATCTCTACTACCGCATCAACGTCGTCGATCTGAAGCTGCCGCCGTTGCGCGAGCGCAAGGGCGACATCGAGCACCTCGCCCGTTATTTTCTCAATGTCTTGTCCGCGGAGTTGGGGGTTCCGACGCCCGAACTCACGGCCTGGGATCTGCAACAGCTCACCCGCTATGATTGGCCGGGCAACTGCCGGGAGTTGCGCAACGTCATCGAGCGATCCTTGCTGCTCGGAAACCCCGTGGCGCAATATGTCTGCGAATCGACGGTGCAAAACGCGGAGGAGTCCGCAACCGGCTCACCCGCCTCGTCGCTGGAGGCCGTGCAACGCTCGCACATCATGAACGCCCTTGCCGTCGCGGGCGGCAACAAAACGGTCGCGGCGCGCGCCTTGGGTGTATCGAGAAAAACGGTCGAACGCAAGTTGAAGGAGTGGTCGGATGACGGATCCGTGGACATGCCGCACTGAGTCTGCCGGCGCGTTATCGGCCATCGGGTCCGACGTGAACGAGCGATCCTGTGCCTTTGGATCGCGATCGGGAACGCCGGCGTTCGGGCCGGCTGCGGATTGGTTGCGAGACCACCGAGTCGAAGATCGACGCAAACGAGATGGATGAAACAGGCGGCGCAGTCGAGATCCGACAGATCGATCAGGATCTCGAGAACGTCCTCGCACTGCTGCGAGAGGCGCGCTATAAGCAATGGGTTCAAAACGAGAAACTTGCCGCAGTCGGCGAGTTGATCGCGGGTGTTGCACACGAGATCAACAACCCGCTTGCGGTGATGCTCGGCTACGTGAACCTGGTGACGCATGAGCTGGGGCCGACGGTCTGGTCGGTGCGCATGGAGGTCGATCTCATCGTTCAGCAGATCGAGCGCATTCGCAAAATCATCGACAGCCTGCTCTATATCGCCCGGCCGATGGACGATGTCGAGCTCCTCTCGCCGGAGGCGACGGCGACGCTGATCCAGGACTCGCTCGGTTTAGTGCTCGACCAGGCGCCGGGCAGCAGGCTCAAGGTCTGTCTCGATCTGCAGGCGACCTGCCCCGTGCGGATCGGCCGTCAAGACCTTCAGCAGGTCATCGTCAACCTCCTGGTCAATGCCGTCCATGCCGTCGAGGCCACCGGCGGTCTGATCGAAGTGGGCTCGAGGGACTGGGAAGGGCGCGGCATCCTGATCAGCGTCAGAGATACCGGGCCGGGCGTTCCGGCGCATCTGATCGAAAAGATCTTCAGGCCCTTCTTCACGACCAAGGGCGCAGGCAAAGGCACGGGGCTCGGCCTCTCGGTCAGCACCGGGCTGATCCGACGCTACGGCGGCGCCCTGAGCCTTCAGGAGACCTCCGAGGCAGGAACGGAATTTCACATCCGTGTGCTTGCAGAGCCGGTCTTCGACGATGAAGACACCTGGCTTGCGCAAACACTGGTCTCGAGCCTGGAATCGCGACCGCGGCCGGCATCCGAATACAATGCAAGGCGACGGGATTCAGAGCCACAATCGCGGCACGCCGCAGCACAGGACGACGCCATGCCGAAACATTTCAAAGACCAAGACTTTCTGCCCCTACAGATCGCCGTCCTGACCGTCTCGGATACGCGTACCGAGGAGAACGACACCTCGGGGCGATGTCTGGTGGAGCGCGCCGAGGCGGCCGGACATCGGGTGATGGCCAAACGGATCGTCCCGGACGACATCTACCGGATGCGCGCGGCCTTCTCCGAATGGATCGCCGACCCCGAGATCCAGGTCATCCTGAGCACCGGCGGCACCGGCGTCACCGGACGGGACAGCACGCCGGAGGCCGTGGCCCCGTTGCTCGACAAGCCGCTCGAGGGTTTCGGCGAGCTGTTCCGGAGCTTTTCGCTCGAAGAGATCGGCACCTCCACCCTCCAGTCACGCGCGCTCGGCGGACTGGCAAACGGGACCTTCATCTTCTGCCTGCCGGGATCCAGCGGGGCTTGCCGCACCGCCTGGGATCGCATCCTGCTGGCGCAGCTGGACAGCCGCACGCAACCGTGCAACTTCGCGCAGCTCATTCCGCGTTTGCTGGAGCGTTGAGCATGACGACCGATCCTTGCGGCTGCGACGCGCCCGGGCGCACGGCGCTGACCAAAGAGCATGCACTCGAACGTCTGCTCGCGCGTGTCGAGCCCGTCGGCGGGACCGAAACCGTCTCGATCGCCGAAGGACTTGGCCGCGTCCTGGCCGAACCGGTCAAGAGCACGATCGACGTCCCCGCCTGGGACAACAGCGCGATGGACGGCTACGCGATCCGTCATGCGGATCTGGCGGCCGCCGGCGGGCGCCTGCGCGTGGCTCAGCGCATCCCCGCCGGCTCGACCGGGAGCGCATTGGAGCCCGGTACCGCGGCACGCATCTTCACGGGTGCCCCGGTCCCGGAAGGCTGCGATACCGTGGTTGTCCAGGAGATTTGCGAGGCCTCGGGAGACTGGGTTCAAGTCCCGCTCGACTGCCGGACCGACGCGAACATCCGCCGTCTCGGCGAGGACATCCGAGCCGGCGCCGAGGTGATCGCCGCGGGCACCCGTCTCGCGCCGCAGCATCTGGGGCTGGCCGCCTCGGTCGGCGCCGCACGGATCCGCGTGCGTCGGCGCCTGCGCGTCGCGGTCTTCTCCAGCGGCGACGAGCTGGTGATGCCGTGCGAGGCGCTCGGTCCCGGACAGATCTACAACTCCAACCGCTTCATGCTCTTCGGCTTGCTCGAGCAGCTCGGCTGCGAGCTGGTGGATCTTGGCATCGTGGAGGACAGCCTGGCGGCCACCGAGGAGGCGTTGCTGCGCGGCGCGGCGCAGGCCGATCTGATCGTCGGCAGCGGCGGCGTCTCGGTCGGCGAGGAGGATCACATCAAAACCGCGCTCGAACGCGTCGGCACGCTCGAGCTCTGGACCATCGCGATCCGCCCCGGCAAGCCGCTGGCCTTCGGTCGGATCGGCACGACACCCTTCATCGGCAATCCGGGTAACCCGGTCTCGCTGTTCGTGACCTTTTGTCTCTTCGGCATCCCGGTGATCAGGCGCCAACAGGGTATCGCCGGGGATCTGCGCCCCTTGAGTCTCAGGATCCGTGCGGGTTTCGACTGGCCACGTCCCGACAAACGTCGGGAGTTTCACCGGGCGCGTATTCAAATCGGAGAAGACGGCGCGCAGGAGCTGACGGTGTTCCCCAGCCGCTCGTCCGCCGTGCTCTCCTCCGTCGCTTGGGCGGACGGTCTAGTGGAGATTCCCGAGAAGCAGGTCATCCACAAAGGCGACCTTGTGGACTTCATCCCGTTCCGCGGTCTCTTCGGCTGAACCGCGTTCGGCGGCATAGAGTAGCGGATAGAAATATGATCGATATCCTGTATTTCGCTCGGCTCAGAGAGAGTCTTGGACTGGCGCGGGAGCAATTGGAGGTCTCGCAAAACATCGACTCCATCGCGGATCTACTCGCGCATCTGCGTATTCGCGGCGAGCCCTGGTCAACGACATTGGCCGAAGGCGAATCCGTCCTGGCCGCAGTAAACCAAGAGATTGCCCGGCCGGACACGCTAATCAAAGACGGCGACGAGATCGCACTCTTCCCGCCGGTGACCGGCGGATAGAGCACGCAGACCGTTCATGAGAACCAGTATAGGTTGGGCAAAGCGCAGCGTGCCCAACGGTTTCCCGTGATGTCGGCGCGGGTTGGGCACGCTGCGCTTTGCTCAGCCTACGGCTCTTCACTCTTCCGGCTCCGCGGTCACGCATGCCCCGTGGCGCCGTGTGCCGCGATGGCTGGGGTGACGGACTTCACCCTCCCGTCATATTCATATGACGAAAGATGATCGGCTTGGCTTGTAGATCGAAGTCATGCCCACGGGGCTTGATATCCATCGCCGCGATGATGGCTTTCTTGACCCGCTCGTCCTCGGTGGGATTTCCGCGCAGCGCACGGCGCAGATCCACCGAGTGTTCCTGACCCAAACAGAGCAGCAGACGCCCCTCCGCGGTCACCCGCACACGATTGCAGTCGCCGCAGAAGTTGTGGCTATGCGGCGAGATGAAGCCGACGCGCGTCTCTTCGCCGGCGACGCGATAGTATTTGGACGGTCCGCCGGTCACCTCGATGGTCGGCAGGAGCTGGAAATGGGCTTCGAGATCCTGTCGAATGGCATCGCTCGAATAATAGGCCTCGGCCCGGTCGTGATCGCCGATCACACCCAATGGCATCTCCTCGATGAAGCTGATGTCGATGCCGCGATCGATGGCGAAGCGCACCAGATCGCCGACCTCGTCGTGATTGCGGTTTTTCAGCACCACCGTATTCAACTTGATCTTCCGGAAGCCGACGCGCAGGGCCGCATCGAGTCCGCCGAGCGTCTTCTCGATCTCGCCGACGCGGGTGATCTTGCGAAAGCGTTCCGGATCCAGGGTATCCAGGCTGATATTGATGCGGGTGACTCCGGCATCCTTCAGTGCCTGCGCATAACGCCCGAGCTGGGTCGCGTTGGTCGTGAGCGTCAGATCACGCAGGGTGCCGAGCTGACCTAATTGCTCGAACAACCAGATCACGTTCGGGCGCACCAGCGGCTCGCCGCCCGTGATCCTCAACTTGGTCACACCCAACTCGCTGAAACATCGGCCGAGTCGTGCCGTCTCTTCCAATGTCAAAAGCTGGCTTCGCGGCAGAAAGGTCATCTTCTCCGACATGCAATAGACGCAGCGCAGATCGCATCGATCCGTCACGGAGAGACGCACATAGGTGATCCGGCGGCCGAACCGATCGATCAAACCGGGCTCTTGCTCGACTATCCGGTCTTCGGATTGAAAGGCGGTTTCTAGGTTCACGCGCTGTCCTTTTTTCGATTGAGGCTTCCGATTGAGGAACGCTCGTCGACTCCGAGCGGCGTGCGGGTCGTTGCGCCGATGCGCATACGACGTCGCTTCGTCTTTGCACTTAATATGCCGCCTTCATGTGCGCCGTCCCGCGCAGTGACCCGCCACCGGACCG
Organism: Thiocapsa roseopersicina; assembly: GCF_900106925.1. Lineage (GTDB taxonomy): Bacteria > Pseudomonadota > Gammaproteobacteria > Chromatiales > Chromatiaceae > Thiocapsa > Thiocapsa roseopersicina. The sequence continues at coordinate 130,191 of NZ_FNNZ01000007.1, forward strand.
GGACAATGTGTCTCGACCGACACCGCGCAATGGGCCGTTTTGTCCCGAGCCTCATGGCGCCGAGCCGCACTCGACCGCATCACAAAAGAGGTAGACCGCGGACTGTTTCGGCGATTCACGCGGTCTTTCCGACGGAGACCCGAACAGCGCGTCGAGCCCGAAATCACTTGTCGTCCTCAGTGGAATCTCAGGGCCGCTCGGCCGACCGATCGAATCATCCCTACGAACTTCACGACGTCACGCCGCCGCGGCCCCCCCCCGGTCAGGCACGATAACTGCTGTCGATCTCGCAGATGAAAAGGTTACTGCAAACGCGGATTCACGCCATGAGCACGCCGGTACACCCGGCGGCCGAGACGATGATCGGCAGCGCAACAGCCGAGCGTCACGCGAGCGATCGGACGACCCACGATCGATCGAGCCTGAGGACCAAAACGAAGTGATTGCCTACGCCGCCTATCTGCTCCCGATCCTGGGATTGGTCTCGGCCTGTGTCGTCTTGGTTTCGGCCGAGCGACTGGGCGAGCGGGTCTCGGGGATCAGCGTCGGCTTCAGCCTGGCGATCTTCGTCCTGGCGCTTGGGTTGTTCATCGAGCAGGTCGCCTTGGGACACGGCCAGCTCGCGACCCTCGGCATCAGCCTCTTCTCGCTGTATGTCGACTCGCTCTCGGCCTTGATGGCGCTGGCCGTGAGCACGATCAGTCTGATCGTCCATCTCTATTCCAGACGCTATATGCGGGATGACCCCGCCTATACACGCTTTTTCGTGTTGTTGGACGCGATCAACGCCATGATCATGCTGATGGTCTTGGCCGGCGATCTGCTGACCTTGCTGCTCGCCTGGCATTCCATCGGCATCATTCTCTATTTTCTACTCAACCACGATACCCGCCGCGAAGCGGCGAACCGCTACGCCTTCTGGACACTCATCACGCATCGCATCGGCGACCTTCCATTGATGGCGGCGGCGGCTCTGCTCTATTACAGCTACGGCACCCTGAGCATTCCCGTCATCTTCGATGCAATCGCAGCCGATCCCTCACGGACCAGCGTCTTCGGGCTCCCCATCACCGAGACCGTCGGCATGCTGGTCTTGCTTGCGGCCTTTGCCAAATCGGCTCAGTTCCCTTTCCACACCTGGCTTCCCTACACGATGGAAGGCCCGACACCGGTGTCGGCCTTGATGCACGCCGGCATCGTCAACTCGGGTGGTTTCTTGATCAATCGCTTTGCCCCGGTCTTCGTACAGACCGATTCGGTGTTGCAGATCGCCCTGCTGATCGGGCTCGTGACGGCCATCATGGGCTCTGTCATGATGCTGATGCAGAGCGACATCAAGAAGGCGCTCGGCTATTCCACCATGGGCCAGATGGGCTATATGGTCATGGAATGCGGCCTGGGTGCCTTCTCGCTGGCGATCTTTCATCTGATTGCCCATGGGGTCTTCAAGGCGACCTTGTTCCTGGATTCCGGCAGTTTGATCGCGCGCGCCCGCAAGGATCCGAATCTGCCGGAGGGCGAGATCTATAAGTTCATGGTCGAGCGCAAGGCGCCCAAACCGCCCCTGTCGTGGGTCGTCTTTGCCGGGATCACCATTGCTGTTCCGCTGGCCATCGTGGTCGCAGCCCATCAGGTCGTCGACGAGGGCTTCCTCAGTCACCAAGGGGCCATCATTCTCTTGCTCTTCGGTTGGATCACGGGTGCTCAAACCCTGTTCTTCGTCTACAAGATCGGCGGAGAGCAGCCCTTCAAGCTGCTGGGTTATGTCATCCTGTCCTTTGCGTTGGTCATCCTGACCTATGTCCTGGTCGGACATACGATCGACACCCTGCTCTACCCGGACCCGGCCTTCCGCGAGGCGCTGTACCGTGCCGCATCGCTGCCGGCGCCGCTATTCACCCTCTTGATGCTCGTTCTGGTCACCCTGATCGCGGCGGGTTGGTTGCTGGTGTTCTGGTCGACCGCCCGGCAGGAGCCGCTCACGCGTCGCTACCGTGACCTCTATTTGGCGATCTACGCCTTGATGTCACGCGAATTCTATATCGCAGACCTCTACGGACGTCTGGCCGGGTCGATGCTGGCGCGCTCGCGCCGGCTCAATGCGCTGATGCGGTGGGTCTGAGATGACGCTGGCGCTGCTTCTCCTCGCCGGGCTCTTCCTGCCGCTCTATCCCCTGAGCATCCTGCCCAATGCGCTGTTGCAGGGGCAGTTGAGCGCCGAGCTCGGCAAAGGATCCGAATGGCGTCGCGCTCCCGCCTTCAAGATGACGCTGCTGTTGGTTTTCCCGATGATTGGGGTGGGCTTGGCCACGCTGGCGATGCGCGTCGGCGCCCCGGATGCGCGACTGCTGACCCTCTTCGGCGTCTGGGGCGGCATCACCTCCGTGCTCTACGCCTTTCGGCTCCTGAGCGCGAAGGACGGGGAGATTTGGATCTCGCACCTCTTCACCTCGGCGCTCGCGCTCATCTGGATCGGGATCGCCTACGGGGTGGATCCGCTGCTCCCCGCAATCGGACTCTCGGTCTCGCTGTTGCCCCTGGTCTTCCTGCTGGAGCAGTTGACCCAGCGCTTCGGAATCGCGCGCAGCGGACTCTATCCGGGGCTCTGTTGCCGCATGCCCTGGTTCTCGCACCTCTTCGTGCTCGCCGTGCTGACGGCCATCGCCGTGCCCTTTTCGCCGTCCTTTTTTGCCGTCGCCGCGCTTGCGTTCGGCGGGGTCGCCGCCGACGAGGTCGTGGTCTTGCTGCCCATCTGTCTGTCTTGGCTGCTCTGGACCTGGGCCGGTGTCAACCTGCTCACGGGGATCGTCTGGGGCATCCCGCGGGACGATCTGGTCTATCGCGACCTGGATCCGCAACGAGCCATCGGGGTCGGGGGCGGCATGGTCGTGCTGGGGCTCTTCGGAATCCTACTCGTGGAGGTCGCACTGTGAGGAGAACGAACGACGACACCGAGGCATCGATGAATCCATCGATGCCGTTGCCGACCGGGCACCCGACCGGGCACCCGACAGGGCACCCGACAGGGCACACGGGCGGGCTGGCCTTGGGCCATGCGCTCAAGATCCGCTCCATGGTCACGGTCGCCGGCGAATTCCTGCCCTTCATGTGGCCGATGCGCAACTTCATTCATCACAATCCGTTGAACGGGTTCGAGCATCTTCCGTTCGAGGAGGCGGTCGAGCAGGCCACCCGGCTCTTCCACGCACGCGGCTATCTGCGCAGAACCGACTATCAAGCGCTGATGCGGGACGGCCGGATCGATCCCGACATCATCGAGGACCTGGTCTCGGAGTTTCTGCAGGAATGGGCACCCCGTCATGGCACCTCGGAGGACGACGCAGAAGGGCTGGATCTGAAACGCATCCTGGTCACGCTCATGACCCGGATGGATCAGCCGAGCGTGGGCAACGCCTACCCGAGCGCGGATGCGATCCTGGCCCGGCTTCGCCCGTCGGCGGATCAGCCATGAAGATGCTCGACAAGGCCCTGATCGGGGTTCGGTGGACGCTTTACGATCTCGTCGACCGACTCTACGGCACCCGGATCAACGCGACCCTGAACGAGCTGCAGATCAAGGGCTGCATGGATTTTCTGGACGAAGGGCAATCGGTCTGGCGTATGCCCGGCCGGCGGCAAGGGATGTTCCGCGCCTGGAGCCATATCGCCAAACGCAACAGTCGTCTGCGTCTGCACGGGCTCGATGTCGGCGGGATCCTCGCGCAGGCGGATCAACCGGAGGCGGCGATCGATCTGGTCATGACACGCCTGCAGATCCCCGAGCGACTCTGGATGGATTATTTCGCCCTCGAGCTCTCCAAGCTCCATGGCTGGGCCGGCTTCGTGCGTTGGCGTGCACAGGCGAAGGACTACTACTGGCAGGACCGCAATCCGGCGGACCTGGTCGATTTCATCGCCATTCGACTCGTCCTCTCCCTACCCTTGATCGAAGAGGCCGCCAAGCAACACCAGCGTGACTTCAGCTACCCGGCCTGGGTCCGGTGCCTGGAGGAACGCCCGCACGAATGCCTGTTGCGCCATGAGCTGCATTCGGGCGCCATCCTCCCCGACTATGCCCACCGGGTGGAGGTCGCGCTCGACAGCAGCGACGCCGGCCGAATCAAGACACTCTCTCAGGACTACGCGCGCGAGAAGACCGCACGCGAGGCGGCCACGCGTGCGCTGCGCCTGCAGGAGCTCTGCGAGCGTGCCGGCATCCCGCGCGCCGAGCTGGCCGGGAAGCGTTCCGGTGCGCTGCGCCAGATGATCGACGCGGTCTACGCTTTCCGGTCGCACGAAGGCTTCGTCTGGACGCAGGCGCTGGAACGCACCTACATCCGCGCCCTGCTCGCCAAGCTGGCAAAGCATCGCGGAGCGACGGCGGATCCATCGGCGGCGGATCCATCGGCGCGGGCCGTCCCGACCGAGCCGCGCCGCGACGGCTCCGACATCCAAGCGCTCTTCTGCATCGATGTGCGTTCCGAGCGACTGCGGCGCCAGCTCGAGCAGCTCGGTCATTACGAGACCTTCGGTGTGGCCGGCTTCTTCGGGGTTCCCGTGAACTTCATCGAGCTCGGCAAGGGCCACGAGGCCGCGCTCTGTCCGGCCATCGTCACGCCGAACAATGTCGCGCTGGAGATGCCCCACCGGCATGCCGGACACGGGCATGAGGGGCATTCGCTGTTTCACCTTGCCACCGAGGTCGTGCACGACCTCAAGAGTACCGTCCTCGCGCCCTATATCACGGTCGAGGCGGTCGGACTGCTGTTCGGCTTCGACATGGTCGGCAAGACCCTGGCGCCTGCCGCCTACAACACCTGGCGCAGGACGCTCGACAACGGCAAACAGCCGACACGACTGATGATCGACAAGATCTCCAGGGACGACGCACTCGATCTCATCGCGACGCTTCAGGACGAGATGGTCGTCCGCGCGGTCGATCGGCATTTCGGGGTTAAACGCGAGGCCATCACGACCGGCATGATCCGCGAGCTGCGCGAGATCGCGCTCGGTCAGGCCCATGCACCGAGCGACTTCGCCCGCCGCTTCGACCTCGATGCCGCCGCCGAGACCCTATTCCTGACCAGTCTGCGTCTGGAATACGGCCTGAATCCCGATCAGGCCAAGATTCAGCTCGAGCATCTGGCGCGGATCGGGTTTCGCATCGAACGTCAGGCCCTGTTGGTCGGCAACCTGCTCAAGACGATCGGCTTGGTCGAGGGCTTCGCGAAGATCGTCCTGGTGGTCGGACACGGAAGCAGCTCGCAAAACAACCCGTACGAGTCGGCATTGGACTGCGGGGCCTGCGGCGGCGACCGGGGGCTGGTGAATGCCCGCATCTTCGCGGCGATGGCGAATCGGCGCGAGGTGCGCGATCGGCTCGCCGAACGGGGTATCCGCATCCCGGAGGAGACCTGGTTCATCCCTGCCCTGCACGACACGACCACCGACGAGACCTCACTCTACGACATCGACCAACTGCCGCCCGGCCGGCTGACTCAGCTCACCCGCATCCAGGAGGATCTGGCCGCCGCCGGCCGACTCTGCGCGCGGGAACGCTGCGTCGACATGGGGGAGACCGGGGTAGATTCTTCCGAAGCGGCCGCGCGTCGGGTCAAGCGCCACGCCATGGATTGGACCCAGGTGCGCCCGGAATGGGGTCTATCGAAGAACGCCTCCTTCATCATCGGCAGCCGCGCCCTCACGCGCGCCCTCGATCTCGAGGGTCGCGCCTTCCTGCATTCCTACGACCACCGCCAGGACCCCTCGGGCGAGTTGCTTGTCGGCATCCTCTCCGGCCCTCTGATTGTCGCCCAATGGATCAACATGGAGCACTACTTCTCGGCGGTCGACAACGAGGTCTTCGGCAGCGGCAGCAAGATCTACCACAACGTGGTCGGCCGCTTCGGCGTGATGACGGGCAACGTCGGCGATCTGCGCACCGGCCTTCCGGCACAGACCGTGCTGAAGGGCGACCGACCCTACCATCAGCCGATGCGCTTGATCACCCTGATCGAGGCGCCGCTGTCCAGCGTCCGGGACGCTTTGGCCAGGGTCTACAAGGTCCGCAATCTCGTTGAAAACGATTGGGTGCGCCTCTTGGTCCTGGATCCCGTGACCGATTGCGTCTCGCTCTTCGAGCATGGCCGCTGGAGCGCACAGTCCTGGCCACCCGGAGCAGACCGCAGGACGAAGGCGCAGAGACCCGTCGGCGCTAAACCGGCTCGGAGACCTCGAAAACGCGTCGCAACCCTGGAGACATCGCCATGAACGCACTCACGGTCGCCGCGATGAAAAAGCTCGAGATCATCGTGGAAGGCGAGCAACAAGGCTTCGTGGTCGATCTGCTCGATCGCGCCGGTGCCAGCGGCTATACGATCCTCCATAACCTGTCCGGAAAAGGCACCCACGGCGTCCACAAGGGACATCTGATGTTCAATGACGACTCGGTGCTCGTCATGATCATGACTGCCGTTCCCGAGGATCTCGTCGGTCCGATCCTGGAGGGTTTGACGCCCTTCTTCAATAAGCACATGGGTGTCGTGCTCACCTCCGATATCCAGGTCAGCCGAATGGTAAAGATGCAGACCGATTGAGACGCCGAGCATGTGTATCCGGCCTAGACGACCCCTTTTCTGCGTGTCCTCCCTGTCTCGATTCAAGCGAGACGTTTGATAGCCCGGCGCCCGCCGGGCTTTTTTTGCTGATCAGTGATCCGAAATACGGCAGCCGAGGGATCGGTTCGAAGAGCGCATTGCGTTGGGTCGGAAATCCGAGAAAAAGCATGATCGAATTCGATACCTACCATCGCGGATCGGAATAGGTGGTCGACGAAAAACAGAGTATGTTGGTGCACAATATCAACGGGGAGCCTTCCAATGACAGACATCCTGCACGAGCCGCATAAGCCTCAGTTCGAATCCGCGCCGAATCAAGCCCGCAAGGCTGCCACGGTGGAAGAAGCCTGGGCCGCAGCGGAAGAGTTGAAACCGATGGTCGGGCAGGTGCGCAAGTTCGACAAAGTGCGGCGCTCCGACATCTCGGCCCGAGGCAAGATGGCGCTGCCCCCGGACCAACGCTGACACCCGCGGCCGACCACGCCCGCGCGATCGATAGGTTCGAAACCGGATTTCCTCGAGTCCTCGTCGGAAACGAGACCTCGGTCGCGATTGCAGTCCTCGCGCTGACATAGGCTCTAGTCACAGAGACAGGAACAGCGGAGTCGAAGTGAATCGCCCCCCAAAGCGGGAAAGCTCCGAACGCTCGACCTGCCGATCGCGACCGAAAGCAAGGAACGACACAACGTCCTTGCGATCGTGTCACCCGACGGGAGCAGTGTCATGACGTATACGTATCAGTTGTTCGGTGCAATGACGGGATGGTCTTTTTTCTATGGATGCATGCTCGGAATGGCGTCGCCCGCGACCTACCTCCGGACACAAGCTCGGATTGATCCCGTCGACAGCGATGATACATTGGTGATGAGCGCCCGAAGCCGCACACCGGGCCTTTCAGCGGAAGAGCCGGTTTGATTCATTGGCGATGAGAAGCGAGCGCATGTTGTAGTCACCGCCACAGGCGAGCACTCGATACACACGGAAAAACAATTCCGATAAACAAAAGGCCACGCACCCCTTCGGATGCATGGCCTTTCATGTCTCGCAGGATTCGATAGACCGAATCCGGCGAAGGCGTTGGGTTGCAGTCGATCAGTTGCGGGACTTATCGACCAGCTTCTTCTCGCGGATCCAAGGCATCATGTCTCGCAGACGCTCGCCGACCTCTTCGATCTGGTGCTCTTCGCCGAGTCGACGCATCGCCTTCATCGAGGCCGCACCGGCTTGGTTTTCGAGGATGAATTCCTTGGCGAACTGGCCGTTTTGGATCTCGCCGAGGATGCGCTTCATCTCGGCCTTGGTCTCGTCGGTGATGATGCGCGGACCGCGCGTCAGGTCACCGTATTCGGCCGTGTTGGAGATCGAGTAGCGCATGTTGGCGATACCGCCCTCGTAAATGAGGTCGACGATCAGCTTGACCTCGTGCAGACACTCGAAGTAGGCCATCTCGGGTGCATAGCCGGCCTCGACGAGGGTCTCGAAACCGGCCTTGATCAGCGAGGTCAACCCGCCGCAGAGCACGACCTGCTCGCCGAAGAGGTCGGTCTCGCACTCCTCGCGGAAGTTGGTCTCGATGATACCGGCACGACCGCCGCCGTTGGCCGAGGCGTAAGCCAGTGCGATATCGCGGGCCTGACCGGTCGCATCCTGATGGACCGCGATCAGGCTGGGCACGCCGCCGCCTTGGGTGTAGGTCGAGCGCACCAGATGGCCCGGACCTTTGGGCGCGATCATGATGACGTCGAGATCTTCGCGCGGCGTGATCTGGCCGAAATGCACGTTGAATCCGTGGGCGAAGGCGAGCGCTGCACCCTGCTTGATGTTGGGTGCGACCTGCTCGCGATAGAGCGCGGCCTGGTGCTCGTCCGGCGCCAAGATCATGACGACGTCCGCACCCTTCACCGCCTCTTCGATCGAACGAACCTCGAGCCCGGCGTTGGCTGCCTTGGCCGCCGAGGCCGAGTCGGGGCGAAGTCCGACGACCACGGAGACGCCCGATTCCTTCAGATTGTTGGCATGGGCATGACCCTGCGAGCCGTAACCGATGATGGCGACCTGCTTGCCCTGGATGAGGGAGAGGTCGGCGTCTTTGTCGTAGTACACGTTGATGGTCATTGAGATGAATCCTTCAGCTGGAGATGTATGAGGCGGATCGGGAGGCGAGCAGCCTTCAGGCGCTCACTCGGATCCGATCCGGGACTGTGAACCGCAACCGCGCAAGCAGCTCAATCCAGGAAATTGATTGAATACTTAAACCGCGTCCGCCACAGAGGCGACGGACAGGGGCCACACCGAGCGAACAGGAAAGCGGCTCATGTCGCACGAAGACGCGGTTTAAATGGTGAGGCCCTTGTCGCCGCGCGAGATGCCGGTTGGACCCGAACGGACGACCTCGACGATCAGTCCCTCCGGCACGGCGTCGATGAAGGCATCCAATTTCTTGGATGCCCCGGTCAGTTCGATCACATAGCTGGTGTCCGTCACATCGATGATCTTGGCACGGAAGATCTCGGTCAGGCGCTTGAGCTCCTCGCGGTCATGCCGCTCGGCGCGCACCTTGATCATCATCATCTCGCGCTCGATGTGCGGACCCTCGGACAGATCGAGCAGCTTCACGGTGTCGATCAGCTTGTTCAGCTGCTTCTTGATCTGCTCGACCACGTCGTCGTTGCCCGTGGTGACCAGGGTCATCCGCGAGAGCGTGGGGTCATCCGTCGGGGCGACGGTCAGTGATTCGATGTTGTAGCCACGGGCCGAGAAGAGCCCGGCGACGCGCGAGAGTGCGCCCGCCTCGTTCTCCAGCAGCACGGCGATGATATGTCTCATGTCTTAAGATCTCTTTCGCTCGGGACGCGGTCTAGGCCAGCTCGCGATCCGACAGACTCGGTGCCAGGTGCATCTCGTGGTGACCTTTGCCGGCAGCGATCATCGGGTAGACGTTTTCGGTCGGATCCACGATGACGTCCATGAACACGAGACGATTCTTCATCGCGAACGCTTCGGTCATCGCGGCCTCCAGATCGGCCGGCTGGTCGACACGCATGCCGACATGTCCGAAGCTCTCGGCGAGCTTCACGAAGTCCGGCAGGGCATCGACATAGGAGTTCGAGTAGCGGCTTTCATAGAAGAACTCCTGCCACTGACGCACCATGCCCATGTAGCCGTTGTTGAGCAGGATCACCTTCACGGGCAGTCCGTACTGAAGGCAGGTGGCCAGCTCCTGTATGCACATAAGGATGCTCGCCTCCCCGGAGATGCAGGCGACCTGCGCATCCGGAAACGCCAGTTGCACTCCCATCGCCGCGGGCAGACCGAAGCCCATGGTCCCCAGACCGCCCGAATTGATCCAACGCCGCGGCTTGTCGAACGGATAGAACTGGGCGGCAAACATCTGATGCTGACCCACGTCCGAGGTCAGATAGAGATCGCCGCCGGTCACCTTGTAGAGTGTTTCCACCGCGAACTGCGGCTTGATGGCCGTGCTGTTGCGGTCGTAGCGCATGCAGTCCACCGCACGCCACTCGGCGATCTTGGACCACCAATCGGCAACCGGATGCTCGTCGGGGCGCGGGGCCAGCTCGCGATAGAGCTTGATCATGTCGGAGAGCACGTTGGCCACCTGTCCCACGATCGGGACATGCACCTTCACGTTTTTGGAGATCGAGGAGGGATCCACGTCGACATGGATGATCTTCGCATGCGGGCAGAAATGCTCGATCTTGCCGGTGACCCGATCGTCGAAGCGCGCGCCGATGGCGATCAAGACATCGGTCTCGTGCATCGCCATGTTCGCCTCGTAGGTCCCGTGCATCCCGAGCATGCCGATGAACTGCGGATCGGTCATCGGATAGGCGCCGAGCCCCATCAGCGTGCTGGTGACGGGAAAACCGGTCATGCGGACGAAGTCCGTCAACTGCGCCGATGCCTCGCCGAGCACCACGCCGCCGCCGGTGTAAAAGACCGGCCGCTTGGCTTGGAGGATCAGATCGACGGCCTTGCGGATCTGCCCCGGATGCCCTTTGAGCACCGGGTTGTATGAGCGCATCTTCACATCGCGCGGATAGTCGTACGGGATCTTGATGTTCGGATCCGTCACGTCCTTCGGGATATCGACCACCACGGGTCCGGGCCGACCGCTCATCGCGATATAGAATGCCTTGCGGATGGTCACTGCGAGGTCACGCACGTCTTTGACGAGGAAGTTGTGCTTCACGCAGGGCCGGGTGATGCCGACCGTGTCGACCTCCTGGAAGGCATCGCTGCCGATGACCGGGGTGGGCACCTGACCGGTCAGGATCACCATCGGGATGGAGTCCATGTAGGCCGTCGCGATACCGGTAACCGCGTTGGTCGCACCGGGGCCGGACGTCACCAGACAGACGCCGCACTTGCCGGTCGCACGCGCGTAGCCGTCCGCGGCGTGCGAGGCACCCTGCTCGTGACGCACCAGGATATGCTTGACGGACTCCTGCCGAAACAGGGCGTCGTAGATGTGCAGCACGGCGCCGCCGGGATAGCCGAAGACGAACTCGACGCCTTCGTCGGCGAGCGCCTGAATGACGATCTCGGCCCCGCTCAGCTCGACACCACTCCGCTCCGGCCGCTCCGGCTCGGCCCCATCGAGTTGCGCTTCAGACAGTGCCACCTCGGTGACCTCCGATCAGTCCCAAAAGGGTTCAAAAGCGGTCGAAGTTACCGCGATCGGCGCAGCTGGTCAAGCAAGGCGCGGATTCGCGGATTCGATCCCACAGTGCCGCTGCGACCGAGCCGCCGGGCCGACTAAGTCGATTCAACGGCAACGCGTCGGGCGTAACTGGCTCAGTCTGGTTGCAGGGAGACCGTAGGCGCAGTCATGGACGTCCTGAAGAAAACCCAGCTCGTCCCAGGCATCCTCCGGCCAGCCTCCCGGCTCGACCCGACTGCCCAGCGTCAGGTCCTGGAACGCGAGATCGAACGCCTCCGGGTCACCCCACACCATACGTAGACTTCTCAAGGCATCGGGAAAACGCGACTCCAAGACCGAAGTGTCGCTGTGATCATCGAGCACCAGATCTTCCGTCGGCCGGGCGAAATGCATCGCGCGCAGCCAATCCGGGGCACCCGCAAAACTGGACTCGGGGTCCTTCCACACCGGGGGAAGCTGCTCGATCAAGAGGTCGACGAATGTCTTGATCGCCGGTGTCGGATGCTCGAATCCGAGCTCGAGGCCGAACAGCTCCGACTGGGCAAATCCATCCACATTGACCCGCTCGACCTCGCGCACCCGTGCCCGCAAGCGAAGGCCGGGCAGACCATCCGCGCCGCGAATCGCGAGACGGATGCTCTGGCCCGCCTCGTAGGCCTCGAAGACCGTGATGCTCAGACGCCCGGCCGCGATCTGCTCGAGCATCTCGCGCATCGCTGCGGCATCCTCGACCACAACCTCGAGCTCGCGCACCAGCGCGCCTGCGTCCCGGACAGTCGAGTCATCCGCCGCATCGAGCATCTTCAAGAGCTTTTCCAACCGAGCTTGGCTGCGCGGCGAGAGGCTCGCGAACCGCACCGCAACCTGGTGATGGCCGGACCCCAGCCGCTGCGCCCGCACGACCTCGGCATCGATCGCAACCTTTTCGTGGCCTCGCCAGGGAAACATCAAGCGGAGCGTCCCGGTCAAGGAGGCGAGCGGCACTGCGACGACGAACTGTGCACCGCCCCAGGAAATGTCCTGGTTCATCGCGGTGATCGGCTCGGTGAGCTTCGGCAAGAAGACCTGGATGGGGATGCGCACGGAGATGCGGCGCTGGGTCCTCCGGTTCGCAAGCGAAGCCGTAGGGCTTGGATTGGAATCCTCTGATCGCTTTGTCATTGTCACACTCGAATCGAATCCGACCCGAGATGCCTTCGGATCGCGACGGTGTCGGGGTTGCCGACGCCAAAGGAGGCGCCACCGAAAAGCAGCGACACATCCCTGCTGCGCGCGCGACATCGGTTTGGCGGACGTTCCCGAAGTCATCGCCCAGTATATATCGGGTGTTCCGAGATGGTGCACAGAGCCACATCGAGACCCGGCATCGACGCCCTCCGGGCCGGGCCGGCGGATTCCCACCATCCCGCGGTTGTTTCGATACTGGTTGAACAATACACTTCGCGCCTTTACGCCGCCGATAGTCCTGCCGATGCGCACCTCCCAGTTTCCGATCCAGACCCTCAAAGAGACCCCGTCCGACGCGGAGATCCCCAGTCACCGCCTGATGCTGCGGGCCGGCATGATCCGCAAGCTCGCGGCAGGGCTCTACACTTGGCTGCCGATGGGGCTGCGCGTCCTGCGCAAGGTCGAGGGCATCGTCCGTGATGAAATGGACCGCGCCGGCGCCCTGGAGGTTTCCATGCCGGCGGTTCAGCCCGCCGAGCTTTGGCAGGAATCCGGTCGTTGGGACCAATACGGCCCGGAGCTGCTGCGTCTGCGCGACCGCCACCAGCGCGACTTCTGCTTCGGCCCGACTCACGAGGAGATCATCACCGATCTCGCCCGCAACGAGCTGAAGAGCTACAAGCAGCTCCCGATCAACTTCTATCAGATCCAGACCAAGTTCCGCGACGAGATCCGCCCGCGCTTCGGCGTGATGCGCGCCCGCGAGTTCCTGATGAAGGACGCCTACTCCTTTCATCTCGACGACGCCTCGCTCGAAGACACCTACCGGCAGATGCACGCGGCCTACAGCCGCATCTTCAGCCGCTGCGGGCTCGATTTCCGCCCGGTGCAGGCCGACACCGGCAGCATCGGCGGCAACGCATCGCATGAGTTCCATGTGCTCGCGGACTCCGGCGAAGACGCCATCGCCTTCTCCGACAGCAGCGACTACGCGGCCAACGTCGAGCTGGCCGAGGCCCTCGCCTTGGCCGACACCGCCCCGGCACCGCAGGAGACCGCGCGCCTGGTCGACACGCCGAACGCACGCACCATCGCGGATCTGGTCGAGCAGTTTGGTCAGCCGATCGAGCGCACGGTGAAGACCCTGGTGGTCGCCGCCTCCGCCGAGAGCGCGTCCGCGCTGATCGCCCTGCTGGTGCGCGGCGATCACGAGCTCAACGCCATCAAGGCCGAGAAGCTCCCCGGCGTCGCCGCGCCGCTGCGCATGGCAACGGAGGCCGAGATCCGCGAGGCGATCGGCGCCGGCCCCGGATCGCTCGGTCCGAAGGATCTGCCCATCCCCTGCATCGTGGATCGCACCGTTGCGGTCACCGGCGATTTCAGCGCCGGCGCAAATCAGGACGGCAAGCATTGGTTCGGTCTGAACTGGGGCCGGGATCTGCCGCTTCCCGAGGTCGCCGATCTGCGCAACGTCATCGACGGCGACCCGAGTCCGGATGGCGAGGGCCATCTGAAGATCGCGCGCGGGATCGAGGTCGGACACATCTTCCAGCTCGGGCGCAAATACAGCCAGGCCATGAAAGCCAACGTGCTCGGGGAGGACGGCCGTGCCACCACCCTGACCATGGGCTGTTACGGCATCGGGGTGTCGCGCGTGGTCGCCGCGGCGATCGAGCAGCATCACGACGAGCGCGGCATCTCTTGGCCCGCGCCGATCGCGCCCTTCCAGGTCGCACTCTTGCCGATGAAGCTCGGCAAGTCATACCGCGTCCGCGAGGCGACGGACCAGCTTTACGCTGACTTGAAGCAGGTCGGGGTCGACGTCCTGCTCGACGATCGCGACGCCCGCCCCGGCGTCATGTTCGCCGACATGGAGCTGATCGGCATCCCGCATCGCATCGTGGTCGGCGACAAGTCGCTCGACGACGGTCAGGTCGAGTACAAAGGTCGCAACGACACGGAGACCCAGCTCATCCCGATCGAGGAGATCGTCGGCTGGCTGTCGGCGCGGCTTCGGTCGGACTGATTCCAGCCGCCAGCCGCTGCTCGACTCGAACAGGGGTCACGTCAAGACTCACTGCGCCCCGAGCCGTCAATGCCACCCGACGACCTCAGACGACGCAGTAGGCAGGAGGCCGGAAGCCCCCAAACACTGGAACCGCAAGACACACAGGACCTCACCCAAAATGACGAAAGAAGCCTCCTTCGACCGCGACGCGCTCCTCGCCTGCGGACACGGCGAGATGTTCGGTCCCGGCAATGCCCAACTGCCCGTACCAAACATGCTGATGATGGATCGCGTGCTGCGCATCGCCGATTTCGGCGGCGCCAATGGCAAGGGCGAGATCCTGGCCGAGCTGGATATCAATCCCGAGCTCTGGTTCTTTCAGTGCCATTTCCCCGGCGACCCGGTCATGCCAGGCTGTCTCGGGCTCGACGCACTCTGGCAGCTCGTCGGCTTCTATCTCGCCTGGGTCGGCAACCCGGGTCACGGCCGTGCGCTCGGCGTGGGCGAGGTGAAGTTCACCGGGCAGGTGCTCCCGACCGCGAGCAAGGTCACCTACCACATCGACATGAAGCGGGTCATCTCGCGCAAGCTGGTGCTCGGCATCGGCGACGGCGTGGTGCAGGTGGACGGGCGCACCATTTACACGGCCAAGGATCTGCGGGTGGGGCTCTTTACCTCGACCGAGGGCTTCTAAACCGCGTCCCGAGTGTCGCCCGCCGGTTCGGTCGGTAACGAATCCTCGGTAGACCCCATGCGCTCGGTGGGGGACGCGGTTTAGGATTGGAAAAGCATTACTTGTGTCTTTTCGTGGTCGAGATCCGCTTATACCTCGGCGTTCTGCGGGTCGGACTCAAGAAGCCACGAGTGCGGCGAGGCGGGGATAACGCGCGAGATCGCCCTCGATCCGCTCGATCGCGAAGCGGACGAACATCGATTCGCTGAGCCACCCCTCCTGCCGGGACGCGCGACCGGCCCGATGATGCGGCGTGGTGCGATACGCGAACGTCTGCATCCGAGCCAGATCCTCCCAGACGCTGAAGGTCGCGAGCGTCAAGAGCGGATGCTCTCCGAAGCCGATGTGGAAGGGACAGCCCGGCGTGTCGCGCAGCTGTCGGCGGATCTCGGGGACGCTGCGCCAAAAGGCGCGCGCCCGCGTCGGGGCAACACGCGCACGGGTGAGAACGACGAGCGGCCGATCCGGCTGCTGTTCGCCTCGATAGTCGAAGAGTGCCTCACCGCCCCAGGTTCCGCGCCCGGAAACCGGCGTCAGCGTAAAGTGTAGCTGCTCGGCGCTCGCGTCGGCGACCGCTCGATAGAAGCGGGTCCGTCGCAAACGCGCCTCATCCTCGGGATCCGCGAATACCCGCATCAGGCAGTAAGCACCGAGATCCGGCACCACGGAGAACCCGTCGCCGCTGCCGCAGCCCATCAGGCGGATCCGGCCGGTCGGGGTACGGCGATCGATCAGAAACCGCTGAAAGCCCATCCGCAGGAAGGCATCGGGGATACGCAGCCCCGAATAGCGGAAGAAGCTGAACACGACCAAACGACTCACGATCATCCCTCGCTCGAACATTGAAACAACGCAACGATCTCCGGGATCGCCCTGTCGGACGGACGCCTCGACCGTCTCCTGCACCACATCCAAGCGTGCTATGTTCGAGGAAGGCGCAAACTTTGCGGTTCAACTGTTCCTTAATTAAACCGCGCCCGGTGCAGCATGCGTTGTCTGTTGGATTGGCTTGGCTGCGCCAGCTCCGTCAACTGTCGGAGCTGGCGCGGTTTAACCTATTAAAAAATATTAAATTCTAAACCGCGTCACTGCCAAGGTCGGAAAAATCCTTGAGCCCGACACAACATGAAACCGACGCATTTCACTCTGGACGCGGTTTAGGTTCAAAGATCCAGCCGCATCTCCTCCGCATCAGGCGTGCGTTTGGCCTTTGGCCGCTTCGGCTCCGCAGTGGGCATCTCGCGCCAAATCAGAGGCGTGGAAAGACCCACCCAGCCCCAGCGCAGCCAGTCGAGCAGCCGCATCGCGAGCCAGAGCGCCCAGGCGAGCATGAGTGCGCGGTAGACCCACATGGGGACCGAAAGCACCCACACCTCCGGCAATGCGGGGCCGCCGCGATCCTGATACCAATTGAGTGTGGTCGCGGTCGAGCCGTTCCCCATGATCTGCATCTCGGGCGTGCCGAGCAGACCCTGTTGGACGGCGCCTAGGAGGCCCGCAAGCGCGACGAGCGTCAGGATGACGAGCCCGATCTGAATCAGGTTGAAGCGCCAGGCCGGACGTGCGAGCGGGTCCAGGCGATGCCGCAGGCCGAGTGCAAAGAGCCAGCCGATCACCAGCAGCACGACCCAAACCTCGGCCAGGATGAGCCCGATGCCGAGCAGGAGCCAATCGTGCACGCGCAAGGGTGTCAGGCGGCTGCGACCCAGACCAGCGGCCAGGCCGATCAGCACCAGCAGGATCCCCCAGAAGAGCACGGCCGGCCCGATCCGCGGCCCCCAGGTCCAGAGCACCCAGCGATCCTCCGGTAGGCTCAGCGCGAGATTCAGGTTGACCGCGGGGCTGCGCAGATCCGGCACACTCGGGCGGTAGCCGAAGGTCAGCGGCTGCGCCTCGCGCCAGGTCAGCTCGACCCGGGTCGAGCCTGGCGTGAGCGGAAGCTCGACCTCCGGCGCCGTATCGGGCAGCGGAAGGCTGTGACCGTCCAGACTGAAGGCGATCGGCTCGGCGGCGTCGGGCAGCCGGACGACATGGCTGCCGCCTTGGCTGCTGCGGATCGCGAGGGTCAGGGTCGAAAGGGTTCCGCGCTGGCCGGGCTCGACGCGCGTGTCGACGCGATCGATGGTCAATGTCGGTCCCGGGACGCCCGGTGGTCGGGTGAGGGTCAGGACCAAGGTCTCGCCCGGCAGGGGGCGCCAGTTGGGCAGCCAGCGATCGCCCGGGTCCAGCCGATGGATCGGAGCGATGCCTGCGTACTCCAGATGCCAGAGCGGTCCCACATCGAGACGCCAATCCTCGCTCAGTCGCGGATCCATCGGAGCGACGAGGCTCAATGCGGAGGTCGGCTCCAGACGCGACGACCAGGCCACCTCCGAGCGCCCGGCAGGCAGATCCGCGAGAACCGCGGCACCCTCGACTTGGACCCCGGGCGTCTGCACCGACTCGCTCGGCAGCAACGGCACCGGGATCAAGACCGGGAACTCGCTCGGCGACAAACGCTGCACACGGGTATCCACGCGCCAGTCGACCCCCATCCGCAGGGTCCGCTCGACGCGCAGCAGCGGCGGCAAAGCACCCTGCGCGAGCGACACCTCCTGCGGGGCGCCGGTGTCGGAGACGCGGACCAAGCGAATCTGGGCACCGGCACGCCCGCCGGCATCCAGCCCTTCGAGGTTCCAGCCCTCGACGGTGGCCCGGATCAGTCGCGGCGGCATCGGCAGCGGGATCTCGACCTGATCGCGGCTCGCCAGCGGGCCGACGAGCCTGACTGCGTGTCGGCCGGCGGGGAGCATCAGCAGGAGCCGACCGGCCGCGTCTTGGCGCAGTCCGTCCGAAGGCTCGCCGTCCACGCGGATCTCGGTCGGCAGCCAGCCCCCTGCCCCGCCCGGAACGGGTGCCGCGACCGCGACCGCGGCATCCAGGGTCAGATCGAGCATCAGCCGATCCGGGTCCGCCGCGAGGACCATGAGGGGCAGATCGACACAGTGCGGCAGACAGTCCGGCGGGGCGAGCAGACGGGTGCGAAGCTCCTGAAGCAGCTCGGGGCTCGGCAGATCCTCGGCCGAGGCAGGCTCGGTACCGACCGCCGTCCCCAGCCCCAAGGCGACCAGCAGGGCGAGACCCGCATCCCGGGTCCCGCGACTGCCGAGGAGCCCGGCCAGCCGCAGACCGAGCAGCACCAGGAGAACGGCGCCGAGGAGCGAGAGCACCAGATTCAAGGTCGGTGTCAGCAACCAAAGTCGTGCCGATTCGTCCTCGCCGACGGGTCCGCTCCAACGCAGATCGACGCTGTTCCAGCGCCAGTCCGGGATGCCGGCTCCGGTCTGGAGACGCGCATCGGGATCCATGAGATCGATGGGCTCGGGAATCGGGGCCGCGGGCTCGGCCAGTGCGTCGGAAAGCCGCTCGCGTTTCGACGTCGCTTCCATGTCCATCGCGCTGCGCAGCTCGAACGCAGGCGCGGGAGCTGCGGTCTGCATGCCCGATCCCGAGTCGCCCAACGCCATCCAGGGGCGCTCCAGATGCGGAAAGAGCCCGTCGCGGACCTCGGTCACCAGGAACGGCAGTCCGATCACCAGGAGCCCCAGCAACGCCAGTCGGAAATAGAGTGTCGTCAGGGTCCGCAGGCGCTGCAGACCGGTGCGCACGGGCGCCTCCGGGATCAACCGCAGCAGGGCCGCGGCGGCGAGCAGGTTCAGCCAGATCAGCCGCGGCGCACCGGGCGCCTGCCAGGTCAGGCCCAGCGTGAGCAGGGCAAGCAACGCCCAACCCCAGCCCCAGATCCGGCCGATACCCAGTGCCGTGATCAGCACCAGAAAGAGATCCAACAGGCTCCAGCGCCCTATCCAGGTGCTCGGAAGGTTGTCGACGCCTTGGACGGTCAAGAGATCCCAACCCGGCGGCAGATAGAGCCGCGCGTCGACGCTCTCGAACTCGGTCGCCCAGCCCGAGGCCGGAACGCGTCCGGGTGCGGACTCAAGCCGAGCATCGGCGACCACATCCAGGCTGCCCCGTCTGACCTCGACCCCGGGCGACGCGGCGTCGTTCAGACGCGTGATGAGCACGGGTCGACCGTCGACGGTCACGGCGCCCAGCTCAAGCGCCGGACCGGCGTCCAGGCGCCACCCGCGCGACAACTGACCGCCGATGCGATCCTGCACGCTGTAGCCCTTGCCGTCGAAGTCGAGCCAAAGCTCGCGATCCAGGCGCAGACGGTCCGGCCCGGGATCCGGATCCCCGCGGACCTGCTCGGTCAGACGCAGGACGCCACCCGGCTCGACCCGATAGACCGGCAGACGCGACCATTCCTCGGGGATCCCGGTCTGGCGCGGATCCACGGCATCGAGTCCGGAAGGCTCGACCCGCCGCAGCGCGGGTTCAGCCGCGAAGGCCCAGATCTCACGCTCCGGCCAAGGAGCGCCGGCTTCGGGACGCGACAGCTCGGACAGGTCGCCTTGGTGATGCTCTACGACATCCAGCGCCCAGCGCCCGGGA
The DNA here is from genome assembly GCF_900106925.1 of Thiocapsa roseopersicina. Taxonomy (GTDB): domain Bacteria; phylum Pseudomonadota; class Gammaproteobacteria; order Chromatiales; family Chromatiaceae; genus Thiocapsa; species Thiocapsa roseopersicina. The sequence goes on from NZ_FNNZ01000007.1 coordinate 149,894, forward strand.
CGCACCTGCACCCGCAGCATCCCGTCCTCTTCGAGCCGCGCCGGCAACGGGCTGTCGATCCGCAAAGGGATCCCGCCGGGCAAGAGTACGGGGCCCAGCCGCACCTCGCGCGCGCCGCCGGACACCTCGAGTCGAAGCCGGGTCAGGACCTCGAGCGGCAGACTATCTTGGATGCGTCGATAGACCTCCAGGCTCAGGCGATCGCCAGAGCGCTCGGTCTCGGACCCGGTCGGGTCACCGAGCCAGAGACGATTGGTCCGATCCAAACGCGGTGTCGGTACCGCGACGCCATCGTTCACAAGCGACACCAGCCCGATCATGGGCGGGATCACGAGCGCGTCCGGCGGACGATCCCAGACGAACCGCCCGGTTACCCGATGCACCCCGGCGGCGAGCGTCACCGTCGGCCGGCCGTCGCGCTGGACGACCGGCAGTTCGGCCCCGTCCGCTTCGACCCCGAGCGGCCAGGCATCCGCGTCGCCCGGCAGCGGCACCGCGGACTCGGCCAGGACCTGCCAGACCTGAGCGAATGTCCCGCCCTCCCCGCTCAGCGCCAGATCCAACCGTCCGGGCCAAGCGCAGAGCCGTGCGCCGTCGGCCGGATCGATCGGACAGGCGCGTTGATCCTGCCCCTCGGGACCGCCCTCCAGAACCCAGGGGATCCAAGGCTGTAATGCCTCGGGAACGGTCGGTGCGGAAATGGCTTGGGAACGCAGAGGCGGAGCATTGCCCTGGACGCTGTCGAGCTGGGCCCTCGAGGGTGCAGACACGACCAGGAGAAGCAGCAGAAGACGTCGCAAAACGTTCGGCATATTGTCACATGAATGCAAGGGTCTTTCTGTAGATTGCGCCGTGCCGTTCGGGGCACGCCCAATTTCTTGGCCGCTTCCCGCCGGTCCGCCGGCCCCGCCTTTCCGGGGTCAACTATGACGAGAAGCGGAGAGAAGGCAAGTGAAACCGCGCAATATGATCCTCAACCTGTCCGCCACTGCGATGCTTGTGGCCGCGACATCGGCAAGCGCCGCGCTGCCGAAGTATGTGTTCTTCTTCCTCGGCGACGGTATGGCGAACGCCCAGATCCAAGCCACCGAGGCCTATTTGACGACCATCAACGGCGGGGACGCGACCGTCGCCGCAGATCTCCTGCGCCCCGAGAATCGCCTGAACATGAGCAAGATGCCCGTTGCGGGCATGCAGACGACCTACGATGCCTACGCGCTGATGACCGACTCGGCATCCTCGGGTACGGCCTTCGCGAGCGGGCTCAAGACCAAGAGCGGGGTCGTGAACATGGATCCCGAAACCCAAACCTCCTGCTACAAGAGTGTTGCGGAGCTTGCCCATGAAAGCGGCAAGAAGGTCGGAATCATCTCCAGCGTCTCCTTGGATCACGCTACACCGGCCGCCTATTACGCCAGCGTGCCGAATCGCGGCCTGATGAACAACATCGCGACCCAGCTTGCAAACACCGGCTACGAATTCTTCGGCGGCGGCGGCTTGGTCGCACCCGAGGGACCGGCACGCTCCGGGGACACCGAGAACAATGTTTGGGATCTGCTGAGCACCAACGGCTATACGGTTCTCAACGACCGCGCGTCCATCTTGTCGCTCAAGACCCAGCCGATGGATAAGGTGGTCGCGATCAACCCGACCCTCGATCGCAGCTCCGCCATGCCCTACGCGATCGACCGCCCGGAGGGCAATCTCTCGCTGAAGGACATGGTCGAGGTCGCGATCGCGAATCTCGAAGAGCGTCCGAAGCAGCGCGGATACAAGGAAAAAGGCCCCGTTCGCAAAGGCTTCTTCCTGATGGTCGAAGGCGGCAAGATCGACTGGGCGGGCCATGCGAACGACGCGGTCGCCAGCATCAACGACATGCTGGATTTCGACGCCGCGGTCGGGGTCGCCGTCGCGTTCGCGAGCCGGCATCCGAACGAAACCCTCATCGTCGTCACCGGCGACCACGAGACCGGCGGGATGACCGTCGGCCATGCCACGACCGCCTATACGGCCTATTACGATCGCCTGCTCGGCCAGACCAACAGCTTCGAGTACTTCGGAGAGAACCAGTGGGCAGAGCACAAGGCCGCCAACAGCGAGACCCTCTGCGGTGGCAACGGCTGGCAGGCATCCGACAACCTCGCACGGGATACCGCCATGCTCGGGCTCATGTCCGATGTCTTCGGCATGGATTGGGCGGACCTGAACGCCTACCAGAAGGAAAAGCTCGAAGACGCCTACGACCAGTCCATGTGCGGCGCCAACGACAACAGCCAGGACGAGAACAAGCTCCTCTACGGCGGCTACGAGCCGATCGTCGTCACCATCACGCACATCTTGAACGAGCGGGCCAGCATCGGCTGGACCTCGTATTCCCACACCGGCGTTCCTGTCCCCGTCTACGCACAGGGATGGGCCGCGACTCGCCTGGCCGGCTTCTACGACAACACGGACATCGCCAAGCGCCTCGCCACGCTTATGCGCCTGCCCGAGCTGCCTGTCAAGAAGGCATGCCCATAACCAAGACAACGGCTTAGCTTTACCTAGGCCCGCCCTGCCCTTGGCGCCGCCTTCGCGGCGCCTTTCTTGTTTGCGCAATCCTCAGCTCAAGGTATCGGTACGTGTCGAGAATAGGTCGCGAATGGCTCTTTGCGGCGGTCATCGCCGTCGTCTGCATCGGTTTGTTCTTTCTCGATCTGGCGCCCGACCCGCACGCCGAGCGCGGCCTGCATGCCCGCGGCCTGATCACCGCCGTCGACAACAGCGCAGTGCGTACGAACCTGATCATCAAGACAGAAGCCCAGGTCTTGACGGTCCGTTTGCTGGACGGGCCGTCCAAGGGGGAGGAGATCGCCGTCACCAACATGCTCACCGGCAAGCTCGAGCTCGACGAATTCTACGAAGCCGGCGCAATCGTGCTGGTCGAGTACGACATGCTCGACGGCAAGCCGAGCCACGGGATGGCCCGGGGACACTATCGGCTACAGATGCAGCTCCTGCTCATCGGGATCTTCGTTGCACTCCTGATCGCCGTCGCCGGGGTCACCGGGCTCAAGGCCGCGCTCTCCTTCATCTTCGCCGCGCTGGTGCTTTGGAAGCTCTATTTCCCGCTCCTGCTCCTCGGCTACGCGCCGATCCCGACGGGTCTCGCCATCGTCGCCGTGCTGACCGGCGTCATCACCTTCTCGGTCGGCGGTCTGACTCGCCGCGGCATCGCGACCTTCTCCGGGTCCATGCTCGGCGTCCTGCTCACCTGCGCACTCGCCGTCTGGTTCGCGCATGCCTTCAATCTGCACGGCGCCATCCGCCCCTTCGCCGAATCGCTCCTGTACGCGGGCTATTACGAGCTGCGTCTCACCGACATCTTCATCGCCAGCGTCTTCATCGCCTCGTCCGGTGCGGTCATGGATCTGGCGATGGACATCGCCGCGAGCATGGAGGAGATCAAGCAGAGCAAGCCCGAAATCGGACCGGTCGAGCATATCGCGTCCGGGCTGCGCATCGGTCGCGCCGTCATCGGCACCATGACCACGACCCTGCTGCTGGCCTATTCGAGCAGCCACATCTGCATGTTCCTGCTGTTCATGGCAAAGGGTCTGCCGGCGCAGAATATCCTGAACGCCCCCTTCGTCGCCGCCGAGATCCTCAACATCCTGGTCGGCAGCTTCGGACTCATCACGGTCGCCCCCTTTACCGCCTTGGTCGCGGGCCTGCTCTATCGGGCGAAGAGCGGAGGGCTGGATACGCTCGGGCGGGTCTGCCGCAACGACGCGACCTGACCGTCGGACAGATCGGGGGCGACCCGACGGGGCGAATCGCTATAATTCGACCGCACGGCTACCTGTTTTCCGTTTCGCCCTGTCCGGCGAGGAGTGATGCATGGCAGGGCTTCCCGCCCGAATTGTTCGCGACTCCAGACTCCTGCTGCTGGATTTCGATGGCGTCGTCACGACCGAAGCCGAGGACGTCGGACTCAAAGCCCAGACCCTGTCGGTCTTCGCGGCGATCGGCGCACAGTTCGGCGAACGTGCACTGAAGATGGTGCGACTCGCCGGCCGCGCGATCTACGATGCGGGCGGAAGCCTGCAGCTCGGGCCGCTCCTCTACCATGCGGCGAAGCTGCTCAAGCCCGTCGATGCGCCGATAGAGCCGACGCTCGCAAGGCTCATCGCCGCCTGCACGGACAGCCTCGACTATCGGGGAATCGCTCCCGCGGGCGAGAATCTCCGGGAGGCTCTCGCGCGACTGAAGGAACGGGGAATCGAGGTCGCGATCCTGACCAACGGTGTCCGCGAGAACGTCTTCCGGGTGCTCGCACTCAAGGGCCTGACGGAGATGTTCCCGCCCGAGCACATCTTCGATGCCATCTCGACGCTGGACAAACACGGCAAGCTGCATCCGAAACCCGATCCGAAAGGCTACCAGTTCGTGCTCAGGGAATTGGGCGTCGAGCCCGGATCCTGCATCGTCGTCGACAACAGCCGGAAGAATGTCCGCGCGGCAAAACGCGAGGTCGGGTGCGGCGGAGTCATCTACATCGGCAACAGCCTCAAGGCCAAAGACCGCAAGGTGATCGACCATCTGTCGCCCTCGTTCGTGCATCTCATGGACGAGATCGTCACCGTGCTCGGGCGAGCCGATATCGTCGAGCCCGGACGCATCGGCCTGCCCCTCGACGAGCACATATCGGCGCCTGTCGATTAGACTGCTGCCGCAACCGCATGCGGAGTCGCATATGCAGCCCCTGATCGCGGCCGCGATCACATCGGTCGGCGTTGCCGGGAACCCGCCTGCTGCGTCGACGCGACAAGGCCAGCTGCATCGCGGTTGACGGCAACGGCAGGGAGTATTCGCAGACCGGCCAGGCCGTTCGCGGTACCCTTAGTCAGGCTTCGGGCCGAGGGATCGCCGGTTCGCGATGGCGGCTCCGATCCAGACTCGAGTGTCGACCCCGACCTGCCCGGTATCGATCGGGACGATTCACTTTTGACCTTTTCCCGTGCTCGGCCGACAGAATCGACTGTCCCGGCACCGATAATCAGAGAGCAATCACGATGGCCAAGACAAACTACGCGTTCGAAAAGCGTCAGCGCGACCTCCAAAAGAAGCAGAAGAAAGAGGAGAAACAGAAGCGCAAGGCCGAGCACACCGGCAATCAACCTCAAGGCTCCGAGGCCGGCTCGCCGGAGACGGACACCGACACGGATCAACAACCCGACTGAATCGAGCGGCGGGCCATTCGGACCTGCCCACCGCTGCACGGATTGACGCCAAGGCTTCTCCACGGGATGACGACATCCCTTACAGCCGCCGAGGACGGCGCATCTCGCGCAGGTACGAGGCGCCGTCCGACGGGTTACACTCGCGCCGCCCAACAAGGATCATCACGGCATGTCACTCCCCTTTCGAGAGCATCCGCTCCGTCACACCGTCACCGACGAGCTGCACGCCCGCACCTTCGAACCCCTGCGCGCACCGGAACGCGTCTCCTATCTCGCCGCGGTCTCGGGCGAGCGCGGGAGCGGTCGCAACGTCGAGCACCTGAAGCGACTCCTCGCCCACTACGGGCTGCCGGTCCCGGAGACGGTCGATCAGCATTATTGGATCGACTTGGGACCCATGCGGCTGCGCTGGGAACGTCATACCGAGTTCGTCACCTACACCTTCAGCAAGCGCGGCGCCTTCGAGCACCCCTTTGCCGATCCCCTGCTCGACGAGCTGCCGCAGGATTGGCTGCGCGACCTGCCCGGCGAGGTGATCACCGCCACCTCGCTCGCCATCGAGACCTGCGATCTGCCCGAACGCACCAACGAGGAGCTGGTCGCGCTCTTCGACGGCAATCCCGTCATCGGCTCGGAGGTGGTGGGCGGTGCAGGGCGCGCCTGGTCGGACCACAAGATTCATGCGGATGGGTACTCCTGGGTCCTCCTGCGCGACTGCGGTCTGTCCGACAATCAGGCCGGACGACTGGCCAAGCGCGTTTTGGAGATCAACGCTTACCGAGGCATGGCTCTGCTCGGGTTCCCCTTGGCACGGGGAGTGTCCGGACCCCTCAGCGAAGCCGATCGTCGCTTGGCGATGGTGGCATTACGCCTGTCGAGTCAGGGCGCGTCCGGCCAGCCGGCCTTCGAGAACGAGCTGCTCGCCGAGTTGACCAGCCTTGCGGCGGAGATCGAGGCAGTCTCGGCCCGAACCACCTATCGCTTCGATGCCTCGCGTGCCTATTATCAGATGATCCAGCAGCGTCTCGATCAGCTGCGCCAAAACCGGATCGAAGGCTTGCAGACCCTGTCGGAGTTCCTCGACGCGCGCTTGGCGCCCGCCATCGCGACCTGCGAATCGACCCAACGGCGTCAACATGACTTGGCCGAGCGCGCGGCCCGTATCACGAGTCTCTTGCGCGCGCGTGTCGATGTCTCGCTGCAGGAGCAAAACCGTCGGCTCCTGGAGTCCATGGATCGCCGCGCTCAGATGCAGGTGCGCCTGCAGGAGACCGTCGAAGGGCTGTCCGTAATCGCGATCGGCTACTACGGCGTCGGCCTCATCGGATACGCGCTCAAGGGTCTGGAAAGCGGCGGCTTTCCGATCGACGCGGGCTTGTGGATGGGCATCGCCCTGCCCTTCGTGATCGGCTTTGCCTGGTTCGGACTCCGGCGCATCAAAAAACGCTTGAGCGGGTCGACCTGATCGGTGGAGGGTTTGAACGGCCGGGGCGGGGTGCTCACCAGGGCATGAGCAAGCGCAGCGGCGCAACCGCCAAACCGAGCAGCAGCGCCAGGAGTGCCGCGACCAGGATCAGACGCAAGGCGCTGTTCAGGTGTCCGGCATCGAGATCCGCCGGCCAGTCGGTGTCGCCCATGTAGGCTTCAGTCACCAAGGTGCCGCCGTAACGGATGGGGCCGACCAGACGCACCCGCAGCGCACCGGCGCAGGCAGCCTCGCCCCAGCCCGAGTTCGGGCTGGGGAGCATGGCGTGATAGTCGCGCGCGGCTCGGAAGACCAGCCGCGGGTGTAGCTTGAGCAGTGCCGCAGCGGCCGCGATCAAGGGGACCGAGAGCCGGGCCGGGAGCCAATGGACGAGATCATCGGAGCGCGCCGCGGCCCAGCCGAAACGACCGTAGCGCTCGTTCTTGTAGCCGACCATCGAATCCAGGCTCGACACCGCCTTCACCAGGATCAGACCCGGAAGCCCGAAGAGACAAAGCGCCCACAGGGGCGTCAGGACCCCGTCGGTCAGGTTCTCCGAGAGGCTCTCGATGGTCGCGCGCACGATGCCGTCGCGCTCCAGTTGCTCGGTATCGCGACCGACCAGCATCCGCAGCCGGGCACGGGCCTGCGGGAGATCGTCGAGCACTTCGAGCACTCGTCGCCCGTGATCCAGGAGATCGCGGGTGCAGATCAGGCTGTAGGCGATGAAGACATCCCAGGCGAATGCCGCCCACGGATGCAGCGCGCCGAGACCCGATCGAACGCCCCACCAGGCCGCCAGCGCGCCCCCGACCACCAGGAACCAATGCAGGACACCGCCGACCCGCCCATTCAGCCCAACGGCAAACAAAAGACGCTCCCAGCCGAGACTCCAGGCCCCGATGACCCGGATCGGGTGGAGGCGATAGACCGGATCCCCGATCAGGGCATCGAGGAGGCAGGCCGCGAGGACAAGTGCGAGATGCTCAGTCAGTCCCATTTGTGTGCGAACCCCCGCACGACGGCGAGCGCGACCAAGCGCCCTTCCGGCAACGCTTGATGCGGCTCCAGCTCGGCACGCAGCGCGACGAATCGCTCGGGCTTGACCGCGACGGCCGCCCCGAGCAACGCCGCCTGGTTCAGGATCGCCTCGCGCGCGACCTCGGCATGCAGCACCCCGATGCGCACCAGATCCAGGATCTCGGCCAGACCATAGGCCGCTGCGGCGCTGTGCGGATCATGGATGATGGCCTGGAGATTCTCGGCGAAGACGGCTGCGTCCGGCGCGTCCAGCTCGGACTCCGCGCAGGCCCGCAGCGCAGCCTCGTCGCAATCGAAACGGCTCAAGGCCGCGCAGATGGTTCGCCTGAGCTCGGGAACAATGCCGTTCTGAAGCAACAGACAGCGGGTGACGGCGTCATGCGTCGCCCGCCCGAGCAGCTCGCCCAGGGTGTTGTGACCGCCCGCCCAGTGACGCTCCCACTCGGCTTCGCGCGCCAGCGGGGCGGCGACGGCGAGCTGATCGGTCCCGGTGCCGGTCGCCAGACCTGGCGACTGTAGACTCGGCATGCGCAGATCGAGCAAAGCCGTGCTTTTCGCCTCCGTGACCATGGTTGCCGCACGAACCATGCACGCGGGCGTGCAGGGGTGATTGATCAGCACCAGGGTGACGATGGTTCCCGAGCCGGAGTCGTCGGGCGGTGGATCGCCGGCGGTCGGGCCTGCGGATCCGGTCCGCGCCGCCGATTCCCCGGAACGCCCGCGACGGGCGGGACGACTGCCGTCGGCCTCCTCGTGCCAACCGGCCGGATCGCCCGCACGGACGGCGTTGCCGGTCACGCCGGCGGTGGCGACCACCGTCACGCGAAGATCCTCCGCATCCGCGTGCGCGACGACCGCGCATTGCATATTGGCGGCGGTCCCCATGAGGGCCGTCGTCTCGGGCGGAAGCCCGGCCTCGGCGCACGTCCGTGCGTGATAGTCCCGGGCACCGAGACCCAGGACCGTCTCGTAGCGCGCCAAGTGGGCGACACCCTCGCAACTCTGATGATTCGCGAGATGGGTCAACGAATCGGACATCCCACCGTTCACCCGACAGGTGCCGAGCACACGATGGGGACGCGCGAAGGCGACGACGAGATAGCGCCCCTGCCGGTGCAGGGCGTAACGGTCGGTCTCTTCGAGCAGCATGCCGGACCTCGATCACGGGGATATAGAGGGATGACCGTCGCGGAACGGGGTCGACGGACGCGCGAGGCTATCGCAAGTGACGGCGCGACCGCAACGACGAGGAGGCGCGTCGGTCCGCAAGGTGTCGGAGCGAGGGTGTAGACTGTGAGCGCGTCCAAGCAAACACGATAAACCGATACGACGACCCGGTTCGGCACCTCGCCCCGTGATTCGGAGACGCAGCAAGACGGTCGATCACCGCACCCGCCAACACGGATATCGAGAGCAACGCGCATGGGAAAGCATGAGACGAAGACCTGTCCGCGCTGCGGATCGAGCTTCGAATGCAAAGCGAACCGCGTCGAGCGATGCGGCTGCCTGAGCGTCGCACTCACCGCGGAGGCGCTGGAGTATCTCGGCGACCGGTATCGGGACTGTCTATGCGTCGCCTGTCTGGAGCAGGTCAATCGCTTGTGCAGCAAACAGAGCGCGCCGGACGCGGATCACCAAGCGGCCGACTGACATCGAGCGACGCGAACGCCGATCGCGCGAATGCGCAGATGGAGACGGCAGGCTACATGCGCGGATCGGGCGATGCTAGACTCGAAAAACCGCGTTGTTTCACGCCTGTCGCGCGCCTTTCGCCTCGGTATGCAGGCGGTCGATCGCGCGTGCGCTCGGGGAGCCTAGGCGAAAGACCATGTCATCTGCTTCGAAAAACCCGATTGCACTCGCCCTGGCGGTGATCCTCTGCGCCGTCGGCTTTCAGGTCGATCCGCTCCTTGCGGAAACCGCAGCGACACCCAAAGCAGGCGGCGACCTCGCGTTCTGGGAGGAGCTTGCCTTCTGGGAGACCATCAAAGACAGCAAGGATCCTTCCGAATTCGAGGCCTACCTGGCGGCCTATCCGGACGGGCGCTTTGCACGTCTCGCCGAGATACGCATCAGGTCGCTGAACGGCCGACCGCCCGGGGACACCGAGAACGCGACCATCCCGCCCGAACCGACGCGCAACGCCGAGGCGAACACTGACGATCGGCCGACCGACGTGGTCACGACCACAGCGCAAGGCACCTTCCGCGACTGCGATCTGTGCCCGCTGATGGTCGCGGTGCCTGCAGGTACATTCATCATGGGTTCGGACCGACACCGCCCGGACGAAAAACCCGAACATGCAGTCACCTTTGCAGAACCCTTCGCGATCGGTGTCTACGAGGTCACCCTGGCCGAATGGGACGCCTGTCTACGCGAGGGCGGTTGCTGGTTCAGCCCGGAGGAAGGCGCCGGCAGTGAGTTGCCCGTCGGCAATGTGAGCTGGGACGATGCGCAAGCCTACACCGCTTGGCTGAGCAACAAGACCGGGCAATCCTACCGGCTGCCGAGCGAGGCGGAGTGGGAGTATGCCGCAGGCGGCGGGTCGACAACCGCCTTCTGGTGGGGCGACGACGCCGGGACAGGCAACGCCAACTGCAGCGATTGCGGCACTCGGCGGGACGCAAGCGGGCCGTCCCCGGCCGGATCCTTCGCGCCCAATCCATTCGGGCTCCACGATGTCCACGGCAACCTCTGGGAATGGACCATGGACTGCGTGAATCGCTCCTACGAGGGGGCGCCGGCCGACGGCTCGGCCTGGCTTCGCGGAGACTGCGTCGCCCGGATGCTGCGCGGCGGCAGTTGGAACCTGGAGTCTGAGTACATGCGCACGACGCGCCGCAATCATTACGATCGCGACGTGCGCTATTACCTGCACGGTTTTCGGGTCGCGCGCTCCCTGCCCTAAACCGCGCCCGGTGCGGTATGCGTCATGTGTCGGAGTAGCTTGGCCGCGCCGGCTCCGACGACTGTCGGAGCCGGCGCGGTTTAATACCGGTGCGATTGGATCATCAAACGGACAATCAGGGCACGGTCACGGTAATCCGCTCGGACATGACCGGCGGCGTATGAGGAACGTGATTCGCATCGCCGAGCAACAATTGCAGTGTGTGCTCGCCCTTGGGTAAGACCAGGTGATACTCGGTCTGACCTCGGCCGAAATGGATAAAGTTGTCGCTTGCCGGGATCGGCTGATCGAGCGGCGGCAGATCCGTATCGATCAGTAAGTGATGATGACCTGTGTGCTCCTTGTCCACCCCTGCCGGAGCCGTTCCCATCCCGTGCAGACCGAACAAGACGACGAAATCACCCCCGGGGATCACCTCACCGTTCTGCGGCCAGATGATGTAGGCGAATGCTGCCTCGGGCGCCTCGGTCGGCCCGCCCGTCAAGCTGGGGACACCGGACTCCAAGGCGCCGTCACCGTCGCCGGATTCGAGCAACTTTCCGTAGACAAAACCCATCTGGCCGCTGTTCAAACGCACCTGGTGCCAATTGCCCCCGGCCGCGCTGCCGATCACCCGCACACGACTGCCCTCCTTGAGATAACCGATCTTCTGCGAATTGGTGGTCGGCGCCGCCCGGATATTGGAGTTGGTCGTTGCCTGGTACATCTTTCCGCCTTCTTGGGCGTCGAGCGGGAGGGTCAAGAAAAACGACACGATCGCGACGAGGATCAGGCTTCGTTTCATGGATTGGCTCCTATGATCACGGGCACGGGCGGACATGTGCGTGTCGAGACGGCAGCGGGGAAGCGCACGCAACGCGCTTCGCTGCTTTGAGCCTAGTCCGGGGTATTCGGAACAACAACCCCGAGAACAGCGCGTCATTCGGTCTGAATGAAACGCGATTGAACGACACGCGACCTATTCAAGCGCCCGCTGAAGTGCCTTTAGACGTTCATCGTCCGGATTCATCCTCAGTCCCGTCTCGATCATCCTCCGAGCTTCGTCGATCGCGCCTTGTTTCAACAAGGCGTCGGCAGACAGGAAGATCCGCGTTGCCGCGTTGACACGCCCGATTTGAATCAGTCCCTGTCTCGCCCGCAGGTTCTCCGGGTCGAGCTCCAAGACACGGCTGTAGCTCTCGAAAGCGTTGTCTCCCGGAGGCTCGGTCAAACGCCCGGCGTTCCATTGATCACGGGCCTTGTCGAGCAAGGCATCGATGCGCCTTTGTCCGCTCTCCCGAGGAGAGGTCGAGGCATCCGCCGTGGATGATGGTGAGACGGCGGACATGGGACTGTCGCCGCTGTCGTCGCGCAGGCTCTCCCTGGTCGATGTCAAGGGTGCGGACGAAGGGGCCGAGCTCCGCAGTGCACCCGCATCCGCTTCATCCGGCCTGTCCGGCACTGCAGCGCTCTGCCCGGTCCCCGTCCGCCCGGTCGGAACGGCGTCCGGCGTCTCCGAGTTGTCGGTGCGCAGACTGCCGTACCCGAGAAAGGCAGCGGCACCCACTAGGCCGCCGATGGCGACGACGGCGGCTGCTAGGCCGAACCGAGATCGCGGCGCGGGCGGCTGCACGACCAGGACGTCGGTCGTGCCGGGACGCGGTCCCGGGGCACGTTTCGCGATCTTGGTCATCAGGACGGTCGCGTCGGCGTCGGACGGCGTGCTCGCGCCGATACCCTCGTCGAGAACACCCTCGACGACACGCAGCAACTCCTCGGCGCTGGCCATTCGATCCGCGGGATCCTTTGCCATCAGCCCTTCGATGACGGGCTGAAACCGGCTCAAGTGCCCCGGCAGCTTCGGGATCGGCTCGTTCGCGTGCATGAGCGCAAGGGCAAAGGGGTCCGGCGCCGAATAGGGCAGTGTGCCGGTCAGCATCTGCCACAGCAGCACACCCAAGCTGTAGAGATCGGATCGGTTGTCGACCTCCAGTCCCCTCGCCTGCTCCGGACTCATATAGCCGATGCTGCCGATCAGCATGCCGGTGGAGGTCAGCTTGGTCTCGTTGCCGATCGTCTTGGCGATGCCGAAATCGGTCAACACCGGCGCCCCGCTGCCTGAAAAGAGCACGTTGCTAGGCTTGATATCGCGGTGCACGATTCCCTGACGATGCGCGTATCCGAGGGCATCGGCAAGACACCCGAGAATGGACCAGGTGCGCTCGAGCGACAGACCGCGACCGATGGTCTCCTTCAGGGTGCCGCCCGGAAGATAGGTCATCGACAGATAGTGGTAGCGGTCCGAGGCGCCGATGTCGTAGACCGTCACGATGTTGGGGTGAGTGAGCTTGGCGATCAGGCGCCCTTCGTTGAGGAAACGCCGGCAGAAGTCCGCATCGACCATCAGGAGCGGTTTCATCACCTTCAAGGCCACACGCCTGGACAGCGACTCCTGAACCGCCAGGTAGACCGTCGCCATGCCGCCTTCGCCGAGGACAGCTTCGGTCGTATAGCCTGAAATTTGCGGCAATTGCGCCCGGTCTATCTCCACCTCGGGATTGCCTCCGCCCTTGAGCATCCCTGATCCATCAGCGATGGATATCCACGATCACCGCAGTAATATTGTCTCGCCCGCCCGCGTCGCATGCGGCCTCGACCAAATCGCGTGCGACCTCCCCCGGCTCGGCACGGCAAAGGATGCCCGCGATCACATCCGCTCGCAGCTCCTTGACCAAGCCGTCGCTGCACAGCAGGAAGCGGTCGCCGTCTCTGAGTGCCTCGACGCGCAGATCCACGGCCATCTCGGCATCGGCGCCGACCGCGCGCACCAGGACATTCGACAGGGGATGCTGCTCGGCCTGCTCGGGCGTCAACATCCCCTTGTCGACCAGATCCTGAACATGCGTATGGTCCAATGTCAGTTGCACGAGCTCGCCGTTGCGACGCCGATAGACACGGCTGTCGCCGACCCAGAGGATGGCGCAATGGTCTCCGACGGCGACCAGGGCGACGATGGTACTGCCGATCAGGTCATCGCCCCGCGCAGCCGCGTCGTCCAACAGACGGCGATTGACCTCCTGCAGGATGTTGCGCACCGATTCGACGGCAGACCCCAAGAGTCCGGGACGCCCCATCCGACCGAGCCCGTCCACCAGCATTCGGCTCGCCATGCCGCCGTCGCTGTGCCCGCCCATCCCGTCGGCGACGGCCCACAAACCCAGATCGGGGCGGTCCAAGTAGGCGTCTTGGTTGACGTCTCGGACCCGACCGGGATGGGTCACACCGGCCGATGTCCAGTGCAGTTGAGCCGGTCGTAGACTCATCTCGGCTCCTCGCTCGGGAGCGCCGGGGCGGCTTGATCAAGCTCCCGCCATCCCCTCTCGGACCAATCGCCCGCGAGGAGCGCGCTGAAACCGTCCGTCGGCGGCAGCCCCTGACAGGCGAGGAAGGACGGCGCCACCTGCTCGGAGCCGCTCGACCACCAGAGGCTGTAGGCGCAGAAGACCTGATCGAGCGCACACGCCAACAGGGTCGAGCAGACGTTGCCCAGCTCCGAGGCAGAGGCGACGCCGATCCGCCAGGCGTTGGACCCGACCTGAGCGGTTGCGGTGACCGTGCCGAGACCGGGGAGCCGGTCGATCGGAACGCCGAGATCCAGGGTCATTGCATCGAAGTCGTCGACCGAGCGGTCCTCGTCGAGCCCGGCGAGCATCACCGCCTCGGCCCGCTCGAACCAATCGGGTGCGGCAAGCAGTCGTAACGGATCGACCCCCGGCTCCAGCCCACAGGCCAGCGTCAAGGGAAAATAGCGCCCGACCCGATCCACACTGGGCATCAGCACGCCCGCCCAAGCGCTCCGGCCGGCCACGCCCGGGGTCAGGACGAAGCGCCATAAGGGGCTGGTGAGATAGGTCTCGAGCCAGGCATCGCCGAGCTGGGCACGACTCTCCACCAGGCATTCGCGCAGCCACAGATCCCACGGCTGGACGAGCTCCGCGGGCAGACGGCGGCTCACGAAGTCCCCGAGACTCGGCAACTTGCCGTAAAAGCCGGGTGCGCCCGAGTCCCGCTCGCTCATAGGCGCCCCGGACAGCGAAACCCTCTCAGCTCGTCGAGCTTGAAGGGATTGCGCACGCTGATCGCGCGCAGATCGAACTGCGCGGACATCTCGGCCACGGCGAAGGTCAGCCGAAACAGCTCCGGTTGATTGGTGGCGGTGAGTCGTGAACGGTCGAGCACACGGAACCAGGCCCAGGGCCCCTCCTCCGTCAGACTTGGCCCGCCGCCGCTGGTGTCGACAAAGACCAGACGCGCCCTCAAGGCGCCGTCCGGCGGCGGCCATTGCAGTTTCTGCGTGCGCAACGGACCGTGCCGGTAATCGAGGATCTGGCCTCCGAGATCCAAGGTGAATTGGGTCAAGCGCGCATCCATGCCGCGCGGCTGAAGCTCGAACTCGACCGACGGAGTCTTGCCGCCGCCCATGAAGAAGGCCTCGCGGATGACGGCGGCACGTTGAAACTGCGCCAGGACCTCGTCCGGGATCCCGATGGCCTTGTCGACCCAACGCCATGTCGGGCTTGCGGTGTCGACGGACGAACTGAGATGCGCCTTGAAGAAGGCATCGATCAGTCCGTCCGGGCCGAAGACCCGACCGAAGTCATGCAGGGTCGTCTCGCGCGAGGTTCCGGCGACGAAGGGATAACGGTCGTGGATCGCCTCGCGGCAGAAGGGCAGCACCTCGGCCGTCCAGATATTGTTCAGTTGAGCGCGCGCGCCTCCGGCGGCGATGTTGGCGCTGTCCTGAGCAAGGGTGCCGACCAGGCCGCCGATCGGCGCCGGAAGCTGCGCCGCGAGCGCCTTGGCATCGCGGATCTCGGCACTCTCGCCCGGTACCAGCAGACCGCGACCCGAGGTCGCCGCCGCAGCAACGGACGAGAGGTGCAGTTGCAACTGGCCCATTGCGGTCAGGACTCGCTCGATGGGAGCCTGACGTTGCTCGTCGGATCGCACCAGGTCATGCAGCCAGGCAAAACGACGCGTCACGTACGCCTCCGGGGCCTCCGCGGACGGCGCGCCCGGGTCCGTGTCGTCGAAGTAGCTCTCGACACGCTGACGGAATCCCTGCAGTGGCCCTGCGGCCTGATCCGCGGCGGACTCCTCGTCCTGCGGGGGGCGGTCCAGCTCGGTCTGACGGGCGGCCGCGACAAGCAGTCGCTTGAGCGGTGAATATTCCGGATCGGCAAGGATGCGCGCGACCTCCGAGGCGTGATGCAGATCGCGCACGGCGACCAGATCGATATCCTCGAGCAGTGCTGTCCATTCAACGACATAGTCGCGCAGATAGCGCTCGCGAACCTCCTCGAGCACGCGCCGAGCGCCGTCGGACCCGGGCGAGAGGCGGGCATCCGGACCCAGGACCCATGCCTCCTTCTCCGCCGCCTCGATCAGTCGGCTGCTCGCGCTCGTAAATCCGCGGTGGTAGCCGTCGTAGGTAAAGAGTGCGGGAACGCCCTGATTGATCGGTCGTCCGCTGCGACGCGCAAACACCAGCTTGGCGAAGTCTCCGCCGGCATCGCTGATGGAGAAATCGGGAAGGTCGTCGCCCGGTCCATCCTGCTTGAGACGGGCGTAGATGCGCTCGGCCGGGGACGTTCGGTTGAGGATGGCCCGCGCGTCGGCGATCAGCGCCCCGTCGAGCTCGATCGGCAAGGGTGCGGGCCGGCGCACCAGCAAGGCCGAAAGATGATCGCGCAACGCCTCCTGCTGCTCGGTGGTGGTCTCGCGCGGCAGACTGCGCTGCCAATCGCGCCCGACCCAATACTGCACGGCCTCGGGGTCGTAGTGCTCGTCGCTGTCGAGCATGAGATAGACACGCAAGGCATCGTAGAGATAGTCGGGGTCGCCGCCGGCTTCGCGGATCTGCTCCTCCAGACGCAGGATGACCCTCGGCAGCAGGGCCTTGGCGAGAATGCGGTCATAGGCCCGCTCGGCTTGCGATCCGAGCTTGCCGCCTTGATAGAGGCCGAGACCCATACTGACGGGGACAGACTCACCGCGGTCGGCGTATCCGCCGGGGATCGCGCGAGCCGCATCCAGAAGGGGCAAGACGCCGAGCGGGTTGCGCTCCTCGACCGGGATGGCATCGATCTTGGCCTCGATCTCGACCACGCGCTGGGCGACCTCGTCGATGTAGGCCAGGTTGCGCGAGTAGCTTGTGGTCCAGGCCGCGCCGGCCAGCAACAGGACCGAGAAGACCCCGGCATAGGCCCCTCGTCTGAGCCAACGCCGACGACGCTCCAGACGCGGATTCAGCCCTGCGAGCCCCGACTCGGTGAAGATCAGATCGCGCAGCAAACGCGTCAAAAAGAAGCTCTTTCCCGTCCCCTTGAAAGGGAGCGGACCCTGGCGAGCCAGGCCGAAACTCCCCGCAAACCCGCTCAGTACCCGATCGATCGGGGTGCCGGTCTGCGTGCCGCTGGTGAAATAGACGCCCCGCACCAGCGGCCGAATCTCGAAACGCGACGGCGTGAAGGCATCCTGCAGAAACTGCTCGAGTGCATCGCCGAGTGCATTGAACTGCCTTGGAAAGCTGAACACGAGGGAGCGTTTTCCCGGTTCGCGCTCCTGCTCCATGCGGGTCAGCAGACGTTGGTCGATCCGCTCGACCAGCGCCGCCAGCTCCGCAGGACAGGCCGAGAGCGCCGCCGGGGTCTTCTCCTCGGGGTCGTAGGGGAAGGTCACGCCCCAGACCTGCTCGCGCCCCTCCTTGTTCAGGTCCGCAAAGAACTCCATGAAACCGGCTACCAGATCCGCCTTCATGAAGAGCACATAGACCGGGATCGCGATGCCGAAGGTCTTGCACAGCTCCTGGACGCGCCGGCGGATCGCCTCTGCATGCGCCGTGCGCTCCGTTTGGCTTTGCTGCATGAGGTCGGCGAGACTCACAGCCACCAACACCCCGTTGATCGGGCGTCGCGGCCGGTGCTTCTTCAGCAGCCCGAGGAAACCCTGCCAGGCGGCGCTGTCCACCTGCTCGTAGCTGTCCTGCGTGGTGTAGCGTCCGGCGGTGTCGATCAAGACCGCCTCGTCGGTGAACCACCAATCACAGTTGCGGGTCCCGCCGACACCCTGGACCGCATCCTGGCCGAGACGCTCGGCGAGCGGGAAACGCAGGCCCGAATTCATGAGCGCGGTCGTCTTGCCGCATCCGGGCGGGCCGATGATCAGATACCAAGGCAGCTGGTAGACCCAGCGTCCGCCCAGTCGGTGCCGGACCTCGGATCCCTTGAGCGCCGCCAATGCGTCATCGAAACGCTCGCGCAGGACCTGCAGCTCCTCTTCGCTTGCCGCCTTGGCCGGGTCCGGCGCAGCGGCCGGACGCGCCGCGAGCTGCTCCATCAAGCGGCGATTGCGCAACCGCGCACGCACGACGGAGCCGATCCGCACCACACCCCAGACCCCGAACAGGGCCCCGACGGCCATGTATCGGCTGCGCGGCGACGCCAAGGGCTCCACGCCTGCAATGCCGACCAGCGGGCCGATGAACCAGATCAACAAGGCCAGCGCGATCGTCCCGAGCAGGGTCAGAAACCAGCGTGAGCCGAGGAATCGAGCCAGCGCTTTCATGGCTGCACACTGGCCACATCGGAGGTCGCACTTCCCCCGCCGCGTGGCCCCATCAAGGTGATCTCGACCCGCCGGTTGCGAGCATCCCTCGGATTCTCGGGGATCCGTGGCTCGGTATCGGCGCGTCCCTCGGCGGTGAAGCGCGACGGGTCGCCGACGACCTCCACGAGCGACGCCATGACGCGCTCTGCACGCTCCCGCGAGAGATGCCAGTTCGAAGGAAAGCGCAGCGTCTTGATCGGAACGCTGTCGGAGTGCCCCGTCACCAGGACCGTACCGGGCAGACGTGCCAATGCCTCGCCGATCCGACGCATCAACGGCATCAAGCCCGGCGTCAAGCTGCTGCTGCCGGAGGCAAAGAGTCCGTCGCCGCGGATGATGACGGTCTGGCCCGCGGGCCTGTCCTCCACCTCCAAACGCCCGGCGGCGATCTCCTCGGCGAGCAGGATACGCAGGGTCAGGGGCGCGGGCGCGTCCGGCGAGGCCGGCGGCGGCTCGGCGAAGGGAACCCTCGGGCGATCCACCACCACCTCCAACCCGCGGTCGAGTTGGCTGAGCGAGAGAAAGACGGGATCCGAATCACGGTTCAGCGAGATGCTGTAGAAGGCGAAGAGTCCGGCGAGAAGCAGGCCGGCCATCGCGGAGAAGACCCAGAGCGGCAGCTGGTGGATCAGCGGATCCCGCCGCACCTTCGCCCCCTGCCAATGCAGCGACAGCTCCGGGTCCGGGTCGCCGCGTTGGGTGCGGATGGTCTGAAAAAGTTGCTCGCGGACGCGATCGAGCTGTGCGCGGCCGTCCGGGCGCGTCCGGTAGCGACCCTCGAAGCCCAGCGCCAAACACAGATACATGAGCTCCAGGAGATTCAGGTTGCCGCTCGGATAGGAGAGCAAGCGCTCCAAGGCACTGAAGAATTTCTCCCCGCCCCAGGTCTCGTTGTGGAAGCTGATCAAGAGTCCCTGATGGCTCCAGACGCTCTCGGTCCCCCAAGGTGTATCCAGGACGGATTCATCGATCAGGGCGCAGAGGACATAGCGCGCGGGCAGCACGACCGCATCCACCAAACCCTTGGCACGGGCACAGGTCTCGAACTCGCGCACCTGGCGGACGAGCCCCTCGCGCAGACCGGCCGGATCGGGATGAGAGACGGTCCCGCGCAGCTCCGCGGCAATCGTCAGGAGACCCGCCGCGCAGCTCACGAGCGGATTGACGACCGGCGCCGTTTGCCCGACCGCGCTCCAGGTCGGTGGCACGCCCGAGAAGGGCGGCGGCTGCGCAGCCGGTCGCGCCGGTGCGGCGGCCGATCGCCGCCCTCCGGGGATCGGACGGATCACGGTCGCACCGGCGTCGCCGGGTATGCTGAAAGGATCGTCGTCGGTCACGGTTTACTCGCGGATGGCCCAGAGCTCGAGCTCCAATCCCGGGAACTCCCCGCCGATATGCATCCCGAAGCCGCCTCCCGCGCTCAGTTGCTTCCAGAATTCACCACTTCGATCCAATTCAAAATAGTCGAAGCCCGCGTGATAGGGAATCTCCAGCGGAGGCGTGGGCATGGGCTTGAGTGCGATCCCGGGCAACGCAAGCTTGACCAGGTCCTGGATCCGCTCGACCGGGCCGAGCTTGCATTGGGCGGGGAACCGGTTGCGCAAGGTCTGGGAGTCCAGGCTCGCCTGCGCGGCAAGCACGAAGCGCGCGGCCGGAAGCAGCGAGCGGTCGGCCACCAGCGCGACGCGGAATCCGAATTGGCGCTCCTGGATCGGGATGGCGATGGCGCGCTCGACGTACTCGCGACCCAGATACTCGCGTAAACGATCGATCAGCGACGAGAAGGTCGCGTCCAGGTCGTCATGCCGGTAGGGCGGAAACCCGGGCGGACGCTTGGTCTCGCTCGCGAAGGTCGCCAGCTCCCCTGCAAGGCCGAGCAGGTGTCGGTAGATCGCCTCCGGATGCAGTCCACGAACCTGCATCAGATGCAGCGCGACCGGCTCCGCGCGATTCATCAGCTGCAGCAACAGGAAATCGGCCCAATCCGAGACACCGCCGCGCCCCACCCCTCGCACGCGTCCGGCGCGCGACTCGGCCTGACGGTGCAGGAGACCGCTCAGCTCCTCGATAAAATCGGCCAGGCGTCGCCCGACCCGGTAGTCGATGCAAGGCGGGATGTAGGCGCGATCGAGCACGACCTCGCGATCCGCACGACACTCGAGCACCCGCGCCACACCGCAACAGGCGAACCCGTCGCGGGCCTCGCGCTCGAGCATCAAGCGCAGATCGAGCCGCCCGATCTCGACCGATGTCTCGGTGTCCGAACCCAGGGCGTTGTCGCGCACCTTGAGCTCGCCGAGGCGATAGCGCAGGCCGGTCTCCGGCTGCTCCGTGCCGCCGCTCTCGGCCGCGCCCGGGCGGCGTAGCGGCAAGGCGAGATAAAGGGTCTGGCCCGACGTCGACTCATCGAGCTGCAAGGGTTGCGGAAGCGGGTCGCTCGCGGGGGCATCGAACGGCGTGCCGTCCGGCAGAACCCCCGCGACCTCGCTCAGCACGAGCTTGCCGATCCCCAGCATCTGCGTGTCGATCTCCATCCGGGACAGGCCCCAAGGATAGGGCACGCCGAGACCCGCCTTGGCGCCGATCAGATGCTCGAGATAGCGATCGTGCTGTTGGAAATGATGCGGCTGAAGGAAGAGACCTTCGGACCAGAGTACCTTGTTGTCCCACACCGGCGGCGACTCCTATCGGGGATAGGCCGAGATGGCCTCTGCGGCAACGACGATCCGGATGGCGTTGTTCGTATCCGGGGTGAGCGCGGTCGCGGCGCGCCAGCGGCTGCGATCGATGTCGCGATAGGCCGCCACCACGCCGATGTAGGCCGCCTCGGGAGCCAACGGCCGGGTGATCTCACGGCGTTCTCCGGGCCTCAGGGTGAGCTCCTCGCGCGCGATCAGATCCGGGCCCAGCACCGCCGACTCGTTGTCGAACAGGCTGTAGAAGTCCGCCGTCATGAAGTTGCCCTGCCCCTTGAGCTCATAGATCCGCACGACCACCGGCAGCGGATTGCCGCCGGGTCCGAGATTCACGTCGGCGGTCGCCTCGATCTCCAGGCTCAGCATGGGCGCGGGCTTCTCCTCCTTCCCGGCACAGCCGGGGAGCAGACCGATACCGATCATCAGGATCCAGACACCGAGCACGGATACGGTGCGGCGCTGCGGTCGAGGCGGGGACATGTGGGCCATTCTCGTTACCCTCTTGACGGATGAACCCGACCGGTCGAAAAACCCGACCGGAAATTCAAACCGACCGACCGGGCAGCGGATCGCGCCCGGTCTGCGACAGGTCAAGCGCGCTGTCGTCCGCGTGCCTGATCCAGGCGCTGGATCTGCTCCTGATACGCCTTGGTAAAGGCATCACCGAAGAGGCGCATGAAATCCTCCGCCGCATCCGCGGCGACCTCCTCGTAAGCCTCGGTGAAGAGATCCCAATACCGGGACTTGCGCACCATCGGGAGCATCTCTTCGAGCCGTGATCGGGCCGTCAATCGGCGCTCCAGCTCCGCGGGCTCGAAACGTGCGAGGAGCGCGCGCAGCGCGGCCTGGAGCCCGGTCGTCATCGCCATCTCGTGCGCGCGAATATCGTCGAAGGCCTCGCGCGCGGCGGGCACGGCCGGTAGGAAACCGGGGCTCGGGCGAAACAGCAGCCGATCCAGCAGGTCGTCCGGATCGGCGGAGAACTTAAAGGGGTTGTTCTCCGCGGGTCGAATCGTTGTGACCCCAAGGCGCAGCTCGCTCTTGAATTGCGCGCGCCCCATCATCGTCAGGGTCAGGCCCGCGGCCAAGGCTCTGAGGAGTGTGCCTGCGTTGCGCAGCAACTCCTCGGGCTGCTCAACCCGCACGCCGTCACCGACTCCGAGTCCTTCGATGAAGGCATCCAAGAGCGCTGCCGAATCGGAGGTGAGCCCTTCCGACCCCCGCGGCCGGTTGCCGGCGTTCGCGTGCGCCTCGGTATGGGGGATGTGCGCAGGTGACGGGCTCGTCGGCTGCATAGCGGGATCTGCTCGCGAGAATGGATCGTCCGCGGAGACGGCTGCAGAGCGAGCGGGACGTTGCGGCTCGACGGAATCCGCCAAAGACTCCTGCGGGCTTGGTCGCGGCGGGCTCGGCGGCGGCGCCGACGCGGCGGAGTTGTCGTTCGGCGACACGTCCTCGGGAGGAGCGGCCCAGACATCGTTCAGGATGTCGTAGTTGTCCGGAATGGCTTGGATCTCGGGGGGGCGAAAATAGACATTCTCGACCGGCGTTTGGTGAGACACGCCTTTGGGTGGAGCCTCCTTGCGCCCTGCTGCAAGCCGCGAATCCAATGGAGATGCGTCGGCGAAAGGATCATCCACCAGGTGTGGTGTCGCCGCGTCGAGGCTGTCGATCCGCGGCTCTGCGCCATCGCCCTGATTCAATAGATCCAGGATGTCGGTGCGGGGACCGGGCTTGGAGAGACCGGGCAAAGCACTGTTTGCGACGTCGTCGAAAGGATCGCGATCACGCGCGGCCGTTTCAGGCTTTGACGAGGCAATGCTCACGAGAAACTCGTAAGCGCCGATGGCGAGACGGTCGCCGTTGTGCAAGCTCATCGGCTGATGCGTCGGCAACGGCTCGGTGGCCTGATTGAGAAAGGTCCCGTTGCGACTGGTATCCGTGATCCAGACGCCGCTGTCGCGAACCTCGATCAATGCATGTCGGCCGGAAACCACGCGCTCCGGATCATCGAGAACCAAGTCATTGTCACGAGCACGGCCGAGGGTCGCGGCGCCGGAGGTCATTCGAAGCTCCATCGGCGCGCCGGCATGGCCGCTGCGATTGATGAGGCGAAGCGTCAACTCCATGCCGCGAGTCTCCGCGAAGATAGCGTCCCGGAGGCGTTTTCACGAAGATGCAACCCTTGAGTCATCGTATCGTTCATCGCGAAAGACCATAACTCGATTAAGGTTGATGGTTTATAGCCGGGAGGGCGATCCGACGACATATGATCGAGTATAGTCGAGTCGGTCGATCTGCTCCTAAAGTCGTCCGAGACAGTCACCGCGCATCGCATCTCGAATCCTTGCCGATCATCCGTCACACTCCGGTGATAATCGCACGCAGCGGTGCCGCAACCGCGAGAGGTCATCGCGGGCTCGAATCAAGAACCATGCGTTCAACACAGACAGCATCGTGACTCAAACAGATCAACAAACCATCCCCGTCGGCGGAATGATCGACGAGTTCCGCATCACTCGCGTCTTGGGCGCGGGGAACTTCGGCATCGTCTACGAGTGCGAGAACATCCACCTCGACGAGACGGTCGCCATCAAGGAATTCCTGCCGACCGAGCTTGCGCGGCGCGGCGCGGACGGCCAGATCGCACCGCTGTCGCCGGCTACCGCCGAGGCATTCCTCTGGGCTCGGGACCGGTTTCTCCAAGAGGCACGCACGCTCTGGAATCTCGCACGGCCCGTGCCCCATCGCAACATCGTGCGGGTCACCGGCTACCGCGAGGCCAACGGCAGCGCCTATATGTTCATGGAGTTCGAGCGGGGACAACCGCTGTCGGATCTCCTGGAGCAACGCGGGACACTGACCTTCGAGGAGCTGCGCCCGATCGTCGCCCCGCTGCTCGATGGCCTGGAACGCGTCCACGCGGCGAACGTCCTGCACCGCGACATCAAGCCGGCGAACATCCTGATCCGCCCGGACGGATCCCCGGTCCTGATCGATTTCGGCGCGGCCCGCAACGTCGCCCTGAGCGGCGAGACCTCGGTCTTCACGACCTACACGCCACGCTATGCAGCCATGGAGCAGCACTATCCGGGCGGAGACCAGGGACCCTGGACCGACATCTACGGACTCGGGGCCACCCTGTACCGCGCGGTGACGGGCCGCACGCCCAAAAGCGCATCGGAGCAACTGCTCGGCCATACCCAGGAGCCTGCGGCGGATCTCTGTCGCGGGCGCTACCCGGACGCCTTCCTGCGGGCCATCGATGCCGCCTGCGCGCTCAAGCCAGACGACCGTCCGCAGTCCGTGTGCGCGTGGCGAGCGCAACTGCTTTCCGATGTGTCTGCCGCGGATGATTCGACGATGGTGCTGCCCAGGGTCTCTGCGACGGATGTCACCCGCTTCTCGGCGGCGCCGAAGACGCCGACATCGAGTCAAAGGACCGGGACGGACGCAGTCGAGACCGGACTTCAGCCCACGCCGCGGCGCCGGTCCCGTGCATGGATCCTCGCGACCCTGGTGCTCGCAACCGCCGCCGCGGCCTCCGCGTTGTATTGGTGGACGCAACACCGACCGGCCAGGGAAGCCGAGCGCGAAGCGGTCGAAGAGACCTCGCGGCCACCCGAGGTCGAGCCGATTCGGACGGAGCGCGAGCCTGCGCCCGAGGATCGCGATGTCGCCGAAACCGAGCCGCCGCCGAGTCCCGAACGGACCTTCGAGCCATTCGCCCCCCATCAGCACTTCGCCGACCCCCTGAGCTCGGGAGGCACCGGTCCGAGCATGATCGCAATTCCTGCCGACGAGGTCGCGATGGGTTCACCCGTCGAGGAGGACGGCCGCAATAGCGATGAACGTCTCCACGCCGTCGTGGTCAGCGAGCCCTTCGCCATGAGCCGGACCGAGATCACCATCGGAGAGTTCTCGGAATTCGCTCGATCCGTAGGCTATCGCACCGAGGCCGATCGCGAGAGCGCATGCCTGCGTACCGACGAGGGAGGAATCGAGCTTGTCGCCGACCTGAGCCTGTCTTGGGATAAGCCAGGTTATCCGGTCACGCGGGAACATCCGGTCGTCTGCGTGACCTGGAACGACGCCCGCGCCTATGCCGACTGGCTCGGCGAGCAAACCGGCCGCGAGTACCGTTTACCGACCGAGCTGGAATGGGAATACGCGGCGAGGGCCACCACGACAACCAGCCGTCATTGGGGCGACAACCTCGAGGCGTCATGCGATTTCGCGAACACCGCCGATGAGACCGTGCTCACCGGCGCAGAAGAGACCCGACGCATCGAAGGCGCAAGATCGGCGTGTCGAGATGGCCATCTCTACGCCGCGCCGGTCGCGACCTTTCAATCAAACCAGTTCGGTCTTCACGACATGCTCGGCAATGTCGCGGAATGGACATGTTCGGTCTATGATCCTGTGTATGGCGGAGCCCAAGCCGAATGCCTGGATGCGACACGACGACGCGGCCCCGCACCCATCGTGATCCGGGGCGGCTCTTGGCTGACCTCGCCGGCCTTGGCGCGCTCGGCCGCGCGTGACGGGCTACCTTCGAATTTGGGTCTCAATACGATCGGCTTCCGCGTGCTGGCGACCAATCGCCCGTGGACAGGCCGGGCGAGCGTAATCACTCACGGGAGTGCGGACGAATGAGGCGCATCCGATCGTTTACAGAAGGCTTCTCTCGAATCTCGGCGGGGGCAATTGCCGTCGCCATTACGCTGCTCGTCGGCGGCTGCGCGACCACCGGCTCCGCCACCGACCCCTCCGCCATGTATGGACAGGTCTCCGGGACGGCGGACGCACCCGGCGCGACCGGCTATGTCATCGCCCAGCTGGAAGATCTCACCGTCGTCGATTGTCTGCTGCCCGGGCGACTGCGCAAGATGGGCTCGACCATCACCTGGGTCGGTCGCCCTCGTCCCGTCAAGAAGACCATCAGCGACTGCGAGATCCTCGGCGGGCAATACGTCCTCTTCGACCGCGCCGACTTCGACACCGCCTTGGCCGTCTGGAAATTCGCGGCGGAACAGGGCGACCCGACCGCACAAACCTATGTCGGCGAGATCTTCGAGCGCGGACTGGGGCGCGCGCCCGACTACGCGACGGCGGCGCAATGGTATCGAAAGGCCGCCGTCCAAGGCTCGCCACGCGCCCAGCTCCGGCTCGGCGCACTCTACGAAAAGGGTCTGGGAGTGCAGCGGGATCCCGTCGAGGCCCTGGACTGGTTTCGTCAGGCCGCCGGACTTCAGAAGGACAAGATCGTCTATCTTTCTCAAGCCGTAGCCCAGACGAAACGGCGCTCCGGCGGCTCTGTACCTCGGCCCGCCGCCACATCGCGCACCGCCCCGCAGCGATCGGCTCCGTCATCCCCGCGCCCGGTCGCGGCGACCCAACCGCCCTCGGCGGACCTCGCCCGGCAGCCCGACATCGAACGCGTCTCGACCGTTCAGCCGGACGTGGTCCAGCCCGCCCGAGCGGAGCTCAAGCAGATCGCAGCGGTCTCGCAGACACGCAATCAGGAGCTGATCCGCGCCGAGACCGCGCGTGATCGTGCCAAGGAGGACATCGTGCTCCGCAGTCGGGAGACACGACTCATTGATCAGGCAAAGCCGGCGATCCGCGCCGATCGCCGCTTGATCGACCAATACGTCGCGCTCACGCAAGAGGCCGAGACGCAACGTGTCGCCGCCGAGGGTTTGGAGCGGGTGCTGGAGGTCGCCGCACCTGTGATGGCACAACAGTAACCGAGAGACATCGGTTCGTTATAAGAGGGGGCAAACGTCATGTCGACGTGGAACAACGCGCGCTCGGATTCAGAACAACCAGGGCGGAAGAAGGGCTCAGACGCCTCGACCGTGATCGGCGCTCGACGGTCTGCCGTCGCGCGCTGGCTGCTCGCGGGCCTCGTGCTGCTCGCGGGATCCATGCCGCTCTCGCAAGCCACCGCGGCGCCCGCGACAACGATCACCGCGGATCCTGCCGGCATTCAGGAAGGCGGAGCGCCCGGGGCTTTCATCATCCAGGTCACGGACCCGGATTTTCCCTGTTTCCTGAACACGTCCACTGTCGAGGTCTCCGTCGCCTTCGGGGGCAGCGCAATACCCGACGTCGATTATCTCGCGACCGGCGCACCCGGCAACCTCGTCTCGGTTCCGATGACCCTGGACACGCAGGACTGCGAATTCGGAAAGGCATCCGGGACGGCTTCGGTCAGGATCGATCCGCTCGCCGACGATCTCGCCGAAGGAGACGAGACGGTCGTCCTCGGCAGCTCGACCTGTCGGATCCCGGGTTTCGACGTTCCGCCGAGCGACTGTGTCGCGTCCGCGACCATGACCATCCTGGATGCCACCATGATCGCAAGCATCGTGGCGAGTGACCCGACCGCGTCGAAGGAGCCGCTCGATCCCGGCGAGTTTCTCGTCAGCCTGTCGAGTCCTGCAGGCGAAGGAGGCGTCACGGTCACCTACAGCCTTGGCAGCAGCGCCACTGCCGGGGTCGATTTCGAACCGCTGTCCGGCGCACTCGTGATCCCTGCCGGACAGACCAGCGCCAGCATCAGCGTCACCCCGATATCCGGAGAGCCGGGCAGTCCCGACACCGATCTGACGGTCACCCTCCAGCCCGGGCAGGGCTATGTCGTCGGCACGCCGGCATCGGCAACGCTCTCAATTACCGGTCGGACGGCATTGCCTCTCGCGTTGACCGTCGTCTCGGGCAACGATCAGCTCGTCACCTCGCAGCAGCCGCTGGCGCCATTCATCGTCCGCGCGACCAATACGCTCGGAGCGGTGTCCGGTTTGGCTGTGCTCTGGGAGGTCGTACAGGGTGACGGCAGCCTCTCGACAACCCAGTCGACCACGAACGCATCGGGGGAGGCCAGCGCCGTGCTGACCCCCGGCAACGAAACGCAATATGCCGTGCGCGCCACCTTGAGCGCACAGGGTGGAACGGTCTCGACCACATTCAACGCGATCGCCTCGTCGCCGCTCGCGGATCTGCCCGGACTGAGCCCCGGTCAACGCTCGGTGGCGGGCGCTCTCGATTCCCTCTGCCCCGCCCTGAACACGCTCGGACAGCGCAGCGCACTCTCGGCAGGCGAGCAGGACCTGCTCAATCAGTGCAGAACCCTCATCGCCAACTCGGGGACGAACCTGGGTGCCGTCGCTCAGGGCATCGTCGCCTTGACCCCCGAGCAAGCCAGTGCACCACGCAAGCTCGTCACCCAGATCTCATCCGTCCAGGTCGACAATCTGACCGAGCGGCTTTCGGCCCTGCGAAGCGGCGCGCGCGGGATCAGTCTGCGCGGACTCACGGTCGGGATCGGCGAGCAGACCATTCAAGGCGGGTTGTTGGCGAGCGCCATCGATCGGGGCATCGAATCCGGAGGAGGCGCGAGTGCCGACGAGGCGTGGCCGTTCGAGCGTCTGGGCATCTTCATCACCGGAGATGTCCAATGGGGCTCCAAAGACAAGACGACCAACGAGGACGGCTTCGAGTTCGACACCCTGGGATTGACCGCGGGCGCGGATTATCGCTTCACGGACGGATTGATCCTGGGCGCGGCAATGGGGTTTGCGAGCACCGAGGTCGACATCGATGCCGCAGGCGGCAGTCTCGACGGCGATAGCTGGAGCCTGTCGCTCTACGGCACCTACTATCCCACCGATCATTTCTATCTCGAGGGATCGGCCACTTACGGGTGGGACAGCTACGATCAAGACCGCAATATCGCCTATAGCCTCTTGGGCAACACCAGACAGGCCAAGGCGAATTTCGACGGCGACCAATATACCCTTCTGTTCGGAGCCGGATATGACCTGATCCGCGGCGGCAGTATCATCGACATGTATGGCCGCCTGCGCTACACGAGTGCTTCGCTCGACGACTATCGCGAGCAAGGCGCAAACGGACTCGACCTCGTCATCGCGGGACAGGACGCCACCTCATTGTCGAGCATCCTGGGCGCTCAGCTTTCTCGCTCGATCAGTACCAGTAAAGCCGTGCTCATCCCGCAAGGCTGGATCGAGTGGGAGCACGAGTTCGAGCAGGGCGACGACGAGGTGCAAGGGTATTTCGCGAACGACCCGAACCGGTTTGGATTTGCCTTGCCCACGGATGCGCTGGACACCGATCTCATCCGTCTCGGCGTCGGCCTCGGCGCCCAATTCGGACAGGGACGTATCGCCTTCGTGAGCTTCCAGACCTCGCTCGGCATGGAGAATTACAGTGAGCACAACGTGACCGCGGGGGTTCGGATGGAGTTCTGACCCGCGCCTGTTCGGCTTCGCTCCCCTCGCCTATCGAGGCGAGGGCTGGAGAGTCTCTCCGATGATTTTCGGCCACTGCTCGATCCAGCAACAGCGGTGGTCGAAACCCGGGATGCTCTTGAAGGTCGCGTCGGGATTGACCGCACGGAACCGCTCGATGGTCCAGGGAGGGACCTGACGATCGCGATCTCCGAACAGATGGATCTGCCGGATTCGCGGGTCGAGAGGCCCTTGCCGGGTCGGATTCAGCGATCCAGCCAACCGATTGTAGCCGTGGTGGTCCGCCCAGGCATCGATATCCAGATTGGCCGCGACCGTGATCACGCGCTCGACACCCTCGAACCGCTCCGCGATCAGCATGGTGAGGACGCCGCCTCCGCTGTAGCCGATCAAGGTGATCGGCGGTCGCTCCGACGGCGGCAAGGCGTGCTCGATGGCCGACACCATGCTCTCAACCACCTCCGAGCCATAACGGTCATGTGTCCAGAGCTCGGGGCGGCAGCCTTCGGCGTAAGCAAACCCCTGATAACAGGGTCTCCCGACATACACCACGGGCGCCGGATCTCGCACCATGAGTTTCAGCGCAAGCGGATTGCTCGGCGTCGGGTCGATCGAGACCCGATGACGCGTCTCCCAAGGCCGGCCATCGCCCTCGAGATAAACGTGGATCCCCGCCGGGTGATCGGCGCCCGCCGGTAATGCCGGTCGCCGAAAGATCAGATGATCGAACCCGCGCCCCGATACCACCTCGCGGGTCAAACCATGCGAATCCGCAAGCGCGTCGGCAGATTGACCCGGATCGGTCGCGCAACTCCACAAGAAAAGACTCGACACCAGGACAGATCCGGCCCAAGCACACCGCATCCCTTGCCGCATCATCCGGCGCACATCCGGGTGCACATCAGGGTGCCAACGGATTCTCGAAATCGAATCCGAACAACGCAGGGTTCTCGCCGATCACAGCCGCGGCGACGATGTAGAAGACATAGTCGTAGGTCTCCTTCGGGATCTTATGCTGGCGCAGCAGTTGCCAGAAGTTGCGCTCACGGGGATTCGCCGGCATCTGCCGCACCCGTTTGATGATGTTGCCCTCTCCCCAGTTGTAGGAGGCCATGACCAACAGGCCCGAGGCTTGGGCATCTGTCCGATAGATGTCCTTCAGATACTTGGCGGCGGCCTGGGTCGACTTGACGAAATCGTGCCGCTGATCTGCGGGGTCGTACTCGCCGAGATGTTGCAGCGGCCCGGGTTGCAGCCCGTATCGCTTGCCCGTGTCGGGAATGAACTGCCACATCCCCTTAGCGCGACCGTAGCGGGTCGGCGGACCGACGATCCGGGGCTGAAAATTGCTCTCCTGCAGCGCCAGATAGATGAACTGCGGCGGCAGACCTTGCTCGGTCAGGGCGCGCTGAATGGTCGGAGCGTACCCGTTCTCGTTGAGGCGGCGAATCGCCCGGACGAGTCGCGGCGAGGATTGCCATTTGCGGATGTAGGACTTCACCTCCGCGGTAAAGTCATCGGGAACATCCACCTCGGTCTCGCCGAAGACACGGGCGATATGCAGGATGAGCTTGTCCTCGCTATTCAACGGCACCGGCCTAGCCGCCTGGACCTTCTCGACGAAGGCGTCGTAGCGCTCGCGCATCGCCGCAAGCCGACGCTTCGACTCAGCAACCTGCGCCTTCAGCTCGGCGGAAGCCTCCTCGCCGATGCTGACCTCCAGATTGACGACCTGGAGCTCCAACTCCTTCATGTCGTAAAAGATGTCGTTTGCCAGACGAGCTGTCTGCTGCAGTTGCTGATGCTGAAACCAGGCGAAGCCGCCGACTGCGACCAGAAGTAGAACGACCGCCCCGATGAGCCCGACATAGACTGCACGCTGCCGGCGCCGCAAATCCCGGAACGCCTTGCGCACCATCAGGGTGTGCTCGCCGGCCACGCCCGGTGGGTCATCCTGGAAGTAATGTTTGGCGATCTGCTCCAACGACCCGGACCCCCGCTCCGCCGGCTGCACCCTGGGCAGGATCAACTTGATGCGCGGCCCCCCGGGACCGAGCGCCAATGTCGTGGTTCCTTCAAGCGGGATTTTGTCGATCGCACGACCATCGATCAGCGTGCCGTTGCTGCTTCCCAGATCACGGGCCCACCAGCGTCCCGCCTCGGGAAAAATCGCCAGATGATGACGACTCACCTCCGAATGCAGGATGCGCAGCCCGCAATCATCACCACGACCAATGAGGACCGCTTGGTTGTAATGGCACCGACAGGGGATACCTCGCGCATCCGGATACTCGACCTCGATCGGGGGAAGAGAAGGCATCGAGACCCTCCCGCGAGGAACGAAAACGGTTTCATCGTTGGCCGGCATCTGCAGTGATCGCGACTCGGCTTGAGCTGGTTGCGGAACGGCGAGATTCCGGAGCTAGCTTCCGGGCCAAACCCAACCAGACGCGGAAACCAAACCGCGACGCGCGTTCGCAAGGACCGGTAAGTGCGAAATCGGACTAAGGCATCACCGTCACCTTCGTTTGGCTTGGGGCAATCTGCGCACCCACTGTATTATCGGGAGTTCCGTTCATACCGGTCATCGATCCGAGATAACAGACCTTCTTTCCCTCCGCTTTTACTCGGGAGCTACCCGTCTTAAAGGTGCATTTTCCTTTAATCTTATTCGAAACAACACCGCCGCCCGCGGAGCCAGGCTCGTCTCCTGTCGACAGGCTGATCTTGGTGCCGACAACCACCGTCTTTTTGTTGAGTATCTTGACCTTCTTCGAGGCAGATGAACCCTGAACTTGGGTGTTCTGAGCAATATTCGGATAGGGCATCGGCACTGGTCCCCCGGGGGTCGGAGTCTTGCAGACATCCGTCGGCCCGGTCGTCGCGCAACTACCGCCACCGTTTGTAGATGCCTGCATCATCTCCCGCGCCCCTATCCCAGGTGAATTTTCCGCCCGTCCAGCTTGACCTCATCCTGTGCACGCTGCACGATTCGATCGGCGCGAACCCGGAAATCGCGATCGACCGTTGTCCGTATCCATCCTGCACGTAGGTCGAATGCATCCTTAATGGTTCGCGCGGCATACTCGAACGTTTCTTGAATGCTTTTGGCAATGACGGACATTGCGTCTGTATGGATCACTAGACGGGGGCTGCGCAGGCGCATTCCTTTCGCTGCAACGAGATCGATCCGCCCTCTTGGCGCGCTCAGCTTAAGATCACCGGGTACGGACAAGACCGTGTCTCCGTTGCCCGAAAGCACACCGATCACGTACCAGGATCCATTCTGCGCGATTGCAAGAACCGTATCTCCGATCCGGGCGCGGTACGGGTATCCAAGCGCAAGTTGCGCCCACTCGCACTGCTCGGTGACAGCAATCTTCAGCTTGGCGGGGGTGACGGCAACAACCCGACCCGGCCCAAGATAAAGCGAATGGTCTGCCTCCATCGGGTGAAACGCGGCGTTTGATGTTTGCATCATGGGCTCCCGAGCTCTCTAAGTGGTGGCTGCCACGTCTCGGCGAACAAGCGAGCTTCGTCCGTGCGCCCGACACCATCCAGTTTCACCTCATCCCAAGATGCACCTGCCGCCGCAAATGCATGCAGATTGCTCCCCGAGAGATCGCAGTCTCGAAACTGCGCCCCCGCAGCTGTCGCATACGAAAAGTCGGCGTATCGCAGATCGACATCCCGGAAAGTCGTTCCCGAGAGCCGCGATTTTCCAAACAGGGTCTCGGTTAAGCTGCATCCTTCCAAGATGGCTCCATCGAGAATCGCTTGCTCAAAACAGGATTGGGAAAAATTCGATCGCCTGAGCGCCGCGCCGCTCAGGGCGGCGGATGTGAAGTCCGAAGACGCGCCCTGAACATCCGACAGCTGCGCACCGTTCAAAGAGGCTGCCGTGAAATCGCAGCCTTGGAGCGTGGATCTGTCCAAGACGGCGTTCTCGAGGTTCGCACCGGATAAGTCGGCATCCGTAAAATCGCAGTCCGAAAGGTCCTTTCCGGGCAAGGCGACTCCCGTCATGTCGCACGCGAGGAACTGGGTCTTGCGGATGATCGCTTGCTCGATAGCCACCCCTTCGAAATCGGTTCTGAGAAACCGCGTCTCGGTGAAATTGGCCCCACGCAGGCAAGCCCCGGAGAAGTCGGCTGCGACGAGGTCGGAATTGGAAAAATCGGCACCGTCGAGAACGGCATCGCTGTAGTCCGGCCCTTCGTCTTGATGGCTTGCACGGAGATCAGCTTCCGTTAACCTGGATCCCGAAAAGCTAGCGCCGGTCAAGGTTGCGTGATCGAAGCGCGATTTGCTCAGGTCACAGTCGAGAAAGTGGCAATCGGTCAGGTCCTGCGCCGAGAAGACGGCCCCGACGAGCGAAACATCGCGCAGGCGCGACCCGCGGATGTCCGCCGCCTGCAATTGGACCGAAGCGATTCGCGCCCCGCCCAGGTCCGCGCCGCGCAGCGCGCAATCGCGAAACCGAGCGTTATCGAAGCAGCATCGGGTCAACGTGGCTCGATTCGCTGCGACATCCGCCATGATGGCGGCGGTGAAATCCGCGTCGGCACCCGAACCATCAGAGAGATCTGCTCCTGTCAAGTCGGCTTTCGTAAACCGCGCATCCGAAAAGCGGGCGCTCCTGAATACGCAGTTCCTTAGCGTTGAACCCTCGAAACATGCTTCGCCGAGAAATGACCCGCTGAAATCGGTGCCCGAGAGATCGAGTCTCGTGAAATCGCACCGTGAGAAGTCGAGATTCGATACCTTCTTGGGAAAACTCGCCACTCCGACGAAGCTACCATCCATCCAGGAAGCACCATCAACCAACGCGTCCCCGAGAAACGCTCCGTTAAAGATGCATTCCTGGAATTCAGTTGATCCGAGGCGACTATTGCGGAAAACCGACATCGTCAGGTCTGCAGACAAGACTGCACCAGTGAGATCGGAGTCGGTGAAATCGCAACCCGAGAGATCGCATTCGGTCAACCACGCATCCACCAGCACACAATTGGTCAATACCGCGCCGGTGAGGTTACCCCCGACGAGTGCAAGGCCCTTTAGACAGGAGCTATCCCAGCGCGACCCGGGTAGGACGCAGTCCGACACGACAGCGTCCGTGAGATTCGTAGACCCGAAATCGCCATATTCTCCGATGCAGCCCGACAAAACCGCCCCAATGAAGCTCGCACCGTCAAAGCGTGCCCCATCGACTTTTGCTCCCTGTATGACGGCATCGTCGAATCGTGAATGGCTTAGATCCGACCCCGACAAATCGATCTCCGAAAGAAGGGCCCCTCGGAAGTCGCTGCCTTGGAGGTCCATTCCGCTTAGGTCCAATCGGAACAGCTCGCGCTCCGAGGCAAGCAAGCCATTCGGCAGCATTGCCCGCAGCTCATCGAGCGACAATGGCTCACCCTTCATAGGCTTGCTCCAATACCGTCCCTTTCAGGTTGGCGCCACTGAGCATCACGCCGTCCAATCGTGTGTCGGCGAACGAAACCTCGTACAAATTCGCCCCCTCGAGACAGGCCCCTCCAAGATCGGAGCGTTCGAACGTTGCGCGCAAAAGGTTCGCGCAACGCATGCGCGCACCCCGAAGAAACGCATCATCAAAGGCAGCTGACTCCAGACGAGCTGCATCAAATACGGTGCCCTGCAGATGCCCACCGTCGAATCGCGCATCGCTCAAGACGGCACGCGTGAAATTTGCACCGTCTGCGCTTGAGTCGTCCCATATGGAGCCAGGCGCCCAGAGGTCGGTAAAGCGCCCGTTGGAGAAATCCGATCCATCGCCGGCATGCAGCCCTTGCGCGCGTGCCTGTACCAGAATGATGCCCTCTGCCTGGACCTCTTCCAGTTGCGCGGCCTCAAGGTCGGCTCCGGAGAAATCGGCCCCGAGCATGATGCTTGCCGTGAAGTCGGCCCGACTCAACCGAGCCCCTCGAAAAAGCGCTCCCGTCAGGTTCGATCTGGAGAAATCCGTCCCGACCGCTGTACATCCGGAAAAGTCGATCGCACTGAGATCGAGCTGCGAGAGCGTTGCGTGATCCAAGGCTGTTCTACGGAACGTCGCGCCGGCGAGAGTTGCTTTGGTGAAATCGGAGTCGACCAACGAGGCCCCGTCCAGATTCGCGTCGCCAAGGTCCGCGCCCGACAAGGTCGCGTTGCTTAGGTTCGCCGACGTCAACCGCGCGCGGCACAAGCGGACCCTTCGCAACACCGCGCCACTCAAGTCCATCTCGGCAAGGTCGAGACCTGATAGGTCCAACCCGGACAGGTCCTTCCCGGCGAGACTGACTCCCAGTTTCCTCGCTGCTGCCACATCGGCGGATGACAGGGCGGTTCCCTCCGCCATCTCGGCCTCCATAGCCTCCATTTCCCGCTCCGCCTGTTCCGTCTCCGCAATGAAATGCTCCATCTCCTCCGCAATTGCAGGATCATGGACGGCGACTTCCGCCCGAAACCGAGCGTGATCGAAATCGGGTATCGAATGAGCAACCGAGACGCCCGCCTCGACAAAAGCCATCAGCGCCCTTTGGTGCTCGGCATCCCAATCGGCCTCGATACGCGCAAACTCCTCTTCCGCCTCATGCGCCTCTTCCTCCATCCGGGCAATCTCTTCTCGCCAGGGATCCGGCGGAGCGGAAGGCAACTCGATCTCGGGCTCCGCGCCGCGCAAGAGCTGCGCCAGGCGCACACGATACTGCTCGTGCGGTACGATAGGGACAGCCATCTCCTCGGCGGCGATCAAGACGTGCTCGATCTCCCGGAGTTTCACGGACCGCGTCGAGGCGAGCCCTCTCCACACCAAGTTCATCTTCTCGGCCTGCATATCGATCTGAAGCGTGTCCAGATTCAGCTGTAACTCGTCGAGTTCAAGCGCGCCCGCAGCGCTTCGACGATTCACGAACAATCGCATGCGAAGCCCCGGCAAGCGACTCGTGTAGTGTGCATGAATTGGATGCAGGTTTGTGAGCGAAAGCGATTCATCGCCGCGTAGATAGCCATTGACTTGCTGGTCTTCAGGTGCCGCATTGAAGAACGCCCAATCAAGGTTTTCGGGGTACGACACTCGATCGACTCCGGGCGCGCGTAGACCCCATGTTCCAAACTTTAGGCTCCGTGGCACCCACGACTCGGAAAGAGGTCCAAAGCCAGCCGGGCGCGGTCTCTGGTGTCGTCGTTCGACCAGTTCGCCGGGATACTCGACATTCGGAAGTTCGTCGGAAACCAAACCCTTGCCCACGGGGTTCGGCCGATGACCGGGTCCCCCGTAGGCATTCTCGTATATCAGCGGAATACTGAGGAACGCATCAGGGTCCATTTTCGACCAGCGTCGAGGTCCAATGACAAGCAAGGTTTTTGAGATGTCGCCGACGCAAAGAGTCGTG
Source organism: Thiocapsa roseopersicina (assembly GCF_900106925.1). GTDB lineage: Bacteria > Pseudomonadota > Gammaproteobacteria > Chromatiales > Chromatiaceae > Thiocapsa > Thiocapsa roseopersicina. Next base: position 186,540 of record NZ_FNNZ01000007.1, read on the forward strand.
TCACAGACGGTCACCGCGCGACCCTCGGGCGCATAGGCGACCCCGGAAAGCAGAATATCGGCCCGATGTTTGAAAGGAACAAAGTCTGAAGCGTAGCGCGGGCTCTGCGCGTCCTCGCCCTCGTAGCCGACTTCCCCGATCAGGGTATCCGGCTCTTCCAAAGCCAAGACCGCCTCCCCGTTTCGTAGTAGGAATGTCCCCTTGACGATGAACGACGTCTGATACGTGAACGCATCTTTCTTCCAAACGGTCCAACCAAACGAAACCGGCGTGTCGCAAAAAACATGCATAGGACTCTCCGACTCACCGAGAACCACGTTTATTTGATCACAAGGGTTCCGTCCTTTACATTCATCTTCGCGTTGATCTTGGCATTGGATGCCTTGACCTTCCAATCGTCGGCCTTGCACATCATCGTCTCATACTCTTCGAACGCCTCGGTCGCACTAATCTTGTGTACGCCCCCCTTGAAATCCATGTCCCCGCCGGCGTCCAGATAAATATCCTGTGCCTTCGTATATGCCTTTCCCTCGCATTCGGTTCTCCACGTGGCCATCTTCTGGGCAACAACGCCTTTGACGCTGTAATAGGCCTTGCCGAGGTTGTGTATGAGGAAAGGCGCCTTGTCGGCTTGCTTACTCTTGCCCAATTTCATCTCCGTACCCCAGTGGCCTTTGACCACGCTTCCCTTGACGTACTCGGATTTCCGCCCGCCGATGACCTTGTTCTCCCAACCGAATATGGCTTCGCCCTTGTGCGGACTGATAAGCTTCGTTACCGAGCCCAAAATGGTCTTATGCTGTGCTCCAACGAAGACCTCCGTCACATCGGCACCGACCTTGATCTTCGTGCTGCCGACGATATCCGCCTCCCAGTTACCCTGAAACCGTTCAATGAGATCGCTCAGACTGCTCGCTTCGATACTCTTGCCCAAGACAATTTTCGATTCATGGGACGGGGAATGAATAGTGATGGTTCCGGCAACGGCATCCAGGATGACTTCATTGCCGTACTTATCCCTAAGCTCGATTTTCTCGTTCCCGCTCGAACCGTCCATCAGGAGCTCGTTACCGCAGGATTGCTGAGTATGAATGAACTGCTTGCCCTCAGTGCCTTCCATGATTGTCTCGTTGCCTCCGTGATCCCGCCAGACACTCTGCGTCTGGTGCTCGGGCAGTTTCTCGGGCGGCATGTTGTCCTGGTTGTAGACACGCCCGGTGACAATAGGCTGATCCGGGTCTCCTTCCAGAAAATTGATCAGCACTTCCTGGCCGATGTGCGGCATATACGTCCCGCCCCAGGTCTTCCCTGCCCAGTTCTGGGAGACGCGCACCCAACAGGAGCTGTTCTCGTTCGATACGCTATAGCGGTCCCAGTGAAACTGAACCTTTACACGACCGTACTTATCTGTCCAAATGCGTTCGCCTTCCTTGCCGACCACCGTTGCAGTCTGAATCCCTTGAACGACCGGCTTCGCGGTTACCCGCGCCGGGCGAAACGGGGTTTGCGCATCGATTGCGGTGATTCGGCATTGAACGATAGGATCCTCGGGCATTTCGGCCGCGGAACCAAACGGATCTGACCTCAACACGTAGTCCGTCGACAGGATCAGATATTCCCGATTTTGGTCTTCCCTCCGGTACCCCGTCAGCGTGAAGAGGGCCCCGGATGCCAATCCTCGGACGTTCCCCCCTGCATTGACTCCTTCATAGTCGACCTGTAGCTCTTCAAGGCGGATCCGCGCATAGTTTTCCCCGTCGGCGTTCGACCTGTAGCTTCCCGGGAAGTCATAACGCTCGAGATCTGCAAAGGCATGATCCTTCGGACTGGCACGTTTGGCCAGAAGGTTCTTCTTCGGCGCGGTGAAGTCGTAGTCCGTGTGGGCAAAAGCGCCTGCGCACACGGTGCTGACGATCGCCCAATCACTCAGATGCTCCCGCTCGCGCAGTGACGTTTCGTCCGGCGGGAAATACGGAATCTCCTCGTAACCCTCAACGACCTTGTGAGCACTGTAGCTGTCGGCCAGGACCAGCGTGTGTTTGCCGTCTTCATGCCTGAAGTAGTAGTAGATACCCTCCTGCTCCATCAACCGAGTGACAAAGTCCAGGCAGGTCTCTCGGTACTGCACACAATAGTTCCAGGTTCGATAGGATCCGGAGAGGTGCTCCTCGAAGTCTGTGAATCCATGCTCGCGGAAGATACCTTTGATGATGTCGGGAACCGCCTGTTCCTGAAAGATTCTGCAATCGGAGGTTCGGGAGAGAAGCCACAGCCAAGGGACGAGGGTCGCGCGGTAAAGCCCATTCGCGCCATCGAAACCAACGTGAGAAAAACGGCTGATATGGCCGTTGAAAAAGCGCTTTCCGCCGCGAGGCAGGCGTAAACTGATAGTCGCTGTCTTCCCGAGTAGGTCACCGGGAAGAATATCGACATCTTCGCTGACCAGATCCAGTTCATAGGCGAATGGAGCACCGAGACGCTCCGCACCCGTCACACCACGAAGCAGCAGCACGTCCTCGCCGAGTGGCGTGCTCACCGAAATAGCGCGATGGCTTTGACTCAGAGGCATTGCAGAATCTCGATTGAAGTGTTACCCGAGTATAGTCAAGCCGAGCCTTTCCGCCAGATCACCACGGCGGGCTAGCAACTGATCACTCGAACGCGTAGCCGAACCCGAAATCGTCGACCCCGATCGAGACCCGCGTAAGCCCTTGGCCATCGAGTGTACGATTGAGCAGCTCACGACTGATGGCCGGCAGCACCGTATTGGTGAGGATGGCGTCCACTACGCGCGCACCGCTCTCGACCTCGGCGCAGCGCCGGGCGATCAAATCGATGACGGCCTCGTCGTAGGTCAGCGCGGCACGATGGTTCTCTGCGATCCGCCGAACGATGCGGCCCAGCTGCAACCGGATGATGGCGCCCAGCATCTCGTCGCTCAGCGGATAGTAAGGGATGGCGACGAGTCGCCCGAGCAGCGCGGGCGGGAAGACCTTGAGCAGTGGCTGACGCAGGGCGCTGGCGATCCCCTCGACATCGGGCATCAGCTCGGGATCCTTGCACAGCGACATGATCAGATCCGTGCCGACGTTGGTCGTCAGCAGGATCAGGGTATTGCGAAAGTCGATGTAGCGTCCCTCGGCATCCTCCATCCAGCCCTTGTCGAAGACCTGGAAGAAGATCTCGTGCACGTCGGGGTGGGCCTTCTCGACCTCGTCGAGCAGGACCACGCTGTAGGGCTTGCGCCGCACGGCCTCGGTGAGGATGCCGCCCTCGCCGTAGCCGACATAGCCGGGGGGCGCACCCTTGAGCGTGGAGACCGTATGGGCCTCCTGGAACTCGCTCATGTTGATCGTGATGATGTTCTGCTCGCCGCCGTAAAGGGCCTCGGCGAGGGCGAGGCCGGTCTCGGTCTTGCCGACACCGGAGGGACCGGCGAGCAGGAAGACCCCGATCGGCTTGCTCGGGTTGTCGAGACGCGCGCGCGAGGTCTGGATCCGCTTGGCGATCATCTCGAGCGCATGGCGTTGGCCGATGACACGTTTGTTGAGCGTGTCCGCCAGGTTCAGGACGGCCGTCACCTCATCCTTGACCATGCGTCCGACCGGGATGCCGGTCCAATCGGCGACGACCGAGGCGACGGCCTGAGCGTCGACGCTCGGGAGGATTAGGGGACGTTCCCCTTGGAGGCTCTGCAACTCGGCTTGGAGCGCGCGCAGCCGCTCCAATGCGGACGTGCGCTCGGCGTCCGACAGCGTTGGCGAGACCGCCGAAGACGCCGATCCCGGATCGGAAGACGGCTCCGGCGTCGACGAATCGGCGTCGTTCGGATCTCGATCCGCCGGCGCCGGCGCAACCGCCTCTGCGGCCTGTTCCAACGGACTGCCTGTCCCTTCGACCGGTGCCTGATGGCCGCGCAGCACGGCGCGCAGATCGAGGATCTCGTGGACCAGCGCCTTCTCGGCCTCCCAACGGCCGCGAAGCCCCTCCAGGCGCTCGCGCTCCTCGGCCACCGCCTCCCCTGCCGCGCGTGCCCGCTCCTGCGTATCGACACCCACCGCCGTCTCGCGATCGATGATCGCCAGCTCCGTCTCGAGCCCCTCGATCCGGCGTCGGCAGTCCTCCACCTCGGCCGGCTCGGCCGCCTGACTGATGGCAACTCGGGCACAGGCGGTATCGAGCAGGCTGACGGCCTTGTCGGGCAATTGACGCGCGGGGATATAGCGATGGGAGAGTCGGACCGCACTCTCCAGACCCTCGTCGAGCAGCTGCACCTGGTGATGCTTCTCCAGGGTTGAGGCGATGCCGCGGACCATGAGTATCGCCTTCTCCTCGCTCGGCTCGTCGATGGCGACGACCTGGAAGCGGCGGGTCAGGGCCGGATCCTTCTCGATGTATTTCTTGTACTCGCTCCAGGTCGTCGCCGCGACCGTGCGCAACGTGCCTCGGGCGAGCGCCGGTTTGAGCAGGTTGGCAGCGTCGCCGGTGCCGGCGGTCCCGCCGGCGCCGATCAGCGTGTGGGCCTCGTCGATGAAGAGGATGATCGGCTTCGGGGACGCCTGCACCTCTTCGATGACCTGACGCAGCCGATTCTCGAACTCGCCCTTCATGCTCGCGCCGGCCTGCAGCAGGCCCACGTCCAGGGTCCGCAGGCTGACCTCCTTGAGCGGTGGCGGCACCTCGCCCGAGGCCAGCCGCAAGGCGAAGCCTTCGACGACCGCCGTCTTGCCCACGCCGGCCTCGCCGGTCAGGATGGGGTTGTTCTGGCGCCGACGCATGAGGATGTCGATCATCTGGCGGATCTCCTCGTCACGCCCGACGATAGGATCCAGCTCGCCGTTACGGGCGTGCTCGGTCAGGTCGATGGAAAACTGCTTGAGCGCCTCCTGCTTGCCCATCTGGGCCGGGGCCATGGCCCCGCTCGCCTCTCCCGGCGCTGCGCCGCCGCCGACCTGAAAGCCGTCGCTTGCGCTCAGGCGATCCTCGGGCGAGCCCGAGACGATCTCGGCAAAGCGGTCGGTCAGGGTATCCGTGACGATCTTGTCGAACTGGCGCGAGATCCCGAGCAGGGCGCTGCGCAGACCGCGGGTCTTGAGCATCCCGACCAGGAGATGGCCGGTACGCACCTGCGACTCGCCGAACATCAGGGTCCCGTAGGTCCAGCCCCGCTCGACGGCCTCTTCGACGTCGGAGGACAGATCCGAAATGGAGCGCGAGCCGCGCGGGAGTCGATCCAAAGATTCGGTAAAGTCGCGCGCCAATCCGGCCGGATCCAGGTCGAACTGCCGGATGATCCGATGCAGGTCCGAGTCCTGATTCTGGAGGATCTGATTGAGCCAGTGCACCAGCTCCACGTAGGGATTGCCGCGCATCTTGCAGAAGACGGTGGCACTTTCGATCGCCTTGTAGGCCAGCGGATTGAGCTTGCCGAAGAGGGCGGTGCGGCTGATCTCGGTCATCGTGTGCTCCTCGTCGTATCGAGCCGCTTGTGCGGATCGAGCTTCAAATCGTCTCCGTCGCGACCCAAGGGGCCGCTCGCGAGCCAGGTCGTCCAACCCAGCTGCCCGCCACTGCCTAGACGCAGCGGCGGCACCTCGGCAGCCGCGAGCACCGGGTTCAGATCCCAATCGAGCTGATCCCCGACATAGTTCCGCACCAGCGCCTTGATCCGCTGCAGGGTCTCCCCGCCGGGCAGCAGCCGAAGATAATCGGCCAAGCCGACCGGACCGATCGACACGCGAAACTTCGATTGGTGATCCCACACCCGCCCGCCGAGCGTCGTGGTAAGTCCCAAGGCCCCCGTGCCGGGCGACTCGCCGAGGCGCAACAGGCAATCGGGAGGCAGCACCAGCCAATGCCCGATAAATTCCTCGATCCGCACCGGCAGCCGCAGAAACTCGGCCAACATGGCACGCAGCCCGTCCGGATGGCGCGTCTGGCAGGACAGGTGCCCGGCGAAATGACGCTTGGCCAGATCCGGCATGGCATCGCGGCCCTGATAGGCAGGCATGCCGGTCCCGGCCAGTGCGCCGAGATAGGTCCCGAAACGATCCTGCGTCGGGCGGTCGAAGCTGACGGCCGGCTGGGCCTGGGCCCAGCCGCGATAGAAGAGCGTCAGCATCCGATGGTGAAAGAGATCGAGAAACCGCGCGAAGGTTGGATCCGAGGCGTTGCGTTGCCGCTCGCGCGCGTACTCGGTGAGATGCAGCGGCAGCGGACCGTTGGGGCCAAGCAGGCCAAAGAAGTAGACCAGGAGCCGCGGCGGCCGTCCGGACGCGGGCCGAACCAAGGCGGCGAGCTCGGCCGGCGCGAAGATCATCGAAGGCTGCTGGCCCAGTCGGATCGGATCCTCGACGGGCCGGGCCGAGGCGCCGATCCTCGGGCGCTCGGGCTGCAGGGCTTCGAGCCGGCGCAGTGTCTGATAAAACCCGAAGCGCCAGGGTGCGGCCGCCAGCTCGCCGAGTAGGGTCTGCTTGCCGCGGTCGGAAGCGCGCGCCCTGTCGGGCAGCGCCCGGTTCTGCGTCGCCTGTGACTCGGGTCGAGCACTCTGCTCCGGTTGCGCAAGATCACCCGGAGCAAGGCCAAATGCAGGCGCCGTCACAGGATCGGTCTGCGGCCGATCGTCGCTGGCCATCGCATCACCTCTCCACGGTCGGTCTTGAGCAGGGTCTCGGTAAAACTGTTGATCGAGCAGTAGCGGGCGAAGAAGCGTTCGAGCACGGACCCCAGGAGGAAGACGCCGGTCCCCTCGAAGGCGGTCTCGTCGCAATGCAGACTGATCTCCAAACCGCGCGCATAGGTGACCGGCCGCACGCCGGGCAGGCGTCGGGTGACGGGGCGCGAGGCCACACCGCGCAAACCTTCGACCTGATGACGGACATCGGCGTTGGCGAGATCCGCGTAGAGCGCCAAGAGCTCGCGGAGTGCCGCCGCGCCGGTACCGCCGTCGCTGTCGGCGATCGAGAGATAATTCAGAGACAGATGGCTGATGAGGCGCCAGGCGGTGTCGCCGTGCGCATGCGAAGGCTGCGGTCGCGTCGGCCCGGCCACCACACGCACCGCCTGCACGGGCGCGCCGATCTCGAGCGAGAAATCCGTCGTGCCGGCGCCGACGGGCATCTGCAGCGGCAAATCCCGGTTGGTGCAGAGTCCGGTCACCGCGAGCTGACGCAGCTGACTCGACCAAGGGGCATCCCCGCTGTCGACCAGATTCACATAAACCTCGCTGCCGATGTAGCTCGAACGCGGCCCCTGTCGGCGCTGCCGCGAGGAGAGGCGGCGCGGCACCCGATGCACGCTGTAGTAGGCAGGCTCGGCTTCTTGCGCGCTCATGTCGGTGGCGGAATAGAAGGGCCTGAACTCGCGCATCTCCGTGGTCGCGGCCCCGTAACCCGTCACACCGTCGACGCGATAGACCTCGAAGTCCATCGGGCGGGTCCGGTCCGGAACGACGTGATAGTCCGGCCCGGCATCGCCGAGATGGATTCGGTCGCAGCGCTTGGGAAAGAGGTTGATTGCGGGGGTGCAATGGAGTGCGAAGTTGCCCGCGCCGAGAATGCCGTCGAGTGACGGGGCCGTCTGATCGAAGAGCAGAATCAGATCCACCTCGGGCGCGGCGATGCGTCGCAGGATCGACCCCAGCGCCTCGATGGCCACGAAGAGAAAGCGCTGGGGAAAGGCGAAATATTCATGCAGATGCCGATACCCGTGAAAGGACGTCGGGGCATAGGGCAAGAGGGCCTCGTCCTCTTCGAAGCCGAGCGGATGCAGGACGCTCGGCGGGAGCACCTCGATCCAAGGCACCGGCCGCGCCGTCGGCTGGACCAGCACCGCCGTGGTCTTGCCGAGCAGCTGGGCATAGAGATCGAACGGGATCTGGTCGGTCCCCTGCAGGAAGAGATCCAGGCGGAACAGGCCGGGCCGGCTCGGGGCGAGCTGCGCGAAGGTCAGGCCGGCCGTCATGCGCAGACGCAGCCGGATCCCGGCCTTGCTGCGTTGCAGGGCCGGCAGATCCGCCCTCGCGACCGGCCCGATATGGGTGAAATATTCCGCTTCCGTCAGCTCGAGGGGCCAGAGCCGCACCTCATGGGCCGTGCGGTAATCGCAGGCGGTCTGCTCGCCCTTGCCGATGGTGCTGCGCAATTGCGTCTCGCGCGGCAGAGCGACACCCTCGGCGAGCGCCCCTTCGTTGAGATCCGGCTGAAGCTGGACCACCGTCATCGATGGAGTCGGCGCCAGATAGTGGGGATAGACGGTCTCCAACAGGTGCTGCGTGAAGGCCGGAAACTCGGCGTCGATCTTGAGCTGGACCCGGGCGGCCAGGAAGGCAAAGCCCTCGAGCAGACGCTCGACATAGGGGTCGGCACACTCGAAACCGGAAAGACCCAGCCGTCCGGCGATCTTGGGGAATTCGGCCGCGAACTCGCCGCCCATCTCGCGCAGATGCGTAAGCTCGCGGTTGTAGTAGGACAGGAGACGTGGATCCATGATGTGGCTCAGCCGCTCGACGGCGTCGTCTCGTAGACATGGATCTCGCCGTTCTCCAGGTCCACGTCGGTCTTGAGATAGAGACGCTGCGGCATGGGCGTGCCCCAAAGCTCCCCTTCGATATCGAAACGGATGGCGTTCGGTGTCATTTGCTCGGCGTCGACGATGGCGCGGATACTCAGACCCTGCCGCAGGATGCGCGGCTCGAAGCGCAGAATGGCTTGGCGCAGCAGGCGCTCCAGGGTCGGGACGTCGAGCCCGGAGAGGTTGCGCCCGGCGAGATCCGGCATCCCGTAGTTGACGACCGAGGATTGGACCTGCGGATAGGGGTCCAAGTCCTGGACCGTGGCCAGATCGCAGGCGTTGAGGAGCCACTCCAGATCCCGAATGACACATTGCTTGAGCTTGCGCGGCGAGAGGACACGCTGCTCCCGCGACTCCTCGCGCTGTTGCGGCGCATCGTCCGTCAGCCGGTCGAGCAGCGAGGGCTGCAGACGCTCTTTCGGGGTCAGATCCGCCATTGCGCTCAGGACACCCCTTCCGACGGCGGATCGATCTCGACACGGCGGGTCGCCAGCAGGGGATAGTCGCCGACGTCCGTGGTCAGCATGCGTTGACCCAGACCGGTGAAGAGCTCGCCGCCCTGCTCCGTCCACTCGGTCAGACGCGCGAGTCGGATGCGCGGATCCGGACTCGACTCCGAGCCCGGATAACGGCACGGGACGAAGGCGACCGCCTCGCCCCCGTTGGCCCAGGTGATGTGTGCCGGTGCCCAGACCAGGTCGCGCAGATCGGCCGGCTCCTCCAGCACCAGCGCCCGCAGATGCTGGAAGGGGACCCAGAAATAGCGTCCGTCCACGATGATCTCCAGCATGGGTCCCAGGCGCCCGTCGGCATCGGCGATCCAGGCAAACGGCTCCCCGTCGATGCGCCCCTCCGAGATCGGGGCCGCCTCCAATGCCTGCTCGCGCAACGCCTGCGACTGCTCCATGCGCCCCTGAGCCGCGAGACGCAGTGACTGGAACAGGAGTGCGACCCACTGCGCCGGCTCGCCCAGAACCAACGGGTCGCGCTCCCCGGCGAAGACCTGCGCACGCAGGGCCTCGCAGCGCAGGACATCGCGATAGGTGCTGACCATCGCGAGGGTGCCGGCATCCAGCTCCCCGGCGACATTGAGCTGACTCAGCGCCCGGTCCCACTGACCCATTACGGCGAACAACTGGAACAGAAAAGTCCGCAGACGCGCGTCCGCCGGCGAGCGGCGAACGCGATCGGTTAAATCGGAGAGGGCGGCATCCAGGTCGCCTTGCTTCAATGCCTCTTCGGCACCCATAGGCGTCTCCCGGCGCCGGGCATCTGGTGTCCGGCGCGCTTAGGCTTCAGCGGTTACGCATGACCCGGCGACATAAACCGCGTCCCGAGCGACATGCGTCGTTTTCCTTGTGCTTTTTGCTTCGGAGATATCCTCGATCCCAGTGAGAGATCCCAGTGAGACGCGGTTTAGAATTTAATATTTTTTAGTATCTTAAACCGCGCCGACTCCAACGGTCGTCAAGCCTGACCGGGCCATTCCCATCCAAAAACATCGCATACCGCGCCGGGCGCGATTTAATCCTGCTTGTTGGTCTCCAGATTCCAAGTTCGGTCGGTCGCCGAACCCGCCTTGCCGGCATGGTCGATCGGCGTGTACTCCCACTTGATCTTGCCGTAGGCGAAGGTGACCTGCTCGAGGGGCTTGATCTCGTCGCCGCGACTCCCGCCCGGCGACACGGAGGTGACGATGCAGTCTTCGAGCGTGTACTTCATGAACGTGTGTTTGTCGCCGGTGGCCAGGCAGAGTTCAAGCTCGACCTTCGGGATGTGCTCGCCCTTCGCGCACTTGATGTTGAGATCCGGCGTGGCATTGTCGATGGTCTTTGTCACGGCGAGATTCTGGAAATCGGCACGGCCCCCGGTGCGTCCGCCGGTGGCACTGGCACCCGAGACGGGCTGCGAGACACCGTGACTGAAGCTCAGGATCTCGATCCACTTGCTATGGGCATCGTCGCTGCTTTCGCCATCGATGCCTTCGATCTTCAGGAACATATCAACGGCCATGACAAACCTCCTCGCTGCTAAAGTAGGAATGTTGTTTGCCGACGTCTTCTACCATCGCATCGGCTTGTGGAGTCGCCGATTCCCTGACGGACCTGCGTGTACCCTAACAAACGAAATCGATACTGAACCGCGCCCGGAGCGAGATGCTCATTTTCGAGTGAGCTCGACGTTTTGTGCATCCCCGACCCTTAGCGGAGACGCGGTTTAAGTCTTCTGCGAAGGTAGCTTCGAAACCAACCGCAGAGAGACGGTCAGGCCTTCGAGCTGATAGTGCGGTCTCAGATAAAAGACCGAGTTGTAATACCCCGGATTGCCTTCGACCTCCGTGACGACGACCTGCGCGGCCGCCAGCGGTTTACGGGCCTTGTCGACCTCCGAGGCGTTGGCCGGATTGGGCTCGACGTACTTGTTGATCCATTTGTTGAGCCACTTCTCCATGTCGTCGCGCTCCTTAAACGACCCAATCTTGTCGCGCACGATCGCCTTCAGATAATGCGCAAACCGGCAGACGGCAAAGAGATACGGCAGACGAGCCGACAGATTGGCGTTGGCGGTCGCATCCGGGTCGTCGTACTCGAAGGGTTTTTGCAGCGACTGGGCGCCGATGAAGGCCGCGAAGTCGGTATTTTTCTTGTGCATGAGGGGCATGAAACCGTTCTTCGCCAGCTCCGCCTCGCGCCGGTCGTCGATGGCGATCTCGGTCGGACACTTCATATCCACACCGCCGTCGTCGGTCGGGAAGGTGTGAACGGGTAGCCCTTCGACGGCGCCGCCGGACTCCACGCCGCGGATGCGCGAGCACCACCCGTAGAGCTTGAAGGCCCGATTGATGTTGACGGCCATCGCATAGGCGGAGTTCGACCAGGTGTAGCGGCTGTGGTCGCCCAAGCCGGTGTCTTCCTCGAAGTCGAATTCCTCGACCGGATCGGTCTTCGCCCCGTAGGGCAAGCGGGCCAGGAAGCGCGGCATGGCCAACCCGATATAGCGTGAATCCTCGGACTCGCGCAGCGATTTCCAGGCGGCATATTCGGGCGTTTGGAAGATCTTGGTCAGATCGCGCGGATTGCTCAGCTCCTGCCAGGACTCCATCTGCATGATCCCCGCGTCCGCCCCCGCGATGAAGGGGGTATGCGCGGCTGCGGAGATCTGGGCCATTTGGCCGAGAAGCTCGACATCCGGCGGGCTGTGATCGAAATAATAGTCCCCGACGATACAGCCGAACGGCTCCCCGCCGAACATGCTGTATTCCTCGGTATAGATCTTCTTGAAGATCGGGCTTTGGTCCCAGGCCGTTCCCTTGAATTTCTTCAAGGACTTGTGCAGCTCCTTTTTCGAGATGTTCATGACCCGGATCTTGAGCATCTCGTCCGTTTCGGTGTTGTTCACGAGATGATGCAGACCGCGCCAGCTGCCTTCGAGCGCCTGGAAATCAGCGTGATGCAGAATCAGATTGACCTGCTCGGTCAGCTTTCGATCGATCTCGGCAATGATCGACTCGATGGTGCGCACGGCATCGTCGGAGATGAGCGCGGTCTGCTCCAGCGCCTGCGCCGCGAGGGTCTGTACCGCACCCTCCACCGCCTCGCGGGCACGGTCGGAGCGGGGCTTGAATTCCTTCTGCAGCAGCGAGGTAAAGGCACCGGCCTCGATCGGTTCGGCCGTCGCGCTCTCCCGGGCCAGAGGTTGGGTCTCGGTCTCGGCCATCTTATTTCTCCTCCGCCTGAGACTGCGCATCCGCCGGCTTCGGCGCGGCGGCAAGGGCCTGCAATAGGGTCGGGTCTTGGAGCACCTTGGCGATCAACTCCTCGGCACCGCTCTTGCCGTCCATATAGGTCAGGAGGTTGGCGAGCTGCGAGCGCGCGGTCAGCAGGTTGTTCAAGGCGTCGACCTTGCGCGCGACCGCCGCCGGCGAGAAGTCGTCCATGCTCTCGAAGGTCAGCTCCACGTTCAGGTTGCCCTCCCCGGTCAGTGTGTTGGGCACCTGGAAGGCCACGCGCGGCTTCATCGCCTTCAATCGATCATCGAAATTGTCGACGTCGATCTCGAGCATCTTGCGATCGGCGACCGGAGGCAGGGCGTCGACGGGCTTGCCCGAGAGATCCGCGAGAACGCCCATCACGAAGGGCAGCTGGATGGTCTTTTCGGCGCCGTAGAGCTCGACGTCGTACTCGATCTGCACCCGCGGTGCCCGATTGCGGGCGATGAACTTCTGACTGCTTTCTTTCGCCACTGAGAGTCTCCTCGCTCTGGAAGGGTCCGCGGCTTCGGGTCAACAGCATGTGGCCGCAGGCCAGGTTTCAGCCCTTGTCGTCGATCCCGCACACCTTCTGAATCTGGGGTAATGCATCCGGGGCAAGATCGCGCACGATGTCGACGAAGCTACCGGTCACGAGCCGTCGAGCACGCTTCAACAACAAGGGAACGGGGCTCGATGGCTCGAAGCGCAGGTAGTAGTCGCAGATTCGGTCCAGGGACCGGACGACATCCTCGCGCGAATGGATGCCGACTCCGGGATGACCCGCGGTCGATGGCGGCGGTCTCTCCCCGCCCGGTCCGGCGTCCGGGTCGCTCCGCACCCCGGTCACCGACGCGGGCCGGCGCTCATCGAGGCGCACCTGCAAGACCCCCTGCATTGCGCCGAGTAGGTCCGTCAACGGCGAGAGGTCGGGCATGAGATCCGCGGAGACATGGGTAGCAAGGGCATCGCTCAGCGCGCGCGCCCCGGCAAGCGCGGCATTCGCACCAAGCGCGGCCGAGCTCAGCTCCTCCAAGTCGCAATCCTGGAAGGCCCCGGCAATGGCCGCGCTGTCGCGTGGCTGTGCATCGCCGGGTGCGGCCGCCTTGCCCTCGGCAATCTCGATGTCTCGATAGGTCACGTGACCGAAGACCCGAGAGCGAATCAGCGGGGTCGTTCTCAACGGCATGAGGAGGGTGCCGTGTCCGCACAGATCGAGAAGCACATTGACCCGGGCGCCCGGATCCATGTCCTCCTCGGGATCGAGCCGGGGATGAAGATCATCCCAAAACCCACTGACCAATCCGGTCAATACCCCGAGCCCGTCACTCAATCCCGGAAGACCACGTGTTTGCAGCAATGCCCGCGCCAGGAATACGGCTGGGCGCAAATCCTTGGATCGCTTTAGCAGAGCGACGGCCAAGGTATGCACATGGCGCCAATCCGGCTCCTCCGCGGGGACGAGGCTGTCGCCCATGCGACGCTCGGGCGTGCCTGCGGCCGCCTGAACCATGGCGAGGAAGTCCGAATCGTATTCGAGATCATCCCCTACCGGAGATTCGGCAGAGATCGGCTGGAGGAGGATATCGAGGTCGAGGTCACTCATCGTGTCTGCGCACCGAGTCGGGGAGACAGCAAAAGAATCCAAGAGGACGACCCTATTCAAATCCTATAGCACAGGACCCTGATCCCTGCAAAGACGGATCGGCGATTCCCCGGCAACCCCGACGCCTGGAGCGACTTCGCGATCTCGCCCAGAAACAGGGTGGAACAGGTGCTCAAGGCCCAAACAACGCCGCCACCGCCTCCGGGGCGGACGGAAAATAGAGATGCAGGTAGCTCGCCCGCACCGGACCGAGCCGATAAAAGGGCTCGCCCGGCTGTCCGTCGGAACGGCGTCGTCCGGTGCAGGTCGGCGTCATCGGACTCTTCAGGGCTGAATGATGAAAGCTGTGCCCGCGCGCTTCGCCCCCGGGCAGCGCGATCGATTCGAGGCCCAACCCGACCAGACGCGGCATCAGACGACCTTCCCCCGGCAGCAGACCGACCATGGCGCCGCGCTCGCCGTCGCGATCGAGCAGTGACTCAAGTAGATAGAGCATACCGCCGCATTCGGCATAGATCGGCCGACCGGCGTTCGCATGCCCCTGAATGGATGCCTTAATCGCGCGATTGCCCTCCAGCCGCTTCAGATGCAGCTCGGGGTATCCGCCGGGCAGGTAGATGGCGTCGGCGACCACGGCGGTGTCGGCGAGCGGGGAGAACTCGACCAGCTCGGCACCCATCGCGCGGAGCAGGTCCAGGTTCTCGGGATAGATGAAGCTGAAGGCGGCATCGCGGGCAACGGCGATCCTGCGCCCGGCCAGCAAAGGCGGCGGGGCCACGGCGACCTCGGCGGGTGGTTCAAAACGAACCGGATCGGGCAGCCGGGCCAAGGCGCTGTCGGCGATCACCTGCGCCGCGGCGTCGAGACGCCCATCCAGGTCGGCGATCTCCCCGGCCTGGACGAGGCCCAGATGTCGACTGGGCAGCGTGGCCTTTTCCACCCGTGGCAACGCGCCGAGAAAGGGAATGCCGTCCGGCATGCCGGCCGCCAGCATCTGGGCATGACGCGCACCGGCAACCCGATTGGCGATGACGCCTGCGAACGGGAGGCTCGACCGATAGCGGGCCAGGCCGAGCGCGAGCGCGCCGAAGGTTTGGCCCATACCGCCGGCGTCGATCAGGACCGCCACCGGGACACCGAAGGTCTGCGCGAGATCGGCCCCGGAAGGGGTGCCGTCGAAGAGCCCCATCGCCCCTTCGATCAGGATGAGATCCGCCGCGCCGGCGGCCGCATAGAGCTTGCGCCTCGAGTCTGCCTCGCCGACCATCCAGAGGTCGAGAGACTCGGCCTGCGTCCCGGCGGCGCGTCCGAGGACCATGGGGTCCAGGAAATCCGGTCCGGTCTTGAAGACCCGCACCCGCCGCCCTTGGTTGCGATGATGGCGCGCCAGTGCGGCGACCAACGTCGTCTTGCCCTGACCGGATGCGGGAGCGGCGAGAAACAGCGCGGGACAGGTTCGGGCAAGGGTCATGGCTCGAGAGTCGATGCGGCCGTGTTGAAGACGAGGACCGGGCGCGGCCGGACGCATTGCGCGCCGATCGACCGGCCATCTATGCTGTCGGTTCGAGGCATCATGCTGGAAGCGACTTCGCCGATGCAACTCACCGTGGGTCGACAGCGAGCACAGTCTTATGGGTGAGGTTCAGTATGGGTAAGGTTTGGTTCGTCGGTGCCGGTCCGGGTGCGGCCGATCTGATCACGGTCCGCGGCAGTCGTCTGCTGGGCGATGCCGGGGCCGTCCTCTATGCCGGATCGCTCGTCTCCCGGGCCGCCCTGCAATGGGCGTCGCCCGGCTGCGACATCGCCGACTCCAAAGGCATGGATCTTGGCGAAATCACCGGCTGGCTGATGGATCGGGCGCAGCGCCACGAGACGGTCGTCCGTCTTCAGACCGGCGACCCGGCGCTCTACGGAGCACTGGCCGAGATGGCAGGTCCACTGGACCGCGCCGGGATCCCGGTCGGCATCGTGCCCGGCGTCTCCTCGGCGATGGCCTCGGCAGCGGCTGCGGGCGAGACACTGACCCTTCCGGAGATAACCCAAACCGTCATCCTCACCCGCATCGAGGGACGCACGCCGATGCCCGAGCGCGAGTCGCTCGATGCGCTGGCACACCATCATTGCTCGCTCTGCATCTTTCTCTCGATCGCCCACATCGATGCGGTCATCGACGCCCTGCGTCGCGCGGGCTGGCCGAACTCCGCCCCCATGGTCGTCGTGGAGAAGGCGACCTGGCCGGGCGAGGAGCGCGTCCTGCGCGGAACCCTCTCCGACATCGCCGAGCAGTGCCGCGCGGCCGGGATCGACCGCCAGGCCATGATCCTCGCAAGCCCGGCTCTCGGTGCACGCGCGCGCACCGACATCGAGATGTCCCGACTCTACGCCCCCGAGTTCGGACACGGCTTCCGCCGTGCCGAACGGCCACCCGAGACCTGAGGCCACCGCGATGAGCGCACTTTCCGATCTCTACAAGACCGATTTCCACGCCTGGACGCTGAAGGCTGCGGAATTGATCCGCCAGCATCGCTTCGACGAGGTGAACACGGACGACCTGGCGGAGGAGCTGGACAGCATGGGTAAGAAAGAGCGCAACGAGATCGCGAACCGCCTGGTCGTCCTGCTGGCCCACCTGTTGAAGTGGCAGTTTCAGCCGGCCTACCGAAGCACGAGCTGGCGTAGCAGCATCATCGAGCAGCGCAAGCAGATTCAGCGTCAGATCCAGTCAAGCCCCAGCGTGAAGCCTTACGTGCCGGAGGCCGTCGAGGATGCCTACCCCGACGCCGTGGACATCGCCGCGCGCGAGACCCTGTTGAGCCCAGAGCGCTTCCCCCAAACGTGCCCCTACGCGATCGATCGGATCCTCGATTTCGATTTCTACCCGAATGAACCATGACCCCAAAGGTTAAAGGTTAAAGGTTAAGAGCTGGAGGCAGGAGGCCGGAGGCTGGCGGCTATCCCCCGGCCCAGCCATACATTGACCCCCTAAATTCTCACCATTGCAAACCTGAAGCGCTGATATAATCCGCGCTTTGCCCGTGCCGACCGCTTCGACCGCTTCCGGGAAACATCATGACCAACAAGCCCGATATCGATCCCCAAGAGACACAGGAATGGCTCGATTCGCTCGAGGCCGTGCTCGAGAACGAAGGCGTCGAGCGCGCCCACTTTTTGCTCGAGCGTCTGATCGACAAGGCGCGCCGCTCGGGGGCTTATCTCCCGTTCACCGCCAACACCGCCTACGTGAACACCATTCCGGTTCAGCAGCAGGAGCGCTTCCCCGGCGATCGCGCGATGGAGCGACGTATCCGCTCCTTCGTGCGCTGGAACGCGATGGCGATGGTGGTGCAGGCCAACCGGCTCTCGACCGAGCTTGGGGGTCACATCTCGAGCTTCGCCTCCTCCGCGACCCTGGTCGACGTGGGCTACAACCACTTCTTCCGTGCGCGCGACAAGGATCACGGCGGCGATCTCATCTTCTTCCAGGGCCACGCGGCGCCCGGCATCTATGCCCGCGCGTTTCTGGAGGGACGCATCAGCGAGGAGCAGCTCTACAACTTCCGCCAGGAGGTCGACGGCAACGGACTGTCCTCCTATCCGCACCCTTGGTTGATGCCCAACTTCTGGCAGTTCCCGACCGTCTCGATGGGGTTGGGTCCGCTGATGGCCATCTACCAGGCGCGCTTCATGCGCTATCTGAACGACCGCGGGCTGGTCAACACGAGCGAGCGCAAGGTCTGGGCCTTCTTGGGCGACGGCGAGATGGACGAGCCCGAATCGCTGGGCGCCATCTCCTTGGCGGCACGCGAGCGTCTCGACAACCTGGTCTTCGTGGTCAACTGCAACCTGCAGCGTCTCGACGGTCCGGTGCGTGGCAACGGCAAGATCATCCAAGAGCTCGAAGCGGTCTTCCGCGGCGCCGGCTGGAACGTCGTCAAGGTGGTCTGGGGCAGCTACTGGGACCCCTTGTTCGCACGCGACAAGCAGGGCCTGCTGGTCAAGCGCATGGAGGAATGTGTCGACGGCGACTACCAGGCCTACAAGGCCAAGGGCGGCGCCTACACCCGCGAGCACTTCTTCGGCAAGTATCCCGAGCTCAAGGAGATGGTCGCGAACATGACCGACGAGGACATATGGCGCCTGAACCGCGGCGGCCATGACCCGGCCAAGGTCTATGCCGCCTACGACTCGGCCATGCGCATGAACGGCAAGCCGACGGTGATCCTGGCCAAGACCGTGAAGGGTTACGGCATGGGCGTGGCCGGCGAGGGTATGAACATCACCCACTCGCAGAAGAAGATGGGCGAGACGCATCTGAAGGCCTTCCGCGACCGCTTCAATATCCCGATCTCGGACGACCAGATCGGCGCCGCGCCCTTCTACAAGCCGCCGCAGGACAGCCCCGAGATGCAGTACATGCACGAGGTCCGCGAACGGCTCGGCGGCTTCTTGCCGCTGCGTCGCGACGATGCCGCGGTGCTGCCGATCCCCGAGCTGGATGCCTTCAAACCGCTCCTGGAAGGCAGCGGCGACAAGGAGATGTCGACCACCATGGCGATGGTGCGCATCCTCACCATCCTGGTGCGCGACAAGGAAATCGGCAAGTATTTGGTCCCCATCGTTCCGGACGAGGCACGCACCTTCGGCATGGAGGGCATGTTCCGCCAGCTCGGTATCTATTCCTCGATCGGCCAGCTCTACGAGCCGGTCGATGCCGATCAGGTGATGTACTACCGCGAGGACAAGAAGGGTCAGATCCTGCAGGAAGGCATCAACGAGGCGGGCGCCATGTCGTCCTGGATCGCGGCGGCCACCGCCTACGCGAACCACGGCCAGAGCATGATCCCCTTCTACATCTACTACTCGATGTTCGGGTTCCAGCGCATCGGCGATCTGGCCTGGGCCGCGGGCGACATGCAGGCCCGCGGCTTCCTGATCGGCGGCACCGCCGGACGCACGACACTCGCCGGCGAGGGACTGCAGCATCAGGACGGCCACAGCATGGTGGTCGCCGCGACCATCCCGAACTGTGTCGCCTACGACCCGGCCTACGCCTACGAGCTCGCCGTCATCATCCAGGACGGCTTGCGCCGGATGTATCGGGAGAAGGAAAACGTCTTCTACTACGTCACGGCGATGAACGAGAACTACGTTCAGCCCGGGTTGCCCGAGGGCGCCGAGGCCGGGATCCTCAAGGGCATGTATCCGGTCCAGCAAGGCGAGGAGCACACCCATCGCGTGCAGCTGCTCGGTGCCGGGACCATCCTGCGCGAGGTCTTGGCCGCGGCCGAGCTGCTCGCCAAGGACTTCAATGTCGGCGCCGATGTCTGGAGCGTCACCAGCTTCAACGAGCTGCGGCGCGAAGGCATCGATGTGGAGCGCTGGAACATGCTCCACCCCGATCAGCCCCAACGCACCACCTATGTCGAGGAGCAGCTGGCCGGGACCCAAGGCCCGATCATCGCCGCTACCGACTATGTCCGGACCTACGCCGACCAGATCCGCCCCTACATTCCGCGACATTACCTGGTGCTGGGGACCGACGGCTTCGGGCGGAGCGATATGCGCAGCCAGCTGCGGAAATTCTTCGAGGTCAATCGTTACTACATCGTCGTCGCCGCCCTGAAGGCATTGGCGGACGAAGGCGAGATCCCGACCGCGACGGTCTCCGAGGCGATTCGGAAATACCGCATCGACCCGGAAAAACCCAACCCGGTGACGATCTGAACCGCGCTAAACCGTGCTAAACCGCGTCCGTCATCCCATGCGGTGATACGGCGGGTCGACCAACGACTAAGAACCAAAGAAGGGCTCGGTCGACGCGGTTTAGGATATTTATCTATCGATGACTGGACCGCGTCCGGGACGAGGCGCTCGGGTCGAACCGAGCGGCGCAACACAGGGATCTGGTGTGATCGCCCCGGACGCGGTTTAGGGAGGACAGAGCGTGGCAACCGTCGAAGACATTCTGCTGCCGGACATCGGGGACTTCTCGGACGTCGAGGTGATCGAGATCCTCGTCGCCCCGGGCGACCGGATCGAAGCCGAGCAATCGATCCTCAGCCTGGAGAGCGACAAGGCGACCATCGAGATCCCCTCGCCGCTGGCGGGGGTGATCCTAGAGCTGAAGATCAAGATCGGCGATCGGGTCAGCCGGGGGGATCTCCTGATGACGCTGGAAACCGAGGGAATGCAGTCCGGGGAGGCGCAAACCGGAGAAGCGCCGGCCGTATCGGGCGCCGCCCGCGCGGCATCCGGTGCGGCGGTGCCAGCTGCCACAACGACTCAATCGCCGAAGGCACCACCTCCCCGTCCGGCGAGCGCCGGTCAGACCATCTCGGTGGTCCTGCCGGACATCGGCGATTTCGCGGACATCCCGGTGGTCGAGGTGCTGATCGCGCCCGGCGATCGCATCGAGGTCGACCAGTCCCTTCTCACGCTCGAGAGCGAGAAGGCGACCATGGAGATCCCCTCGCCCAACGCAGGCATCGTCGAGGAGCTGGCCGTCAAGGTCGGGGACAACCTGAATCAGGGCGATCTGATCCTGACCCTGCGCACCGACACAGAAGCCGACAGAGGCGAGCCGAGCGCAACCTCCGAGCCGATGGCTGCAAGCACGGCGGAGGAGCTCGAGGCACCGCCCGGGCCGGCCTCGATCGCTAAGCGCGCGCCCGGTGAGTCCGAGCGACGTCCGGCCCCGGTACTGCCGCGTCCCGAGGACATGGCGGCCATCGCGAAGGGCCGCAAGGCACATGCGAGCCCGGCGGTGCGACGCTTCGCCCGCGAGCTCGGCGTGGACCTGACCTTCGTCAAGGGGTCGGGGCCGAAAGGTCGCGTGCTCAAGGACGATGTGCAGGGCTTCGTCAAGCAGGCGCTCGCGCAGGGGGCCCCGACCGCGGCCGGAGCCGCCCTGCCCTTCGCTCTGCCTGCCGCGCCTGAGATCGATTTCGCCAAGTTCGGCCCGGTCGAGGTCGCCGAGCTATCGCGCATCAAGAAACTCAGCGGCCGGCATCTGCATCGGTGCTGGTTGTCCGTTCCGCACGTGACCCAATTCGACGAAGCGGACATCACCTCGCTCGAGGCCTTCCGCAACGCGCAAAAGGCAACGGCCGCCGAGAAGGGCATCAAGCTGACCTTCGTGCCCTTCCTGCTCAAGGCTGTCGCAACCGCCCTGAGCCGGATGCCGATCCTCAAGGCATCGTTGACGGCGGACGGCGAGGGTCTGGTGCTCAAGCACTTCACCCATATCGGTGTGGCGGTCGATACGCCGCAGGGTCTGGTTGTCCCGGTTGTGCGCGACGTCGACAAAAAGGGCATCTATGCCCTGGCCGCCGAGCTGTCGGAGCTCGGCGAAAAGGCACGCACGGGCAAGCTGCTGCCCGGCGACATGCAGGGCGGCTGCTTCACCATCTCCAGCCTCGGCGGCATCGGCGGAACCGCCTTCACGCCGATCGTCAACTCCCCGGAGGTCGCCATCCTCGGGGTGTCGCGCGCGGCGACCAAGCCGTTCTGGAACGGGCAGACCTTCGAGCCGCGCCTGATGCTGCCTCTGTCGCTGTCCTACGATCACCGCGTGGTCGACGGGGCGGACGGGGCGCGCTTCACCAGCCTGCTCGGCGATCTGCTAGGCGATCTTCGACAAGTGCTGCTCTGATCGGCACGGGAGCGCGAGCCCGGCAGCCCGCGCTCCCGCACCCAATGCACTGAATAGGGCCGAGGGCTTCGCCTCGTGCCCTGCTTTCGTCTAGGATTGGGCGCTATCCTCCCATCATCGCGCGGCCACAGCGGCCCCAAGAGAAGAAGCACACCATGAACGACACCAGTGGCGACACCATCGAGATCAGGGTCCCGGACATCGGCGATTTCAAAGATGTGGAGGTCATCGAGGTCTTGGTCTCCCCGGGCGACTCGGTGATCGAAGAGGCTTCGCTGATTACCCTCGAAAGCGACAAGGCCAGCATGGAGATCCCGGCTCCGCGTGCCGGGATCGTTCGGTCCGTCGAGGTCTCGGTCGGAGATCGGATCTCGGAGGGCACACGCATCCTGACGCTCGAGATCACGGATACGGGAGCCGAGCGCCCGTCGTCGGACTCGGAAACGCGGGGGGGCACTGCGGCGTCCGGCACCGCACAGGAGATCGTCACCCAGGTCGTGGTGCTCGGCGCCGGCCCCGGCGGCTACACAGCCGCCTTTCGCGCCGCCGACCTCGGCAAGAAGGTCGTCCTGATCGAGCGCTACGACACCCTCGGCGGCGTCTGCTTGAACGTCGGCTGTATCCCCTCGAAGGCATTGCTGCACACCGCCGCCATCCTCGAAGAGGTCAAGACACTCGGCACCATGGGCGTAACCTTCGGCGAGCCGCAGATCGATCTCGACAAGATGCGCGCCGGAAAAGAGCAGGTGGTCGCCAAGCTCACCGGCGGTCTCGCGGCCATGGCCAAACAACGCCGGGTCGAGGTGATCCAGGGCACCGGCCGGTTCGAGGCACCCAATCGGATCGCCGTGGCCCAACCCGGCGGTCCGGTGCGGATCCTGTTCGACCACTGCATCATCGCCTGCGGCTCGGCGCCCATGAAGATCCCGGGCTTCCCGCACGACGACCCGCGTGTCATGGACTCCACCGATGCGCTCGAGATCGCGGACATCCCCGCGCGTCTCCTGATCGTCGGCGGCGGCATCATCGGACTCGAGATGGCGAGCGTCTACAGCGCGCTCGGCTCGACAGTCGAGGTCGTCGAGATGAAGGATCAGTTGATGCCGGGGGCGGACATCGATCTGGTGCGCGCGCTCGAAAAGGTCATCAAAAAACGCTACAGCACCATCCGACTCGAGACCAAGGTCGCGCAGATGAGCGCGACGGCCGAAGGCATCAAGGTCGTCTTCGAGGGCAAAAAGCCGGGCGAGGAGGTCTACGACAAGGTGCTGGTCGCCATCGGCCGGCGCCCGAACGGCAAGCTCGTCAACGCCGAGGCCGCCGGGGTGAAGGTCGATCAGCACGGATTCATCAAGGTCGATGCCCACATGCGCACCAACGTGCCGAACATCTTCGCCATCGGCGACGTGGTCGGCGGGCCGATGCTCGCACACAAGGCGACACACGAGGCCAAGGTCGCGGCCGAGGTCATCGCCGGGATGCCCGCACTCTTCGACCCCATGACCATCCCCTCGGTCGCCTACACCGACCCCGAGGTGGCCTGGATGGGCCTGACGGAGACCGACGCCAAGGCCAAGGGCATCGCCTACGAGAAGGGCGTCTTCCCCTGGGCGGCGAGCGGCCGCGCACTCGGCATCCATCGCGACGAGGGTCTGACCAAGCTACTCTTCGATCCCGAGACCAAACGCATCCTGGGTGCTGGGATCGTCGGCCCCAATGCCGGCGAGCTGATCGGCGAGACCGTTTTGGCGCTCGAGATGGGTGCGGACATGGAAGACATCGGTCTGACCATCCATCCGCATCCGACCCTGAACGAGACCATCGGGCTCGCCGCCGAGATGGCACACGGCTCGATCACGGACCTGCTGCCGCCGAAAAAGCGCTGATGCGGGACGGCGTGTCGGGGCGAATTTATTCGCCCCGACACGCCGGTCGATCCTTTCACGGAAATCACCTAAACCGCACCCAAACGCGGTATGGGATGTTTTGGATGGGATCGGCACCGGAAAACTTGACGACCGCTGGGGCCGACTCGGCTTAAGATATTAAAAAATATATAATTTTAAACCGCGCCCCCACTAAGGGCCGAGGATGCAACAAACGTCGAACTCACTCGAAGATCAGCATCTCGCTCTGGACGCGGTTTAAACCCTCACCGCTTCGCCCCGCAGAAGTCCAAACAGTGCTGCAGGGTCGGGAACGGCACCCGACCCGCGCAGCCGCCGTAGGTGAAAGCCTTGCAGCGATCGTCTCGGTAGTCGTAATAGAACCCGAGCTGATTGGAACGACAGGGGCCGGGGTCGGGTTTGACGAGACAGCCGACGGGCAGCTCATCGCTGCCGCCTCCTGTAGGAGCGCCGCCACATCCCGCGAGGCCCGCCATGAGGATGACGAGCACCGGAACGCAAAGCCGGCATAGTCCCACAGCCCTCATCGAGACCGGCTCCGCGCCGTCGCGCGGACTTGCGCACCGGTCGGTGCATGCTTCCACCAATCGCGATGTCGAAACTCGCTGCAGTCCTTCGCCATGACCTGGACGGATCCGCCTCGACGGAATCCCCAGCCTTTGATCCTCGGGCCATGCAGGAAAAGCGTCCAAGCCGGCACGCCCGCACGCAAGACCACCCGGTGATAATCCGAGCCGCGCAGCCTGTTGAATCGCCCCGGAGCGCAGAAGCGCACCCGGGTCTGCTCTGAGTCGCCGTCGAGGCCGCGGATCTCGTCATAGCCGCCCGAGAGCACCAAGCTCAAGGCATGTCCCCAGGGGTGATCGTGAAGGCCGCGATCCGGATCCGAATCGACGAAGCGATGCAGGTAGAGATGCCAGCCGAAGGCGCCGAGGAGGTAGTAGCGTTCGAGGTAGGGCTCGCCCCGCTCGCCTTCGATGAGACGACAGGGTCGACGCGCGCCGATCCATTCAAGCAGTCTTTCCATCGGGGCCTTTAAACCGCGTCCGTTGCGATAAAAACTCTTCTCACGCTAACTCCGCGTCGCATTCATTCACAGGCGTCGCAGCGGACGCGGTTTAAAGAATGAGAAAGGTTTGAGGTGGGGAGAGCTCCGTCATGTAAGGTCAAGCATCGACCTTGCGCGCCGTGGTTCGGCGGCGAAGCTCGTGACTTCGCGCGATTCGAGCGCTTGAGGTCAAGGCGCGATTATACGGCGGAGAGAGGAGCTGCGTGAGGCTGCGACGCACACGCCGCTCCGAGGAGCTCCTGCGAATCTCGGGGGCGATTTCCGAACGTCGGCATCCGCACTGCGCCTCGCGGCAAAATGAGAAGGGGCGACTCAAGTCGCCCCTACATGCCCCTACATGTCCTTAGTTCCCGGTCGCTCGGTCTCCGCAAATCATCGAAAGCGCTTTTTCTTTAAACCGCGTCCGACGCAGAGGCATTTGGTATCCAGCCCGTCGAGCGTGTCGACGAATCGACCTGTTAGCTCGGGACGCGGTTTAGGCGTCGAGGTTGTCGAGCGCCTTCTGGAAGCGGTTGGCGTGCGAGCGCTCGGCCTTGGCCAGCGTCTCGAACCAATCGGCGACCTCGTCGAATCCTTCGTCGCGCGCGGTCTTCGCCATGCCGGGGTACATATCCGTGTACTCATGGGTCTCGCCCGCGATGGCCGCGCGCAGATTGTCGCCGGTCGGTCCGATCGGCAAACCGGTGGCCGGATCGCCGACGGCTTCGAGATACTCGAGGTGGCCGTGTGCATGACCGGTCTCGCCCTCGGCGGTGGAGCGGAAGACCGCCGCGACATCGTTGTAGCCCTCGACATCGGCCTTGGCGGCGAAGTAGAGGTAGCGGCGATTGGCCTGAGACTCGCCCGCGAAGGCTTCCTTCAAACTCTCTTCGGTTTTGCTGCCCTTGAGCTCCATGTCGATCTCCTCACGATGGAATGAACGGGGTTGGCTGAACCTACACCGATGACCTTAGTCACCTACAAGCCGTTTCAGAAATTGTTTGTTCCAATGGGTGCGATCGTCTCTTTTTATGGGCGACGGCGCTCTTCGACAAGTCTGTGAACTGGTGCGGCGACGCGACCCTGTGCACCTGCTATATCCTATGCTGATCACCAAGGAGCAGACTATGCCAGCGTCCACCGGCTTAAGGACATTCGACATCGCGCCCGACATCGCTCCCTCTCAGGCCCCGGGGGAAACCCGTTCGGGGCGCACCGCACAAAGGCGGACGCTTCTGCAGTTGACCGATCCGCACCTCTTCGCCGACCCCGAGGGGCAGTTGCTCGACGTCACCACGCGTCGCAGCTTCGAGGCGGTGTTGGAGCTCGCACTCGCGCATTCGCCGCCGGCCGACGCTTTGGTGCTCACGGGCGATCTCGTCCACGACGAGTCGCGCGAAGGCTATCGTACGCTTCGCCGCTTGCTCGATCGCACCGGGCTGCCCTACTACTGCATCCCCGGCAACCACGACTCGCGCCCGCTGATGGACGAGCTGCTCGGACCAGCAGCGCTCGGGCCGGTCGCCGCGCGCGAGCTCGGCGGCTGGAATCTCGTGTTTCTCGACTCCACCGAGCCGGGACGCGAAGGCGGGCGGATCGGCGCGGCTCGACTCGCAGCGCTTCGCGATGCCGTCGCGGCAGACCCCTCGCCCGCCGTCATCTTCCTGCATCAGCATCCGATCCCGGTGCGCAGCGCATGGATGGACAAGCTCCGGGTCGAGGACGGAGACGAGCTCCTCGGGATCTGCGACCGACACCCTCAAGTCAAGGCCCTGGTATGCGGTCACATCCACCAGGAATTCGAGCATCGGATCCAGGGTTGCCGCATCCTGGGAACACCCTCGACCTGCGTTCAGTTCGCGCCGCGCCAAGCCGATTTCGCGATCGATACCCACGCCCCCGGCTACCGAGAGCTTACGCTCCTTGCCGACGGCGCGTTGGAGACCAGAGTCGTCCGTCTCGACGGCTATCCGGAGCACCCGAGTCGAACGGCGGGCGGTTATTGAGGCGCCCGACACCTGTGAGACATCGCTCGGGGAACGCCCCGTCAGTCGATAGCGAAGCTCGGATGCTGCTGAAAGCCCAAAGGCTCGCAAGCAACCCCGGTCACGGCAGCACCCGGTGGACCGGTGCGCAACCAGTCGCGCAGATGGCCGACGGCATTCGCCTCCCCGCAAATGAGCAGCTCCACGCGGCCGTCGGGGAGATTTCGCGCATACCCGGTCACGCCCAGCCGCATCGCCTGCTCGCGGGCCGACGCACGGAAAAACACCCCCTGCACCCGCCCGCCGACGAGGCAGCGGTAACAGATGCGATGCTCGCTTTGATGCTCATCCATTCTCTGCTCCTCGGATCGCGCCCCGAAGGTCGCCGGGATTCGGTCTTGGCTCGCGGTCTATCCCTTGGCGGCGGCTTGGCGCTCGCGCTTGTAGGCCGGGAAGGTGACATCCTTGTAGCGCTCCTGAACGACATACTCCCCGAGCCACATGAATTCGGTCGCATCGCCGGTCGCGCCCGTGTACCTGGCGACCAGGTTGCCGTCCAGGTCGAAGAAGGCGAACACCGGGGTCGCACGCACCCGATGCGTCTTCAAAGCAAAATCCTTTTGCGCCATCGCCGTGCCCGTAAAATCATGGATCTCGACATCGCCCTCGATATCGATCGGGAAGATCATGAAGTGCTCTTTGAAATAGTCCTGCACCTCGGGCTGGTTGAGCACCGTGGTCTTCATGCGATGACAAAAGGGACACTCGTCCATCTCGAACATCAGCAGGACGCCCTTCTTGCCCTCGGCTCTCGCAGTCTCGAGCTCTTCGGCGAAATCGCCGAAGGTCGAGTCGAAGAAATACTGGGCCGGATCCCGGGTCGCAGCGCCGACCGCAGTCGCGCACAGCACGAGCAGCATGAACATCAGTCGAAGCTGTCGCCGACCATCACACGAAAGCAGGTGAGCCATTCTTGTCATGCCTCTTCGCAGTATCTGGGCACCGGGCGAATGTCCGGGCCGTGTCGGCTGATTCTCACCAGTTCGGCGTTACAGTTCAATGCCCGGATCTCGCGACGTCGGATGCGGCGGCTCGGGCGGACGAAACATCGGCTTTCACTGCCGACGCGGTTTAGACTAAACCGCGCCCGGTGCGGTATGCGTCGTTTGTTGGATTGGCTTGGCCGCGCCACCTCCAACAACTGTCGGTGCTGGCGCGGTTTAAAGTATTAAAAAATATTAGATTTTAAACCTCGTCACCACAAAGTTCGGAAAAACCCTTAAGCCCGACACGAAATGAAAATAACGCATTTCACTCTGGACGCGGTTTAATGCCCGACCCACGACACCAGTACCACGCCGAGCGCCGGTCCGATCCGGGATCCGCGTATTCCGGCGTCCCTTTTCGGAGACCGTTCGTCCATGAGCTACATCCTCGTCCTCTACTACAGTCGCTACGGCGCCACCGCCGAGATGGCTCATCATGTCGGGCGCGGCGTCGAGGCCGGCGGAATGGTAGCGCGCCTGCGGACGGTTCCTGCCGTGTCGACCGTCTGCGAAGCGACCGAGGACAGCGTCCCGCCCTCCGGTGCACCCTATGCCGATCAAGACGACCTGCGCGGCTGCGCCGGCCTTGCCCTCGGCAGCCCCACGCGGTTCGGAAATATGGCCGCCCCGATGAAATATTTCCTCGACGGAACCAGTAGTCTGTGGCTCTCCGGAGGACTTTCCGGAAAACCTGCCGGCGTCTTCACTTCGACATCCAGTCTGCACGGCGGTCAAGAGGCCACCCTGCTCACCATGATGATCCCGTTGTTTCACCACGGGATGCTGTTGACGGGGCTCCCCTACACCGAGGCCGACCTGCTTCACACCCGCTCCGGGGGCACGCCCTACGGCCCCTCCCACCTGGCCGGACCCGACAGCGCACTCCCGGTCACGGACGAGGAAAAGCGTCTGTGTTTGGCCTTGGGCCGTCGGCTCGCCGAGACCGCGGCGGCACTCTCGCGCCGGCCGGGCTGAAGCGCCGGACCCGCATCTCCCCGAGCAGGCGGAACCTTGACCGACCATCCCGGGCAACTGCATCTGCCGATCACGCTGATCCGCGAGCCGACGCTCGAGGACTATCGCGCCGGGCCAAATGCAGAGGCGCTCGCCGCGGTCGAGGCATTGGTGTCCGGGGCAGGCGAGCCTTATGTGTTTCTCTTCGGAGGCGCATCGACCGGCAAGACCCATCTGCTGCAGGGCGCCTGTCAGGCTGCAATCAAACGGGCACGCACGGCGCAGTACATCCCGCTCGGCGAGGCCGGGCTGATGCCCTCGATCTTCGACGACCTCGAAACCCGCGATCTGTTGGCGATCGACGATGTGCAGGCCATCGCCGGCAAGGCGGACTGGGAGGTCGCCTTGTTCGATCTGTTCAATCGTGCGCGCGCGCGCGGATGCGCGCTTCTGATTGCGGGGAGCTCGGCCCCGGACGCCCTGGGACTTGGTCTGGCGGATCTGTGCTCGCGCCTGCAATGGGGGCCGCGCTACTGTCTGCTGCCGCTCGCCGACCCGGACTGCGAGCGCTTGCTCACGGAGGTCGCCACGGAGCTGGGTATGCGGATGGGTCAGGAAACCGCTCGCTACATCATGAACAACTATGCCCGCGATCCCGGCTCGCTGGTCGCCCTGATCGAGCGGATCGACCAAGTCAGCCTGCGCGAGCAACGCCAGCCGACCATTCCGCTGGTGCGTCGGGTCATGCGCGGCGAGAGCTGAACGGCGATCGATTTGCGGTTTGACGATCCGGCGGTGTGACGCTCCGGCGCAACGATCCGGCGAATCGACGCCCGACCGACTGATGTCCGATTCACGCCTCGCCGTCGGGCAGCGTCGCCGCTGCAGCCGCTGCCGGGCATTCAGCGGCCTCACTCGCCGCAGATCAGGCGCCCGAACCTCGCCCGGTCGATCGTCGCCGACTGCGTGCAGACCCTCCTCAACCGCTCCACGAGCGGGCCGTCGGGATCAAAGATCAGAACCCAAGAGGTGGCGGCCATGCTCATGCCCTCGAAGCCATCCACTCGGCAGGCCGCATAGACCTGCTCGTAGAGGTCATCGCAAAAGGCGGGGCCGATGCGCTCGGAGCGATAACCGCATTGATCGATCACCGCTTGGAGCGCTCCGGTACCGGTCGCACCCGTATAGGCGCTCACATCGCCGAAATCCCGCAGACCGGCCGCCTCGAGGTTTGCGATCACGCGATCGCGGCAAGCCTCCCAAGCCGGCCCCGACTTGGCGGAGAAGCCGGGAGCCGCATAGTGCAGAAGGATCAGGAAGAGGCCGGCGGCAAGTAAACCCTGAAGCCGTGGGCGGGAGACATGAACCATGTTGAGCTCCTGTCCGGACGACGAAGGCAACGCCCTCTAGCTTGGCGATCGAGATCAGCAGGGCGCCACTCACGACGAATCGGAGATCTCCGTATCGAGGCTGCGCGGCCGATGTCGGTCAAGTCCTTCACAGCGCGCTCGATGGCATGAGTGTGTTTTAGTCAGTCTATGCCAAGACCGACGGTCCTGCACCCGACACCGCCGGATCTTGTCGGTCGGGGTCAAAGACGAGTCATCGCGGCCTGAGCATTTGGAAAGGCCAGGCGACGCCATCACTTCCGTAGAGCCGAACGCTATGCGCTGAAGACGACCGGACAAGGTCGGTATACAGGGAACGCCGGTTCGGGCGCAGTCTTCCAAGCCGTATCGGAGCTCGACCGACATGCTCACGACCCTGAGTCTCTTCGCCGTTTTGGCTGCTGCCGCAATCCCGGCAGGTGTGCATCTGGGATTTCGCGCACCCCGGCTCCGCGAAATCGGCACGCCGGCGGACTCCGGCCTCGACTTCGAGGCGGTTCGCATCCCGACCGTGCGATGCCGATCCCTCTTCGGCTGGCTGCTTCCGGCAGCCGACTCGACACGCACCCTCGTCATCCTGCACGGCTGGGGCGGCAACGCCGAGCTGATGCTGCCCATCGCAATCCCCTTCCGAGAGGCCGGCTTCAACGTCCTGCTTTTCGATGCCCGCAATCACGGCGGGAGCGACGGCGACACCTTTTCCTCCTTGCCTCGATTTGCCGAGGACCTCGGAATGGCCATCGCCTGGCTCAAGCGGCATCACCCGGCACGGGCCGAGTGTATCGCCGTGCTCGGCCACTCCGTCGGGGCAGGTGCTGCCCTGTTCGAGGCATCGCGCAACCCGGACATCGCGGCCGTGATCAGTATCGCCGCGTTCGCCCACCCCGCCCGCGTGACCGAGGCATCGGTGCGACACCTGCACCTGCCGGCTCCGATCGTCTACGGGATCATCCGCTACGTGGAATGGCTGATCGGACACCGCTTCGACACCATTGCGCCGATGAACACGGTCACCCGCATCACCTGTCCGGTGTTGCTGGTGCACGGCCGAGCGGATCGCGTAGTTCCGGTGGAGGATGCGCGGCTGATCCACGCGCGATCCTCCGGAACCCATGTGCATTTGCTGGAGATCGACGGCGCCGATCATGATTCGGTCGATCGCATCGAGGACCATGTCAGTGAGTTGCTGGGGTTTCTTGAGCTTCAGTGCGCGTGAGAGGGGTCGTATCGCGTACGGTATGGCGACGACCCGCGGTTTGATTCGGCCGCATCCAGCTCCGCGCAAGCGCTCCGATTCAGGTCCAATTGGGTTCGCGCCTGACTCGCGCCGACAGCGAGAAGGAGGAAAAGCAAGAGGTTGGCTCGCATCATCGTGCAGTGTCCCCCGAGACAATGGATGTCGATTCCACCGACCATACGGGCGCTGGCGCGCCCCTCATGGACGGCGACCGTCGCAGGTTTTGAACCCGCTCGCGCCGGCCATGACACACGACGCCGGTGACCGGCACAACTCGCGTTTGGAATGACGATGCGCACCCTACCGCGGTCGGGGAAGCGCCTCCATCGATCCTCATTCGGGACTGGCAGGTGTGCCCGGTGCAACGCTGGGCAGGGGGAAGATCAACGCGCCGGTCTCGAAGCCGGCCGCCTCTGCCTTGGCGATCAGATCCTCCAGGATCTCGGCCGGTAATTGCGGTTGCCGAGCCAGGATCCACAAATACTCCCGCGTCGGTCCCGAGATCATCGCCCAGCGGTACTCGGGGTCCAGCGCGAAGACGTGATAGCCGCCGTAGAAGGGGCCGAAGAAACTGACCTTCATGCTGGCAACGTCCGGAGTGGACAGGAAGTAGGCGCGGCCCTCCGCTGTTTTCCATACGTCCTTGGCCGGCTCGTAACCCCGGTTGAGCACGGCAAGACCTCCATCCTCGCGCCGACTGTAGGTCGCGGTCACCTGCTCCAGACCGCGCTCGAAACGATGGTCCAGACGGGCGATCTCGTGCCAGGTGCCGAGGTAACGCTCGGCGTCGAAGCCCCGCACCGGCTCGATGCCCTCCGGCACGCCGGTACAGCCGCCGGTCAGCAGGATCGGGAGCAGGAGGAAAAGCACGAGCAGCGACGGGCGGGGATTCATAGCGGTTACCGGGTCGGGTGGATGTGGGTGTCGGTTGCCCATCGTGCGAGGCATCATGACCAGCTCGGGTGCGCGTCCCTCGGCGAAACGGGTCGCGCCGGACGGCACGGGACGTCAGGCTAGGGACCGTCCAAAGGCCTGTCAAGGCAAGGGCAGGGCAACGCTGCGCAGGGTCCGGATCGCATATCGGTTCGGGCGCCCGCGGCCACCGCAGACCCGGCACGCGCCCCGGCCATTCCGGATCGCGTGGTTGCCGCCCGGCCGGTGTAAGCTCGCGCCGTTGCTCACCCGAACCTGGATCTCCCGATGCCACGGCTCCTTGCGCTGCTCGCGGCGCTCTTCATCGCCGCACCCGGCCATGCCGAGGACGCCGACCTCGCCGCGCTGTTCGCCGCGGCCGGCGTCGAGGGCACCCTCGTCATCGCCGACCTCGCCGGCGACTCGGTGCATGTGCACAACGCCCCGCGGGCTGCGCAACGGTTCCCGGCCGCCTCGACCTTCAAGATCCTCAACACCCTCGTCGCGCTGGAGGAGGGCGTCGTCGCCGGACCCGATGCCCTGATCCCCTGGGACGGGCAGATGCACGACATGCCCGACTGGAATCGCGATCACACCCTCGCCAGTGCCTTTGCGACCTCGTGCGTCTGGTGCTATCAGACCTTGGCTCGAGAGATCGGCGCCGAGCGCTACCGCAGCCACCTCGAGCGCGCGGGCTACGGCGCGCTGGCGGAGCCGTTCGACCCCGTGGCCTTCTGGCTCGACGGCAGCCTCACCATCAGTGCCCTGGAACAGGTTGAGTTCCTGCGTCGGGTGATTCTGCGCACCCTGCCGTATCGTGCATCCAGCTACGCGGGCCTGCGTCGGGTCATGCTCGCCGAAACCACCGAGCAGCACCGCCTGTTCGCGAAGACCGGTTGGGCCGCGCGTGCGACCCCGCAGATCGGCTGGTATGTCGGGTATGTCGAGACCGAGAGGCCCGAGGCGACCTGGATCTTCGCCTTGAACATGGACACCCGCGGTGCTGCCGATCTGCCCTTGCGTCGGGATCTCGTGCGCGCCGGATTGCGGGTGAAGGGGATCATCGTAGGGACAACCATACGTTCAGATTTTCGGGAGTTAAAATCAGATCGGCGCGGGCTATTTCCAGATCTGCTGACGATCGAATCGCTATTCCTGGATTTGCAGACGGCGGGATCGGAACCCGCCGCCGGCTATTTCCAGATTTGCTGAGAATTGAGCGGCTATTCCTGGATTCGTTTCAGTGCCGTCTCCCTACGTGGCCGATTCTCAGCGGACGTATAGTGGCGGCCGCGGTCCGTTGAGCTAAAAGCGGACACACGCAGCCGCCGTCGCGGCTGCGTCAGGTCCTACTCATGGATTTGCGGTTAGTTGGACCATACAGCCGCTTTGAGGCGCCGAAGCAGCTGATGGCCTTCCTCGGGCTGGTGGCCAGCGAGCACTCCATGGGCGGGCGTCGACGCCAAGGCGCGATCACGCTTACCGGCAACAGCCATGCCCGGCGCATGCTGGTCGAATCGGCATGGAGCTATCGCTACCCGGCGCGCCAGACCAAGCATCTCAAATCCAAAGCGGTGAATGCCTCGCCGGAGGCCAAAGGCGTCGCCTGGAAGACACAGGTACGCCTGCGCGGGCGCAATCGCAGCATGACGCGCGCCGGCAAGAACACCAAACTGGTGTGCGTCGCCATCGTCCGCGAACTCGCCGGCTTTCTCTGGGACATCGTGTGCCGGGAGATGCCACACCCTGGCGCAAACGCTGGCGGCGAGCGCCTGAGCGGCGGCGGCCTTGAACACCAGCCCGCAGCGGTGATGATTCGCTACGGATCAGGTGATGCACCGAATTACAGACACATTGCCGCAGGGCATCCGCCCGGACCAGCTCGCCCCGTCCGTTCTCTCGGCCTCGCTCGACGAGGTCGCCGCCGTGCTTCAGATCCTCGACGCCGAGCAATGCGCCGCGCTTGCGGATCAAGCGATCCGTCTGCTCGAAGAGCGTGGGGCGCACAGCGTGGATGTCGCTGCGGTGCGCGAGCGTCTTGCCTTGGTACGCAGGTCTCGGCGTGGACGACGCGCCGCGCCACTGAGGCCGGAACAAGGCGCCGACGGCAGATCCTTCAAACCACGTCGCGCTCTCCGGACTGATCGCTATAAATCGACGCCATCTTCCCCGCCTGCACCGCCACCACATGACGCAAGTCCGGCGGGGAGACCACCTCCAGATTGTCCCCCGCCCCGAGCAGCCAGCGCAGCAGCTGACCCGTGGAGGGCACCCGCGCCGACACCCGCAGATCGAACGCGGAACCCTCCGGCTCGTCCTCGAAGCACTGCCTGGGTACGAGCGGGCAGGCGGCCAACACCGTGGCCAGATACCCGCGGACCCGCAGCTCCAGATCGATCAGCTCGCCCTGACCGAAATCCGCCTGACCGCGCGCGATCGCCTGGTCCAGGTCGAACCCCGCGGCGGCCCGCGCGGGCGTGTCGCTCGCGGCCTCCGCGCGCACCATCCGGTGCAGGGCATAGAGACGCACGGGCGCGTCCTCGTCGTTCTTCAGCGCGAACAGATAGGGGATCGGGCCGCGCTGAAGGAGTGCCTGCGGATGGATGCGCACCGGCGCGCACAGGTCTTCGGCGTTGCGATAGGTGATGTCCAGCGCATGGCCTTGCGCCAAGGCCTCGATGACCGCGCTCAACACCTTGGGATGCAGCTCCACGGGTTGCAGCCGCAGCGTATCCGGAACGATCCGCAGCCGGGTGCGATCCAGCACCGGACCCTCGACCTCGGTCAGCACGCGCTGCCAGAACCGATCGAGCTGGCGTAGGGGCACATACTC
>NZ_FNNZ01000015.1 GCF_900106925.1 Thiocapsa roseopersicina
GCCCACACCCCGGCCGCGCGAGACCGGGGGAGCGCTTCGCCGACCCCTATCACGCAACTTGATCGCGAAACCATCAAAATCGCTGACCGCACTCACGGCGACGCGCAGCTGAAGGTCGGCAGCCCGATCCGGGTCGAGATCGTTCTCCAGAACCTGACCGACTATCCGCAGCTTGCGAGCTTGCAAGGCTACACGGTCACCAAGCTGGAGCCGAGCAAGCTCGACCGGGAATCCGCCTACGGGCACAGCGCTGGTTCCCCAGACGTCTTGCCGTTCCCCACCGACTTCCCGGTTGGCTTCACGCCGGGGCAGTGGCTGGTGCATGACGCTGACATCACGTTCAGCGTCCTGAACCTCGACACCGGCATGTACGCGGTCCCACCGGGCACGAGCCCGACGGCCGAGATCAACGCGACCGGCAAGGTCGTGTACGGCTACAACCTGCGCGTCGGCGTGGCAGGACGTTACAGGATCCAATTCACCAGCTCAGCCCTTGTCCAATTCGGCGGTGTTGACGCTGGAGTCTGGTCCGACCCCAACAACGTTTACATCGACATCAACGTGGTCACGGGTGGTGGCGGTGGAGGTGGCAAGCCGAGGTAGTTGACTCTCGGCTCGTACAAACGTCGAGCGCCATAGCAGCACGCCGCAAGCAGGCCGGGGCAGGAGTGGCAGACCTCCCCGGCCGTTTCATCTTCTACAAGAATACGGGAGGAGTGAAATGAACACTCGAAAACGGCAGCTCGCCATGACCGCCCTGGGAGTTGCGACGCTTGCGATCACTGCGGTAGGAACACAAGGCGCACCGCCTGCGCCCCCCTGGTTCACCTGGACCACGGTGGTGAACAACGGCGACTTCATGCCGACCGACTCATGCGTGCCGACAGCTCCCAGCACACCCCCGTGCCGCACCTTCAACAGCTACAACCAGCCCTCGGTCAACGCCAACCAGGTGGTGGTGATCCGGGCGCGCAGTCGCGGCGGTCAAGGGGGACAAGCCGTCCACGGCGTTTACACCCGCGACATGGCGGCGGCGGGTCCGGTGGTCAGGATTCTCGACCGCAGCACCCTGGTGCCCCAGCCCAACAATCTGGACAGCACCTTCATCGAGCCGCCGTCCTTCCCGCGCATCGACATCGGGATGGATACCGTGGCCACGCGGGGCAACCACCAGCCGGTGTGGAGATACTTCCTTGACGATGTCACAGAGACGCGGGCGGGAACCACCGGCGTCTACACCAACCCCTTCGGGGACCTGATCGCCGGCGCAAGCAAGCTCGGCGCGGTCCCGGACTTCTCGTTCTTCGAGGTCCCCGAGGCACCCGGCACGCCCTTCGACGTCTTCCCCGGGGCCCCAGCGGTGACCGACGGCGCCACCATCGCCTTCAAGGGTAACTACCCGGTGAATGGCGTCGGCAAGACCGGTGTCTACTACCGCGACCTTGAGAACGCCCCGATCCCGTTATCGGCGGACAACCTGGAACCCGCGGGCGGCTCCAACCCCGTGGTACTGATCGCCAACAGCCTCGACACTTTTATCCCCGGCACGAGGACGATTTTCGGCTCCACAGCGCCGCCCAGCGCAGCCAACCGCCAGATGGTGTTTGCCGGCTTCGACAACGAGGATAAACCGACCCTCGGCGGCATCTACCTGGCTCCGCTGAATGGGACGACGCAGCCTCCGCTCAGGACGCTCGTCGCGATTGGCGGCCAGGTCCCCGGGGAAAACAGCAAGGCACGCTTCAACAGGCTGGGAGAGGGCGTCTCCTTCGACGGCCGATTCGTGGCCTTCTGGGGCGCCTGGGGGACTGAGAAAAAGACCCTGGTCCTGCAGTGCAGGACCGAAGGCAACGCCGACCGCGTAGCTTTCTGCAATCAGCAGCACCCGAACGGCTTTATAACGACGGTCCCGGTGAACCAGGGGATCTTTGTCCACGACCTCGGAACCAGACAGACCCAGGTGGTTGCCAAGACGCCAGCCGACTATGACGACTTCGTCTACTGGAACTTCTCCGGACGGACCCCGGGAACTGGCGAAGGGGACGATGACGGCGAGCTGGCGCGCTGGCGCTCGGCGAGCTTCGTGGCCGTTTCGGGGCTGGTCGACGGGACTCTGACCGACGCGACCTTCCACGCCGCATTCAAGGCCAGGACGGGTATTCTGATGAGCGGCACCTATGCAGAACCGGTGGACGGCATCTACCTTCGAGAGGGACCCGGGAAGGCCTCACTGCTCACCCTGGTCGAGACGGACATGGACGGATCCCTGATCGACCCCGAGGCCGTCGATGACCTTGGTGCCGCCCTACCGGTGACCGAGATGGGAATCGAGCGCGACGGCTTCCGCGGAAACTCGCTCGTCATCAACGCCAGCATGGGCACCGAGGAAACGGGCTGGGCCGGTATCTATCTGACCGAGGTGCCTGAATAAGGTCCGCCGACGACCCGGCACCCGAGTGGCCGGCGTCGCTCGGGCATCAGGACGCTCGGGCAGAGACTGCGACCGGCGATGCGAGCTTGAGTTGACGCCATGAAACACCTGGCTCCGCCCTATCCCGAGGATCCGCCCTCTGAGCGGCGAATGCCGTTCCCGGGAGGGTTCCTGCTCGCGAACGCGGTCGCGGCGCTGCTCATCGCCTTTCTCGGTTGGCATATCTACGAGTCCCACCGTTTCTTCGGCCAGATCGCGACCGAATTCGTGGGGCAGACCGAGGCGGTCGCACAGGTCCGTAAGCTCCGTTGGGAGCTGACTCAAGCGGCGCACCATGTCGTGCTGTTCGGCGGCGGAGAGGACCGGAGAACGGACTACGACGATGCGACGCGGCGTCTGGAGGCGGAGCTTGACGCGGACCTCGGGCTGCCGGAGCAGGCCCCGGAGCGGGCCGGGCTCGGGGGGCTCGTCGACCTCACGCGGAGGCTCCGCACCATCGAGGCGAAAGCCATGGTGGCGGCCCTGGAGGGCCGCAAGGACGAGGCCCTAAACCTGCTTCACTCGCCCGACTATGTGGAGGGCACGGGTGTGCTGTGCGCGACCATGGATGCCTTCGCCAAGTCCGTCTACGACCGCTTGCGGGGGCGGCTGCGGTCCCACGGGGAGAACGAGCTCGTCTTCTTTTCGGTGGACGTCGCGGTGCTGCTCTTCGCCGGGGGACTGTGGTGGCTGTTGGGTGTGCGCCTGCACAACTGGCAGGCGCGCGCTGATTCCGAGCTGGGAAAGAGGATCAACGCCGAGGTTCATCTGCGTCAGGCCCAAAAGATGGAGGCCCTCGGCCAGATGGCCGCGGGAGTCGGGCACGATTTCAAGAACCTCCTGAGCAGTATCCAGGGCTATGCGGATCTCGCCTCGCGGGCGGCCGCGCGGGGGCAGATCGACCACGCGAGCCTCGATGGTATCCACGCCGCGGCCCAACAAGGCGCCGCAGTCACGGGCGCGCTGTTGACCTACAGTCACAATACCGGACCTGAACGGGCGCCGTTCGATCTCTGCCTCCTCCTGACCGAGACCGCCCGTCAGTTGCGACAGACGCTGCCGGCCGCCATCGAGATCCTGACGCGGTCGGATCTGCCGCCGGGGCAGTGCCGGATCATCGGAGACAGAAACCAGCTGCAGCAGGTGCTGCTCAATCTCGCGACCAACGCCGCAGACGCGATGCCTGCCGGCGGGCGGCTCACCGTCGCGCTCAGCGAGGGCGACGCCGGAGACGCCGGCCCCGCGCGCGCCGCAGCCCGCTCGGTCATCTGTCTCTCCGTGTCGGACACCGGCCAGGGGATACCGCCGGAGATCAGGGGACGCATTTTCGAGCCCTTCTTCACCACCAAGGGACGCGGGCAGAGCACCGGACTCGGGCTCGCGATCGTGCACGCGATCGCCCTCGACCACGGGGCGACCATCGACGTCGACTCGTTCCTCGGCGAAGGCGCGACCTTCCGGCTCTGCTTCCCGCGCGACGAGTCGGCGTCGGTCGCGGTCCCGGCGCACGCCACAGACCTTCAGGGAATGCTGCTGATCGCCTCGCACGACGCCTATCGGGCACAACTCTTGGCCTCCGCCGTCGGCCGGCTCGGCCTCGAGACCGAGCAGATGGTCGATTGGCGTGAACTGCTCGATGCCTTGCTGCGGCATCGTGAGTTGGCTTTAACAGTCCTGCTGGACGCGGATTTCACCGACTGCAGGGCGCACGACTGCAGCGAGGCCTTCGCTGCGGCCGGGGTGCGACCCCGCGTGCTCATCATGACTGAGCGCGACTCTCCCGCGGTGCGTGAGTACGAGGACGCCGGATTTATGGTCCTCGAGCAGCCGCTGCCGCTGGCGGAGCTGGTGAGCCTGATCGCGAAGGGCGGCACACCCCCATGAGCCGGAGCCCTGCGACCTTGCTCATCGCGGACGACCACGACCTGCTCCGCGACATGCTCGCGCGCCGCCTCGCGGAGGAACCCGACCTTCAGGTGATCGGCACTGTCGCGGACGCCTCCGCGGCCCTGGACGCGTGCCTCGCGCACCGGCCGGACCTGGTCCTGATGGACATCGACATGCCCGGCCTTTCCGCGTTCAAGGCCGCTCATCTTATGAGGGACCGGCTGCCCGACACCCGGATCCTGTTTCTCTCCGCCTATGTGCACGACGGCTTCATCTCTCAGGCCCTGGAGGTCCGTGCGGGCGGCTACCTGACCAAGGGCCGGAATCCGGAGGCGTTGATCACCTGTATCCGCACGGTGATCCGCGGCGGCACCTGCTTTGCGCCCGAGGTGGAGAGTCGTCTCGAGATCGGTCCGGGCGGCGTCCGCCTGGCCCAGAAGCCCCGAAGCCGGCTGGAGCTGCTGACCGCGCGCGAGAAACAGATCCTCTCCTATCTCGCCCGCGGTATGTCCAAGAAGGAGATCGCCCGCCTGGACGGCACCAGCGTCAAGACAGTCGATCATCACTGCCAGCACGTCATGGAGAAGTTGGACCTGCACGACCGAGTCGAGCTGACCCGCTACGCGATCCGCGAGGGGCTGGTCGCGCCGTGAGCCCATCGCGCCCTGGCGGCGCCCTGGGGGGTATACGCCCCATGTTCGGCGCGCCCGCCGCGGCCTATAAAGGACATGAGTCCGAACGTTCCAGGGCAGCGCGCCCGGCGCAGGTTGAGGTTTGGCGGCAGACGCCCTGGCCTTACGAAGGAGACCGAACCATGTACTCGAAGCTATTGCGAACACTCCTCGTCGCAGCGTCCGCTCTTCTGACGACGGCCCAGGCAGACCACATGAGTCCGTGGGGGCCGGGATGGGCAAACATGCCCAACGACATCCACAACACGCGCATTGATTTACGGGACGACAACGATGCGTTCCGCGACTTCGTGCAGTACGGCGAGGGCGCCGACACCACGAACCGTTTCCTGACCGAAGAGACGGCCGCGGTGGAGGCCGAGCTGGCCTCCGGTCACCAGGTCGATCAACTCGCGGCACGACTGAATCCGCTGCCGGACTTCCTGGGAGGCGGTTGGGCAAGATACAGCCTGTTCGACGGCGACACCCTGGTGAGCCGGGTGCTCAACATCAACATTCGCCTGAGACTCGTCACGAAGAACGGGGCAGTAGCCAACGAATCGCTGGGACTGACCGATGGAGTAAATGCGGTCGGCGCCTATTTCAGATACGCGACGCCTGACGCCAACCAGTACTACGCAACGTGCAACCTCGTGTTCGATGACGTCATCGACACCGACGGCGACGGGGTGGGCGATTACGCCG
Source organism: Thiocapsa roseopersicina (assembly GCF_900106925.1). Classification (GTDB taxonomy): domain Bacteria; phylum Pseudomonadota; class Gammaproteobacteria; order Chromatiales; family Chromatiaceae; genus Thiocapsa; species Thiocapsa roseopersicina. Next base: position 5,734 of record NZ_FNNZ01000015.1, read on the forward strand.
TCTATTCTCTTTCTCTGAAGGAAGACCCGACCGGTCTGGTCGACGGGACCGGTGGATGTGCCGATATGGCGGATGCGCCGAAACTGCCGGATGTTCAACTCGGTGACGTCATCGATATCGCCGTCGATGCGATCTGGCCGGTTCTGCAGGGCGACTTCTAGCGACGCTACCGAGGAATCCAGTCACTCCTCCCCTTAGCCGCCCTCAGGGCGGTTTCTTGTTTCCAAAAGAGGACTCCTACGGCATGCTCGTGGCGAGTGGCCAGCGGCGCCTTGCACGACGCCGCCACTGGGCAGTGCGAGGGCAAGGCAGCGACGAGCAGATGTTGTTCCGTGGCCTGCGCAAACATCTTGAGCCAAGCGACATCCTGTTCGGCGATGCCTTCTTCCCCACCTATCTCCTGCTCCGCGACTTGTTGCGCCGGGGCGTCGACGGCCTGTTGCAGTGCGGCGCGCGCCGACGCAGCAGCGACTTCGAGCTCGGCGAGCGGCTTGGCACACGCGACAATATAATCCCCTGGAGCATGTCGAAGCGCCCGCCGTGGATAATCTTAGATCCGGCAGTTGACCGCTTCGTGCTTCATGCAAGGTCTTGACGGCCTTGACGATCGTGCTCGTCTGACGGCTCACCTGCCGGGTGAAGGCCGCTACGACCCCTGGAGCACGCCCCGCGCGGCGCCCGACTGCGTTGCAACTCGTTGGCGTAGAACCACTACGCCGCCTCGTCGCGCCTTGCCGGACACCGCGCGGGACGCACTCCAGGGGCCGTTCAACTGCCGGATCTAGGATAATGCCGCGCCGGAGGGCCTCGTCACGAAAATCTCGGCGGCGAGGAGTAAGACGCATGCCAGTGCGGGTCGCAATATGGTGAAGGAGTCGCTTTGCGCCCCGATCACGCGGGCATCATGGGGCTCGTCGAACCCACGGGCAGCCGCACGCTCACCGCGAGCCCCCCTTTGGGCGCCGTCTCGAAGACGAGTACCCCGCCGTAGGCATCGACGACATCCCGGGCAATCGCAAGTCCCAATCCGCTGCCCTCTCTGCGCTCGTCGAGACGTAAACCACGCTCGCCGAGCCGCGGCGTCTGCTCCGCCGGGACACCGGGACCATCGTCCTCGATGCCGATCTCGATTCGATCGCCGACGCTCACCCGGATGTCCACCTCGGTCCGCGCCCATTTGGCGGCGTTCTCCAGCAAATTTCCCAGCAGCTCCAGCAAATCGTCTTGGATGACCGCGGCACGGGCCTGCGCAGGCGCGACCAGCTGCCAGTCCAGCCGCGCGCCCTCCGGGGTGCGTTGCAGCGTGCGCAGCAGTCGGTGAATGGTCTCGACCACGTCGGCATGGGATGGATGGACACCCGCACCGGAGCGAAGCCGGGCGCGCACCAGCTCGCGCTCGACCCGCCGCCGCATGGCCATCGCCAAGTGCTCCAGATCGTCTGCCAGGGGCGCGTTGCCCTGCTCGCGCAGACGCTGTGCATCCGCCACCAGCGCACTCAGCGGGGTCTTGAGTCCGTGAGCGAGGTCCGCGGTCCAGGCCCTCGCCCGCTCGATCGTCTGCTCACGGGCTTCCAACAGGGCGTTCACCTCGCCGACCAGCGGCATGACCTCGTCCGGGTAGGCTTCACCGAGCCGCCGCGTCCGGCCGGTGCGAATCTCGCCGAGACCGCGTCGAACCGCGTCGAGCGGCGCGAGGCCGGTCTGGATCTGGACGAAGGCCGCCAGCGCCAGCACCAGCCCAATGAGGGCGAGATAGGGCAGCATGTCGGCGGCGAAGGCATCCCGCGCCGCGATCAGCTCCGCCCGATCGACCCCCACCATGAGCCGCAAGGGCGTGAGCCCGTCAACCGCCTGCAGGCGAATGCGACGCTCGCGCACCAACAAGCGCTGCGCGTCCGGACCCATGACCTCATGGGCGTGGACGGTGCCCGGATCCAGATCATCGTCGCTCAGCTCGACCACATGATCCCAGAGGGAGCGGGAGCGCAGCAGCCCCGGCCGGGCTGAGCCGTCGATTTGCCAGTAGAGCCCGCTCAAGGGCTGTCCGAAACGCGGGTCGGCGGGCTCGCGCGCGAGCTCGACCTCCCCCTCCGGCGTGACCGTCACCGCGGCGGCGAGCTGGTTGAGCTGCGCCCGAAGCTCCTCGCCGATGCGCCGCTCGACATGGCGCTCGAAGAGGGTCAGAAGACCGAGCCCGGCGACCACCAGGGCCAGCGTGATGGAGAGTGCGGCACCGATCCAGAGGCGGGCGCGCAGCGAGCGGCGGGTCATGTTAAACCGCGTCGCGCGCGACACATTGGGTTCGACTGAAGGCCATACACCGCAGCGACCAAGCCTCTTGGAGATGACGCGGTTTAAGTCTTTTCAGATCTTCACTTGAACCGCGTCGCGCCGACCGCGCGCCGGACCTCAAGCGATCACGCTCACTCCAACACATGCTTGGACTCCGGACGCGGTTCAATACGCCTCCTCGACCAGATACCCGAACCCCCGCCGCGTCTGAATCACATCGACCCCGAGCTTGCGGCGCACCCGCCCGACCAGGACCTCGACGGCGTTGGACTCGCGCTCGAAGTCCTGCGCATAGAGCTGCTCGGTCAGCTCGAGCTGGGAGACGACGCGCCCGGCGTGCTGCATCAGATAACTGACGAGACGGTATTCCTGCGGGGAGAGATGGATCGGGACACCATCGACCGTCACGGCCATCCGCCGGGTGTCCAAGACGACCGGGCCGTTGACGAGCACCGCGCTGGCCTGCCCCGCGGACCGACGCACCAGGGCGCGCAGACGCGCCAGCAGCTCCTCCATTCGGAAAGGCTTGGGCAGATAGTCGTCGGCCCCGGCGTCGATGCCCTCGACCCGCTCGTTCCAATCACCCCGCGCGGTCAGGATGAGCACCGGAAACCGCTGCCCGTTCGCCCGCCATTTGCGCAGGATCGAGAGCCCGTCCATGCTCGGTAGGCCCAGATCCAGGATCGCCGCCGCATAGCTCTCGGTATCGCCCTTGAACCAGGCGACCTCGCCGTCGGTCTCGTGATCGACCACGAAGCCCGCACCCGCCAGCGCGGCAACCAAGCCCTCGGCGAGCCGCACGTCGTCCTCGACCAAAAGCAGGCGCATCAGTCCTCCTCGACCGCGAGGATTTCGGCCGTCGCGGCGTCGACCAGCACCTCCACCAATCGCCCGTCCTGCGCGATCAGCTTGATCTCGTAGACCCAGAGTCGCTTGCCGAGCCAGTTCTCGCGCTCGAGCTCCACCTCGATGACCTCCCCCGGCACCTCGTCCGCGACCCGTCGCAGGATCTCGGCGATCGGTCGGACCTCGCCCTGCTGCAAGGCGTGTCGGGCACGGTCGTGATCATGGCGCGCCGCGCCCATGCCCTCGTGTCCCGACGGATCCGCAAGTGACATGGCCGGGGCCATGGCCGACATCAAGACGGCGGCCAAGAATCGACGACGCAAGAACGGCTGGGTGTGCATGGAGCCCATTATGGACCGAACCAAGCTGACCGTTTGCTGACAAGGGCGCACAGGGTTTCGTCAGGCACTCCCCCGTAATCTGCACCCAAGCCGCGATCGATCGCGGCCGAGCCATCGTCAACGCAGAGATCAGGAGAGCAAGCAGATGACCACCGAGACCATGATCGCACCGGCGATCACCCGACACGAAAGCCCGGAACGCATCCGCGTCTGGGATCCTCTCGTGCGAATCTTCCACTGGACACTGGTCGGCGGTTTCGCCACCGCCTTCATCGTCGAGGACGACCTCCTCGGCGTGCATGTGTGGGCCGGCTACCTGGTGCTGAGCCTGATTGCCGTGCGCCTGGTCTGGGGCCTGATCGGCACCCGTCACGCCCGTTTCAGCGATTTCGTGCGCAAGCCGAGCGACGTCCTGGCTTATGTCCGGGACGCTCTGCGGCTGCGCGCCCCGCGCTATCTCGGACACAACCCAGCCGGCGGCGCCATGGTGATCGCCCTGATGATTGCGGTCGCCTTGACCGGACTGAGCGGGCTGGCGGTCTACGGCGCGGAAGAGCTCTCAGGCCCGCTGGCGCCGATGATGAGCAGCCTTCCGGGGTCCTGGGGCCACTTCTTCGAGGAGGTCCACGAGGTTATGGCCAATCTCACCCTCGCACTGATCGTCGCCCATGTGGCCGGCGTCATCTTCTCCAGCCTGTCCCATCGGGAAAACCTGATCGGCGGCATGATCACCGGATTAAAGCGGAAGGACATCCAATGAAACCCGACATGAAAACGAATCTGGCCGTTCTGATCCTCGTGTGCGGCGCCTCGGCAGGCCCGACCGCGTCCTTCGCCGGCGACGCCGCGGCAGGTGCTGCGGCCTGGACCAAGGAATACCCGCAAACCGACGGCTCGCCGGCGCGCAGTTGCGTCACCTGCCACGGCCGTGACCTGACCAAACCTGGCCAACACGCGGTGACCAACAAGGTCATCGAGCCCTTGGCGCCATCGGTGAATCCGCAGCGCCTGACTGATCAAGCCAAGGTCGAGAAATGGCTGCTGCGCAATTGTCGCTGGACCCTCGGGCGCGAATGCACCCCCGTGGAGAAGGCCGATTTCATCAGTTACATCCAAACCCGGTAATCAGGAGCTGCCCCCCATGCGCACATCGACAAAGACGGTCGCCATGCTGGCCGTCGCAATCCTCTCATTGGGCGCCGTCGGCTTGGCCCTCGGCGATTCAGACGACGACGATCACGAAAAACACGAGAAAGGCGGCGGCTGGGTGAAGTCGCGCCCCGATGTCGCCCCGGTCGCGAATGCGACCTACAGCGCGGAATGCGGCTCCTGCCACATGGCCTATCAGCCGGGTCTGCTGCCCGGCGATGCCTGGACGCAGATCATGAGTCCCGCCGGGCTGAGCGACCACTACGGCGACGACGCCTCGCTGGCCGATGACGTCCGCGCCGATATCACCGCCTTTCTGCTGAACAATTCGGCCGACCAAGCCGAGCGTTCGCGCTCGCGGGCCTTTGCGGTGAGCGCGAACCCAACGGCATCGGGCCCGGGGACGACGCTCCCGCGCATCACCGAGACCCGCTACTTCATGCACGAGCATGACGAGATCCCGGCACGTCTGGTCACGGGCAACCCGGAGGTCGGCAGCTTCAGCCAATGCAACAGTTGCCACCGCGGGGCCGCCGAGGGTGTCTTCAACGAAAAGCAGGTCTCCATCCCCGGTTACGGACGCTGGGAGGACTGAGCGCCTGCTCGGGCTACGTCGAGATTTGGCCTCGACCTCATCCCCGGTGGCCGGGTGCGGTATGTACCTGAGCCGGCCGCCGGGGACAATTTTGATTGGACAGGCATCATGAGTACCGCAACCCTTTCAAGCCTGATCGGCGTTCTGATTCTGGGGCAGGTGGCCGGTTTTGCGCTGGTCGCCCGTCATCGCTACCGAGGCAAGTTCCGCGCACTGCAAACCCAGGCGCTCGGCGGCGGACCGGGCGCGCCGCCGTATCGGACGCCCTCGGATGCGGAGGAGGAGAACCAGGACAACGTCGATCCTGACGAGCTCGACGTCTTTCCTTCGGCCTGGGCCGGGTACAAGGAGTTTGTCGTTCAACGGCGAACCCCGGAAGACCGCAACGGCGACGTCTGCTCGTTCCATTTGGCTCCCGCCGACGGCGCACGACTCCCGGCCTTCCGCCCCGGCCAATATCTCACCTTCAAGCTGGAGATCCCGAACGGCGATGCCGGATCGACCAAGGGCGTCGTGCGGTGTTATTCGCTCTCGGATCGCCCACGATCCGACCTCTATCGTGTCTCCATCAAACGTGTGCCTGCTCCGCCCGGACGGGCCGAACTTCCCGGCGGCGTGGCATCGAGCCATTTCCACGACTTGGTTCGGGAAGGCACGCGCCTCGCCGTCAGGGCACCGTCGGGGCACTTTCACCTGATCGAGGACGGGGATCTGCCGATCGTGCTGATCGCCGGCGGCATCGGCATCACCCCGATGCTGAGTATCCTCAACGCCCTGGCCCATTGGGCCGATCCACGCGAGGTCTGGCTGTTCTACGGCGTGCGCAACGGCACCGAGCACATCATGAAGGAGCACCTGGAGACACTGCGCGACACCCATCCTGGCTTTCATCTGCGTGTCGTCTATGCCAATCCATCCGACGCGGATATCCCCGGGATCGACTATCACCATCGGGGGTACATCGACATCCGACTTCTGCAAGAGGTCCTGAACCTCGGTCGCTACGAATACTACGTCTGCGGCCCGCCTCCGATGATGGAGGCGTTGGTTCCCGCGCTGGAAACCGCCGGCGTGCCGGCCTGGAATATCCACTACGAATCCTTCGGCCCCGCCTCGCTGAATCGGGGCCAAACGTTGACCCAAGCGCAGGGCGAGAGCCCGATCACCGTGCGCTTCGGCAAATCGGGCACCTCCGTGCCGTGGGATCCTGCCGCAAGCGAGTCCCTTCTGGAGCTGATCGAAGATCAAGGGATTCGTGTCGATTCCGGCTGCCGCGCCGGCAGCTGCGGCTGTTGCGAAACACGCATCGAGGCGGGCGAGGTGCTGTATCGGCAGCAGCCCGACGCCGATGTGAAACCCGGCCACTGTCTGCTGTGTATCGCAACACCGTCGACCGACCTCACCCTGGATATCTAGCCATGAACCGTTCGATCGTTCGTCGAGAGGTCTTGCCCTTCCTGGTGATGTTCGGCTCGCTGATCGTTGCCACCGCCATGACGGATGCCCTGCTCCATGCACTCGATCTCTACTGGATCGGGCGTTATCTCGGCATCCCGGGGACCATCCTGATCTTGTTGTCGTTTGGCTACTCCATGCGCAAGCGCAAGCTGATTCGGTTCGGTCAGCCCAAGCGGCTGTTGCAGTTACACGAGATTCTCGCGTGGCTCGGTGTCCTGATGATCCTGGTTCACGCCGGTGTCCACGTCTACGCCATCCTGCCTTGGCTTGCCCTCATCGCGATGCTGATCAATGTGGCGAGCGGGATGACCGGTCAGTACCTGCTGGACCGCTCCCGACGCCGCTTGGGCACGAAGCGCGAGACCTATTCGCAGCGCGGTGTCGCGGCGGGAGAGGTCGAAAAAGAGGTCTTCTGGGACGCCGTCACCGTCGACGTGATGAAGCAATGGCGGACGATCCATATCCCGATCACGATGGCGTTCGGCGTTCTCGGCCTCGCCCATATCCTCAGCATCCTCTTCTTCTGGCAGTGGCAATGAACGGTAAAACGATCGCCTATCTCGTCGCTGCCAACCTAGCGGTCTTACTCGTACTCGCGCTTGTCTATCCGCACCTGATGATTGCGCCGGGCAACCTGATCGAGGCTCATCGCGCGCTGGAAACCGACTGTTTCGCCTGTCATCAGCCCTTTATCGGCAGTACACCGGGCCGATGCACCCAATGCCACAAGCCGGCGGAAATCGGCCTGGTCACGACCAAAGGCGTGCCGATCGCCGACGAAGAGAAGCTCGTCGCCTTTCATCAGGATCTGATCGAGCAGGACTGCGTCGCCTGCCATAGCGACCATCGGGGCGTGCAGGCGTTTCGGCCGATCGGACAGTTCTCGCACGACCTGTTGCGCACGGGTCTGCGGGACCAGTGCACCGGGTGTCACCTGCGCCCCGGCGACGGCCTTCATCGCGAGATCCTCGGCGAGTGCGGCCAGTGCCACTCCCGGGATCGCTGGGCACCGGCGACGCTCGACCATGATCGGTTCTTCCGATTCGACCAAGACCACACCACCGCCTGCGCAACCTGCCACATGAGCGACAACTACAGTCGCTACACCTGTTACGGATGCCATGAGCACTCACGCTCCGGCATCCGCGAGGAGCATCTGGAAGAAGGCATCCGCGACTTCGAGGACTGCGTGGAATGTCATCGCAGCGGCGATGCCGAGGACGGCGAGGAGGGAGGCGACGACGACTGAACCGGATGCTTCGGGACCCGCCGGCGGGATTGTGTTGCGGCCTGGTCGGCGGTACAAGAAACATAGCGACAGCCGACTGGACAGGTCGGCCGTCGCTCGATCGTCAAGCACGAAAGGCCAGGCCGGAGAGACAGCGCGAACGCGCAATGTGCGAGGGCTCTCGGCCACCGCAGCTCCGAACGGAGCCACAACAAGAACGACCACCCGGAGGAACCGAAGATGATGACCAACCGTAACAGCCGACTGTCCGCCCTGTCCGCAATGCTTGCGGCCACCTGCACGATGGCCACTCCGGGATATGCCGCCCGGCCGTTGGAGACGGTGACGGCGATTGCCTTCGACACGGCGCCGACCCTGGACGGCGTCGCCGACGATGCGGTTTGGGCCGCAGCAGCCCCGGCGAAGCTCCATTTCAAAAAGGGCGCGAACTTCGGCGACAAGGGCAGCACCGACGGCACGATTCGCGCGGCGCGCGTCGGCGACGAGCTCTTTTTACTGCTGCAATACGAGGATCCGACACAGTCCGAGCAGCGCTCCCCCTACGTCAAACAGGCCGACGGCTCCTGGAAGAAGCTCAAGGATCCGGAGGATAAGGGCGGCGACAACAACCGTTACTACGAAGACAAGGCGGCTCTCCTCTGGCCGATCGGCAACTCCATTGCCGATTTCGAGGAGGATGGCTGCTTCGGGGCCTGTCACGACGACGAGCCACCGAAGCCCTACGGCAACAAATACACGGAAAACGAGGGCGAGCGAGGCGATCTGTGGCACCTCAAGACCGTGCGCACCGGCCCCGTCGGACAGGTCGACGACGGCTGGCTGGACCACACGCGCTTCGATCCGGAGACCGCGAAGGGTGCCGGGCGGCAGAGCGACGCCAAGACAGGCGGCGGCTATGAGGACATCGAGCTCGTGGAGGGCAAACCCGCAGTCATGAGCAGTGACGGTAAAGCCGCGAACAAGGGCGGTACTTACTGGGTCATGGCGGCCGACAAGGCCCCTTTCGACGATAGTCGATTCGAGCCCGGCGACGAGGTCGCCTCCATCATGATCGCACCCTTCCAAGGCGACCGCGGCGACATCGCCTTGGGCTTGTCCTGGAACGACGGGGTCTGGACCATGGAGATGCGGCGGAAACTGGTCACGGGCAGCGAGGCCGACGTGCAGTTCGAGGATCTGACGGCGGCCTACCCCTTCGCCGTCTCGGTGTTCGACAATGCCCAGGTCAGGCACGCCTTCATGCAGAAGCCGGTCGCGCTGGTGTTCGAGGAATAGGGCGCGCGGGGCGTTCGCTTTCTTGAGAGAGCCGCCTGCCTCCCGCTTCGGGTCGCAGGTGGCCGGCGTGGATTTCATACCCGGGCGGGTGCAATAACCCGCCCGGATCCGACCCCGGACATCGAACGCCGAACGCTGATAGCTTGCCGCTGGAGGCCGGAGGCTTTTGTCATCCTACAAGGAGCACCGCAGTGGGTCCACGCACACCCGAGTCCACCGCATCAACCAGACCCGGAGTCTCGAACGACCGGCTGCTGCGTCTGGCCACCTACGCCTCGGTCGCGACGGCTTGCCTGCTGATTCTGGCCAAGCTCGGGGCCTGGTTGGTCACGGGATCGGTCAGCGTACTGGCGTCGTTGGTCGATTCGGCAATGGACGCGGGCGCCTCGCTGGTGAACCTGCTGGCGGTGCATTGGTCGCTGATGCCGCCGGATGCCGAGCACCGCTTCGGTCACGGGAAGGCCGAAGCCTTGGCCGCACTCGGACAGGCGACCTTGATTGCCGCGTCGGCCGTGTTTCTCGGCCTCCAGGCGGTCGACCGTCTGCTGCACCCGCAACCTATCGCGGAGGCCGGAGTCGGCCTGCTCGTGATCGGTTTCGCGATCCTGGTCACCTTGGCGTTGCTGGCGTTCCAACGGCACGTCATCCGCCGCACCGGATCGGCGGCGATCCGGGCGGACGCACTGCACTACGCGACGGACCTGGCCACCAATGCCGCGACCGTCGTGGCGTTACTGCTTGCCTCCGCCGGCTGGTCCGAGCTCGACCCGCTGTTCGGCCTGGCGATCGGAACCTACATCCTCTACAGCGCCTTGCGGATCGGCTTCGATGCGGTCCAGCTCCTGATGGACCGCGAGCTTCCCGAAGAGGCGCGCCGACAGATCCTTGACCTTGCGGCTTCGGTGCCCGGCGTGCTGGGGGTACATGGATTGCGGACACGTCGATCCGGACAATCCCTGATCATCCAGCTACACCTGGCGCTCGACGATGCCATGCCCCTGCTCGCCGCCCATCAGGTCGCCCTCGATGTCGAGGCGCGCATTCGCGATCTGCATCCGGACTCGGACATCACCATCCATCAGGATCCGGTCAGCCTCGGCGAAGAGAGCTTGCCTGCCTAACGACGCGCGGTCTGTTCAGCTTCTGCCCTCCGTTGAGATCGAGAGAAGCGATGAGCCTGGACATCGCCGAGCAACCTCATTCTCAGCGGCCAGGCAGGACCCTGCGGGATATCCGGGCACACGCTCGGCGATATCACCTGCTCTCGTCTGTCTCCGATCAGTAAACCCTCAAATCCCGGCAACCGGGGAAAGAACTTGTCTTCGTCGAGATCGAGCGCCCCTTGACCGAGCAATCCAGACTCACCGCCCGGCTGCGCTACGACCGCACCGAGGCCAGCGTCTCGCAGTCGCGTGCCGAGCTTGTGCCCGTCGGCCCGGCCTGGGTGCGTTCCGCCGAGCAGTTTTATCGTGCCTACTTTGGTGTCGGCGCCGAACACAAGGACGAAGACAATCTGGGCGGATTCCTGACCTATGCGCACAACCTGAGCGACGGCCTCTCCTTTTCCGTCGGGGTCAGCCGGACCCTTCGCTCCGCCGATGCCACCGAACGCTACATCGCATCCAACGCCATGCCGTCGACGGTCGCAAACAATCAACGCTGGGTCGGCAACCCCGGCCTGGATCCCGAGTCGCATCATCAGATCGGCCTGACGCTGGCAAAGGTCGCCACGCACTGGAACACCCAGCTCGACCTCTTTTACGACCGGGTCGACGATTTCATCCTGCGGGATCGCGCCCATGGCCAGCCGGGGATCTTGCTAGCCGACGGCACCTTCATCTATCGAAATATCGATGCCGAGCTCACCGGCGGTGAATGGACCGACTCGATCGCGTTTGCCCGCCACTGGCGAGCCGGCGCCTCGCTCGCCTATGTCTATGCACAGGATCGCACCGACTCCACACCCATTGCCCAAACCCCGCCGCTCGGCGGCACCGTCAGTCTCGATTATCTCGCCGAGCGCTGGTCCGTCGGCACCACCGTGAATTGGAACGACACCCAGAACCGTGTGGACGAAAACCCGCTCACCGGAAGCGGTCTGGACGTCGGCCCGACGGCCGGCTGGTGGATCCTCGACATCTATGGTCAGGCGCAGATCACCAAGTTCGCAACACTCAGTCTCGGGGTGGACAACCTCTTCGATCGCGCCTACGCCTATGCCGTGAACCGCGCCAACGTCGATCCCTTCAACCCGGGTCCGGTGCAGGTCAACGAGCCTGGACAGCAGCTGTGGGCTCGGGCGTCGCTTGATTTTTGACGAAACGCGTCATCCTGGCCGGGGTATCTTCATCGATTGCATTAGTCCCATTTCGGGACTATTCTGCCCTGCATGCGAGTCATTGCCGTCTCCACGCTCCGCGCCTTCTGGCAGCGGCATCCAGATGCCGAGCAGCCGCTGAGGGTTTGGTTCGAGGAAGCCGCCAATGCCTCTTGGACGCAGCCATCCGACATCAAGGCGCTGTATCGTAGCGCAAGTATCCTCAAGAACCGTCGCGTCGTCTTCAACATCAAGGGCAATGACTACCGGCTGATCGTAGCCATTGCCTATAAGCTACAGATCGTCTACGTGAAGTTCATCGGCACTCACAAGGAATACGATGCCGTGGACGCGGAAACGGTTGACAGCACCTAATCGACCTAGAGCACACCATGGACATCCGCCCGATTCACACCGAAGCCGATTACAAAGCCACCCTCGACGAAATCTCGGCTCTCATGGAGGCTGATCCGGATTGGGGCACTCCCGAGGGCGATCGACTGGACATCTTGGCAACGCTCGTTCAGACATACGAAGCCAAGCACGCCCCCATCGATCCTCCCGACCCGGTCGAGGCCATCAAGTTTCGGATGGAGCAGAGTGGCCTGTCCGTCAAAGACCTGGAACCCCTCATCGGCAAGAGCAACCGGGTCTACGAAATCCTCAATCGCAAACGGCCGTTGACGCTGCCCATGATTCGCAGGCTGCACCGGCACCTCGGTATTCCCGCGGAGGTACTGATCGCTGAGACGGTGACCAGGTGATCGTCAACGCAGCGGCAAAACGCATGACCCCCGGGTAACCTTGGAACGCCGAGGCGTGGACACCCAACCCACCCGCGTTCTCCTCCTCGCTCGATTCGAGATCCAGTTCAGCGCCAATTCAGGTTCGGGAACGAGACTGCATTCGGGTCGAAGGCGACACATGGGTCGCCTTCGACCGAGTCGGCTTGCTCTGCCTCAAAGGGAAGACGAGCCACAAAGGCTACTCATCCAAACCAAGGGGACCAGGCGCATGCAGAGACCACGGCTGACGGCCATCGCCGTCTCGGTTGGACTCCTGTCGGTCACGGGCGGTGCCATCGCCGGTGATCGGCTCGACCACGACGAGATCAAGCAACTGCGCGAGACGGGGCAGATCCTGCCGATGGGCGAGGTGATGGCCAGCGCCCAGACGGTGCAACCCGGCCAGCTCGTCGAGGCCGAGCTCGAGCGCGAGGACGGCGCCTATCTCTACGAGATCAAGATCCTGGCCGCCGACGGGACGGTCCACAAGCTCGAGCTGGACGCCGCGACCGGTGAGGTGATCAAGCGGAAGGAGAAGTAAGCCTTGCTGAACCGCGTCCGGCACGACATGCGCTCCTGTATCCTTTTGCAATCTTTCGGTCACCAACAGACGCCGCAGCAGACGCGGTTCAGAATATTGAATTCTTTGATCTTAAATCGCGTCGACTCCAAGGCTCTCCTGTCGCTCCGGAGTCGGAGAGCTAGGCCGACGCCGTTTGTCGCTCCGGACGCGATTTAATGCGCCTGCTGCTGGTGGAGGATGACGTGGCCCTCGCGTCCGAGCTGCAAAAGGCACTCAAGTCCTCCGGCTTTGTCTTGGATCACGCCGCCGACGGAGTCACGGGCGAGGCGCTAGGCGCCGGCGAGCCCTACGACGCTATCGTCCTGGACCTCGGACTCCCCGGGCGGCCCGGATTGACGGTGCTGCGCAATTGGCGCGTGCGCGGTGTGACGACACCTGTCCTGGTGCTCACCGCACGCGATGCCTGGCACGAGCGCGTCGACGGACTCAAGGCCGGGGCCGACGACTATCTCGGCAAGCCCTTCCACATTGAAGAGCTGATCGCGCGCATCAATGCCTTGACGCGACGCGCGGCGGGCAATCTGCGCAGCGGCCTGGAGGTCGGCGGCCTGTGTCTGGACGAGGATCTGCAACGCGTGGTCCTCGCCGACGGCAGCACCCATGATCTGACCGGCACCGAATTTCGACTGCTCCGCTATCTGATGCTCAATCCCGACCGGATCCTCTCCAAACCCCAAATCATGGATCACGTCTACGATCTGGATGCGGATCGCGGCAGCAATCTGATCGAGGTCTATGTGCGGCGTTTGCGCGAGAAGATCGGCAAGGACCGCATCCAGACCCTGCGGGGTCAAGGCTATCTGTTCCCGCGCCGATGAGATCGCTGGAGACGCGTCTTCAACTTGGTTTAGCCGCCAGCCTGGTCGTGCTCATCGGGGCGTTCTGGGGATTCGGCCACGCGGCCCTGCATCGCACCGCCGACGCCTTCGTACTCTCGCGACTGGCGCATGATGCCGAGGGCCTGGTCGGCGCCTTGTCCCGGAATGCCGGCGGGCAACTAGAGCTCGGTCAACAGCGATTGACGCCGGTCTATCACCAGCCCTATTCCGGCCACTATTTCGTGATCGAGACACACGACGGACAACGTATCCGATCGCGCTCGCTCTGGGATCAGGATCTTGCCGGCCGACCGCTTGCGCCGGGCCTGACGGGGCACTGGCGCGCCGTCGGCCCTCAGCAGCAGCAACTGCTGGTGTTGGGCGGCGGCTATCGATTGGACAACGACAATTTTTCACTGGCGGTCGCCGAGGATGTCACGCCGCTCGATCATGCCCTGGTGCACTACGAACGGCTGTTCGCCGCGCTGGCGCTCGGCGGTCTGATTCTGATGCTGCTGGTCCAGCGGCTCGTCGTGCGCCGGGCCTTCGCGACCCTGATCCCCGTCTACCGCGACATCGGCCGTCTGGAGTCCGGCCAGACCGTTGCCCTGACCGAGCAGGTGCCGAGCGAGATCCTCCCTCTGGTGCGCAAGCTCAACCGGCTGCTGCTGCTCTTCGCTCAGCGCCTGGAGCGCTCGCGGACCGCGGCCGGCAACCTGTCGCACGCGATCAAAGGTCCGCTCGGTCTGTTGCGACAACAGCTGCATGACCCAGCTCTGTCGGTCGATGCGCAGACGCGCGAGGCACTGATCGAGCAAGTCGAGCGCCTGCGCCGACTCGCCGAGCGCCAGCTCAAGCGCGCACGCCTCGCCGGTGCCGGCGGGGCGGGACTGCGCTTCGACCCCGACGAGGAGCTGCCGACCCTCACCCGGCTCCTCGGCCGCATCCACGCGCCGAAGATCCTCGACATCCAGCTCGACATCCGCACCTCCGGCCCGCTCGATCTCGACCGGGAGGACATGCTGGAGCTGCTCGGCAACCTGCTCGACAATGCCTGCAAGTGGGCCGACAGGCGGGTACGGTGCAGCCTGTCGCAGGACGCGCAAGAATTGGTCTTCAGGGTCGAGGACGACGGACCCGGCTGCTCCGATGCCGAGATCGCCGACATTACCGGTCGAGGGGTCCGACTCGACGAGGAGGTCAGCGGTCACGGACTCGGCCTGGCGATCGCCAAGGAGATCGTCGAGAGCTATCGGGGGCGCATCGCCTTCGGTCGCTCGTCCGCGCTTGGCGGTTTGTGCGCCGAGGTCAGATTGCCGGTGAGTGAATGAGGCTTCGACGGCGCGACAATTTCGTCGATGCCGACGACCGACGTCGAATGCTGAACAGCCACCGCGGCCCCAAACCGCTGGAGTAACCGGAACCCATCGTTGTTGGATGAAAACTTGCTTACTCACCTGTAACCGAGCACCCGAGGGGCGCCCGACGATCATTGAGCGGCACGCTTAGGGTGCGCTCGGGGAACCGCCACGGGATGTCGCGATGCCGACGGTCGGGAACGGCCCCCGCATGGCTCTTGGCAGTCTGGATGTGTAGCGCCGGTGCAACGGACATGCAGCCGCCATCGTCCGTGTTGATCGAAGGCGCCATCGGCACCGGGTACGACAGCAACCCGGCACAGAGCAGCGACGGCTCGGGTCTGTTCTTCGCCGACGTCGCCCTGAGCCTTGCAGGCCAAATGGACCGGAGGATGAGCGGACTGGATTGGCGCCTCGATGCCTGGTACCAGGACTACGAAGGCCCCGACGACATCGGGCGGGTTGCGGCGACGGGGATCTGGCAGAGGACGCTCGAGCGCATCCCGGGCGCACTCGCCGTCTCGACCGAGGCGGTTCTGTATCGGGACGAGATCATCCCCACGGACTCGCGCCACGAGCTCGCCGTGCTTGGCCGTTTCGACCGCATTCTGACGCCGCGTCTGGATCTGATGTCGTTCGGCGAGCTACGTTGGCTCGATTTCCTGGACCCGGCCTATCCCTGGGAGGGACGACCCGGCCCCGGTCGAACCGGGCCTTCTCGGGCCGGCAGCTCGGGCGGTGCGCATTCGGCCACGCCGTCCGAGTGGGGCGGCGGGGTCAAGCATCGCGAAGACTGGCTTGCCAGCCTCGGGGTGGAGGGTCGCTGGCATCTGTCGGCCGACGCATCCGGCGCGCTGGCATTGAGCTGCGCCCGCAACAGCTCGTCCATCGTCCCGGATGGATACGACGCCTGCGCGGCCGACCTGTCCTTCACGCTCATGCCGGCGCCGCGGTGGCAGGCTCGGATCGACGCGGGTTGGTATCGGACCGATTATGAACGCACCAGGAGCGGGTTTAGACGGCAAGACACGGGATATGCGCTCGGCGCATCGCTGCAATGGACTGCGGGACCCGGCGAGGTTCTTTGCGAGCTACGCTGGCTCGAAAACCAGTCGGATCTCGCGATCAAGTCCTTCCAACAGACGGTGACCCGTTGTGGCCTGGTATGGCGCTTCTGATCGACAACGTTGGTGATCGACATCGTTGGCACGCGATGCTGTTGGCTGCCGGCGTGTTCCTCGCTGTTGCACCTGCGCTGGCGGAGACGCCTCTGATCGGTCGAGTCGTCTCGGTGGACAAGAGCTCGGTTCTGATTCAGCCCGAAGGCGTCGGCGCGCAACCCGTGCGTCTGCCGGTCGAGCCGGGCAAGATTCCGGGCGACCTCTCCGCAGGCGCACGGGTGCGGCTCTGGTCCGATCCGGACCTCGCCGCGGGAGGACCGGGTTGGCGCCTCGCTCCACAGGCCGGAGGCCGTGTCGGCACCCTCGACGCTGACCGCACCGGCGTGCGATCGCGCATCGGCCGCGGTGCCGGACAGGATCCTTTTGGCGCAGGACAGGGCGCAGGCAGCGGCGGGGGCGGTCGGCATGGTCGGTGAGGTCGCAGCCCGCCGACTTCCGCCATCCTGGATCGGCCACCTCTTGGTGTTCGGGCTTTTGGTCGCCATGGCCGCCGGCTGGTTCTTCATCCAGGCACGACAGAGCCAGCAGGGTTTCGTCGCCGATATGGAGGAGCATGCACGGCTGCTTTCGGATGCGGTGGCGCTGCAGGCCCGCGGCGCCGTTCTGGCGCAGGACGCCATCGATTCCATCTTGACCGATCTGCTCGGCAGCTCCGCACGTTTCGTCGACTATCTCGACGGCATCGAGCCCTTCACCGAGGAGGAGCTCAGCGCCTTCGCCACGCAGGCGGGCCTGTCCATGATCCGCGTGATCGGGCCGGATCGCCGTATTCAGGGATCGCCCGGCGGGCGCGACGAGGTCGGGCCGGGATGCGCGGTCCTACAACGGCTGATCCCCGTCTCCGACACCCAAACCCTGATGTTCGGCGTCCCGCGGGCCGGCACCGACGGTTGTGTCCTCGTGGGCTTGGACAGCCGCGGCCTCGACCGACTGAAGGCCGCGGTCGGTCTGACGCGCGCACTGGAAAACCTGGCAACCCTACCCGGTGTGTTGGCGGTCGAGATGGAGGGCGAGCCGAATGCGACGCTCGCCCAAGCCGGCGGTGTGGGTACCCCGGCGGTACGCATTCGCCGCCAAGCCGGCGGACGGCTGGTCGCCGAGGCGCTGACACCCGTCGACGGAGGCAAGCTGGTGCTCCTCATGGATGCCGACCGCCTGGTCGAGCAGCACCGTCGGATATGGTTGGAGTTTGCCGGCTTCCTGCTGGTGTTGGTGGTGACCGGCGGGCTCGGTACCTGGTTGCTCTACCGCCACCAGCAGGCACACGATCGCCAGCTTCGGGCCTACGAGCGGCAGCTCTCCCAACAACGCGAGGAGGCCGGCCTGGGTCGTGCCGCTGCGGGCATCGCCCATGAGATCCGCAACCCGCTCAACGCCATGGCGATGGGGCTGCAACGTCTGCAGATGGAGGCCGACGGGCTTGATCAGGGGCAAAAGCGGCTGTTGAGTGTCGTCATGGATGCCTTGCGGCGCACCAACGACACGGTCGGGGGCCTGCTCGACTATGCCCGAGCCTATCGACCGCGTCGGGAGCCCGTACGGCTCGACCAGCTGATCGGCGAGCAACTGAGTCTCTACCGGCAGCGCATCCGCGATCTGGATGTGCATCTGACCGAACAGTTGGCGCGCTCCACCAAGGTCCGCGGCGACCCGGATCTGCTCCGGCAGGTGCTCGACAACCTGCTGCGCAACGCCTTGGATGCCCTGCCGGCGGGCGGCCGCTTCGAGATCGGTCTGACCTCGCGCACCGAGGGCGCGCGGTTGACCATGACCAACGACGGTCTGCAGCTCGCACCCGAGACGCTGGCGCGTATCCTCGAGCCCTGGTTCACCACCAAGACCGACGGCACGGGCCTGGGGCTCGCCATCTGCGTGCGCATCATCCAGGCCCACGGCGGTCACTTGCTGGTGGACTCCCCGAGCCCCGGCCGACTGCGCGTGGACGTCCTGCTCCCGGACTGAGGCCGTTTGGGCCTGCATCCACCTTCAGATTGACCACGATCGAGTGCCGCCGATGAACATCCTGATCGCCGACGACGACCCCATGCAGCGCGAGCTGCTGCAAGGCTTCCTCGAACGGCAGGGCCACCGTGTCCTTTGTGCCGCCGACGGTGAGCAAGCCGTCGCGATCGTGCGTGCCGAGCCGGTGCAGCTGGTCCTGCTGGACCAACGCATGCCGAAGCTCAGCGGCGATCTGGCGCTGGCTGAAATGAAGGCGCTGAATCCGCTGATTCGCGCCTTCATGATCACCGGCTACGGCGCGGTCGATACCGCCGTGAGCGTCATGAAGCTCGGGGCCGACGAGTTCCTCGAAAAGCCGCTGGACCTGCCGAGCCTGCTCGAAAAGATCCAACGCGTCGAGATTGTGCTGGCGGTCGATGAAGAGGTCGCCGCGGTGGAGGATGCGCTCGAGGAGAATCCCGGTTTGCCGCTTCGCTTGATCGGCAAGAGTCCCGCGATGCTGGAGGTTTTGTCCGTCGTTCACCGGGTGTCGAGCAGCCCGTGGAACGTCCTGATCGGCGGCGAAACCGGGACCGGAAAGGAGATGATCGCGCGGCTGATCCATCTCTTGGGCACACGACGGGACGCACCCTTCATCGAGGTCAACTGCGCAGCCATCCCCGAGAACCTCTTCGAGAGCGAGCTGTTCGGCCACGAAAAAGGCGCCTTCACCGGCGCGGCGAAACAGCGCCGCGGGCGTTTCGAGCTGGCGCACGGCGGCACCCTCTTCCTCGACGAGGTCGGCGAGCTGCCCCTGATCCTGCAATCGAAACTGCTGAGGGCGCTGCAGGAGGGACGCTTCACCCGGGTCGGCGGCGAGAGCGATCTGACCGCCGATGTGCGTATCATCACCGCGTCGAACCGCGATCTGCGCATCATGGTCGAGGACGGGCGGTTCCGCGAGGATCTCTTCTTTCGTCTCAACGTGCTGGAGATCGACCTGCCGCCCTTGCGCCAGCGGCGCGAAGACATCCCGGCGCTGATCGAGCATTTCCTCGCGCGCTACGCGGATCGTCCCGTGCGCCTGTCGCACGAGGCCATGGATGTCCTCGTCAAGTACGCCTATCCGGGCAACGTGCGCGAACTCGAGCATATCGTTCAGCGCACCCTGACCTTGACGCGAGGAGGTCTGATCAAACCGGCCGATCTGCCGCCCGAGGTCCGACGTGCCGAGATGATCGACCACGGCCTGCTGCAGGAGCGCATCGAGGCCGTGGAGCGCGAAATGCTGGTGTCCGCCTTGGAGCGGACGGCCTGGATACAGACCCGGGCCGCCGAGATGCTCGGGATCAGTGAACGGGTACTGCGTTACAAGATGGGAAAATACGGGATCCGACGACGCGAGGTTTGAGCGCGGATTGCACCGACGGACCGTCTCGGGGGATCGGCCGCGGCACTCCGGTCGAGCCGCTTCGCGTCGGGAAACGGCTCGCTTCCGGATATTGACCGGTTGTAGCCCTCAGTTGCGTTTCTTGCTCGATCCGCCACGCTCCACCGGACTGTCGAGGATGACATCGACGATCGCCGGGTCAAGATGCTGCGCCTCGTAGACGACCCCGGCACGCTCGATCTCGGCAACGAAGGCACGCAGATGGTTGCGCGAGCCACGCATCAGGTTCTCGTAGGCATTTTGCAGATCGGCGTTGTCGGTCTCCTCGATCGCCAGCTGTAGATCCTCGATGTCTACCTCTTCGATCAAGGCGCCGACCTGCAGAGCCTCGGCATAGGATGCCCGGCCGCGATCCACCAGGTCGTCGTACAGGGTTTGCAGGTTTTGGTCGGAGAACCATCCGGGGATATCCAATTCGGCCGGATCGGGCAGACCGTATTTGTCGAGCAACTGCAACAGGGTGTCCATATGCTGCTGCTCGGACGCGGCAATGTTCACGAAGATGACGGCGTCCCACAGATCGTTCATGTCGAGATAGACGTCGCGCGCAAGCTTCTCCTCCTCGCGCATGAAGCTCAGGGTCGCCGCCTCGTTCGCATCGATCTGCGGCAGAGCGCCGACCCCGGGTCCCTTCCCGGGTCCGCCGTTCCCGGCGAGAACAGGCAGGGTCATGGATGCGCCGAGCAATGTCGCCATCACGAGGGTTCTGTAAGATTTCATTCGAATGCTCCGTTTGAGTGCGGGTCTGCATTGGATCCCGCACATAACGAAGGCAAAAGCTGCACCACTCGCAATAATGCTTCGACATCATGGCTTTGGGCTATTTCGCCGCCGACAGCGGGCGACAATGACCGTTCGGCTCGACACTATTGTCGAGTGGAACCTCGGCGCGCCGCGGCGGATAGGTCGCGATCGGAGCCATGTTCCGTCCACTTCTCATCATCCCGTTGATCGGCCTACTGCTGACCGGTGCCGGCAGTGCCGCGACGACGACACTCGCCGAGGCGGTCGGCGCCGCGCTGACGCTTGCCGGGCAAACGCCGCGGGTGACCGCCACCCGGCGGGAGGCGGATGCGATCCGCACGCAGGCGGGGAGTCTGGTCGCGCAAGATCCGCAGGCCGAGACTTAACTCTTGCGCTGCCGGCACGACATTGAACGGAGCCCGGTTCGGGCGGCCATGGTCGCCGCCCCGGCGACATTATCGCTGGCAGATTCCGGTGATAGTTTACTCATTTTGGATTCTGCAACCCCCCGGTAAGATTAAGTAAACCGTTAACGGAATTCCGTCTGTGCGCGGTCGGACGGGTGCCGCGCCTGCTCGGCTAGGGCGTGACAGGATAGGCGTCATTTCGAGGGCAGGATCCGCCGCAACGCGCGGATTCTCTGCCAGATCTGCGCTTTGGGCAGGTTGATCGCCATGGCCAGCATGCAGCGCTCCAGCCATCCGTCGCGGTTCTGCATCCGGTCAATCGCCTTTTCGAGGTCCTACAGGATGGATCCCCCGTAGGCTTGCTCCGCCTTCGCGACCGCTTCTCGCAGTAAGCACCGCGGTGGGCTCATCATTGCCAAATCGATCAGGTCGCGGCTGAAGGCGGCATCGTTGGCCCAGTCATCGGAGTTGGCCAGCAGCTTGCCGGTGACCATGTCCAGCGCAGTCAAGGTTGCAATGCCGCAGATCGCGTCGCTCGGGGTCGGCGCGGCCAACTCCACGCGCCCTTCCAAGACGATCTCGAATTTGAGCGGCTCCTCGCCCACCAGCAGCGCTGTCCTGATGCCGTATTGATCGGCCCGCAACGCTCGCGCTTCCTTCAAAGGTATCGCGTCTCGACGAACAATCGCTGCGATGCCGCGAGGCCCGGTGAGCAATTGGCGCAAGGTGCGATAGCCGGCGAGATCCGAGACCATGAAATCGATGTCGACAGACTCGCGATACTCTCCGTAACGCAGCGCGATCAGGGTGCCTCCGCCGAACAGGCACTTGTTCTCTCTCAACAGGGGTCCGTCGAGCGCGGACAACACCTGCGCGACGCTTTGGTGATGTGGCCGCTCAAACAAGACTGTGCGTCTCCCCGAGCGCGCGGCGTAGCGCATCGATCAGTTCGCGCTCGCGTGGCTCCAAGGCGTCGAGGTCCAAATGGCACCGGTTGCGCTCGTAGATCCCCAGTGCCTCGACAGGCGTCAAAGCGTCCGTTCCATGAATCTGCCAAGCCAAGCGCTTGAGTTGCGGATAGTCCTGGAGCCGAATGCGAACCGGAATCCAGCCTGGCTTCGCGTGGTCACCGACGGCGTCGGCCGGTTGATCCGGCGCGAGGATGCCGAAATCCAGGCCCAATGCCACGATGGCATTCAGATAGGCACCGATCGTGACTGCAGGCTCGCCTTTTTCGATCCGATGCAGCGTGACCCGCGACATACCGGCAGCCTCGGCAGCCTCCGTAGCATTCACCCCGAGCGCTTTGCGGCGCACACGAATCTGCTCGCCGAGCACCTTGAGCTTAGCGGTTGCGGCAGAGCTGGTCACGGGAGATCGAGCGGGCATAGTGTTTCCCATTCTAGGCAAAGAGAAACTACTGTCGAAAATGAGAAACGCTTTGATGAGCCGGAGAGCTTGCGAGTCCGCACATAGTCGAGCATCGTCTTGCTCCCCGGCAGGTGTTGTACCCGCCGCTTCGAGGAATTCCCGTACGGACCGCACGGCCCCACGCTTCGTCTGTGGACTCGGGTGCGGGCGGTGAAACACCGCGCGGACACCCTTGAGGGCCACCCGCTCTCGGCTTCCGGCACCCTCGCCAACCTCGGCGCCAAGCGCCTGGAACAGTGCCTCGATCTCGCTCCATCGGATGTCCGCGGGAACGGGGTCCGTGAAGATCGTGGAATCGGGTCAGTCGCCGGCTCATCCCACGACGATAGCAGATCTCCATTTCGCATCTAAACCCCGTCTTTCTCAAGCGCACTCCGGGATTCAGCACCGATTCAGTTTGACCCCCTAGTCTCTCCCTCGTGTCCACCTCACGCAGGTCGCGATCGGAGCCATGTCTCGTCCCCTTCTCATCATCCCGTTGATCGGTCTGCTGCTGACCGGTGCCGGCAGTGCCGCAGCGACGACCCTCGCCGAGGCGGTCGGCGCCGCGCTGGCGCTCGCAGAGCAGACGCCGCGGGTGACCGCCGCTCGGCGGGAGGCGGATGCGATCCGCACGCAGGCGGGAAGTCTCGTCGCGCAAGATCCCGCGCTGCGGGTGAAATATCTATCCGATGAACTGACCGAGGGCGGCGGGGCCAACGAATGGGAGGCGATGGTCGATCTGCCGCTCTGGCTGCCGGGTCAGCGCGGTGCCCGGCGGGAGGTGGCCGGTGCGATCGACAGCCAAGCCGGAACGCTCGACCGTCTGCTGCGGTGGGAGATGGCCGGGAGGGTTCGACAGGCCGCCTGGGAGGCCGCCTTTGCCCAGGGACGGTTGCGTCAGGCCGAGATCGCCTTGGATGCGTCGCGGACCCTGGAGGCAACGGTCGCCAAACGCACGGATGCCGGGGAGCTTGCGCGGGTCGACCTCTTGCTGGCCCGGCAGGAAACACTCGGCCGCGAGGTGGATCTGCAGTCCGCCCAGGTCGAGGCCCGACGTGCGCATGACGCCTATCGGCACCTGACCGGCGCCGACCGCCTGCCCGAGCCCCTCACCGAATCCCCGCTGCCGACATCCGACACAGCCCCCGTGCTGCCGCCGAACCATCCGCTGCTGGCCGACAGCGACGGTGCCTTGGCCCGTGCGCGTGCCGATCGCAAGCAGGTCGAGACGGACCGTCGCGGCCATCCGACCCTGAGCCTTGGCGGCAAGCGCGCTCAGGAGCTGCGCGGCGAGGACGCCCTGGATGCATTGCAGATCGAGGTCAGCATGCCCTTCGGTCTGGCCAGCCAATCCGCGCCTGCCCTGGCGTCGGCCGAACGCGCCTACACCGAGCGGCTCACCGAGCTGCATCGCATCCGTCTGGAAGCCGAGCAGGCCCTGGCCAGCGCCGACATCGAGCGTCTCGGCGCGGCCGAGGCCCTCTCCGTTGCCGAGCGCCGTCACGCGCTCGCGCAGGACGCGTTGCGTCTGATGCACCGCGCCTTCGATCTCGGCGAGACCGATCTCGCCGAGCTGCTGCGTGCCGAGGAGCGCGCTCGCGAGGCGAGCATGGATCTGGAGCTGCGCCGCCTGGAGCAGGGCCGCGCCCTGGCCCGGCTCAATCAAGCCTTAGGAGTGATCCCGGAATGAAGCCGACCCTCTTTTTGCTCCTCGCCATGCTGGCGCCGGGCAGCACCGTCTACGCCGCGAGCCTGATCGCCGTGGATGCCGACCAGCAGAGCGCGTTCGGCATCACGTTGACCGCCCCGCTCCCGGCCGCAGAGACCCTGACCCGGCGTTACCCGGCCGAGGTGGCGGTGCCGAACCGGCAGATGCGGGTGGTGGCGGCGCCGCAGAGCGGCGTGTTGGAGAGTCTTCTGGTCGCCGAGGGCGAGCGGGTCGAAGTCGGCCAAGTCCTGGCCGAGCTGCGCAGTCCCGAGCTGGTGGACGCCCAGAGTCAGTATCTGGAGTCATTGACGCGGCTCGAGCTGATCGAGACCGAGCTGGCCCGCGACCGGACCCTGTTCCGCGAAGGCGTGATCGCAGAGCGGCGTCTGCTGGAGAGCCAGTCCAAGCAGCGCGAGCTGACGACGATGGTCGAGCAGCGTCTTCAGTTGCTGGAGCTGGCCGGTTTCGGCAGCGAGGACATCATGACGCTCGCGCGCACCCGACGGCTGACCAGTCGGCTGCCGGTACGCGCGCCGATCGGCGGCGTGGTGCTCGAGCAAATGGTCAGCACGGGTCAGTCGGTCGCGACCGCCGCCCCGCTCTACCGGGTGGCCGAGCTCAATCCCTTGTGGCTCGAGATCCATGTTCCCGTGGAACGCATCGTCGGGGTGCAGGAAGGCGGGCGCGTCCTCCTGCCCCGCGAGGACACCGCCGGGACCATCGTGACCATCGGGCGGATGGTCCATGGTCAGGACCAAGGCGTGCTGGTGCGCGCCGAGATCACCGAGGGGACCGAGCGTCTGCGTCCGGGTCAGTTCGTCGAGGTCCAATTGAGCGCGGAGGCCCAAGGCGAGAGTTGGCGCGTCCCGCTGGAGTCCGTGGTACGCCATGCGGGTAACGCCTATGTGTTCGTGAATCGGGACGGCGGCTTTGAAGCGCTCCCGGTGCGGGTGCTCGCCGAGGAGGAAGGCAGTGCCGTGGTCGCAGGCGGCCTGAGCACGGCCGACCGCCTCGCGGTCACCGGTGTCGTCGCCGTCAAGGCGGCCTGGCTCGGGGGCGCCGAATAATGCTCGCCCGTCTGATCCAGTTCGCGCTGACCCAGCGGCTTCTGATGCTGCTGGCCATGATGGCGCTCATCGGCGGCGGCTGGCTGGCCTTCAAAGCCACCCCGATCGATGCCTTCCCGGATGTCTCCACCACCCAGGTGAAGATCATCGTGAAGGCGCCGGGGATGACGCCCGAGGAGGTGGAGACGCGCATCACCAATCGGATCGAGCTGGAGATGCTCGGCATCCCGAACCAGACGATGCTGCGCTCCATCGCCAAGTATGCCCTGACCGACATCACCCTGGATTTCGCCGAGGGCACGGATATCTTTTGGGCGCGTCAGCAGGTCGCCGAGCGGCTCGGCGCCATCTGGGGCGACTTGCCCAACGGCGTGGAAGGCGGGCTCGCGCCCATGACCACGCCGCTCGGGGAGATGTTCATGTTCAGCATCGAGGGCGGCGATCTCACCCTGGAAGCGCGTCGCGATCTGCTCGACTGGACTATCCGCCCGGCCCTGCGCGCCGTGCCCGGCGTGGCCGATGTGAATGCACTCGGCGGCCTGGTCACGAGCTTCGAGGTGGTTCCGGACAATGCCCGCATGGCCGCACGTGGGATCAGACTGGCGGATCTGACGGCCGCGATCACGGCGAACAACCGCAACGACGGCGCCGGGAGACTGAGCGCCGGCGAGGAGGTGCTGCTGGTGCGCAGCCAAGGGGCAATCAAGACGCTGGAGGATCTCGGCGCCATCGTGGTCGGGGGCGATGCCCGCCAACCGGTGCGGATCGCCGATATCGCCGAGGTGCGTTTCGGGGCCCTGACCCGCTACGGCGCGGTCACGCGCAACGGTACCGGGGAGGCGGTCGAGGGTCTGGTGCTGGCCCTGCGCGGTGCCAATGCGCGCGAGGTCGTGCGCGGCATCCATGCCAAGCTCGACGAGCTGGCGCCGGCGCTGCCGGAGGGCGTGAGCATCGATGTCTTCTACGATCGCGGTGTCCTGGTCGACAAGGCGGTGCACACGGTCACCAAGGCGCTGATCGAGGCAACGGTGCTGGTCCTGATCCTCCTGGTACTCTTCCTGGGCGATCTGCGCGCTGCCCTGACGGTCGCCTTGATCCTGCCGCTGTCGGCCCTGGCGACCTTCATCCTGATGCGGCAGTTCGGGCTGTCGGCCAATCTCATGTCGCTGGGCGGCCTGGCCATCGCCATCGGCATGTTGGTGGACGCGGCCGTGGTGGTGGTCGAAAACCTGGTGACGCAGCTCAATCGGGGCAGCGCGGGCGGACGCCTGCCGCGTCTGCACATCCTCTATCGGGCCACCCGCGAGGTGGCGTTGCCGGTCTCCTCCGGGATCCTGGTCATCATCATCGTCTTCCTGCCCTTGCTGACGCTGCAGGGACTGGAGGGCAAGCTCTTCATGCCGGTGGCGCTGACCATCGTCTTTGCGCTCGCCAGCTCCCTGCTGCTCTCGCTGACGGTCATCCCGGTCCTGGCCTCCTACCTGTTGGGCAAGGGCGCGGGGCATGGTGAGGCCGAGCACGCCGAACCCTGGCTGGTGCGCATCCTGACCCGGATCTATGTCCCGGTGCTCGACTGGAGCCTGCGCCATCAATGGGTTCTGCTGGGTGGCGCGCTGGCCCTGTTGATCGCAGCGGGCGCACTTTACACCCAGGTCGGCAAGTCCTTCATGCCGACCATGGACGAGGGCGATCTGATCGTCCAGTTGGAGAAGCTGCCTTCGATCAACCTGGCCGAGTCCATCGCCATCGATCAACGGGTCCAGGCGGCGATCCTTGCCGAGGTGCCCGAGGTGGAGTCGATCATCGCGCGCACGGGATCGGACGAGCTCGGTCTCGACCCCATGGGGCTGAATCAGACCGACAGCTTCCTGGTGCTCAAGCCGCACGAGACCTGGCGCTTCACGACCAAAGACGAGCTGATGGACGCGATCCGCGCTGTGCTGGACCGTTTCCCCGGCATGGATTACGCCTTTACCCAGCCGATCGAGATGCGCGTCTCCGAGATGCTGACCGGGGTGCGCGGCGATCTTGCGGTGAAGATCTTCGGCCCGGACTCGGACACGCTCAACGGGCTTGCCGAGCGGATCGTCGGTGTGCTGGAAGGCATATCCGGCTCACAGGATGTCTACACCCCGCGCAACGACGGCGCCCAATACCTGAATCTGGTGGTCGACCGTCTCGAGGCCGGGCGACTCGGGGTCGACGCGGACGCCTTGGCCGATCTGCTGCGGGCCCAGGTCGAGGGGCTCACCGTCGGGACGCTGGATGTCGAAGGCAAACGCCGCCCGCTCCTGGTGCGCGGTCCCGAGGCGCTGCGCGAGTCGCCCGCACGCTTCGCCGGGCTCCAAGTCTCCTTGCCAGACGGGCGCGCCGTGCCTCTGAACAACCTGGTGCACATGGAGCGTATGGAGGGACCGGTGGCGATCGGGCGCGAGCGCGGCAGCCGCATGGCGGTCGCCATCGCGAACGTCGACGGGCGTGACCTGGTGGGCTTCGTCGACGAGGCGCGTGCGGCGGTCGCCGAGCAGGTGGAGCTGCCGCCCGGCTATCGGCTCGAATGGGGCGGCGAGTTCGAGAACCAGCAGCGCGCTGCGGCCCGCCTGGCCTTGGTGGTGCCGGTGGCGCTTGTGCTGATCTTCCTGGTGCTCTTCTCGGCCTTCGGCTCGGTGAAACAGGCCGCGCTGGTCCTGTCGAACGTGCCCTTCGCCATGATCGGCGGCGTCTTCGCGCTGGCCCTCACCGGCGAATATCTCTCGGTGCCGGCCTCGGTCGGCTTCATCGCCCTGCTCGGCATCGCGGTGCTCAACGGCGTGGTGATGGTCACCTATTTCAACCAGCTGCGTGCACTCGGCCGGCCCATGGAGGAGGTGGTCGTCGAAGGTGCGCGGCGGCGCCTGCGCCCGGTGCTCATGACCGCGAGCATCGCGGCCTTCGGCCTAGTGCCGCTGCTTTTCGCGACCGGACCCGGATCCGAGATCCAGCGCCCGCTGGCGATCGTCGTCATCGGCGGGTTGGTCTCGGCGACCCTGCTCACACTCATCCTGTTGCCGATCCTCTACCGACGTTTCGGCGCGGAGCGGATCTAATCGTTCGAGGGCGACGCCCGACAACAGGGACTCATGACCCTTAGGAGGACAGCAACCATGTTGAAGCCAACCTTAAACGCACTCGCGGCCCTGTTCCTGATGACCGCAGCCGTCATCCCGAGCCATGCGGCCGATCTGAAGCTGCTCATCGACGAGACGACATCGGTGATCCCGACCGACGTCACGTACCGACTCTCGCCCGAAGGACTCGAGGTGAAGGGCTGGGTCGCGAAGCGCCAACCCCACTCCGGGCGAATACTCGGCCATGTCGAGATCCGGCTGCTCGACGAGAACGGCTCGTTGCTCGCGCAGAAAGACACCTCGATGGTCCGTTATTCACCGACGCGATCCAATCCGCAAAAGGCGAGCTTCAGCACGCTGGTGCCCGACGTGCCGTCCGGGACCGCAGCAATCGAGGTGGCCCATCGGGTCGGCAAGATCACGGCCGAACACTGATCGCCGTCAGGCGCATCAATGCCATGCCATCCCAGCCCCGATCCGAGACCGACACATGCCGCACCAACTACTTCATCTAATTGTCCCCCTACAGGCGGAAGACGCTCTCGTCGAGTGGCTTTTGGAGCGCGAGGACATCCCGGGCTTCACCAGCAGCGCGGTCGCCGGACACGGCTCCTCAGAACGGTCCATGACCACCGCCGAGCAGGTCGCCGGGCGCAGTCGCCGAGTGATGTTCATGCTGCTGCTCCCGGAGGAGACTGCTCAAGGGGTGCTCGCTGGCTTGGGTGAGGACTTCGGCGGCAGCGGTATTCATTTCTGGTTGGTACCCGCCATCGCACAAGGTCGCCTAGCTTGAGCCTCGTGCGGGTCTGCCTACAGCGTTTCTGCCCGGCGCCGGAAGCTCGCAAAACGCGGCAGGCCGTTCGTCGTGCGCCCGTGATACTTGAAGTTGACGAGACTGCCGACGGGTGGTGGATCCTCGCGCTCGGCATCGCTGAAGCCGGTGCCGAGCCGAAAGCGGGTGCCGTCCGCCTCCTCGACCAGCAGCGAGCCCAACCGGCCCTCGTGTCTGCCTCGACCCGGGAGATGCGCAATCACCCGGGCATCGGCCTCCAGGTAGGGCTTGACCTTGAGCAGATCGGCCG
This sequence comes from Thiocapsa roseopersicina, assembly GCF_900106925.1. Taxonomy (GTDB): domain Bacteria; phylum Pseudomonadota; class Gammaproteobacteria; order Chromatiales; family Chromatiaceae; genus Thiocapsa; species Thiocapsa roseopersicina. Next base: position 34,900 of record NZ_FNNZ01000015.1, read on the forward strand.
AGCGTCCGATGCGGTAGGCCGCATCGCGTCGATGCAGCATCAAGCCCTCGCCCCCCGCGGCAACCACCTGGTTCAAGGCGGCCATCAAGGCGTCATGATCCGCGACGCGGTTTTGCGCGACCAGACCGATATAGGGGCTCGGTGTGGCCGCGATCAGCGCGCGCAGCGCGTTCAGGCGCGTCTCGAACCCCCCCGGATGGTCGGGCAGGTCGAACACCATATAGCGGACACGACGCCATGCGTCCTCATCCGGCTCCAATCGTCGTACCGTGCCCGACAGGACAGCAAAGGTCCCGCGTCCCATCCAGAGCTCTCCGTCGAGCGCAACCGCGGGAAAACCGCTGGTGAACCAGACGGGCGCCTTGACCGGGAGGCCGCCGCGCGTGATGAGACGGCGGCCGTTCCAGTAGCCGCGCACGCCGTCGAGTTTCTCGCTGACCAGGTAATCGCCGAGATCGAGGCCCGGACGATAGACCTCGGCCAACGCCAGATCGGGCAATGCCTCTGCCGTTGTCGAGGAGAGGCCCGCCGAGTCGAGGCTCGATGCGGGGACACCAGCGACAGCTCCCGACACTTCGTCGGGTACGCCGGCATAGCCGCGCGGCACGACCGACACAAGCAGCAGCAGCGAGAGGCCGAAGCGAAGACGCGTCCCATGCGGCATCGATCACATCCCGATTATTTTCGATGCGTCTACTTTAGCGTTAGACTTGCTTCACGCAAGTGATTTGTACACAGATCGAATCGAGAAGGGCGCTGGCGCCGCCGATGCAACCCGGCGGTCGCTCGCGGATGCGGCCGTGATCGATCGCCGTTGTTCGGATACATCCGTCGGCACGGCTCGCCATCAGGGTCCCACGAAACCTCGACCGACAACACCAAGCCTAAATCCGATTGTTTTACTCAATACTATAAATCCACCTGGCGGCGTTCTTTCCTGTCTCGACATCGGCTAGTGTGACGTAATTGTTGCGCCGCACAAAAAATCGTCCCGAACAGGTCGGAACGATCTGCCCCGGCGCTTGGCTTAACCGCCGCACGTCAGGAACACACCACCATGACTGCTTCTACCCATTATGACGTCTTGATCGTCGGGGCCGGTGTCACAGGGACCGCACTCCTTTACCAACTGGCGAAATACACCGACCTGAACCGCCTTTGCCTGGTCGAAAAATACGACAGCATCGCCACGGTCAACTCGCACGCGCACAACAACAGCCAAACCATTCACTGCGGCGACATCGAGACCAACTATACGCTCGAAAAGGCGCGCGCCATCAAGCGTACCGCCTACATGGTGATCAATTACGCGACCAAGCTCGCGCCCCGGGATCGCGATCGGATCGTCCACCGGATGCCCAAGATGGTGCTGGGCGTGGGCGAGACCGAATGTCGCTACATCCGCGACCGCTACGAGCGCTTCAAGGGGCTCTACCCGCGGATGGAGCTGCTCGAGCGCAAGGACATCGCCGACATCGAGCCCAACGTCGCCCTGGTGGACGGCGCGTGGCGCAAGGAGGAGATCGTCGCTACGGGCACACGGGATGATTATTGCGCCGTCGACTTCCAGGCCCTGGCCCAATCCTTCTCGGCCGATTGCGTGCGGCTGGACCGACAAACCTCCAAGCAGATCACCCAGTTGTTCTCGACCAAGGTCGATAAGATCCGCCGCGACGGCCAGGATTACGTCTTGGAGACCAACCGGGGTCTGTTGAAGGCGCGGGCACTCGTGGTCTGCGCGGGCGGACACTCGCTCTTGATGGCGCAGGAGATGGGGCTGGGCTTGGAATACTCCTGCATGCCGGTCGCCGGATCCTTCTATTTCGCCCCCGAGGCACTGAACGGCAAGGTCTACACCGTCCAGAATCCAAGCCTGCCGTTCGCCGCGGTCCACGGCGACCACGACATCAAGGAAACCGGCAAGACCCGCTTCGGGCCGACCGCTTTCATGCTGCCGATGCTCGAGCGCTACAACCGCGACAGCATTCCGGAGTTCTTCAAGGTCCTGAGGTTCGATCGGCAGGTTGCCGCAGCCTTCTGGGCCATGCTCAAAGAGCGCGATATCCGCCACTATATCCTGCGTAACCTTCTCTACGAGGTACCGGGACTGAACCGCCATCTCTTCGTGCGCGAGATCCGCAAGATCGTCCCCTCCATCAAGGCGGCCGACATCACCTATGCCGAACGCTTCGGCGGGCTGCGACCCCAGTTGATCGACAAGACGTCCGGCAAGCTGCGCATGGGCGAGGCCAAGATCACCAACGACGCCGGTCTTATCTTCAACATGACCCCGTCGCCCGGCGGGACGAGTTGTCTGGGCAGCGGAGAGGCCGATATGCGCTCGATCGCGGCCTATTTAGGCGCCCGAATCGACGAGCAATCCTTGGCGCGCGAGCTTCTGATGGGGTACGAGGATACGCGCGGGCAGGGTGACGCGACTGCAGAGGTGGACGCGGAATCCGAGGCCATGCCGCTAGCCGAGGCGGTCTAAAATGAATCGCGTCCTTGCAGGCGTATGTTGGGCTGGAGGCCGTTTCGGCGTCCGTGTCACCAACAACGTCCGAGGGGACGCGATTCAGAGGTGAAAAACGAGGAAGGGTTTGGAAGCGGATCGGTCACTGGGTCGGTGAGCTCGAGCGGAGCCATAGACGCACTTTCGAAAAAATATCCTAAACCGCGTCTCAACCAAGGTCATGGGCTCGCGCAACCGCAAGCCCAATCCAAAAACGTCCTTTATCGCACCGGACGCGGTTTAGCGGTGGTAGGGCCGACTAAGCTCGTGCACCGCCGCAACCATCGCCCCCGCATGCTCCGGATTCACGTCCGGCGTGATCCCGTGCCCGAGATTGAAGACATGGCCCGGACCCTTGCCGTAGCTGGCGAGTACACGCGCGACCTCTTCGCGGATCCGCTCGGGTGAGGCGTAGAGCGCACAGGGATCGAGATTGCCCTGCAGCGAGACGCGGTCGCCGGTGAGGATGCGCGCGTCGGCCAGATCCGTCGTCCAGTCCACGCCGAGTCCGTCGCAACCGGTGTCGGCCATGTGATTGAGCCACTGACCGCCGTTCTTGGTGAAGAGGATCACCGGGACGGCGCGTCCCTCCGCCTCGCGGTTCAAACCCTCGACCACCCGCTGCATATAGGCCAGGGAGAACTCGCGATAGTTGGCCGGCGCCAGCGCACCGCCCCAGGTATCGAAGATCATGGTCGCCTGCGCGCCGCGGGCGATCTGGGCGTTCAGATAGGCGATCACGGCATCCGCGGTCTTGGCCAACAGGGCGTGGAGCAGGTCCGGGCGGTCGAACATCATCCCCTTCACATGCGAGAAATTCTTGGCGCCGCCGCCCTCGACCATGTAGGTCGCCAGGGTCCAGGGGCTGCCCGAGAAGCCGATCAACGGCACGCGTCCGGCGAGCTCGCGTCGAATCGTCGACACGGCATCCATCACGTAGCGCAGCTCGTCCTCCGGATCCGGCACGGCGATCCGATCGACATCGGCCTGCGTGCGCACCGGCCGCTCGAAATGCGGCCCCTCCCCTTCCGCGAAATACAGACCCAGCCCCATCGCGTCCGGGACCGTCAGGATGTCCGAGAAGAGGATTGCGGCATCCAACGGAAAACGCTCCAACGGCTGCAGCGTGACCTCGCAGGCCAGCTCCGGGTTCTTGCACAGATCCATGAAGCTGCCGGCCTTCGCGCGCGTCGCACGGTACTCGGGCAGATAGCGGCCTGCTTGGCGCATCATCCAAACCGGCGTGTATTCAACGGGTTCGCGCATCACTGCACGGAGGAAGGTGTCATTGATGAGTGGCGTCATGAAGCAGGACCTGGGCAGTCGAGGAAGAAGGAGTCTCGGTGGTTCGGGCGCCCATTCTACTACGGGTTTCGCTCATGACGAGGTTGCTAAGGACGCAGGTGCCGAAGTTCGCCGTTCCGGTGCGAGCACTCAGTCGCACGCAGGCCGAACAGCGACGGCTCGTGGGGGGAGGACCAAGGATCGGACGACTGTATAAGTCTGTTCACGACAGGGTCTAGAAGTCTGTGGATAAGGTGTGTTCACCTTGACGGCCTCTTTTTGCACACCGGTTATGCACAGGTTGAGCGACCATCGGGAAACAGCCAGGAATCGACTCAAGCAGTTGACTTTGATTATTTTTTAGGCACGGCGGAGTTATCCACAACGCTTATTAAGATTACTGTCTTTTTATTTAAATTATTTTAAATAAGGATCCGTCCGGGAAACCGGCTGATCCCGCTCGCATAGCTCCGATGATCATCTAATAGACTGAATTAAAATGTTTTTTGCCGAATCCCTGCGTCCGGTCTCGCCCTTCCCCGCTTGGCGCCAGCCGACAAGAACACATGTCATGCCTGAGCTGGTTGGGTAGAATCCAGGCGATGGATGTCTCCGCCCTTCTCGATCCCCTCAACGACGCTCAGCGCGCGGCCGTCGCCGCTGAGTCCGGTAACCTTCTCGTGCTCGCCGGCGCCGGATCCGGCAAGACCCGCGTCCTGGTCCATCGCATCGCCTGGCTGGTCCAGGTGCAGCAGGTGCCCTCCTACGCCGTGCTGGCGGTTACCTTCACCAACAAGGCGGCACGCGAGATGCGGGGTCGAATCGAGACCATGCTCGGCGTGCCGATCGGCGGGATGTGGGTCGGCACCTTTCATGGGCTCGCGCATCGTTTTCTGCGCGCCCATTGGCAGGACGCAGCGCTCCCGCAGCAGTTCCAGATCCTGGATTCGGACGACCAGTTCCGCCTGATCAAGAGGATCCTTAAGGCGATGCAGCTCGACGAGGCACGCTGGCCGCCCCGTCAGGTGCAGGGCTTCATCAACAAGCAGAAGGACGAGGGTCTGCGGCCGAACCACCTGGACGGCGGCGGCGATTTCTTCACCGACAAGATGATCGCGGTCTATCGTCAGTACGAGGAGGAGCGCGCGCGCTCGGGCCTGCTCGACTTCGCCGATTTGCTGCTCAAGACCCTGGAGCTGCTGCGCGAGCGTCCGGATATCCTGGGGCACTACCAGCGGCGCTTCGCGCACATCCTGGTCGACGAGTTTCAGGACACCAACGCCATCCAGTACGCCTGGCTGCGCCTCTTGGCCGGGGCGAACGACAATCTCTTCGCAGTCGGCGACGACGATCAGTCGATCTACGGCTGGCGAGGCGCAAAGGTCGAGAATATCCAATCCTTTCAGCGTGATTATCCCAACACGCAAGTGATCCGCCTGGAGCAGAACTACCGTTCGAGCGGCAACATCCTGGCCGCGGCCAACGCGCTGATCGCCCACAACCCGACGCGTCTCGGCAAGAACCTCTGGACCCAAGACGGCGAGGGCGAGCCGATCCGCCGCTACACGGCCTTCAACGAGGTCGACGAGGCGCGTTTCGTCGTGGAGCGGATCCGCCGCTTCACCCAGACCGAGGGTCATCGGCGCGATGAGTGCGCCATCCTCTATCGCACCACGGCCCAATCACGTCTCTTCGAAGAGGCGTTGATCCAGGCCCAGATCCCCTATCGGGTTTACGGCGGGCTGCGGTTCTTCGAGCGCGCGGAGATTCGCGATGCGCTCGCCTATCTGCGCCTGGTCGCCAACCCGGACGACGATGCCGCCTTCGAGCGTGTGGTCAACACACCCAACCGGGGCATCGGCGCCCGTACCCTGGATCTGTTGCGCCAGCAGGCGCGCGAGACACGTGTCTCGCTCTGGCAGGCGGCGGCCGATCTGACCGGGACCTCGGTCCTGGGCCCGAGAGGCGGTGCCGCGCTGCTCGGCTTCATCGATCTGGTCAGGGATCAACGGCGTGCGCGGGAGAGTCTGGCGTTGCATGAGCTGGTGACTGCCCTGATCGAAGCGGCCGGCTTGCCTGATTTCTACAAGAAGAACAAGGACGGCAAGGGCCAGGACCGGGTGGAGAACCTGGAGCAGTTGGTCGACACGGCCGCGCGCTTCGAGGAAGAGCTGCACGAGGAAGAGACCGATGCGCTTGCGGTCTTTCTCGCACACGCGGCACTGGAGGCGGGCGATACCCAAGCCGACGGTTTCGAGGACAGCGTTCAGCTCATGACCCTGCACAGCGCCAAGGGTCTGGAGTTTCCGGTCGTCTTTCTGGTCGGGCTGGAAGAGGGGCTTTTCCCGCACAGTCTGTCGGCCGAGGATCCGAGCCGGCTCGAAGAGGAGCGCCGACTCTGCTATGTCGGCATGACACGCGCGATGCGCGAGCTCTATGTGACCCACGCGGAAAGTCGTCGGCTCTATGGACGGGAAGAGGCCCCCATGCCGTCTCGGTTCTTGCGCGAGGTCCCGCCTGGCTTGGTCGAGGAGGTCCGGGCGCGCAGCTCAACCCACCGCACTACAGCAAGCTCCGCTCCGAGTCCGAGCTTGGCGTCGATGTCGAGCGGCGATGCCGGCCTCTTCAGGCTCGGCCAACGCGTCGTCCACCCGAAGTTCGGCGAGGGCGTGGTCCTGAACAGCGAGGGTCGCGGATCCGCGGCCCGGATTCAGGTCAATTTTCAGAAGGCGGGAGCCAAGTGGTTGGTCCTGGCTTATGCTCGGCTCGAGCCAGCGGGTTGACGCACTGTGCTCGGGCTCGACGACGGATCATCCGACCACTGCTGTGACACGCGCTCGAATTGTTCTACATTGATCCCCTAAACCGCGTCCAGAGCGACATGCGTATTTTTCATTGTACTTTTAGCTTCGGAGATATCCTTGATCCCAGTGAGACGCGGTTTAGAATTTAAGATTTTTAATACTTTAAACCGCGCCGGCTCCGACAGTCGTCGGAGCCGGCGCGGCCAAGCCATCCAACAAATTACGCATACCGCACCGGGCGCGGTTTGAATCCTAAACCGCGTCTCGCCGACACCCTTGGTCTGCGCCGAGACAGCGATGATCCCGAGACGACGCATCTCACTCCGGACGCGGCTTAGCCGCGACCCTCAACCCGACGACGGCACTCCGCAACCATGTCCGAACCCAGCTTCGAAGACCTCCTCAAGCAATTCGACCAGACCCATCCGCAGTCCGGCGCCGGGGAGGCGGCCGTCGGCGATAAGGTGCGCGGTGTGTTGGTGTCGATCGGCGAGGAGTTCGCCTTCGTCGATCTGGGCGGTAAATCGGAAGGCCGCATCGAGGTCTCGGTGCTCAAGGATGCCGAAGGCAATCTCAAGTCCGCTGTCGGCGACACCATCGAGACGCATGTCACGGGCAAGGACGAGGATTCCGGGATGCTGTTGCTCGGCAGTCAGCACGGACACCGCTATCACGGTATCGAGGAGGTGGAGGGCGCCTACCGGCAAGGTCTGCCCGTGCAAGGTCAAGTCAGTGCGGCGGTCAAAGGCGGGGTCGAAGTGCAGGTCGCAGGGGTGCGTGCCTTCTGCCCGGCCTCTCAGGTCGACATCCGCTTTATCGACGACCTCTCCGAGCTGGTCGGGCAACGGCTCGATTTCCGCATCACCAAATTCGAAGGCGGTCGACGTCCGAATCTCGTCCTGTCGCGCAAGGTCCTGCTCGAAGAGGAGCAGCGTCAGCGTGCCGAGGAGACGCGGGCGCAACTGCACGAAGGCGCGGTACTGTCCGGGGTCGTCAGCTCGCTGAAGGACTACGGGGCGTTCGTGGATATCGGCGGTCTCGAGGGCATGATCCACATCAGTCAACTGGCCTTCGGTCATGTGAAGCATCCGAGCGAGATCCTCAGCGTCGGGCAGCCGGTTGAGGTCTCGGTCCTGCGGATCGAGCCGCCGACCGGTCCGAAGAGCCGGGAGAAGATCGCGCTCTCGATTCGCGCACTCGCCCGCGATCCGTGGCAGGAGGCCGCGAGCAACTTCCCCGTCGGTCAACGCGTGAGCGGCACGGTGAGTCGGCTGCAACCCTTCGGGGCCTTCATCGAGCTCGCCCCGGGGATCGACGGGCTGGTGCATATCAGCGAGCTCGGCGCCGGACGACGCGTGAACCATCCGAGCGAGGTGCTGAACGTCGGCGACCCTGTCGAGGCAACCGTCCTGGGAGTCGATTCGGAGCGGCGTCGGATCAGCCTGTCGCTCGACGAGACCAAGGGGATCGATCCCGGAGCGCAGACGCCTGCCGTCATGCCCGGCACCCCTGCTGCCGAGGCCCCGGAGAAGACCATGGGCAGCTTTGGTGCGCTTCTTCAGGAGTCTTTGAAGAAAGGCCAATCCTAAGTCTCCTCGGGCCAGTACGCGAAATGCAGTCTGCGACCGACGTGGCGTTCCGCCATCGGCCCCGGAATACGATAAGCAAAACATCAACAAGCAGACTGGAGGAAGTGGATGCAACGCCGCGATTTCATCAAAGGGGTTGGTGCCGGCTCGTTGGCGGTCGGGGCATTGTCCGGCGGGATGCGCTCGGCGCATGCCAAGGCCGAGTACTCGTGGAAGATGGTCACGACCTGGCCCAAGAACTTTCCCGGCCTCGGCACGGGAGCGAACAACCTCGCCGCCTTGATCGGCGAGATGAGCGGCGGTCGTATCGAGGTCAAGGTCTTCGGCGCCGGCGAGCTGGTCCCCGCTTTCGAAATCTTCGATGCGGTCTCGCGCGGGACCGCCGAGATGGGCCACGGCTCGGCCTATTACTGGAAAGGCAAGAGTGAGGCCGCTCAGTTCTTCTCCACCGTGCCTTTCGGTCTAACCGCACAGGAGATGAACGGCTGGATCTACCATGGCGGCGGGATGGAGCTCTGGACCGAGCTCTACGCGCAGTTCGGCCTGGTGCCTGCGCCCGCAGGGAACACCGGTGTTCAGATGGGCGGTTGGTTCAACAAGGAGATCAACTCGGTCGAGGATCTGAAAGGCCTGAAGATGCGCATCCCCGGCCTAGGTGGCGAGGTTTTGGCGCGGGCCGGCGGAACCCCGGTCAACCTTCCCGGAGGGGAGCTCTTCACCGCATTGCAGAACGGTACGATCGATGCCACTGAGTGGGTCGGGCCCTACAACGACCTCGCCTTCGGTCTCTACAAGGCGGCCAAGTATTACTACTATCCGGGTTGGCATGAGCCCGGCACCATCCTGGAGGCCATGATCAACAAGAAGGTCTACGACGGGCTGCCGGCGGATCTGCAATCCATCGTCATGAATGCCTGCAAGGTCGTTAATCAGGACATGCTCGCCGAGTACACCGCCCGCAACCCCGTCGCCCTGCAGACCCTCATCACCAAGCACAACGTCGACCTGAGACGGTTTCCGAACGACGTCATCCTCAAGCTGCGAGCACTCTCGGATGAGGTCGTCGCCGAGATTGCGCAGAAGGACGAGTTCTCCTCCAAGGTCTACAGCTCCTACAAAAAATTCCTCAGCCAAAGCAAGGAGTGGAGCGGAATCGGGGAGTTGACCTACCTGCAGGCACGCGATCAGGCGTGACCGAATCCGCGAGCAGCAGCAGCAGCAGCAGCGGCGGCGGCGGCGCGCAGGCGTTGCCGCTTTCGCTCTACGTTCACACCCCCTGGTGCGTCAGCAAATGTCCCTACTGCGATTTCAACTCGCATGCCGCGGACGCCCCGCCGTTCGAACCCTATGTGACACACCTTCTGGCGGATCTGGACCTTGAGCTCGGCCGGCCCGCTGCACGACGGCCGCTGAGCTCGGTATTCATCGGCGGAGGAACACCCAGCCTGTTTCCCGGCCCGGCCGTGCGGCGACTGCTCGACGGCATTCGAGAGCATGCCGACCTGCTCCCCGGGATCGAGATCACCCTCGAGGCGAATCCCGGGACGCGCGATGCGGCCCGTTTCGCGGATTACCGCGAGGCGGGGGTCAATCGGCTCTCGATCGGGGCGCAAAGCCTCTCGGCGGCCCGCTTACGTGCGCTCGGGCGGATCCACGGGCCCGACGAGGTGTACGAGGCCCTGCGGATGGCCCGCGAGGCCGGCTTCGACACTATCAATCTGGACATGATGTTTGCGCTGCCCGAACAGGGCCTCGCAGGGGCGAAGCAGGATCTCGAAGCGCTGATTGCTCTGGAACCCGAGCACATCTCCTACTACCAGCTGACGCTCGAGCCCAACACGGCGTTCCATGCGCATCCGCCTCCCGTGCCGGATCCCGACCTGGCCGCCGACATCGCCGAGCAGGGCCTCGAGGACCTGGCGCGGGCCGGCTACCGTCAATACGAGGTCTCCGCCCATGCGCGGGACGGCGCGCGCTGTCGTCACAACCTCAACTACTGGGAGTTCGGCGACTATCTCGGGATCGGCGCGGGCGCCCACGGCAAGCTCACGCAAGAGCGCCCGGAACGAGGCGGTCGGCAGGTGTCGCGAACCGCGAAACACCGCCATCCCTCGGCCTACCTGAACGCCTCCACGGACAACTTGGTCGGCAGCACCCGCATCCTTGACGAGCAGGATCTGATTTTCGAGTTTGCACTCAATGCCCTGCGTCTCACGGGGGGATTCCCGCGCGGTCTCTTCACCAACACCACGGGACTGCCTTGGTCGCGCATCTCGAACATCGTCCGAGGCGCGGAGCATGACGGCATGGTCCGGATCCTTGCCGACCGCGTCGAGCCTACCGTCCAGGGTCGTCGTTTCCTCGACGACCTTGTCGCGCGCTTCGCGGCCGAGTCGTGATCGGGGTCGGGGTCGGGGTCGGGAAAGGACGATCGAGGCGCAACACATGGTTGCGGGGTGGTGGCCGGAGTTGTATCCTACTGCGTTCCATTGATTTTTCAGCGCCCGATCGGGGCCAATGCCAACGCCAGGGTCATCATGAAAGAAGGAATCCATCCCAACTACGCCGACGTCAAGGTGGTCTGCAGCTGCGGTAACGAGTTTACGACCCGCTCAACCTTGGGCAAGGAAATGCACGTCGAGGTTTGCTCCGCTTGCCATCCCTTCTACACCGGCAAGCAAAAGGTCCTCGACACCGCCGGGCGCGTCGATAAGTTCAGGCGCAAATACGCGCGCTGATGCGAATGCACCGGGCGCTGTCCCGCCCGGCGCTCCCGGCTCGTCGACCGAGCCGGCTCCTTCCCCGAGCGTGACGCTCGGTCGTTTCGGATATGCCGCCAGGCGCATCCGCGCCACTCGCCCATCCCACCCGAGGACGATCCTGGCCAGCCGCGAGTTGCGCGGGTGCCTGCTTCGGTCGAATCTCCGCCGCACAGCCGGTCGATTGCCCGACTCGATCGGCTACCCCCGGTGGCGGGTCACGCACGCTACTGCAGTGTAAGATAGGGGCCGGGGTCCAGTCCGTTTGATCCCCTAGAGGCCACGGCGACAAGGCTGGTCCGCGCGACCGTGGTCAACAGACCACTGATCGGAGAAACAGTCACGTGAACAAAATCACCATCATCGGCGCTGGCCGAGTCGGCGAGACGACCGCGCAGATCCTGGCCGAGGAAGAGCTCTGTCGCGAGATCGCACTCATGGACGTTCGCGAGGGGATCCCCGAGGGGATTGCTCTGGACATCCTCCAAATGGCCCCCTTCTTCGAATTCGATTGCTCGATCAACGGCAGCAGCGATCCGCAGATCCTCAGGGATTCCGATCTGGTCATCGTCACTGCCGGACTTCCCCGAAAACCGGGCATGTCCCGCTCGGACGTGCTCGAGGCGAATGTCCGCATCATCGACGGCGTCACCGATCAGATCATGCAGTATGCGCCCGATGCCATGGTGCTGATCGTCTCCAATCCGGTGGATACACTGACCTATCGGGTCGCACAACGCACCGGCTGGGACCGCAATCGGATCTTCGGACAGGCCGGTGTCCTCGACGCCGCGCGCATGGCCAGCTTCATCGCTCAGGAAACGGGTTTTTCGGCGCTCGACATCACGACCATGGTGCTCGGCGGTCACGGCGACACGATGGTGCCCGTGCCGCGTTTTTGCACCATCAACGGGATCCCGATCTCGCACTTCATCTCCGAGGAGCGTATCGCGGCCATCATGGAGCGCACGCGCCAAGGCGGCGCAGAGATCCTTGCGTTGCGAAAGAACTCGAGCGCCTACGATGCACCGGGCGCTGCGGTTGCGGCGATGGTCGACGCCATCGTCAACAATCGCCGGCGACTGCTCTCCTGTGTCGCCCTGCTCGAAGGTGAATACGGCGAGAGCGACATCGCGATGGGCGTCCCCTGCGTCCTGGGCGAGCGGGGCATGGAATCGATCATCGAGCTGGATCTGAATGCCCGTGAACGGGCGGATTTCGACCGCTCGGCGAGCGCGGTGCGCGCCGACATCGAACGCCTGAACAGCCTGTCCCTGTCTTGACGTTGGGCCGATAATTGCTTGGGTCCGTCGAGCCTGACGGGCCGGGTCGACGCATCTTATTCGCAACGGCAGCGCGGATCTGCACCCGCGCATGATGTCGCGACCGCCCCGGCACATCGGCCTTGCTTGTCGTCACGCCGCAGTCGAGACTCGAGACCAACAACACCAACGCCGACGGGGCGCGACGCCCCGAAGACGGCCAGGAGCGAGCTTATGGCGAACCAAACGATCACCATCACCAACAACGTCACGGGCGAGAGCTTCGACTTCCCGTTACGCTCCGGCAGCGTCGGTCCGTCGGCCGCGGATATCTCCTCTCTCTACAAGGAGGCCGGGATCTTCACGTACGACCCCGGTTTCATGTCCACCGCCAGTTGCCACAGCGCCATCACCTACATCGACGGCGAGGACGGGATCCTGCTCTATCGGGGCTATCCGATCGAGCAACTGGCGACCAAGGCGAGTTTTCTCGAGGTTGCCTATCTCCTCCTCTACGGCGAGCTGCCCGTGGAAAAGGAGTTGGTCGGGTTCGAAAAGATGATCACCCGCCACACCATGCTGAATGAGAATCTAAAGGACTTCCTGAACGGTTTTCACTATGACGCCCATCCCATGGCGATCCTGATCGGCGTTGTCGGATCCCTCTCCGCCTTCTATCACGACTCGCTCAGCGTCAACGACGCACGCCACCGCGAGATCTCGGCGCATCGTCTGATCGCCAAGCTCCCGACGATCGCTGCCGCGGCTTACAAGCACAGCATCGGCGAGCCGATCATGTATCCACGCAACGATTTGCGGTATTGCGCGAACTTCCTGCACATGATGTTCGCCACGCCCTGCGAGGTCTACAAGCCGACCCTGATCGCCGAGAAGGCGATGAATCTGCTGTTTATCCTGCACGCCGACCACGAGCAAAACGCCAGCACCTCCACGGTGCGCCTCGCCGGCAGCTCCGGTGCGAATCCATTCGCCTGTGTGGCGGCGGGCATCGCCTCGCTTTGGGGCCCGGCACACGGGGGTGCGAACGAGGCCGTCCTGGACATGCTCCACGAGATCGGGGATGTCAAGAATGTGCAGCGCTACATGGAAAAGGCCAAGGACAAGGACGACCCGTTTCGTCTCATGGGTTTCGGACATCGGGTCTACAAGAACTACGATCCGCGCGCGAAGATCATTCGCGAAGTCTGCCACCAGGTGCTCGAAGAGCTCGCCGACACCAACAACCCCCTGTTTGAATTAGCAATGAAGCTGGAAGAGATCGCTCTGAGCGACGAATATTTCGTCGAGCGGAAACTCTATCCCAACGTCGACTTTTATTCCGGAATCATCTATCAGGCGCTCGGGATACCACGCAACATGTTCACCGTGATGTTCGCCGTCGCGCGCACGGTCGGCTGGGTGTCGCATTGGATGGAAATGATGTCCGACCCCAACAACCGTATCGGCCGCCCTCGCCAGATCTACCATGGTCCGACCCAGAGGGACTATCTGCCGATTTCCAAGAGATAGAGAATCGCCGATTCGACAGGCGTTTTTTCAGCCGGCAATCGCGACGAGGCGAGCCACCTCGTGACGATCCGCCCCGCGCTGCGGGCGCTCGGTTACCGGATCCAAAGGGGGATTGCGCAATGCCCGTCGCGGCAGCACGACCAGCTCGACCGGCACCTCCCCTGCCATGAAGCGAAAGACCGGATGAACACAGCGCAAGCCGCCGGGATAACGCATCGACCGCTCGGCCTCGCTCCAGGGAATGCGTAGGTCGAGCAATGTGAAGATAACGTCTTCGGCGCGGTCCGCAAACAGCAGCAGGTCGATGCCCGACCCGGAGCCGAGTGCACCGCTGAGAGCGCCGCCGACCAGTCTGGGCCCGAACAGCTCGAGTTGCTCCATCGCTTGGAGGGCAGCGGCCCGGAGGCGTCGCAACGCCTCCTCGTCGGCCCGACCCATAAAGAGCCGGCGCTGCGCTAGAACCGCGTCCTGCACCGCCTCATTGCTCGGCCAATGACGCCGATCCGGCACACCGATGCGTTCGGCCGCCTTCCGTCTGGCCTTGTCGTAATCCTCTAAGCCTTGGTCGAGGACGATGCGAGCGGCCTCGTAGGCAAGTCGCTCACGCTGGGCATGGATCCGTTCTCTTGTCGGCATGGCATACCTCATTCACTTGCGCTCCCGCACCGGGGCATCGTTCATGCGCTCAAAGCCCGCGCATCGGCGTGGAGCGTGACTATAATGGGGCCCAGCCGAGGCTCGCCCCCGGTGCAGGGATCGAGCGCCCTCGGCACAGCGGCTCGGGGACTCGCGCGGCGAGCCGAAACAGAACGGAAACCACCCTACGAAATGGCGATGTTCGGCCTCAGCAGCAAAATAAAACCCCTCATCGGGATCGATATCAGCTCGACCGCGATCAAGCTCATCGAGCTGTCGCGATTGCCCGTGCAGACCGTTGCGGCGTTTCGGGTGGAGCATTTCGCGATCGAGCCGCTTCCGCCGGGTGCCCTGATCGAGAAGAAGATCGCGGATGTCGATCGTGTGGCAGCGATCATCCGCAAGGCCGTCGGCAGCACCGGAACGCGCGCGAAACGCGCGGCCGTGGCCGTGGCCGGCTCGGCGGTGATCACGAAGGTGATCGCCATGGCCGGAACCCTGAGCGACGCCGAGATGGAGAACCAGATCCAGCTCGAGGCCGATCAATACATTCCATATCCGTTGGAAGAGGTCAATCTCGACTTCCAGGTCGTGGGCCCGACGAAGGGCAACCCTTCGATGGTGGACGTGCTGTTGGTCGCCTCTCGGCAAGAGAACGTCGACGACCGAGTGGGTGTGCTGGAGGCGTCCGGGCTGACCCCGGCCGTCGTCGATGTCGAGGCCTACGCGATGGAGAACGCCTGCGCGCTGATTCTCGCCGAGGAAGCGGGGGCCGACACCGAGCTGGCGGCCGCTCGAACGGTAGCCGTGGCCGACGTCGGTGCCGCGACGACAACGCTGCATGTCATGCACGAAGGCCAGATCGTCTATACCCGCGAGCAGAATTTCGGAGGCCAACAACTGCTCGACGAAGTCCAACGCCGCTACGGCCTTTCCCGCGAGGTGGCTCTGGGCAAGATCCTCGACGGCGATGTCGCCGAGGGCTACGAGACCGACGTGCTCGGGCCCTTCAAGGAGGCATTGGCGCAACAGATCGGGCGTGCACTGCAATTCTTTTATTCCGGGACCAGCTTCAATCGCGTCGATCGGATCCTGCTTGCAGGTCGACCGGCAAGCATCCCGGGGATCGATGTCCTGATGGCGGAACGTCTCAAGCTGCCGGCTGCCGTCGCCAATCCCTTTCGCCGCATGTCGATTTCGCCGAGCGTCAAGATCCAGGAGTTGATGCGGGAGGCGCCGGGAATGATGGTCGCCGTCGGATTGGCCTTGCGAGGGTTCGACTAGATGACGCGCATCAACCTCCTGCCTTGGCGAGAAGAGGCGAGGCAACGGCGACGTAAGGAGTTTGCCGCCGCGGGAGGTCTCGCGCTGGTCTTCACGCTGCTTCTGGCGGTATTGGTGCATTTGGAGATCGAAGGCAGGATCGGCAATCAGCAGGCGCGAAATCAGCTTCTGGAGGGCGAGATCGCGCAATTGAATCGTCAGATCAAAGAGATCGAGGATCTTGAGAAGATCAAGGCGGACCTCTTGTCGCGCATGGAAATCATCCAACAGCTTCAGGAGAGCCGCCCTGAGATCGTGCGGCTGTTCGACGAGTTGGTGGTCGCGATTCCCGAAGGGGTCTATCTCACCAAGCTCGAGCAGAACGGACGGGCCGTTGTCGTCGAAGGGCGTGCCCAGTCCAACGCGCGTGTCTCGGCCTTCATGCGAAGCATCGAGGCCTCGCAGTGGATCGGCAGTCCTCGTCTGCTGTTGATCGAGGACAAGACCGGGACCGGCCTGAGCCAGTTTCGGTTGGCCTTCGATCAGGTCAGCCCCGAGACAAGCCCGGCGTCGACGCAGACGGACGCCCCGGAGGACCGACGGTCGGGGATGCGACTCATGGCCGACAGTCGCCGATGACGACGCGAGCGGAGACCTCCGGATGGATTTGAGCGAGCTCAATAAACTCGATCTTAACAGCGTCGGCGAGTGGCCGATCGCGGTGAAGGTCATCGCGATCCTGCTCGCCTGTATCGCCTTGGGCGGTGCGGTCTTCTATTTCGATACGCAGGAGCAGTTGAGTCGGCTCGATCGAGCCGAGGCGACCGAGCGTGATCTGCGCGCCTCGTTCGAAACCAAGCAGCGCAAGGCGGCCAATCTGGAGGAGTATCGCCAGCAGATCGAGGAGATGAAGGAATCCTTCGGGGCGATGCTCCGTCAGCTGCCGAACCGAACGGAGGTCGCTTCGCTCCTGGTCGACGTCTCTCAAACCGGGCTCGCCGCGGGGCTCGAGTTCGAGCTGTTTCAACCGGGCAGCGAGCAGCTCAAGGACTTTTATGCCGAGCTGCCGATCCAGATTCGAGTCACCGGCGGCTATCACGATTTTGGACGCTTCGTCAGCGGACTGGCATCCTTACCGCGCATCGTGACGGTTCACGACACCAAGATCAGCGATGCCGGCGGAACGACCGGCAGCGGTGCGGCAAAGCTGTCGCTGCAGGCGACAGTGAAGACGTACCGCTATCTCGACGAGGACGCCGAACAGTGAGCAGGCGATTTCGCTCGGCCTGCGTATCCGGGACGATGGTCCTGATGGCGTTGCTCTCGTGGGGGTGCGACCGCAGCGGAACGCAGGAGTTGAGGTCCTACGTCGACGAGGTCAGGGCCCGCCCCCCCGGGCCGATCGAGCCCTTGCCCGAGATCCAACCCGTCGATGCCTTCGTCTTCGAGCCCGACGGGCGACGCGATCCTTTCGTGATGGACACACAAACCGCGGCGGCCGCCGGTGCGGACAACAGCCTCGCCCCGGATCCGCTTCGACCCAAAGAAGAGCTCGAGAGCTATCCCTTGGATTCGCTGCGCATGGTGGGTACGGTTCAGCAGCAAGAGACCCGATGGGCCTTGGTTCGAACGCGCGAAGGCTTGGTCTATCGCGTGAGGGTCGGGAATCATCTCGGAATGAACAACGGACAGATCGTGGACATCACCGACGACGCCGTCCGGTTGACGGAGATCGTTTCCGAAATACCCGGCGATTGGCGCGAACGTTCGGCCGAGCTCAAACTCACCCCGTGACAGGCAGAGGCATGGCGCGATGAACAGCCCCTATCGACCGAGCCTGCGCGGACCACGCGGCATCCTCCGACGGGTGCTCGGGTGCGCGGCCCTGCTCGGTTTGTCCGTCGGCGCGGCAAAGGTTGCGGCCGTCGATCTCACCGAGGTTCAATTTGCTGCGCAGCCGGGGAATCGCGTCGAGATCCAGCTCATCTTCTCCGGGCCGGTCAGCGCGCCTCAGACCTTCGACACGGTGTCTCCGGCACGGATCGCGCTCGACTTCGAAGGCGTCGCCAACCGACTCGAGCGCAAAGCCGTCCCGATCGGGGTCGGTCCGGTCCATAGCCTGGTCGCGGTGGAGGCGAGCGATCGTACCCGCATCGTGATCAATCTGAACGATTCGGTCCCGTATCGCGTGACGACCGAAGGCAACCGCGTGCGCGTGGATATCGATGCCCGGAGCGACCCGGAAGCGGCGCAACCCGTGCCGCCGGCCCCCACGACTGCGCGGGGACAGCCCCGCGCCCCGGCTTCCGCACCTTGGGATCGCCCCGCCTCCGACGGAGGCGCTGCCCCCGGGCCGAGCGTTCGGGACATCGATTTCCGCCGCGGTCCAGAAGGCGAGGGGCGTGTCCTGATCACCCTCCCGAGGGCGACCACCCGGGTCACCGTGCGGGAGCAGGGGAGCCGCGTCCTCGTCGACATCATCGACGCGTCCTTGCCTCAGCGCCTGTTTCGTCGCCTCGACGTCGTGGACTTCGCGACACCTGTCGTGGCGATCGAGTCCCGGCCCAAGGGACGCAACGTGGAGGTCAACGTTCAGACCGGCAGCGACTTCGAGTATATGGCCTACCAGACCGACGACCTATTCACCTTGGAGCTGCGACCGCTGACCTCGGCGGAAAAGGAGCGTCTCGCGCGCGAGAAGGTCGTTTACGACGGGGAGCGACTCTCGCTGAACTTTCAGGATATAGAAGTCCGGGCGGTTCTCCAGCTGCTCGCCGACTTCACCGATTTGAACCTGGTGGCCAGCGACTCGGTGGCCGGCAACATCACCTTGCGTTTGAAGAATGTGCCCTGGGATCAGGCGCTCGACATCATCCTCAAGACCAAGAATCTGACCAAGCGCCAGGAAGGCAACGTCATCATGGTCGGCCCCTTCGACGAGATCGTCGGGCACGAAGAGCGCACCCTGACGGCCGATCAGCGCCTCGAAGAGCTGGCGCCGATCCGTTCCGAGTTCATCCCGGTGAAGTTCGCCAAGGCGGCCGAGATCGCGGCTTTCATTCGGGGGGCATCCAGCCTGCAATCGAGCGTCAGCTCACAAGGGGGCAGCAGCCCGATCGGCCGCGATTCTCGTCAGCTCGATCGCACCGTGAGCGAATCCACCAAAGACTCTATCCTCACGCCCGGGCGCGGCAGCGTGACCTTCGACGAGCGTACCAATACCCTGCTGGTCATGGACACCTCCGCGCGTCTGGATCAGATCCGCGAGATCGTCGCGCGTCTGGATATCCCGGTCCGGCAGGTCATGATCGAGTCCCGTGTGGTCATCGCAAACAACGATTTCACGCGGGATCTGGGTGTGCGGTTCGGTCTCGCGACCTCGATGGGCGCGCTCTACAACAACGAGATGCTGATCGGCGGCGGCTTACCCGGCAATCTGGTCGGGCGCGGCAACTACAATGCCGGACCCTTCGGGCTCGACACCGCCGGCGAGCCGAACAACGCGATCATCCTCGATCCGGTCGTGACCGATACCCCTTCGCTGCTCGTAAACCTCCCGGCGACGGACCCGGCGGGTGCGGTGAACTTCCTGATCGGCAAGGTCGGCTCCTATCTGCTTCAATTAGAACTCTCGGCGATGCAACGCGAGGGACGCGGCGAGGTGATCTCGAGTCCGCGCGTCATCACATCCGATCAGAAGGAGGCCAGGATCGAGGTGGGCAAGAAGATTCCCTACTCGACCGTCTCGCAGGACGGCACGAACGTCGAATTCGAGAACGCCACACTGAGTCTGACGGTCACACCCGCGATTACCCCCGACGACCGGATCATCATGGACTTGATCGTGACCAAGGATGAGCCCGACTTCAGCCGTGTCGTTGACGGGACGCCGACCATCAACACCCGCGAGATCGAGACACGGGTCCTGGTCGACAACGGAGAGACCGTCGTCTTGGGCGGTGTCTACGAGCGCACCAAGATCTTCGCCAAAGAGCAGGTTCCGTGGATCGGGGACGTCCCGGTCCTCGGGCGTCTCTTCAAACGAGAGGCTCGCGAGGACAATAACTCGGAGCTCTTGATCTTCGTCACGCCCAAGATCCTCAAGGGCGACCTGGTTGGAAACCAGTGAAGCAGTGCAGAGATTCCCAGACCGTCCGAGATCATTTTCGTTGTCGTATCGATGGTCGACAACGACAACGAACCGTCTCGACATATCTGCCGTGCTGCGCTAGCGGCGCTCGCCCCCTCGAGCGGCAACCTCAACTCGCAGCGATTACCCGATGGAGCTCAGAGGGATGCGCTTGATCTCGCGTTGTCTCGATCGGGCGGTGATCGACTGCTTCGGCGCTCGCTCCCCGCTTGCGTCGTCTTTCTTACCGCGCGTGGGTCGGGCGTCGTTGCCCTTGCCCGCGCGCCGAAAATCTGGCATACCTTTCCTATGATGCGCGCACAGAACATTTTTATCGTCGGGCCGATGGGCGCCGGCAAGAGTACCGTCGGACGGCAGCTTGCCGAGACGCTGTCCTACACCTTCAAAGACAGCGACCAGGAGATCCAGCGCCGCACCGGCGTGGACATCCCGACCATCTTCGAGTTCGAGGGCGAAACAGGCTTTCGTGCCCGCGAGCGCCAAGTCATCGAGGAGCTGGTGAGCGAGGAGCGGATCGTCCTCGCGACCGGCGGCGGGGTCATCTTGTCGGCGGAGAATCGTCAAGACTTGGCGGCGCGCGGCGTCGTCATCTATCTGCATTGCAGCCCGGAGCAGCAATACGCCCGCACCGCTCGTGACCGGAATCGCCCCTTGTTGGATACGGAAGATCCGCTCGCAAAACTGCGCGAGCTGATGGAGGAGCGCGAGCCGCTCTATCGCCAAGTCGCCGATATGGTCGTGTCGACCGAAAAGCGCGGCACCAGCTCCGTGGTCAAGGAGATCTCGCGACGCTTGGAGTCCGAAGAGATCTGAACCGCGCCCCGAAGACCTGGACGAGAGCACCGCTCACGTCCGGGCAGCATGATCGGAGAAACGCCATGTCCTGGAGCCTCACCGTCGCCCTCGGGGCGCGTGCTTATCCCATTCACATCGGTTCCGGTCTGCTCTCGGACCCGGATCTCTACCGGCCGCATCTGCTCGGCTCGCAGGTCATGGTCGTGACCAACGAGACGGTCGCGCCTCTGTATCTGGAAGCGGTTCGCTCGGCGCTGGAGGGTTACCAAGTCGGCGAGGTGGTGCTGCCCGACGGCGAGCAGTATAAGACGATGGAGGTCTGGAACCGGATCTTCGATGCCTTGCTCCAGGCGCGTTTCGGACGTGACTGCACCCTGGTGGCGCTCGGCGGGGGCGTGGTGGGGGACATGGCGGGCTTCGCGGCCGCCTGTTATCAGCGCGGGGTCGGCTTCATCCAGGTGCCCACGACCCTGCTCGCGCAGGTCGACTCCTCGGTCGGGGGCAAGACAGGCATCAACCATCCGGCCGGGAAGAACATGATCGGGGCCTTCCACCAGCCCCGAGCGGTGATCGCGGACACCTCGACCTTGGCGACATTGCCGCAGCGCGAGCTCTCGGCCGGATTGGCCGAGGTTCTGAAATACGGGCTCATCCGCGACGCGACCTTCCTCTCTTGGCTGGAAACGCACATGGCCGAGCTGCTTGCGCGCGATGCCGACGCCTTGGCCTACATCATCCGCCGCTCCTGCGAGATCAAGGCGGAGATCGTCGCGGAAGACGAGCTCGAGGCAGGGCAGCGCGCGCTGCTCAACCTCGGACACACTTTCGGGCACGCCATCGAGACCGCGACCGGTTACGGCACCTGGCTGCACGGCGAGGCGGTCGGGGTCGGAATCTGCATGGCAGCCGATCTATCCGCCCGCATGGGCTGGCTCACCGACGTGGACGTCGAGCGCGTCCGCCGGCTGGTGGCAAGCGCGGGCCTTCCTGTTGCGGCCCCGAACGATCTTTCCGCCGATCGCTTTCTCGAGCTCATGGCGGTCGACAAAAAGGTGCAGGACGGTCGACTGCGCCTGGTTCTCCTGCAACAGCCCGGAGACGCTCTGGTCACGGGTGACGTCGACCCGAACCTTCTGCGAGCGACCCTCGACGCCGCGGCTTCCTGAGATCGCGCTCGTTAGCACTAATTTGGTGCAGGCCGAACGCCTCGCGCACGACGGCGGGGCGCTGCTGCGTCCGGTCGTGCTCGCCCGATCCTCTGTACGAGCAGGCCCCCGGAGAGGGTCGAACGTCCGCGGTTTCGGCACGCATAGACCGACTCCGCCCGGACCGAGCGCACTCGGCGAGGGCCTGATTGATTTCGGGAGATGTGGCACAGCATCTGCTGAGCCGGTATGCTTTGGGGTTTTGCGGTGACCCGGCCGAGATCGTCGTCTCTCCCGGTCGATGTAAAACGACTTCCCCGTTCGAAATGACGACACGATTGTGATGTCGGGCCTCGGTTGCGACAATCACACACAGATTTGAAGGTGTAGGCGCGCGGGTCGCGACTGCACAATCCCCAGCAACAAGTTTTTCGTATCAGCGAGGTCAATCATGAGCCTTCGTGCCTATCCGCCCGCACAGGGTCTCTATGACCCGACCAACGAACGCGATTCCTGCGGGGTCGGCTTCGTCTGCAACATCAAGAATACGAAGAGCCACGCGATCGTCCGGCAGGGGCTGGAGATCCTGGAGCGTCTTGCCCACCGCGGTGCGGTCGGCGCGGATCCCAAGGCCGGCGACGGTGCCGGCATCCTGGTGCAGATCCCGGACGCTTTTCTACGCGCACAGGTCTCGTTCGACCTCCCGCCGGTCGGCGAATACGGCGTCGGCATGGTGTTTCTGCCCCGCGACTCGGATGCGCGCGGCTTGATGCAGGACATCATCGATCGCCACGTGCGGGAAGGCGGACAGCAGGTGCTGGGTTGGCGCGATGTTCCGGTCGACAACAGCGATCTGGGCAAGAGCGTGCTCCCGACCGAGCCACTGGTCCAACAGCTGTTCATCGCCCGAGGCGAGAACTGTGCCGATCAGGACGCCTTCGAGCGCAAGCTCTTCGTCATCCGCAAGCGGATGGACAACGAGATCCGCGGCTCCGGATACGGTCAGACCTCCTACTACACCGCCTCGCTGTCCTCGCGCACGCTCAACTACAAGGGCATGCTGCTGGCCGACCAGGTCGGCAACTATTATCTGGATCTCTCCGACGAGCGCTTCGAATCCGCCATTGCGCTGGTCCATCAACGCTTCTCGACCAATACCTTCCCGACCTGGGATCTGGCGCAGCCGTTCCGCATGATCTGCCACAACGGCGAGATCAACACCCTGCGCGGAAACGTCAACTGGATGGCCGCGCGCCGACACACCATGCGCTCCGACATCCTCGGCGATGATCTCGACACCATCTGGCCCCTGATCCCGGAAGGTCAGTCGGACTCCGCCTGCTTCGACAACGCGCTTGAGCTGCTGGTGATGGGCGGTTACTCGCTCGCTCACGCCATGATGGTGCTGATCCCCGAAGCCTGGACCGGCAACCGCTTGATGGACGAGAAGCGCCGCGCCTTCTACGAGTACCACACGGCCTTGATGGAGCCCTGGGACGGTCCCGCTGCAGTCGCCTTCACGGACGGGCGCCAGATCGGCGCGACGCTT
The DNA here is from genome assembly GCF_900106925.1 of Thiocapsa roseopersicina. GTDB lineage: Bacteria > Pseudomonadota > Gammaproteobacteria > Chromatiales > Chromatiaceae > Thiocapsa > Thiocapsa roseopersicina. Next base: position 58,178 of record NZ_FNNZ01000015.1, read on the forward strand.
GATCGCAACGGTCTGCGTCCCGCACGCTACCTAGTGACCAAAGACGACATGGTCGTGATGGCCTCCGAGATGGGCGTGCTCGACATCGCCGAGGAGCGCATCGTCAAGAAATGGCGTCTGCAGCCCGGCAAGATGCTCCTGATCGACCTGGAGCAGGGCCGTATCATCGACGATGCCGAGATCAAGACCCAGCTCGCCGAGGCCAAGCCCTACGGCGAATGGCTCAAGAAGACGCAGATCCGGCTCGACGAGCTGCCGACGAGTGTCGGGCCCATGTCTCCGGACGATGCCACCTTGTTGGATGCCCAACAGGCCTTCGGCTACACCCAGGAAGACGTCAAGTTCCTGCTGAGCCCGATGATCCTCACGGGTCAGGAGGCGGTCGGCTCGATGGGTGCGGATAACCCGCCGTCGGTACTTTCAAGCCGACCCAAGCATCTCTCGACCTATTTCAAGCAGAACTTCGCGCAGGTCACCAATCCGCCGATCGACCCGATCCGCGAAGAGCTGGTGATGTCGCTGGTGTGCATGATCGGGCCGCGTCCGAACCTGCTGGGGATCAACGAGGCCGGCAAGCACTGGCGTTTGGAGACCCCGCAGCCCGTTCTGACCAATCAAGACCTGGAGCGGATTCGGCACATCGAGTACAGCGCCGGGGCAGCCTTTCGGACCAGCACGCTCGACATGGTGTACCCGGCGTCCGAGGGCGCCGAAGGCATGGGCTCGGCCTTGGATCGCCTCTGCGAGCAAGCAGAGCAGGCGGTCTTGGCCGGCTACAACATCCTGATCCTCTCGGATCGCAACACCAATCTCGACCACATCCCGATCCCGGCGCTGCTCGCCACCTCGTCGGTGCACCACCATCTCATCCGACGCGGCTTGCGCACCAGCTCGGGCATCGTGGTCGAAACCGGCGCGGCCTTGGAGGTTCATCACTTCGCCACGCTGGCCGGCTATGGCGCCGAGGCGATCAACCCCTATCTCGCCTTCGACACCATCCAGTCGCTGCTGCCGCATCTTCCCGAGCCGCTGACCTTCGAAGAGGCCCAGAAGCGCTACATCAAGGCGGTCGGCAAGGGGTTGCTCAAGGTCATGTCGAAGATGGGCATCTCGATGCTCGAGTCCTATTGCGGGGCACAGATCTTCGATGCGATCGGGCTCAACACGCCCTTCATCCAGCAATACTTCTCCGGCACCCAATCGAAGGTGGAAGGGATCGGTCTGAAGGAGGTTGCCGAGGAGGCGGTGCGCTGGCACGCGCAAGCCTACGGCCGCGAGCAGATCTACCGCAAACACCTGGACGTCGGCGGGGACTACGCCTATCGACTGCGCGGCGAGGATCATGTCTGGACCCCCGAGACCATCTCGAAGCTGCAGCATGCGACCCGTGCGAAGAGCTTCGAGACCTTCGGCGAATACTCCCGCCTGATCAACGACCAGTCCGAGCGGCTTCTGACCTTGCGCGGCCTCATGGAGCTGACGTTTGCGCCCGAGCCGATCCCGATCGAGGAGGTCGAGCCGGCCAGCGCCATCGTCAAACGCTTCGCGACCGGTGCCATGTCCTTCGGCTCCATCTCGCCCGAGGCGCATTCCACGCTCGCCAAGGCGATGAACGCCATCGGCGGCAAGTCCAATACGGGTGAAGGCGGCGAAGAGCCCGAGCGCTTCCAGCCGTTGGCCGACGGCTCGCCGAACCCGGAACGCTCGGCCATCAAGCAGGTTGCTTCGGGCCGTTTCGGCGTCACCACCGAGTACCTGGTGAGCGCGGACGATATCCAGATCAAGATTGCGCAGGGTGCCAAGCCGGGCGAGGGCGGCCAGCTGCCGGGCCACAAGGTGAGCCCGCAGATCGCCAGGGTCCGTCATTCCACGCCCGGAGTGGGTCTCATCTCGCCTCCGCCGCATCACGATATCTACTCGATCGAGGATCTCGCGCAGCTCATCCACGATCTGAAAAACGTGAACCCGAAGGCCCGTATCTCGGTCAAGCTGGTCTCCGAAGTGGGCGTCGGAACGGTTGCCGCGGGCGTCTCCAAGGCCCATGCGGACCACGTCACCATAGCCGGCTATGACGGAGGCACGGGCGCCAGCCCGCTGACATCCATCAAGCACGCTGGCTCGCCTTGGGAGATCGGTCTGGCCGAGACCCATCAGACCCTGGTGCTCAACCGGTTGCGCGGACGCATCGCGGTTCAGGTCGACGGGGGCATGCGCACCGGGCGGGACGTGGTGATCGGCGCCCTGCTCGGGGCCGACGAGTTCGGTTTCGCGACCGCGCCCTTGATCGTCGAGGGCTGCATCATGATGCGCAAGTGTCATCTGAATACCTGTCCGGTCGGTGTTGCGACCCAGGATCCGGAGCTGCGCCGACGCTTCACCGGACAGCCCGAGCATGTGATCAATTTCTTCTTCTTCGTGGCCGAAGAGGTCCGTCAGTTGATGGCGAAGCTCGGCTTCCGCACCGTGAACGAGATGATCGGTCATTCCGAGCGTCTGGAGATGCGGCGCGCGATCTTGCACTGGAAGGCCAGAGGGCTTGATTTCTCGCGTTTGCTCGCGCGCCCGAACGTCGGGGCGGACGTGGCGATCTACAACAGCGAGAGCCAGGACCACGGTATCGACAAGGCGCTCGATCACCAACTGATCAGCCAGGCCGAGCCGGCGCTCGAGCGCCGTGAGCCCGTGCGGATCGAGACCGAGATCAGGAACTACAACCGCTGTTTCGGCGCCATGCTGTCGGGTCGCGTTGCCGAGCGCTTCGGCCATGCTGGCTTGCCCGAGGACACCATCCATATCAAGGCCAAGGGCACGGGCGGTCAGTCGTTCGGCGCCTGGGTGGCCGCGGGTGTCACGATCGAGCTCGAGGGCGAGGCCAATGACTATGTCGGCAAGGGCCTTTCGGGCGGACGGCTTATCATCTATCCTCCGGCCGAAAGCGCGATCGAGCGCGCCGAAGACAACATCATCGTCGGTAATACCGTACTGTACGGCGCGATCAGCGGCGAGTGCTTCTTCCGGGGCGTGGCGGGCGAGCGCTTCTGTGTGCGCAACTCAGGGGCCATTGCCGTGGTCGAGGGTGTCGGTGACCACGGCTGCGAGTACATGACGGGCGGTATCGCCGTCGTGCTTGGTCCGACGGGGCGAAACTTCGCGGCAGGGATGTCCGGCGGCGTCGCCTATGTCCTGGACGAGGACGGGACCTTTGCCGAGCGCTGCAATCTCGCGATGGTCGAGCTTGAGCCGATCGCCCGCGAAGACGACATCCTCGAGGCACTTGACCACCAGGGCGGCGACCTCGAGACCCACGGTCTCGTGGATCTCAGTCAAGATATGAGCCGTTACGATGCCGCGCGGCTCAAGCAGCTCGTCCTGAACCATCTGCACTACACCAATTCCGACGTGGCGCGCCGGATCCTCGACGATTGGGATGGCTATCGAACGCGGTTCGTCAAGGTCATGCCCGTCGACTATCGCCGTGCGCTCGAAACGATGCAGACGCGCCAAAGCCGTCCGCCACAGACGATCAAGCAGTCGAAGGGGATTGTGGATCATGGGTAAGCCGACCGGATTCATCGAGTTCGACCGACGCGACCGGCGCTATCAGCCGGCCGCCGATCGCGTCGTGCATTACAGAGAGTTCGTGATCCCGATGACGGATCGCGAGGTCAGCGAGCAAGGTGCCCGCTGCATGGACTGCGGCATTCCCTTTTGTCATCAGGGTTGTCCTGTCGACAACATCATCCCGGACTGGAACGACCTGGTTTATCGGGGTGATTGGCAAGCCGCGATCGATGTCCTGCACTCAACCAACAATTTTCCGGAATTCACCGGACGCATCTGTCCCGCACCCTGCGAGGCCGCCTGCACGCTGAATCTGAACGACACGCCGGTCGCCATCAAGACGATCGAATGCGCCATCGTCGACAAGGCCTGGCAGGAGGGCTGGATCAAGCCGCTGGTCCCGGAGCGACGCACCGGCAAGCGTGTCGCCGTGGTCGGCTCCGGCCCCGCCGGTCTGGCAACCGCCCAGCAGCTTGCGCGCGCGGGGCACCAGGTTCACCTGTTCGAGAAGGCGGATCGCATCGGCGGCTTGTTGCGCTACGGCATCCCCGATTTCAAGCTGAGCAAATCGCTGATCGACCGTCGGATGGCGCAGATGCGGACCGAAGGCGTCGAGTTCCACACCAACGCACATATCGGAGTGGATATCCCGGTCGCCCGTTTGCGCGAGGAGTACGACGCCGTGGTCCTCGCCGGCGGGTCGGAGAAGCCTCGTGATCTTGAGGTGCCCGGGCGGGAGTTGTCCGGGATCCACTTCGCGATGGACTTCCTGACGCGCAACAGCAAGCGCGTGCAGGGCTCGTACGTCCCCGAGGACGACTTCATCAGCGCTCATGGCAAACATGTCGTCGTGATCGGGGGCGGGGATACCGGCTCGGACTGTATCGGGACCTCCAACCGACACGGCGCCAAATCGGTCACCCAGATCGAGATCCTGGACAAGCCGCCGGAGAAGGAAGACAAGGGGCTGACCTGGCCGGATTGGCCGAACCGACTGCGGACATCCAGCTCACAGGAAGAGGGCTGCGAGCGGCTGTGGAATGTCGCATCCAAGGCGTTCGTCGGCGACGAGAACGGCCGCGTCAAGGCGTTGCGCTTCGAGCTGGTGCGCTGGGAGCGCACCGACGGAGGTCGCTGGCAGATGCAGACGGTCCCGGACAGCATCGGCGAGCTCAAGGCAGACCTGGTGCTCTTGGCGATGGGATTCGTGCATCCGGTTCACGAAGGCATGATCGCCGAGCTTCGCGAGAACGCTGGGCTCGAGCTGGACCCGCGCGGCAACATCAAGGGTGCCACGGACGGACCCGGCGCCTATCACACCTCGGTCGACGGCGTCTTCTGCGCCGGGGACATGCGACGCGGTCAGTCGCTCGTGGTGTGGGCCATCCGCGAGGGACGCCAGTGCGCGAGGGCCGTGGATGAGTGGTTGATGGGCCGCTCCGATCTGGCGCGTTGAGCCGGGTCGGGACGCCTCGTGCGCTGCTTGGGGTGTGTTCGCGTAGCCTAGCTGCGCCGGATCCCCCAAGCAGCGTCGCTGACGCGGTCGGACGTTCCGAGGTACGCTCTATAGATCATGGCGCGGCTCGGATCCGCTCGGGCCGCTCTTCGGCGCCTCATGAAGGCTACATCGAGTCGAGAGGTCGGGATTAGAGATGGATCGTCAGCAAGCCGCCCATTTCATGCTCGATTGCCTGCGCAAGATGATGGCCAAGAAGGGCTCCGACCTCTTCATCTCCGCGGGTTTTCCGCCTGCCTGTAAGATCGACGGGCGGATGACGCCCATCAGCGAGCAGGCGCTTACGTCCGCCCAGACCAACGTGCTGGTGCGCTCCATCATGAACGACCGGCAGATTCGCGACTTCGACGCCACGAAAGAGTGCAATTTCGCGATCAGTCCGCAGTCGATCGGTCGGTTTCGGGTCAACGCCTTCATCCAGCAAGGTCATTGTGGCGCGGTCCTGCGCACCATCAATGCGACCATCCCGGAGCTCGACGGGCTCGCGCTTCCCCCGGTGTTGAAGGACATCGTGATGGGCGAGCGCGGCCTGGTGTTGGTCGTCGGCGGTACGGGCTCCGGGAAGTCGACGTCGCTCGCGGCCATGCTGGGTCATCGCAACGAACACAGCTACGGCCACATCATCACGATCGAGGACCCGGTCGAATACGTTCATCCCCACCGTCATTGTCTCATCACCCAGCGCGAGGTCGGCGTCGATACCGAGAGCTGGGAAATCGCGCTCATGAATACGCTGCGCCAGGCACCGGACGTCATCTTGATCGGCGAGATCCGCAGCCGAGAGACCATGGAGCATGCCATCAACTTCTCCGAGACCGGCCATCTCTGCCTGTCCACGCTCCATGCCAACAACGCCAACCAAGCCCTCGACCGCATCATCAACCTGTTTCCCGAGGAGCGGCGTGCCCAGTTGCTGATGGATCTTTCCCTAAACCTCAAGGCGGTGATCTCGCAACGTCTGCTGCCCTGCACCGACGGTGGTCGCATCGCCGCGGTCGAGGTCTTGATCAACTCGCCCTTGATTCAGGATCTGATCTTCAAGGGCGATGTCGGATCCATCAAGGCGATCATGAAACGCTCGCGCGAGCAGGGCATGCAGACCTTCGACATGTCGCTCTTCGCTCTTTACGAAGCGGGTAAGATCAGTTACGAGGATGCGTTGCGCAGTGCCGATTCCATGAACGAGCTGCGCTTGGCGATCAAGTTGGAGGGCCACGAAGCCCAGGGCAGGGATCCCTTTGCCGAGACCGACGGTTTGAGCATCCTCGGGGACGGCGATGGCGATTCGTTCGACTCGACCCTATTCAGCGAGACCCTGACGAATTCCACCATGATCGACGGACTGCCCGGATCGGACCGCGGTCGAAAATCTTAGCCCCGCAATGGATATCAACCCTTATCTCGAGATGATGATTCGACACAAGGCGTCGGATCTCTTCTTCGTCCCCGGAGCACCGGCCAAGATCAAGATCGAAGGCGTGATCCGCTCGATCGGCGAGACCCCTTTGACGCCGACCTTTTGTCGGGAGGCGATTGCCTCCCTGCTCGACGCGGATCAGGAGCGCGAGCTCGCGGAGTCGCTCGAGCTCGATTTCGCAGTCGCCTTGGAGGATCGCGGACGCTTTCGGGTCAACGCCTACCATCAGCGCGGCCAACGGGCGATGGTCCTGCGCTACATCCGCAGCAGCATCCCGACCCTCGAGGAGTTGGACCTACCTCCGGTGTTGAGCCAATTGGTGATGCACAAGCGGGGGATCATCCTGATGGTCGGCGCGACGGGCTCGGGCAAGTCGACGACCCTTGCTGCGATGATCGGCCATCGCAATCGCACCGCACCGGGCCACATCATCACCATCGAAGACCCGATCGAGTTCGTGCATCCCCACCAGCAGTGCATCGTCAGCCAACGCGAGCTCGGGCTGGATACCAAGGACTACCGGCGGGCGTTGAAAAGTGCCTTGCGCGAGGCGCCGGATGTCATCCTGATCGGCGAGATCCGGACCCGTGAAACCATGGAGGCGGCGATCGAACTGGCGGGGACGGGCCATTTGGCCATCTCGACACTGCATGCCAACAATGCTTATCAGGCGATGGAGCGGATCGTCAACATGTTCCCGCAGGAGATGCACAAGACGCTCTTCACCGATCTCTCGGCCTATATGCGAGCGATCGTGTCGCAACGCCTGGTCCGAACCAACACAGGCGGGCGCTGTGCGGCCATCGAGATCCTGGTCAACACGCCGCACATCGCCGATCTCATTCGCGACGGGCACATCGAGGCGATCGAGGAGGCGATGCAGGGACACGGCGAGGAGGGAACAACCACCTTCGACGAGGCGCTTTTGAAGCTCTACCACAAGGGCACCATCACGTTGGAAGAGGCGCTCGCCAACGCGGACTCGGCACCGAACCTCGAGGCCAAGATCAACTTCGGATGATTAGGGCGCTGCCCAACGCGAGCGGAGCCGATCAGAACTTCATCTGAAGACCGCGGACCTTATTGCGGAAGTCGCGCGTGACCGTCTCTGCGTCCTGGTCGCTAGCGATGACCTTAGGCGTCAAAACAACCACGAGCTCCGTCCGTCTGGATGCCTTGGATCGCTGCCCGAAGAGCGGTCCGGCGAACGGGAGGTTGTAGAGGCCGGGGACGCCTTGATTGCCGTCGCTTCGCTCGTTTTGAATGAGGCCGCCGAGAACGACGGCTTGGTTCGAGCGCACAGCAACCGAGCTGGTGATGTTGCGGGTGGAGAATGTCGGCGAGTCGAGCGCCGAGCCGCCGCTGCCGACCTCGTCGACCGTGCTCACCTCCTGCTCGATCTCCATCTGCACCAGACCGCCCGGGGTCACCCGTGGCTTGACCGACAGCATGACGCCGGTGGGCCGATACTCGATGGTGTTGACGACGCGGTCCGTGGTCGCGAGGCCCTGCTGTTGGGTGGTCGCGATCGGGACCTCTTTGCCCACCTGGATCTTCGCGGTCTGATTGTCCAGGACCATCACGGAGGGGGACGACAAGACGTTGACCAGGTTGTCCTGCGCCAAAGCGCTCAGGGTCGCGCGGATGGTATCGGGGCGACTGATGACGGCCCAGTTGAAGCCGGGGAAGCTCAGACCGACGCTATTGGCGAGCGAATCCCCGGAGCCCAAGGTGAACTGGCTGCGCTGGTCCTTGGTCGCGAGTCCGAAGAGATTCCATTGAACCCCGTACTTGAGATTACCCTCCAGGCTGATCTCCACGATCGTGGCCTCGACCAAGACCTGAAGGGGCAGGATATCGAGCTGTTTGAGTGCGTCGAGGATCTTCTTGTAGTCCCTTGGGCTGGACCTGACCATCAGGGAGTTGTTGGTCGGGTCCGCAACGATACTCACGGCCGAGGACAGCTCGATCTCTCGAGAGGAGCTGCGCCGCGGTGCCGACTGCCCACCGACGCCCCCGCCGTCCGTTCCGCCTAAGCCGCCGGTACTGTCGCTGTCGCCGGTCGAGCCGATCGAGGAGCCGCCCAAACCGGGCGCGACGCCGCCGACGTCCGTCGTTCGCTGGGACCCTTCCCCGCCGAAGAGTTGGGAGAGGGTGTCGGCCAGATTCTCCGCATCTCCGTGGCGCACCCGATAGACGAAGAGGCGCTCGGCGGCGTCGCCGGTCGCCTCGGCCATGTCGAGGCGTTCGATCCAGTTGCTGGCCTGTTGGAGGTAACTGGCCTGGGGAGAGACCACGAGCACGGCGTTGGCGCTCTCGACCGGGACGAACCTGAAGACACCCTTGAGGGGGTTGCTGCCTTCGTCGCCAAGAAGGGTTTGAAGCTGGGTCACGACCTCGTTGGCCTTGGCGTACTCCAGGACGAAGAAGCCGACGGAGAGTCCCGCCATCCAATCGACATCGAAGACCCGGATGGTATCGAGCAGGTTGCCCATGTCCGGACTGGTCCCGGCGATCACCACCAGGTTGCGGAGGTTGTCGACGCGAATCACGCTTCCTTCGGGCGCCAGCGGCTGGAGGATATTGCTCATCTCCTCGGCGCCGATGTATTGCAGGGGCACGACCTGAACGCTGTAGCCTTCGGGGAGCGCTCGACCCGACTCGCCGAGCTGGGGAACCACGCGACCCTGAACGGCATTCGCGAGCGGAACCACCTCGTAGGTGCCGCCCGAGTAAACGATGGCGGCGTTGTTCATGCGCAGGAGTGTTTCGAGGGTCGGGATCAGATGGTCGCGACGCAACGGGCGACCGGTCTGCAACGAGGTGACACCCTGCACCGCGGGATGCAGGACATAGTTTACCTGCAGGAGGTCGCCGAGGATGACCTTGACGACCTCGCGGATGTCCGTCCCGTCGAAGTTCAGGGTGACGTCGCCCGGGGTCGTGTCTACGCTGGGCGGGGATATCTCGCGGACAAAAGTCCCGGTGCCGCGCTGGAGTGACTCGACAGCGCCACCGGGCTCGTCCTCTTCGCCGAGGGCGATACTCATTGCTTCGGTCGTGCCCGGCGAGACGATGCCGCGGTCCCCGCCCTGCAGGGCGCGGGTTCCGTCGTCCCCCATATCGTCGATTCGGACGGTCGGATCCCAGTAGGCACGCTCGCACGCCGTGGAGACGAACGCGACGACCAGGATGGCTGCTAGCCGGGGCAGGTGACCGGCGATGGAACGGGCACCGAAATAGCGCGATGGATCCATCGATGTCGTGTTCGAGTCGTCTCGGCTCGGCAGGCCGATGAAATCAGAATTCCTGGAGATCATTGGTCCGGGGGATCCGCGGGTTGAAGCACCCGGGGCGGGCGCCGCGGGACCGGCATCGGGGCAGCCGGGCTGGGTGTTTTTCCGTAATCGCGCAATATTAGCGCATCCTGCTCCCCTTGTCGCTCCAGCAGGATCCGATCCGGGAGGATGGTCTGAACGGACCAGCCCTCCAGATCATCACCGATGCGCAGACGTCTGAGTCTCGGCTCGTTCGGATCCTGTATCCAGGCCGAGACCAGGGTCGGCGTGATGATCACCGCGCTCAGGTTCATGCCTTCAAGCGAAGTGAGCACGTCCGGCTCGAGCGTCGCCTGCGCGTCCGGATCGACCTCCTCGTCCGGCCGACGCTGGGGACGAAACAGCGGGCGGTCGGTCACGCTCGCGTAGGCGTCTTTCGGATCGGGGGGCGGTAATTGCGCCGCGGCGTCCGGTTCGCTGCCGACAGGTGCATTGGGGACCGCCGAAGATGACGCATCGAGGCCGGCGCGCGACGGACCAGGCGGCCAATCCTTCCATTGCAGGGCAAGCAACAGAATCAGGGTGAGCACGACGAATCCGGGGAGCCACTTGATCAAGTGTCACCTCCGAGGGTAAATCCGAAGATGTCGAGCCGAATCGTCAGCTCGCCTGCCGGATTGACGGGCGGGCGACGAATGGCGCGGCCGCGCGGATCGGCAGCAGGCTGTTGAGGGCGGGCCGAGGAGCGCACCGAGACCTGATCGACGAACAGAAAAGGCCGCGCTTGCTCGAAATTGTAGAGCACATCCAGGAGGGTTTCGGTCGACCCTTGGATCTGGGTGCGCACCCGCACCCGTGGGGGACTTTCCTCCGGCGGTCCGGGCAGGATCTGGGTACTGATCAGACGGCCACTGGCCGCGGTGACGATATCCTGGACCTGGCGCTGCAGCTCCGCACCCGCCAGCGCGGGTGTGGGTGCATCGAAGTAGAACGCCTTGAAGCTCTCGTTGGCGCGTACCCGCTCGAGCTCCGCGCGCAGCTCGGGTAGGCTGCGGATCATGCGCCGATAGCGCACGAGCTGATCCTCGCTGTCGGCGATCCGTACGGAAAGACTGCTCATCTCGCTGCTCCATGCCGCCGCCAGACCGCCGATAACCAGAAGCGGAACCGACAAAAGCAGAATCCATCCGAGTACGCAGATGATCTTAGGACGCGATGGGGCCTTCATTCTCCCCTCGCTCGCGTGAACCGAAGTGAAATATTGAAGCGCTCCTTGCCGGTCTGCGGGACCTGCGTTACGGGCGAGCGGAACGACACCTCGTCGATGCCGGGAGCCTCCTCGAGCAGCGCGATCAAGGCGGTCGCTTGTCCGGATTCGCCGCGCAGCTCGACCTGCCCGTTGTTGTAGTCGAGGGTCTGGATCCAGGTGTCGTCCGGGATACGGTCGCTCAGCTCGCGCAACAGGACGAGGATGTTCGGCTCGTCACGTTTCTGTTGAAGCACCGCCGTGCTGCCCAAGCGCGCCCGCTCGAGCTCCTGGCGCAGATCGTCGACGGCGACCGCCTCGACGCGTGCACGCCGCACCTCGGCATCGAGTGCGTCGGCGGTCCGCTTCTGCTGCCAAATCGGTCCGACCAGAGCGACGGCCAGGAGCAGCACCACCGCTGCCCAGAGTAGCTTGTCGGCACTGAAGGGGTCGAGACGGCGCTTCGGGCGCTCTGCCGTCGGCAAGAGGTTGGCCGAGGGCCAAGCTCCTTCCCAGGCGATCCGATCGATCGGTGCTCCCGCATCGCGCATGCGCTGGACCCAAACCGAGGCGAGATCGCGGCGGCACAACGCGAGCTCGACCCGCAGGCGCGGAGCACCCTTCGGGCCGGGCTTGGCGAGGAAATCGTAAAGGACATCGCCGGGTTGGAACGGCGAGAGGCGGTCGAGCTCGTAGCGAATCACCTGAGGAAGATTGGCACGCACCTGTGCCGGCAGCGAGACGCTGCGGGTCAGGATGTCCTCGCGAGGAATGATCAAGACCCGCGTCGGGGCGCGCTCATGTCCGGATCGTGCAATCTCGGGCAGGGGAATGGCCGCATCCAGCCCGAGCTCCCCGACCGGCTCGCGATCCTCGCCGGTCATCAGGAAAAGATGTGCGGTCGATGCGTCGGGCTCGATGATCAAACGACGGTCGCGGCGCGCAAGAAAACGTCGGACCGGAACCGGCAGACAGACTACGAGCAAGCGCCGGACGATACGGTAGATATCGTCGAGGCCCGACGCGGGGGCGCTCGGGAGCTGTCCGAGGAGTTTGAGTCGATCGCTGAGGGACATGAGTGCCAGTCGGAATGGGGTTGTCGATCCGCGTCGGATGCCGCATGCCTGCGCTCGCGGTCAGCCGACCCCTTGAGTGTACGTCCACCCGTCGCCGCGACGCCAGTCAACCGGCATCGGCTTCGATGTCGATCGGCGCCGGCGGCGCACCGGGCAGACCGAAACGGCGCCAACGTACCTGATAAGGAGGTTGCTGTCCGGGCGTCGCCTCGATCAGCGCCTCCATCCTGCGTCCGCCGAGGCCCGCACCGGCTTCCGCGACCTCGATCCGGTAGAGGGGGCCTGCACGGTCTACGACCCGAGGTCCGCTGCTGTCCTCGAACAAGGGCGAATCGCGCTGGACAACGCGAAGCTGTGCGTCTTCAAACGGGATCCCCTGGGTGGCGGCAATTGCCGTTGCGGAGGCGAAGCGTTCATCGAGCTCAGCCCCATCGAGATCGACACTGACCTCCGGGGCGAAGCGTGTGTAGATCTCGGGCGTCATTCCGAGGACCTGCATCAGCTCCTCCACGGCAACGAAGGGCGCATCCTTCGCCCCGAGGGTCAGGCCGGCATCGCGATAGTCGCGATCCTCCGCACCGTTCAGAAGCGACAGATCGTCCTCGTCGCGCCAATCGACGATCGCAGCAGCGAGCGAGGTTGCCGGATCCTCCTCCATGCCGAGCGTCACGAGGAGCGCCGAGAGCAGCTCGGGCGGCGCCTGATTCAGATCGATCCGCGATCCCTCGTTGAAGACCCGGATCGCGAGATCGACCCCGCCGAACCGCCAAGGCACGGCCACACCGTTGGGCAACCAGGCGGAAACGTCCGGATCGGTCGCATCGGGCGGCGGCATCGCAAAAACCAGGACCGTGAAGGCGATAGCGGCATCCGCGGCGGCCCGAAAGCGCGCGCCCGAGACATGATTGTCGCTCAGCGCCGTCTCGGTACGCTGCGCCGCGGTCATGCCGACCGCCATGACGGTGAGCAGGGTCAGCACCCAGAGCACCAGGACCAAGGCGATGCCCCGCTGACGCGAGGCGATCGGTCGCACCCCGGTCAAAAGAGGCGCACCGGCAGGCTGACCAGGAGAGCCGGCCAGGACTGAGCGGGCGTGGCCATACGGATCTGCAGCAGGGTCGGCATGGTCGATTGTCCGATCCACTCCTCATGCCAATCGGGCTCGATCTCCCCGTCGGCGGTACCGAAATAGGCGATCTGGAACTCGGCAACGCGGTCCAGGAGCAGGGTCCGGCCGAAGGCGCCCGCCGCGGCGTCCATGTCGAGCGGAGTCGAGTCCAGCGTGGAGCCCGAGTCGGCCTCCAGCGGCTCCCAGGTCGGGATCTCGTCGGTTCCCTCCAGCACCTCCGGATGAACCAGCCAGCGCGTCAGGACCAGGCTCACGTCTTGATCGATCGGTACAAGCTCCAGACGCAGGATGTAAAGTCCGGGCACGCCGACCTGCGTGGACAGCGGTGCGACGAACTCCAATCGCTCGCTGTCGCCGGCGAAGACGCTGATCATCTCGGCGTCGAGGGTCAAGGTCGTGGCCCGCGCCTGACTCAGGGTCGACATCAGAAAATCGCGCGCGACCCGAACCTCGGAGACCCGCTCGGAGACCGCGTCCACGCCTTCCCAGGCGCGTGAGCCGAGGCTCAATCCGGAGAAAAGCATGAGCGTGATGAGGCTGACGATCGCGAGGGCGATGAGCAGCTCGATTAAGGTGAAGCCCCTGTCGCTGCGCACACGGCGTCGGATACTCATTGTCCGGATCCTCGGGCGCACCGGCGCAAAAACCGGGATTCGACAGAGGCCCGTCTTCGCCGGGAAACCGGGCGAATCGGAGCCGACACATCCAACAGCAATGAGATGCATACTTCTAAATCGCGTCTGCTGCGACGATCGACTGACGCGAAGCCGATCGCGGTTGAAAACGGCTCATGGCGTGGCGGACGCGGTTTCGAACCGCTCCCCGAGGCGCAAGGTCGAAAGTGTCACGCTGCGCACTTGGCTCCCGTCCTGCCAGAGCGCGGTGGCGTTGACCCGGTAGGGCGTGGCCGGCGGCTCGGCACCGAACTCCTCGCCCAGCGTGACCGGGAGGATGGTGATCTCCCATGCGATGCCGCCCTCGGGGTCGCCCGAGACGGCACCTTCCTCCAAGGGGATCGCCGTCCCGACCGCGTTCAGTTTGGACTCGGCCAGGGAAGCAGCGCGGCTGTACTGGGAAGACAGCAGGGTGGTCCGCGAGGCTTGCGAGAAGATCTGCATCAGCACCCCGAGCGACACGGAGAGGATGGCGAAGGCGACCAAGACCTCGAGAAGCGAGAAGCCGGACTGACGTCTTCTTTGATGTCGCAGGATCTTCAACGCGCGCTCCAAGGCGCCATGCGGATACGCCCCGTCAACCAAACGACACCGACCTGGTAGCCGGAGTCGTCGCTCGCCAGGATGATGCGGCCCCCGGTCGAGCTCCCGTCGGGAAAGAAACGAATCGCCCCGCGCTGCTCGCCGAGCATTTCGCGATCGGCGGCCTCGAGCGTGACATCCAAACGCTTGGGGAGCGTCAGGCTACGGTGCCCCGGAAGCTCCAGGCGGTGTTGCTCGACGTCCACGATCAACGCGACCTCGGCACCCTGACGGATGGCAAGCTCGCGCGCGAGACGGAGGCTGCTGACGGTTCTGCGCGCGGCGGCCTTCATCTCCACGCCCGGCATCGCCGCCGAGAAGAGCGGCGGAACGGCCGACATGGCCAAAGCGGCGATCGCCAGGACCACAAGCAGCTCCACGAGGGTGAAGCCGCCGCGGCGCCCGCGCCGGGCGGAAGGACTCATCACGGCGTCTTCGCTGGACGCCGATGTCGTGCCGAGCTCAATCCCAACTGCGGAGATCAGCGTTCTCGCCGTCGCCGCCCTCGCGGTTGTCCGCGCCGAGCGTCCAGATATCGAAGGCTCCGTTCTCCCCCGGGAAACGGTACTGATAGTCGAAGCCCCAAGGGTCTTTCGGAACGTCGCCCTTTCTCAGATAGGGACCGTTCCAGCTTTGGACATTGGCGGGGCGCTCCACGAGGGCCTGCAGACCCTCGGACTGGGTCGGATAGCGGCCGACCTCCAATCGGTACATATCCAAAGTCGCGGCAAGGTTTTCGATCTGGAGCTTGGCCGTCTTGCTCTTGGATGAGCCGAGGAAGCTCATGACCTGGGGACCGACGAGCCCCGCCAACAGGCCGAGGATCGCGAGGACCACGAGCAGCTCGACGAGCGTGAAACCGCGAAGACGCTTTGATTGATTCGGGTGCATAAATAGGCTCGGATGACTTTGAAAATTTATGGTCATTGTATGGGGCCGATGGTGCGGGGCCAAGGCGATCCGCTCGCGCGCACGGGCGTTGGTCGAGCGGGTCAGAACACCAGCTCGTTGGCACCGAGAATGGCCATCAGGATCGAGATGATGATGCCGGCGACGACGACGCCGAGCCCGATGATGAGAATCGGCTCGAGCAACGTCAACATACTCTGGACGCTGTTGCGGGTCTCCCGATCGTAAATGCTCGCCACCTTCGCGAGCATCGCGTCCAGACTGCCTGACTCCTCCCCGACACGGATCATCTGCAGCGCGAGGTCCGGTAAGACTTCGAGACGTGCCAAAGGTCCGGCAAGACCTCGGCCGTGCTTGAGGTCATCGCCGGCCTCGTTGAGCAGACCCGAGAGCTTGCGGTTGGAGACCACCTCCTTGGCGAGCGTCAGCGCACTGAGCAGAGGTAAGCCGTTCTTCAGAAGGGTGGCCAGGGTATGGCAGAGTCGGGCCGTCTCCATCTTCCAGATCAGATCTCCGAAGAGGGGCACGCCCAGCACCTTATGGTCGAACCGGTCGCGCACCGCCGGATCCTGAAACCAGCGCTCCAACACCACCGCGATCAAGGCGATACCGACCAGCATGGCCCACCAATAGTTGCGGAAGAGATCGCCGGTCGCGACCACGATCCGGGTCGGCAGCGGCAGGGCCTCGCCCATGTCGTCGAAGAGCACGGTGAACTGGGGTACGACAAAGACCAGCAGCATAATCACCGACAAGGCTGCGACCACCAAGAGGATGGAGGGGTAGACCAACGCCGAGGTTATTGTCTGGCGCAGCTCGGCCAGGCGTTCGAGATAATCGGCGAGCCGATTCAGGACCTGATCCAGCGCGCCGCTGGCCTCGCCCGCCCGTACCATATTGATATAGAGCCGCGGGAACTGCCCGTCCTGTAGGTCGAGCGCGCTGGAGAAGGTTGCCCCGCCGCGGACGCGTTCCTGTAGGTCCGACAGGACCTGGATCAGGTGCTCCTCCTCGGTGAGATCCACCAGGATCTGGAGCGATCGGTCGAGGGTCATCCCGGCCTCGAGAAGCGTCGCCAGCTCGCGGGTCAGGATGCCGATCTCCTTTTGATTGATGCGCCGACGTCGTGTCCGCACGAAGCGGGCGCGCAGGCCCGCCGAGGAACGGGTTTCGATCGGGATCAGTCCTTCGGACTGGAGCTGGCGCACCAGCGCGGCCTCGTCGACCGCCTCCTGCTCGCCCTCGACCGACTCCCCGTCGAGCTTGACCGCCTTGTAAAAGTATTTCGGCACTTCAGTCCTCGGTTGAACCGCGTCCGGCGCAATAGGCACCGTGTGCATACTGTATTGAGGTCGAATGACTCATTCGACGTTGCCAGGGACGCGATTCAAGTGTTTGAAGATCCAATCGTGTTTTCCTGAGCCGCGTCCAGCTCGGAGCCTTCGGGTGCGACCGGGCGCTGCTTCGAGACACGACATGAGGAGTCGCCCGGGACGCAGCTCAGTCCGCGCTCGGCTCTTCGCCTGCCTCGGCGACACGCAGCACCTCCTCGATCGTCGTGCGACCGTCGAGCGCCTTGCGCAGGCCATCCAGGTACATGGTCTCCATCCCCTCGGCGACCGCGATACGGCGGATCTCGGTCGCAGTCGCATGATTGAGCACCGCCTTGCGGATGTGATCGGTCATCAAGAGGACTTCGGTGATGACCAAACGTCCGCGATAGCCGGTCCCGTTGCAGGCGTCGCAACCGGCGGCCCGGTGCAGCTCGACATCCTCGGGCGCGGCCCCGATGGCCGCGAAACGCACCGCCAGCTCGGGGATCGCCGGATAGGACACCTGGCAATACGGGCACAGCTTGCGCACCAGGCGTTGGGCGAGGATCCCGTTGATCGTGGAGGTGAGCAGATAGTCCTCGACACCCATTTCAAGCAGGCGGGTCACACCGCTGGCCGCGTCGTTGGTGTGCAGGGTCGAGAGCACGACATGCCCGGTGAGCGCCGACTGGACGGCGATCCGGGCGGTCTCGAGGTCGCGCATCTCGCCGACCATGATCACGTCCGGGTCCTGACGGACGATGGCGCGCAAGGCGCTGGCGAAGGTCATCCCGATCGCGCTCTTGACCTGGATCTGGTTGATCCCGGCCAGCTGGTACTCCACCGGATCCTCGACCGTGATGATCTTGCGCTCCTCGGTGTTCATGCGGCTGAGCGCCGTGTAGAGCGTGGTGCTCTTGCCGGAGCCGGTCGGCCCGGTCACCAGCAGGATGCCGTAGGGTTTCTCGAGGATGAGCCTGAGGCGCTCGCGCGGCGAGCCATCGAAGCCGAGCGCGTCCAGGTCGAAGCGCACGCTCTCCTTGTCGAGCAGACGCATGACCACGCTCTCGCCGAACATGGTCGGAACGGTGGAGACACGCAGATCCAGCTCGCGACCCTGGATTCGGATCGGGATGCGCCCGTCCTGAGGTAGGCGCCGCTCGGCAATGTTGAGCTTCGCCATGATCTTCACGCGCGAGATGACGGCCGCGGTCGAGCGCACGGGCGGTGCGTCGACCTCCTTGAGGATCCCGTCGACGCGGTAACGCACCTTCAGCTGGTCGGCGAAGGGCTCGATATGGATATCCGATGCGCGCGATTCGAGCGCCTTTTGGATCAGCTGGTTGACCATGCGGATGACCGGGGCCTCGCTGGCCAGATCCTTGAGATGCTCGATGTCCTCTTCGTCGAAATCGCCGAGCGCCCCCTCGGCGCTTTCAGGAGCCTCTTCGACCTTCTCGTAGAGGCGCTCCAGTGCCAGCTCGATCTCGCTCGGCAACCCCACAAGCGCCTTCACGGGCTTGCCCGCCGCCATCTGCATGGCCTCGACCGCGAACCGATCGATCGGATGGGCGAAAGCGATCTGGATACAGTCCTCGTCCTCGAACAAGGGAAGCACCTTAGCGTCCTTGAGAAATCGCAGACTGAAGAGATCGTCGCGCACCGGCTCGGACGGGAAGGTGCTCGCGTCGGCCAGGGGGAGCTCGAGCACATCGGACATCGCCTGCGCCATGTCGCGCTCGGAGATGAGTCCCAGACGGACGAGCATCGGCAAGAGGGGGTCGCCGGCCTCGTCGGCGAGACGCCTCGCCCGCCCGAGATCGCCGGGCGAGAGCTTCCCGGACGCGTGCAGGTGTGCGACGACGCGTCCTTCCGGAGGCGGCTCCGCATAGGGGGAGACTGCGGCCTTCGGGGTGCGATCGCTGTCCGGTTCCGGGGACATGTCTGCCGCCGAGGCAACAGCGTAGTCGGGGGTTTCAGCGAGCGTTTGCGAACCGGAAAACAACTCGTCGAGATCATCGCGCGTCGCGCTGATGCTCGGTGCTTCTTCGAGGACGGCGTCGTCATGCATCGGCATTCCTCCGGTCTTGGACGGCCTCGGTCGATACGAGTGTACCGCTGGACGCAGGCTGCCATCCCGGGAGCATCGCCCGCAAGAGCGCGATCATCGTGGAGCGATCGTCGAGGGCAGCGGCATGCTCAAGTTCCGCGACGCTCTCGTCGGGTGCTGCAGCGATCAGGCCGTCGCTTCCGCGAGCCACACGAATCTTCGGATGGCGTGTCGCGACGAGGTCTTCGGAGTCGTAGAAAAGCTCCTCGTAAAGCTTCTCCCCGGGGCGCAAGCCGACATAGTGGATGGAAATCTCCTCGCCGGGCTCGCGTCCGGACAGACGGATCATCTGTTCTGCAAGATATCGGATCTTGATCGGCTCGCCCATGTCCAGCACGAAGATCTCGCCGCCATCCCCGATCACGGCGGCCTGCATGATGAGCTGGCACGCCTCGGGGATGGTCATGAAGAAACGCTCGATCTCCGGGTGGGTCACAGTAACCGGTCCGCCTTGCTCGATCTGGCGGCTGAATAAAGGCACCACGCTGCCCGCGGATCCGAGGACATTGCCGAATCGCACCGTGATGTAGCGACACGCCGACCTCTGCTCAAGGGTCTGACAGATCGCCTCGGCGACCCGTTTGGTCGCGCCCATGACATTGGCGGGATGCACGGCCTTGTCGGTCGAGATCAGGACGAAACGCTCGCATCCCCAGCGCGACGCCGCCTCGGCGACGACACGCGTCCCGGTCACGTTGTTGCGCACCGCGGCCCGAATCTGATCCTCGAGCATCGGGACATGCTTGTAGGCGGCCGCATGGAAGATGATCTGCGGGCGCTCCGCGGCAAAGACCGCATCCAGACCCGCAGCGTCCGCGACGTCCACCAGGTGACGCCTAAAGCAGAGGTTCGGGTGGCGCTCGAGCAGCTCCATCTCGATGCGGTAGAGGTTGTACTCGCCGTTGTCGATCAGGATCAGCCGAGTCGGACCGGCCGCCGCGATCTGGCGGGCCAGCTCGGACCCGATGGAGCCGCCGGCACCGGTCACCAAAACGGCGCGTGCGGAGAGTCCTGCGCGGATCCCCTCCCAGTCCAGGCTAACCGGGTCGCGACCGAGAAGATCCTCGATCGAGACGGGCCGCAACTGACTGATGCTGACCTGTCCGGTCATGAGATTACGCAGCTCCGGCACGGTGCGGAAAGGCCGGCCGGTGCCTTCGCACAACTCCACCAGCCGCCGCATCTCCTTGGCCGTCGCGCTCGGCACGGCCAGCATCAGCAAGTCGATGTCCTCGCGCACGACGATCTCGGGGATCGCCTCGGTCTGCCCCAGTACCGGGACGCCGTGGACCTCGCTGCCCTGCCGACGCGGCTTGTCGTCGACGAAGCCCGCCGGGAAATAGGCGCGGCTCGCATCGCGGAGCATGTCGCGCACCAGCATCTCCCCGGCGCGCCCGGCACCCACGATCAGGACGCGCTGTCCCGAGCTCAAATTGAGCCGATGGTCCTTGAGCCAGCGATAGAGGAGCCGGGGTCCGGCCAACAGGATCACCTGAAGACCCAGGAAGAGGACGGGCACGGAGCGCGGGATGAGTTCGGTGCGGTTCAGAATGAAGAGCGCGACCACGACCAGGACCGTCCCGGCGACGGCGGCCTTGACGATGCGCACCAGATCGGGGAGCGAGGCAAAACGCCACACCCCGCGATAGAGCCCGAACAACCAGAAGACGGTGCCTTGAATCACCAGGACCCAGGGTAACGAGTTGAGCGCGCTGTCGAGGAATTCCGGCGGGATCCTACCGAGGTTGAAACGCAGCCAATAGGCGGCGATCCAGGCCACCGGGATCATGAGGAGATCGTGGGAGAAGGCGGCGGTACGCGAGCGCAGACGGTCGAGCAGCGGATTCATGAGCGCTCCGTCGAGGAGGTGCGCTCGACCAAGCGTACCTTCAGATGGATCAAGGCATAGATCATCACCCAAGCCCCGATCAGCAGCCACTGCTCATGCGGCGGGAGGCGCGGCGAGGCCGCGGCGCAGGCGGCCGCGGCGGCCATGACGGGATAGGCCCGCAACAGGGTTTGCCGATGGCTCCATCCTGCCAGAACCAATCGCTGATAGTGATGCGAGCGATGCGGCTCCCAGATGCGCTCGCGCCGCGCCGCTCGGGCCAACAGGGTCCAGGTCGCGTCCAGGATGAAGGGCGAGAAGGCGAGCCAGGCGCTCCACAGCGGAAAGAGTCCGAGATGGGCGCCCCACAGCGAGAAGGCGGCCACGAACAACCCTAGACTCGACGAACCCGCGTCACCCAAAAAGATCCGTGCCGGCGGAAAATTGCCTGTCAGAAACCCGGCGCTCGCGACGGCGACGCAAGCCGAAGCCAGCGCAAAGAGGGGTTCGCCTCCGGTCCAGCCCAGGGTCGCGAACGCAGAGAATCCGAAAAGCGCCATCCCTGCGGCGAAGCCGTCCATCCCGTCCATGAAATTGTAGAGATTGATGAGCCAGACGATATAGACAAGAGTCAGCACGACGGCGACCCACCCCGGAAAGACCAGGACCCATCCCGGCAGATCGAGCAGGGTCCAGCGCAAACCGCCGCTCATCAACAGCAGGGCCGCGCCGATCTGGGCGACGAGCCTCAGACGACGCGACACCTCCCCGAGGTCGTCGAGATAAGCGATGCCCGCAACCGGCAGCACGGCCGCCGCGATCCAGCCCAGCTCGGACGTGGAGATCCCGAGAGCGGCCAGTACCAGGAGCGGTGCGCTCGAGCCGAGCAGAACAGCGAGGCCGCCACTGCGCGGCACCGGCGTGCTGTGCAGCGAGCGCGCGTTGGGGTAATCGAGCGGTCCGCGACCGGCAGCGCCGTGCGAGGCCAGCCAGCGGGTTGCGGCGACACTCAACAAAAACGAGGCGAGGGTTGCGGCAGCCGAAATCGGCGTGTCGAGGGGCATGGTCCTTGATGTCCTGGTCTCACGGGTATCCGGGCCGGCGACTTCGGTCTCCCGTCAGAGGGTTCGGACCAGTCCGCGCTCGACCTGGTCGCGCGATTCGCGTCCGAGCAGAAGCTCGATCAGTTGCAAAGCGAAGTCCATTGCGGTGCCGGGGCCGCGCGAGGTCACGATGGTGCCGTCGACAACGACCGCGGCGTCGGTGAACTCGACCTTAGGATATGCCGCGGGATCGACGGCTCCAGGGTAGACGGTCGCCGATCGCCCGTCGAGCAGTCCCGCACATGCGAGGACCTTCGGCGCGGCGCAGATCGCCGCGGAAAAACGGCCCGCCGCATGCTGACTCCGAAGCAAGGCGACGATGCGGGGATCCTCCGCGAGATGGTCGGCGCCCGGCAATCCGCCCGGCAGGACGATCATGTCGAAGGTCCGCTCCACGACATCCTCGAGTCTGGTGTCCGCGATCAAGAGGGTTCCCCGGCTCGCGGTCACCGGCCGGTTATCCAGCCCGGCCGTCACCACATCGAGCCCGGCACGGCGCAGCAGATCGATGATGGTCACGGCCTCGAGCTCTTCGCATCCCTGAGCGAGCGGGACAAGTACGCTGGGCATGTGTCGACTCCGATATGGATCGAGGACGCCTCGGCGTGCGTCGCTCGAACACGCCGGCTAGGGATTGCCTATCCGACCCAAAATATTCAATCCTCTCAGAACGTTGAGCGCTTCAGCCAGCTGAAAATCTTCGGCGACAAGCGAGCTCTTCGCCGCATCCTCCTCCGAGGTGTCCTCCGGGGCATTCTCCTTGAGATGGCGCGCCAGATCGGATTCCTTTAGATCCTGCACGCCGCTCGCCTCCAAGGGTTTGAACTCGCCGCGCTCGAGCTCGATGTCCGGGGTGATGCCCTGGGCCTGGATCGACCGTCCCGAGGGGGTGAAGTAGCGGGCGGTCGTGAGCTTGAGCGCAGTCGTGTCGTCGATCGGCACGATGGTCTGGACCGAGCCCTTGCCGAACGTCTGGTTGCCCATGACGATGGCGCGTTTGTGGTCCTGCAGGGCACCGGCGACGATCTCGGACGCCGAGGCGCTGCCGCCGTTGACCAGGACGACGATCGGAGCACCGGACAGGATATCGTCGGGTCCGGCCTGGAACTGGAGCTTGCTGTCTTCCTGCCGACCCTCGGTGTAGACAATGAGACCGCCGGTCAGAAAGGCGTCGCTCACCCCGACCGCGCTGTTGAGCACGCCGCCGGGATTGTTGCGCAGATCGAGCACGAGACCCTTCATTGTGCCGTCGTTTTCGCCCTTGAGGGCGTCGACCGCCGCGAGCACGTCTTCGGTGGTCCGTGATTGGAAATGGGAAACCCGGATGTAGCCGAAGCCGGGCGCGAGCGTGCGGCTGCGCACGCTGGCAACCTGAATGACCGCCCGCTCGAGCGTGACGTCGAACGGAGACTCGTCGCCGGAGCGCATGATGGTCAGCTCGATGACCGTGCCGGGCTCGCCCCGCATCAAGGTCACCGCATCGTTCAGGCTCATCCCCTTCACCGGCTTCTGGTCGATGCGCACGATGGTATCGCCGGTCTGAAGGCCGGCGCGTTGTGCAGGGGTGTCGTCGATCGGCGCGATCACCTTTACGAAGCCATCTTCCATTCCGACCTCGATCCCGAGGCCGCCGAACTCGCCGCGAGTGCCGACCTGCAGATCCTGGAACTCATCGTTGTCGAGATAAGCCGAATGCGGGTCGAGGCCCGCGAGCATGCCGCGGATTGCGCCCTCGAGGAGGAACTTGTCCTGGACCCCCTCGACGTATTCCTCTTTGATGCGCCCGAAGACCTCGGCAAATGTTCGCAGATCGCCGAGCGGGAGCTCGCTCGCCGTCTCGGCCGTTGTGGCCATGGGTTCGGGGATATCCGGGCTCTCGATCGTCTCGGCAAATGCGCGATCACCCGGCGCGCCGAGCCAGACGAGACAAGTCCCGAGGATCAAGGTCGAGGCAAAGGGTAGGCGTCTGGTCATGGCATGCATCATGGAATCACGTCGGTTGGGGTCGACACGCCGCTCGGCGGGGCGTGCATCGCGCGGCCGGACACGTCCGATCCGCGATTGCGGAACGATGACCTAGCATCGCATGTTTTCGCTGCCTTCGTCAGGTTGATCCCGACGCTTGGTTGCAGGCGGCCGCGCCGAGAGACGGCCTGCGTTGTGGTTTGATCGGTTCCGCGCCGACGCGTTCCCGCAGCCCGTAAAGATCGCCCCGGCCCGCTTCGGAGAGGGCTCCCTGCCCGTCCGCTCCGCGGCACCAGCCCGAGGGATCCTGCGGCTTGCCGTTGTGACGGATGGCAAAGTAGAGCACGGGCTCCTCCCGACCGCCGCTGTCGCCGCTCAGGGAGATGACCTCGCCGGTGGCCACCCACTCGCCGGTCTCCTTCAGAAGCGCCTCGTTGTGGCCGTAGATCGACATGTAGCCCTCTCCGTGATCGATCACCAAGAGCAGTCCGAACCCACGTAGCCAATCGGCGTGGATCACCCGCCCGTCATGCACGGCGCGCACCTCTTCGCCTTGTCGCGCCGCCAGCAGCACGCCGTCCCAGCGCAGCTCGGAATCGGGTTTGAGCGTTCCGAACTCGGCAACGACCTCCCCTTGCAACAGGGGCCATGACAAACGCCCTCGGCGCTCCGGAAACGGATCGCGCCGGATATCGAGCTCGGCACGGATCTGAGCACGCTGACGCAGGTGCTCGACCAAGAGCCGCAGCGCCTCGGCATCCCGCTCGAGGACCTCGAGATTCTCCGTTCGGCCGGCGATGCTGGCTTCCAATCGACTCAAGACAGCGGCGCGTTCTTCCCGTGCGGTCTCCAAGCGGAGCCGCGCCGCCTCTTGCCGGCGTGCGAGATCGATCAGGCGCTCCGCCTCCCGCTCGGCGTCGTGGGCCAAGCGCGTGAGCCGCTCGACCCGCGCCTGGATGGCGGTAATCCTACGGAGCTGTTCTCGGTTCAAGTACGCGAAATACGATAGGATGCGGCTCGCTTGAGCCGTATCTTCTTGATTCAAAAGCAGCCGCAGGCGATCTGCCCGACCCATAACATAAGCGGTGCGAACCAGGTCCGCCCAGAGCGCAAGCTCCTGCTCGAGTGCGGCGTACTCCTCGAGATGACGCACCCGCAGCGCCTCCGCGACGCGGGTCTGCTCGGCAACGGTTTGCGCCAACTCTCTGCCGCTGACGGCCGCCTCGGCAACCTCACGCTCCCGCACCTCAAGCTCCGCGATCAAGGCGCGGCGGTCCGCATGCTGCTCGATGAGCTCGCGACCGACCGACTCGACCTGCCGCTGAATCTCCTGAAGGTCCTTCGTGCGCGTATCCAAGGTCTCGTCGGACGCCGTCTCCAGCGCAGCCGCCGGCGTCGTCACCAGAACGCATGCCAGCGCCAGGCGCGTAAAGCGGTGACCGATCCAATCCAGCGCTCGGTAACGCCTGTGATCGAGCAGCTTGCGGCGAAGCCGCTCGGGATGTCCTGTTGCGACGGTCCTGGGCACGGCGGTGAGGGGATCGTGGTGCGAATCGGTCGCCTGATTATACGCATCGTCGGAGGCCCGATCGGAAACCCCGGAACGAACCGACAACCGATCGTAAGGACCCTCGGCCTTCGGCAGCGCAACCGCCGTCGTCGGGCAAGTCCCGGCGGCGGAGTCGATGCGCTTCGCACGCTGCCGGAAAGAGTTTATTATTGTATTGTTAATAATTGATGAGACAGGATCCGATGGTGAGCAATCTGAGCCAGCCTTCCCGCCCGGTCCTGAACGACCCGGTCGACGACCGCGACGCGATCGACCTATTCGCGGACGATGCCGACATCGAGCGGGCATCCCGGTCGCTGAAAGCCATGTCGCATCCCTTGCGCCTAAAGATCCTCTGTACCCTGGGCGACCAGGAAGTCAGCGTCCAGGAGATCGTGGACCACGTCGGGACTTCGCAGAGCAACATCTCTCAACATCTGGCGATTCTGCGGGACAAGGGCATTCTTGCCTCGCGCAAGGATGCCAACCGCGTGTATTACCGGGTGAGCGACGGAAGGACCCTCCAGCTGATCGGGATGATGCGCGAGGTCTTCTGCCAGCATACCCACTGAGTCGCCGCACTGCGGGATGACGCCTGCGTCCCGTCTCCCTATAATTCGGCAACTTAATCATTCCAAGGGCAGTCGCGGGCAACTGCGGCCCCGGTGCGCTCGACCGAGGGTCGAGGCGCCCCGGTCGCGGCGTTCCCGAAGTCCTGCCCAATCAACGAGATCGCAGAGCGATGCTGTTAGACCAAATCGTGGAGTTCGTCGGAAGCCACTGGTACCTCTTCGTGGCCTTGTTCGTCATCTTGGGCTTGCTGACCCACAACATCATCGTGGGTGGTAAAGGCAGCGTCGAGCCTTTGGCGGCGACCGAGATGATCAACCACCAGGACGCGGTGGTCATCGATGTTCGCCCGGCGGCCGATTTTGCAAAGGGCCACATCATCAACGCGATCAATATCCCGATGAACGGGTTCAAGAACCAGATCGCCACGCTGACCAAACACAAGGCCAAGCCGATCATCATCAACTGCCGGTCCGGTGCCCAGTCGGCGATGGCCTGCAGCCAGCTAAGAAAGGAAGGGTTCGAACAGGTCTTCAACCTGCACGGCGGAATCATGGCGTGGGAAGCCGCGAGCCTTCCGCTCACACGCAAGAAACGCTGAGCTGCACGCCGTTCCGGTGCCCGGATCACCGGCGCCGGTCCTCCCCCCTGACCTTCGATCCAGTCTTCGATAAGGAACCACAACATGGCCGAGAACGCGCAAAGCAACGACCCCCGCACCCAATCGGAGCGACAGTTCTCCGTCCAACGAGTCTACGTCAAAGACGCGTCATTCGAATCTCCCAATGCTCCGGACATCTTCCGCGGCGAGTGGAAGCCCACGCACGAGCTCAATGTCAGCACCAAGGTCAATCGGATCCAAGATGACCTTTTCGAGGTCGTGCTCTCCGTGACCGTCTCTGCACAGCTCGGGGATAAGACGGCCTTTATCGTCGAGGTCCAGCAAGCGGGGATCTTCGGCATCGCCGGTTTTGCCGAGCAGGAAATGGGCGCCATGGTCGGTGCCTACTGTCCCAATCTGCTCTTCCCTTACGCCCGCGAGGTCGTCTCCGATCTCGTGTCCAAGGGCAGCTTCCCGCAGCTCGTACTCCAACATGTCAATTTCGACGCGCTCTTTGCGCAGCATCAACAGGAGGCGATGCAGCGCGCCAAGGGCGAAGCGACAGAGCAGCCGAGTCAGCATTGAGCGCGACCATGCCGGCCGATACCCTACAGGCCGATTCCACGAAGGCCGCAATCGCGGTTCTGGGTGCCGGATCCTGGGGAACGGCGCTCGCCATCCTGCTGTGCCGTAACGGGCACCGCGTGCGGCTGTGGGGTCACGAGATCGAGCAGATCGATGCCTTGCGTCGCGACGGCGAGAACCGCCTCTTCCTGCCGGGGGTCCCGCTGCCCGACAGTCTGTCTGCGACTGCGTCCCTCGACGAGGCGCTTGCCGGGGCAAGCGACTGCCTGATCGTGGTTCCGAGTCACGCGTTTCGGCGCGTGGCGGAACAAATCGCGCGGCAACTTCCCGCTGCGATCGGCGTCGCTTGGGCGACCAAGGGCCTCGATCCGGCAAGCGGGGAGCTGCTCCACGCCGTTGCGCAGGAGAGCCTCGGCACCCGCGCACTCGCGGTGGTGTCCGGACCCAGCTTTGCTCAGGAGGTCGCGCACGGACTCCCGACCGCCGTGACGGTCGCCTCGGCCGATGCCGCGTTTGCCGAGCGGATTGCATGGCTTCTGCACGGGGAGCGGTTTCGCGCCTATACGAGCTCGGACATGATCGGTGTCGAGGTGTGCGGAGCCGCCAAGAACGTGCTCGCGATCGCCACCGGGATCGCGGACGGTCTCGGGTTCGGCGCCAATACCCGCGCCGCACTTATTACGCGAGGGCTTGCCGAGCTGATTCGGGTCGGCACCGCCTTGGGCGGCCGCAAGGAGACCTTCATGGGTCTCGCAGGCATCGGCGATCTGGTCCTGACCTGCACGGACAACCAGTCGCGAAATCGGCGGATGGGCCTTGCGCTCGCTGCCGGGGCAAGCTTGGCGGATGCACAGGCCAAAATCGGCCAAGAGGTCGAAGGTGTCGTGACCGCGCTCGCCATGTATCGGCTCGCATCCCGTTTGGGCATCGAGATGCCGATCAGCGAGCAGGTCTACCGAGTTCTCTACGAAGGCGTCTCGCCCGAAGGCGCGACGCGAGCCTTGCTAGAGCGCGAGCCGAAGGCGGAGTTCGGCTGAACCGCGTTCGGCGTGATCGGCTTTGTTGCGAGGAGTGACAGGCGTCGTCTCGATAAACGGCCATCGCCAGGTGCGCATTGGATGCAAGAACGACATCCTTGATCGATCGTTTCAACCGCGCCTGCCCGGGCGCGGCTTACTCCCGCCGCGCGACAACCCCTTCGAACCCGGTTTGACGCCAAGCCTCGAAAGCGACGACCGCAACGGCGTTGGAGAGATTGAGGCTGCGATTTCCCGGACGCATCGGAATGTAAAGGCATCGCTCGGGCGGGAGGGTGTCGAGCAGGGCTTGCGGTAGACCTCGCGTCTCCGGACCGAACAGAAAGGCGTCGCCGGCTTCGTAGTGCGGCGTCGTATAGGCGGTCGAGCCTCGGGTCGTGAGTGCGAAGAGCCGCCGCGGTCGGATCGCCCCAAGGCAGGCTTCCATCGTGGGATGAACCTGAACCTCCGCCCATTCGCGATAATCGAGCCCGGCACGCCTGAGCAGACGATCCTCCAGCACGAACCCGAGAGGCTCGATCAGATTGAGTCGCATACCGCTGTTCGCACAGAGCCGCATGACATTGCCGGTATTGGGCGGGATCTCGGGCTCGTAGAGGATGACATCGAACATCGCTGATCCAGGTGGGTCGGGTGTGGGCGAGCAGGTTGGCCGCGGTCGGAATCGATCGACCCATGAACAGGTTCGGCGGTTGACCGAGACATCTCGCTGCATGCTATATTAAGGTTTGTGAAAGTTCTAACTCCGCCGCTCCAGGGCGGCCAAAAACCCTATGAGGACACCGACATGAGCGATATCGCCGCGCTGAAGAAGGAAAAGCAGGAGTTGATCGAGAAGATGCTCGGGATGCAGAAGCAGTTCATCGACTACGAGCATGAGCACGGCGTTTCGGGCAAGGATTACTGGGCGGCGACGGACGGCTTGCTCGTCAACTATCGGCAGGAATACCAGGATATGGCAAACCGTGTCGTAGACATTGCCCATGAGATCGTCGGCTCGGCGCGCAACTGATCAGGTCCGCACGGCAGTGCTGGAGCTCGCGTCCGGAATCTCGGACGCGGCTCACAACGAAAAGGCTCTCCGCGAAACGCAGATCAGCGTAAGTGCTCGATGTATTTGGGTGTTTCGCGCATATCCAGCCTGATCGCCCTTCCCTGAGCAACAAACGGATCCGCAACCCCCTCGAACTTCAGCACACACCGCGCGTGTCCTCGACTCTCGAGCGGGATCGGGATCATGTCGCGATAGGTGAAGATGTTTTCTTCGATGTCGCCTCCTCCGCAGACAAGCGGGCCGCTCGGAATCGTCGAGGTTTCCTCGACCCCGTCGATCACTAAATCCCCTGCCTGCTGCCAGCGTGTCCGTTCGCTCGACCCAGTCATCGTCTTGACGAGATAGGCCCGCGAGAAACGTAGGCTCAGGCGTCCGCCCTCCAGATCGATCGACGAGATCTCCGAGCCCTTCAGGTCGATACTCATACTGTCCAAGTCATTCTCCGAATCTGTCATTCGCTACCAACAGTGGATTCAGCGGAGCGATGACCGCCGGGCGTGTCCTCGTTCCGCCTATCCGATTTGGGGGCTCCGTACCGAATCCTCATCCGCCGAGGGCTCCTCCGGGTCGATCTCGATGTCCAGCTGCAGCTCCTTGATCTTGCGGGTCAGGGTGTTGCGTCCCCAGCCGAGGAGCCGCGCGGCCTCCTGGCGACGCCCGCCGGTATGCTCCAAGGCGGTCTGGATAAGAATTTGCTCGAACACCGGCATGGCCGTGTCCAGCAAGGCACCCTGGCCCTGTTTGAGGCTCTGACGCACCCAGCGGCGAAACACGGTCTCCCACGGCTCGTCGCGAACCGGCTCGGAAAACGAGGCGTTGAGCTCGGGCGGGAGATCCTCAGCGTGAATCTCTTTGCCCGAGGCCATGACCGTGACCCAGCGGGCGGTGTTTTCGAGCTGGCGAACATTACCGGGCCAATCGAGCCGTTTCAGATGCTCGATCGCGCTCGGCGCGAGCACCTTCGGCTCGCACGTCAGCTCCAGGGCCGCTTGGGCAAGGAAGTGCCGCATCAATACGGGGACGTCTTCGCGCCGATTGCGCAGCGCGGGGAGATGAATCCGGATGACGTTGAGACGATGGAACAAGTCTTCGCGAAAACGGCCGTGCCGAACCAAGTCTTCGAGGTTTTGGTGTGTCGCCGCGATGATCCGCACGTCCACCCGCGTCGGGGCAACGCCGCCGACACGGTAGAACTCGCCGTCGGCGAGTACACGCAGGAGTCGAGTTTGAAGCTCGGCGGGCATATCGCCGATCTCGTCGAGGAACAAGGTTCCCCCGTCGGCCTGCTCGAATCGCCCCTCACGGCGACTCTGGGCCCCCGTAAAGGAGCCGCGCTCGTGACCGAACAGCTCCGATTCCAGGAGATCCCTCGGGATTGCGGCCATGTTCAGGGCGATGAAGGGTCGATCGCTGCGCGGACTGTGGCGGTGCAGGGCGCGTGCAACCAACTCTTTCCCGGTTCCGGATTCGCCGTTGATCAGAACCGTGATGTTGGAGCGCGCAAGTCGGCCGATCGCCCGAAAGACCTCCTGCATGGCAGGGGCCTCGCCGATGATATCCGGCGCCTTGGTCATCACGATCTCTTCGGGCCGCTCGTCGCGACCGCGCCGGCAAGCCCGGTTGACCTGTCCGACAGCCTCGTCGAGGTCGAATGGTTTGGGCAGATATTCGAAGGCACCGCCATGGAAGGCCGACACTGCGCTGTCCAGGTCGGAATGTGCGGTCATGATGATCACGGGTAGCCCGGGATAGCGGGCCGAGACCTGTCGCAGAAGATCCAACCCGTCGATCCCGGGCATGCGGATATCTGTCAGGATGACATCGGGCTGCTCGCGCTGAAGCGCCTCCATGACCCCGACCCCGTTTGAGAAACAGGTCACATGCATTTCGGCCTTGCGCAACGCCCGCTCGAGCACCCACCGGATCGACCTGTCGTCGTCGATGACCCAGACCTTGGGCTCGCGATTATTCATAGGCCGTCTCCAACGGCAGATAGACGTAAAACGTGGTCTCGCCGGGCCGACTCTCGCACTCGATGAGGCCTCCATGTTGATTGATGAGCTCCTGGGCAATGGGTAGGCCCAGCCCGGTACCGCCTTGGTGGCCCGATACCATCGGAAAGAAGATTCGATCCTCGATCTCCTGCGGGATTCCGGGTCCGTTATCACGGATTTGGGCCTGCAGCACAAGGCGATGACGTCGGTTTCCGATCGTGAATTGCCGTAGGACGCGCGTGCGCAGCTCGATGCGTCCGGTCACTCCTGCGGCGGCGGCGGCGTTGCGAGCCAGGTTTAGGAAGGCCTGAATCAAGCGGTCCTGATCGGCCATGAAATCCGGGATACTCGGGTCATAGTCACGCTGCACGCGCGGACCCGTCGGCGACTCCGCGAGGATAAGCCCACGGACATGCTCGAGGACATTGTGGATATTGACCGAGGCACGGCGCGGTAAGCGACTGGGGCCGACCATACGGTTGACGAGGTCCTGGAGCCGGTCGGCCTCGTCGATGATGATTCGCGTGTATTCACGCAAACCCGGGTCGGGAAGCTCCTGCTCAAGCAACTGCGCGGCACCGCGCAGTCCGCCGAGAGGGTTCTTGATTTCGTGCGCTAAACCGCGGATCAATGCCTGGGTTGCCTGGTGCTGAGAAAGCAGATGTTCCTCGCGGGTGATCCGAAGTTGACGGTCGACCTGCGCGAGCTCTACGAGCACTTGATCGTGCGCATCGAAATGGTGCAGCGGTAGGACGGTGCAGTTCACCGTCTTGGTGCGCCCGTCACCCGCAACGACATTGATCTCTCGCTCAGTGAAGGGATGGCGCGACTCCAAGGCAGCTTTCAGACGTTCCTCAACTTGGTGGTCGGGGCAGGGAAGCAGGTTTAGAGCATGGTGTCCGATCATATGTCTGGCACTGATCTCGAAGAGCATCTCGGCCGCCGGATTGAGGTAAAGGAGACGTAAGTCCTTGTCGAACAAGAGGACAGCCGTGTTCAGGTGATCGAGAATCGTCCGCTCTAGGGCCGGCTTCGGGGCTGGCTGAATACTCATGATTTCTCATCCGAACGGCTGACAAGCTCGCGCGTGACCGAGGGCGCACGCGAAGACGGAGGGTTTGACGTCGACGATCGGGCTGCGCGAGGCTTTACGCAGACGAACGGCGCGATACGCGGACTCGGGCCGGCATATCGACACCGACGACATGCGAAACTCATACCATCGCAGATCGGCCTGAGCCGATCGGGAAAGCCCGTGCAATAACGCGAGCTTAGGGCAAAGCCCCGGGGGGAGCGGATTGGCGCAGCTCGACATCGAGCAACTGGGTCGACGCGACGACAGTGCCGAGCGCATTCAGCACGCGCGCTTGGATGCGGTGCGCTTGGAAGCCGACGCCCTGGATTTGAAATCCTGTCGATCCCGCCTCGATGGCGACCGCACGGTCGTCGAGTACGAGATCGAGACGATGCCCGTCGAGCAACGGCGGCTCCAACAGCAGCTGGACGTCGAGTATATCGGTCGGCTGAATCAGGACAGCTCCCGTGGTCGGTGCCAGGATATCGAAGGCCGCGTAGGGTCCGAGAAACGGCTCATCGCCCGCCGGGGCGGCACCCTTCGGGGCGGAATCGCCAGCTGGACCGGTATCGGGAACAACGCGCTGTACCGCCGCATCCGGAGGTCGTCGATCCGAGAAATGGGTGCGTCCGTCGGCGTCGACCCACCGAAAGATCTCCGCGCTAGACCCCTGGGGCGCGAAAAAAACGAGGACGACGAACAAGTATTTGATCATGCCAGAAGAATAGTCGACCCGGATTTCGGGCTCAACCGGAAACGAAAGAAGCCCCTTGCGGGGCCTCGTCTACGCGCCCGAAAACAGCTCGGGTTTAGAGACTGTAATACATGTCGAACTCGACCGGATGCGTGGTCATACGGATGCGAGTGACTTCTCCCATCTTCAGAGCGATGTACGCATCGATCAGATCGTCGGTGAAGACGCCGCCGGCGGTGAGGTATTCCCTATCATTGTCCAAGTATTCCAAGGCCATATCCAGCGAGTGGCAGACCGTCGGGATGGATTTGGCCTCTTCGCGCGGTAAATCGTAGAGATCCTTATCCATGGCATCGCCCGGATGGATCTTGTTCTGGATGCCGTCCAGACCCGCCATCATCATCGCAGCGAAAGCCAGATAGGGGTTGCAGGTCGAATCCGGGAAACGGACCTCGATACGGCGGCCCTTGGGACTGGCGACATAGGGAATTCGCACGGAGGCGGAGCGGTTGCGCGCCGAATAGGCGAGCATCACGGGGGCTTCGAAGCCGGGCACCAAACGCTTGTACGAGTTGGTGGAGGGGTTGGTCAAAGCATTGAGAGAGCGGGCGTGCTTGATGATACCGCCGATGTAATAGAGTGCGGTGTCGGACAAGCCAGCGTATTTGTCGCCGGCGAAGATGTTCTGGCCGTCTTTGCTCAGCGACTGATGGACGTGCATGCCGCTGCCGTTGTCGCCGACCAGGGGCTTGGGCATGAAGGTCGCCGTCTTGCCGTAGGCATGAGCAACGTTTTGAACGACGTACTTGGTGATCTGGTTTTTGTCTGCGCGCGCAACAAGCGTATCGAACTGGGTGCCGATCTCGCATTGGCCCGCGGTTGCGACCTCATGGTGATGCACCTCGACCGGCACACCCATTTCTTCGAGCGTCAGGCACATGGCTGCGCGAATATCGTTGAGCGAATCAACCGGCTGAACAGGGAAGTAGCCGCCTTTCGTGCTCGGGCGATGCCCCATGTTGCCGTCGGCGAAGACGCGCTCCGAGTTCCAGCCGGCCTCTTCGGAATCGATCTTGTAGAAGGCGCCGCTCATGTCCGCACCCCAGCGCACATCGTCCAGGATGAAGAACTCGGGCTCCGGACCGAAGTAAGCCGTGTCGGCGATTCCCGTCGACTTCAGGTAGGCCTCGGCACGCTTGCCCAGGGAGCGCGGGTCGCGCTCGTACCCGGTCATGGTGTCGGGCTCCAAGATATCGCAGCGGATGATCAGGGTGTTCTCGTCCGTGAAGGGATCCATGACGGCGGTGGAGGGTTCCGGCATCAGGACCATGTCCGACGCCTCGATTCCCTTCCAGCCCGCGATCGAGGAGCCGTCGAACATCTTGCCGTCCCGGAAAAGGTCTTCGTCAACCACCCGGGATGGCATGGAGACGTGCTGCTCCTTGCCGCGTGTGTCGGTGAAGCGAAGGTCGACGAACTTCACGTCGTTGTCCTTGATCATTTTGATCACGTCTGTCATTTGGGATTTCTCCGCTGCTGTAGGTTCTGGGGAAACATGGCCGGACGACGTCATGGTCGTTCTGTCGCCTTCGGGCGCACCGAGGCGGCTCGGAGCCTAGCAGGTCGCCCTTCAGGCTGCACGACTCGCGATGGGTCGGCGCGTCGCGGTGATTCGGTCTGGATGGATGTCCTCCGCGTCGAAGACGACACCGGGGACAACCGGCGCTGTCGATCACCTCGGGGCCGTCTAGCATCTACCGAGCCAAAACATCGTTCGGGGTCTCCCCCTGGCTGGATCGGTGCGCAGCTATCGGTCCGAATTGATCTCAATACTTTGTTTTAATGGGGGGATTTTAAGCGCGACAAGGGCCGCTGGTTGATCGCAGCAGCCCGAGACCAGACGATGAGACACAGGCGACAAGAGGATCCGCCGCCTGCTCCGGCATGTTTGCACCTCAATGAGGCTCATCGGGTAGCAATGCCCCGAGATGGTGCGGCCACTACCCGAACAGGATTCGCACATCTCGGAACACCGGATCGTCCGTGATCGCTGCGGCGAGCCGCTCGCGCAGCGAGACCGCATCCGCGCCCTGTCGCCGGCACGCGGCCAGCGGAAAATAGACCTCGACGTCGATCTGACCTCGGATGTAATGGAAGACGATCCGCTCACGCTCGTTCGCCTCCGGAATCGCCGACCAGAGCGAAGCGAGGCGGGCCATCGCTTCGGCCCTCAACGGGAGCCCGACTGGAGGAGGAAACCGATCGTCGTCTTCGGGATCGATATGCACGGTCACATCGGTGATCTCGTCGATCTCGCGCTTGAGTCGATGCTCCACCAAAAGGCTGATCATGTGCCCTTCGGAGACGCTGACGAGAGGATCGACCAGGACATGGACGTCGGCCGAGACCAGCCCGGCATAGCGGCGCGTACGCAGCATGTGAATGTCACGCACGCCTCCGACCGATCGAATGGTCTCCTTGACCTCTTTCAGCCGCTCGGTTTCCAGCCCGGTATCGACCAATTCGTTGATGGCCTCCCAACCCAGCTCCCAACCGATCTTTGCGATCATGATCGCGACCACGACCGCCGCGATCGCGTCCAGATAGGCTAGGCCGGCCATGGTCCCGGCAATCCCGACCAGGACGACCACCGAGGACACGGCATCCGTCCGATGGTGCCAAGCATTGGCGCGCAGCAGATCCGACTTGACGCGCTTGGCATAGCCGAGCGTCCACCAGTAAAGCCATTCCTTGACCAGGATCGATGCCAAGGCCGCGAGCAGGGTCAACGGCTCCGGCTGGAGCAAGGCTGCCGGCTGAAACAACCGCTCGATGGAATCCCAGGCAATGCCGAAGGCCACGGCGATCAGCAGTAAACCCAGAAGAAGGGTTGCTACCGTTTCGTACCGGGCGTGCCCGTACGGATGATCATGATCGGGTCCTTGACTGGCGCGGCGGCCGGCCAACAGGACCAACAGGTCGGAGAACAGATCCGAGAGCGAATGGATCCCGTCGGCAACGAGCGCTTGAGAGTGTCCGAAGACCCCTGCGATGATCTTCACGACTGACAGCACGAGATTGATCGCCGCCCCGACGACGGCCGTATGTGTCACGGCGTGGCGGCGTTCGGCTGACGCGTCTTTGGGCGTGAGCATGGCGGGGAGAATCAAGGTTGCGTTTGGAGGCCGGCTCGGGGCCGAGGATTTCGCGGGGTCGATCGCACTAGGGTACCAGGCGATGCCGCGATTTGCGCGGACCGGCGGCCGCGGCGAGACGATCCCCCCGGATCGGCCGCGCCGATCGGACCCCGTCGGCGATCTTTGCAACGTTGCCGCGACCTCGCCGATCGTCGCCGATCGGCGCTATACTGCCTGATTTCCGCCAACACTGGGCCGAAGGAGTACGATCTTGAGTCTCGATCGCGAGGATGTCTCGACCTTTCAGGGCCTCGTTTTTGCCCTCGAGCGTTACTGGGCCGAGCAGGGATGCGTCATCCTTCAGCCACTCGACATGGAGGTGGGCGCGGGAACCTTCCATCCGGCGACCTTTCTGCGATCCATCGGCCCCGAGCCTTGGCGCAGCGCCTATGTCCAGCCCTCGCGTCGTCCGACCGACGGGCGGTACGGCGAGAATCCGAATCGCCTGCAGCATTACTACCAATACCAGGTCGTCCTGAAACCTTCGCCGCTCGAGATCCAGGATCTTTACCTCGACTCGCTGCGCCGTCTCGGGATCGATCCGCTGGTGCATGATATCCGATTCGTCGAAGACAACTGGGAATCCCCGACCTTGGGTGCCTGGGGGCTCGGCTGGGAGGTTTGGCTCAACGGGATGGAGGTGACCCAGTTCACCTATTTCCAGCAGGTGGGTGGACTCGATTGTCGTCCGGTGACCGGCGAGATCACCTATGGCCTCGAACGGATTGCCATGTACCTGCAAGGTGTCGAGAGCGTCTACGACCTGATTTGGAGCCAGACCCCGGCGGGCGTCGTCACCTACGGCGATGTGTATCATCAGAACGAGGTCGAGCAGTCCGCCTACAACTTCGAGCATGCCGACGTCGATGCCTTGTTCAGACAGTTCGACACCTGCGAGGCGGCCAGTGCCGCCATGGTCGAGAAGGGCCTTCCGCTGCCGGCCTACGAGCAGGTCTTGAAGGCATCGCACACCTTCAACCTGCTCGATGCGCGCGGCGCGATCTCGGTTACCGAGCGGCAGCGCTTCATCCTGCGGGTACGCACCCTTTCGCGAGCCGTCGCCCAGGCTTATTACGACCGCCGGGAGGCCCTCGGCTTCCCGATGCTGACCCGCTAACGGGAGACGACTGTGGACGCAACCAGTAACCTTCTGGTCGAGATCGGAACCGAAGAGCTCCCTCCGACCGCCTTGCTCGCGCTCTCGCACGCCTTTGTCGCAGGTTTTCGCGAGCGACTCGACGACGCCGGCATCGGCTTCGAGACGATCGAGCCCTTCGCCTCGCCACGTCGATTGGCCCTTTTGGTACGCGGCATCCTGACCCGGCAACCGGATCGGGAAATTCTGCGGCGCGGACCTGCCGTTGGGTCCGCGTTCGCACCCGACGGCCAGCCGACCAAGGCTGCTTTGGGTTTCGCCGGGTCTTGCGGGGTGCCGGTCGATGCACTTGCTCGCGAGGTCACGGACAAGGGCGAATGGCTGGCATTTCGAAGCACGGTGCCCGGCGCGCTCACGGCCTCGCTGGTGCCGGAGTTGACCGACGCCGCACTGGCCCGTCTTCCCATTCCAAAACGGATGCGCTGGGGCGAGGGCTCGGAAGAGTTCGTGCGTCCGGTTCATTGGGTCTGCTTGCTCCTGGGGACCGAGGCGATACCGGGCCGCATCCTGGGCACCGAGGCCGGTCGCCACACACACGGACATCGCTTCCATCACCCTGAGCCGCTCAACGTACCCGAAGCGACGGAATACGCCGAGCTGCTGCGTTCGTGCGGGTCCGTCGAACCGGATTTCAAGCGGCGGCGCGACCTGGTTCGCAGCCAGGTCGAGGCGCTGGCTTCGGCGAATGGGCTGCGCGCACGGGTCGATGACGCCCTGCTCGACGAGGTCACGGCCTTGGTGGAATGGCCAAAGGCGATCCTGGGCCGCTTCGACGCGGCGTATCTCGCCATTCCTCCCGAGGTTCTGATCGAGACGATGCGCTCGAACCAGAAATACTTCCCGGTCGAAGACGCCTCGGGGGCCTTGCAGGCATCCTTCATCACGGTCGCCAACATCGAGAGCCGAGATCCGGATCAGGTCCGTGCCGGCAACGAACGCGTGATCCGTCCTCGTTTCGCGGATGCAGCTTTTTTTTGGGCCCAGGATCTCAAGCAGCCGTTGGAAGGATACGCCGAGCGCCTCGAGACCGTCGTCTTCCAGGATCGGCTCGGCACCGTCGCCGAGAAGAGCGCCAGAGTGGCAAGTCTGGCAGGCGATCTGGCGTCTTCGATCGGTGTTGATCCGGATCTCGCTGCCCGCGCCGCGCGGCTCTCGCGCTGCGACCTGGTCACCTCGATGGTCTACGAGTTTCCCGGCCTTCAGGGGACGATGGGGCGCTATTACGCCGTGCACGCGAAAGAAGATCCCTGTGTCTGTGCTGCAATGGAAGAGCAGTATCTGCCGAGGTTCGCAGGCGATATCCTTCCCTCAAGTCCGTGCGGAAGGGTCTTGGCGATCGCTGATCGGATCGATACGCTGGTCGGGATCTTCGGTATCGGGCTGCGTCCCACAGGCGCCAAGGACCCTTACGGTCTGCGACGTGCGTCGATCGGCGTACTGCGTATCCTGATCGAGACCCCGTTGGAGCTCGACCTGCGCGCGCTGATCGCTTTGGCGGCATCCGCCTACCCGGCAGGACTCTTGAGCAAGGATGTCGAGGCTGCAGCCCTGGCCTATGTGCTCGATCGTTTGCGCGGCTACTACCATGAGCGTGGTGTCTCCGCCGATACGATCGAGGCGGTCCTCCAGACAGGAGTGACCATACCGGCCGATCTCGATGCGCGTCTGGCGGCCGTGACGGCCTTCAGATCGATGAGCGGATCCGCGTCCCTTGCAGCGGCAAACAAACGTATCCGCAACATTTTGAGCAAGGCGGGGATCGACATCGTTGCTGGCTCGGTGTGTCCCGAAGCCAATGGGGAGCTGCTCAAAGAGCCTGCCGAGATCCGTCTTGCCGCTCAAGTCGATGAACTGTCCTCGCGGGTTATGCCCCTCGCCAACGCCCGTGACTATGTCGGGGTCTTGAGTCTTCTATCCGACCTCGAAACCGATCTCGAAGCCTTTTTCGACCAGGTCATGGTGATGGTGGAGGATCCGAATATCCGCAAGAACCGCATCGGGCTGCTCCGTTCCCTGGCTGGACTGTTCCTGCTGGTTGCGGATATTTCCCGTCTCCAAGAATGATCGATGGGTCAACTCGATAGGCGGATGTTTCTTGGTGTGCGAGGGCGGAAGTCATGGTTGATCGGGTCGTAATTCTGGATCGTGACGGTGTCATCAACGAGGATACGGAGCATTTCATCAAATCCATCGACGAGTGGATCCCTTTGCCGGGCAGTATCGATGCGATCGTGCGCCTCTCCCACGCAGGGTATCGGGTTGCCGTCGCGACGAATCAGTCGGGGTTGGCGCGCGGCCTGCTGACACCGGCGGACCTCGATTCCATGCACCGCAAGCTTCGGGATCTCTTGGCCGAGCAGGGAGGGAGGATCGAGATGATCGTCTATTGTCCGCATGGACCCGATGACGGTTGCGGCTGCCGCAAACCCAAACCCGGCATGCTTGAGGAGATCGGGAGGCGACTCTCGGTGAATCTCGCTGGCGTACCCTTTGTTGGCGACTCGCTCGGCGACATCGTCGCAGCGAGGGCTGCCGGGGCCGATCCATGGATGGTTTGCACGGGGAAAGGGGAAGATACGCTGGCGAGCGGATCCCCCGACCTTGCCGGAGTCCCCGTCTATGCCGACCTCGCGTCGGTCGCCGACGCACTCCTCCATGGATAGAACCATATTTCGGGAGAGGTTGAATGCGGGTCTGATTCGTGGGGTGATCCTGGCCCGTTCGCTGTTGTACCAAGTCGTTCTGGTCGGATCGGCCCTCGTCTACTCCACCCTTCTTCTTGTCGTCGGTCCCATAGCATCGGACGAAAGTCTCGATCGTCTGGCGCAAAGTTGGGCAAAGCTCAATCTAGCGGCATTGAAATGGATCTGCGGACTGCGCTGCCGCGTCAGTGGACTGGAAAGGTTGCCTGTGGAGAACGCGATTGTTCTGAGCAAGCATCAGTCGGCATGGGACATCCTCGCACTGAGGGCAGTACTGCCGATTCGACAGAGCTGGGTCTTGAAACAGGAGTTGATGCGCATCCCCGTCTTCGGAGCCGGTTTGAGACGTCTGCAGTGCATTCCGATCGACCGGGCCGCGGGACGTCGAGCTATCGTGGAGCTGGTGCGCGAAGGTCTGCGCAATCTGCAGGGCGGACGCTGGGTGATCGTCTTTCCGGAAGGCACGCGTACCGCACCGGGTTCGCGCCATCCGTACGCCATCGGCGGGGCGGTCCTGGCCGAGCGTAGCGGCAGGCCCGTCGTACCGATCGCGCACAATGCGGGCTTCTTCTGGGGAAGGCGCAGCATCCTCAAGACACCCGGGACGATCGACCTGGTCATCGGGCCGACCATCCCGACCGTGGGTCGGAGCGCTGCCGAGATCAACGCAGCGGCGGAAGAGTGGATCGAATCGACGGTCGCCTCATTGCCCGGACCGGGCGCAGTTTAGACGTCCAGATTCTCGACATTGAGCGCATTGCGCTCGATGAATTCCCGGCGCGGCTCGACATGATCGCCCATCAGGGTGGTGAAGATCTGGTCGGCACCCACGGCATCCTCGATGGTTACCCGTAACAGGCGCCGAGTCTCCGGATTCATAGTGGTATCCCAGAGCTGGTCGGGATTCATCTCGCCAAGTCCTTTGTAGCGCTGGATGCTGTGCCCGCGTTGCGCCTCGGCGAGCAGCCAGCGGATCCCCTCGCCCAACTCGGTGATGTCCTTGCGGCGCTCGCCGCGAGCGATGTAAGCGCCCGGCTCGATCAGGCCGGCGACCTTTCGGCCGTAATCCAGGATCTTCGCGTAGTCCGCCGTGTGGAAAAAATCCAACGGGATGATGCGGCTCTCCGGAATCCCGTGGATCAAACGAACCAATTCCAGCGCTCCCGGACGAAGCGATGTCGGATCGGTCAGACGGAGCTGGTAGTGCAAAGACAGCGACTCAAGCTGATTCAGACGCCGCTCCATGTCGTGCCGCCAATCAGAGAATGCGCCGACATCTGCCAACAGCGCATCGTCGAGCGGTGGCGCCTTAGCCAGTTCATCGAGAAAGACCGCATCGTAGCGAGTCGATAGACGTTTGATGATCCCGACAAAAACCTGGTAATCCCGCGCGAGTGTTTCGAGCGCTGTACGGGCCAAGGGCACGGTGTCAGCATTGACGTGGAGATCGGCGCCGTCCAGCGCGGCCTGGAGCATGGCACGATTCAGTGCCGCGTCGTCGAGCAGGTACTCCTCCTGCTTTCCCTTCTTGATTTTGTAGAGCGGCGGCTGCGCGATAAAGATGTGGCCGCGTTCCACCAGCTCCGGCATCTGACGGTAAAAGAAGGTCAACAGAAGCGTTCGAATGTGGGCGCCGTCGACGTCGGCGTCCGTCATGATGATGATTCGGTGATAGCGGAGATTGTCCGGGTTGTACTCTTCGCGCCCGATCCCGCACCCCAACGCGGTGATCAGCGTCCCGACCTCGGCGGAGGACAACATCTTGTCGAAACGAGCCTTCTCGACATTCAGGATCTTTCCCTTGAGCGGAAGAATTGCCTGAAACGCTCGGTCGCGCCCCTGTTTGGCCGAACCGCCAGCGGAGTCACCCTCGACCAGATACAGCTCTGAATTCGCCGGATCCTTTTCCTGGCAATCGGCAAGCTTGCCCGGCAGCCCCGCAACATCGAGCACGCCCTTGCGCCGTGTCATCTCGCGGGCCTTGCGGGCCGCCTCGCGGGCTCGCGCGGCCTCAAGCATCTTGTTGGCGACCGCCTTCGCCTCTGCCGGCTGCTCCTCGAGGAAGATATTCAACTGCTCGACCACGAGCGATTCGACGATGGCCTTCACCTCGGAGGAGACCAGCTTATCTTTCGTCTGCGACGAAAACTTCGGGTCCGGCACCTTCACGGACAGGACCGCGGTCAAGCCTTCGCGAGCATCGTCGCCGACCGGTCGGATCTTCTGGTTGCGGTCGAGGCCCTCTCGCTCGATATAGCCGTTCAAGGTCCGGGTCAGCCCGGCACGCAGTCCAGCCAGGTGGGTGCCGCCGTCTTTCTGCGGGATGGTGTTGGTGTAGCAGAAGATCGTCTCTTGATAGCCATTGTTCCACTGAATCGCCAACTCCACCGTGACCGATTGGCGCTCGGCAGTGAAGTGGATCACGCTGGGGTGAATCGGCTCTTTGTTTTGGTTCAGGTGCTCGACGAAGGCCCGGATGCCGCCCTGATACTCGAAGATGTCCTCTCGACCGGTTGCCTCTTCGAACAACTCGATACGCACACCGGAATTGAGGAAGGAGAGCTCGCGAAGTCGTTTTGCGAGGATGTCGTAATGGAACTCGATATGGGTAAAAGTTTGGTCCGATGGATAGAAGCGGATCTCCGTTCCCGTTGCATCGGTGTCTCCGACGAGCTTAAGCGGGTACTGGGGTTCCCCGAGGTGGTACTCCTGCTGATAGAGGCGACCGCCCCTCGATATCTTCAAGAAGAGTCGATCGGAGAGTGCGTTGACGACCGACACCCCGACACCGTGGAGCCCTCCCGAAACCTTGTAGGAGTTGTCGTCGAACTTCCCGCCGGCATGCAGAACCGTGAGGATCACCTCGGCCGCAGACCTTTGTTCCTCGGAATGGATGTCGACCGGGATGCCTCGCCCGTTGTCGGTCACGGACACCGAGCCGTCACCGTGAAGGATGACGCGGATGTTGTCGCAATGTCCGGCAAGGGCCTCATCGATGGAGTTGTCGACGACTTCGAAGACCATGTGGTGGAGGCCGGTACCGTCGTCCGTATCGCCGATATACATGCCCGGCCGCTTACGGACCGCGTCGAGTCCGCGAAGGACTTTGATGCTTGTTGAATCGTAGGTCATGTGGCCTGGTCGAAATGCTGGATCGGTGGGAGGGCTCGCAAACGCAGGCAGCGCGACCGTTGGCCGATCGCGGCATCACGCCTTCGTGGAAGCAGGGTGCGCACCGCAGTCGGGTAGGTCGACGCCGGGGCAAGGTTGCCCCTAAACATGACCCATTATACGGGAACCGGGGCCGAAGCGCTTCAGGGGCGGGAGGGTAGGCTATGGGGCCTGACGGCCGCTGCCGTCAAGCCGAGGACCAGGGCGGCGGTGGAAGCCCGACGAGTGCAGGAGAGGTCAGCGTGCCACGTTCCACGTGGAACATCGTGGCTGCGCCGGCGGACACTTCGGCGATGCCGCCGGATTCGGAGCTCAACCGAGCGATGAGCATCTGTGCGTCCGAATCTCCAAACAACCGCCATAGACGTTCGGCGGTGCTCGCGTCGAGCTCGGCATCGATGTCGTCGAGGAGCCATAGCGACGGAGCCAACCCCTTCCCAAGGTGGACCCGTTCCGCGGCGAGTTGAAGGAGGCACACGGCCACCTTTGCCTGGCCGCGCGATAGTCTCAAAGGAGAGCCATCGCGGCCGATCTTGATATCGGCTCGGTGTGCGCCCGCGAGCGTTTGACCGCGCAGAATCTCCGCGCTCTGCCCCCGTTTTAGGGAAGCCGACAAATCGCCATCCTTCGGCCAGCCGCGCTCGAAGAAAAGGTCGGAACCGTGGAGGAACGGAAAGGCGTCCGCGTAGGATCGAAACTCACTCCGCCAGAGTTCCACGAAGTCCATGCGCTTCGCGGTCATTTGGTCGGAAAGGTCAACGAATGCCGGATCCCAGAACGATGCGCGGGAACCGCCTTGCCGAAGCGCCGCGTTCCGCTGAGCAAGGACGCGCCGGAGTTCGGCCCTTAGCCGACCAAGCTGATGTTCCACGTGGAACACATTCCAGTCCAAAAGTCCGCGTCTGAGCGTGGGCTCCCCCTCCAAAAGAGCCTGAGGATTCTCTCCGACAAGTTTGACCCGCAGAGGGCTGTCACTCGG
This sequence comes from Thiocapsa roseopersicina, assembly GCF_900106925.1. Classification (GTDB taxonomy): domain Bacteria; phylum Pseudomonadota; class Gammaproteobacteria; order Chromatiales; family Chromatiaceae; genus Thiocapsa; species Thiocapsa roseopersicina. Next base: position 102,249 of record NZ_FNNZ01000015.1, read on the forward strand.
CGGGAGCGACCCCATCACGACACTGTTGTATCTTCTCAGACTCCCCCGACCGCTTCGTTCGAAGACCAGCATCGATTCGTTCGAGGAATCCGCCTCCCGAAACCGCCCTTCGATCAGGGTGCGGCACTCACCGTCGCTCGTCAGGGATCCCGCCTTGCGCCCCCGAAAGCTCCTGCCTCGGGCCAAAAGATAAACCGCCTCCAGAAGCGTTGTCTTCCCGGCTCCATTAGCGCCACTCATCAGGATCCGAGGCGACTGCTCCCGAAGATCAAGATACACGCTCCGAAGGTTTCTTAGATTCCTGATCCGAAGCGTCAAAAGCCGAGAACCATTTAAACCGTCCATCGGCTCGGAGAATCACAACCGCATGGGCATGACGACATAGGTTTCGTCCTCGGCGCCGACACCGCGCCAAACCGAGCTACTCCCTGCATCGCTGAACCGGACCTCGATCTCCGTACCCTCGACCGCACCTAAGACGTCGGACAAATAGGCGACATTAAAGCCGATCGCGACGGATTCGCCACTGTAGTCGAGCTCGATCTCCTCCTCCGCCTCCTCCTGCTCGGGATTGTGAGCCTGCAGCCGCAAGACGCCCTCCTCAAATGCCAACCGAACACCACGGTACTTCTCGTTCGACAGAATCGACGTCCGTGCCAACGCACGCTTAAGGGCATCATTGCTGACCCTGGCGACCTTCTCGAGCTCGCGCGGGATGACCCGCTCGTATTCCGGGTAACGCCCGTCGACGAGTTTCGAGGTCATCACCATGCCCCCGACCGCAAGCCGAATGCTCCTCGGGCCGACCGACACCGAGACCTCCTCGTCGGTGGATGACAATTGCCGCCGAAGTTCCAGGATCGTCTTGCTCGGCACGATGACCTGCACTCGCTCCGGCACATCCAAATCCAAGCTCCGATGAAACTTGGCCAATCGATGTCCGTCCGTGCCGACCGCCGTAATCCCGGAGCGCTCCCACTCGAGCAGTAGACCGTTCAGGTAGTAACGCACGTCCTGTTGCGCCATCGCGAACGATGTCTTGTCGAGAATCTGACGCAGGATGCCTTCGGGAACCTTCACCTCCACACCCTCGATGTCGGCGTCCATCAGCGGGAAGTCCGCAGCCGGCAGCACCCCGAGCGTGAACCGACCACGTCCCGCGGTCACGACACAACGCTCGTTGTTCAGCCGAAACCGGATTTCCGTCCCTTCCGTCAGGTTTCGGCAAATATCCATCAGCTTTCTGGCGGGCAGCGTGGTCTCCCCCTCACCGGGCACCGAAGCGCTGCAGCTCGTCCTCACCTCTACCTCAAGATCCGTTCCGCAAATATCGAGGCGGTCTTCCCGCGCGGACAACAACAGATTCCCGAGGATCGGGAGCGTTTGACGTCGTTCCACCACACCGACGACTTTACTGAGTACAGGCAACAACCGTTCACGGTTGACGACGAGCTCCATCGTGATCTCCTAAATCTTAAGTAATTTAAAAAACCTGTAGTAATAAGGGCTGTGCATGAGTGCAGCAGCGTCCACAACTGACGGTGGATCAACCACATCGCCCCAATCGACCGAAGGCACAACCTCTGGGCAGCTTGTGCATAAGTTTCGACTCAAACCGCCTTCGATTTCTGTCAACATCCTATCCACAGCTATGAGGTCAGAGTTCTCAACAGGTTTTTGTAGTCTTCTTCGATCGATGCGTCGCTGTCGCGAAGGTTCTTGATGGTCCGGGTCGCATGCAGGACGGTGGTATGGTCACGTCCTCCGAAAGCCCGTCCGATCTCGGGAAGACTGTGCTTTGTCAGCTCCTTCGCAAGCGCCATGGCGACCTGACGTGGGCGAGCGATCGAGCGACTGCGTTTCGCCGAGATCATGTCGGAGGTTCTGAGCTTGTAGTACTCGGCGACGATTTTTTGGATGTTCTCGATACTGACCTGTTTGTCTTGTGCGGCCAGCATGTCTCGAAGTGCATGTTTCGCCAGCTCCATGCTGATGGGTTTGCCGGTGAACTGAGCGTTTGCGACCAGTCGCCGAAGGGCTCCTTCGAGCTCGCGGATGTTCGAGCGAATTCGGCGCCCGACGAAAAAGGCGACATCCTCCGGGAGATCCACACCCCAAAGGCTCGCTTTGCTGTGCAGAATCGCGACACTGGTTTCGAGGTCCGGCGGCTCGATGGAGACCGTCAGTCCCCAACCGAAACGGGATTTGAGCCGCTCTTCAAGGCCCACCACCTCCTTCGGAAAACGGTCGCTGGAAAGGACGATCTGTTGGCGCGACTCGAACAGCGCGTTGAAGGTGTGAAAAAACTCCTCCTGCGAACGCTCCTTTCCCGCAAAGAACTGAACATCGTCGATCAGCAAAGCGTTCACCGAGCGATAGGTCTTCTTGAACTCGTCGATCCGGTTGTGCTGCAGCGCCTTGATCATCTCCGCCACGAACCGCTCCGAGTGCAGATAGACGACTCGAGCGTTCGGGTTGGTCGCGAGGACGATATTGCCGACGGCATGCATCAGATGCGTTTTGCCGAGGCCCACGCCGCCGTAGATGAAGAGCGGGTTATATGCGGTGCCTGGGTTCTGCCCGATCTGGATCGATGCCGCCCGGGCGAGCTGATTCGATTTACCCTCGACGAAGCTGTCGAACGTGAAATCTGCGTTCAAGTTGGCACTCGCCCGTCGGGCGGCAAGCTCGCCATCCGCATCGACGGGAGCTGCGCTGGTGATTTGTGCCGCCGTACCACTCGACTTGGAGTCCAAACCGCCGACCTCGAAGCTTAGCCGCCCGATGGCCCCGTCGCTGTAGGCTCGGCACAGGTCGAGCAGTCGCCCCTCGTAATGCTGGCGCGTCCAATCCAGGACGAACCGGTTCGGCGCGAACAACCGCAACCGACCCTCGTCGACCCGCGCCTGCAACGGGAGAATCCAGGTATTGAACTCAGCCGAGGTCAACTCTCCTTTCAATTGTCTGACACACTGCTCCCATACTCCCACGGTGGACTCCCAAAAACCCGCTTGTTGTTGTCGAGCAAGACCGTAGATCGCTCCGACGGTCCTGATGGCTCCGATAATCGGTCGGGAGGTTTCCCTCGCTGGCCTCTCGTCGGTCCGGTGTCGCGGCAGTCTAGCCTCCCGGACGAGACTTATCCACAACCGGCGGCTCCAAGCCCCGAACCCTATCGGCATTGACTTTCGAGCGGAAATTGCTTATGTTTCCGCGCCTTTTAAGGCGGGGCTCAGTCGAGTCCCGGACGACGAGATTTCCGGAGCACCGAGCATGAAACGCACCTTCCAACCCAGCCGCATCAAGCGCGCGCGGACCCATGGTTTTCGCGCTCGCAGCGCGACCAAGAATGGCCGAAAGGTCCTCAATGCCCGCCGCGCCAAGGGTCGCGTGCGCCTGATCCCCTGAACCTCGCGAAGGATCGCGCCGAGCCGCCCGCGGAGCCGGATCAGACCTTTCCGCGGACCTGTCGACTCACCCTTTCTCGACAGTTTCGTGACGTCTTTGCCGAACCGCGGCGACACGGCGGCGCCGGTTTACTCGTGTTGTACCGCGAGAACCGATCGGGGCATCCACGACTCGGGCTCGCGATCGCGAAGAAGTGCGCGCGTCGCGCTGTCGACCGAACCCGCTTGAAACGGATCGTTCGCGAAAGCTTCCGGCTCAATCGTTCGCGCCTCGGCGGATGGGATATCGTTGTGCTGTGCGCATCCGGCGCACCGGCTATGCCGAATCAGCGCCTGTTCGCCACCCTCGCCCGCGCCTGGGATACCATCGAGAAACAACCATGCGTCGAATCTTGATCGCCCTGATCCGCGCCTATCAGTACGGCATCAGTCCGCTCCTCGGGCCACATTGCCGTTTCCATCCCTCCTGCTCGCATTACGCCGTCGAGGCAATCGAGCGCCACGGACTTCTGCACGGCGGCTATCTGGCGATTCGCCGGGTTTCGCGCTGTCACCCCTGGCACGAAGGTGGCTTCGATCCAGTTCCAACCGAAAGGCAGACCTGCTCTCATGGATAACCAGCGTTTAATCCTGTTTTTCGCCCTGGCCGCCGTGGTGTTTCTCATCTACTCGGCCTGGATGGAAGACTACGGGCGCCCGGTTCAGCCGCAGGTGGCGCAGGAGCGCGGTCTGACGGTCGACGCACCCTCCTCCGCCGCCTCTTCCTCCGCGGCGCCGGATGTCCCTCAGGTTGCGACGACCCCGGATGCCGTCACGGCAGGGATGTCTGCCGCCGAAGCGCCGACATTACCCGCGCAGACCCCGATACGGATCGAGACCGACGTCTTCCATATCGAGATCTCCCCGCGCGGCGGCACCATTTCCGCGGCGTGGCTGTTGGAATATTCGACCCTCGCCGAGCGTCCGGACGATCCATTCCAGTTGCTCAAGCCCGTCCCTCCGAACATGTTTGTTGCCCAGTCCGGGCTGCTGGGCGAAGACGCTTCATCGCTGCCGACGCACGAGGCAATCTTCGCGGCTTCTCAGTCACTCTATCGGCTCGGTCCGGACGACAACACACTCGATGTCGATCTGGTCTGGGTCGGCGACACCGGCATCGAGGTCCGCAAACGCTATAGCTTCGTGCGCGGCAGTTATGTCGTGCGCACGAGCCAGTCGGTCACCAATACGACCGACTCGCCTCTCGTTGCGCGCCAGTACAACCAGCTGCAGCGCACCGATCTCATCGATCCGAACGAGTCCCGCTTCGTTCACACCTATACCGGTGCCGTCTATTACAGCCCCGAGGACAAGTATAAGAAGGTGTCGTTCGACGACATGCGCAAAGGCAAGCTGGACCGCAGCGTTGCCGATGGCTGGATCGCGATGATGCAGCATTACTTTCTGGCGGCTTGGATCCCGCCGGCGGGCGTGCTCGAGACCTTTTATACGAACGTCCTCGCCGACTCGCGTTACATCATCGGCAAATACTCGCCCGCGGTCAGCATTGCCCCCGGCGGAACCCACGTCTTCGAGAACGAGCTCTTCGTGGGTCCGAAGCTCCAAGACAAACTGGCAAGCGTGGCCCCCGGGCTGGAGCTAGCGGTCGACTACGGGTGGCTCACCGTCATCGCACAGCCGATCTTCTGGGTGCTCAGCAAGATCTACTGGGTTGTCGGAAACTGGGGTTGGTCGATTATTTTCCTGACCATTCTGATCAAGCTGGCCTTCTACAAGCTCTCCGAGACCAGCTACAAGTCGATGGCCAATATGCGGCAGCTCGCGCCTCGACTTCAGGCCTTGAAGGATCGCTACGGCGACGACAAGCAACGCCTGAATCAGGCGATGATGGAGATGTACAAGACCGAAAAGATCAACCCGCTCGGCGGCTGTCTGCCGATCCTGGTTCAGATCCCGGTCTTCATCGCACTCTATTGGGTGTTGCTCGAGAGCGTGGAGCTACGCAATGCCCCATTCGTCCTCTGGCTCGACAACCTCTCGGCCCCGGACCCCTACTTCATCCTGCCGCTGATCATGGGTGTTTCCATGTTTGTGCAGATGAAGCTGAATCCGCCGCCGCCGGATCCGATGCAGGCGAAGATCATGATGGCCTTGCCGTTCGTCTTCACGGTCTTCTTCGCCTTTTTCCCGTCGGGTCTGGTGCTTTACTGGACCGTCAACAACCTCCTGTCCATCGCGCAGCAATGGCATATCACCCGCACGATCGAGAAGCAGGCGGCCGCGGCCAAACGGAAGAAGTAGACCGAATTGGTCGAGCGCGATGGCGACCGACACCATCGCAGCCGTAGCCACCCCGCCCGGATTCGGCGGGGTGGGCATCGTGCGAGTGAGCGGAAGCGGTGTTCCCCAAATTGCTGCAGGCTTGCTTGGCCGGCTTCCTGCTGTGCGATCCGCCACCTTTGCCACCTTCCGCGACGGCTCGGGCGGATTCATCGACCAAGGCATCGTCCTTTACTTTCCCGCCCCTGCATCCTTCACGGGCGAGCATGTCCTCGAGCTTCAGGGCCACGGCGGCCCGGTCGTGTTGGACCTCCTCGTCCAGCGCTGCCTCGAGCTCGGTGCCCGCCCTGCCCGCCCCGGCGAGTTCTCCGAACGCGCCTTTCTCAACGGCAAGATCGATCTCGCTCAGGCCGAGGCCATCGCCGATCTGATCGAGAGCTCGACCGCGCTCTCCGCCCGGCTCGCCGGACGCAGCCTGCAAGGCGTCTTCTCGCAAAAGATCGACAGCCTCATCGAGCGCCTCATCCGCATGCGGACATACATCGAGGCCACGCTCGACTTTCCCGACGAAGAGCTCGATCTCGCTGCGGATCTCGGCATCTCCGACGATCTCCGGAGCCTTATCGACCTCACGAGCGAGGTTATTGACGCCGCACGCCTGGGCCAGGTGATCCGGGATGGTCTCGCGGTCGTCATCGCGGGTCCACCGAACGCCGGAAAGTCAAGCTTACTCAATGCGTTATCAGGCCAGGATGCCGCCATCGTCACCCCGATCCCGGGCACCACGCGCGATCTGCTGAAGCTCGACATCCAGGTCGACGGTTTGCCCATTCGGATCGTCGATACCGCGGGGCTGCGTCACAGCGAAGACCTCGTGGAGCGCGAAGGCGTGCGGCGAGCGCGAGCGCAGATCGACCAAGCCGATCTCGTCCTCTGGGTCTACGACGCCGCCGAGGGCCCGGATCCGCTGACCCGCGAGAGCCTTCCGGAACGGGTTCCGGTCACCCGCGTCCGCAACAAGATCGACCTCTGCGGCATGTCACCCGGATCGAGCGAGGTGGAGACGGGTACGGAGATCGCCCTCTCCGCCAAGACCGGAGATGGGCTCGACCTGCTGCGGTCGCACCTGAAGGCCCGAGCGGGCCTCGGGGGCCTGACCGAAGGGGCCTTTGTCGCGCGCCGGCGCCACCTCGACGCCCTGCACCGCGGCCACGGTCATTTACGATCGGCCCGAGACGCTCTTGCGCAGGCAGCAGGCCCAGAGCTTGTGGCCGAGGATTTACTTCACGCCCAGCACGCCTTCGGCGAGATCACCGGTCGTTTCACGTCCGAAGACTTGCTCGGGCGGATCTTCTCAAGCTTTTGTATCGGAAAGTAACGCTTGCTAGCGTCAGATCCAGGCCCAGATGATCGGCTTCCCGGGCTGCTCACCCATCCTGCGAGTTAAACAACTTGTTTCTGAGGCGTTACGTAGCCAATGATTGTGTTCAGGGGAACGGGCAGGAGCCTCAGTCCCCTCCCGCCGGTGGATGGGGAGTCTGCTCGGCGGTTGTGTTGGAGGGCCCCTTGCAGGCTATGGCTGTGTTCAAGTCTCTACCTATACGCTACCGGCCTGCGGGTGCCGCGATCGAGAAAGATCATGGCCGCACTTTAAACTAGCTGAACAGGGTCACCCATCGAGGAGCCGATTCATGAACATCGAGGCAGACGTCGCAGAAGACGGCAACGTGACGATACAAGTCCCGAAGCGATATCGCGGCAAGCGCATCCGCGTCAGCATTCAAGAAGCCGACGAGCAGGCAGCCTCTGCGCAATGGAGCAAACTGTCCGACGTCTTGGACGGACTCGATCAGCTCGGCACGCATAGTCGCAGCCATCTTCAAATCATCGACGAGCTCAAAATGTTTCGCGAGGGATCATGAAACTAGCTTACGTCGACGCCTGCGTCTGGATCAGTCTGGTCGAGGGGCTCACCACCTACCAACCCAAGATCCGCGCTGCATTGAAGAGTCTGGCCTTGGACAATTGGGTGCTCTGCACATCCGACGCAGTGCGATTGGAGGTCTTGATCGGTCCGTTGAGAAAGAAGCAAGCTCCCTTGGCGATGGCTTACCGTGCCATCCTGGAGACTACACCTGTCCTGAAAACACCCAAGTCGGTGTTCACCGATGCCCTATCGATCGCGGAAAGCGAGCGCATCAAGGCGATGGATGCGGTGCATATCGCGATCGCAAATCACTATGGCTGCGGCAGGTTCGTCACGACCGACCCGCACTTCATTTCGCTCTCGCTCTTGACACCGCTCTGGATCGATCTGGCGAACACGGATGTCTCCGAGGATTCCATCGATGGCGACGCTCGCGCAGACGATGCGCACGCGGGCTGATCAGGCAATCCGGGGTTATCCGAGCAGGTCGGCGACGGTCGCCGGCTTGTGGGTTTCCGTCGGATTGACCTCCGCGAAAAAGGTTGGGGACTAACGCAAGCCTATCAGGGATACGAGCAGGAGCGATTTACGCGCTTGCGAAGACGGAGGTAATGCCGCGATGCCGCGCGCTTGTTCAAAATCTGTTCAAAACGCACGATGGCCCAGCATTGCGCTGGGCCATTTCAGATCTTTACTTCTTCAGGTGTCGCCGAAGCTCGGGACTTAATTATGAAGAAATCACAACTCGATCAGCCGCCAAAGTTGGCCGCGACAAACTCCCAATTGATCTTGTCCCAGATCGCTTCGAGATACTTCGGACGGGCATTGCGATAGTCGACGTAGTAGGCATGCTCCCAAACGTCGACCGTCAGCAGCGCGGTCTTGCCCTCAGTCATTGGGGTGCCGGCGTTGGAGGTGTTGAAGATCTCGATGGAGCCGTCGGCGTTCTTGACCAGCCAGGTCCAGCCGGAGCCGAAGTTGGTGGCGGCGGCCTGCGAGAACTGCTTCTTGAATTCGTCGAACGAACCGAACTTGACGCTGATGGCGTCGGAGAGTGCGCCGGTCGGAGCGCCGCCGCCGTCCGGGCTGAAACAGTTCCAGTAGAAGGTGTGGTTCCAGACTTGGGCGGCGTTGTTGAACAATCCGCCCGAGGATTTCATGATGATCTCTTCGAGGCTCATGGTCTCGTACTCGGTGCCCGGGACCAGGTTGTTGAGGTTGTTGACGTAGGTCTGGTGATGCTTACCGTAGTGGTACTCGATGGTTTCGGCGGAGATCACGGGCTCGAGTGCACTCTTTTCGTAGGGTAATGCCGGGAGTTCATGGGCCATGGTCAAGCCTCCTCGAAGGTTGGAATCTGCAGTGGTCGACAGTCATCCGGAATGTTGGCCCGCGTTCGGGTATCTCAACCCGCGGATGCGGTGCCCGAGCGCGAGATGCGAAACTTTCGAGACACGATGTGGTCTTCGGCGCATCGCAGAGCACGCGACCCCGGAGGCTCCGAGACCATGAATGCCGTCGAATTGGGACTTTTCGCCAGCCGGCTCGAGTCGGTGTGCGAGGAGATGGGAGTGGTTCTGCGCCAAGCGGCCTTCTCCACCAACATCCGCGATCGGCTCGACTTCTCGTGCGCGGTCTTCGATCGGGACGGGAACCTCTGCGCCCAAGCCGCTCATATCCCAGTCCACCTCGGGAGCATGGCCTACGCGATGGGGGACATCGTCGGCGCGCTCGACTGGGCCGACGGCGACATGGTGGTCCTCAACGATCCCTTCCTCGGCGGCACCCATCTGCCGGACGTGACGCTGGTGGCCCCGCTCTTCGCAGAGGGCCGGCTGGTCGCCTTCGTCGCCAATCGCGCACATCATGCCGACATCGGGGCGAGCGCGCCGGGGTCGATGCCCGTTTCGCGCACACTCGACGAGGAGGGGCTGATCATCCCGCCCTGTCGGTTGGTCGCGCAAGGCGAGATCGACCAGCCGCGGCTGGCGCGGATCCTCGGTGCGACGCGCAACCCGGACGACGCGCGCGGCGATTTTTTCGCCCAGATCGGTGCCAATCGCGCCGGGCTGACCCGACTGCGTGGTCTGATCGACGGCCTCGGCGTCTCGGCCTATGTGTCGGCGATCCGCGCACTCGACGACTATGCCGAACGCCTTGCACGCACGGCGCTCGGTACGATCCCGCCGGGACGCTACAGCTTCGAGGATCTGATGGACGACGACGGCCAGGGGACCGAGGCGATCCCGATCCGGGTCAGCCTCGATGTGACGCCCGAGCGGATCCATGTCGATTTCGCGGGCACCGCGGGGCAGGTCGCGGGCAACATCAATTGCCCGCTGTCGGTCGCCGCGGCCGCCGTCGTCTATGTCTTTCGTTGTCTGATGCCGCCTCAGACCCCCGCCTGTGCGGGAACCTTCCGCTCGATCGACCTCTCCGCGCCGCTCGGTTGCTTGCTCAACGCGCAGCGCCCGGCAGCGGTGGCGGCGGGCAATGTCGAGACCAGCAGCCGTGTCGTGGATGTCGTGCTCGGTGCACTCGCCCGAGCGATCCCGGATCGGATCCCGGCGGCCAGTCAGGGCAGCATGAACAACCTGGCCCTCGGCAGCACCGAGACCGGCGCGGCCTGGGATTATTACGAGACCATCGGCGGCGGAATGGGCGCGGGGGCGACCGGCGGCGGTTGGTCGGGCGTCCAGACGCATATGACCAACACGCTCAATACGCCGATCGAGGTGCTGGAGGCGCGTTATCCGTTGCGGGTGTCGCGGTATGCCTTGCGGTCCGAATCGGGCGGGCAAGGGGTGCGCGCGGGCGGCGAGGGCTTGATCCGCGAGCTGACCTTTCTCGCACCGGCAGAGGTGACGCTGCTGACCGAGCGACGTCGGATCGCGCCTTGGGGCATCGCGGGCGGCGGCCCCGCCCGCTCCGGTCGGAATCGGCTCAATGGCGAAGAGCTGCAGCCCAAGGTCAGTCTTCATGTCGAGCGTGGAGATCGCCTCGCCGTGGAGACACCCGGCGGCGGTTGGGGGCGCGAGCCGGAGCCGGAAGGTATAAGTCGCGATTGATTTCCTTTGCGTCCTTCGCGCCTTTGCGGTTCAAATCCAGGGTCACAAAACGGGATCGCCGACGCGCGATCCCGACCTGACGGGAGCGGTCCGATGTGCGGTATCTGCGGTGAGTTGAGATTCGACGGCGCGCCGGCCGACCTGGAGACCATCCAGGCCATGATGGGCGAGCTGGTGCGGCGTGGGCCGGACCACGGCGGGAGCTACAGCGACGGTGCGCTCGGGTTTGGGCATCGGCGCCTTTCCATCATCGACCTCTCGGTGCGCTCCAATCAGCCGATGGTGGATGCCGAGCTGGGTCTCGCGCTGGTCTTCAACGGGACCATCTACAACTACCGGGCGCTGCGTCGTGAGCTCGAAGAGCGCGGCTACCGTTTCTTCTCCGAGGGCGACAGCGAGGTCATCCTCAAGGCCTGGCACGCCTGGGGAACCGACTGCTGCGCGCGCCTGCACGGGATGTTCGCCTTCGCCGTCTGGGACGCCAATCAGCAGGTGCTCTTTCTCGCGCGCGACCGCTTCGGCATCAAGCCGCTCTATTGGTCCGAGCAGGGCGCAACGCTGCGTTTTGCCTCCAGCACGCAGGCGCTTCTGGCGGGCGGCGGGGTGGATACGGCCATCGACCCGGTCGCGCTGCATCATCTTTTTACCCTGCATGCCGTGGTCCCCGCGCCGCGCACCATCCTGCGCGGGGTACGCAAGCTCATGCCAGGACACTGGCTGCGGTTCGACGCGCGGGGTGGCCGAACCGAAGGCACCTATTGGCGTCTGAACGCCACGCGCCCGGCGGAGCCCCGGAGCGACGCGGACTGGTTGGATGCGATTCACGTCGCGCTGCGCCACGCCGTCAAGATCCGCACCGAGGTGGCGGACGTGCCGGTCGGGGTGCTGCTCTCGGGCGGGCTGGATTCAAGCCTACTGGTCGCCCTGCTGGCTGAGGCCGGCGTGTCGGATCTGCGGACCTTCTCGGTCGGCTTCGAGGACACGCCGGAAGAGGCCGGGAGCGAGTTCCAATACTCGGATCTCGTCGTCGAGCGATACGGCACCCGGCATCACCGCTTTCTGGTCCCCAACGCGCAGGTCCTGCAGCGTCTGCCCGAGGCGATCGACGCCATGACCGAGCCCATGTTCGGTCAGGACGCCGTGGCCTTTTATCTCCTGGCCGAGCAGGTCTCGCGCGAGGTCAAGGTGGTGCAGTCCGGCCAGGGCGCGGACGAGGTCTTCGGAGGCTATTTCTGGTATCCGCGCATCGCTGCCGAGCGCGAGGGTTCGCCGGTCGAACGCTTCGCCAAACACTACTTCGACCGCGATCACGACGAATACCTGCGGATGGTCACCGATGCCTATGCAGGCGAGGACCACACCTCCGCCCTGATCGCCGAGCGCCTGGCCGAGCCCGATGCGGACGAGCTTCTGGACGCGGTCCTGCGTCTGGACGCAACGACCCTGATCGTCGACGACCCGGTCAAACGGGTCGACAACATGACGATGGCCTGGGGTCTGGAGGCGCGTGTGCCCTTCCTGGATCATCACCTGGTCGAGCTGGCCGCGCGCTGCCCGCCCGAGCTCAAGCTGCGCGAGGGCGGAAAATATCCGCTGAAGGCGATGGCCCGCGGGCTTCTCCCGGATGCCGTCATCGATCGACCCAAGGGGTATTTCCCGATGCCGGCACTCAAATACGTGCGTGGTCCTTTCCTGGAGCTCATGCGCGACGTCCTTGCATCACGCGCCAGCCGCGAGCGGGGTCTCTACCGGCAGAGCTATCTCGACCAGTTGCTGGCCGCACCGGACATGCACCACACCCGTATCCAGGGCAACAAGCTGTGGCACCTTGCCCTGCTGGAGCTCTGGCTGCAGCGCAACGTCGACATACTCGGATGAGGGCTCGACCCCGCCGGGAATTGCAAGGACCCAACCGGGAGGCATGACCCCTCCCCTTTCGGGGTAGCTTGAAAACCGATTCAGCGTCCCGAACCTTGTCGGATCGGTCGTCAACAAGCGTACGAGGTCAGCGATGGATGTTTTGGAGCGTATCGGCGAACAGGTGAAGACCAACCCGGTCGTCATCTACATGAAAGGCACACCCCAGTTTCCCCAGTGCGGCTTCTCGATGAGGGCCTCGGCGGCTCTGCAGGAGTGCGGTGTTCCTTTTGCGTACGTGAACGTCCTTCAGGATCCCGAGATCTTCGAGAATCTGCCGCGTTATGCCGACTGGCCGACCTTCCCCCAGATCTACATCGACGGCGAGCTGGTCGGCGGCTGCGACATTACGTTGGAGCTTCACGCAGGCGGCCAGCTCAAGACCATGATGGAAGAGGCGGCTGCCAAGCACGCCTGAGCGCTCGGGACGCGGGGATCGGAGGGACCTGCTTCCTCCGATCGTTTTCGCGCCGGGTTACATCGGTTCCCTCTCTTCCCAAACCCGCACGGGATCGAGCTCGCGCCAGCGATTCACGACGGTGCAAAACAGACGCGCGGTCTGCTCGGCGTCGTAGATCGCCGAGTGGGCCTCGCTGCTCTGCCAGCCGAGCCCCGCCTCCTTTGCCGCACGTGCCAACACGGTTTGACCGAACATCAGGCCGGATAAGGTCACGGTGTCGAAGACACTGAAGGCGTGGAATGGGTTACGTTTGAAACCGGTTCGCTCGACGGCCGCCTTCACGAATCCGAGGTCGAAGTGGGCGTTGTGCCCGACCAGGATTGCCCGATTGCAGCCGGTCGATTTGACCGCCTTGCGGATCGGGGTGAGGATGCGGGTCAAGGCATCCCATTCGGAAATCGCGTCCCGGAAGGGGTGGTCGGGATCGATCCGATTGAAGGCCAGTGCGCTCGGGTCGATCTCCGAGCCGACGAAGGGCAGCACGTGACAAGCGATCGGAGCAGCCGGCTCGATTCGCCCATCGGGGAGCATTCGGATGATAATAGCGGCGATCTCCAGCAGGGCATGCCGCTGAGCGTCGAAACCGGCTGTTTCGACATCGACCACCACCGGCAGAAAGCCCCGAAAGCGCGCGGCGATCCCTTCTCTCATTCTTGGTTCTTGGTTCATGGCGACAGCATAAGTGGCGCGCGGATGAATGCCAAACACAGTGATCGTGGCGGCGCGTCGCCGGGGCCGAGTTTAACCGCCGGTCCGGGCGGGACAGGCCTTCCCGAGGCTCCCGGCGCCGATCGTTCAGTCGGACGCGCCCGGCGAGGCGCACGATGATCGCCCGACTTCTGCTCGCCGCATGGCTCGCGGCGGGCACTTGCGCTTGGGCCGAACCATCGACAACCGCCGACCGACCTGCCGGGTCCGCCGCGACGCGCGGAATCCTCTTCGAGATCCACTCCCCGACAGGTGCACCGCCGAGCTTTCTCTTCGGCACGATCCACAGCGAGGATGCTCGGGTCGTGGAGCTGGCCGCGCCGGTGCGCGAGGCCTTCGATGCGAGCCCGAACGTCGCCCTCGAGGTGGTCCCGGATGCTTCGGCCATCATCCGAGCGATGGTCACCATGGCCTACACCGACGGTCGCCTGCTGCGCGACGTTCTGCCCGCCGACCTCTACCTGGAGACGGCCGACGCCCTCGTCGGCATCGGGATGCCCGAGGAGGCGTTCAAGGACATTAAGCCCTGGGCCGTCGTGACCCTGCTGAGCAGCCCGCCCTCGGAGACAGGCGAGTTTCTGGATATGCTGCTGTTTCGTCAGGCGGTCGCGGACGGCAAGCGGGTCGAGGGCTTGGAAACCATGACCGAGCAACTCGCCGTCTTCGACGCACTCTCCGAGACCGATCAGATCACGCTGCTGCGTGAGACGCTGGCGACGCGTGGGCAACTCCCGCGCATGTTCGAGGCACTGATCGCCGCCTATGTGGAACGTGATATCGATAAGCTGCAGCACCTGAGCGACCAACACCTCGCGGAAAGCGATCCCCGTCTCGCCGCACACTTTCAAGAGGTGGTCATCGATTCGCGCAACCACCGGATGGTGGAACGCATGGTGCCCCTCCTGGCCGAGGGCGGCTGGTTCATCGCGATCGGCGCTCTGCATCTTCCCGGCGATCAGGGCGTCGTTGCGCTGCTGAGACGGCACGACCATGGCGTGACGGTCGTCTTCTGAAGCGCGCCCCGGCACGGACCGAGCGAGGCACGGGCTGTGATAGCATTTGCACAACGTGTCGCGAGAGATCAGCTACGCATGAAGGACCGTGATTTGAGCGCCTATCGACAACTGACTTGGCTGGGGATCTTGGTCATCCTGATGCTCGGCGCGGGCTGCACCACCTCGCCGAGTCGGATCTCCGAGCCACGCGATCCTCTGGAGCCCTTTAATCGGGCCGTTTTCCGGTTCAATACCGATTTCGACAATGCCTTTTTCAAGCCGGTCGCGAAGGGGTATCAGGCCATCACGCCGGATCCTGTCGAACGTGGCGTGACCAACTTTTTCGGCAATCTCGCCGACGTCACCTCCTTGGTCAACAACGTGCTGCAGTTCAAGATGTCGCGTGCCGGCAGCGATGTCGGGCGGCTCTTCATCAACTCGACGGTCGGCGTGCTGGGCTTCGTCGATGTCGCGACCAACGTGGGCTTGCCGAGCTACAAGGAAGATTTCGGTCAGACACTCGGCTACTGGGGACTCGACTCGGGCGCCTTCATCATGTTGCCGCTCTTGGGGCCGAGCAGCGTGCGCGACGCCTTCGGCGATGTCGGCGACGTCTTCACGGATCCCTTGTTCAACCTAGATCCCCTCTTCGACATCGATCGGGACCACATCTACTGGGGCCTGATTGCGCTCCGGACGATCGACAAGCGAGCCAACTATTTGGCGACCAGCGATATCCTCGAGGACGCGGCCATCGATCCCTACATCCTGCTGCGCGACGCCTATCTGCAGCGGCGTCACTATCGGGTGCACGACGGCAATCCGCCAACGGTTGAAGGTGAGGAGGACTTCTGGGACGAGATCGATTTCGACAACGATCCGGGCTAAACCGCGTCCGCAGCGGTTGCTTTGGTTCGAGCGGGCCGTTGACGCATGAGCAAACAACAAGGCCCGGTGCGGACGCGGTTTAGTGGGTTAAGATTTTCGCGATTTCCGGGAGTAAGCATCCGAACTACGCACGCCTGGAAATCCTGTAGGGGCGACTGAAGTCGCCCCTACAGGATGGTCGATCCTTTCACGGAAA
This sequence comes from Thiocapsa roseopersicina, assembly GCF_900106925.1. GTDB lineage: Bacteria > Pseudomonadota > Gammaproteobacteria > Chromatiales > Chromatiaceae > Thiocapsa > Thiocapsa roseopersicina. Next base: position 118,095 of record NZ_FNNZ01000015.1, read on the forward strand.
CCGCCTTGGAATCGATGTGCCGAAATGGACCGTGGGTAAGCCGGAGTCGGCAGCAGCCGGGCGCAGCTGCTCAAGGCATCAGGCGCCAGACGACGGCTTCACTGGCACGTAAAGGCACCACTCGGCTGGACCCGAAGGGATAGGACGCTGGAACGACCCAGGGCTCGCGGCTCAGACGAATGTTCCCGGCATTGCGGGGCAGGCCGTAAAAATCCGCGCCATGGTGGCTCGCGAACCCCTCAAGACGCTCCAAGGCGCCCGCCTGCTCGAACACCTCGGCATAGAGCTCGATCGCGGCGTGGGCGCTGAAGGCTCCGGCACAACCGCAGGCGGTCTCTTTGCCCTCGATTGCATGCGGCGCGCTGTCGGTGCCGAGGAAGAATCGAGGATGACCGTCGGTTGCGGCCGAGACCAGTGCGAGTCGATGCCGCTCGCGCTTGAGGATCGGCAGGCAATACAGATGCGGGCGAATACCGCCGGCGAGCATGGCGTTGCGGTTGTAGAGCAGGTGATGGGGCGTGATGGTGGCAGCCAGGGTCGGCGGTCCGTCGCGCACGAATTCGACCGCCTCGGCGGTCGTCACATGCTCGAAGACGACCTTGAGCCCCGGGAATGCCCGGACGATCGGCTCCAAGCGCTCGTCGATGAAGCGCTGCTCGCGGTCGAAGATGTCGACCTGATCGTCCGTGACCTCGCCGTGCACCAAGAGCGGCAAATCCACGCGCTGCATCGCCTCGAAGACCGGATAGCGTCCGAGCAGGTCCGTGACCCCGTTTTCCGAGTTGGTGGTCGCCCCGGCTGGATAGAGCTTGCAGGCAAACACTTGGCAGCTCGCCTTGGCCGCGGCGATCTCGGCGGGGCTTGTCTCATCCGTGAGATAGAGCGTCATCAATGGCTGAAAATCGCTGCCGGGCGGCAGTGCATCCAGGATGCGGGCCCGGTAGGCGAGCGCCCGGGCGGTATCCACGACCGGTGGCTTCAGATTGGGCATGACGATCGCCCGCCCGAAACAACGCGCGGTGTGGGCGAGCGCATCCGCCAGGACATCCGCGTCGCGCAGATGCAGATGCCAGTCGTCCGGTCGGGTGATGCAAAGCTCCGTGATCTCGGTCATTTCAAACAAGCCGATAGCGCGCCCCGCAATAGGGACAGGACGCCTCGTGGCTCGGCTCGTCTTCGATCGGCAGATAGACCCGAGGGTGCATATTCCAGACAGGGGCGCCCGGCAAGGGGCAAGAGAGCGGCAGATCCTTGCGGCTGACCTTGATCAGCTCATGCTCGGCCCGCGTCTCGACGGCGGCGTTGGACATCGGCAAAGTCTCCATCGAATGAGATGATCGGGCAGGCACCACGGCGAATCCACGAGGTCCGCGATTGCGTTGTCTTCTCTTTAAATCGCGTCAGCTCCGGCGGCGACGAAAGGCTCCGGCATCGACCCAAAGCCGATACCGGGCCGAACCATCACCGGACGCGATTTAAACCGGCGTGAGCCATTCCGGATAGGCCGGAAGACGCCCGTGCACCAAGTCGAAGTAGAGACTCTGGAGCTGCTCGGTGATGGGTCCCCGCCCACCGTTGCCGATGATCCGACCGTCGACCTCGCGGATCGGCGTCACCTCGGCGGCAGTGCCGGTGAAGAATGCCTCGTCGGCGATATAGACCTCGTCGCGCGTGATCCGCTTCTCCACCACCTCGATCCCGAGTTCGCGCGCCAGCGTCATGACGGTGCGCCGCGTGATGCCGTCGAGTGCGGAGGTCAGATCCGGCGTATAGAGCACGCCCTTGCGCACGATGAAGACGTTCTCGCCGCTGCCTTCCATGACAAACCCGGAGGTATCGAGCAGCAGGGCCTCGTCGTAGCCGTCACGCAGCGCCTCCTGAAGCGCCATCATGGAATTCATGTAGTTGCCGTTGGCCTTGGCGCGACACATGGTGACATTCACATGATGACGGGTGAAGGAGGAGACCCGCACGCGAATGCCTCGCTTCATGTTCTCCTCGCCGAGATAGGAGCCCCACTCCCAGGCGGCGACGATGCAATGCACCTCCAGGTTGTCGGCACGCAGACCCATGCCTTCCGGGCCGTAGAAGAACATCGGTCGGATGTAGGCCGAATCGAGATTGTTCTCGCGCACGGCGATCCGCTGGGCCTCGTCGATGGTCTCGCGGTCGAACGGCAGCTTCATGCCGAGGATATGGGCGGAGTCGAAGAGCCGATCGGTATGGTCGCGCAGACGAAAGATCGCCGGTCCCTGCTCGGTCCGGTAGGCGCGCACGCCTTCGAAGACGCCCATGCCGTAATGGAAGGTGTGAGTCAGGACATGCGTCTTGGCCTCCCGCCAGGGCACCATTTCACCGTTGTGCCAGATCAGGCCATCACGGTCCGCCATCGTTGCCATGTGCTTACTCGCTCCGGTTGCATCGGGACAGGATCCCGTTTCGATTCGTTCGCAAAGACCGCCGTCAGGACGACGGCTCATCCATCAAGGTGTGCCACAGGGACTGGACGCGCTCGCGCTCGGGCAGCAGTCGCGCGTCCGCGACCGTCTTGGGCTGCTCCTGCAAGGCGCTGCGATGGTAGGCCGCGCGCAGCGTCTTGTAGGCCGCGGTCAAATCTTCCGCCGCTCGCCCGGGCAGCAGATCGAGCCGCCCGAGTGTTTCGAGCAGACGCACGTTGTCGGTCCAGTCGGCCAGCGCCGGATGCTCCGACGCCCAACGTAAGACCGCGTATTGAACCATAAACTCGATATCCGCAATACCGCCAGGGCCCTGCTTGAGATCGAATCGACCGCCGCCGGTCTTGTCGAGATTCGCCCGCATCTTCGCCCGCATCTCACGCACGTCCTTGCGCAGCTGCTCGGGGTCGCGCTCGCGACGGATGATCTCGCGCCGAAGCGCGCCGAAACGCGCCGCCAACTGCGGATCGCCGGCCACGGGTCGGGCGCGGATCAGGGCCTGATGCTCCCAGGTCCAGGCCGCGTTCGACTGATAGGCGTCGAAGGCCGCAAGCGAGCGCACCAGCAACCCGCGATTGCCGTCCGGGCGCAGACGCATGTCGATCTCGTAGAGCACACCCGAGGGTGTTTGGGTGGTCATCATGTGGATCATGCGCTGGCCCAGTCGCATGAAGAACTGTTCATTGCTGATCTCCTTCGCCCCGTCGGTCATGGCCGTCTGCGACTCGGTGCCGTGGATGAAGACCAGATCCAGGTCCGAGCCGTAGCCCAGCTCGATCCCGCCGAGCTTGCCGTAGCCCAAGACCAGGAAGCCCGTCTCGCCCCCGAGGATCTCGGTCGGGCGGCCGTGCCGCTGCGCGAGGTGATCGAAGGCCAACCGCAGGACGCGACGGATCGATACCTCGGCGATCTCGGTCAGGTAATCGCTCACCACCATGAGCGGAATCACCTCGGTCAGATCCGCGGCGGCGACCCGGAGCATGTTCCCTTGTGCGAACTGGCGCAGACGCTCCATCTGCTGCTCCAGGTCGTCCGCGTCGACGTGCAGCAGGAGTGCATCTAGCTCGGCCTCCAAGTCGGCGCGGCGCAAGGGCACGTAGAGCCGACGCGTATCGATCAATTCGTCCAGCAACAAGGGTTGGCGACAGATCCGGTCGGTAAACCAGGGGCTCATGCCCGCCAGACGTGCAAGCTGCGACAGGATGACCGGATGCTCGCCGAGCATGGCGAGATACGAGGTCCGCCGCGCCACCGCCTCGAGGACCTTGAGCACCCGTTCGATGGCGAGGTCGGGCTGCTCGCTCGCGGCCGTCTCGCGCAGCACCATCGGCATCAAGCGCTCCAGGCGGTCGTGACCGCGGCGCGTCAACCCTTTGCGCGCGATCGCATCCCTGAACCGAATCAGTCGAGCCTGGACGGCCTCGGGCTCGGCGAAGCCGGCCTCGGACAGCGCGGACACCTCGTGGGCCGCCTCGCCTTCGCCGTGCCAGAGCGCGATCAAGCCGGGCTCATGCCGCAGCTCTTCCCCCTCGGGTGCCGCGAACACCTGGTCGAACTGCTCCTGCACCTGGCGACGATGTCCCACAAGGACTGCGTCGAAGGCCGGCCAATCGGCGAACCCCATCGAACGCGCAAGACGCGCCCGCCCCGGCTCGTCGACGGGCAGCAGATGGGTTTGCTTATCGCGATACGCCTGGATGCGGTTTTCGACCAAGCGGAGAAAACAGTAAGCCTCATCCAGCCCCCGCACGGCGGACTCGGGCATCAACTGTTTCTGCGCCAGGAGTGCCAACACCTCGCGAATGGGGCGGATCTGCAGGTCCGCGTCGTGACCGCCGCGGATCAACTGGAAGGCCTGACCGATAAACTCGATCTCCCGGATGCCGCCCGGACCCAGCTTGATGTTGGCGTCCATGCCGCGACGATGGAGCTCTTTGGCGATCATCCGCTTGAGATCGCGCAGGGACTCGATGGCACCGAAATCCAGATAGCGCCGGTAGACGAAGGGCCGCAGCATCGCCATCAGCTCGCGCGCGTCGTCCGGGTCGCCGGCGACGACGCGCGCCTTGATCATGGCGTAGCGCTCCCACTCCCGCGCCTGGGTCTGGTAGTAGTCCTCCAGGGCGTTGAAGCTCATGGCGAGCGGTCCTGACTCGCCGAAGGGTCGCAGGCGCGTATCGACGCGAAAGACGAATCCGTCGACCGTCTGGCTGCCCAGGGCTTGGGCCAAGCGTTGCCCGAGCTTGATGAAGAACTGCTCGTTGGTCAGGGCGCGCGGACCGCCTTCCGTCTCGCCGTTGGCGGCAAAGGCAAAAATGAGGTCGATGTCCGAGCTCAGATTCAGCTCGCGGGCACCGAGCTTGCCCATCCCCAGCACGGTCAACCGCAGGGCCCGTCCGGCCGCGTCGCGTGGCGTGCCGAGCTCCGTGCAGGTCCAGGCGTGCAGCCGATCCAGCGCGCCGCGGATGCAGAGGTCGGCCAGCTCGGTGAGATGCTCGAGTGTCTCCGCAAGCTCGGCCCAACCTGCGATGTCGCGCCAGATGATGCGGATCATCTCGCGCCGGCGGAAGCGACGCAGGGCCTGTTGTAGCGCGGGCTCGTCCGTCGTCTCGGCCAATGCGGCATCGAGACTGCTCGCCAACGCGACGGCGTCGTGCGGCTGCTCGAGCGCCCCGCTCGCGATCAGATCGGGGAGGACCTCCGGATGCCGGGCGACCGAGACGGCGACATAGTCGCTGGCCTCCCAAACCCGTGCCCGCGCCTCGGCGAAGGCCGGGGCGTCCGGTAGATCGACGCCCTGCTCTGCGGCCCAGTCGAGCCAGGTCTGCCAATGGGCCTCGGTCGCCGGGTCGAGATTCCGGAAGCTGTCCATAGAGACGCGGTCAGAGCGGCTCGATGCCATAGCGCGCCGCGAGACGATAGGTCTCGCCGGGCGGGATCTCGATCACCTCGGAGGCCGTGTTGACCGTCTCCACGCAGACGAAGCGCCGGTAATCCTGATCGTCGAGATCGTCCATCGCTTTCGCGGTCTCGACCCAGGGGTTCCAGACCACGGCGGTGCGGCTGTGCTCGGATTCGATGCGGATGCGCCGATCCAGGGTCGGGTCGACGATGCTCAGCAGCGGCGGCACATCCTCGTAGATGCGATTGACCTCGCGCTCGATCGCGACCTGTCCCACTTGACGGATCACGGCATCGCCGGCGCCGACGGCCTTGTCGATGTAGCTGCGTCCGTCGAGACCCTTGACCCGGATCCGGCTCGCATCGCCGACCTTGAAATAGGCATGCAGACCTTGGGTGATACTGAAGGGTCGGTCGCCGGCATTCAGGGTGCTCAAGGCGACCGAGAGGGTCGCGCCCACGTGGATGTCGACCAAGAGATTGAAATATTGCGGCCAGATGGCGCGGGTGTCGGCGTCGTCCGCAATCCCCAGCTCCACCCGCGTGGATCCGTCGGCGAGCGCCTCGGTCGCGAGTACCGTCCAGGGCCAGGCGCGCACGAACCCGTGGGCCGGCCGCCCTTTCGCCTCCGGATCCGCGCCGAACCAGGGCCAGCAGATCGGGATGCCGCCCTTGATCGCCTTGCCCTCGGCGAAATACGCCCGCTCGCTCACGAAGAGCAGATCATCCTCGGCATCCCTCGGCCGGTACGCCAACACCTGTCCGGCATAGGGCGAGATGAGGGCTGTCGCCTGCGCATTGGCGATCTCGATCATGGTCAGGCCGCCACGGCCTTTGGTGAAATGCAGGATGCCGTCGATGCCGTCGATGCCGTGCTCGGCGTTTAATGCCTCGATGTCCATGGATGATCCTCCAGGTCGGTGGGGAATTCGGGTCGAAAAGGCCCCTGTGGGCAAGCAATCCACGGAGCGCCGTGCCGGGGCACTCGGCATCCCGCGATCTCGGCCGACGGCCGGGCCCGATCGCGACGGGTGGCCCGGAGCGTAGCTCCCGAGCCGCTGCTCCGCAAGGCGCCTGCGGCGGCGCCGTACGACCGAGCGGTTTCCGAGATCCCTCATGGAGACGCAGTGCTTGCCGCTCCCGAGACGCCCGAGCCAAGATGCGCCGAGATACGATCCCAACCGAGCCGATGGAGCCCATGGACCCGATGTCAGTGACCCGGACCACACCCACCCGCCACCCCGAATGGCTGGAAAGCCTCTACGAGCGCCTCGCCGAAGACGACGAGGGACGCACCTGCAAAGAGATCAGCGCCGAGGCCTGTCACGAGACACCGGGCAACTTTCTCCACACACTGATCGCCAACACACTCAGCAACATCGCCGACCGTTTGGCGAGCGCCAAGACCACCCTACCCTGGCTGCTTCTGCAATTGGGCGCACCGGCCTGGATGCTGAGCCTGCTGGTGCCGATTCGCGAATCCGGCTCCATGCTGCCGCAGATCCTGATCGGCGAGATCGTCCGGCGTCAAGCCATCCGCAAATGGGTATGGGTCTGGGGCGGTGTGGTTCAGGGGCTCAGTCTGGCCGCGATCGGCTGGGTCGCCTTCGCCCTCGAAGGGGCGACGGCCGGCGCTGCGGTCATCGGACTCCTGATCCTCTTCAGCCTGGCGCGCGGCGCCTGCTCCGTCGCCTACAAGGACGTGCAGGGCAAGACCATCCCCAAGACACGCCGCGGGCGCCTATCCGGCTGGATCAGCGCCATCGCCGGCCTCGGCGCCATGGGTGTCGGCCTAGGGCTCGGCGCCGTGCAGGACGGCGCGGAGTCGACCGGCCTCTATGTCGCACTCCTGGCCGGCGCGGCCATCCTCTGGCTCCTGGCCGCCTGGTCATTCAGCCGCATCGTCGAGTTCCCGGGTGCGACCGAGGGCGGCTCCAATGCACTGGCCGAGGCCGTCGCCCGACTCGCGATCCTGCGCGACGACGCGCCCTTCAGACAATTCGTCATCGCCCGTGCACTGGCGATGGGCTCCGGACTCGCGGCACCCTTCTATGTCGCACTCGCACGCGACGATCTCGGCGGGGCCATCTCGCTGCTCGGCATCTTCATCGCCGTGGAAGGACTCGCCGGTCTGGTCAGCTCGCCGGTCTGGGGCCGCTGGTCGGATCACTCCAGCCGACAGGTCTTCGCCGCCGCTTGCGGGTTGGCCGCGGTCCTCTCGATCGCGGTCGCGCTCTGGTCCTGGCTCGCGATGTCGAGCGCGGCGGCGATCTGGTTCTACCCGATCGCCTTCTTCGGGCTGGGCATTGCGCACGCCGGCGTCCGGCTTGGGCGCAAGACCTATCTGGTCGACATGGCAGAAGGCAACAAGCGCACTGACTATGTCGCGGTCAGCAACAGCGTCATCGGCGCACTGCTGCTCGTGTCCGGGCTGCTCGGCGCATTGGCGGCGACCGTCTCGGTGGAGGCCACCATCCTTCTGCTCGGTCTCGCCGGGTTGGTCGGATCGGCGCTCAGCCTGCGGTGGAAGGAGGTTTCCGGGTGATGCGAAAAGGTCCGCAACCCATCGGCGTCACTCACGGCCCGGCCACCAAGCCCCGTTCGAACCACAGGCGACGCCAATCCGGAGGCGTCACGCATCGTTTGGCGCAATCGATGCAGGGTCGATCGACCGACGAGGGAGCTGTCTGACCTCCGTCCTTCAAGCGGAAGACCCGAGCGCCGCCGTCGCGACAGCCGCTTCCCCTCGAGAGGAAACCGCCGACTGGGGCTCTTGTTATCAAGAATCATTCTTAATAAGATGATGCCTGTGTGTTTCCGAACGAAGTCGATCGGACAGGTACCGAGATGAAGATTTGTCATCAGACGAACGGGCGCTTGCGGTTGCGCATTTCGGCTCTGCATCAGGATAGAGAGGTCGCGGACCGCCTGGAAACGGCGCTCCGTGGACACGCCGGTATCGAGGCGGTCCGGGCGAACCCGGCCTGCGCGAGCCTGGTGGTCCGTTACGAGGCCGGGACGCTGGACGCCGCGGCGATCCAAGACCGTGTCCATGCCCTGTTGAATCCGCCCGCGTCGGTCACGGCGTCGCCCGCGGATCCAGTCCAGCACGCATTGCAGCTCTGGTGGTCTCGGGCACGACGGGGTATGGCAGATTGGAAGGCGATGTTCGGGAGCCTTCCGCGGTCGCTCGACCGCGCGCCGCCGCGGCGGCCATCGCCCACGCGTGCGGCCCCCCGCAAACACGAAGCCCCGATTCTCCTGTGTCGGCTGAATTTGCGTTTAACCCGCTGGATGCTACGCACCTCGGCGCGCGGCTGGTTGCAAGAGCTGTTTCCGGAGCGGACGGCCTCGCCCGGGCGATGTTCGACCCCGTCGGCAGGACTGTGGCGATGACACCGAAACCGAGCTCCCGCGTATCGCCGAGCTGGATCCCGATACGCGTATCACTGGACGCAAGCGGCAAAACCGGGTTCTCTTAATCACGCACCACGAGTAATGGAATCACCCCGTATTATCAGCACAATCAATTTCGAATAAATTCTTCGCGCTTTCCGGGTATTTGCGTTATCGATCATTCATAACGGCGTCATCGCTTCTTAATCCGTGCCTCGTATAGTCCGGGCTTCCAGAACCCCTACTATCAGGATACCCGGCACATGAGCGATCATATTGACCCTGCGAAGGAAGTGGACTCCGGCGATGAGCCGATGAGTAATCACTCGAATAACCCTCATTTTTCTGCGATTCTCGACAAACGCCTCTCTCGGAGGCAGGTTCTGACCGGTAGTTTGAACACAGCGATCGCAGGCGTATTCGGCGCAGCCGGCGTCGCATCCTCGGCAAACGCCGCCGATCCGACACTTCTTCCCCCGACCGCGGAAGGTAAGCGACCTCTTGGACTCAATCCGACACTCGGCTTCGATGCGATCCCCGTCACCCGTTCGGATACCGCAACAGTCCCATTTGGCTACAAGGCGCAGGCGTTGGTTCCGTGGGGGACACCGATCACCGGCAGCGCCCCTGCGTACGACGGGGTCAACGGCAACAGCGGTGCGGACCAAGAGCAGCAGGTTGGCTCGCACCATGACGGCATGCATTATTTTCCGATGGCCGAGAACCCGAACCACCATGGGCTGCTGTGCCTAAACCACGAATACGTCGATCAAAACATTCTGCATGTCAACGGTCCGACCAATTCACCGAACGGGCCGCGCCCCAAAGGCGAGGTCCGCAAGGAGATTGCCGCTCACGGCGTCAGCGTACTGGAGATCAAGAAGACCGACGGCACCTGGAACCTGGTCGAGGGCAACTACAACCGCCGCATTACAGCCGGCACACCGATGAGGATCGGCGGCCCGGTGCGGGGCAGCGATTTGGTCAAGACGAAATATAGCCCGCACGGACTCAGGACCCGCGGGACCATCAACAACTGCGCGCACGGCTATACGCATCCCATTACACACAACTTTAAGTGTACAGGCTAAGATATCGCTTTTGGACGATCTCCGGGGGCGTCGATGGGCTGGGCAGAAGCGGAATTTCAAGGACTTGATCTGGGCGATACGCGCCGCGAGCGGCGTGCCGTGCAGTTGGTCGAGCGCTTGGCGGAGCGCCCGACGGCGAGCATTCCCGAGGCCTGCCGGGGTTGGGGCGAGACGCAGGCGGCGTATCGGTTTCTCGGCTCCGAGGCGTACGACTGGATGGACATCCTGGAGCCGCACCGTCAGTGCACCCGCACGCGCATGGCGGCACACCCGGTGGTGTTGTGTCTGCAGGACACCACGGAGCTGGACTTCAACGCTCAGGCGATCGCCGGCCTCGGGCCGTTGAGCTACGAAGCGCAACGCGGGATGTATCTGCATCCGACGTATGCCGTGAGCCCGGCACGCGAGCCGCTGGGCGTGCTGGACGCCTGGATGTGGGCACGCCAACCGAAAGGGCCCGACGGAACCCGTGCCGGCGAAAAGGAAAGCGTCCGTTGGCGCGAGGGGTATGCGCGCGTCGCCGAGCTGGCGGCCGAGCTGCCCGCGACACGGCTGGTGTATGTCGCCGACCGCGAGGCCGACATCCGCGACCTCATGGTGCGTGCGCGCGATCTGGGCACGCCGGCGGACTGGCTGGTGCGCGCCAAGCACAATCGGGCGCTGCCCGCGGGCGGCAAGCTGTGGCCGACGGTGTTGGCCGGTGCGGTCTT
>NZ_FNNZ01000014.1 GCF_900106925.1 Thiocapsa roseopersicina
TGTTGTTCAAGCACCCCGAGGGAGGCCCACCGCTCTCCCTCATACAAGTTGACGATTTAAGAGGAAAAACCCATCAGGGAAGGTGGCCGTACTCACGTTGCGCCCGCCGACGATGGCCAGGGCGTTGTCCATCACCAGGGTCTTGTTGTGCATGCGGTGATTGAGCCGCCTGAAGTTCGTGAGGAACTCCAACCCCCGCGCACCACGCTGGGCAAAGGGGTTGACCATGCGGATCTCGATGTTCGGGTGGGCATCCAATGCGGCGAGGACCGGATCCCGGCCCTTGAAGCTGATGTCGTCGAGCAGCACGCGCACACGCACCCCGCGGTCGGCGGCATGCACCAGACGCTCGGCCAGCAGCCGGCCGGTGGCGTCGGGCTCCCATATGAAGTACTGCATGTCGAGCGTCTTCTCGGCAAGCTCCGCGAACGCGGCGCGCGCGGTAAAGGCAATTTTCCCGCTGCGGATGATCGCGAAGCCGGACTCGCCGGGGTGGCGCGCGGCGGCCTTGTCAACGTAGCGACCGAGCGCGGTGCCGGCGTGGTCCTGGAAGGCTTTGGACGCGGTGCGGGGGTAGTCCTTCGGCACGCCGGCACAGCCGGCGAAGAGGATGCCCGTCAGGCCCAGACAGAGAGCAACCGCACGCAGGCGCTTACCTGGACCGGTGCAATGGTGAGGAGCATCGTTGTAACGGTGCGGCGTGTGCGTTGCGCGCATGGCTCGGGCTCCGGGTGCTGGGGTGGCAGCCGATCGTATGCGTGCGGCGGCGGCCTCGGATCGGGAAGCAGCAGACCGTGGCCGAGGCGACCTCGGAAGCGAGCCCGTGCGAGGTCGACCTCGCACGGGCTCACGCGCCACACGCGGCTCGCCAGTGGTTCGGAACCGCGGCAATCGACGACGCCGAAAAGGCTAGTTGCGCCGGGCCGTGCGTCGTGAAACCCCGGCTACGCTGACCGGCGTGAGCGGCCGCCCGACCACAGCTTCGGCCGTCGGGATGAGACTGTGCATCCCGGGAATCGCAAGCCGATCTCCCACTTCGGATCCAGCAATCAGAACGATGCTGGCCGCCAGAACGATGCTAAACCGCTTCGATCGGGTCATTGTGCACCTCCTGTCATGAAATTCGTCGGAAGGTCGGCTGAGTCCTGAAGATTCGTCAGGTCGACCTTCGCGGCGTTGGTCGGGTTGGTGAAGACGAAATCGGTCGGCGCGACCTCGGCTCCGGTCTTCCAGTTGCGAATCTGGATACTGTACTGAGGCTGGCCGGTCATGCCCTTGGTGGTAATGATATAGCGGCAGGGATAGGGATGATCCCCTTGCGCGATCCAGATCTGCCAGTCGACCTCGTTGCTCCGAAACGCCAGAGAATCGCACTCGACACCGCCGACCACGCCGCTTCCCAGATCCTTGGCGTCGACCACGTTCTCCATCACCTCGTCGTAAACGTTCGACAAGAGGATGTCTGCCCCGGGGAGAGGCCGATCGTATTTCACCCTCAGCTCGTCGATCAGGTGATCGACCGTGCCGGGCACGGCGACCTGAGCGTAGAGGTTCTTGTTCTTGCCGAGCACGGTCAGCGTTTCACCGTCAAAGAGCATCTCCACATCGGCAAAGCCCCCGGCGCGCCTCGCATGAACCTTGTCCGGCCGGTTCAGTGCGATCGTTCCCGAGCTCGCCAGGGCGAGCTTCTGGTCCTCCTTGGTGATGACCTCGAGGATGGCGTCGTAGTCGAATGAAATCGCCTGCTGAGCTGCCAGATAATCGGACATGGCCTTGACCAGCCGCTTGGCATTGGCCGCATCCGCGCCGAGCCTGACGAGCTCGACCCGGCGGTTGAGTGCCTGGCCCTCGGCCGTGTCGTTACTGGCGACCGGCTGACTCTCGCCGGCACCGGCCGTGTCGAGTCGGGTCGCGTCGATTCCCCGTCCGACCAACGCCGCCTTGATGGCGTTGGCGCGCTCGAGCGAGAGCGTCTCGTTATAGACCGCATCGCCCGTCGCATCGGTATGGCCGACGATCCTCAGGCTCCAATCCGGGAACTGGTTGAGCGTGGTTTCAATATCGTCGAGCAGCGACAGCGTGTCGGGCTGGATGGTCGCCTTGTCGACATCGAAGTGGATGCCATAGAGGTCATAGCGCTGCTTCGTCTGAAGCGCCTGCTCCATGGCCTCCCGTCCATACTGGGCCGCAAGATCCTCGGCGGTCTCCGCCAACGCAGGACGCGGTGCTATGAAGACCAGGGCAAGGGCAAGTGCGCCGCAAACGGCCCAAACCCCACTCCCGACTAGCCGCTTGATGGACGCGAAACACATTGAGTGACTGATTGACTGCATGGTGCACCTCCGTCTGTTGGAAGAGCGGGCAATGGAAAGACCAAGCGGTTCACACCCTGCATGCGCACCCACGCCCCCGGGGTGTCGAGCACGCGGCCGTCGGCTTGGGCCCCGGGTGCCGGGGTTGCCGCCGCGCGGATACGCGCGGCGGCGGCCGGCCTCGGATCGGGACGCGGCAAGCCGTGGCCGAGGCAACCTTGGCTCGCACACCGGGGCCGCCGGGATCGGGCACCGGCGCGCGGTCCCTTCAACCCGCGTCAGCGCGGCTCCAGCGAGACGGCAAGCGCGTCGGTGAAGGTCACGAGCACCGTGTCACCTTGCTTGAGCTCGTCGAGGAGGTGCCGCAGCGAAGGATCCTTCACCGAGACCTCCCGGACGCGCCCCTCGGGGTCACGGAAGTGGATCGTCTTCTTGTACGGATCGACGTCGAGAATCTCGACGATCGAGCGCATCTGGCGAGCGGCTGTTCCCGGCGTGGCCCCTTCCTCGACCGAGACGCTGCGTTGGCGTTCAGGCGCCGACTCGTCCCCCTCGTGGGCCACGACATCGATCGCCACGCTCCGATAATACTTGACGTTGATTGCATCTCCGGGCTTGACCTGGTCGAGATTCGCGACGCGATCGCCGGCCCGCACGACGATCAGGTTGCCCTCCGGACCCTTGAGGGTAACGTAGCGGCTGGACTGGTCGACCGCCTCGACGGTCGCCGTCGTCTCGATCAGCTCCGCCCCGGCCATGCCCGGCGGGGGTTCTTCGATGTCCGCCCACACGGGCAAGGCTACGGCCAGAACGACGGCTGCAATGAGTGGCTTCAGGGTGTTCATCTCGTCTCTCTCCTTGGTTATCGAAGTGTCTGGGGTGACCAGACGGGTTGCGACGCAACAACAGGGACCGGCCAATCAGCCTGTCCCTTGAAGCCGGTCGGCCTCCAACAACATCAAGGCCCATGAATACGGATGGCCAGTGTGGGGGTCGCCGAGCATAGGCGGTCTGCGCGACCCACCGTGACCTGGAGCGGGCAGGCCACTTGCCACCGACTTGCCGGACAGTCCTTTGCTCAGTCCGGGCGAGAGGGCCGCGCGGGAAAGGGGGTGCGACACCGCACCGTTAGATGTCGACGGCTTGGTCGGCGGCGCACCCCGACGTCTCTGCTGCTTCCAGTCCCGTTTGTCCTTAGGGGGTACGCATCTTGGTCTCGGCAGTCCTGACGGGTGTCGCGGTGGCCCTGCCGGTCATCCCGCAGCAGATCCATCCTTACGGGTTTCTCCTGGAGTCAGCGGGGCCTCCAGGTCTGTGCGGGCGCGGATCAGGGCATTGCCAAGCCTCGACGCCCCGGCGCTCGGGACAACCAATGGCGTAGACGAAGAGGCAATGCTTCGACAAATCCTTAGTCAAAAGGTAGTACATTCCCGCGCTTTTTCCATCAGTACAAATACGGCCGGCATCGCCCCCGCGGGTTGGCGGGCGCTTAATTGGGATCAGGACGTCACTTGACGTCGAGCTTCTTGAAACGCGATCGTCGATGCCCCGCGGCGCTGGATGATCGTTTCTACCGGCCCGGATCCGGCAATCGAGGCTGGCCATCAGGCTTTGCTGCCTGCTGCATGGGTGGGGTCACCACGCGGGTCGAGCGATTGTCCAACCGGGCGTAACCCGTGCGTCATCCCCCTGCATCCACCTTCCCGCTGTCGGCCACTGGCCCCTCCGGCCGCTCATACACCCAGGCGAGAAGCAGCTTGTAGCCGAGCACTAGGACCACCGCGCCCACGAAGAGTCCAATGATGCCGGAGGTGATGAAGCCGCCAATGGCGCCCATGAAGATCACCGCCATGGGCACCTCCACGCCGCGGCCGAGCAGGATGGGCTTCAGCACGTTGTCCAGGCTGCCCACGACGAGGCTCCAGACAAGGAAGAGCACCGCCGGCACCGGGTCGGCCGTCGCGAAGACGTAGATCAGGATCGGCAGGGTGATGGGAAAGATGCCGATCTGCACCGTGCTGAGCAGCAGACACAGCAGCGCCCAGAGCCCGGCAGCGGGGATCCCCATCACCATGAAACCGATCCCCGCCAGGATGGCCTGGATCAAAGCCACCCCCAGGATGCCCTTGGTGACGCTGCGCACGGTGGCCTCCGAGAGCTTGGCGAACTCCTCGCCCTTCTCGCCGGCCAGTCGCACGGCGACCGCCCGAGCGAATTCCACCGAAGCGTCCGAATGGGCCAGCAGCGCGCCGGCGATGATGATGGCGATGATGAACTGCAGGACGCCGAATCCGGCCCCGGCGGCCGTGGACAGCAGCCAGCCTCCCGCCGCCTTGAGCTGGGGCGCGAGCTTGACCGCCGTCCCGGCCAGATTCTGAGACGCCTGGACCCAGAAGGCGCTGAGGCGCTCACCGATCAGAGGCCAGCCCTGCACCGACTCGGGCGGCGGCGGCACCGCGAGGGTGCCTTCCTGCAGGCCCTTGGCGAGACCCTGGGCCCCGTCCAACAGGGTGCCGCTCAGCATCACCGCCGGGACAAGCAGCACCAGGAGATCGAGCACCGCCAGCAGGGTGGCCGCGGTTGTAGCGCGTCCGCCGAGCCAGACACGCAGCTTGAGATAGCCGGGGTACTGCGCCACCGCGATGATGATCCCCCAGACGATGGGGATGACGAATGGCTGGACGATGCTGAAGCACCAGGCCGCCAGCAGCAACAGGATGCCGATACGGACGGTGGCCTCGAGCGCATTGGCCACAAACTCTCTTTGCCGGGGCACGTGGATCTCCTCCTCGAGGACGTTGGGGCCAGTGCGGCCAGGCAATGCCGCGTTCTTTAGCGGGTGGGAATCCCGTCCGGGGTGGACGACGATCTCGACACCCAAAAACCGACGAGGCCGAGACGATCCGCAGATCGCCCGGCCCCGAACCTTGGTGCGAGCTGGCCCGACCGATTACTTGGGGGTCACGCCATCGACGGTGACTTCTACCCGTCGGTTCGGCTGATAACACTCGATGAGCGCCTCTCTGCTCGTGGAGCCGGCGCATTCCGCCTCGCTGACCTTCAGGTTGGTCTTGCCGAAGCCTTGAGTCCGAATCCGGTCGTTCGGGACGCCATCGGAGACGAGTTGATTCGCGACCGAGTTGGCACGCCGCTCCGACAGATCCTGGTTAAAGGAAGCCGAGCCGATCGGGTCAGTATGACCGTCGACCTGAACGCCGGTGTAATTGACCGTGTCCAGTTCCCGCGCCAGGGTGTTGACATTGCTGACGCCGGTCGGGGACAGGGTATCCTTGTTGAATCCGAACAGCGCATCGGCCGACAGCTCGTACTTACGGGTTACCGGCTTGGCGACCCCCCGGGTACCGATCGCGATGGAGACGCCCGCGGTTACGATCCAGTCGCCGAAGTCGGACTCGTTCCTGATGATCGGCCCAGGTGTACGCGGCGAATGGGGCGATGTACCAACGGTCATCAAAGCTTGGAAGGACCTGGTCCGTTCCATACTCCATTCCCTGGGCGGTGACGACGATCGGGCTTGCGACCAGCACGGCAGAGAGCGCGGCGAGTGAGAAGGTCTTCATGCAAGATCTCCCCCTGGAAAGATACCGAAAGTACAAGGATGCTCGGCCGGCCCCATTCTCCGATGAATTGATCGATCGCGCGTTTTCGCCACGCCACACCAACCTGCAAGTGCAAAAATAGCACATGTCTCGTGTTTGCAAAGAGCACCGTAGGAATTCGCGAGCCCTGAACGGCTCCCGACCTGGAACGACGCGAAGGATCAACGGCCTAATCCGACGAACGGTAGCTTCTTGATGTCAAAAGCCCAAAAAAATCCGCCTCATCAACAGCGGGCAACCGGTCCGCAGTGTTGCGAATAGCCTACGCTTTGGCAATCGGCTTACCGACAGCGAAGCCATAACCGACGCCATCGTCCGTTCCCCTGTCCTGATCGGCCCAGGTGTACTCTGCTTCGATCCCGGGTTTAACCTCAACCAATTGGAAGCCGTCCGCTTCCGTGGCACGCATTAAGATGCGCGCTGCCGGGTCTATAATCGGGCCAGCACCAGCCGCCGCAACGATCCGCAGGAGGTTGTGATGTCCGCAGCGTCGGACGAGCGACGGTATCTCGTCGGGCGCCGAACCGAGGGTTAGCGCGGGACGCCGTCAAGGCTTCGGGAGATAGGGCACTAACTGCTCCACGGCCGCTGCATCGTCGAACTCGGTCCCGCCGACGGCACGGAGGATCACCCTGCCTTCCGGGTCGATCACGAAGCTGGTGGGAAGGCCCTTCACACCCCAGTCCTGCGCGGCGCGTGAATCGGTGTCGAGCAGGAGCGGAAAGGTCGGCGCCGGATCCAGCTGACCGGTGAAGGCGAAGACGGTGTCCATGTCCTCGCCGACGGCCACCGCGAGGACCGTCAGACCGCGCTCCTTGAACTGCTGATACAACCGCTCCATGGACGGCATCTCGCGACGGCACGGCGGGCACCAGGTGGCCCAGAAGTTCACCAGAACCAAGCGGCCTTTGAGGTCGGCAAGGTCGTGCTCGACCCCGTCGATATCCTCCAGGCGCAACGGCGGCGCCGGTGCGGGATCCTCGATCAACGTGAGTCGGTGGCTCAGGGGCGGCAGATCGGCGGCGCCGCCGGTGCCGACGGCTCCGACGGTGCCGAAGCAGAGGAAAAGGGCCGGCAAAACCGACAGGCCTGCGCGGATCCGGTCAATCGGTGCAACGAACATCGTCGAGTCTCCCCTCGTAAGTCTGGTCCGCGATCGTCCAACGAGCAATCAGATCGAAGCGACTGCCGGGCGGCAGCCCCATGGCCAACATGCCTTGATTCCACTCCCCGGGCGCATAGGACTGCTCCGAGGGAAACTGGGCCCAGCGGAAGGCGAGACGCGCCGAATCGGGCACGCCACGCGCAGCCCATTGCGCCAGCCAGTCGTCCAACGGCGGAAGGGGCCGGACCTCTTCGTCGTGGTGAATCGACCATTCGGACAGGCGAAAGTCGAGCTCGCCCGGCGCCGTGTCGTTGCGCAGCACGGTCATGTAGACGCAGGCATCCGCGAAGACATCCGCATCGGCCAGGTCGAAACCGCGGGCGACATAGAAGGCGCGGACCTGGTCGGGCAGGAGTTGGGTGAGCGAGAGGCCTACGCCGTGGGCTTGGGTTTCGTAGGTGGCTGCGCCTGTTTCGGGATCGCTACGGACGGGCTCCGCGCTGATCGGGGAACCGCCGAGGACAGCAACGACGGCGGCGGCCGCAGCGGCGCAACGGAAGGACAGGCGGCAGGAATGCGTGCCGTTCGGACCGGTTTGGGGGGTGAATCGCACAGGCTAACGCTCTCCGTATTCGGGCCGATCGGCCCGGTGTGGCTGCGGCGCAACCCGGCGTCGAGTCCGCCGGCGGGACGGTCTGCGGCGGACCGAAAGAAGCAGGCGCCGCATCATCGCGGAGTCGTCCGTCGCACTCGTCGGCCGTCCGGGAAGTATACTGACCGCTCGTCGAACCTCGAACAACCCCGCCGTCGAGCCTTCATCTGCATCGGAGCACGTTGGACATGCCCACAGCCCGTATCCCTCATCGGGCCGCCAAGCCACCTGTCGAGCCGATTCCCGAGCCGATCGCCGAGAAGGCCCCCAAGCAGGCCCTGCTCGAGCATCTGGCGCTCATCGCCCGCGGTCTCGCCAGCGCCGCACGCCTGGAGCTGCTGGATTTCCTGGCGCAGGGCGAACGCAACGTCGAGGATCTGGCGCGGGCCGCAGGTCTCTCGATCGCGAACACCTCCAAGCATCTGCAGCAGCTCAAGGGCGCGGGTCTCGTGACCCCGCGACGCGACGGCAAACACATCTACTACGCGCTGGCGGACGAGCGGGTGCTGGATGCGGTCGCCACGCTGCGTCTGCTCGCCGAGACCCATCAAGAGGCTGTCGCCGAGCTGATCGCGAGCTACCTCAAGCAGCGCGATGCACTGGAGCCGATCCCGGCGGACGAGCTGCTGGCCCGCGTCCGCGACGGGCTGGTGACGGTCGTCGACGTCCGCCCCCCGCAGGAGTATGCCCAAGGGCATCTGGTAGGTGCACTGAACGTCCCGCTCGATCAGCTGGAGAGCCGACTCGGCGAGTTGCCGCAAGACCGCGAGGTGGTCGCCTACTGCCGGGGGCCCTGGTGCGTCCTGTCCTTTGAAGCCGTGGCGCGCCTGCGCGAAGCCGGGTTTCAGGCAAGACGACTGCAGGACGGCCTGCCCGAGTGGCGACGGGCCGGATTGCCGGTCGACGGAGCCTGAGAGCCCATTGGCGTCATTGCCGCCGGAAAGAACGCATCCAATTACGCGGTCGTCATCTGCATGACGATTCGAAACGGAGCCTCTCGACGGTATGACTTCCGAACCCTACCCCATTCACGGCGCCGGTCTCGGCCTGCGGCGTTCTTTTTTGGCCGCCTTGGCCGAGATGCCTGGCTGAGGAGGTCGTGCTCTGGTGTGGCGTCTTCGACACCGCGCTCTATGTCGAGCGCGGCGAGCAACGCTTCGGCCCTTACTCCCCGGTCGGTGGTCCGATTCCTCGACCCGGACGGTCGGCTGCGTTCGGGGCCGACAGAGACGGCGCGGCGTTGCTCACCCGACCCGTCATAACTCGTTCGCGCGCGGCGACGGGTCAACCGCTGCGAAGCCCTCGTGGAACGCAACACTGCCTCGCGGCATCGTCCCGTCGAAGGACACTGCGAAGACGACCTCCGGCGGGACGCATCCGAGAACGAGCTGCGGGCAGTTCTCGAACCCGAACCTCCTGTCATAATCCGGACGCGTCGCCCTGCCCGCTCCGTGCGGGATCAATTGAGCATCGGACCCGACTTGATCGGCTCCGAACCGCCGCCCGCATGTTCAGCGAAGGCTTGCACCAGGTCCGAGAGCTCCAGATCACCGTACCGAACCAGTGCACGGGCGAGCTGGCGCCGACGAATGCGCTGCGTGCGCGCATCGATGAGCTCAAGATAAGCAGCCGCGGCTGCACGATCGTCGCGGAGCATGGGCGAAGGGTCGGCTGCATCATCGGGCCAGAGGACCAATGCTGCCGTGCGGATTCCCAAGACAACCCGACGTGCAGCGGGATCCCTTCGTCCCTTCGCGAGTCGATCGATCTCCACCAATCGGGTCAGAGCATCGGCGAATGCTCCTGTCGGATCGGCAATGCGTCGTTGCAAACCATGCAGGAGCGCTGTCTCGCGGGCGGAGGGCACCAGAATCGAACCCTTGCGCTCGATGACGGCGAGCAGTGCATCGACCAGCTCGGGTCGCGGATCGAGTCCGCGGGTGTCCAGAAATCCGAACTGATCGACCAAGCCGCTCTCGGTCTCGACATGGCACGACCACTGGTACGGTATGGGTTCGAAGTGGCGTGACCCGGCCATGGCCGGTGGCGGGACTTCCAGAATGCCGAACCGCAGGTAGTGGCGCGGGAAGGCGATGTCACGCGGGCGGGCAGGTTTGGGGGGCTGGCGAGCAGTCATGATCCTTGGGCTCCGGTCCGTTGTTCGGGGGTGGCGCGCCCGCCTCGATCCGAGGCGTTTTCGCTCGGCAGGCGTGCGCGATGAACCTAGAGTGAACCCATGACGCGACAGGTCTTGTCGCATCTCCGATAGGTAGGTGAGCCTGGGTGGCGAGTGGCAATCAGCTAGCTCAGGGCGTTCGCTTTGCTCACCCCGTAAACCTACAGACGTCGGCTGCTCCGGCGACCGCGCTTGTGCCAAAGGCATCCGTAGAGAAGCCCGTTGCCGATCATAAGCGCGAGGCCGAGCAGGATTTGGGTTCCGCGGGTCAGGCCGGGGGGGTAGATCAGAGGCATGATGTAATGGTCGATGAAACCGCCGCTGTAGCCGCCCTCTCCTGCTGCGAGTCGCCATTGGATCTCAAGCGGCGTTAGCGGACAGATAAAGCCGCCAAGCACGATAAGGATACCCCAGAGGAGACACGGCAGATGCAGGTACGCCACCGCTGGCCAGCGCAACGTCAAGAACCCGCCGAAGGCGACGAAGGCGATGAAGAAGGCGTGCAGCAGGACGAGGCTATCGGCGACGAGGCTCGGGTTCATGAGACCGCGGCTCGCTTGAGGGTCACGGGGCAGACGCCGACGGGCTGACCTTTCAACGCCGCCAGAGGAGCTGATCGACGTATCGCTTCACGAGACGGTGCCCGGGCGTATCGATCGTGGTGAACTCGAGGTTGGTGCGGTGGAATCCCTCGCTCGGCTGGGTTCGCAGGACCCGCGCATAGACCTCGGTCGCCGGATCGGCACCGAATTCGGGTACGAAGGTCAGGATCACCTCCGAATAGGGCGGCAGAATCAGAGGCAGATCGGCGTTCATCCCGTAATAGCTCAGATCGTTTGCCTTGCCCATGAAGCGCTGTGACAGGATGCACTTGGACTCGACCCGACGGAAGGCGATCGGAAAGTCAACCAGAACGCGCGGCGAGCGACGGATCTCGACCTGCGGAACCACCAGTCGCTCCGGCCCTTTGACGGCGAGCAGCTCGTAGAGGGTGATCTCGCGCGCCTTGCCCTTCACGAAGAGCGAGTTGGCGCTGCCGATGTCGATGTAGTCGCGCGCGGACGCATAGCTGGCATCGCTGAGCAGCACCTGCCCCCGCAGGCTGTAGCCCTCCATGCGGGCCGTCAGATTGACCGTGTCGCCGATCACGGTGTACTCGTTGTAGACCCGCGAGCCGAAGCTGCCCGCCATCACGCTGCCGCTGTTGACGGCGATACCGGCATAGATGTTGGGCTCTCCGATCAGTTGGCTTTCGCGGTTGAGCTCGAGCATCGCCTGCTGCATCTCGACCGCACAGGAAAGCGCACTCTTGAGGTGATCGTCGCGACGGACCGGCGCGCCGAAGAGCGCCATCACGGCGTCGCCCATGAACTTGTCGACGACGCCCCCGTGACGGTGGACCAGCTCCACCATCCGCGCGAAGTACCGATTGAGCAGCCTGATGATGGTGTGAGGGGGTTGGGACTCGGTCAGCGCCGTGAAGCCGCGAATATCGGCAATCAAAATGGTCGCCTCGACCGCTTCGATCGGCTGAGATTCAAGCAAAAAGGCATCGAGCAGCGGGTTGAGCCGCTCGACCATCGCCTCTTGTTGTCGGTTCGGTGCCTCGGTGTCGTAGACCTGTTGCGCCAGACCGGAGATACCCGCAACCAACGACTGTCTGTCTCTGTGCTGCATTGGACGAGACTGCCTCTAGATCCCTGTTGACAAGCATGGCACAGGTTGGACGAAGGTGGAGCAGAAAAACCCTGCGGCCATCGAGAGTGATTGACGTTTTTCATGGGACAAATGGTGCGAGCGGAGCAAGCTGCTCCTTTTTCGGGGACGTCTCGCCGTGTCCTCGTCATGCCATGCACCGACCTCAGGAGACACCCCCGGATGGATCGTTTCACCCGTATCTACAGTATCGCAATCGGCGTCGTCGTCATCGGCGCCCTGGCCGTTTGGATTGCCTCGGCCTGGAAGCCGCAGGTTTGGGAGCTCGATCAAGTCCTCGAAGCAGATCCGCTGGTTTCGTCCTACCCCTATCGTTTCCGGGTGGTCTCGTTCGAAAACGGCGTCGCGACGATCTCGACACCGCGCTCCTTCGACGTACCGGCCTACCGTTTCCTCGCCATCATCCACCCGAATTTGACCAACAAGGCGGACAATGATCCGCAGGTGATCGCCGCACAACAGGAGCTGATCGATCACCAAAAGCGTGCCCAAGGTCTGATTCTGGCGCAAGCGCAGGTCGAATCCGTTGAATGGCAGCTCGATACCCAGTGGCTCGCGGCGCGCGGAATTTCCGTCTCGCCCACGCCTTGAGACTGCCGTCTATACCAAGCGCGCGTGGGTTCTTCGGTAAGCAGGGTGCGTCTCGCGCGTCGGGACGAGGCGTAGCGGCCCCTAAGGCGAGGAGGCGCAACGTCGGCCCGGCGTGCGCGGGGCATGCAATGCGGCGTAAAACCCACGGCACACGGGATGCCCTGCTTCCTCCCCGGCGTGTCCCGCTCCGGAGCCGATCGGCGGGACCGCTCTGTTGTCGCGGCGTCCGTCGATCGTCACTTCCCCTTCCGGCCGATGGGCGTACCGGGCGAGAGCCGCTATACTCTCGGCCTCGCAGTCAGTCGGGCCGTTGTGGGGTCCTTCTGGATGGAGCGGAGCCGCAGGGGAATCTATCCCGGATTCGGGTAGTCGAACCTCGATGTCCCTTCGGAAGTCGACCCTCAGCCTGGAGCATCCGATGCACGGCAATATCCCCGAACAAGACCCTCTTGTCGCAAACGTTGGCCTACGTCGGCGCCGGGTTTACAACCTGTTGGGCTGGCTATGCTTCGGATTGGGCTTTCTCGGGATGGTGTTGCCGCTGATGCCGACGACGGTATTCTGGATCTGTGCGACCTGGCTGTGGCTGCGCAGCTCGCCTAAACGGGTGCGCTTCTTGGTCGAGCACCCACGGTTCGGCGAGTCGATTCGTGGCTTTCTCGAGCGCGGCGAGATGTGCCGAACCGGCAAGACCGCGGCCATCGGCAGCATGGCGATCAGTTGGTCGGTCTGGTACGGACTCGCCACCCCCGGGCATGTGCTGGCGCTGTCGGTGGCAGCCATTCTGGGCCTGGTGGCACTGTGGATCGGAACACGGCCAGAAGGCCACAAGCCGCAGACCCAGGTGCGGGTCAGTTTGGATCTCGGCGGGTTCTCGCGCGCGCAAAGTCCCGCGAAATCGCCGGGGAATCCGCCGAGTTGAGCCGCGTCCAGCCCTGTCGGTGACGCGGCTTACTCGGCCTCTCTGCCCCTTCAATCAGCTCTTTTCAGTCCCTTCGGTCAATCCCCGCGATCAATCCCCGCAATCAATCATAGATCAGCTCGGACCAACGTCCCTCGTCGATCATCTTCTCCTTGACCGCCTTCCAGTCTTCGGACGACCCTACCCGGTCGGCCATAACCTTGTCGAAGACCGCTGCAATTTTGCCCAGTCCCGAGAGGAAGACATGCGTCGTGGGCTCGTTGATGAGGTGAAATGCCTCGTCGGCGTTGTCGGACAGGCCGCGCTCCAGCGCCTGCGAAGACGTCATCATCGGACGCGTGCCGAGCGCCCTGAATGCCTTGAAGGTCTTCTCGTCGTAATAGTTGGCGAGATCGCTGGTCTCGTCGTTGGTATACATGAGGTCCAGTCCGCTGCGGCCGCCGTAATACAGCCGGACCTGCCCCTTCCAGTCGCCGCGCCGCTCGTAGATCAACTGTGCGAAGGCCCGAAACGGGGCGATGCCGGTCCCGGTCCCGATCATGAGGAGGTTGGCGCGGTTGTCCAACGGCATCTTGAAAGGACTGAGATAGGGGCCGCTGATGGTCAGCGGGGCACCCGGCTTCGCATCGCACAAATAGTTCGAGGCAATACCCGGATAGCGTTCTCCGCTGACCTCGTCGATATAGAAGCAGCGACGGACCAGAAGATCGAGTGCAACACCGGAGTCGAGCGGGATGCTGCGCGCGTTGGCAATCGAGTAGCGCCGGACATGGTAGGGATTTCCGAACGGATGCGGTCCCGGCACCACCACGCCAATGCTTTGGCCTTCGACGAATTGAAACGCCGGGTCGACCACCTGCAGGGTGATATGGCGGACCTCTTCCGAGCTCTCGGGGGTGATTCGCCTGGAATCCTTGATGAATGCCTGAGTCGTCGGACCCAAATCGGCCGTGGCTTCACTCATGGTTTACGCGCTCCTTATACTCTTGCGGGCTCCACCGGAGCCGAGACGAAATGGATGTGATGACTCGCCGTCGAACGAGCGACGACGAATCTGAAAAAGAACTGCGCTTATTCAGGTGCCGCAGGAGGCTCCGTCCGAGCGCCGTTCGCAGCTTCCGCTGCCGCAGGAGCACCCGCCGTCGTTGCGGCGGAAGGGCCCGAGCTCAGGATGACGGACTGCGAAAGCCGCATAGAGGCGCTCCACCATGACCCAGGCCGCGAGCACCAGAAAGATGATCAGCGAGGCCAAGAGCACCTTAGCCATGCGAGCCTCCGAGTCCTGCGAAGCCCATGAAGGCGAGCGACAGAAGCCCAGCCAGCATGAGGCTCATGGCCGCGCCCTGGCTGACGCTCGGCACGCGGGCAAGCTCAAGCTTCTCGCGCAGACCGGCCATCAGCATCAAGGCCAGCATGAAGCCGCCGCCCGCGCCGAGTGCGTAGACCAGGCTCTGGACGAAGTCGTATTCCTTCGCGGTCTGAAAGAGCGCGAGCCCAAGAATCGCGCAGTTGGTCGTGATCAAGGGTAGGAAGATACCGAGCGACCGAAAGAGCGCGGGGCTGTAGCGCTTGACCAGCATCTCCACGAGCTGCACGGCCGAGGCGATGACGGCGATGTAGCAGATCAGCCGAAGGAACAGCAGGTCCAATTCGGTCAGCAGCCAATTGATGCCGTAAGCGCTGACCGAGCTCACGAGCATCACGAAAATGACCGCGAGACCCATGTTCCAGGCGGTCTCCTTCTTGGCGGAGACGCCGAGGAAGGGACAGATCCCGAGAAAAAGCGCCAGCACGAAGTTGTTGACGACGGCGGCATTCAGAAAGATTAGATAGAGCGACTCATCCTGCATTCGCGGCGACCCCGGATTGTTGCATGGCCTTGCGCTCCTTACGCAGACGCAGCCAGTTGAAGAGCAGCAGCCAGGTCCCGAGCACGAAGAAACCGCCCGGCGGCAGGACCATGATCACCCAGGGTTGAAAGCTCTCGCCGAAGAGCGGAACGCCGAAGAGACTCCCGTTGCCGAGGATCTCGCGCACGGTGCCGAGCGACAGCAGTGCCAAGGTGAAGCCGGCACCCATCCCGAGACTGTTGATCAGGGTGGTATGCAGGCGCTGCTTGGAGGCGTAGGCCTCGGCACGTCCGAGGATGACGCAATTGACCACGATGAGCTGGATGAAGGCACCGAGCGCCGCGTAGAGCTCGAGACTGATCGCCTGGATCCCGTAGTCGACGACGGTCACGAAGGTCGCAATGATGACGATATAGCTCGCAATCCGCACCTGCTTGGGGATCCAGTTGCGCAGCAAGGACACCAGCACGCCCGAGCCGACCAGCACGAAGGTGGTGGCCAAACCCATGCCGAGTGCGTTGATGGAGGTATTGGTCACCGCCAGCACCGGACACATGCCGAGCAACATCACGAAGACCGGGTTTTCCTTCCACAGGCCGCGAATGAAGGTGTCCGCGGTGAGCGTCTCCTGCGGATTCAGAGCGAGCGTGGGCGGGCGGACGCTCGCGCTCCGGTTGGGCGATTCAGCCATGCAAAAGCCTCCGGGTTACTTGGGTTGCGACAGGTTCGCCAGGTCGCGCTGGATGGCGGGAACAGCCCGCTCCGCGGCCTGATTGGCCGCCCTCCCCATCGCGCGCGAGGAGATGGTTGCCCCTGTGATGGCGTCGATCTGCCAAGGTTCGGTCTTGGTCCCGTGCTTCACGGTCACGATGGGGTTCGCAAGCGCCGTACCCTCGGCGTTGAGCCCGGCATCGAGCGCCTCGAAGTTCCTCAGGAATTCAGGGTCGAGGTCGAGCTTGTCGCCGAATCCGGGCGTCTCGTTCGATTTCAGCACCTTACTGCCGACGATGCATCGGCACTCGGGATCATAGGCAAACATCACCTGAACCGGACCTGCATAGCCCGCACCGACGCCGATGAAGGCCAAACCCTTGAGCCGGTTCTCGGCATCATAGGCCGCATAGACCGGGTCGCCGCTGACGCCCGCCCCCGCCGGCACCAGCTGCCCTTCGGCCGTGACGAGGAAATCGCGCTTGGCGACGGCCCCGGGCAGGACCCGAAAGACCGCCTTTTCGGTCAGGATGCGCTGCTTCTCGGCGATGATCGGCTGCGTGTACTGCTCGACGAGGACCACGAGCAGACCCGAGATCATGGCGATCCCGCCGAGTGTGCGGAGCATGGCCCAGGACGGTGTGGCTTCGGGCTGAAGCGGCGCCCGGGGTTGAACGTGCGCGTCGTTGCTCATCGGCTCACTCGTCCCCGGCCCTTTCCGACCGTTCCGTAGACCCGTGGCTGGGTCCAGCTCATGATCAAGGGTCCAAGCGCGTTGGCCAACAGGATCGCATACATGATCCCTTCGACCAGGCCACCGAACAGTCGGATGAAGACCGTCAAGGACCCGATGAAGAGCCCGTAGATGATGACGCCGCTGGTGGTGACCGGCGAGGCCACCATGTCACTCGCCATGAACCAGGCCCCGAGCATGAGTCCGCCCGAGAAGAGCACGAACCAGGGGCTCGGATAGAGGCTGGCGTCCATCAGCCAGAAGGGCAGCGCGGTCAAGGCCGCACCCGCCATCACCGCGACCGGGATGCGCCAGTCCAACATGCGTTTCGCGGCCAGCCAGAGACCGCAGATCAGGATGAGGAGTGCCGAGGTCTCCCCGGCCGAGCCGGCGATCATCCCGGTAAAGACATCGGTCACCGGCAGCTCGATGTGCTGGAACTTCTGCAGGGCCAACGGTGTGGCACCTGTCCAGGCATCAAGCTGAAGTCCGGCGATCCAATCCGTGACCGGAACCGGCTGCATAAAAGGCACCGTCAGGGTCGAGGGGATCAACTCGGCGAAACGACCCGGCGCGAAGGCCGGGGTCCAGGCCGTGATCGCCACCGGAAAGGCGGCCTGCACGAAGGCGCGCCCGACCAGCGCCGGATTCATGACGTTGTAGCCCAGTCCGCCGAACAGCGCCTTACCCAGCGCCACGCCGACGAAGGCGGCCACGGCAGCCATCCAGAGCGGAAAGCCCGGCGGCAGCGTCAGCCCGAGCAGGATGCCCGTGATGACCACGGACCAGTCCGAAACGGTGCTGCCCCGCTCGCTCATGCGCGAGAAAAACCATTCGGTCGCAATCGCTACGCCGGTGGTGGTGAGGAGCAGCAGCAGCGCGCTGAGCCCGAATTGAAAGACCGCGAAGGCACAGATCGGCAAGAGCGCAAAGACCACATTGCGCATGATGCGGTCGACGCTGATCGCCCGCTTCAGGTGCGGTGAGGTTCTGATTTCGATCGGCTTAGCCATTTTTGTCCCGATTGATGGATTTGGCGATCCGGAAATACTGCGTCAGCGGAATGTTCGACGGACACACGTAGGCACAGCAGCCACATTCGAAGCACTGGTTCAGGTTGAACTCGCTGGCCATCCGATCGTACTGACGCGCCAGCGCCAGCTCGCCGAGCATCGAGGGATTGAGCGAGATCGGACATGCCTTCAGGCATTCGCCGCACTTGATGCAGGGATAGACCTTACGCCGCGCCAGATCCGGATCCTCGCGCTCCAAGGCCACCACGCCGGACACCGCCTTGGTGACCGGAACGTCGAGCGAGGCGACGGCCATGCCCATCATGGGACCGCCGAGGATCACCTCGCCGACCCGGTCTGCCGCGAGCCCGACCTGTCCGAGCAGGAACCGCAAGGGGGTGCCGATCGGAACCATGAAGTTGCCCGGGTTAGCAACGGCCGGACCGCTCACGGTGACGACGCGCTCGATCAGGCCCCTGCCCTTGGGCAGAAGGTCGCCCATCTGGGCGAGTGTGCCGACGTTGTAGACCGCCACGCCGATATCCGCCGGCAGCCCGCCGACCGGAACCTCTTTGCGCAGGATGCTCTTGATGAGCATCTTCTCCGCGCCTTGCGGATACTTGGTCTCCACGGCCTCCGCGGTGATGGGCAGATCCTTCGGGATGACCGCCCGCAGATGAGCAACCGCATCGAGCTTGTTGTCCTCCACACCGATGATGGCCCGTTTGGCACCGGTCGCCTTGAGCGCGAGCTTGATGCCGCGGATCAGGGCGTCGCTCTGCTCGAGCATGATCCGATGGTCGCAGGTCAGGTATGGCTCGCACTCGCAGCCGTTGACGATAACCGTCTCGATGACCTTCCCCGCGGGGGGCTTCATCTTCACGTGGCTCGGGAAGGCCCCGCCACCCAGTCCGACCAGCCCGGCATCCTGCACGGCCGCGACGATCTCGTCGGGCGTCATGGCGTCGAGGTCGCGCTCCAGGTCGTAAAGGACCTCTTGGCTCGCGGCCTCGTAGACCTTGAGAAAGATCGCTTGAGTCTTGGGGCCGTCGGCGGTGGGTGTCAGTGCGATGGCCCTGATCACCCCGGTCGCCGGGGCATGCATGGGCACAGACAAGAAACCCTCGGCGCGAGCAATCGGCTCGCCGCGCACGACCTCCTGGCCGACCTTGACCAAAGGAACGGCCGGCACCCCTTTATGCTGGGCGAGCGGGATGACCAGCTCGGGCGCAAAGGGGAGCCGCCGAATCGGCTTGTCCGCTGTCAGATCCTTGTGCTCGACCGGGTAGATGCCGTGATCGAAGGTCGGATGACGCTTGAAGATGCTGAGAAGAGCCATGCGTGACTGCTGCGTTGGATTGGGATCGGGACGACGCGCCGCACCAGACCTGAAAGGTCGAGCGCACCGCGCCGCGGCGCTGGATTCACCCGCTCCTATTGGTACTTCGCAGCCCGCTTGAGCAGCTTCTCCAGTCCGGCCTCCGCCGGGTTCCAGGCGGTGCCCGGGTGGATGCAGCCGGCGGTGCACTTCTCGGCGGCCTTGACGATGTCCTGATAGGAGCCGCCTTTGGGATCAATCACCTCGACCTTCTTATCCGCGTTGTACTTGAAGACCTTGGGGTTGATGGTGATGCACTCGTCGCAGGCGGTGCACTCCGGGGTCTCGACCCAGACGGGCTCCCAATCGGTCACCGCGCCGTTGCCCGAGCCGTTGCTGCCGGCCGCCGCGGCACCGTTGCCGCCGCCCGAGAAGGACGCGAGCGCCCCCACGTCGCCGCCGGCCATGGCCAGCAGACTGCTGGTCAGCTTCTGTGCCATTTCGGCCTTGGCCTGGTTGCGCACCTGCTCGACGTCAACCTTATTGAGGTGTCCGCAGATCCCGCGCAGCTGTGTCCAGAAAGCGCGCCGCTCTTCGCAGGAGGTCACCAGCTCTTGAGAGACCAGGACCCGCATCAGGCGGTTCTTGGCGTCCACGCCCCAGACGTAGGGGAAGTGTCCGATGCGAGCATCCTCGTCCATCTCCAGGAACTCGGCCATGGGGATCATGGCGTCGTTCCAGGTCTCCGGCGGGGCCTTCCGGAAGTGTTTACGGAAACGTCCCTCGGTCATCGCAAAGTCCGCGAAGGTGAATGGGACGGTCATCTCGGCCGGCTCGCCCTTCTCGTCGGTGTACTTCAACGTCCAGCTGATCCAGTCCTGATCGATGTTCGGATTGCCCTCGATGGAGCAGCATTCCTCGAAGCTGGTGCCGGCATCCGGGTCGAAGCGGAACAGCGGATAGGCACGCGACTCGATCGCCATGCGGCTTTGATGGGTGGACATCTCGTCGCCGATGCCGTGCTCGGGCTGGCAGCTGGTGTAGATGTTGAACAGCGCCGGGTGACGGGCGTTGAGCCCGTCGATGAAGCCTTCGAGCAGGTGCGTGAGATTGCCGGCCGCACCGTTGAGCACGAAGCTGGTGCGATGGGCCATGCCGATGAGTCCCATCTCCTTGCGGATCTCGGTCTTGCCCTTGGCGGTCTTGCCATAGGGGGCCATGTCGGCGACCTGGCCGATGAAGCCCGAGGTGCAGGACTGACCGCCCGTGTTGGAGTAGACCTGGGTGTCGAGCACCATGATCTTCACCGGATGGCCGGACATGAGCGCGCGCGAGAGGTTCTGGAAGCCGATGTCGTACATGGCCCCGTCGCCGCCGACCGCGACGACCGGCGGACACAGCAGCCATTCCTCGTCGGAGAAGTCCTTCCAGCCGAAGTAGGTCAGGGCCTCGCCATGCTCGGCCGGGTTGTAGCCGCGCTCCAGCTCCAGGCGCGCCATGCGGATCGCCTTGAAGCCCTCGCCCATCTTGCGCATGTGGCCTTCGAAGAGACCGAGCGCCATCGAGGGAGAGTCCTGGAAGAGGTGATTCGACCAGGGGAAGGGATAAGGGTTGAAGGGGAAGGTCGCGCCCCAGACCGAGGAGCAGCCCGTCGAGTTGACGATACCCATGGCCGAGCGCGGCTGGGTGGCGGTGTACTGGGCCTTGAGATGACGCAGCTTATCGAGCAGACCCGTCACCCAGGTCAGCCACTCGGGATCGACCGGCTCGGCGCTGCGATCCAGGTCCAGCTCGGCGGACAAATCGGACAGCCGCAGGTCCGCGTCCTTGTGCGCGTTGACGGCCTTGCTGATGGCAGCGGTGTTGGTCAGGTCGATCTTGGAGGCGAGCTTCAACCGGACATGGGTCTCCAGCCGGTTGATCAGATCGTCGAGCTCGGCCAGATGACGCTTCACACGGGTCTGCATCAACGCGGCGACGGTCGCCGTGAAGAGGTGAATGACCGTCTTCTCGCCGCAGCCCATGCAGGAGCCGTCGCCCGAGACCATCGACTGGTAGTTGGACTTGTCGAGCAGCAGGGTCTCCAGGGCGCCGATCTTGTCGTCCAGGTCATCGATGCGGATGAAGTCCGGATCCGTGGTCGGCAGGTCGAGCCAGAAGTCCCACTTGGCGCGCATCTCCTCGATCGTCTGCGTCGTCTGGGGCTCGGAGATCAGCGCGCCGTCGTCGCAGACCTCGATGCACTCGTTGCACCCCTTGCAGGTGTAGGGGTTGACGGTGATGCTGAAGAGTCCGCCGCTGCCCTTCTGCTTCTTTTCGCGGTTGCTCCAATAGGGCTTGGTCACGGCAAACTGATAGTCGCCGAGCGCCTGCATCACGAGGCCGAATTCCTGCTCCATGACGGCCTTCTGCTCGGGCTCGCCCTGATAGGCGGCCAGCGTCTCGAGCACCGCGCGGTCCATCAGCGCGCGCATGTCGGGGGCATCCCCGGCCGCATCGATGAGCTTGCGCAGACGTTTTTCGACGCTGCGGGTCTCGCGGCGCAGATGCTGTGTCGGCATCCCGCGCTCGACTTTGGCGATGGCGGCGGCGAAGACGTCCGAGATCTTGTTCACCAGACCAGGGATGGCGCTGTCCGGACAGACCGAGAAACAGTTGCCGCACGCGGTGCAGTTCTCGGGCACGTATTTGGGATAGGTGAAACGGATCTGGGTCATGTCGCGATAGACGCCGCTCGAAGCCGGCATCAGAGACAGCGCCATGTGCGGATCGGCGAGGTTGTCGCTGCCGCGACCGCTGGCGTAGAAGGCGCCGGTCTGCTCCCAGAAGCGATGCACGTCCGTGATGCCGCCGTCGCCCTCGGGCAGCTGTTTGAGCATGATCGGCAGCCCCGTCTCCTTGCGGGGCAGGAGCTGACCGCTGATCATCGGCTTGTCCACGATCTCGACGATCTCGTCGAAGCCGCGGCGCACGATGCGCAGGTTGTCCTGCACGACACGCTCGCCCTTGGCGCCGAACTTGTGGCGGATCTGCTCCTCCATGGCGGAGAAGAGTCCGGCCTCGTCGAGTCCGGCGCGCTCCATCAGGGGCGAGGCGGCGAAGAAGGCACCTTGGAAGGTATTGCCCTGCATGCGGATCTGCAGCTCCGGATCGGACGCCTCTTCGCGGGCGATCTTGAAGCCATCGATGTAGTAGACGCGGATCTCATGCTCGACGATGTATTTGCGTGCGGCCGGCGGGAAGCTCGCCCAGACCTGCTCGGGGTTGTCGAGGCTCGACTGGACGATGAAGCGCCCTCCCCGATCCAGCCCGGCGAGCGGATTGGAGTGGGTGAAGACGTTCGGATCCGGGCTCAGGACCACGTCGACATAGGTGTATTCGCAGTTGAGCCGGATCGGCTCGGGTGCGGCCGAGAGGAAATAGGTGGTCGGTTGACCCTTCTTCTCCGAGCCGTACTTAGGATTGGCACGGATGTCGAAGCCGAGCAGGTCATAAAGGGTCATCGCCAGGTTCTTGCCCGTCGTGACCGCGCCCCAGCCGCCGACCGAGTGCATCCGCACCGTGATGGCGCCCTTGGGCAGAAGGTTGGGGTTTTCGCTGCCGCGCAGTGCGAGCTCGCCGATGTGCGGATAGGCGTCCTTGAGGGCCTGGATGCGGATCTCGTCCTTGGGATCGAAGGGTTTGCGGATGAAATCGACCGAAAGATAGAAGAACTTACGGTGCGCAGCGCCCGGCAGCATGTTCTCGATCGCGGCGATCAGGCCCTCCGGCTGAAGATCGCGCGAGCCCAAACCGTAGCAGCCCGAATAGAGCCGCGGCATGTCGCCCTGACGGTAGACCGCGTAGTCCGGATAAGGCATGCGCTCGCCCTTCTCGACGCTGCCGTTCTCCAGGCATTTGGTGAGGGCGGCGCGCACCTCGCGCATGACGGGCAGATCCTCGGCCAGGGGCTGATCCGTGCGCTCCAGCACCGCCACGCCCTTCCTGCCCTTGAGCATCTGCCCGATCAGATCGCCCGGGAACGGGCGATACATGGTCAGATTGACGACGCCGACCTTGAGCTTGCGCGTCTCGCGCAGATAGTCCGCGACCGCCTCGGCCTGGGTAATCATGCTGCCTTGGCCGAGGATGATGTAATCGGCATCCTCCGTGCGGTACCCGCCGACGCGCTGATAGCGCCGCCCGGTCAGCGCATGGAACTCGTCCATCACCTGATCGGCAATCGGCTCGATATGGTCGAAGAAGTAAGGGCGCTGGGCGGCGACGGCCTGCATGTAGGCGTCTTGGTTTTGCACGGAGCCCGAGGTGACCGGGTTGTCGACGTCCCAGACCATGGGAACGCGGCGGCGGGTCGGTCCGTAGACCAATTTTTGGGCCGGGGTCGGGCAGGTGATGATGTCATCCGGACGACCGCAGAACTCGGCGATCAAAGCGCGCTCGGGCACCAGCAGCGGCTCGATGAGATGGGTGGTCAGAAAGCCGTCCTGACCGACCGCGGCGGGGGTGAGGGTCAACTCGGCGATCTTGCGCGCGATCAGGTTGAGATCCGCCGCCTCTTGGGCGCTCTTGCCGTAAACCTGGGTGAAGCCCGTATCGTCGATGCAGTGATAGTCGTCGTGCGCGCAGTGGACGTTCAGGCTCGACTTGGTGATGGCGCGCGAGCCGATATTCAGGACATAGGGCAGACGCTTGCCCACGGCCGCGTAAAGCGACTCGTGCATGAAGGCCACGCCCTGGGCAGAGGAGAAGTTGACGGCGCGCAGGCCGGTCATGGACATGCCGGCGGTGACGGCCGCAGCGGCATGCTCGGATTCGGGCTCGACGAAGATCAGCGGGTTTCCCGACACGTTGAGGTGGCCTTTCGCGACCTCCTCGGCCCAATACTCACCCATCTGGGTCGACGGCGTAATGGGATAGGCGCCGGCCGCATCGGAGGCTTCGCGCTCGCACATGATGACGGCGGTGTTGCCGTCCATCGCCATCCGTGTGCCGGGATACTTGACCTGCTTCTCGTCCTTATTTCCGAACATGGGCTTTCCGAACATGGGGCTTCTCTGTGGTTGACCCGGCGGCCCGGCCACCGGCGATAAGCCGGGGCTCGAGGGCGCGACAGGGTGGATGCTTCGATTCTTCGAACGACCGATTTCGGGGGGTGCCGATTGCAGCAGACGACACTCCCGGACCAAGGCGTCAAGCCAGCGGCAATGCCTCTTTGCGGACCACCTTTCTGGCGTCCTTCCCTTTGATGATCCGACCGTCCGGTTCGAGCCAAACGATGGCGCCGGTCGGACAGCGCTCGATTGCGACCTTCGAGGCGATCGCGTTTTTGGTGTAATCCACGACGGCCAGGTTGTCGCGAATCTCGATCAAACCCTCGGGGGAATCCTGCGCACAGCGTCCGCACGCTGTGCAGACGACATCGCATTCATGCTCGCCCTCGTCTCCCGGGTCCAGGTTCTTGCACGCCACCCACAAACGATGGCTGATGGCATGCAGGCTGAAGAGATCCTTCGGACAGACCGTGACGCAATCGCCGCAGGCGGTGCACTTGGAGGCATCGACGATCGGCAGACCGTGGCGATCGAGTCGGATCGCATCGAAGTCACAGACCTCGGCGCAATCGCCCATTCCCAGACAGCCCCAGGAGCAACCCTTGCCGCCGCCGGAAACCAAGGCGGCCGCGCGGCAGGATTCGACACCGCCGTAGGAGGCCCGCATGAAGGCGACATGGGCCCCGCCGGCACAGGCCAGCCGTGCCACGCGCTTCTCGTCGGCACCGAGGTCGACGCCCAGAAAATCCGCGATGAGCTTGTTCATCGCGGGCGAGTTGACTGTACAGCGGCCGGGCGCGATCTCGCCCTTGACCAGCATCTCGGCGAACGGTCGACAGCCCGCGGTACCGCAGGCACCGCAGTTCGCGCGCGGCAGCAGGTCTTCGACCTGATCGATGCGCGGGTCTTCGTAGACGTAAAGCCGCCGGTTCGCCAGGATCAAGATCGTGGCGAGCAGCAGGCCGAGAGCGGCCATGAAACCGACAGCGGTGAAGATGGATGCCATAAACTGCTCGATCAGGCAAAGGTCGGACGGAGATCCGGAGGTGAGCCGTGCGCAGATTCGAATCTGCGACGCGATCGTTCGGTCGTGCCGCATCGCCTGAACGCGAGCACGGATTGACTGCCGTCCCATAAGACTGTGCGAATTTTACGGAATTATGATCTATTAATTTTCATAATTCTGTAAATCGTTACTATTGGATATCAACAGAAGGCTTTGATCCAGATGTTTTTTTTGATCCAGCGCATGGAAGTGGCGAACTCTTTGGAACGCCCGCCTCGGCGGCCTAGTTCATCCCCCCGCCCCAAAACGGCACCCGGCACGCAGCTCCATCCCGGCGCGGTTTTACTCCACGCGCTCGATTACGTCCGTGACCAGACCGGTCTGCAGCGCGTCGGATAGCGAGATGAGAAGAATCTTGTTGTTGGGCACGGAGGCGGCGGCGATGGCGACATCCGGATCGATGCCCATCTCGCGCAGATAGAGGAAGGCGTCGGCGACATAGAGCTGACCGCCCTCGTGGCTGCTGAAGCGCCTCGGAACCTTGCTCTGATGGATCCCCAGCTTCGCATCGGGCGTGACGTAGCGTTCTGCGCCACCCGCGAGGACATCGATGCAGGCCGAAGTGCAGGCCTGATCGACCGCGGTGCGCAGACCCATGGTACGCAGGTAGCGTCCGAGCTTGCGCGCCTCGAAGACCGAGCCTCCGGGGCTGTTGATCACCAGACCGACGGCCCGCCCGCGGCGTAGCTCGCCGATGGTCTTCTCCGCGAATCCGTCGGCGATCTCGGCGCCGTCGATGCGCAGCCAATGCATCCGCAAGGTCCCATTCGGCTCGAACCGAACCAAGGTCGAGGCCATTCCGGTCGCGTCGGAGACTTGCCGACAGGACTCGGTCGCGAAGTCGAGGAGTGCCGATCCGCGCGAGTCGTACTCGACGACCAGCTGATTGGACCGCTCGATGATCGCATCGACCCGAAATCCGTACTTGTCGGCGGCGGCAATCACCGCCGAATCGGTCACGGCGACGTCGAGATTCTGTCCGACGCGCAGAAGATGGCATGCGGCGACCCTGCTCAACCAATCGCCCCGGCTCATGCCCTGCGGAGGACGGGTCGAGCCGGGAATCGTATCGCGGCGCCCGCTGTCGGCTTGATCGGAGGCCTGTCCGGACATCGGCTCGGTCATCTGTCCGGGAACGGCGCAGCCGACGAGGACGCCGAACGAGACACCCAGGAGGACGCGCGCGAGCGTTCGGACCATCGGGCTGTCGTGCCCCCCTCCCATCAGGCCCGGATCTCGATCCCCCGGGCGAGGAGATAGGACTTCACGGCCTGAATCGGCACCTCGCGCCGGTGAAAGATCCCCGCAGCCAGCGCAGCCTCGACGTCCGTCGCCGCGAACACCTCCGCGAAGTGCTCGACACAGCCGGCACCGCTCGAGGCGATGACCGGGATACCGACCGCCGACCTCACGGCCTGAACCAGCTCGAGATCGAAGCCTGCACCCGTGCCGTCGCGGTCGATCGAGTTGAGCAGGATCTCGCCGGCCCCCAGGATCTCGCAGACCCGCGCAAGCTCCACGGCGTCGACGTCGCGACCCTCGCGTCCGCCCTTGACCGTGCATTGAAACCAACAGTACTGCTCGCCCTCTGGTCCCGGCGTGCCGGTCGCGACCGTGTGATGGTGCGTCTCCTCGGGGGAGCGGACATAAACGCGACGCGGATCGATGGAGATGACCACCGCCTGGTTCCCGTAGACACCGGCGATTTGCTCGATGGCCGTGCTGCCGTCCTTGGCTCCGCGTTGCAGATAGCCTTCGACGGCCTCGACCGCATCCGAGCCGATCGAGATCTTGTCGGCCCCGGAGCGGAAATAAGCGTCGGCCACGTCCAATGCGGAATAGTCCTTGCCGGCGGCATCGCGAAAGGCACGGATGCCTCCGCCGATGGTGAGCGGCACGAAGACGCGCTCGGAGGTCCGTTCGAGGACCTCGAGCATCGGCTGGTCCGCCAGCGGGAAATCGCGGAAGGCCGTGATGTTGAGGAAGGTGATCTCGTCGGCACCCTCTTCGTAATAGCGCCGAGCCAGCTCGACCGGTTTGCCGAGATTGCGGACCTCGCCGGCCTCGCGCACGTCGTATTGATCGCCTTTGGTCACGACCAGATCACCGGCGTCGTTGGTGCGCACGTCCAGACAGGCAATGATGCGCTTGGCCAGATGCGTCGGGCTGCGATCGGTCGACGGGGTCGTCGTGGCGAGCGGCTGCTCGGCGCCGGCAAGAAAGCGTCGCAGCAGACGCAACCCGGCGTTTGCGCTCTTCTCGGGATGAAACTGAACGGCGGAGATCCGCCCGCGCTCGACGGCGCTCAGAAACGACCGACCGTAGTCCGTCTTGGCGAGATGCCAGTCCCGGTTCTCGGCGGTCGGATCGGCATAGTAGGAATGGACAAAGTAGAGCTTTTCCCCTGCGTAGTCGGCGAACAACGGGGAGTCGCGCTCCACGCGCACGTCGTTCCATCCCATGTGCGGGACGGCGAGCTCGCCCGCGTCGAAGCGGCGTATCCTGCCCGGGATGACCCCGAGCCCGGGCACGTCGGGGGACTCGTCGCTTCCTTCGAAGAGCGCCTGCAGACCGATACAGATCCCGAGATAGGGCCGACCCGCGGCAAGATACTCGCGCAGGGGATCCAAGTAGCCCAGCGTCTGCAGTCGCTGCATCGCTGCCCCGAAGGAGCCGACGCCGGGGAAGATGAGCCGCTCCGCCTTGAGGATGTCCGCCGGGTGCTCGATCTCGGTCAATGAGAATCCCAGGGAATGGATGGCATTGCGGAGGCTACGCACATTGCCGGCGCCGTAGTCGAGCAGGGAGATCATGGGTCGGAATCCGAGGCTTTCGTGTTGATGCCGGGGCCGCGGATCGCTGGACCCGCGGACGAAACCGTTATCTTAGCGCTATCGGGCAGTCGGATTCAGATTTCTCGATCCGAGGTGTCGAGCAGGATCCCCTCGGCCGCCACCACACGCGCCAGCGCGACCTCCATCATGGCACGTGCCTGTGCGGTCGCCGCGTGGAGATAGGCGTGCAGGGCCGCGTCCTCGGCGTTGCGATCCTCGCATTCGGCGCTGTAGCTCTCGAAGGCGTTAAGGGAGAGCACCAGATCCACCAGATGATGTGGGCACTCGCAGCGCACGCTCGGCGAGGCGGTGGCGATCCGCAGCAGATCCGCGTCGGCGAATCGCCGCGGCGGGATCGGCAAGGACAGGTCGAGGGCTGGCTCCTCTGCGGTCCGTGCCGGCGCCCTCGCGAATTGGCCCATGCACCATTGGCGAAGCTCCTGCAGATCGACCGGTGCGCGCTTAGGAATCAGCCTGCGGGCATCGAGCCGCTCGATCGTGGCCCGGGTGGCAAAGTTGTAGACGAGGATCGCTCGGGTCGCACCGCATTGCGCAACCAACTCGCCGATCTCGCGCACTTGGTCGCCTTGGATCGAGGGGTATTCGAGTACGGCGACGTCCGGCGTGATCGCCGCACGCCCTGCAGCGAGAAACGCGCGACGCGAGTCGTAGAGCCCCACAAGATCGATATTTCCCTGCATCGGCGGCTCTCGCCTGAAGCGCTCGGCGAGCGACGACCCGATCACCAACACCCGGCACGGGCGCTCCGGTGCACCCGCAGGCTCGGGCAGATCCGTTCCGCGGATCCGCTCGCGCAGTTGATCGAGGCTCAGGTTCGCGACACTGCTGATCGCATCGCCCCGATCGACCAAGCGCTTGATGAGGGTTAAGCGACTCACGTCGTCCGGCCCGTAGAGACGCGTGCCGGACTCCGAACGAAGCGGCGCGACGACGCTGTAGCGGCGCTCCCAGACGCGCAGTGTATCGGCGGGAACCCCGGTCAACCGCGATACGGCGCCGATGCGATAGGTGTGACCCGGTAAGGCGGCATCCTGGTCGGTCAATGCGGTCTCCTTTATGGTGATGATCTGTTCATGTTTTGTTTATGTTTTCGCCTTGACAAGGATGAGAGGTGCCGCTAATGTTGACCCATAAGGTTGGACATTAATCGTTCACTTTCAGCCCTGACCCCACATAGAGATCTCGTCGGAGGCGGCGATCCGGTGCGGAGCGAGCCCGACCGTAAGTGCATAGTGGGAGTGTGCGCGCCGCCGTCCAAGTCTTGTCCATGCTTGACGCGAACGTGACTGCGGCCGGATTGCGATGAATCGGCCGATTCGAGTCTTATTCCATGTCGACAGCCAGGAGAAAACGCCATGCAGCTTCAGCAGACCCGAACCCTCCGCAACACCTTTGACGTGGACATGCCGCTTCACCCGGAGACCCGCTCGTGCGAGGACGTCGCGTCACTGGTCGAACGTTTTCTGAGGAGTATCGATGCCCATCGGCGAGACTCGCGGGACTTGGCGCCCGGCGATGTGCTTCAAGCACTCTCGATCGTCACCGCAGTGCAGATGGCCAAGGGCGAGGCGACCGAACGCTATGGATCCGGCCTGCAGATCGAGTTGCGCGGCCTGTCGGTCGAGGCTGCGACGGCACGTATTTAAACCGCATCTCACCGAGGTCAAGGACACCTTCTAAGGCAAACGCAAAATGAAAATGACGCATGTCGCTCGACGCGATTTAGACGACGGCGTTCCACCCGGTTCGTCCGGCCTGCTCGGGCGTTCCGTCGGGTGCGTCTCGTCGGACCTTTCGAGACAGTCGGGAGGTTTCCGCTGCAGCCGAAACCCTGCCGCTCACACTGAAAATCGACACCCGTCCGACGAATCTGAAGTAGCATTGCAGCCCTGTCGACGCCGACCTTCGGCTCAACCTCCAAGCCATCACTCTTCGGGGACTGTATGCAACGGACCTCCACCGCCCTCGTGCTTGCTGCGACACTCGCATCGCCGATGATCTCGCCCGTCGCCGGCGCCGACGAGACCCTGCATCTCTATAACTGGAGCGATTACGTCGCCGAGGACACGCTCTCGGGCTTCGAGTCCGCAACCGGGATCAAGCCGCGCTTGGATGTCTACGACTCCAACGAGGTCCTCGAGGCGAAGCTCTTCGCCGGCAGCAGCGGCTACGACCTGGTCTTTCCCACCGCACGACCCTTTGCCGCGCGCCACATCGCGGCCGACCTCTATCTGCCGCTGGACAAGTCCAAGCTCCCGGGTCTGGACCAGCTCGACCCGGCGATCATGAGCCAACTGGCAAGCATCGATCCCGACAACGCCCACCTGGTGCCCTACATGTGGGGAACCTCCGGCCTGGGGATCAATCGCGACAAGGTCCAGGCCGCATTGGGCGAGACGGCCGACCTCGACACCTGGGCACTGGTCTTCGATCCCGAGACCGCAGCCAAGCTCGGCGCATGCGGGATCAGTCTGCTCGACGACCCCACCGAGGTCTATTCCGCCGCCCTCGCCTACCTGGGCAAGGATCCGAACAGTCTTGAGAAGGCCGATCTCGACGCCGCCTCGGCACTGATCAAGGCGATCCATCCGCATGTACGCTATTTCCACTCCTCGCAGTACATGAGCGACCTGGCCAACGGCGATCTCTGTGTCGCCATGGGCTACTCCGGCGATGTCTTTCAGGCACAGTCGCGTGCCGAAGAGGCCGACAAGGGCGTGGTCGTCGACTATGTCATCCCGCGCGAAGGCGCGGCGGTCTGGACCGACGTCATGGCGATCCCGAAGGACGCCCCCAACCCGGCGGCGGCGCATGCCTTCATCGCCTTCATGCTGCAGCCGGCCGCCATCGCGGCGGTCTCCAACGCCGTCTACTACGCCAACCCCAACCTCGCGGCCACGCCGCTCCTGGACGAAGCCGTTCGGGAGGATCCGGCGATCTATCCGCCGGCCGAGGTCAAGGCGCGTCTCTTCGTGCCCTCGGAGCGCAGCGACCGGGAGATCCGCGATCTCAACCGTCTCTGGACGCGCCTGAAGGCGAATCGCTGACCGGGATCGGAGTCCTCGCCGATGGCCACGCTTGCCGAGCGCCGTTCGCTCGAGCCTTGGCAGGATCCCAAGGCCGTACCCTACCTGCGTATCGACCGGGTCACCAAGAAGTTCGGTGACGTCTACGCGGTCGACGACGTGAGTCTCGACATCTTCCAGGGCGAGTTCTTCTCGCTGCTCGGCAGCTCGGGCTGCGGCAAGTCCACGCTGCTGCGCATGCTCGCCGGGCTCGAGTATCCGAGCAGCGGACGCATCTACATCGACGGCGTGGACGTCACGGACGTGCCGGCCTACTCGCGGCCGGTGAACATGATGTTCCAGTCCTACGCCCTCTTCCCGCACATGAGCGTGGAGCAGAACATCGAGTTCGGGCTGAAGCAGGATCGGCTGTCGAGGCACGAGCGCGGCGAGCGTGTCGGCGAGATGCTGGATCTGCTGAAGATCACAGAGCTGCGCAAACGTCGGCCCGATCAGCTCTCGGGCGGACAGCGCCAGCGCGTCGCACTTGCGCGCAGTCTGGCCAAACACCCGAAGCTCCTGCTGCTCGACGAGCCGCTCGGTGCACTCGACAAGCGCCTGCGCGAGAACACCCAGTTCGAGCTGGTCAACCTGCAGGAGCGTCTCGGCATCACCTTCGTGACCGTCACGCACGATCAGGAAGAAGCCATGACCATGTCCACGCGGATCGCCGTCATGGACGCAGGTCAGATCATGCAGGTCGACACCCCGACCGCCATCTACGAGTTCCCGACCTGTCGCCTGGTGGCCGAATTCATCGGCTCGATCAACCTGTTCGAAGGCAAGGTCGTTGCCACCGAGGGCAACGAGGTGCTGGTCGAGACCCGCGTCGGACGACCCATGCGCATGCGCAGCTTCCATCCGATGGTGCTCGGCACCCCGGTCACGGTCGCGGTACGACCGGAGAAGATGCGGCTCTGTGCCGACTTCCGAGACGACGGGGTCAATCAGCTCAAAGGGCGGGTGGAGGACATCGCCTATCTCGGAGACGTGTCCATCTATCGCATCCGCGTCGGCGACGGGGCCTTGGTCGAGATGACGCTCACCAACGTCCAACCGCGCACCGAGCAGGCGCTCACCTGGGAGCAAGAGGTCGCCATCGAGTGGTCGCCGACCAGCGGCGTGGTCCTGACCGAATAGCCCGCAGCCCCATCGAGCACCATGCCCGCACCGCCCCCGAATCGCGCCAAACACGCGCATCGCACGAGCCGACTGGTCAACATCGGCATCCCCTACCTGTGGCTGGGGCTTTTCTTCCTGCTGCCCTTCGCGATCGTGCTGCAGATCAGTCTGGCCGAGCCGGCGCTCGCGCAACCGCCCTACACCGCACTCTGGCAATGGGTCGACGAAGGTCTGCTGCGCATCGAGATCAATCTGCGCAACTTCATGATGGTCGCGGAGGACGATCTC
The DNA here is from genome assembly GCF_900106925.1 of Thiocapsa roseopersicina. Lineage (GTDB taxonomy): Bacteria > Pseudomonadota > Gammaproteobacteria > Chromatiales > Chromatiaceae > Thiocapsa > Thiocapsa roseopersicina. Next base: position 32,167 of record NZ_FNNZ01000014.1, read on the forward strand.
TATCTGAGCGCGCTGCTCAACTCGCTCCAGGTCGCCTTCATCTGCACCCTGCTCTGCCTGCTGTTGGGTTATCCGATGGCCTACGCCATCGCGACCGCACCCGAGCGTTGGCGGATCATCCTGTTGATGCTGATCGTTCTACCCTTCTGGACCTCCTTTCTGATCCGTGTCTACGCCTGGATCGGGATCCTCAAGTCCAACGGGCTGCTCAACGATCTTCTGATCTGGCTCGGCCTGATCGACACCCCCTTGGCGATCCTGCACACCAATACGGCCATCTATATCGGCGTCGTCTACTCCTATCTGCCCTTCATGATCCTGCCGCTCTACGCCAATCTCACACGGCTGGATCTGAGCCTGCTCGAGGCCGCGGCGGATCTGGGCTGCCGACCCATGCGGGCCTTCCTGCGGGTCACCCTGCCGCTCTCGATGGCCGGTATCGTCGCCGGCAGCATGTTGGTGTTCATCCCGGTCGTGGGCGAGTTCGTGATCCCGGACCTACTCGGCGGACCCGAGAGCCTGATGGTCGGTAAGCTGCTCTGGACCGAATTCTTCTCCAACAAGGATTGGCCCCTCGCCTCGGCGCTCGCGATCCTGCTGCTCGCCCTGCTGGTGGTGCCCTTCGTCATGATGCAGCGTCTGCAACAGCGCATGGAGGGAAGCCGTCCATGAGGCGTCGACGCTGGCCGCTGCTGACGGTACTCGCCTTTGGCTATGCCTTTTTGTATGTGCCGATCCTGCTGCTGATCATCTATTCGTTCAACGAGTCGCGCTTGGTGACCGTTTGGACCGGATTCTCGACCAAGTGGTACGTCGAGCTCTTTCGCAACCAGCAGCTGCTCGATGCCGCCTGGCTGAGCGTGCGCATCGCCGCCGTAAACGCGACCCTGGCCGTGGTGCTCGGAACGCTTGCCGCCAACGCCTTGGTGCGCCATCGCCACTTTCGCGGACGCACCGGATTCGAGCTGCTGCTCACCGCCCCGCTGGTGATGCCGGATGTCATCATCGGTCTTTCGCTGCTGCTGCTCTTCGTGGCGATGCAGCACACGATCGGCTGGCCCGACGGTCGCGGCTTCACGACCATCACGATCGCCCATGTCACCTTCAGCATGGCCTATGTCGCAGTCGTGGTGCGCGCGCGCCTCTCCCAGATGGACCGCTCGCTCGAAGAAGCGGCCATGGATCTGGGCGCCCGTCCGCTGCGGGTCTATCTGACGATCACGCTCCCGCTGATCGCCCCCGCGCTGCTCTCGGGTTGGTTGCTCGCCTTTACGCTCTCGCTCGACGATCTGGTCATCGCCAGCTTCGTCGCCGGTCCGGGTTCGACGACCCTGCCGATGGTGATCTATTCGAGCGTGCGGATGGGCGTCTCCCCGCAGATCAACGCGCTTGCGACCATCATTGTCGCGGTCGTCACGCTGGCGGTCGTGATCGCGGGAATCTCGATGCGCCGAGGTCCAGAGGCGCGGTGAGTGGGTGTCCTCCGGGGGCCGTGCTGGAAATCCGGTGCCGGAAATGCCGTCGGCTTCAAGTCACCCGGAGCGCCCGCGCGGCGGCGTGCAGATGCGTCGGCTCAAGCAGATCCGGACAGGCCCGTCGGCGAATTGATTCAGGATAAGGATCGATCCCGTCGGCCGGCCTATGGTATCGCCCGCACTCACAGGTCTCTCGAGGGGTCGAGACCTTGGCTCGGCTGGAGGGGTTGAGCTGGATGGGTCGATCCGGAGCGGGTGCAGGGCAAGACGATCGGGACGTGCGCGTCATGCCGCCCGGACGAAGGTTTGATCACGACGGCCAGACGGATCCGTCTGAAGAGGCGCCTCCTGCGCGACGCCCTTCAGCGACTCCTCGAATCCATCGGCCGCAGTCGAGGAGGTCATGATGAATCGGCATACGCGTCACGCCACCGGCTCGCTGCCCGTCGGCCACGCTCGGTCGGATCGGCTCGAGAGCCCCGTCGCGTCGCGAGAAACCCAGACGTCGAGGACACTCGAGCGTCCCGAGCAGACCCCGCTGGTGTGGCGGGACGAATGGTGCATGGACATCCCCGCATTGGACGCCGACCACCGTCGGCTGGTCATCCTGGTGAATGCGTTGCTCGCCAGCCGACCCCGCTCGGAGCGGGATCCCGCCGGAATCGGCGATGATCGGGAGCCTGACGCCGCCGACAGCGAGCCCCTCGCGCGTTTCGAGGCCCTCTTGGATCACCTGAGGCATCATTTCAAACGCGAGGAAGCGATTATGCTGTCGATCGATTACGACGATTTTCAGACCCACAAATGCGAGCACAGCCTGCAGTTGGCGGAGCTCACGGAGCTTCGCCGGCAGGCGGTGCGCGATCACGGCAACGCCTTCAGCCATGAGTCGCTGCAGTGGGTCAAACGCTGGTGCTTCGATCATTTCGTTGCCGAGGACCAGCGCCTTGCCCGCGCCTACGCGGAGGTGACGCGTCCCTGAGGTGCCTACGGAACCGATCAGTGACCGGTTTGTAATTTAAACCGCGCCGGTTGCAGCGGCGGTCAAGTCTGCCGGGGCCGATCCCATCCAAAAGCATTGCATACCGGGCTGGGCGCGGCTAACCCGGCTGCTCGCCGAGCCGCCCGTTCGGCCCGCCTGAAACGCGTGCGATCATGCGCTTGAGCCAAAGGCTCTCGGGGAGCAAGACCAGATAGACGATGCCGAGGATCACGAGCTGGTACCAGAAGCTCGTCAACCAGACCGGGGTCACGCCTGTCGCAAGCCAATTCTCCGCCAGGCGCTGCAGGTTGAAGAAGCTGAAATAGGCCAAAAAGGCAAGCGATAGGCGGCCGGAGCTGCGCTGTCGCGGCGAGAGCGCCACCAGCGGAATCGCGATGACGGTGAGAACGAGGATCGCCAGTGGCGCGGCCAACCGGTGCTCGAGCTCGGCACGGTCGGGAAGCTCGGGCGACGCCAAGAGGTCGAGAGAGGGCGTGGTGGAACGCTTGGAGATCACTCCCTGAGCGGCGCCGGACGCCCGGATGCGAATCCGATACTCCTCGAACTCGCCGATCATGAAGACCGCCGAACCCGGATCGCCGTCGAAGCGGTGCCCGCTCGACAGGGTGACGATATGGTCGCCCGTACCCTCCTCGATCCGATGTTGCCCGTCCCGACTCACCACCAGACGGGCTGCGTCCTCGCGACGGTCGAGGATAAAGACATCGCCGAGCGACTGTTGTCGGTCGATGTCGCCGATATAGAGCACCAGCTCCCCGCCTTGCTCGAGATAGAACCGACCCGGTTGAAGCCCCGCGATTTGTGCCGCCTGCTCCTTCTGCTGCATCCGGATCTGATGGATCCCGGCTGCCGCCCAAGGCTGCAGAACCAGGGAGATCCAAGCGGTGACCAAGGCGACCGGCACGGCAAGGAGGAGCAATGCCCGAAACACCCGTTGCGGACCGATGCCGCAGGCACTCATCGCGATCAACTCGCTGTCGCGCGAGAAACGGCTCAAGGTCACCAGCAGCGCCAGGAAAAAGGCCGGAGGCAGCAGGTTCGGCATGTCGCGTACGACCTGGAAACCGAGAAACTTGATCACCAAATGAGCGCTCAACGCCCCGACGTTCACCTCCTCGAGCGTGCGCAAAAAAAGCATGCTCGCAACCACCAGCACCAGGATCGCCACGATGGCGGAGAAGACCTTGGCCGCTTCCGAGAGCAGATAGCGATCGACGATTCCGAGCATGTCCTTCTCTAAGATGATGTCCGGGAAAGCATCGACCAAGACGTAGGGGCGACTTTAGTCGCCCGGTAAGCATTGGCGACACGCACGGCCGGGATGCTCATTCCCGGAAATCGCCTAAGGAGTCGTCCAGAGGCCATTGAGGATCATCGGGCCGGATGCTCCGAATCCTCCACCGCCTTGGACGCGACCTCGAAGGTGTCGCTGGAGAGCTCCTCGGCCGCGAGGATGCGCTCGATCTCGGCGCGCATCAGCGCCTGACGGCCCGCGTCGTAGCGGCGCCACCGGATGAGCGCCTTGAGAAGCCGTGCCGCGATCTGCGGATTCAGCGGATCCAGCTCCAGCACCCGGTCTGCGAGGAATCGATAGCCGCTGCCGTCGCGGGCGTGGAATCGTGCCGGATTGGCCGTGCAGAAGGCACCGACGAGGCTACGCACCCGATTCGGATTGCGCAGCGAAAAGTCCGGGTGCAGCAGCAGGCCGGTCACCGCGCCTAAGGTTCCTTCGCGGCTGCTGGTCGCCTGGACACTGAACCATTTATCGATCACCAGCGGCTCTTTGGACCATCGTCGGTAAAACGCATCCAGTGCGCGCGGGCCTTCCTCGCCGCCGTGGTTCACGAGCAGACGCAGCGCGGCGATGGCGTCCGTCATGTTTCCGGCATCGGCAAACTGTGTGCGACACAGCGCGAGGCCCTGTGCGTTGCCCGCGGCCATCAGATAGCCCAAGGCGAGGTTCTTGAGCGCTCGCCGGCCGATCGCTTCGGGTGTCGGCGCATAGGGCTCGGTGTCGGCGTTGTCCCGATAGACGCGCAACAGCTCCTCGGCGAGCCGCTCGCCGAGGATATGTTGGAGCGCCGTGCGTGCCCGGTGAATCCCCTCCACATCGACGGTCTCCATCTGATCGCCGAGAGACGACTCGGAGGGCAGCGTCAGCACCTCGGCCAGCAACTCCCTATCGGTATCCGGGTCCGTCAGGGCGCCGCAAAAGGCGTCGACGAAAGGCGCCGGAACCTCGGCCGCAGGATCCGTCGTCATCGTCGAGAGGACACGCTGCATTAGGATCCGCGCGGCATTCCAGCGGGAGTAACCATCGCTGTCGTGACGCAATAGAAAGAGCAGGTCCTCGTCGTCGTAGTCGAACCTCGGCTGCACCGGAGCGGAAAATCCGCGCAGAAGAGAAGGCACCGGCCGAATGGGAATATCCACGAAGCACAGACGCGTCTCCCAATCGCGCAGCTCCAGGACGCGCGTCCCCGGATCACCTGCGTTCGGCTCGCCCTCGAGGCGCAGCGCCAGCTCCCGTCCGTCCGGATCCAGGAGTGCGATCGCAAACGGAAGATGCAGCGGGTCCTTCTCGGGCTCGCCCGGCGTCGGTGCGATCTCTTGGCGAATCAGGAGGCTGTAGGTCGCGTGCTCGGCATCATAGTGAGCCTCGATGTGCAGACAAGGGGTCCCGGCTTGGGAGTACCAGCGACGGAACTGCATGAGGTCGCGCCCGCTCGCATCCTCCATGCAGGCGACGAAATCATCCGTCGTCACGGCGTGGCCGTCATAGCGCGTGAAATACAGATCGGTGGCCTTGCGGAACAGCTCCGGGCCGAGCAAAGTCGCCTGCATCCGCACCAGCTCCGCACCCTTGTTGTAGACGGTCGCGGTGTAGAAATTATTGATCTCGACATAGGAATCGGGCCGCACCGGATGCGCCATCGGACCGCTGTCCTCAGGGAACTGATGGGCCTGAAGCAGGCGCACGTCGGCGACACGCTTCACGCCGCGCGAGCCGACATCGGCCGAGAACTCCTGATCGCGATAGACGGTGAAGCCTTCCTTGAGACTGAGCTGAAACCAGTCACGGCAGGTGATGCGGTTGCCGCTCCAGTTGTGGAAATATTCGTGCGCGATGACGCCCTCGATGCCCTGAAAATCCTCGTCCGTAGCGGTGTCGGCGCGCGCCAGCACGAACTTGTCGTTGAAGACGTTGAGGCCCTTGTTCTCCATGGCGCCCATGTTGAAATGACTCACCGCCACGATCATGTAGACGTCCAGATCGTATTCCCGACCGAAGCGCTCCTCGTCCCACCGCATCGCCTTCTTCAGCGACTGCATCGCATGGTCGCAGCGGTCCAGGTTGTGCGGCTCCACGAAGATCTGCAGGACGACATCGCGGCCGGATGCCGTCGTGAAGCGATCCTCGATCGCACTCAGGTCCCCTGCAATCAAGGCGAAGAGGTAGCTGGGTTTGGGAAAGGGATCCTCCCAGGAGACCAGGTGTCGGCCGTCGTCGAGCAGGCGCTCCTCGATCCGATTGCCGTTGGACAGGAGCACCGGGAAGCGTTCTCGGTCGGCGACGAGGGTGGTCCGATAGCGGGCCATGACATCGGGGCGGTCCAGGAAGTAGGTGACGCGCCGGAACCCCTCCGCCTCGCACTGCGTGCAGAGCATGTCGCCGGATTGGTAAAGCCCTTCGAGAGCGGTGTTGAGGTTGGGATGGATGCGCACACGCGTGTCGAGCCGGAAACGGTCCGGAACCCGCTGCAGCGTGAGCGAATCGGGTTCCACGCGGTACTCGGCAGGCGAGAGTCTGTGACCGTCGATCGCGACCTCCTCCAGATCCAGCTGCTCGCCGTCGAGCCTGAGTGTGCCGTCGCCGCGGGTCGCCGCCGGATTGCGGCGCACCTGCAAGGTAGCCTCGACGCGGGTGCGATCCGGATCCAGATCGAATCTGAGCTCGACATGATCGATCAGGAACTCGGGCGGACGATAGTCTCTGCGGTGGAGCGGGTGCGGCGTGTCGCGGTACATGATGATCCTGCTCCAGGTTCAAGGTCGGGTTGACGGCCGGCACCCCGGACGGCGAAGCTTCGCCATCATCTCCAAACCGTCGTTGAACGTCCACCGTCTGCAAGGTGAAGACCGCGATGCCTCATATCACCATGTACACCACGATGATTTGTCCCTACTGCTCGCGCGCACGCCATTTGCTCCAGCGCAAGGGCGTCGACTTCGAGGAGATCTCGGTCGAGGGCGACCGCGAGCAGATGGCGATCATGCGCCGGCGCAGTCGCCGGCAGACGGTGCCTCAGATCTTCATCGACGACCGCCATATCGGCGGTTACGACGATCTCGCGATGCTCGATGCACGCGGCGAGCTTGATCCTTTGCTCGTTCCGGTCGATGCGCGAGGCGCCGATGAGTGAAGGCAGCGGCTCGCCGGAAAGCGTTCGTCTGGATAAATGGCTCTGGGCGGCACGCTTCTTCAAGACCCGCCACCTCGCCGTCGAGGCCATCAACGGCGGCAAGATCAAGGTCAACGCCCTGCGCGCCAAACCGGCGCGGGCGATCGCGATCGGAAACCGTATCGAGATCCATAAAGGCGGTCTCGTCTGGGACATCGAGGTCCTCGGCCTGAACAAGCAACGCCGCTCGGCCACCGAAGCGGCCTTGCTCTACCGCGAGGACGAGGCGAGTCTACTCAAACGCCAGGAGATCGTGCGCGAGCGCCGCGACACAGGTGTCGGTGCGGGCGACACCTCCGGGCGACCCACCAAGCGCGATCGCCGCCTGATTCAGCGCTTCAAGATTCCTACCGATTCAGGGAGTTGAAAGCCACTTGGACAGCGATGCCTTTCGTCGAACCTATCGCGCCATCAACGAGCGCTACTGCGCCTACGAAAAAGGCATCCTAACCAATCAGTGCAGCTGCTCGGAGGCCGAGAAGTTCTGTATCGCCGAGCGCGAGGGCGTGCATTGCGGCTCCGACGAGGCACAGGAAACCTGCATCGCCCTGCTCGATCTCCTGCGCCGGCAGGCCAGGTTCGCACTCAAGACCGACGACCGGCAGCGCGCGCTGCCCCATGCGAAGGCGATGCGCCTGCAGATCGGCGGGCTACGTGGCATCGCCGTCGCACTCGATCCCGAAGCGCCCGCCCCCGCCGAGATCGCCGACGTGCGCGAACTGATCCTCGCCGCCATCGCACGTTTCGGCGCCCTCGAGCACCTGCCCTTTCCGCAGATCATGCAGCAGATCGCGGCCTATCGAGCGCTCCGAAGGCGGCGGGGATCCGACTTTCCCCGATAGAAACCAAACAATCAGAAAAGATGGGTTTCGCTGCGCTCTACCCATCCGATGGCGCTCTAACCAAGCGCTCCGAGACGGCGCGTTCCGGCTCACCCGTCCCGAGCAGAAGCACATGCGTTCCGACAGGCGTACGATCGAAGAGCTCGATCAGCTCCGGGTCGTGCATGCGGATGCAGCCGTGCGAGCGCGCGACGCCCATCGGCTCGCTCTCCGGACAGCCATGGATGTAGATGAACCGTCTCAAGGTATCGACGCAGCCGCCGCGGTTGCGGCCCGACTCGCACCCGGTCAACCAGAGGATCCGGGTCAGGATCCAATCGCGGCCTGGATGCTGCGCGGCGAACGCACTGTCATAGATCTCGCCGGTCGCCCGACGCCCGCGGAAGACGGTCCCGATCGGGCATCCCTCGCCGATACGAATCCGCACCCGATGCAGCCCCCGGGGCGTGCAGCCGCTGCCGTGCTGCTCACCTACACCCTTCAGCCCGGTCGAAACCCGATACTCGCCCAGTCTTCGCGCACCCTCGTACAGCCCGAGGGCCTGGCGGTCGATATCGATCAGGATGTGTCTGGAGCGCCACCACATGTCTTCGTTGCGCCGCACCATCTTCACCAACGACTGAACGGATGACGCGCCAGGTTCGAGTTGTAATAGCGCGGATCGTCCGACACCTCTGCCCCTGCCCAATCCGGCCGCTCGAAGGACTCGTCCTCGGACGCCAGCTCGATCTCCGCGAGCACCAGTCCTGCGTTCTCGCCGGCGAAAACATCGACCTCCCAGAGATGGCCGCCGCACCGCACCCGATGGCGCACCTTGTCGATGACCGGCAGACTGCTCAAGCTCTCCAGCATGGTCCGAGCGTCCTCGATCGGGATCTCGTACTCGAACTCGGAGCGGGTCACGCCCGTCGTCCTGCCCTTGATCGTCAGGAAGCCGCGATCCCCCTTCGCTCTTACCCGAACCGTGGCACGGCCCGCCTCCGCCAGATAGCCTTGGAGAATCGGCTCGCGGTCCTCGATGGCATCGCGCCAAGATGCGTTCTTCACCAGAAACTTACGCTCGATTTCAAGGCCCATAAACCGTGCCCGGAGTGGAAATATAAAACTCATCAGGTTCGCATGTGCCGAGCAACCATAAGCCTTTTAGTCGGCGCGGTTTAATACGGACAAGCGTGCGTAGGGTGGACAAGCGCAGCGCAGTCCACCAGCACCGGCGCGAGGTTCGGTGGACTTCGCTCTCGCTTGTCCACCCTACCGGCGGGGGATGACCCCATTGACCCTCCTCAAAATTCCTGAATCGCGTCAGCTCCGAAGAACCATGGTCAGCCGCACATTCGCACAGGCCAACAGCCCCGAACGCCGCGCCGAAGACGCGATTCAGCAACGCTCGAACAAGGCCATCGACTCGACATGGGCCGTCTGCGGAAACATATCCATGACCCCCGCCGAAACAAGCCGATAACCAAGCGCATTCACGAGACGATCGGCGTCGCGCGCAAGGGTCGTCGGATAGCAGGACACATAGAGCACCCTCTCCACCCCGAGCCGCGGCAGCCAGTCGAGCACGGCGAGCGCGCCGCTGCGGGGCGGGTCCAGCAGAGCCTTGGTGAAGCCCTCGCGCGACCAGGGCTCCTGATCGAGCGCGCCATATAGATCAGCCGTATAGAAACGTGCGTTCCCGATCTTGTTCAACTCTGCGTTCGCCTGCGCGCGCGCCACCAATCCGGCATCGCCTTCCACCCCGACAACCGCCTCGGCCTGACGGGCGAGCGGCAAGGTGAAGTTACCCACGCCGCAGAAGAGGTCCAAAACCCGTTCATCGGCCTGGACATCCAGGAGTGCGAGCGCCTGGTCGAGCATCGATCGATTCAGCTCCAGGTTGACTTGGGTGAAGTCGGTCGGCTCGAACTCGATCCGAAGATCGTAGCGCGGCAGCTCGTAATGCAGGGTGATCCCCTGACCGGGCAGCGGCCGGATGCTCTCAGGTCCGGCCTCCTGAAGATAGATGTGGAAACCCTCGCTCTCGCCGAGCGCCTCGAGCACGCCCAAGTCGGCAGCACTCGGCGGAGTCAAGGCGCGGAACACCAAGACCGGCGGTGTGTCGCCCATCGCCACCTCGATCTGGGGCACCTGCTCGCGGATGCTCAGGGCATCCACCGCGGCACCGATCGCCTGCAGATGCGCCCCGACACTCGGGTGGAGCACCTCGCAGCGGCCGATGTCGGTGATGAAGGCATTGCCCCGCTCGCGAAAACCCACCAGTGTTCGGCCTTTCTTCGCCACATAGCGCACACCGAGCCGCGCCTTGCGGCGGTACCCCCAAGCGCCCGCCGTCAAGGGCGCAAGCCAGGTCTGCGGGGTCACCTTCCCGATGCGCGAGAGCACATCCGCAAGGCTGTCCCGCTTGGCGCGAATCTGGGCACCCGCCTCCATATGCTGCAGGCTGCAACCCCCGCAGACACCGAAGTGGCTGCATTTGGGCACCACGCGCTCCGGCGACGGCCTCAACACCTCGACGACGACACCTTCGTCGAAGCGACGCTGGATGCGCGTATACCGGAAACGCACCCGCTCACCCGCCAGTGCACCGTCGATAAAGACCGCCTTGCCGTCGAAGTGCGCCAATCCGCGACCCTCGTGCGTGAGGCCCTCGATCTCGGCCTCGACAGGCTCCTGCGGAAGTGGTTTGCGTTTTCTCGACACGGCTTCCGTCCTCGACACTCAAGCTGTAAACCGAAAACCCGGGGTCCGTTCTAGGCAGGAAAGACCCCGGTCGACAGATAACGATCGCCGCGGTCACAGACGATCGCCACGATGACCGCGTCATGCACCTCCCGGGAGAGTCTCAAGGCGGCGGCGATACAACCGCCGGACGAAACCCCCGCGAAGATCCCTTCCCTTGCGGCCAACTCGCGGGCGGTCTGCTCTGCGAGATCTTGAGTGACATCGATGATGCGATCCACGCCGGCAGGATCGAAAATTTTCGGCAGATAGGCCTCGGGCCACCTGCGAATCCCCGGAATGCTGGAACCTTCCTCGGGTTGGACACCGACGATCCGGATCGCCGGATTCTGCTCCTTAAGATAACGCCCCGTCCCCATGATGGTCCCGGTCGTACCCATTGCGCTGACAAAATGCGTGACCTGCCCGTCGGTATCGCGCCAGATCTCCGGACCTGTCGACTCGTAGTGAGCGGCCGGATTGTCCGGATTCGAGAACTGATCGAGCCGTATCCCCTCCCCGCGCGCCTCCATCGCGTTGGCCAGATCGATTGCCGCCTCCATGCTCCCGGCCTTGGGCGTCAGGATGATCTCGGCGCCGAAGCTGCGCATGACGCCACGCCGCTCGGCGCTCATGTGCTCGGGCATGATCAGTACCATCCGATAGCCCTTGATCGCCGCCGCCATGGCGAGCGCGATGCCCGTGTTGCCGCTGGTCGCCTCGATGAGCGTGTCGCCGGGTTTGATCGTCCCGCGCTCCTCGGCACGACGGATCATGTTCACGGCCGGTCGGTCCTTGACCGATCCAGCGGGATTGTTGCCCTCGAGCTTCGCTAGAACGAGGTTGTCGCTGTCGCCGGGAAGGCGCTGTAGTCTGACGAGCGGCGTACGGCCGACGAAATCTTCGATCGTTGGATAGGACATCTTCTCTGCTCACATCGGCATCGCGCCGCGGGACGAGGTTGGCTATATTCATTCTGCACCAGCATCGAACATCGACCAAGCGGCAACGCCACTCGGCCGTCTCTGTCTGGACGTTGCGGGCCGATTACCTTTAGAGTGTCGGATTCGTGGCGACCTTTTCCGGACGGCGATACGCATGATCGATCAACGCTCAAAGCTTGACGGCTTGCCGGCTCGAGACGACGGCGCCACACTCGCGAGCGCGGGTGGAGACGCCGATCTCGCTCGCGAGTTGCTCGACGTCTTGCTGGCGGGGTTGCCCGCCGAGATCGAGGAGCTTCGGGCCTGCATTGAGGAGGGCGACTGGAGCGCACTGGCCGAGCACGCGCATCAGGTGCGCGGGGCAACCCGATATTGCGGCGTCCCGGCGTTGGACGAAGCGATCGAAGCGTTGGAACGCACGGCACGGCGGGGCGATCCGGTGCTCGTATCGGGCGATTTCGACGCTGTCGAGTCGCAAGCAAGACGTCTCGTCGAAGCGTTGCGCGGTTGACGGGCGCCCGCCGGCAGAGGCATGCCATGGGCGGAGTCGCGCTCCGATCAAGGGATGACGCCGTTCCGGAACATTCCGACGTTTTTTGACGGTATCCGATGCCGTATCGAGCTGTCACAGTCATCGGCGCAGCACTTCACGCGCGACCTCAACGACCTTGCGGCGAGGCATCACGTCACAAAGCCGCTGCGTAGCGTCAAGAAACAGCATATACACTCGATGCGTTCAATTGCAGCGTCTCGATTCCCAGTTTGGCGCAAAATTTGCCTTCAGAGCCTTATCCGTTCGATCAAGTCGATAATCGCCCGATCCGAGGTCGATCATGTTTCCGGAAGAACTCTCCGCGAGGTTGCTGAAGAGCGTGACTGTGGTCGATCCGAACGCAAGAGAGCAAGGGGTTCCCAGAGACGACGACCCACGCCAGACGACCCGAAAACTTTCCGATCAAGCTCTGGCGGTTGCAGAGAGTCTCAGAACATCTACGATCGCCGCATCCGTCTTGACCGGAGTCGTCCGTGTTGTCGATGCCGTGATCGTTGCATCGCTCGGCGCACTGACGTTGGTGTCGTCGGCCGGCGCAGTCGCCGTGCATCCCGTTGCGGTTTTGGCGATCCTCGCAGGCGTCGTTTTGGTCACGCTGGTGTTTCAGGCGGCGGACTGTTATCAAGTCTCCGTCATGCGTACGCTGCTGCCGCAGCTGACGCGTATCATGATCGCCCTCTCCCTGATTTTCGGAGCCTTCTTCGCGGCCCCGCTCCTGCTCGATTACACACCCGCACTCCCATCGGATTGGCTCGGGGTCTGGTTTACCGTGACGCTCTTCGCGCTGCTCGGTATGCGCATCGGACTCGCCTTTCTGCTGCGTCACTGGACCAGGGCCGGCCGTTTGGAGCACCGCGCGGTCATCGTGGGCGGAGGCGAGGCGGCCGCCGATCTCATTCGGGATATCCAAAAGCAACCGAGCTACGCAATTCGCATCTGCGGGATCTTCGACGACCGCAAGAACGACCGATCGCCGGCCATCGTCGCGGGATACCCGAAACTCGGCAGCGTCGCCGATTTGGTCGAGTTTGCACGCATCGCCCACGTCGACATGCTGATCGTGACGATCCCGATCAATGCGGAGCGGCGTCTGCTTGAGTTTCTTAAACAGCTCTGGGTACTGCCGGTCGATATCCGGCTTTCGGCACACACCGCCAGTCTGGATTTTCGCGATCGCGCCTCCTCGTTCATCGGGGGCGTGCCCTTTGTCGACGTAGTGGACAAGCCGGTCGCGGACTGGGATGCGATCGTCAAGCGGACCCTGGACCTGCTGGTCGCCAGTGCCGCTTTGCTCCTCTTGTCCCCCGTCATGCTTGCGACGGCGCTCGCGATCCGGCTGGACAGTCCGGGGCCCATACTCTTCCGGCAGAAACGCTATGGGTTCAACAACGAGGTCATCGAGGTCTTCAAATTCCGGTCGATGTATCACCACCTGTCCGATCCGCTCGCCAAGCGCGTCGTCACCAAGGGCGATTCACGGATCACCCGGGTCGGGCGCTTCATCCGCAAGGCATCAATCGACGAGCTCCCGCAGCTTTTCAACGTCTTGAGCGGCGAGCTGTCGCTTGTCGGTCCGCGCCCTCATGCGGTGAACGCACATACCAACGAACGTCTCTGGGAACAGGTTGTAGACGGCTATTTCGCCCGCCACAAGGTCAAACCGGGCATCACCGGATGGGCGCAGGTCAACGGCTGGCGGGGCGAGGTCGACACGCCCGAAAAAATTCACAAGCGAGTCGAGTACGATATCTACTACATCGAGAACTGGTCGATCCTGTTCGACCTCTACATCATGCTCAGAACGCCTTTCGCACTCTTCAACACCGAAAACGCCTATTGACTTTGCCCCCGGGATCGACCGGAAACCGAAGTCAAGAGCCGGAGGCGCGCCTTCTACGGCGCCGATTCAGGGGTTGGCTCGGCTCACCCCGGCCAACCCCTATCACCATCGATCCCGTCTTCAGGGCCGACTCGCCTCGGTCGTATTCACCGCCTGTAGTGTCTTGGCCAATCCCGCCACTGCCGCACCGATATTGCTAAGCTCAGCGGGCAAGATCAGCGTGGTCCCGGACTGAGCGATGCGTCCGAACTCGCGCACGTACTGCTCGGCAATGCGCAGACTCACGGCATCCTTCCCGCCGGGCTTCTGGATAGCCGCAGCGATCCGTTCGATTCCGATCGCGGTCGCCTCGGCGAGCATCTGAATCTCGCGCGCCTTGCCCTCGGCCTCGTTGATTTGCTTTTCCTTCTCGGCTTCCGAGAGATTGATGACCTGGATCTTCTGGCCCTCGGAGATATTGATCTTCTCTTGGCGCTCGCCCTCCGAGCGCGCCACCACCGCGCGGCGCTCGCGCTCGGCACGCATCTGCTGCTCGAGTGCGTCCGTGATGGTGCCCGGCATCACGATGTCCGCGATCTCGTAGCGCATGACCTTCACACCCCAGGGTTGCGCGGCATCGTCGAGTGCGCTCACAACCTCTTCGTTCAGCCTGCTGCGCTCCTCGAAGGTCCGGTCCAGCTCGATCTGACCGATGATGGAGCGAAGCGTCGTCTGCGCCAGACTCATGGATGCGAATCGATAGTCCGTGATGCCGTAGCTCGCTGACTGGGGATCGATTACCTGAAGGTAGAGGACGCCGTCCACGCTCACGGCGATGTTGTCCTTGGTGATGCACTGCTGCTTGGGGACATCGAGCGCCTCCTCCTTCAGGGTATGCCGGTAGGCGACCCGATCCACGAAAGGGATCAGGATGTGGAATCCGGCATCCAGGGTGCGCGAATAGCGCCCCAACCGCTCGATGATATAGGCCGATCGCTGGGGAACGATCTGCGCCGTCTTGGCCAACGCGATCACGATCACCGCCACCGCGACGAGCGAAATCAGGGTGCTGATGCTGAGGTACATGTCATCCATCGTGCCGTTTCTCCCCTAAGTAACGTGTCAGATATAAGTTGAGCACCGAATCCGATCGTTGTCGTTGTCGTTGTCGTTGTCGTTGTCGTAATCGGATTCCGGACGACAACGACAACGACAAATTCTGCGTCGGCGTGCTCAAGACTTACGGCGTAAAGGATGCCAATTCTCGCAAATCGCCTAACCCCCTGCCGGAAGCCGCGCTCGCGGATACTGCGAACCGTCGGTCGACGCGGGTTCGACGAGACAGCAAGATCGCTCTCTCCGTACCGACACGCCTCCTGCCTGGACTCAAGATTTGCGCGTGCTCGGAGGCTTTGAGCTGACGATCAGGACAAGTCCTCGCCGGCCGGTGAGCCAGACCGGATCGCCCGCATGGATGGGATCCGGTGACTCGGCATTCCAGCGCACACCGTTCAGGGTCACCACACCCGCACCCTGCAGGAAATCGGTCTGTGCCCGTGCCCGCGTACCCTCGGGCAGCACTTCGCTGCCGCCCCCACCAGTCTCGACCTGCCCCCGGAACCAGGGCTTGAGGCGATGACGTGCGAGCAACAAAAGCCCGGCACCCAGCACACCGAACAGCAGGATCTGGGCGGGCGGATCGATCGGGACATCGATAAAGAGCAGCAGTCCGATCAGCAGCGCGGCGATACCGAAGAAGACGGCAATCACGCCGGGGAGCGCGAGCTCGGACAAGATCAGCAGGACACCGATCAGGGTCCAAAGGGAGGCAGGGGTAAAGGTCCAGTCGATCATGGAAAGGCTCGTGCCGATCGCTCCATCCGTCACCGTGATCAGCCCGAACTCTAACACCCCAACGGCCGCGTAGCATACGTCGATGCCCTCCGGAAAATCTGACGATTTCGTAACAGTCCGTAAGTCTTCACATTAAAAGACCTAAAGGGCGTCTCCCGCGATGTCTGTAGAGCAGCACAAGGCTGCGCCAACTCGAATGGAGTCTTTACCCTGCCGGACGCGCTTTAGAATGCTTGCTCGATCGCCCCCATGCGAAGACCATAGCCCTGAAGTCGGCCGTTTTCACGCCTGGAGTACCCGGGACCGGAAGCGAATCCCGCATCACGAGGATATGACGCATGTTCGAATCGACAAAGGTGGGGCGTTCGGTCAGCAAGGACGACTTCAAAGAGCAACAGGAGGACTTGCGCACCCAGCTGCTCTTGGCTCAACGCGACCTGAAGGACTCCGATATCCCGGTCGTCGTTCTCATCTCGGGCGTCGAGGCGGCAGGCAAGGGCGAGGTGGTGAACCGACTCAACGAATGGTTGGATACGCGCGGCGTTCAAACCTTCGCCTTCTGGGACGAGACCGACGAGGAGCGCGCACGTCCGCGCTACTGGCGCTTTTGGCGCTCCATGCCGCCCCGCGGGGAGATCTCGATCCTCTTCGGTGGCTGGTATCAGACCCCGATCGAGCATCGCTTCCAGGGGCATTGCAGCGACGCGGAGCTCGACGGGGAGCTCAACCGCATCGTCGACTTCGAGCACATGCTCATCCAAGACGGCGCACTCATCCTGAAGTTCTGGTTCCACATGTCCGAAGAGGACCAGAAGGCACGTCTAAAGGAGCTCTCCCGCGACGACAAGAGTCGCTGGAAGATGCTCCCCGACAAGAGCAAATTCTCCGAGCAGTACGCCGCGTTCGAGCAGGTTGCAGAGCGGGTCATCCGCCACACCGATCGCGGTGACTGCCCCTGGTATCTGGTGGAGGCCGAGGACAGGCGCTACCGCGATCTCACCGTCGGAAAGACCCTGCTGCACGCCATCCGTTCGCGTCTGCGCGAGACCCCGCCGGACGAGCCAAAGACCAGCGGCGGCAGTCCGGAGCTGCCGAGCGGCGCGAATGCCCAGATCACGCTCCTGGATCAACTGGACCTCTCGCTTGCCTTGGACAAGGACACCTACAAGGCGGAGATGAAGCGCCTGCAGACCGAGATCAACGAGCTGGCCTGGAGTGCCTACAACCAGAAGCGATCGACCGTCCTGGTGTTCGAGGGTGTGGATGCCGGCGGCAAGGGCGGCGCGATCCGTCGGATCACGACCGCCGTCGATGCACGCCTCTATCGCGCCATCCCGGTCGCCGCGCCGACCGACGAGGAGAAGTCACACCACTATCTATGGCGTTTCTGGCGTCACATCCCGCGGGCGGGCTACATTACACTCTACGATCGATCCTGGTACGGACGTGTCCTGGTCGAGCGGGTGGAGGGTTTTGCCGGCGATGCCGAATGGCGCCGCGCCTACTCGGAGATCAATCGCTTTGAGGAGCAGTTGGTGGACAGCGGCGTCATCCTGCTCAAATTCTGGATCCACATCAGTCAAGACGAGCAGTTGCGGCGCTTCAAGGATCGCGAGAGTGTCCCGTACAAGCAATACAAGATCACCGACGACGACTGGCGCAACCGCGAGAAATGGCCGCAATACAAGGACGCGATCAACGAGATGGTGGTGCGCACCAGCACCAAACATGCGGCTTGGACACTGGTGGAGGGCAACGACAAACCCTACGCTCGGATCAAGGTGCTCAAGACGGTGTGCGACACCGTTCGGGAGGCGCTCAAACACGCCCCCGAACCGACGTCCGGTTATCTGCCCTGCGGCGAGAAACGCCCCGAGCAGACGAAGCCCGAGCAGACGAAGAAGGCGTCGAACGGCAAATCCGAGTCTTGAGAGGGATGCCTTAGGCGATGGAGAACAGTCGGAAGTAATTCTCGCGCGTGACCGCGGCGATCTCCGCCGGATCCATCCCGCGCAGCTCGGCGATACGGCTCGCGACATGGGCGACCATCTTGGGCTCGTTGGGTTTGCCGCGATGGGGCATGGGTGCAAGGTAGGGCGAATCGGTTTCGATGAGCAGGCGATCGAGCGGGACGCGGCGCGCGACGTCGCGCAGCTCCTCGGCGTTTTTGAAGGTGACGATCCCGGAAAACGAGACATAAAAACCCAGATCCATGCCGGCCTTCGCCATCTCCCAATTCTCGGTGAAGCAGTGCAGCACCCCGCCGACGGCATCGGCACCCTCCTCCCGCAAGATCTCGATCGTATCCTCGCGGGCATCGCGCGTGTGGATGATCAGCGGCTTGCCGCAGGCGCGTGCCGCGGCAATGTGGACGCGGAAACGCTCGCGCTGCCGAGCTGGATCGAGATCGCGATGGAAATAGTCCAGTCCGGTCTCCCCGATCGCGACGTTTCGCGGATCCGCCGCCAGCGACACCAGGGTCTCCACGGTCGGCTCCTCGCCGTGCTCCTGGTTCGGATGCACACCGACCGAAACGGCGACCTGCGCGAAGGGATCGACCAAGCGTCGCATGTCCGGATAGTGCTCCAGATCGATCGAGACGCAGAGCATGTGCGTGACGCCCGCGTCGGCGGTCGCCTGCATGAGCCCGGAGAAGTCGCCCTCGTAGCGGCGAAGATCCACGCGATCGAGGTGACAATGGGAATCGACGAGCATTCACTCTCCTAGAGGGTTTGGCCTACATGGTGTGTGTCGGGCGATCCGAGTTGAGCGCGCCGACGAGATAGTCCTCGATCTTGCGGCGTGCCATGCCCTTGTCCTGGTCGCTGAACTGCACGCCGACCCCGATCGCACGGCTGCCCTCGGCACCCGGCGGCGTTACCCAGACCACCTTGCCCGCAACCGGGATGCGGTCGGTCTCCTCCATCAACTGCAGCAGCAGAAAGATCTCGTCGCCGAGCTGGTAGCGTTTCGTCGTCGGGATGAAGAGCCCGCCGTTTTTCACGAACGGCATGAAGGCAGCATAGAGCGCACCCTTGTCCTTTATCGCGAAGCTGAGGATACGCTGCTGTCCCGCGAGGGACCCGGTGGACGCGCCCGGTATCGCCATGGTTCAAGATCTCCTGAGGGCTTGCCCCGCACCGACGCGGAGCCATTCGATCGACAAGGATTCCAGCACCAGTTGGGGGTTTGCCCTGGTTTCCACCAGAGCACGGGCACGCAGGACGCGTTGCAGAAGCCGATGCAGCGCAGCGGGCTCCAGACGCCGAGCGAGCGTGCGCAGGGCTTCGCGTTGATCCGGATTATCGAGCCGGACCGGATGCTCGCTTGCTGCCAGACGCACCAGATCGACCAGCCATCCGGCCAACCAATCCAAGCATAGTCGTGGCCCGAGGCCGTTCCAAGCCGCCGCCTCTATGAGCGGGTCGCGCTCGCCGCGCGCGATCGCGAGAAACCCGGCGATGCGCTCGCGGCGCTGCTCGAGCCGCGCGTCGTCGAGCTCGTCCAAAGCACACAGCGGTCCACCGTGCGCCAGGCAGAGGCGCAATGCGGCGGTCTCCTCCGGGATCCGTCCGGACAGCCACGCCAGGGCATCCGCCGTGGATGGCGTCGGGATACGGATCTGCCCGCAGCGGCTGCGGATGGTCGCCGGTAGGCGTCCGGGCTGCTCCGTCACCAGGACGATGAGCGCAGCACCGGGCGGCTCCTCGAGTGTCTTGAGCAGGGCGTTCGCCGCCGCCGCGTTGAGATGATCCGCAGGATCCACGAGGGTGACCTTCCACGCGGCGCGGCTCGGGGTCAGTGCACCCCGCTCCACCAACGCGCGGATTGCCGCCACCGGGATCTCTTCGGATTTCGCCTCGGGATCCGGGCCGACACGCAACAGATCGGGATGGCTCTCGGCGGCGATCAGGGCGCAATCCGCGCAGCGTCCGCAGGCGAGTCCGTCCGCCGTCGGCGCACCGCACAGCATCGAGCGGGCCAGCAGCTCGACGAGATGGCGCTTGCCGATGCCGCGTGGACCGCTGAACAAGAGGCCATGCGCGAGTCGCCCGTCTCGGCGCGCCTGATCCAAGCGCACCCAATCCTCCGCAAGCCAGGGCAAAGGCGCATCGAATGCGAGCGGTGTCGGGCCGGTCACGGTGCGGACCCGGCGCCGGACTCAATCCCGGCGTCGCGCCGCCGGGTCTCGACGAGGTCACGCAACGCTTGGCCCGCCTGCTCGCCGACGACGCTCAAGGGCGCAGCCGCATCGATCCGACGATAGCGCGCCGGGCTCGCGTGCGCCCGCTCGAGATAGACCGCGCGCACCGCATCGAAGAAGTGCAGGGTCTCCGACTCGAATCGATCGGCGGCCCCGCGACCGCGTGCGCGCGCGAGCCCGAGCGCCGGCTCGAGATCGAACAGGAGGGTCAGATCCGGGCGCAAGTCGCCCTGAACCAGTGTCTCGAGCACTGCGATGCGCTCCGGATTCAACCCACGCCCTCCCCCTTGATAGGCATAGGTCGCGTCGGTAAAGCGATCGCAAAGCACCCAGGCGCCGGAATCGAGTGCTGGACGGATCGTCTTGGCCAGATGCTCGGCGCGTGCCGCGAACATGAGGAGCAGCTCGGCGATCTCGTCCATCCCGGTGTTGGCCGAATCGAGCAGCAGGGCGCGGATCCGCTCGGCGATCGGCGAGCCTCCGGGCTCGCGCGTCGTCACGACCGCGATCCCCAGCGAGGACAGGAGCGCCGAGAGCCGGGCGATGTGCGTGGACTTCCCCGCACCCTCGATACCTTCGAGAGTAATCAAGCAGCCTCGCTCCGGTTTCGGACTCACCGCGGTCGACAGGCTCATGGCTCACCCAGAATATAGCGGCGAACCGCTCGATTGTGCGCGTCGAGCGTGTCCGAGAAGACATGCGTGCCGTCGCCGCGCGAGACGAAATAGAGGCTATCCCCGTCGGCGGGGTTGAGGACCGCATGAATGGCTGCGCGCCCGGGCAAGGCGATGGGTGTCGGCGGCAGGCCGTCGATGACATAGGTGTTGTAGGCGGTAGCCTCGCGTAGATCGGCGCGCCCGATTCGACCCGCGTAACGATCGCCCATGCCGTAGATGACAGTAGGATCGGTTTGCAGGCGCATCCCCTTGCGCAGTCGGCGCACGAAGACACCCGCGATCTCCGGGCGTTCGTGAGCCGCGCCCGTCTCCTTCTCGACGATCGAGGCGAGGATCAGGGCCTCGTAAGGGCTGCCGATCGGCAGCCCGTCACTGCGCTCCGCCCACTCTTCGGCCAAGACCTGCTCCATGCGCTCGAAGGCACGTTGCAGGACCGACAGGCGCGGAGTGTCGCGCGGGAAGCGGTAGGTGTCCGGGAAAAGACGCCCTTCCGGATGCTCCCCGGGACGGCCGAGCTTGGCCATCAGGTCCTCGTCGGACAGATTCGACAGGTCTCCGCTGAATCGATCCTGAGCCTCGATCGCCTCGACGGCTTGCCGAAAGGTCCAGCCCTCGACCAGGGTGACGGGATGCTGCACGACCTGGCCGGAGGTGATACGCGCCAAGGCATCGACCGGCGTCATCCCGGCGGTCAGCTCGAACTCGCCGGCCTTGATCCGGGCCTGATCACCTTGCCGGTAGGCCAAGGCGATGAAGTAATAGGGGTGTTGCAGAATGCCTTCGTCGGTCATCCGACGCGCCAAGGCGCGCAGCGAGGTCCCGCGAGGAATATCGAGGATCCTGCTCTCCTCGGCCAACGGCAACGGCGCCTTGATGAAGGCGCCGTAGTCGAGCCAGAGACCGGTGCCGATCGCACCTGCTGCGAGCACCAGAACGAGTAGGACGCGTGCGATCATGGATCCGACCATTCAGGTGTATGCGCCGTTCGACGGACGGCGCTCAAGAGATCAAGCGGCAGACGTTCGGGGTCGAGCAGCCGATCCGCAAGACGGGAAACCGGCCAGACGCCGATCCGCGCGTTCGTCAGGAAGAGTCCGACCGCCTCCTCGATCATCCTTCGCGTGACCGGTCGCTCGACACAGGCGATCCCGGCCCGCGAGGCCGCCTCGATTGCGACCGCACGCACCGTTCCGGCAAGGCCGCTACGCGTCACCGAGGGTGTGGCGAGCGCGACACCGTCCCAGACAAACAGATTCGTCATCGTCCCGCCCACGAAGGAACCGGCCTCGTCGCACATCAGACCCTCGGCGATCTCCGGGTCATCCCATTCCCGCCGGGCAAGCACCGCGTCCAAGCGGTTGAGATGTTTGATCCCGGCCAGATGCGAATTCACGGATGCGGGGGTTTCGCAAAATCGAATTGCGACACCGCCGTCTATCCATGGATCGCTACTCGGGGACGATGCATAGGACAGCAGGATGCGCCGGGGGTGCGGAGTGGCGGGAGGGCGGTAACCGCGACCGCCGACGCCGCGGGTGAGGATCAGCTTCAGAAGGCCGTGATCGAGCTCGGTGCCGATCCGGACTGCCTCGTCACGCAACATCGATGGAGACGGCCTCGGAAGCCCCAGCCGATCGGCGCCGAGCGCGAGACGCGCCATATGGCGGTCCCACAGACAGGGCATGCCGTCGCGGATCAGAATCGTCTCGAATAGACCGTCGCCGTAATGCAGTCCGCGATCCCCGACGGAGATCCGGTCGTGCTCGCGCCCATCCACCAGGACGCGCTGAATCACTGCCCCCGCGACGCCCTCTTCATCCGACGGATCGGCAATCGGAGACGAAGGCGACGAGCCGACCAAACGACGTCGACCGGCCCCGAAGGCAACCCTAAAGTCGACGAAAGGCCAGGGTGCCGTTGGTGCCGCCGAATCCGAACGAGTTGGTCAATGCGACATCGATGCGCATCTCTCGAGCGGTATTGGGAACATAGTCGAGATCGCAGTCCGGATCCGGCGTCTCGTAGTTGATGGTCGGCGGTGCAGTCTGATCGCGAAGAGCGAGGATCGTGAAGATCGCCTCGGCACCCCCGGCCGCGCCCAACATATGCCCGGTCATGGATTTGGTCGAGCTCACAGGGATCTCGTAGGCGCGCTGGCCGAACGCACGTTTGATGGCCATGGTTTCGGCCACGTCGCCGGCCGGCGTCGAGGTTCCGTGCGCGTTGATGTAGTGCACCTGTTCCTTGTCGAGACCGGCATCCGCGAGGGCGAGCAGCATGCAGTCGCAGGCACCTTCGCCGTTCTCCGACGGCGCGGTCATGTGATAGGCATCGGAGTTCATGCCGACGCCGACCAGCTCGGCATAGATGGTGGCACCGCGCGCCTTGGCGCGCTCGTACTCCTCGAGCACCACGACGCCTGCACCGTCGCTGAGGACGAAGCCGTCGCGATCGCGATCGAACGGCCGGCTGGCCGCCTCGGGCGCATCGTTGCGGGTGGAGAGCGCACGGGCCGCGGCAAAGCCTCCGAGTCCGACCGGCGAGGTCGCCATCTCGGCGCCGCCCGCGATCATGACATCCACGTAGCCGTGGCGGATCATGATCGCCGCCTCGCCGATGTTATGGGTCGCCGTGCTGCACGCGGAAACGATGGAATAGTTCGGCCCCTTGAGTCCGAACTTAATCGAGAGATTACCGGCGACCATGTTGATGATGTTGGCCGGCACGAAGAAGGGCGAGATCCGACGCGGTCCCTTGGTCCGATAGGCCTCGTAGTTGTTCTCGATGCCCGTAATCCCGCCGATCCCCGACCCGATCGCCACACCGATGCGGCGACGGTTGGAGTCATCGATCTCGAGCCCGGCGTCGGCGATCGCCTGACAGCCGGCAGCCATGCCGTAATGGATGAACTTATCCATCTTTTTGGCTTCTTTTTCAGAGATGTAATCGCTGATTTCGAAGCCGTAGATCGGGCCACCGAAGCGAGTGCTGAACGGCTCGATATCGAAATGGGTGATGGGTTTGATCCCGCTTTTGCCGGCGAGGATGTTGTCCCAGGAGGACTTGACGTCCAAACCGACCGGCGCCACGAGGCCCAAACCGGTGACCACTACCCTTCTGCCTGACATTGCCTACCCCTTTCGTTCGAAACGCGATATTCGACGCTCGCCGCCGCACCGGCATCCAGCTGCGGCCGACGGCCTTCGAGCCTCGGAGCACCCGACCCGGGTGCCGGACACCTGCCTAGGCTTGGTGCTGATTGATGTAGTTGATGGCCTGTTGGACGGTGGTGATCTTCTCCGCGTCCTCGTCCGGAATCTCGGTTTCGAACTCTTCTTCGAGGGCCATGACCAATTCAACCGTGTCGAGTGAGTCCGCGCCCAGATCGTCGACGAAGGACGCCTCCGAGGTCACTTCCTCTTCCTTGACGCCAAGTTGCTCGACAACGATTTTGCGGACTCGATCTTCAACGCTGCTCATGGGACTGATTCCTCCGGATGAATAAAGGTGGCCCTCGCTGGACCAGGCGGTATTCTAGTGACAATCGACGGCCGATGAAAGCTGCATCAGCCCTCGACAAAAAGCACAAGGATCTGATTTAGCTGACCTTAATCATATCGACGACAACGACTTTCATGCCATGTGCATGCCGCCGTTCACGTGTAGGGTCTCGCCGGTGATGTAGGCCGCCGCGGGCGAGGCCAAAAAGACCACGGCGCCGGCGATCTCCTCGGGCTGTCCAAGCCTGCCCAGCGGGATGCTTCCGATCAACGCCTGGCGCTGCGCATCGGGCAAGGCGCGAGTCATGTCGGTATCGATGAAACCCGGGGCCACGCAGTTGACCGTGATCGCGCGTGATCCGACCTCGCGCGCCAACGCCTTGGTGAAGCCCATCATGCCTGCCTTGGCAGCCGCATAGTTGGTCTGACCGGCATTGCCCATGGCGCCGACGACGGAAGCGATGTTGATGATTCGGCCTTTGCGTGCCTTCGTCATCGAACGCAGACATGCCTTGGTGACACGGTAGAGCGAGCTGAGATTGGTCTCGATGACCGAATCCCACTCCTCGTCCTTCATCCGCATCAGGAGGTTGTCGCGTGTAATTCCCGCGTTGTTCACGAGAATCCCCGGCGCACCGAGGCGCTCGGTGATCTCCGCGACGGCGGCCTCGACCGACGCCGGATCGGCCACGTCGAGCACGATCCCGATACCCCGGTAACCCGCCTCGTTGAGCGCCTCCTCGATCGAGCGCGCGCCGGGAGCCGTCGTGGCGGTACCGGCAACGGCGGCACCCTGCTCGGCCAGGGCCATGGCGATGGCCCGACCGATTCCCCTCGAGGCACCCGTGACGAGCGCGATTTCATCTCTCAGCATTGTCTATCGCCTCCAGTGCCGCTTCGAGTGACTTCGGGTCGAAGACCGGCAGTGTCGTCAGATTGTCGTCGATACGTTTGTTCAGGCCGGTCAGCACCTTGCCCGGGCCGCACTCGATCGCGATCCGAATACCTTCGGCGGCAACGGCACGCACCGTCTCCACCCAACGCACCGGGCGATAGAGCTGCTGGGCCAGTTGATCGCGCAGCGCGGCACTGTCGGCGGCGCTCTGCACGCTGGCGTTGTGCAGTACCGCGACCTCCGGGACTCGGATCTCGATCGTGGCCAACTGCTCGGCGAGGCGATCCGCCGCGGGGCGCATCAGGGCACAATGCGAGGGAACGCTGACCGGCAGGGTCAGGGCTCGTTTCGCACCGGCGCCCTTGGCCGCGCCGATCGCACGGTCCACCGCGGCGGCCTCGCCTGCGATCACCACCTGACCGGGCGAGTTGAAATTGACGGCCTCGAGCACGGCGCCTTGCGCCTGCTCGGCGCAGAGTGCAATGACCTCGGCGTCGCCCAGACCCAGCACGGCCGCCATCGCACCCTCTCCGGCCGGAACCGCTTCCTGCATGAAGCGCGCACGTTCGGCCGCCAAACGCACGCCGTCGGCAAAGCTCAGCGCGCCGGCAGCCACCAAGGCCGAATACTCGCCAAGGCTATGACCGGCCATCATGCTCGCGGGCGGCCCGCCGGCCTGAAGCCACGCACGCCAGACCGCAATGCCGGCGCTCAGCATGACGGGTTGGGTGTTCCTGGTGAGATCGAGATCTTCTTTCGGACCCTCGTGGACCAAACGCCAAAGGTCGAAACCCAAGGCGTCCGAGGCTTCATCGAAGGTCCTGCGGACCTCCGGATAGGACTCGGCGAGTGCGTCGAGCATCCCGATCGACTGGGAGCCCTGACCGGGAAAGAAAGCGGCAATCATGTGTGTCATCCGTATCGGCAGGGACCCGGCAGCAAACCAATCAGCAACAAAGCAATCAGTAACGAACCAAGACGGAACCCCAGGTGAAACCGCCTCCGAAGGCTTCCATCAGGAGGAGCTCGCCACGCTGAATACGCCCGTCGCGCACCGCTTGATCGAAGGCCAGCGGAATGGATGCGGCCGAGGTGTTGCCGTGCTCCGAAACCGTCACGACGACACGCTCCATCGGCAGATCCAGCTTACGCGCGGTCGCCTGAATGATACGGATATTCGCCTGGTGCGGGATCAACCAGTCGATGTCCGACTTGGCCAGACCGGCCGCATCGAGGGTCTCGTCGACGATGCGTCCGAGCGTGGTAACCGCTACCCGGAAGACCTCGTTGCCCTTCATTTCCATGAATCGGGCATCGGGGTGCCCGTTGCCGAGGCCGCCCGGGACCTGAAGCAGATCCTTGTAGGCACCGTCGGCATGCAGATGCGTGGAAATGATGCCCGGCTCGTCCGCCGCCTCCAAGACCACCGCCCCTGCGCCGTCTCCGAAGAGCACGCAGGTCCCGCGGTCCTCCCAGTTGAGGATGCGCGAAAGTGTCTCGGCCCCGACCACCAGCGCCCGTTTCGCCGCGCCGGTTCGGATGAATTTATCGGCAACCCCGACGGCGTAGACAAAACCCGTGCAGACCGCCTGAAGATCGAATGCCGGACAGCCGTGCACGCCGAGACGCTGCTGCAGAAGACAGGCGGTGCTCGGGAAGAATTGGTCCGGCGTGGTCGTGGCGACAATGATCAGATCGATGTCGGACGGCTGGAGACCGGATGCATCGAGCGCTCGGCGGGCAGCCGCTTCGGCGAGATCGCAACAGGTCTCGCCCTCGGAAACCAAATGGCGCTTCTCGATACCGGTGCGCTCGAAGATCCAGGTCGCCGTGGTGTCGACGATCGACTCGAGATCGGCATTCGTCACCGTCCGGGCCGGGAGGTGGCTCCCGGTCCCCAGGATGCGCGAGTAAATCATCAGGCGATCGCCTTGTATTGTCCGCTGTCGAGATGTCGGCCGACTTGCTCGCCGATCCGCTTGGGGATGTTCGCGTGAATCTCTTTCAGCGCGATGTGGATCGCGTTCTCGAACGCCATCTCGTCCGCACCTCCGTGGCTCTTGATCACGATTCCGCGCAGGCCGAGAAGACTGGCACCGTTGTAGCGGCGCGGGTCCATCGTGCGACGAAACTGCTTGAGAATCGGCATCGCGGCAAGCCCGGCAAGCCGGCTGAACCAGGTCCGCTTGAACTGTGTGCTCAAGGAATGCCGGACGAACTTGGCTACCCCTTCACTACATTTGAGGGCCACGTTCCCGACGAATCCGTCCGCCACGACCACGTCGATATCGTCGAGAAAGATCCCGTCGCCCTCGATGTAGCCGACATAGTTCAAGCCGCTGCGCAGCAGCAGCTCGTTGGCCTGCTTGACCTGCTCGTTGCCCTTGATCTCTTCCTGTCCGATGTTCAGGAGCGCCACGCGCGGTGCAGCGACGCCTTCGACGGCCGTCACCAACTCGCTGCCCATCACGGCAAACTGGAAGAGATGCTCGGCCGTGCAATCCACGTTCGCACCCAGGTCGAGCATGTGGGTATGCCCGTGCAGAGAGGGTACGGCGGTGATGATCGCCGGGCGATCGACACTCGGCAGTGTCTTGAGGACGAAACGCGCGGTCGCCATCAGGGCTCCGGTGTTGCCGGCGCTGACGCAGGCGTCGGCGTCGCCGCTTTTCACCAGGTCGATGGCCACACGCATCGAGGAATCCTTTTTTCCCCTCAGCGCCTTGGAAGGCGACTCGTCCATCCCGACCTCCTGAGTCGTCGGACGAATCGTCAGCCGGGTTCGATCGGCGTTTCCGAGGTGCTCGGCGATCTTAGCCTCGTCGCCGACAAGGATTAGATCAACGCGCTCGGAGGCTGCGAGAAAACGCAGCGCGGCCGCCACCACGATACCCGGGCCATGATCACCGCCCATGGCGTCAAGCGCGATTGTCGAGACAGATCCCATCCCGAGTATGTTCGAGCTGCGGCTGTGCGCTGGCTTGAGAGCTCCAAGGCGACCGCGTGCGATCACTCAGAGCGATCCAGAACCTTACGGCCGCGATAGAAACCGTCCGGCGTCACATGGTGGCGAAGATGGGTCTCGCCACTAGTGGGATCCACCGACAAGGTCGGCTTGCTCAGGGCGTCATGGGAGC
Organism: Thiocapsa roseopersicina; assembly: GCF_900106925.1. Classification (GTDB taxonomy): domain Bacteria; phylum Pseudomonadota; class Gammaproteobacteria; order Chromatiales; family Chromatiaceae; genus Thiocapsa; species Thiocapsa roseopersicina. Next base: position 60,254 of record NZ_FNNZ01000014.1, read on the forward strand.
GACGCATGCCGCGCTTGGACGGGGTTTTTCGATTTTGTTGAACGGCCATCTTTGATCTCCGAATGAAGCGCGGCCGCCGCTTGAGCGGGAGCGCAATCTGTTTTTAAGTCCATCAATAGCGTTGGGTGCCGCACCCAGGCTCCGCGTACGGTTCGACCGTTACCTCCCCTTGGGCCATGCCAATGTACGCTATGGTCTCATGTCTGCGGCGGTCGCTTGAGTGCCGCGAGAATCTCGAAGGGCCGGCGTCTCGCACCCGACCCCGCTGCCTCGTCTCCCGGCGATGCTGCCGCCTCGCCAGGCTCGATCGGCCCCGCCGCGCAGTCCCCGAGAGGATGGCGCGGGATCGCAGGAAACGCCAACAGAAGCTCGTCCTCGACGAGATCCATGGGATTGAGCCGCTCATCGGCGACTATCCAAGGGTCGAGATCCTCGGGCAAGTCGCGCGCGTCTTCCTCCCGGCGAATCAGCGCCAACGCAATCGGAGCATCAACCGGAACCCCGACCTCGTCGAGGCAGCGCTGGCAACGCAACCGTAAGGTCGCTCGCACGCGCCCCGTCACAATGCACCGACCCTTTTGATCCCGAGCGAACAGCAGCTCATAGCTCACCACGTCGGCGATCGCGGAACCTTCGAGTGCCGAGCCGGCCTCCGGCCGAGCACGGTCCAGACCTTCCATGGCGGCAGCAAGCCGCGGCATCTCGCTCAACAACACATCGCCGTTGAAGGCTAGGTCACGGCGACATGCCCGCCAGGGGTCGATCAGTTCAAGAGGTGCGCCCGACATAAGCGCGCAAAAGTAGCGCATAAAGGATCGCAGCGTCAACCTAAACCGTGCCGCGCGATCCGGCAGGCCGCGGTTGCGCTGATCCTGGGCCCGGCAGACGAACGACCGGCAGCCGGGGCAAGTCGTCGGACGACCGCGGTGTCGAGGCCGTCAATCCCTCGAGGGAAATACGAGGCGATCGGCTGTCGGATCGAGCGCTACGGACCCACGAGGGCGAGCAAGACGCCGGCGGCGACCGCCGAGCCGATCACACCGGCAACATTCGGACCCATGGCATGCATCAGCAGGAAATTGTGGTGGTTTTCTTCCAGCCCGACCTTGTTCACGACCCGCGCAGCCATGGGGACCGCCGAGACGCCCGCCGCACCGATCAAAGGGTTCACCTTCCCTCCGCTGAGACGACACATGATCTTGCCCATGATGACTCCCGCGGCAGTCCCGATGCTGAAGGCAATGGCACCTAGCACCAGAATCCCCAGCGTCTGCGTCGTGAGAAAGAGCTCGCCCGAGAGCTTGGAGCCGATCGCCAAACCCAAGAGGATGGTGACGACGTTGATGATCTCGTTCTGAGCCGCCCGACTAAGGCGCTCCACGACGCCGCTTTCGCGCAGAAGATTGCCCAAGGTGAGCATGCCGATCAGCGGGGCTGCCGAGGGCAACAGCAAGGCGCAGAGAAAGAGCACGGCGAAGGGAAAGAGGATCCGCTCCAAGCGCGAGACGGGGCGCAGCTGCTCCATCACGACACTGCGCTCTGCCTTGGTCGTCAGCGCACGCATGATCGGCGGCTGAATGATCGGGACCAGCGCCATGTAGGAGTAGGCAGCCACCGCGATCGCGCCGAGGAGATCGGGCGCAAGGCGCGAAGCCAAAAAGATGGCTGTCGGCCCGTCCGCCCCGCCGATGATGCCGATGGCGGCGGCATCGGCCAGACTGAAGTTGAATCCGGGCAGCAGGTTCAGAGCGAGCGCACCAATTAGGGTCGCAAAGATCCCGAACTGCGCCGCCGCGCCGAGGAGCAGTGTCGAGGGCCTGGCGATCAGGGCGCTGAAATCGGTCAAGGCGCCGACGCCGAGGAAGATGAGCAGGGGGAAGACGCCGGTCTCGACTCCGACGTGATAGATCATCCCGATCATCCCCTCCGGTCCGGCCATGCCCGCGATCGGGATGTTCGAGAGGATCGCACCGAAGCCGATGGGCAGCAGCAGGAGCGGCTCGAAGCGTTTGGCGATCGCCAGGTAAATGAGACCGATCCCGACTAGGAGCATGAGCAGCTCGCGCCAGGTGATGTTGGCGATGCCGGTGGACTGCCAGAGGGTGAGAAGGGCCTCCATACCGCTCAGCCCAGGGTCAGTAGCGTCTGGCCGACTTGGAGGCTATCGCCTTCCTTGACCGACACGACAAGCACGGTGCCGCCTTCCGGGGAGCGGACCTCGGTCTCCATCTTCATCGCCTCGAGCAGCATGATCAGGTCTCCGGAGGCGATGACCTGCCCCGGTTTGACCTTGACCGCCACCACGGTCCCGGCGAGCGGGGCCGGCACGCTCCGGCCGGCGACGGGGGGCGGCAAAGCGACGCTCGGCACGCCGGCGACCTGCTGGACCGCGCCTTCCGGGGAGACCATGACATGGTAGCTATGGCCGTCGACCTCCACCCGATAGCGCTCGGCGACGGCGGCGGCCGCAACCGGCGCAGTCTCGACGACGGCCGGGCTGACGGGATCTTTCCACGGCGGTGGCTCGAAGGCACTCGGATTCCCGCGATGTTCAAGGAACTTGAGCCCGACCTGAGGAAACAGAGCATAGGTCAGGACATCGTCCACGACATCCGAGGCAAGCGTGATGGAGCGCTCCTCGGCCAGGCGCTGAAGCTCCCCCGTGAGCACATCGAGCTCAGGCGTGAGATTATCGGCCGGACGGCAGGTGATCGGCATCTCGCCTTCGGCCAAGACGCGCTGTTGGAGCTCGAGGTTCACCGGGGCCGGCGTGACACCGTACTCGCCTTTGAGGACGCCGGCGGTCTCGTTGGTGATGCTCTTGTAGCGCTCGCCCATCAGGACGTTGAGCACGGCCTGGCTTCCGACGATCTGGGATGTCGGCGTCACCAAGGGCAGGAAGCCCAGGTCCTCGCGCACGCGCGGGATCTCGGCAAGCACCTCGTCGAGCCGGTCGGTGGCCCCCTGCTCGCGCAGCTGGTTCTCCATGTTGGTGAGCATGCCGCCGGGAACCTGAGCGACCAGGATGCGCGAGTCCACACCCTTGAGCGCCCCTTCGAACTTGGCGTATTTCTTACGGACCTCGCGGAAATAGGCCGCGATCTCTTCGAGCAGGAAGAGGTTCAATCCGGTCGAGCGATCCGTGTCTTCCAGGATGGCGACCACCGACTCGGTCGGCGAATGGCCATAGGTCATGCTCATCGAGGAGATGGAGGTATCGACCATGTCGATCCCAGCCTCGGCCGCCTTCAGGATGGTGCCGGTGCTCATTCCGGTCGTCGCATGGCTCTGCATGGCAATCGGAACGCTGCAGTTCTCCTTCAAACGGGTCACCAGCGACTCGGCGACATAGGGTTTGAGCAGACCCGCCATGTCCTTGATGCAAATCGAATGGCAGCCCATGTCTTCGAGTCGGCGACCCATGTCGACCCAGTATTCCAGATCGTGCACCGGACTGACCGTGTAGGACATGGTGCCTTGTGCATGCTTACCGGTGGCCAGGACGGCCTTGACCGAGGTGTCGAGGTTGCGCACGTCGTTCATCGCATCGAAGATGCGAAACACATCGATCCCGCCGAGGGCCGCGCGCTCCACGAATGCCTCGACCAGGTCGTCGGCATAGTGCCGGTAGCCGAGCAGGTTTTGCCCTCTCAGCAGCATCTGCTGCGGCGTCTTGGGCATCGCGGCCTTGAGCAGGCGCAGGCGCTCCCAGGGGTCTTCACCGAGATACCGGATGCAGGCGTCGAAGGTCGCCCCGCCCCAGCTCTCGAGCGACCAGAAGCCGACTTCGTCGAGCTTCGGCGCGATGGGGAGCATGTCCTCGATGCGCAGGCGGGTCGCGAGCAGCGACTGGTGTGCGTCGCGCAGGACAACATCGGTGATCGCAAGTCGGTTGGATTGCTTCATGCGGGACTCGATCTCGGGTTTGGGTGATGCTCGGTCAGCGGAGCGTGCGCCGATCGCTGCCTCGGCTCGTTGCCGGCAAGACCGCGAGACACGTCGCGCTCGGACAGGCGGGCAACGGGTCGACGCGATACGGGAGGCGAGCGAAATGATGTGATTGCGGCAGGACTCGGCTCGATCGACACGTCAAGGGCGGTGGCGTCGACGATGCGCCTGGATCGCAGCGCCGATGACCGCGATCAATCGCTTGTCATCCTGCGTGCGCGCAAGCGCATGACCGCCGGCCGTCGCCGCCGGGAGCGGCTCCTCGGGGGCCCAGCGGGCGACCGCCTTCGACATCAGGGTGAGGACCCCGACCAGCAGCACGAGAAAGGCATAGACGATGGTCATCCCGATGACCATCAGCCAAAGCCCCTCGATAACAAGCTCAGTTCCGACGGTATCCATTGTGTCGGCGCGGCATCAGACGTCGAAGGGGTGGCGACGGATCAGGGTCTCGACCCGGTCCGGTCCGGTGGACACCAGATCGATCGGCAGCCCGCTCATCCGCTCGATGGTGTCGAGATAGTGGCGCGCCTGCGCCGGGAGCGCATCGAACGAGGTCACCCCGAAGGTCGATTCCTCCCAACCGGGGATCTCGGTGTACCGCGGCTCGCAGCGTGCCAGGGCATCGGCGCCGACCGGAGGCGTGACGACCTCCTCGCCATCGATGACATAGCTCGTACAGATCTTGATGGTCTCCAGGCCGTCGAGCACGTCGAGCTTGGTGATGCAGATACCGGTGACGCTGTTGATGGCGAGCGATCGCTTGAGTGAGACCATGTCCAGCCAACCGCAGCGACGCTTGCGCCCGGTGGTCGCGCCGAACTCGTTGCCGCGCTTGCCCAGAGCGTCGCCGACCTCGTCGAACAGCTCGGTCGGGAAGGGTCCGGCGCCGACGCGCGTGGTGTAGGCCTTCACGATCCCCAAGACATAATCCAGGTCGCGCGGGCCGACGCCGCTGCCGCTTGCCGCCCCGCCGGCCGTCGTCGTGGACGAGGTCACGTAGGGATAGGTGCCGTGGTCGATGTCGAGCAAAGAGCCTTGGGCGCCCTCGAACAGGATGTCATTCCCTTCGGCGCGACAGGCATGCAGATAGCCGGGCACATCCATGACAAGCGGGCGCAGCACCTCGGCGTGCCCAACGAACTCGTCGAGCACAGCAGAATACTCGACCGGTGCGACCTTGAAGTAATGCTCGAGCATGAAGTTGTGGTACTCCATGATCTCGCGCAGGCGCTCCTTGAAGTGTTCTGCGTCGAGAAGCTCGCCGAGGCGGATACCTCGACGCGCCGTCTTGTCTTCATACGCAGGGCCGATGCCTCGGCCGGTCGTCCCGATCGCCTTCACGCCGCGCGCAAGCTCGCGCGCCTGATCGAGGGCAATGTGGTAAGGGAGAATCAGCGGACAGGCCGCGCTGATGCCGAGCCGCTCGCGCGCCGGCACGCCGGAGGCTTCGAGCATGGCGAGCTCTTCCTGCAGCGCCGAGGGCGAGAGCACCACGCCGTTGCCGATCAAGCAATGCACGCCCTCGCGCAGCACGCCGGACGGGACCAGATGCAGCACGGTCTTCACACCGTCGATGACCAGGGTGTGCCCGGCATTGTGGCCCCCTTGAAACCGCACCACGACCGAAGCCCGGTCGGTCAGCAGGTCCACCACCTTACCTTTGCCTTCATCACCCCATTGGGTGCCGATTACAACGACGTTGTTGCCCATCTTGAGTCATCTACTCCGCGAGGATATCGTCTAGTTCCCAACGCCCGTCACGTTCGACCAGCACCTGCCGGCAGCCCGGATCGCGCAGATCCTGCTCGAGCCCGGGGAGCGCATGGATCACGCGCCGTCCCGAGGCACGGAGCCGATCGACGGCCTCCTGCAACGCCGGCGCGCTCGACCAGGGCGCGTAGATCGCCGCGTCGCTCGTATCGGACCTTCGCCCGTGGCGCAGCAGCTCTTTCAAATCCGTACTGAATCCGACCGCGGGACGTGCGCGACCGAAAACCCGCCCGATGTCGTCGTAACGGCCGCCGCGCGCGATCTCCAGCCCCCAGCCGGGAACAAAGGCGGCAAAAACCGCCCCCGTCTTATACCGGTAACCGCGCAGCTCCGCCAGATCGTAATGGATGGAAACGTCCGGGAGCCAGCGACCGAGCTCGTCGGCGAGTCGGCGAAGGTAGTCGACCGCCTCGCGTACCGGGCGGTCGGCCTCGCGCAGCAGCGCCTCGGCACGCGCGAGTGCATCGGCCCCGTTGAGCTCCGCCAAGGCGGACAACATTCGCGCCGGTGCGCCGCCGAGGCCGAGCTCCGCGATCAGTGCCTCGATCTCCGGCACGGCCTTGCGCTGCAGTGCATCGAACAGTGCATGCTCGCCGGCCGGCGACAATCCGGCTTGCCGGGCCAGCCCTCGGTAGATGCCGACGTGCCCCAGATCCAGATAGCTCTCCCGAATCCCGGCTGCACGCAAGGTCAGCATAATTAGCCGCAGGATCTCGGTATCGCTCTCGATCCCGGAGTGTCCGTAGATCTCGGCGCCGATCTGCAACGGACTGCGCGTACCGGCGAATCCGTCGCTGCGGGTATGCAGAACGGTCCCGAGATAGCACAGCCGCGTCGGAGCGTCCCGTCTGAGATGGTGCGCATCGATCCGGGCGACCTGCGGGGTCATATCGGCACGCACGCCGAGCAGGCGTCCGCTGAGCTGGTCGGTCAGCTTGAAGGTCTGAAGGTCGAGATCTTGACCGGTTCCGGTCAGGAGGGATTCCAGATAGTCGATGAAGGGCGGGATGACGAGCTCGTAGCCCCAGCTCGCGTAGAGATCCAACAGCTCGCGCCGCAGCGTCTCCATGACCCGCGCCTGAGCAGGCAGCACCTCGTCGATCCCGGCCGGCAGCAGCCAGCGTTCCTCGTTCATGCGTTCAGTAGCCCCGGTTATTCAGTCGCGATCGACGCGCCTCGGTCGAGAGGCATCAGTTGACCAGATACAGCAGGCCGACGCCGGACAGCATGCTGAGCAGGCCGGCGATCCGCAGTGCGCGTTTGTCCTCGGCGGCGATCAGCAGGAGAGCACGTCGAAACCCGTCCGGACTCAGAAAAGGCCAAATGCCTTCGATGACCAGCACAAGCGCAACCGCGACCAAGACATCTTGCAGCAACACGTAACTCCGAAACACCCGATTCGGATCCGAGTGGGCCCCGGACGTGCGCATCGGTCAAAGGCGGGCATCTTTTCAGACGACGGCGCATTTGTCCAACGCTTGTCGGATGCCTGCGCTCCTATCGACGTCGTGCGAGTACGTACGAACCTTTGCGGGCGGCAACACGAAAACGCCTCGGAAATCCGAGGCGTTTGGTTAAGCCGAGGCTTCGGTCAGACCCGAGAGCCCGGGATCATTGCCCGGCCGGATCGCGGAAGAATCGGAAGAAATCCGAGTCCGGCTCCAAAACCATCACGTCACGCTCCTGCCCGAGCGACGATCGATACGCGCTCAAACTGCGGAAGAAGGCATAGAATTCGCGATCCTGGTTGAAGGCGTTGGCGAAGATCTGCGACGCCCGCGCGTCGCCCTCGCCTCGCGTCTCTTCGGACTCGCGAAACGCCTCGGCGACGATCACGGTCCGCTGACGATCCGCATCGGCTCGGATCCGCTCGGCAGCCTCGCCACCCTGTGCCCGAAGATCCCTGGCGACCCGCTCACGCTCGGCACGCATCCGCGAGTAGACGGATTCGCTGACCTCGGGCGGCAGGTCGATCTGCTTCACACGTACGTCGACGACCTCGATTCCGAGATCCTGAGCGTTCTCGTTCACCTCTTTGGTCAACAAGGCCATCAGAGCGAGGCGATCGTCCGAGACGACCTCCTGGATCGTGCGCTTGCCGAACTCGTTGCGCAGGCTCGTGTTGACCCGTTCCGACAGCAGCCGGGAGGTCCGCGCAATGTTGCCCCCCGTCGAACGGAAAAACTGCGCCGCGTTGGAGATGCGCCACTTGGTGTAGGAGTCGACGATCACATCCTTCTTCTCGATCGTCAGGAAGCGTTCCGGTCGCGAATCCAACGTCTGGACTCGCCGATCGAATACCTTGATGTTATTGAGCACCGGCACCTTGAAATGAAGGCCGGGCAGGTAGTCGTCGCCGACGATTTGACCGAGTCGCAGCTTGATTGCCACCTCGTACTGCTGCACGACGAAGGTGAAGGCGTAGATCGCGATCACGAGACCGGCCAAGCCCAGCGGCAGGAAGGTTTTCAGCTTATTCATTACCGCACCCTCCGATCACGATCGACCGAGCGCTGAGGACGATCGGTTGCCTCCGATGCGACGGCGGGGGCCGACGGTTCGGGCTTTACGAGGGCTGACGTGTCCGGCCGCTGCTTGATCAGTTGGTCGATCGGGAGGTAGAGGAGACTGTCGCCGCCGTCTTCCACATCGATGATGACCTTGTTGCTATCACCCAAGACCTGCTCCATCGTTTCCAAGTAAAGGCGCTGTCGCGTGACCTCCGGGGCCATCAGGTACTCGGTCAGGATCGCCGTGAAGCGCGCCGTCTCACCTTCGGATCGGGCGATGACCTGATCGCGGTAGGCGCGAGCATCGGCGATGATCCGGGCGGCCTCGCCGCGTGCCTGCGGAAGCACCTCGTTGGAGTAGGCCTCGGCCTGGTTCTCCAGCCGTTCCTTGTCTTCGCGGGCCTTGATGGCATCGTCGAAGGCGGCCTTGACCTGCTCCGGCGGTTTCGCCGGCTGCATGTTCACGGACGTGACCAAAAGGCCGGTTTGATACTGATCCATCAGGGCCTGAATTCGCTCCTGGATGGTGACGGCAACCGCGCCGCGGCCTTCCGTCATGACGAAGTCGAGCTTGCTCCCGCCGACGGTGACGCGCACGACCGTCACGGTGGCGTCGCGCAAGGTCTGATCCGGGTCGGCAACCTGGAACAGGTAGTCCCCCGCGTCCTGGATGCGTGATTGAACGGTCAGCTCGACATCGACGATATTCTCGTCCTGCGTCAGCATGGAGGCGGAGTGGCTGAAGGTGGAAATCTCGTCGACGTTGACCTTGACGACCGACTCGAATGGCCAGGGAACATGCCAGTGCGGACCCGGGCCGGTGGTGTCGACATAGGCGCCGAAGCGCGTTACGACGCCTCGTTCGGCGGGTTCGACGATATAGATACCGGTCGCAAGCCAGATGACCAGCAGGATGCCGACGATGATTCCGATGGCTCGCGAGCTGAAATCCCCGCCCGGCAGATTAAACCCGCCGCCACCGCCGGAGGGCTTGTTGCCTCCGAACAGCCCGCCGAGTCGCTCCTGGAGCTTTCGCACGACCTCGTCGAGGTCGGGAGGACCTTGCTCGCCGCCGCCCTTGCCGCTCCAAGGGTCTTTGTTACCGCCACCTGGCTCGTTCCAGGCCATAGCTTCTCCGTCTGTCGAATTCGACTGTTGATGTTGGGTTGAGAGGCGCTCCCGCACCAAGTGTGCGGGTTGCGAGGAAGGCGCGCACGCTGGTCGTTACGCGGTCCGGACGCTTAAGCCCTCGGATGACCTCTCCAGAGTGCCGACGAAGCGCGACGATATCAAGCAAAGATGCGACCTAAACCGCGCCCGGTGCGGTATGCGTCATGTTTTGGAGTGGCTTGGCCGCGCCAGCTCCGACGACTGTCGGAGCTGGCGCGGTTTAAGGTATTAATAATTAAACTTTAAGCCGCGCCCTACCGAGATCGAGGACATCTCCAAAGCCAAACGCAACATGACAACGACGCATGTCGCTCAAGACGCGGTTTATGTCGATCGGCACGATTCATGATTTTAGGTGAACGAGACGGCCGAGGGCAAACGGCGCACGGCGGTCGGGCGGGTCGAAACGAACGCCGCTGGGGTCACCGATTCCTCCGTCAAACACCCTCTTTGTCCTCAGAGAACCGCGTATTCCTGGCCGCAAGACGCTCCCGATCCGGTCGCCCGATGATGAGATCCATCGACCACCCCCCCGCAGGTTTAGGCACGTCCGAGATGATCTGTGCATGCTCGAACAACCAAGCACGCAGGCGCCCTTCATCCGGCTCGAGATCCAGCGAGCAGCGAATCCGATCGCGTCCCAGCCACTCGGAGATCGCCTGCAAGAGCAGATCGACCCCCGCACCCGTCTGCGCGGACATCCAGACACGGCTCGGCAGTCCGGCCGGATCCCGCTCGATGCGCGGCGACTCGTCGGGGAGCAGATCGATCTTGTTGTAGACCTCCAGACGCGGGATCTCGTCGCTGCCGATCTCGGCGAGCACCTGCTCCACGTCGGCCGCGAGACGCGCCCGATGCGGCGCCGAGGCCTCCACGACGTGAAGCAGCAGCGCGGCGCTGCGCGTCTCTTCGAGGGTCGAGCGGAACGCCGCCACCAACTCATGCGGAAGCCGACCGACGAAGCCGACGGTATCGGCCACGAGCACCCGTCCGCCGTCCGGAAGTGTCAACCGGCGCAAGGTCGGATCCAAGGTCGCGAAGAGCTGATCGGCCTGAAAGACGCCGGCTTCGGTCAAGCGGTTGAAGAGTGTGGACTTGCCCGCGTTGGTGTAACCCACGAGCGAGAGCACCGGCAGCTCGGCCTTGTCGCGCGCCTTGCGCCCTTGGGCTCGCTGCACCTGGATACGGTCCAGGCGCCGATCGAGCACGGTCATCCGTTTGGAGAGCAGCCGGCGGTCGGTCTCGAGCTGGGTCTCGCCGGGTCCGCGCAGACCGATACCGCCCTTCTGGCGCTCCAAGTGGGTCCATCCGCGCACCAGCCGGGTCGACATGTGCTTGAGCTGCGCAAGCTCGACCTGCAGCTTGCCTTCGAAGGAGCGCGCACGCTGCGCGAAGATGTCGAGAATCAGGCCGGAGCGATCCACGACGCGGCATTTGACAAGGCGCTCGAGATTGCGCTCCTGGCCGGGCGAGAGCGGATGGTTGAAGATCACCAGCTCCGCTCCCGTGCCCGCGACCAGCGCGATCAGCTCGTCGCACTTGCCGGTTCCGATGAAGAGTTTCGGATCGGGCGACGAGCGCGAGCCCCCCAGGGTGCCGACGACCTCCGCGCCCGCGGCAACCGCCAGGCGCCGAAACTCCTCGCGCTCGTCGGGCTCCGCGGTCGAGCCGATGTCCAGGTGCACCAAAACAGCGCGCTCGCCGGCGCTCGGGCGCTCAAACACGGCAACCTCCTTCGCGGCGACGACGATCCGCGCGCGGACCGATTACGGCTGCCTCCCGATCATGTGTTGCCCGGCTCCGGCAGCGCACCTTCCGCCGGTGGGAGCTTGACGTTTCTCGCGGGCACGACGGTCGATATCGCATGCTTGTAAATCATCTGGCTGACGTTGTTTTTCAACAACACGACGAACTGATCGAAGGATTCGATCTGGCCCTGCAATTTAATCCCGTTGACCAAAAAGATGGACACGGGGACGCGTTCCTTCCTCAGGGCGTTCAGAAAAGGGTCTTGGAGGCTTTGGCCTTTAGACATGGAGTGACTCCTTATTGTTGTGGTCGGCAAGTGTTGCCCGGCAAAAAGGTCTGGCTATGATCGCTGCCAATCAAGCCGGGGTGGAGCAGGCGGGACAGCAGCCGGGACAGGCATACCCGCCGAAAAAAGCCTCGTTTAAACCGCGCCCGGTGCGGCATGCGTCATGTGCTGGACTGCTTTGGCCACGCCAGCTCCGACGATTGTTGGAGTTGGCGCGGTTTAAAGTATTCAAAAATATCAAATTCTAAACCGCGCCTCACCGGGATCGAGGATGTCTCCGATGCCAAACGCACAATGAAAACGACGCATGTCGCTCTGGACGCGGTTTAGTGTCGTCGAAACGCTGCACTTTCACCATACCGCCGCGCATCGCCCCGATCCTTGCCGGAGCAACACGGCCAATCGGCGCGGTCTCAGCATGACGCGGACGTCTCTGAAAGCAAGGTCCAGCAAATAGAGTGCCACGCATCGGACACCAACGCCAGATAGCCCCCAAACAGCCCCGCGATCAGACCGACTGGATGGAGACACCGGAACGCGCTGCGCGTTCAATACATTCAATGGGTTCGCACCGAGAAGACGTATCCGGGCTGCGTCTTAGTGCGGGTGACGCGCCGTCGATCGGGCCCTCCGGATCAGGCGCAGCGCCGCGTCGAGCGGATCCGGGTCGTCGGCGAGCCAATGGGTCGCCGTCTCGGCACGCAGCCAGGTAAGCTGGCGCTTGGCGAGTTGCCTGGAGGCGACGATGCCTTTCAGACACATCTCGTCGGCATCGAGTGCGCCGTCGAGGTAGCTCCAGACCTGGCGATACCCGACCGAGCGCATCGACGGCAGGTCCGCGGTGAGATCGCCGCGCGCCCGCAGACGCGCGACCTCATCCACCAAGCCCTGCTCCAGCATCACGCGGAAGCGCCGGGCGATGCGCTCGCGCAGCACCTCGCGATCCGCCGGGGCACGCACCAACTTGAGGAGACGATACGGCAGATCGGCGCTCTCGCCTGCCGACGCGATCAGCGCGCTCATCGACCAGCCCGTCAGGGCATGAATCTCCAACGCACGCTGAATGCGCTGCGGATCGTTGGGGTGGATGCGGGCCGCCGCCTGCGGGTCCAGTCGCTCCAGTCGCGCGTGCATCGCGGACCAGCCGATGACGGCGGCCTCGTCGGACAAGGCTTGGCGGAGCACCGGATCCGCACTCGGCAGTCTCGCCAGACCCTGTTGCAGCGCTTTGAAATAGAGCATGGTGCCGCCGACCAGAAGCGGAATCCGGCCCTGCGCGCTGATCTGCGCCATCGCCGCGAGTGCATCCTCGCGGAAGCGCGCGGTCGAGTAGGCCTCGGTGGGCTCCAGGATATCGATCAGGCGATGCGGCGCACGGGCCAGCACATCGGGTGTCGGCTTGGCCGTGCCGATGTCCATGCCGCGATACACCATCGCCGAATCGACACTGACGATCTCGCACGGCAGCCGCTGAACCAGCTCGACGGCCAGATCGGTCTTGCCGGACGCGGTGGGACCCATGAGCAGGATGGCGAGAGGCCGCTGCGTGGACGCGTCGCTCGATTCCGCCGCAGCAGCTTCGGGCGCGGGTCCGTGGGGTGAGTCGGTCAAACGGGTCTCCCTCGATCAGCGCCCACGCGAGAACCAACGATCGAGCTCGTCGTAAGCCACGCGGATCCAGGTCGGGCGACCATGATTGCATTGGTCGATCCGCTCGACACGCTCCATGTCGCGAAGCAATCCGTTCATCTCATCCAGAGTCAGGCGTCGATTGGCCCGCACGGCGCCGTGGCAGGCCATGGTGGAGAGGACCGCGTTGACGGCCTCGTCGAGTCGGGCGCTGCTGCCGTGGACGGCCAGGTCCGAGAGAAGATCGCGTACCAGACCCTCGTGATCGGCCTGTCGCAGCAGTGCCGGGACCTCGCGCACCACCAAGGTGCCGGCGTCGATGCGGTCGATCACCAGGCCCAGCGCGGCCAGGTCATCGGCCCGGGATGCGATCAGCTCGGCCTCGCGCGGGGCCACCGAGACAGGTACCGGAACCAGCAGCGGCTGGCGAATCACGGCGCCGGAGCGCCAGCTCGTCTTCAGCCGCTCGTAGCCGATCCGCTCGTGGGCCGCATGGATATCGACGATGATCAGACCGTCCGGGGTTTGGGCCAGGAGATAGACCCCGTTGATCTGTGCGACGGCGTAACCGAGCGGGTGCGCCTCGCCGTCTTCGCGGCTTGCTCCGTCCGCCGCGCCGTCGATCCGCCCCCCCGGAGGCGGTGGTTGCTGAAACGCCAGATCTGCACGCAGACGCTCGGCGTAACCGCCGCGCCCTTCGCCGACGCCCAGCGGCAGATGCAGCGTAGGCCCCGAAACGCCCCCGAGACGGGCCACCGGCTCGTCCTCGGCAAACCGCTCCCGACCCGGCATAAACGCGCTCGCCATCTCGGTCGCTGGTTGCGGCTCGCCGAGCACCCCGACCGAGAGACGCCGCTGAAGCACCCGAAAGATGAAATCGTGGACCTGCCGACCTTCCCGGAAACGCACCTCGTGCTTGGACGGATGGACGTTGCAGTCGACCGTCCGGGCGGGCAGCTCCAGGAACAAGAGATAGGCGGGATGCCGCCCGCGATGGAGCAGATCGCTGAAAGCCTGGCGCACGGCGTGACTCACCAGCTTGTCGCGCACCATGCGACCGTTGACGTAGAAAAACTGCTGATCGGCCTGACTGCGGGAGAACGCCGGACGCACCACCCACCCCCGCAGACGCAGATCCACGGCCTCCTCGTCCAGGGTCAGTGCCTGATCGGCGAATGCACTTCCGAGCAAGGTCTCGAGACGGGCGCGCTGCTCCGCAGCGTCGGCCGCGGCCGGCAAGTCATAGAGCGTCCTGCCGTTGTGGCGCAACTGAAAGGCAATCTCCGGCCGTGCCAAGGCGATGCGTCGCACCACCTGCTCCAGATGGCCCAGCTCGGTCTTCTCGGTGCGCAAAAACTTCCGGCGTGCCGGGGTGTTGTAGAAGAGATCCTGCACATCCACGCTGGTCCCCGGCGGATGCGCCGCCGGACGCGGCTCTTCCAAGGCCCCGTCGCTGCCGACCGTGACCTCGAGGGCCGTCGGCTCGTCACGGTGGCGCGAGATCAGACGCAGCCGACTCACCGAGGCGATGCTCGGTAGTGCCTCGCCGCGGAATCCGAGGGTAGCGACCGCCTCCAGATCGCTCAAATCAGCGACCTTGCTGGTGGCATGGCGCGAGAGCGCCAACACCAACTGATCCGGCGGAATCCCACGCCCGTCGTCGCGCACGCGCAGCCGCTTGATCCCGCCGCGCTCCACGTCGATCTCCACCCGCGTGCACTCGGCGTCGAGACTGTTCTCGATCAACTCCTTGGCGACCGAGGCCGGACGCTCGACGACCTCGCCCGCCGCAATCTGATTGACGAGATGACTGGAGAGGATGCGGATCGGTTTGGACATGCGAGGATGGAAACAGAAGCGCGGGGCGCGGGCAAGGGAGAGCTTCCGGCGGACCTGCGGCGTGCCTACTGCCGCCAGCCGCCAGAAGTAGGTTGTGCTGACGACAGGAGGCACAACTTGCGCCGGCGGTGCGTTGTACCTCGCACGGCTCGGCACAACCTACGGCTGATAGCTGGAGGCTGGCGGCAGGCGGCAGGCGGCAGGCGGCAGGCGACTGACAGCTCCCGACTTACGAATCCTCCGGAATCGCCAACACCTGCCCGACCCGGATCATGTCGTCGTTCAGGCCGTTGCGGGCTCGCAGGGCGGAGATGCTCACGCTGTGCTGCTTGGCGATCCCGGAGAGTGTATCGCCCGGACCGATGACGTATTCGCGCGCGCCTCCGCCTCCGCCCTGCGGGGAGGCATCCACAAGCATTCCGTGAGGCGGATACTTGCGGAAGTATCCCAGCACGCCGGCCAAGATCGCCTCGGCGAGCTCCCGCTGATGGCCCCGGTCGCGCAGGCGCTTTTCCTCGTCGGGGTTGCTGATGAAGGCGGTCTCGACCAGGATCGAGGGCACGTCCGGCGCCTTGAGAACGGCGAACCCGGCACGCTGGACATCGCCGCGATGGACCACGCCCAATCGACCGAGATTGGCAAGGACCATGGCCGCGGCCTCGGTACTGTGCTCGATGGTCGCGTTCTGCGTCATGTCCATGAGCACATTCGCCAGAAGATCGTCGCCGGTCGAGAGATCCACACCGCCGATCAGATCCGCGCTGTTCTCGCGACTCGCCAGCCATTTAGCCGCCTCGCTGCTCGCCCCGCCGTAGGACAGGGTATAGACCGAGGAGCCCTTGGCGTTCGCGCTGGAGAAGGCATCGGCATGGATCGACACGAAGAGGTCGGCCCGTCGCTCGCGCGCGATCGCGATGCGTTCCTGGAGCCCGACATAGTAATCTCCGTCGCGGATCATCAGCGCCTCGAGACCCGGCTCGCGGTCGACCAGCTTGGCGAGCTCGCGCGCGATCGCAAGGGTGACGTCCTTCTCCAATGTCCCGCCGGAACCGATCGCCCCTGGATCCTCGCCGCCGTGACCGGCGTCGATGGCGACGATGACTGCAGGACCGCGACCGGGCCGCCCCGCCCCTTTGCGAACGGCCGAATTCGGGAACGAGGGAAGCGCGACACGCCGGACGCTCGAACCGTCCTTCGGTGTCAAATCGATGACCAGCCGATGTCCGTAGCGCTCGTTCGGGCTCAGCGCGAAGCTCTTCGCGCGTACCGGTTGCTTGAGATCCAGGACGATGCGCAGGTGCGACCCACCGCGCACCCCGCCGCGCAGGCCGACCAGCAAGGGGTCGCCGAGGTCGACCTTCGGCAGATTGCTCTGCATGACGGCATCGTCGAGGTCGATGACGAGACGATCGGGATCGTCCAAGGGAAAGACCCGGTGTGTGATCGCCGAGGAGGTCTCGAAGACCAACCGGGTCTTTGCCGGATCGGTCCAGACCCGCGTACCCTGAACCGATGCCTGCTCCGCGCAGACGCACTGCGCCGAAACAGCGAGCAGAAGGAGAAGAAGCGGCGAGATCAGCCTATTCACGAGCACGGCCTTCCGGTTGCTCCCGATCCGATCGATGGTGCGTTGAAAGATAGCATGCCGAGAAACGGCTTTCCACGTTGCATCATTACATTACATCCGACTTCTCAGGCGATGCGGAACGCGCCGAGTCCCCGGAGCCGAGCCCGGCCAGCGCATCCAGCACGGCCTCGCCCGACGCCGTCCGGGCCGACAGACGCAGACGGCGGCCGTCCGCGGCGTACTCGATCGCAATCACCAGGTCAGGCAGCGGCAGCATCCCGAGACCACGCTCGGGCCACTCCACCATCCAGACGGCATCCTCGGCGAGCAGATCGCGCAGGCCCAGATACTCGAGCTCCTGCGGATCCCCGAGACGATAGAGATCCAGATGGTTGATGCGTCTGTCCGCCAGCTCGTAGGGTTCGAGCAGGGTATAGGTCGGGCTGCGCGCCGCACCGCGATGACCGAGTCCCGCGAGAACGCCTCGGGTCAGGGTCGTTTTGCCGGTCCCCAGATCGCCCTCGAGATAGACGATCAGACGCGGTGGCAAGCGCGCCGCGAGCCGCGCTCCGAAGGCGAGCTGCGCCTCGGAATCGGGCAGCCAATGCTCGATCATGAGTCCTCCTGCAATGCGGGCACGCGATTGGCCACCGGGCGAAGGGCGGCGATGATATCGCCCGCAACGAGGCCGCGCTCGCCCATCCGCGCGGCCCGATCGCCCGCCGCCGCGTGCAGACAGACGCCGGCGCAGGCGGCATCCTCCGCGTCGAGACCCTGAGCGCGCAAGGCGCCGATGACGCCGGTCAAGACATCCCCGGAGCCGGCAGTCGCCATCCCGGGGTTGCCGTCGCTGCAGACCGCAAACGGGCGCAAAGGATCGCTCCGGATCAGCGTCCCGGCGCCCTTCAGGACGACGACACCGCCGTAGCGACCCTGCAAGGCGTGCACAGCGGCCGGACGATCCTGCTCGATCGCAGCGATGTCGGTCCCGAGCAGGCGTGCCGCCTCCCCCGGATGCGGCGTCAGCACCCAATCCGACCCCGAGCGGGGCGACTCGGCGAGGAGGTTCAGTGCGTCGGCATCGACGACCATCGGCAGGTCGAGGCCAAGCACGGACTCCCAGAGATCGCGGCCCCATGCCTCGCGACCCAACCCGGGGCCGATCGCGACGACATCGGCCCGCGCGATCAGAGGATCGAGGTCCGCCGAGGTCTCGACCGCAGAGACCATCAGCTCGGGACGCGAGAGATTCAGCCAAGCGGAATGTGCCGGATGCGTCGCGATCGTGACCAATCCGGCACCGGCCCGCAGCGCGGCCTCGCCGGCGAGACGCACGGCACCGGACAAGCCGGGCGCGCCGCCGATCACCAGCAGGTGTCCGAAGGTACCCTTGTGGGCGGTGCGCGGACGCCGCCCGAAACGTGCCGCCTGCTGATCCCAGTCGATGCGCCGTGCCGACGCTACCTCGCCGGCATAGACCCGCGCCGGGATCGAGAGCGCACTGAAACGGATCTCGCCGCAGTACTCGGGTCCAGCCCCGATGAAGAGACCTTGTTTGAGTCCGATGAAGCTGACGGTGACATCCGCCCGCACCGCCACGCCCATGACCCGTCCGGTATCGGCATGCAGACCCGAAGGGATGTCGACGGCGAGCACGGGCGCGCGCTGCCGGTCGAGTGCCTGAATCGCCTCGGCCCACAACCCCTCGACCGGGCGTTCCAGCCCGGTCCCGAGAAGGGCATCGACCAGGACATCCGAGCGCCGCGGCAGTCCCCGATAAGGCTCGATCGTCCCACCCGCGTCGCGCCAGGCGTCGCGACTGATGGCCGCATCGCCCGTCACGCGCTGCGGATCCCCGAGCTGCAGCAGGCGCACGGCCAGACCCTCGGCTCGCGCCAAGCGCGCGATCACGTAGCCGTCCCCGCCATTGTTGCCGACACCGACGAGTACCGTGAGATCGCGGGCATCCGGCCAGCGTTCACGCAGGATCCGATAGGCGACCTCCCCGGCCCGGTTCATCAGCTCGATGCCCGGGATGCCGTACTGCGCGATCGCGCAGCGGTCGAGGTTGCGCACCTGCTCGGCGCGATAGAGCGCATGCGGCAGACGATCGCTGTCGGGCATCGGGTTGATCGGTATCGTCAGGCGCTCGGCGTTCATGGTTCCCGATGTGCTCGATGGGTCGACGCGATGGGTTGTTTCGAGGGCGCCGCCCCCGAACAAAGCGTTCGAGTCGGCTTCGGATGCGGTCTATCCTTCGGGGATCCGCAATCGCCGAGGCACGACGACCCGGAATGATACCGCCCGACGAGATTGTCGCCCGCATCAAGCGCCGGGGTTTGGAGCTCGGCTTCCAGCAGGTCGGGATCACCGACACCGACCTCGCCTCGGCCGAGGCACGCCTCCTGAGCTGGCTCGACGAGGGCCGTCACGGCACCATGGACTACATGGCCCGTCACGGGCTGAAGCGCTCGCGCCCGGCCGATCTGGTGCCCGGCACGGTCCGGGTGATCTCGGTGCGGATGGACTATCTGCCCGAGTCGCACCGGGCGATGCAGGCCGCGCTCGATGATCCGCCGCGCGCCTTCATCTCACGCTACGCGCTGGGTCGCGACTATCACAAGGTGCTCAGAGCGCGGCTGCAGCGCCTCGCCGAGAATATCCTCGCCGAAATCGGCCCCTTCGGCTACCGGGTGTTCGTCGACTCCGCACCGGTGCTGGAGAAACCGCTGGCCGCGAAGGCCGGACTCGGATGGATCGGCAAGCATACCAACCTCATCCACCCCAAGGCCGGCTCCTGGTTCTTTCTCGGCGAGATCTACACCGATCTCGCGCTGCCCATAGACTCCCCGATCGCCGATCACTGCGGCCGCTGTCGGGCCTGCATCGAGGTCTGTCCGACACGCGCGATCGTCGCGCCCTACGCGCTGGATGCCCGCCTGTGCATCTCCTACCTGACGATCGAGCACGCCGGCGGCATCCCGGAACCGCTGCGGCCGCTGATGGGCAACCGCATCTACGGCTGCGACGACTGTCAATTGGTCTGTCCCTGGAATCGCTTCGCGCGGCTCGCGGCCGAACCGGATTTCCAGGCTCGCCACGCACTGGATACGGCCTCGCTCGTCGAGGTCTTCGGCTGGGACGAGCCGACCTTTCTCGACCGCACGCAAGGCTCCGCGATCCGTCGGATCGGCCACAGCCGCTGGCTGCGAAATATCGCCGTCGCGCTCGGCAACGCGCCCTCCTCTCCCGCGATCAAACAAGCCCTGAACGCCCGTGTGGACCATCCCGACGCCCTGATTCGGGAGCATGTCGGCTGGGCGCTCGGGCGGATCGGTTAAACCGCGTCCAGAGCGACATGCGTCGTTTCCATTGTGCGTTTGGCTTCGGAGATATCCTCGATCCCGGTGAGACGCGGTTTAGAATTTAATATTTTTGAATACTTTAAACCGCGTCAGCTCCGACTGTCATCGGAGCTGACGCGGCCAAACCACTCCAACACATGACGCATACGGCACCGGGCGCGGTTTAAACCGCCCGCAAAAGATGCGTGCGATAATGCTTGAGCTCATCGATGGACTCGCGGATGTCGTCCAGGGCCAGATGTCGCGACTCTTTCTTGAAGGCACTCGCAACGTCGGGCGCCCAGCGTTGCGCGAGGATCTTCAGAGTGCTCACGTCCAGATTGCGATAGTGGCAGTAAGCCTCGAGCTTCGGCATCCAGAGCGCGAGGAAGCGTCGGTCCTGACAGATGCTGTTTCCGCACAAGGGCGAGGCGCCGGGCGGGACGAAATCGGCGAGGAAGCGCAGGGTCGTCGACTCGGCATCCGATACGCCCTGGGTGCTCGCGCGCACCCGATCGAGCAGGCCGGAGCGGCCGTGATGGTCGCGATTCCAGTCGTCCATGCCGGCAAGAACGGCCTCGGGCTGATGGATCGCAACGACGGGACCCTCGGCCAGGATGCGAAGATCGCTGTCGGTGATCATGGTCGCGATCTCGAGGATGCGATCGGTCGCGGGGTCCAGCCCCGTCATCTCGAGATCGAGCCAGATCAGATTATTCTCGTTCTTGGTCAAATACCTGCTCTCCTGCAATCCGCAAACGGGTGAGCCGGCCACCTGGTCTTACCCGGCGGTCGACACCATGATCGGCTAGGGTAGCGGCGTTTTCGCCTGCTGGCGACCTTGCGCATTCCAACCATCCTTCGGAGTCTCATCCATGAAGATCCAGTCCATACTCCTCGGCGCGGGCACGGCCGCGCTTCTCGGCCTCGGGTCGGTCACGGCACAGGCACAGGCACAGGCACAGGCACAGGCACAGGCACAGCCTACCGAGAACGCCGAGGAACTTTACGAAGAGAACTGTCTCAGCTGCCACGGCAGCGAGATCTACACACGCGAGGGGCGCATGGTCACCTCGCTCGACGGACTCGAGCGGCAGGTACAACGCTGCGAGACCGCGCTCGGGTTGCGTTGGTTCGATGAAGACATCAAAGACGTGGCCAGCTATCTGAACCATCACTTCTACAGTTTCGAGCGTTGAGCCTGTGACGAAACGGCGGCTGTCCGGACGCCAGATCGAGCGGATCCAAACCATCCAGGACCGCCGCCGCCAACGCCTCGCTGCGCGCGTCGACAACGCCCTCTCGGAGATCGAGGGCGAGCCGTCGCCCGTGGAGGGCCGGGTGGTCGTGCGCCACGGGGCCAATCTGGCGGTCGAGGATGCCGACGGCGACATCACCCATTGTCTGTCGCGTCAGAACATCGGTCATCCGGTCTGCGGGGATCGCGTGGTCTGGCAACGCACCGCGGACAACCAGGGTGTCGTCACCGCCATCCTGCCGCGGCAAACGCTGCTCAGCCGCCCCGACTTCGGCGGCCGCGACAAACCCTTGGCGGCCAATCTCACACGCCTGGTGATCCTGATCGCGCCGCGACCCGAGCCGAGCGACTATCTGATCGATCAATATCTGGTTGCGGCCGAGACCATGGGTGTGGAGGCCGTCATCGTGGCCAACAAGATGGACCTGCTCGACGCGGACGAGCGTGCGGCGTTTCAGGAACGCTTCGCCTATTACGCGGCCATCGGATATTCACTCCTCTGGACCAGCCTGCGCGAGCCGGAGACCCTGGTCGAGCTGATCCGTCATCTCGGCGCGCAAACGAGCATCCTGGTGGGCCAGTCCGGCGTCGGAAAATCATCCTTGGTCAAAGTGCTGCTGCCGGATCGCGAGATCCAGATCGGTCGACTCTCCAAGGCCACCGGACTGGGGCGCCATACCACTTCCGCGGCAACCTGCTATCGCTTGGCCGACGACGGCGCCTTGATCGACTCGCCCGGCGTGCGCAGCTTCCGCACCGGCCCGCTCGACCGCGATGCCCTGCAGCAAGGGTTCCGCGAGCTACGCCCCTACATCGGACACTGCCGGTTCGCCGACTGCCGACATGACCAGGAGCCAGACTGCGCGATCCGCGGCGCCGTCGCAGAGGGCCTGATCGCCCCGCAGCGGCTCGCCAACTTCAAACATCTGCTGGCTGAAGCGGAGCAGGCACGCACCTAAACCGCGCCCGGTGCGGTATGCGTCATTTGTTGGAGTGAATCGGCCGCGCCAGCTCCGACGACTGTCGGAGCTGGCGCGGTTTAAAGTACTAAAAAATATTAAATCTTAAACCGCGTCTCCAAAAAGGTCGGAAAAATCCTTATGCCCGACACAACATGAAAATAACGCATGTCGCTCTGGACGCGGTTTAAGCCCCGTCACGCACTGCCGAATCAGGACACGACAGGATGAAATACTGGTTGATGAAATCCGAGCCGGACGCCTTCGGTCTCGAGGACCTGGCCGCGCGCCCGAACCGGACCGAGCCCTGGGACGGGGTGCGCAACTACCAGGCCCGCAACATGATGCGCGACGCGATGCGCCCGGGCGACCGGATCCTCTTCTATCATTCCAACTGCGCCGTGCCGGGCGTGGTCGGGATCGCCGAGGTAGCGAGCGAGGCCTATCCGGACAGCACCGCCTTCGATCCCGAAGCGAAGTATTTCGATCCCAAGAGCGACCCGGAAAAACCCCGGTGGTATCTGGTGGAGGTCCGGTACGTACGCCACCTGAAGCGGACCATCTCGCTCGCCGAGCTCAAGGCCCATGCGGACTGCGCACTCGCCGGGTTCCCGCTCGTGCGCAACGGCAATCGGCTCTCCGTCATGCCGGTGACGTCCGAGCAATGGGACTTCATCCTCGGTCTCGAGTCCGAGGCCGATTCTTAGGTCGACGTGGAGCGGTCGGGGAAGAATCCAGTCACTTTCGCGCCGCCGAGGCATGCCATGCACCGCCGTAAACTGCCGATCGGGATCCAGACCTTCGCCAAGATTCGGGAGGTCGAAACGCTGTAAATCGCCGTCCGCAGGGCGCGCGGATCACATCAATCGGGCGACGGAGGCATGCTGCAGCCCGAGTGCCTGCTGGCCCAGCTTGAGTGCCTGCTCGGCGAAGGCGTCGAGATCGCCCCAGCGGTCATCCGTATCCACCACCTCCGACATGACCTCGCCGACGATACCGAGCCGGTAGGCCCCGTCGGCGCGCTCCGCGGGCGGGCTTGGCTCGACACAGACATAGAAGATGGGCTCGCGTTGCCCGGACGGCACGAAGGCGAGGATGTACCGATAGGTACGGCCATCCCCGCTCTCGATCTCGCCGAGCAGCGAGGCGCTGTGGGTGCCGACCTGATAGCGGCGTTTCGGGATGGCGGTCTTGATGACTGGGCGGTCTTGCATGGCACGGCTCCTGAAGCATGTCGAATCGGGCGCGGTATCCTCGCCCTGCCCTGCAGGTGGGGACGTTTTTGCGTCAACGCAGGCCGAAGCAACAAGCCTCCGTCCATTCTCCGGGCGTCTATTGGAGCGGTGCAGCGATTCCGAGAGCGCCCGAGACCATTGTCGTTGTCGGATCGATGGTCGATTACGACAACGACAACGAACAGTCTCGACACATCTGCGGTGCTGCACTATCCAGATGACTCCACCGCCATCTCGCCGAGGACGGAGACAACCGATGTGCAGAGTGTCGCAAGCTCCTCGTCGCCGATGATGTAGGGCGGCATCAGATAGACGAGTCGGCCGAACGGGCGCACCCAAACCCCTCGCTCGACGAAACGGCGCTGGATCTCGCGCATGGACACGGGCGTGGACATCTCGACCACGCCGATCGCGCCGAGCACGCGCACCTCGGCCACGCCGGGAAGGTCCCGGCAGACCGCCAGTCCGGCGCCCAGACCGCGCTCGATCCGCGCGATGTTGGCTCGCCAATCGGAGGCGAGCAGGAGATCGATGCTGGCATTGGCGATCGCGCAGGCGAGCGGGTTGCCCATGAAGGTCGGGCCGTGCATGAAGACGCCGGGGTCGCCCGATGAGATGGTCCGGGCGACCCGATCGGTCGCGAGCGTCGCCGCGAGCGTCAGATAGCCGCCTGTCAGGGCCTTGCCGAGTGTCATGATGTCGGGAGCAACCCCGGCATGCTCGCAGGCGAAGAGCGCACCGGTGCGACCGAAGCCGGTCGCGATCTCGTCGGCGATCAGGAGCACCTCGAAGCGGTCGCAGAGCCGCCGGACTTGCGCGAGATAGTCCGCGCTGTAGAAGCGCATGCCCCCGGCGCCCTGCACGATCGGCTCGAGGATGACCGCGGCGAGCTCGGCGTGATGTCGCTCGATCAAGGCTGCAAACTCGGCGATCTGCTCGGGCCGACAGGGCTCGCCGAATCGGCATGCGGGCGCCGGTGCAAAGACCTGCTCGGGCAACACGCGGCTGAAGAGATGGTGCATCCCGGTCACGGGATCGCAGACCGACATGGCTCCTTGGGTGTCCCCGTGATAGCCCGAGCGGATCGTCATGAGCCGGTGCCGCTCTGGTCGTCCGGCGGCCTGCTGGTATTGGATGGCCATCTTGATGGCGACCTCGACCGACACCGATCCCGAGTCGCAGAGAAAGACCTGCTGCAGCGGCTCCGGCGTCAGCTTCACCAGGGTGTCGATCAGGCGTACCGCCGGCTCGTGGGTCAGCCCGCCGAACATGATGTGCGACATGGCATCGAGCTGATCGCGCGCCGCCTGATTCAGGACAGGATGTTTGTAGCCGTGGATAGCACACCACCAGGAGGACATGCCGTCGATCAGCTCGCGGCCGTCCATGAGCCGGATCCGACAACCCGACGCCGAGCGCACGGCATAGACCGGATCGCGATCGATCGTGGAGGTGTAAGGATGCCAGGCGTGGGCCCGGTCGATCCCGAGCAGCTCGTCGTCGTTCAACGTGGGTTCACGTAATGGTTCACTTTCGGTCGTCGCCGCTATCGTTGTCGTTGTCGATTACGACAACGACAACGATTGGATTTGGTGCTTCACGGACTTCCGAGACGTGTCGAAGCGATTACAGATCCGCACGACTGTCGATCTCGCTCACCGCCAGTCCATGCAGGATATCTCGGATGATGGCGCGACACTCCTCTTCGCGCTCGGACTTGCCCTTCCTGGCTGCGTTGAAGAAACGCGCCAGATCGCGCTGCTGCGCGGCGGGCAACTCCTCCGTAAAACCGGCCCGGCGGATCTCCTTCTCGGGGACCTTGTCGGGCGCGTCCTCCTCGGCGGCTTGGCGACCGTGCGACCAGTTCATGGCTCGCGCACTGTAGAGTACGATGCGATCCAGCAGGACGAAGGGGAAGCGCGGATTGTGCACCGGTCCGACCGTGAAACGTTGCGTCCCCGAGGCGCGCTCGATGTTCAGCTTGGCCAGTGCCTTGCTCCCCATGAACCCCAGGACGCCGCCCGTCGCCGCACCGATCAACGCGCCCGCTCCGAAGGTGTGCCCGGCGGTGGAGAGGTCGATGGTCGCACCCGAGGCCGCGCCCGCCGCCATGCCGACCAGTGCGAGCTGGCGTTTGGACAGACCGAGCGCCTGATTGACCTCCTCCGAGAGCAGATCCTTGCCGAGGATCGAATCCGGGGGCATGTGCCAGACGTGATGGCGAAAATTCGCGCGAATCTGCTCCTGCGCCTTCGTCTCGAGCTGGCGCAGGCCGTCTTCGAACGCCCTCATCACCTCCTCTTTGACGCGCTCGCGACCGCTTTCGAAGACCAGCTTGCTCTCCTTCACGGTCTTCGATGCCTTGTAGGTGAGCGCCTCCTTGAGCAGATCCAGGATGGTGGTGACGGCCTGATCGGTGCGTCGATTCCAGTCATGCTCGAAGGCATGGATCGCCTCTTCGACGAGCGGCTCCCAACGCTGATCGATGCTCTTGAGCGCCTGCAGCAAGCGCACGCGCTCGCCGTAGGTGGCGCGGTGGGCGTTGAAGTCGCGTACCGAATTGAACGCCTTGCAGAGCGCATCGCGCCACTGGGTCATGTAGCGCGTGTTGTTGGTGAGATTGTTCAGGATCGCCATGCGCGGGCGGGCGGTCAGACGCAACAGCTCGATCTCGACCCGATCCTTCTCCTTGATGCGCTTGGAGCCGTCGACCACCAGGATGATGGCCGCACCCTCGGCAACCGGCTCGAGGAGCTCGCAGTCGTGCGTGAAGAGGGGGTCCGCCCGATGCGCAGCCACGAACGCCCGTGCCAGCTCGCGCTTGCCGCTCTGGGCCTGAAACCATTCCAGGATCGCGTTGGGATTCTG
This sequence comes from Thiocapsa roseopersicina, assembly GCF_900106925.1. Taxonomy (GTDB): domain Bacteria; phylum Pseudomonadota; class Gammaproteobacteria; order Chromatiales; family Chromatiaceae; genus Thiocapsa; species Thiocapsa roseopersicina. Next base: position 86,389 of record NZ_FNNZ01000014.1, read on the forward strand.
GAAACCCGGGGTATCGATGAATTCGATCACCGGCCGCCCGTCGATGATGACCGGGTAGACGTTCGATTCAGTCGTGGTGCCCGCGCGTTTATCGATCTGAATCAGGTCGTTTTCGGTCAGGGTCGCGACCACGGAGGACTTACCGGCATTCGGGTGCCCCATGATCGCCAGTCTTGGAATCTTCCCGGACATCAGTCGTCTCCATCCTCGTGAGGCGGCGCAAGCATTTCCAAGCGCAGGTAGGGGTCGGCCATCTGATCGATCTTGCGCTGCCAATCCGTGTAGTCGAACGGGCGCATCGGCGGCAGACGGTCATCGTCGGTCGGATCGCCCACCAGTGCGAGCATGATCTGGGCGCGCGTCCCGGCCGCGGCGCGCAGCTCGCGCAGGAAGCGCAGGCTCTCCGTGATCGGGGGCTGCGAGCCGTCCTCGATCAGGACCACACGAGGCGGCGGCGCCTGCCAGTCGCCGCGCTCGAGGATGCCGAGCGCCTCCTCGGTCATCGCGCTGCCGGCGCCGACGGTCGCCGTCGCCGCAACCCGCCATCCGCTCAGATGCATGAGCATCTCCTCGAGCCGCGGGCGGTCCTCGTCCTCGAGGATGTCGTCGATGTCGACGTGCAGCAGAAGCAAGCAGGCGTCGGGGGCAAAGCGGGTGCCTTGTGCGGGGATCGACTTCGGCGGTGTCGGAGTCGCGGCCGCCGGTTTCGGAGCCCGAGTTGGAGCCGGCTCGGGGGGTGGCGTCGGAGTCTCCGTGATCCGCGGCTGGGCCGGGGCTTGCACGAGCGGCTTCTCCGGCACCTTCAAATCCGAGCCCGTCGAAGCCGCGGGCTTTGCCTTCGCCTTCTTCGGCTCGCCCGGCGGCATCGCGGGGGCCGCAGGCGTCGCAGGCCGCTCAGTGGGGCGCGATTGTGTCTCGGAAGGCCTTTGCGCGGCCTCTTCGGGCTTTGGCTCGGGCTCGGGCTCGGGCTCGGAGATGGCCGGTGCAGCAGGCGCGGGCTCCGGCACGGCTGGCGGCTCGGGTTCCGGCTCACGCTTAGATTCGAATTGACGAACCGAGGGTGCCGCCGTGCGGTCGGTTTTGCTTGACTCGGGTGTGTCGACCGCACGCTCGGCGACACCCGGAATTTCTTGCTCGGGAACCGTCGAAGGCGCCTCGGCCTCGCGCGGCAGCATCGGTCTTTGCACGGGCTCCGGAGCAGGAGCCGTTTTCGGTGCATCGACAGGGGGCGCCACGACTGGCGGGATCACCGGCGCCGGTGCGAGCGGGGGCGGCGGGGCCGGGGGCGGCGCCTCGTCGCCCGGCTCGACACGCCGAACCAGGGCGTTACGCCAAGGACGTGCAGAGGTCGTCGGTGCCGACTCGGCCGGACCATCCGCCCCCTCGGGACGCGGCTTGCGCGAGGTGGATGCGGCCGGGATCGGCATCTCGGTGCCCCTCTCGCCGCCCGGGCGTCCCCCGCTCGGTGTCGTCTCGAGGCGTGGGGAGAGCATGCGGGCATAGAGCGCCTGGGTGCGACTGTGCGTAAAGGGCAAGCGCGCCAGAATCAGGCGCCGGGCCACAACGGACCCGCCCCACAGCAGCAACCGGGGAAGGAGCCCGTAGGTCGTGACGGCCAGGACCAGGAACGAGCCCCATGAGCGCAGATGCGCCGGATCCGGCTTCACGGTCGGCGTGATGCTCGCCCAGTGCTCGAGGAAGATACGCGAGCCGGCTACCTGCTCCAGGCTCGGGTAGCCGATGCCCTCGCCGAGCAGCCAGCTCCAGGGCAGCGCGATCAATCGGGTCATGTCGAAGATCGTCTGCGGATGGACGTTCAGGGTCGAGCCCCAACCGAAGGCGAGGTCGGTAAACCATTCCAGCATCAGGGTCGTCAGGATGACGCCGACATTGAAGGCGACCCCGAAGATCTGGGCCGGGATGATGAGCGGCAGATAGGAGACCGGGCCATAGACCACGTATTGCGACTTGAAAAGCCCCTGCCGAGCACGCGCCTGATCCTGAATCTCGGCTGCGGCATGACCGATCCGTTGGCGCTGAAGCCAGCTCGCGGCCTTGGTCACGAGCGGACGCACGACGTGCATCAAGAGGCCGGGCGCCGCGCCGTCGCCGCGCCCGCGCGCCTTGCGCAGCGCCCAAGCCGTCGCGAGCGAAGCCACAAGTAGAAACTGCACGATGACCAACAGAAATAGATACCAGGAGACACTGACCGGGCGGGTTCCGTCGTAGCTGAGCAGCGCGGAGGCCACGCCGATCCCGGCGATGAATCCGATGACCACGAGCAGCAGGGTGACTAAACGCTCCGCGCTCGCGAACGCCGCTCCCGGCAGAACCCCGAGCATCTCCGGGCGCTCCGCATTACGGCGAGCCGCGAGCCATCGGCGCAGGCTGAAGCGCCGATGCGCCGGCGTATGCGGCGGCTGATCGCCGATCTCGGGCGCAATCGTGTCGAGATAGAGCGAGCGGTCGCGCTCGGCCATGCCCTTGCGCGCCGACGGATGTTCGCGCAGCTCGCGCTCGTCGGCATCCAAGTAGTATTCGAAGTCGATCAGATCGGCGACCGTCCAGTCGCGCGCCTCATCGGACGCTGCGTGGACCTCGGTCGAATCGGCCGGATGATGTCTGAAATCCATAGGGATGCGTCAAGACTCCTCGGTGCTGGTCCTTCGGTGCTGTCGGAGCACCCTTCGATGCTTGTTTCGGCGGCCTGTTGCTGGCGCCTGGAGCCGACGCACCGAGCATGACGGAGGGCTCGGACGCGACCCGTCCGTTATTCTTATACGTGATGTCGACTCGGGTCGAGCCTAACGACTGCCGACCATTGCTCGAAATATCCCACAGTCCGGCCGTCAATTCACGTTTACAACTGCGACGCCCGAGCATACACCCTCGGCGCGGGCGAGCGGCGCTCTCGTCGTCCCGGGCAATCTCGTGCAATCCGTGCAAACAGGTCCCCGAGCATGGCATCATCGAGGCTCGTCGGTGAGTCACCGGAGCATGCCATGACACGCGATTCGAGCCCCGCTACGCCGCGCCTCGCGGTCCTCGCTGCAGCACTCGTTGCCGGTGTCGCATTCCTGTACATGGTGAAGTTGATGCACGACATGTCCGCAAACGTCGCCCTGATGGCGGGCGAGATGGCATCCATGTCGGCCGACATGGGCCGGATGCGTCAGGACATGACCTCGCTCGCCCGAGACGTCTCCACCATGAGCCAACAGGTCGCCACCCTACCCGCCATCGCCGAGGATATGGGTCGGATGCGCATCGGTATGGAGCGCCTCTCGGGCATCGTCGGCGGCGGCGATCAGATCCCGGCGGTCAACCCGATGGGCGTGATTCAGCAGATGATCCCCGGCAGCGATCGGCGCTAAAACGCGCCAAGCGCGGTATGCGATGGCTTTGGATGGGATCGGCCCCGGCAGACTTGACGAACGTTGGAGTCGGCGCGGTTTAAAATATTAAAAAATATATCGTTTTAAACCGCGTCCCCGCTAAGCGTCATGGATGCACCAAACGTCGAGCTCACTCGAATTTTGAGCATCTCGCTCAGGCCGCGGTTTAGATACGATCGGCGTCCCTTCGGGCGACGTACGGATGGCCTCACGTCAGGAGAACGACGATGGCGAAGGCGAAGGCGAAGGCGAAATATTCGGTCCAACCCGGCAACTGGGACAACGCCGGTGCCAGGGCGACGGATGAGGGGGTGAACTTCTGCATCTTCTCGCGCCATGCCGAGCAGATCGAGCTGTTGCTGTTCGAAACCGCAGCCAGCCCCGAGCCCTACGAGATCATCACGCTGGATCGCCAGGTCAATCGAACCTTCTTCTTCTGGCACATCTTCGTCGAGGGTTTGGGCGAGGGAATCTTCTACAACTGGCGCATCCGCGGGACCTGCGACACTCGCGTGATCGGGTGTAGGATCGACGGCGAGAAGGCACTCCTCGACCCCTGGGCAGTCACGATCGACGATCGGCTGTGGAATCGCGAGATCGCCGCTCGTCCGGGCGACAACGTCGCCACCGCGATCCGCGCGCAGGTTGTGCGCGACCGCTACGACTGGGAGGGCGACACGCCCCTGCACATCCCGCTGAACGCCGCGGTCATCTACGAGATGCACGCCGGCGGCTTTACGCGCCATCCCTCGTCCGGGGTCGCACACCCCGGCACCTTCGGCGCCCTGATCGAAAAGATCCCCTATCTGCAGGATCTGGGTATCACCCATGTCGAGCTGATGCCGATCATGGCCTTCGATCCCCAGGACGTCCCGCCGAAGACCGCCGCCATGGGCATGGAGAACTATTGGGGCTACAGCACCCACAGCTTCTTCGCGCCGCATCCCGGCTTCGCGCTCGATCCGGCGCGCGCCCGCGACGAGTTTCGCGATCTGGTCAAGGCCCTGCACCGCGCCGGCATCGGCGTGATCCTGGATGTCGTCTTCAACCACACGGCCGAGGGCGGCGCCGACGGACCGACGATCAGTTTCAAAGGCATCGGCAACGAGGTCTTCTATCACCTTGATTTCTTGGATCGGCGCATCTACCGCGACTACACCGGCTGCGGCAACACGGTGAACTGCAACCACCCGATCGTCACGCGCTTTCTTATCGATGCCCTGCTCTACTGGGTGCGGCAGATGCATGTGGACGGCTTCCGCTTCGATCTCGCCAGCGCCTTGGCGCGCGGGGAGGACGGCCATCCCCAATATCACGCGCCGATCCTCTGGGCGACCGAGCTTTCACCGGCGCTCGGTCGTTCACATATCATCGCCGAGGCTTGGGACGCGGCCGGGCTCTATCAGGTCGGCGACTTTCCCGGCTTTCGGTGGGCCGAGTGGAACGGACGGTATCGCGATCTGATGCGCAGCTTCGTCAAAGGCGATTCCGGCTTGGTCGCCGAGGTCGCAACTCGGATGACCGGCTCGAGCGACATGTATCAGAGCCGTGGGCGGCTACCGAGCAATTCCGTCAACTTCATCACCTGCCACGACGGCTTCACCCTATGGGACCTGGTGAGCTACAACCTCAAGCACAACGAGGCCAACGGCGAGGACAACCGCGACGGCCACAACGACAATCTGAGCTGGAACTGCGGTGTCGAAGGCCCGACCGACGATTCGGCGATCCTCGCGTTGCGTCGACGCCAGGCCCGCAACTTCATCGCCATTTTGATGCTGAGCCAGGGCGTGCCCATGTTGCGGAGCGGCGACGAGGTGCTGCAGAGCAAACAGGGCAACAACAACAGCTATTGCCAGAACAACGCCATCTCCTGGTTCGACTGGACCCTGCTCGACGACAACTGCGGTATGCATGACTTCGTCCGGGGTATGATCGCCTTTCGTCAACACCACCCGACGCTGCATCGCCGCCGCTTCTTGACCGGCGAGCCCGCCAACGGCCAGCCATTGCCGGATATCGCGTGGCACGGGGTCGGACTGAGCTCCCCGGAGTGGGACGACCCGGCGGCGCAATCCTTGGCCTTCACCCTTGCCGGGGTCACCGCCGAGGAACCGCCACTGCACATCATGCTCAACATGGGCAAGGCTGCGTTGGAGTTCGCGGTTCCGCAGATCCCGGGATGGTCCTGGTCTGTCGCGATCGACACCGACCGTGAACCTTCGATCATGGAGCATCCCGATCCAAGCCTGTCGCCCGGATCGCGTGTCCGGGTCGCACAGCGCAGCCTGACGGTGCTCGAAGGGCGCGCCTCTTAAACCGCGCCGACTCCAACGGCCGTCAAGTCTGCCGGGCCCGATCCCATCCAAAAACATCGCATACCGCGCCGAGCGCGGTTTAATCTCCGACCCTACAGCCGCCAACAGGGGAATCGCCTCATGCAACTCGCAATGATCGGCCTCGGCCGAATGGGCGCCAACATGGTGCTCCGACTCATGCGCGCCGGCCATCGGTGCGTCGTCTATGATCGCGACCCCGCCGCAGTCGCTGCGCTGGTCGCCGAAGGCGCCGTCGGCGCCCGGGACATGGCCGATCTCTGCGCCAAGCTCGAAGCACCGCGCAACGTCTGGATCATGGTCCCGGCGGCCGTCGTGGACCGCGTCATCGACGACTTGAGCCCCCATCTCGCCGCCGGCGACACCATCATCGACGGGGGCAACTCGAACTACCGCGACGACATCGCCCACGCGAAGCGCCTTGCACCGAAGGGGATCCACTTCGTCGACTGCGGGACCAGCGGAGGCGTCTGGGGTCTGGAGCGGGGCTACTGCCTGATGATCGGCGGGGAGGACGAGGCGGTGGAGCGGCTCGATCCCGTCTTCGCCGCCCTCTCGCCCGGCCCGGGCGAGATCGAGCGCACGGCCGGTCGGAACGGCGACTTCAGTCGCTCCGAGCAAGGCTATCTGCACTGCGGCCCCAACGGTGCGGGCCATTTCGTGAAGATGGTCCACAACGGCATCGAGTATGCGCTGATGGCCGCCTACGCGGAGGGCTTCAACATCCTCAAGCACGCGGGGGTCGGACTGAATGAGCACGCGGTGGATGCCGAGACCGCTCCGCTGGCCAATCCCGAGCATTATCAGTATCGCATCGACGTCGGCGAGGTCGCCGAGGTCTGGCGTCGCGGCAGCGTGGTCGCCTCCTGGCTCCTGGATCTGACGGCGACGGCACTGCGCGCGGATCCGCAGCTCGAAGGTTTCGGTGGCCGGGTCTCGGACTCGGGCGAGGGCCGCTGGACCTGCCTTGCGGCGATCGAGACCGGAACCCCCGCGCCCTTGCTCACCACCGCACTCTTCGAGCGCTTCAGCTCGCGCGGCGAGGCGGATTTCGCCAACCAGATCCTCTCGGCGATGCGCTACCAGTTCGGCGGTCATCACGAGAAGCCCGAAAAAAGCTAAACCGCATTCGGTGCTGCACGCCTTGTCCGCGCCCGGGCGCGGCATCGCATCGGTCAACAACCGTCGCCGTCGATGCGGTTTAGCTTGACGAATATCCAGGAGAAATAGCTTGCCCACTCAACGTCTGAGCGCCGAAACGACACCGCCCGCCCCGCCGAACGCCATGATCATCTTCGGTGCCGCGGGCGATCTGACCAAACGCAAGCTGATCCCGGCACTCTTTCATCTGTGCCACGGGAATCTGCTCCCCGACACCTTCGCCGTCGTGGGGCTAGACCGGATGGAGATGGACGACGCGACCTTTCAGTCGATGATGGCCGAGGAGGTCAAACGAAACGTCGGAAGCGCATGGGATGCAGAGACGTGGGCGCGCTTGTGCGAGCGTCTTCACTATATGCAGGGCAACATCACCGACCAAGCCACCTATGTCGAGCTCTGCGAGCGCCTGTCCGGGATCGATGCAGATCGTGGAACAGACGGGAACTATCTCTTCTATCTCGCTGTTCCGCCTTTGCTCTTCGGCGACATCACACGACTCCTCGGTGCCGTCGGTCTAACCGCCGAGAGCGAGAACGATTGGCGTCGCGTCATCATCGAAAAACCCTTCGGCATCGATCTGGACAGCGCCAAGGCGCTCAACCGGATGCTCCACGAGACCCTGGACGAGGACCAGATCTACCGTATCGATCATTACCTGGGCAAGGAGACGGTCCAGAACATCATGGTCTTTCGATTTTCCAACGGTTTCATCGAACCGCTCTGGAATCGTCAACACATCGATCATATCCAGATCACGGTGGCCGAGTCCGTCGGCGTGGAGCATCGCGGCCCCTACTACGACTCGGCCGGCGCCTTGCGCGACATGATCCCGAACCACCTCCTGGTTCTACTCGGCTTTCTCGGGATGGAGCCGCCCAACTCCTTCGACTCTCAAGCGGTCCGCGACGAGATCAACAAGGTTCTGGACGCTGTCCATCCCTTGACCCCCGAGCAGGTCCTCACCAACGCGGTGCGGGGGCAATACGGCGAGGGCGTGATGCCGAACGGCGAGAAGGTGCCCGCCTACCGTTCATCCCCCGGGGTTGACCCCAATTCGCGCACCGAGACCTTCGCCGCACTCAAGCTGACGATGGACAACTGGCGCTGGGCCGGGGTGCCCTTTTACCTGCGCACCGGCAAACGCCTGACCGCGCAATACACGGAGGTCGTCATCCAGTTCAAACGCGCACCCAAGATCATGTTCAAGGACGCCGACACCGCGCAGATGAATCCGGACATGCTGGTGCTGCGCATCCAGCCGAACGAAGGCATCCAGATGAGCTTCGGCGCCAAGATCCCCGGGCCGCGGATGCGTGTGGGCACGGTCAACATGGATTTCTGCTACGCCGACTACTTCGGCAACGCCCCCGCAACAGGTTACGAGACACTCATCTACGACTGCATGAACGGCGACGCCACGCTCTTCAAACACGCCGACACGGTCGAGAAGGGCTGGGAGATCGTCGAATCGGTCCAGGACGTCTGGTCCGCCCTGCCCGCCCGCGACTTCCCCAATTATGCCGCCGGCACCTGGGGCCCGGCCGCCGCGGGGAATCTGCTCAAGAACGACGGGCGGTTGTGGCGGCGGATTACGACTCCCGATGAATCCACTTGAGACCCGCGATGCGCGTTGTCCCTGGTGCGACGCTCCGATCGAGCTGACGATCGACGTCAGCGCCGTTCCCCAGACCTATATCGAAGACTGCCAGGTCTGCTGCGCACCGATCGTCGTCCAAGTCGCCATGGATCCGGACCTGGAAGACGACCTGGTCATCACCCTGGAGCGTGACGGCGATTGACGCCTTGCTCACACAGGACAGGAACTGTATCGAGACCCTTCGAGTTCGTTGTCGTTGTCGTAATCGACGATCGATCCGACAACGACAACGAACGGTCTCGACAGGTCTTGCATCCCGCGCCCGCCTCGGGTGAAATTCGCGCCCGAGCAGCGTCCGAGACCCGACAGACGCTCAACCGCGCCAAGATCCGATAAGCCGAGGTTTTCCCCTCACGGGACCGGCGGTCCAGAATCGCTCGATCCTCGACGCGGTTTACATTCTCAACCATTCAAAGTCCTGAACCGCGTCTGCTCCGACGCGCCCGGAATCGCCGAGCGCCGAACCCGGGTATCGCCGGCGAAAAGCGGCACCGGACACGGTTCAGCAGGGAGACAGCATGATCGAGGTTCGCGAGCTGAGTCGCAGCTACGGCGAGCTCAAAGCGGTGCAAGCGGTGTCGTTCGACATCGGCCGCGGCGAGATCGTCGGGCTGCTCGGCCACAACGGGGCCGGCAAGACCACCATCATGAAGATGATGACCGGTTATCTGGAGCCGAGCAGCGGCTCGATCCGGATCGACGGACTGGACATCGCCGAGCAGCGGCGCGAGGCGCAGCGGCGCATCGGCTATCTGCCCGAGAACTGCCCGCTCTATCCCGAGATGCGTGTGATCGACTACCTGGACTATCAGGCGGCATTGCACGGGATGGCCGGCAACCGCCGTCCCGCGGCCATCCGGCGGGCGATCGAGCGCACGGATCTCGGTCCCAAGGCGACCGCGATCATAGGCACCCTCTCGCGCGGCTATCGCCAACGCGTGGGCGTGGCCCAGGCGATCCTGCACGAGCCCGCCATCCTCATCCTGGACGAGCCGACCAACGGCCTGGACCCGTCGCAGATCCAGCACATGCGCAGCCTGGTCCGCGAGCTGGCGAAGGACGCGACCCTGATCATCTCCACCCATGTCCTCCAAGAGGTCGAGGCGGTGTGCAGCCGGGTGCTCATCATGCGGGGCGGCCAATTGGCTTTGGACAGTGCACTGGACGCCATCGGACGTCCCAAACGCCTGCTCGTCACGCTCGACTGCGCGCCCGATGAGGCGCAGCCGGTGCTCGCCCGGATCGAGGGGGTCACCGACATCGAGGCGTGGGACGGCGATGCGGGGCTGCGGCACTACGCCCTGAGCGCGGCGGATCCGCAGGCGCTCGCACCGCTGGTCGCCAAGGCGCTCGGCGGACAACCCTGGAACCTCTACGGACTCGCGCCCGAGCGGCGCGACCTCGAAGACCTCTTCGGAGCCGTGACCCTGGAGCAGATGGAGGTGGCTCATGTCTGACATCCTGCGCGTCGCACGCCGCGAGCTCGGCGCCTTCTTCGGCTCGCCTGTCGCCTATCTCTTCATCGGCGCCTTCCTGGCGGTCTCGCTCTTCGTCTTCTTCTGGGTCGACGCCTTCTTCGCGCGCAATATCGCCGATGCCCGTCCCCTGTTCGACTGGATGCCCGTGCTGCTGATCTTTCTCTGCGCCGCCTTGACCATGCGGCTCTGGAGCGAAGAGCGACGCGCCGGGACGCTCGAAACACTCATGACCCTGCCGGTGCCGACACTGAATCTGGTCCTCGGCAAGTTTCTCGCGGGTCTCGCCCTGGTCGCGATCGCCTTGGCCCTGACGCTGCCGATCCCAATCACCGTATCGCTCCTGGGTCCGATGGACTGGGGTCCGGTGATCGGTGCCTATCTGGCCACCCTGCTGCTGGCCTCGGCCTACCTGGCGATCGGACTCTTCGTCTCGTCGCGCACCGACAACCCCATCGTCGCCCTGATCGGGACCACCCTGGTCGGCGCGCTCCTCTACCTGATCGGCACCCCGGCGCTGACCAATCTGGTCGGGCACGACGGCGGCGAGCTGCTCCGACTCATCGGCAGCGGCTCGCGCTTCGAGTCCATTACGCGCGGCGTGATCGATCTGCGCGATCTCGTCTACTACCTGAGCATCGTCGGCGCCTTCCTCGCCCTCACCCTCTACAGCCTGGAGCGCTTGCGCTGGGCCGAATCGGACGCCAACCGGCGGCATCATCGACGCTGGACCCTGGTGACCGGACTTGCGGTCGCGAACCTGCTGGCCGCGAACCTCTGGCTCGGCGCGATCGGCAACGCCCGCGTGGATCTCACCGAGGGTCGGGTCTACTCGATCTCGGAGGCCACGCGGACCTATCTCGGCCAGCTACAGGAGCCGCTCCTGATCCGCGGCTATTTCAGCGCGGACACACACCCCTTGTTGGCCCCTTTGGTCCCCCAGATCCGCGATCTGCTGCGCGAATATCAGATCGCCGGCGGCGGCCGGGTCCAGGTCGAGTTCGTCGACCCCGAGCGCTCGCCCGAGCTCGAGCGCGAGGCCGGAGAGCAATACGGGATCCGTCCCGTCGCCTTCCAGACCGCGACCAAGTATCAGGCCTCCGTGGTCAATTCCTATTTCGACATCCTGATCAAGTACGGCGATCAGTTCGAGACGCTCGGCTTTCAGGATCTGATCGACGTGAAGGTCCAGGGCGAGACCGATCTGGACGTGCGCCTGCGCAACCCGGAGTACGACCTCACCCGCGTGATCCGCAAGGCCCTCTACGGTTATCAAGGCGCCGGTGATCTCTTCGCCAATCTGACCGAACCGGTGCGGTTCCGCGGCTTCATCTCGCCGGCCGATCGGCTGCCCGAGCCCTTGCCTGCGCTGCGGGCCGACCTGGAGTCGGTCTTGTCGGAGCTTGCCGCAAAAGGCGGCGAACGTTTCAGCGTCGAGATCCAAGATCCCGCGGCCGGCGACGGCGCACTGGCCAAAACCATTGCCGAGCAGTTCGGCTTCGAGCCGCTGGTGGTCAGTCTGCTCGATCCCACGCCCTTCTATTTCTACATGGTGCTCGAATCCGGCGATCAGGCCGTTCCGGTTCCGCTCCCCGAGTCGCTCGATCGGGCGGGTCTGACACGCGCCATCGAGGCCGGCATCAAGCGGTTCGCGCCGGGCGTCTTGCGGACCATCGCGCTCTACACGCCGCCGTCGACGCCCGGGATGTTCGGCGAGCCGGCCGCTGGACCCGGCTACGGCCTCTTGCAGGAAACCCTGCGCACCGGATTCAATCTGCGTGAGACCGATCTCACATCCGGTCAGGTCGGCGAGGATGCCGATCTGCTCCTGGTGGTCGGACCCGCGGCCCTGGACGAGCGCCAGCAGTTCGCCATAGACCAGTTCCTGATGCAAGGCGGGACCGCCATCCTGGCCGCATCCAGCTTCGATCTGGATCTGGCCGGGGGCTCCATCGCGGCGCGGGCCGCCCCGACCGGGCTGGAAGACTGGCTCGCCCATCAGGGGCTGACACTTGAGCCCAGCCTGGTGCTCGACCCCAAGAACACGCCCTTCCCGATCCCGGTGCAGCGTGATCTGGGTGGCTTTATGGTCGAGGAGATCCAGACGCTCGACTATCCCTATTTCCCGGATGTCCGCAGCGACGGACTCGCGCAGGACTCCGGAATCACCTCGGCCCTCGGCCAGATCACGATGAACTGGTCCTCGCCGATTCAGATCGATGCCGAAAAGAACGCCGATCGGCGTGTGATCGAGCTGATCCGCAGCTCCTCCGGATCCTGGACCAGCGACTCGGAGAACATGCAGCCCGATTTCGAGGCGTACGGCAGCCTCGGTTTCCCGCGCGGCGAGGATCGCGGCAGCCGTGCCCTGGCCGTCGCGGTCGAGGGGCGCTTCGACTCGGCCTTCGCGGGGCGTCCCTCGCCGCTCCTGGACGATGCGTCCGAAGACGACGCATCCGAGGACGGCGGGCCCGACGACACCGACCCGCAGGCGATCGACCCGGAGACGGGCGAACCCGTCGAGGACAAGGCCCCGGTCATCTCGGGCGTCGTGGAGACCTCGCCCGCTTCGGCTCGACTGATCCTGATCGGCTCGTCGACCTTCCTTTCCGACACCGCGATCAGTTTGGCGACCGAAGCGACCCAGAGCCGCTATCTCAAACCGCTGGAGCTGATCCAGAACGCCGTCGACTGGTCGCTGGAGGATCGGGGTCTGCTCACCCTGCGCGGACGCGGTCAGTTCAACCGACTGCTCGAGCCGGTGGGCCGCGAGGGACGCATCTTCTGGGAGACCCTGAACTATGTCCTGGCGCTTGCCGGTCTGGCTTTGGTGTATTGGCTGTACCGACGCGCGAGGGCGCGGCGCGAGCGGGCCGACGAGGCGATTCTGGGCGATCTTCCGCGTGCTTGATCCAAGGTTAAACCGCGTCCAGAGCGAAATGCTGACTTTCGAGTCAATTCGACGTTTGGTGCATCGACAGCCCTTAGCAGGGACGCGGTTTAAAATAGTAAAATTTTTAATATCTTAAACCGCGCCAACTCCGGCGGTCGTCAAGTCTGCCGGGGCCGTTCCCATCCAAAAACATCGCATACCGCGCCGGGCGCGGTTTAAGTTTAAGACGAGAATAACCGACATGACTGTTCAATCCGACACCGGCTGGCGCCCGGACCTGCGCGCACCGATCGTAATGGGGCTGGCCGGGTTGCTGGTCCTGCAGATCCTGCTCGCTCTTGGCCTGAATCTCGGCGGCGGTCGCACACTCGTACCAAGCGGCGCCGATACGCCTCTGCTCGGTATCGCGCCCGATCAGGTCCAGGGCCTTCGCATCGATAGCGGAGACGGGACCGAGTCCGTGACCCTCGCGCGCCGCGGGGACACCTGGATTGTGGCGGACCTGGCCGACCTGCCGGTTCAGGGCTCCAAGGTCGAGCAGTTCCTCGGCGAGCTCGCCGCGCTGAAGCGCCCCCTACCGATCGCCACCAGCGAAGAGGCCCAGGAGCGCTTCAAGGTCGCCGACGACACCTTCGAGCGGCGCCTGACGCTCGAAGGAGAAACGGGACCGATCGCCGGGCTTCTGATCGGCGACTCTCCCGGCTTCAAGCGTGTCTTCGCGGGTATTCCGGGGGAGCCGGGCGTCTACGAGCTGAGGCTGGCCTTGTCCGATGTCTCCGCACGACGGGACGACTGGATCGACGTGGGACTCCTGCGCTTGGAGGGCGAGCAGATCAACCGCATCGCCACGAGCGATTGGATCCTGAACAAGGACCAGACGGGTGTCTGGACGCTCGCCGACAGCGATCGGCCCGTCGACGAAGAGACGGTCTCGGCCCTGATGCTGCGTATCGCCAATCTGGGTTACCGCGGCGTACTCGGTATCGCGGATGACCCGGCCTACAATCAGCAGGATCCGCTGATCGAGCTCCAGATCGGACTGACCGACGGCTCGAAGCGGCGCTATCGGATCTCACGAGCCAAGGACAGCGAGGACTATGTCCTCAAAGACCCCGAACGGCCCTGGTATTTCAAGCTCTCCGAATTCGACCTGGGAGAGCTGCTCGATATCGAGAGCGCGGATCTTCTTGCGGCCAACGACGCGGCCGATCCATCCGCGGGCGTCGAGCCCTCGAGCCCGTCGGAGATACTGCCGATGCCGGAGGAAATCAGCGAGGAGCCGCCAGCCGTGGAATGAGATATGGCGAACTCGCGTCCGACTGTCTCGACAGCACCGTTAGGAGCGGTCCAAAAGCAAGTAAAACAACTCGACGAGAGAATACCTTTGCCACGGTCGTCGTTGTCGTTGTCGTAATCGACAACGACAACGACAACGATTAGATTCGGTGCTCAGCTTATTTCTGAAACGTCACCTGAGATCCGACAGGCCAATACCGCGGGCGGTCCTCTGGTCGGCGCTCCGGCCCTTCGTTATCCTTGCGGACCGATCGTCCACTCCCGGAGTCCATCGTGTCCGACCGTCTGCGCATCACCTGGTACGGCGTCACCATCTTTCTCAGCTCGGCCTTCCTTCTGGTCCTGGAGATCCTCGCGGGCCGGCTGATCGCGCCGTATGTCGGGGTGTCGCTCTACACCTGGACCGCCATCATCGGCGTCATCCTTGCCGGATTGTCGCTCGGCAATTGGCTCGGCGGGATCTGGGCCGACCGCGGCGGCAACGAGCTGGCGGCCGGAATCACGCTGGCCCTGGCCGGGCTCTTCAGTCTCGGCATCCTCTTCCTCTTGACGCTGGTCGCGCCGCTCATCGAGGCGCGCGAGATGACCCTGCTGGGTGCGAGCTTCTTCTACGTCTTGACGCTCTTCTTCATGCCGGCCGTGCTGCTCGGCGTCGTGACGCCACTTCTGACGACCTTGGCACTGGGGCTGGATCGACGCACCGGCCATATCGTGGGGCGCATGCATGCGCTGGCGGCGCTGGGCAGTATCCTGGGCACCTTTGTCACGGGCTATGTGCTGATCCAGTATCTGGGAACGCGCGGCATCATCATCGGCACCGCGATCGGGCTTTTTCTGCTGGCACTGCCCTTTTTCAAAGGGCGCTCGCGTGCAGCGCCCATCGCCGTGCTTGTCGCGGCGGTCGGTCTGATCCTGGTGACGGATGCGCGCAACGGCTTCTCCAATCCGTGCGATCGCGAGAGCAACTACTTCTGCATCCGGGTCGTCGATGACTCCGAACGCGCGCCCTTCGGCGTCGCGCGCAGCCTGGTACTGGACCATCTGGTCCACGGCACCAATCACGACAGCGAGCCCGGCATGCTGATCTCGCCTTACGTGCAGTTGATGGACGAGCTCGCACTCGAGCATTTCGGAGAAGAGAAGGCCGAGACGCTACGCTGGTTCTTCGCGGGCGGCGGTGCCTACACCCTGCCACGCTCGGTCCGCTCGCGGACCCCGAACGCGACCGTCGCCGTCGCCGAGCTGGACCCGCTGGTCACCCGCACGGCCGAAGAGGGGCTATTCCTCGACACCGCGGGGATGCGGGTCGTCCATGCGGACGCGCGGACCGTCCTCACCCGCGAGCCATCCGAGCACTACGACGTGATCGTCTCCGATGCCTTCCACGACATCTCCATCCCCTATCACCTCGTCACCAGTGAGTACGCGGAGCTTGTAAGGTCACGCCTGGCTCCGGACGGGATCTACCTGCTCAACGTCCTGGACGCCTTTCCGGATCCGCGCCTGGTCAAGAGCATGATGAAGACCTTGTCCGAGTCGTTCGAGCACGTCCATGTCTGGATGGATATGGTCCCGCCCGAAGCGGAGCGCATGACCTTCGTCATCTCCGCGAGCGATGCCCGCGAGCCGCCCGAGACGCTCGTCGCCCGGCGTGGTTTCGATCATCGCTGGCTGCGCGTCACCGAGCCCATGATGCAGACTGGAACCGCCTTCGACGCTCTGCCGCTCTTGACCGACGACTATGTCCCCGTCGAGCGGTTGGTCTCGGAGTTCTATTTCGAGGATCTGGGGCGGTGAACATGGACACGGCGGCGCGGTCGAACGGAGGCTGGAGATACAGGTCGGCTCGGCGTCGGACCGACACCGCGAGCAAGGTGGTTTAAACTAGGACGCATCTCCGAACGGAGCACGACTGGAGGGACGCATGGCCCTGGCACGGGAAGACATCGAGTTCATCAAGGCCCATCTCGGCGAATGGCTGGCCGAGCAGTCATTCGCCAAGCCGCCGGCTGTCTACGAGATCGAGCTGCGCGAGCGCATGGTGCGGGTCGAGGAGGAGCTCAGGCACCAGCGCGAGTTGATCCAAACCATTCTGGTGCAGATGGACAAGCGCTTCGACGCGGTGGAGAAGCGTTTCGAGCAGATGCAGCTGAATATGGACAAACGCTTCGAGGCCGTTGATAAACGCTTCGAGCAAATGCAGCTGAACATGGATCAGCGCTTCGAGGCCGTCGACAAACGCTTCGCTCAAATGCAGCTGAACATGGATCAGCGCTTCGATGCCGTCGACAAACGCTTCGAAGCCATGGATAAACGCTTCGAAGAGCTGACACGGCGGCTCGACCGCTTCATGTTCTGGTCTCTCGGTCTGACGATCAGCGTCGGCGCACTGGTGGTAGCCGCCATTCGACTGTGGCCTTGATCCAGGCTGGCGCGGGGTTCCGACCGCCGAACCCCGACCTCAGCCCGACAAGGTCTCCATCCGAATCCGCGTGACCTCGCCCTGCACCGAATCCAACGCCTCGATTCGGGCGATTGCCTCGTTCATCTGACGCTCGATCACACGATGGGTGAGCATGACCAGCGGCACGTGCGTCTGGCCTTCCTCCGGCTCCTTCTGCTTGATCGCCTCGATGCTGATGCCCTGCTCGCCCAGGATGCTCGCGATCCGGGCCATGACGCCGGGCTGATCGAGTGCCGCAAGACGCAGATAATAGGCGGTCTGCACCGCCTCCATCGGCATCACCGGGGTGTCGGCCAACTCGTCGGGTTGGAACGCGAGATGCGGGACCCGGTTGTTGGGATCCGTGGTCAAGGCGCGCGTCACATCCACCAGGTCCGCGACCACCGCCGAGGCTGTCGGCAGCGCGCCCGCGCCGGCGCCGTAATAAAGCGTCGGTCCGACTGCATCGCCCTTGACCAGCACCGCATTCATCACGCCGTCGACATTCGCAATCAAGCGGCGCTCCGGGATGAGCGTCGGGTGCACCCGCAACTCGATACCGTCCTCGCTGCGACGCGTTATCCCGAGGTGTTTGATCCGGTAGCCCAGCTCCGCGGCGTAGGCCACGTCCAACGCACCGACCTTCGAGATGCCCTCGGTGAAGCACCGCTCGAACTGAAGCGGAACACCGAAGGCCAGCGAGCTCAAAATCGTCAGCTTGTGCGCGGCATCGATGCCTTCGACGTCGAAGGTCGGATCCGCCTCCGCGTAGCCCAACGCCTGGGCCTCGGCGAGGACATCGGCGAAATCGCGACCCTTGTCGCGCATCTCGGTCAGGATGAAGTTGCCGGTCCCGTTGATGATGCCGGCGATCCATTCGATATGGTTTGCCGCCAAGCCTTCGCGCAGGGCCTTGATGATGGGAATCCCGCCGGCGACGGCCGCCTCGAAGCCCACCATGACGCCGCGCTCGCGCGCCGCAGCGAAGATCTCGTTGCCGTGCCGCGCGATCAGCGCCTTGTTGGCCGTGACCACGTGCTTGCCGTTCTCGATCGCCCTGAGCACCAGCTCAAGCGCAGGCGAGTAGCCCCCGATCAGCTCGACGACGATTTGGACCTCGGGATCTTCGACCACGGCGAAGGCGTCCGAGCCGATCCGCCCGATCGCCTCCAGACCTTGAATGCGCTCCGGATCATAGTCCCGTGCCGCTGCATGCGAGATCTCGATCCCGCGACCGGCGCGACGCGCGATCTCCGCGGCGTTGCGCGACAAGACCGTCACGGTGCCGCCGCCGACCGTCCCCAAGCCCAGAAGTCCGACCTTCACCGGTTCCATTCATGCACCCCTTATTCGCAAATCGGTTCGCCGACGCGTGCGTCAACCTGTTCGAAAGCTCAGCTCCCGGCGCGCGACTCGCGACGGAACATCTCTTTGATCCCGCGGATCGCCTGGCGGGTGCGATGCTCGTTCTCGATCAGCCCGAAACGCACGTGACCGTCGCCGTATTCGCCGAAGCCGATGCCGGGCGAGACCGCGACCTTGGCCTCCTGCAGGAGCTTCTTGGAAAACTCGAGCGAGCCGAGCGCGCGGTAGGGCTCGGGAATCGGCGCCCAGGCGAACATGGTCGCCTTCGGCGGCTCGATCGGCCAGCCCGCGGCGTTCAGTCCGCTGCACAGAACATCGCGCCGACTCTCGTAGGTGTCGCTGATCTCGCGCACGCACTCCTGCGGCCCCTCCAGCGCAGCGATGGCCGCAACCTGGATCGGCGTGAAGGTCCCGTAGTCGAGATAGGACTTGATACGCGCGAGTGCGGCGACCAGGGTCCGGTTGCCGCACATGAAGCCCACGCGCCAACCCGGCATGTTGTAGCTCTTGGACATCGAGAAGAACTCGACGGCGATATCCTTCGCCCCGGGGATCTGCAGGATCGAGGGGGCACGATAGCCGTCGAAGACGATGTCGGCATAGGCGATGTCGTGGACCACCCAGATCCCGTGCTCGGAGGCGATGTCGATGACCTTCTGAAAGAAATCCAGCTCCACGCATTGCGTGGTCGGGTTACCCGGAAAATTCAGCACCAGCATCTTGGGCTTCGGCCAAGAGTCCTGGATGGCGCGTTGCAGCTCCTCGAAGAAGTCCACGTCCGGGGTGAGGCGCACATGGCGCACGTCCGCGCCGGCGATGATGAATCCGTAGGGATGGATCGGGTAGGCCGGATTCGGCACCAAGACCGAGTCCCCGGCCCCCATGGTGGCGAGCGCCAGATGGGCGAGTCCTTCCTTCGAGCCGATGGTCACGATCGCCTCGCTGTCCGGATCCAGATGGACATCGAAGCGATCGCGATACCAATGACAGATGGCGCGGCGCAGTCGCGGGATCCCGCGCGAGACCGAGTAGCGATGCGTGTCCTTGCGGACGGACGCCTCGACCAGCTTGTCGACGATGTGCTGCGGGGTCGGCTGGTCGGGATTCCCCATCCCGAAGTCGATGATGTCCTCGCCCCGGGCTCGCGCTTCGGCCTTCAACTCGTTGACGATGTTGAAGACATAGGGCGGCAACCGCTTGATGCGGTGGAAATCGGGCTCGGGGGCGACCACTGGACAACCTCTTGACGCTGGGAGTGGGGAAAACGCTGAAGTCTACAGTCCCGACCGCCAGATTCAAAGCAGACGAATCAGTACTTCACCGAGCACCCGTAGGGCCGAGTCACCGGTGTGGCGACCGGATTGCCGGCAGCCAGATCGGCCATGGCGAGACGCACATAGTTGCTCGCGCCCGCGATGTCGGCCTGATCGGTCGTCGGCTTATCGTCGATGCCGCCCATGTACACCAGTGTACCTTCCGGATCGATGACGTACATGTGCGGCGTGGTCTTGGCATCGTAAGCGCGCCCCATGTCCCCGGAGGTGTCGAGTAGGACCGCGGTCGGCGCAGCGCCTCGATCGTCGGTGAGATCATCGGCCTGCGCCGGACTCACATGCCCCTGCTTGCCCGAGGCCGAGGAGATGACCGACAGCCAGACATAACCGGCTGCGGTCGCCTCCTTCTGCAGGGCCTGCATGTTGTCCGAGGCGTAGTGTTTGACCACGTACGGGCAGTCGTGATTCGTCCATTCCAGGATGACCTTTTTGCCCGCGAGACCGCCGAGGCTCCAGGTCTCGCCCGCGGTGTCCACGACGCTGAAATCCGGAGCCGGAGCTCCGACCTTGGGGGCCGCGACGGCGACGCCGAAGCTCAGCGTCGCGGCCAAGGCGACAGCGCCCACGACAAAGGTCTTTGGAAAAGCATGCTTCATGGTTTTCTCCTTCTCTCTGGTGGGTGATCGGTCATGCGTATGCTCGGGGCCATGCAGACGCGACGTCTCGGGCTCGACTCATCCATCGCGCCCCGACGACCCCGACGTCGAAGAGCGGATCGCGCTCAGCACCATGTCCCGGGTCAGGATCTGCGGCAGGACCTGCGGCTCCCCGTCGGGCGGATAGAAGACATAGAGCGGGACGCCGTTGCGCCCGTGATCGGCGAGATAGGCGGTAATTGCAGGGTCGCGATTGGTCCAATCGCCCTTGAGATACAGCACCCCGGCATCCGAGAAGCTCCGCGCAAGGTCCGCCGTGCTCAAGGCGACGCGCTCGTTGACCAGACAGGTGATGCACCAAGCGGCCGTCATGTTGACGAAGACAGGTCGGCGCTCGTCACGCGCCGCGGCGAGACGCTCCGGCGAATAGGGCTCGCTCGCGAGTCCGCTCGCGGACTGCTCGCCCTCGGACAGCGTAGGCGCCGCGAGCCGATCGGTCGCCACCCCGAGATAAAGGGCACCGACGAGCGCCGCCGAGGTCGCGGCGAGAACCCAGCGGCGCCGTGCCGAGTGCAGGCCGCGCGTGCGCTCGCGCAGCCAGAGCCCGAAGGCCAACAAGACCAGACCGCCGAGGACCAGCGCGACCCCGGCCGATCCGGTCTGCACGCTCAGGACCCAGACCAACCAGGCCGCAGCCGCGAACATCGGAAAGGCGAGCGCCTGCTTGAGGGTCTCCATCCAGGCCCCCGGCTTCGGCAGCAAACGAGCCAACCGCGGGACCAGAGACAAAAGCAGGAAGGGCAGCGCCAAGCCGAACCCCAGGGTGAGCATGATCGCCAACGCGAGCGGCCAGCTCAGGGTGACGGCATAGCCCAAGGCGGCGCCCATGAAGGGCGCGGTGCAGGGTGCGGCGACCAAGGCCGCGAGGGCGCCGGTTCCGAAGGCGCCCGCGGTGCCCGATCCCGTTCGGGCGCCACCCAGGCTCATCAGCCGGGAACCGATCGTGACCGCGCCCGCGAGGCTCAGACCGATCACGAAAAAGACGTAGGCCATGAAAACGACGAAGGGCGGATACTGGAGCTGAAAACCCCAGCCGACGGCCGCCCCGCCGGCACGCAAGGCCAACAAGAGCATCGCGAGCACCGCAAAGAACAGGAGCACCCCCGCCGTATAGGCCAGGCCGTGGAGGACACGCTCGCGCGCCGCCTCCGGACCTTGCCCGGATAGGCCATTGATCAGACTCAACGCCTTCATCGCCAGGATCGGGAAGACGCACGGCATCAGGTTCAAGATCAGGCCGCCGAGCAGGGCAAAGAGGAAGGCCAGCGGCAGCTCGATCGGGCCATCCGGAGCCATGGCGCCGGGGAGCGGCCCGCGCACGGCCGCGACCTCGTAGGAGCGCACCTCACCGCCCGCGTCCGCGATCACGAGCAGCCCCTCCGGCGAGGCTTCGTCCGACATCGCACCGGGCGACAGATCGATCCGCAGTAGGCCGTCGGCCAATCGCCAGGGTTGCTCCGCCGCGTGCTCGATCAGGCCCCATTCGCCGGCAAAGAACCAGGCCCCGTCGATCTCCTCCGGCAGCCCATCCGAGGGGATGACGAGACCGAGCAACGCGTCCGTGACGCCAAGCACGGCACCCTCGATCCGCCCGTCCGGCAACCCCGCGCGGGCGGCGGCAAAGACGTCCGCCTGCAACGGATCGATCGGGCCCGGTCCGACCGCGGCTCCGGTCGGGAGCGTCAGATCGAAGCGGCCCGATTCAGGTATGCATTCCTCCTCGCACACCAGCCAGTCGACATCCGCGCGGATGTGCACAGGCTCGCCGATCGGCCATTCCGCCGGCACGGAGAGTGCGACCAGATGAACGGCCCGCTCGGAGTATCCGTAATTGGCCAACGGCCCGACCGGGATCACCTCGGGTCTCGGCCAGCGCAGCGGACCGGCTTCGACACCCTCCGGCAGGGACCAGTGGATGCGCGGCGGATCGCCGGAGTCGCCCGGATTGCGCCAGTAGGTGTGCCAGCCCGGTCGGATCTCGAACACCAGGGCCAGGTCGAGCGTGTCGCCCGGCGCAACCTCCATCCGCTCCGCGACCAAGCGGGCCGTCACGTTCTCGGTGGTGACCGGGTTGGCAGGGACCAATCCCGGCCAGAAAAGCGATAGGCCGAGGAGGACGATGCCCGTTTGAAAAGAACCGCGACACGCCGATCGGCGCTGAAGGATGCTCGCAGGCGTCTCGGTGGACTGCAGCATCATCACCGGCGTCGCCCCGCTCGCCGCTCGAGTTTGAAAGTGGTCATATCCTCTCCCAACGCCGCGTAGGGAATGCGATCGGCCCCGCCGAAGTTCGCCACCGCGCGTGTTACGAGGTCGCCGATATCGGCCACGCGTCCATCCGCGTCGGACTCCCCGAGCAAACGTCGCAGACCGATCAGCCCGCCGGACTGGATCTTCACCAGCAGGCTGTGGGGCATCTGTGTCGGATCGTCCTCGACGTCGGAGGCCGCCAGCGCGCACGCCTTCAGACTGGCGAAGACCTGCTCGCAGGAGGCATGCGCGGCCTCGGACAGGCAGTCGAACTCCGAGCCACCTCGGCGGACGACCTCTTGTGCATGCCGGCAGGCCGCCGTTGTCTTGATCAGTGGAGCGGCGAAGGGGCACTTCATCGCGGAAAAGTCTCCTCTGGATCGATCTCGGCAAGAGCGGGCACGACGGCATCGTCGAGCCGGATGATTCCGCCCGTGACCACCCGGGCGTTCAGGCCAGCGTGACCACGCATGACGTTGTAACCGCCGGGACCTAGTGTTTCCTCCATGCGCGAGCAAGGCGGGCATGGACCCGTTCCTTCGAGCACCGCCGTCCCGATGCGAAACCGATGGCCTTTCAGCGCCAAGAGGTTGACACCGGAGACGACCAGATTACGCCGCAGCAACGCAGGATCGACCGGATCCCGGCGCAAGAGCGCGCCCAAGACCGCGAGGTGCTCGGCCTGCACGAGTGTCACGCCGCGCGAGCCCGATCGGCCGGCATAATGATCGCCTTCCAGGCCGCCCCCGACCAACGCCGTCACCTCGGTGCAGGGGATCACATCCGCCCGTCGCGCCGGCCGTCGGCCGATCCACACCACCTCGCCCGGATGCGGAAATCGGCCAAGCAGATCCGAAAGAGAATCCATACGATGCGCCTGCGGCTTGAAACTCATGTGTCGAGCCAAGATCGGGGCAGCGAGGATCAGGACAAGACGTTCGGCTGGCCCGTGGGATCCATTCGACCTCGATGCCGTCGAACCAGGGACAGCACATGCGCCGACTGGTAAGGTTCAGGTTCGCGCTTCCTTCAAGACGACGATTAACTCCCAACAGACGACACTCGTTATGCCCCGAATCTCTCTCCCGATCCGCCTCGCCGCGGCCATCCTCGCGACCGCACTGACGCTTGCGGGATGCAGCCGTGTCGGCATCGCCTACAACACCGGCGATTTCCTCGTGACCGCCTACGCCAAGGACTACCTTGACCTGGAGCAAAGCCAGCTCGAGCGCTGGAACCCCCTTCTCGACGCCGAGCTGACGCGCCATCGCAGCGAGGAGCTGCCCTATCTGGCGGCCTACTTCGATCAAATCCTCGCGGCAAGCGAGGCGGGTTTCGACGCAGACAACATGGACTGCCTGACCGAATCCTTTCGAGACCTCTACCGGCGCCAAGCCAGCTTTGCCGTAACCCTCGCCGCACCGCTTCTGGCCGAGCTCACGCCGGCGCAGATCGAGCGCCTCGACCAGCGCTTCCGCAAAGAAGCCGCAGAGGATCGCGCCGAGATTGCCGGGCGCAGCAGCACCCGCGAGAAAGAGAAACGCGCCCGGCGCTACATCAAATCCATCGAGGACTGGACCGGTCCGCTGAGCGTGGAGCAACAAGCGATCGTCGCGGACGTGACCGGTCGCATGCCCGACACCCAGGCAAGCCTGGTCGAGTATCGCACCGGCAAACGAGAGCGCTTGATGGCGCTGATTCGGGCCAAGGCACCCGAGCCCGAGATCAAGCGCTTCCTGACGACCTGGCTCGTCGACTTCGAGGATCTGCCGCCGGATCTCGAACAAGGAGGCCAACTGCTGGGCGAGCGGATCGGCGAGCTCTTTGTCGGCCTCGGCAAGACGCTGGACACGACGCAGCGCAACCGCTTGAACAAGCGCTTACGCAGCATTCGGGATGATTTCATGAAGCTGCAGAAGCAACCGAGGATGGCGCAGATGACCTGTTGAACCAGCATTGAACCGCGTCAGGTGGGACATGCTTGGATCGCATGAGCTTTCGGGCATTATCGGATCCAACAATCTCGGCGGTCGACGCAGTTCAAGAATTTCAAAATCTTAAAAATTTCTAAACCGCGTCCGGCACGACCCTCATTGGGTTCCGCACCCGCCCGTCAAACAGCCGAGCGCCCCCTAGCACTCGGGACGCGGTTTCGGTTTAGAAGAGGTCGTCCATTACCCTAGGCGCGGATCGGCGCACGGAGGTATCGGCCTTTCTAGTCGGACCCGCGATCCTGACCGGCTCGGGGCCGAGCAGGGCATTGCTGAATTCCTCGTTCACCATCTCCAAAAGACCGCTCTTGGCCTTGGTCTCGGTCCCGCGGGTCGGGTCGACGCGCACCTGCACCATGCCGGGAGGTGGATCGAGCTGCGCGATCGGGAGATCCTCGAGTGCCGTGCCCATGAAGTCGACCCACATGCCCAACGCGGCTCGACCGCCCTCTTCGCCCCGGCCCAGCTTCTCGAAGTCGTCGAAGCCCATCCAGGCGATGGTGACGAAGTCGGCCTGGTAGCCGGCAAACCAAGAGTCGCGCACATCGTTCGTCGTGCCCGTCTTGCCGACGATGTCTTCGCGATTCAATTGCTTAGCGCGTGTTCCGGTGCCGGCCTCGACAACCTCGCGCAGCAACGAGGTGATCTGATACGCGATCCGCGGGTCGATCACCTGCGGGGCCGCCGCGCCCGCTTGTGTGCCCTGCACCCGTGCCGAGTCATCGCCGTAGCGGTACCAACAGTCCGAGCAGGAGCGCGGTGCGTGCGACTCGAACAGGACCTGCCCGTCGCCGCTCTCGATCCGTTGAATGAAATAGGGCGTCACATGGAAGCCGCCGTTGGCGAAAACGGCATAACCTTCGGCCAGCTTCATCGGCGACATCTCGCCGGTTCCCAGCGCCATGGACAGGCCCAAGGGCATGGCATCCAGATCGAACCCGAATGCCCGGATGTAGTTTTGAGCGTCCTCCAAACCGACGCTCTGCAGCAGATTGATGGCGGCCAGATTGCGCGAGAGCGCCAAGGCACGCCGCATCCGAATCGGCCCCATCTCCTTGCGATCGGAATTGCGCGGGTTCCAATCCTGCGTGCCGGTCAGCTTCACCGCCTCGTCCTTGATCAGACTCGCCGGCGTCCAGCCCTCGTGAAGCGCCGCGGCGAAGATGAAGGGCTTGAAGCTCGAGCCCGGCTGACGGCGCATGTCGACCGCCCGGTTGAACTTGCTCGCGTTGAACGAATAGCCACCGACCAAGGCACGAACAGCGCCGTCCTGGGGTGCGATCGAGACCAACGCCCCCGCGACACTCGGCATCTGCCCGAGCTCCCAAGACACCCCGTCGCCCTGCCCTGGCCCGTCATTCCCTGACCCGTCATACCCTGGACCGTCGTGTTGGAGTCGAACGAGATCGCCGACCGCGAGGACATCCGTCACCCGTCTCGGCCGGGGACCGCGCCAATTCGCGTTGCGGAACTCCTGCGCCCAGGCGACCTGTTTGAGGCCCAGCTCGACGCGACGCCCGGAGCCGATATAGACCTCCGCCTCGCCGCCGGAGGCGCGCGTGACCAACCCGGGCGTCAGGTCAGGAATCGACGTGACGGTCTCCAGATAGGCGTCCATGTCTGCCTCCGTCGCGCCGTCGAGGTCGATCTTGGCCTCGGCGCCGCGGTAGCCGTGGCGTCGGTCGTATTCGCGCAACGCCCGGCGCACCGCCCCCTGCGCAGTGGTCTGCAGCCGCGCATCGATCGTGGTGGTCACCCGATAGCCTTGGCTGAGGGCGGCCTCGCCGTAATGCTCGACGATGGTTTGGCGGGTCATCTCGGCCACGTAACCCGCATCGAGATCCGGCTGACGGCGATGCAGTCGGGCCATATCGGGCGTCAAGACCGCGATCTCGTATTCCTCCCGGTCGATCTGACCGAGCTCGAGCATGCGCGAGAGGATGTAGTTGCGTCGCTCGAGCGCTCGCTCGGGATTGGTGACCGGGTTGTTGCTGGAGGGCGCCTTCGGGATGCCGGCCAACATCGCCGCCTCGGCAGGGGTAAGCTGGTCGAGCTCTTTGTTGTAATAAAGCGCGGCCGCAGCCGAAATCCCGTAGGCACGGTGGCCGAAAAAGATCTGGTTCAGATACAGATCGAGGATCTGATCCTTCGTCAGCGTCCGCTCGACCTGAAGCGTGAGCAAGACCTCCGCAAGCTTGCGCTGGAAGGTCTTTTCCGAGCTGAGCAGGAAGTTGCGGGTCACCTGCATGGTGATGGTGCTGCCGCCCTGGGTCTTTGTGCCGGTCGAGGCGAAGCTCAGCAAGGCGCGCCCGATGCCGACCGCATCCACCCCGCCGTGCTCGAAGAATCGTGCGTCCTCGGTCGCGAGAAAGGCGTTGACCACCAGGGGCGGGATGTCGTCGTAGGCCACCGGACGGCGGCGCTCGATTCCGAACTCGGCGATCAGGCCGCCGTCGCTGCTGAAGACCCGCAGCGGTTCTTCGAACTGGACCTGACGCAGACTCTCCACACTCGGAAGCTCCGGGGCATGGATCGAAACGAACACACCCGCTCCGAGCAAACCCAATGCGAGCAGTTGCAGGGGCGCGCCCAAGACGCTGAGAAATCCAAAAAACCAACCGAAAACGGAGCGGCTTCGCCGTGAAGCCCGCCGGCCGCTGCGATGTTTGGACCGTGCGACGCGCGCCGAGGGCTTCCCGGGTATCGGACGCGGAGGGGGCGGGTCTGCGCCCGCGTCCGGCTCAAAGCCAAGACCGAAGCCGAAGCCAGGCCCGAAACGGGAACGGCCCCCTTCGTGCTCCGTCGAGAGATTCTCGGGCGGCACACCGGCGTCGGATCCCGGCGTTGAGCTATCGGACTTTCGGTTCAAATGCCCCTCCGCCCGCCTCGCCCGGTCGACGCGGATGTCTCCCGGATGCAGCAAGTCTCGTCATCATTTTTGTCGGCTACGATTGTACACTAGGGCACTCTGAGCCCGCCGCGCTCGATCGGGCGTCGAATCCGATCCGATCGTTACGCCCTCGGCGGCGAGGCCAACGGTGTCGTAGCGTCCCAACACTGGAGAGCTTTCATGCGCGAACTGGATTCGACCCCCCGCGATGTCCTTCCTGGCCGGGGGCTGACGCGACACGATCGGCGCAAACCGCATCTCTCATGAGTTTTCTTCGACTCACCGCATCCGCGGCTTGTCTCTTGATCACCGCGCTCGAGGGCGTCGCCGCCGCCGACATCGCCGAGCCGACCTTGGTCACCGCAGTCCCGGCGATGCGTGAGATCGCACTCGTGGGATTCACCCGCGCCCTCGCCGAAGCACCCTTGGTCGCGGAGACGGACGGACGGGTCCAAGCGCTTTTCGCCGATGTCGGCGACCGAATCGACGACAGCGGGCGCTTCGCTCGCCTGGATACCGCCTTTCTGCAACTCGATCTCGAGGAGGTCGGCGTCCAGGAGGAGCGTCTGCGCTCGCAGGTCGAGTACGATCAGCGCGAGGTCGCCCGATTCCGCGAGCTGGTGCGCCAGAACAGCGCCTCGGCCTCCCAATTGGATACGCTCGAGCAATCCCTGCGCGACAACAGCCACGCCTTGAGAGCTTTGGATGTCAAACGGCGCATGCTCGAAGAACGGCTTGCGCGCGCGACCATCTCGGCCCCCGTCGGCTGGTCGATCACGGCCCGCGATGTCGAGCTCGGACAGTGGGTGCGCGGCGGCGACACGGTCGGCCGTGCGGCGGATTTCTCCACCCTTTTGGTCCCCTTCGCCCTGACCCCCGAGCAATTCGCCGCACTCGAGCTGGCACGACCCGACCTTGCTTTGGAGGTCCTGGACCCGGGCAACAGCGCCGATCCTACAATTCGGGCGCGCATCCACCGCGTCAACCCCGGATTCGATCCGGAGACACGCAAGATCGCCGTCGAGCTCGCCCTGACCGAACCGATGGAACCCGCTCGGGGCGGCCTGCGCCTGCGCCTGCGTCTGCGCCTGCCCGAGGCCACGGGTGCCGTCAGTCTCCCGCCCTCCGCGCTGGACTCCAGCTACGAGGAATCCTGGGTCATTCGCGAGAGCGGAGAGCGGCTTTCAGCGCTTCAGCTCGGACCCGATGCGCTGAATCCGGATCTCGTCCGGGTCACGGCCCCGGGGCTCAAGCCCGGCGATCGAGTTCGCGTCGTCGGGGGTCGCTGACCCGTGCGCCCCGTCGTCCGCTTCACCCTCCGCCAGCGGGTGCTCTTCAACCTGCTGTTCGTCTTCATGATCGTCGCGGGCGTCTTCGCGCTCGATGCCCTGCCCACCGAGCGTTACCCCGAGGTCAACTTCGGCAAGGTCGTCATTACCACGGTCTATCCGGGCGCCTCTCCCCGCGATGTCGAGGCCCTGGTGACGCGCGAGATCGAGCTGGCGCTCGACGGCTTGGAGCACGTCGAGTTTATTCGTGCAAACTCGGTGCGCGAGCGCTCGACCCTGGTCGTGAAGTTTCGCGACGATACCGATTACGGTGCGCTCTACGACGAGCTTCGCTTTCGCGTGCTCAGCATCCTCGAGCGTCTTCCCGATGGTGTCGACCCGCCGCGCTTCGACCTGATCCGCACCTCGTTTTGGCTCCCGGTCGTCGCGGTCAATCTCGTGGGCGATCGCTCCAACCGCGCCCTGTCGCTGATCGCCAAGGAATTGCAGATCCGCATGACCCAGATCCCCGGGGTCACCGAGGTGAAGCTCGACGGGGAGCAGCGTCGCGAGTTCCACATCTTCCTCGATCCCTGGAAGCTCAAGTCGCACGGGGTGAGCCTGGATCAGGTCGCCGTGGCCTTGCAGGACGCCAATGTCACCCTCCCGGCCGGCGATTTCAGCGACGGCACCGGCGAGTATGTAGTGCGTGTAGACGAGCGCTTCCGCACGCGCGATCAGGTCGTCGCCACCGTGGTACGCAGCGATGCCGACGGCTCCTTCGTCACCCTCGACGATCTCATCTCGGACGCCGGGCTCGGCTATCGCACACCGAGCGTCATCACCTCCGCGGACGGGAAGGACGGTGTCGCACTGCGGCTGCTCAAGGCCGAAGGCGGCAACGCCATGGAGATCTACGCCGCGGCCGAGGCGATTCTCAAGGAGCTCGCGCCCCTTCTGGAGCAGGAAGGGATCGAGGTCGTCCTCACCCAGGATTCAACGACCTACATCAAAGAGTCGATCCAGACCCTTGGCTGGAACATGATCGTCGGGGTCCTGCTGGTCAGCCTGATCCTCTGGTATTTCATGGGGATACGCAACGCGGGCCTGGTCACCGTCGGGATTCCCTTTTCTTTTATGGTCACTGCCGTTCTGATGCAGTTGACTGGCAACTCGCTCAACGAGATCACCCTCTTCAGCTTCGTGCTGGTCTCCGGGATCATCGTCGACGACGCCATCGTGGTCGTGGAGAACATCTATCGCCGCGTCCAGGACGGTGAACCCGTCGAGCAGGCGATCATCGAGGGCACCGCGGAGGTCGCCTGGCCCGTGATCTCCTCGACCGCGACCACGATCGCGGCCTTCCTGCCGATGCTCATCATGACCGGCTCGACGGGCGAGTTCTTCGCGCTGATCCCCAAGGCGGTGAGCTTCGCCCTCCTCGCCTCGCTGTTCGAGTGTTTGCTGATCCTGCCACTGCACTACCTTGATTTCGGACCACGCCGCAAGACGCCCTCGCCCCTCGGTGACACGCCCCGAGAGGAGCACGAGAATCACCTCATGCGACCTCTGCGGCTCATGACGGAATCCCTGATCCGCATCACGATGCGGTTTCGGCTGTTGAGCCTATCGGTGGTGTTCGTGGCCTTCCTGACTGCGATCGCCGTTTTGGGCGTTTCAGTGGCCGGCATCGCACCCCTGGTGCGCATCCAATTTTTTCCGGATGACTACACCACTTATTACGCCTTCCTCGAGGGCCCGCCCGAGACGCCGATCGAGGTCACCCACGAGCGCGTCAAGGCGATTGCGCGCTTCATCATGGCCGACGGCCCCGGCTACGCACGCTCCGCCGCAGGCTTCGCCGGCTTCACCATCAGCGAGGATTACGAGGACGAGCTGGGTCGACATCTGGGCACGGTCATGGTCGCGCTGCCGAGCAAGGCCGATCAGGCCTTCGATGACCCGCTCGAGCATCTCGACCGGATGCGCGAGCGCCTGACCGAGCAGTTCGCCGAGCCCGGACTCAGGATCCGGGTCCGTGCCGAGAAAGACGGCCCGCCGACCGGAAAGGACATCAACATCCAGATCGCAGGATCGAGCGAAACGGCCGTGCGGGGCCTGAGTGCTGATTTGTTGCAGCGTCTGCGGGACCATCCCGATTTCGGACCCGACCTGGTCGACCTTCAAGACGATCGCGGCATCCCCTCGCGGGTCTTTCGGCTTGCGGTCGACGAGTCACGCGCGCGCGAGCTCGACCTCACCGCAGGCGACGCCGCACGCATGGCCGCTTCGGTCCTGGACGGGCGCTACATCGGTAAATACCGTCTGAGCGACGAGGAGGTCGACCTCAAGCTCCGGGTCGACCCCGCCTACCTGGATGCGCCCGAAGCCGCGCTCGATATCCCGGTCCTCGAACACCCCTCCGGGCCGGTGCTGCTGCGCGACATCGTCCAGCCCGTCGCCGAGGTTCAGCCGGGCGAGCTCAAACGCTATCAACGCCAACGCAGCCTGACCGTCACGGCCAACATTCGGTCCGGCGCAACACTCTCCTCCGCCCAAGTCACCGCCTGGGTCCGTGCCCAGTACCCTGAGCTGCGCACCCTCTACCCCGGGGCCACGCTGATCTTCGGCGGCGAGTTCGAGGAAACCCAGCGCTCCTTCGACAGTCTCGCGCAGGCGTTCGGCCTCGCCGTACTGCTGATCTACCTGATCCTCGCAACCCAGTTCAAGTCATACATCCAACCGCTGATCATCCTATCGGCGGTCATGTTCTCGATCATCGGGATCGTCTTCGGCAAGGTCGTCACCCAGTCGCTCTTCACCATCAACAGCTTCATCGCCGTGGTCGGGGTCACCGGCGTCGTCGTCAACGATTCGCTCGTCCTGCTCGACTTCATCAATCGACGCTATCGGGACGGCCTGAGCCGCCATGAGGCCATCCGCGAGGGTGTGCGCCTGCGCCTGCGCCCCATCGTCCTCACCACCCTCACCACCACCCTGGGACTCATGCCGATGGCCCTCGGCATCCCCAGCTACTCGGTCATTTGGGGCTCCATGGCCTCCACCTTCGTGACCGGCCTCGCCACCGCAACCTTCCTGACACTCTTCATCGTCCCTGTTGCGTGGGATCTTTTGACCGAATGGGAAGAGAGACGAGCCGCCCGCCGGGCGCTTGGCTCGCAGCGGCGGGGCCAGCTCGACAGATAGAGAATCACCGATCGATATCGCTGCTCCAGAAGAGTCGCGAACGCTTGTTGGTGATGGCGGGCTGGACCTCTTGTGGGCTGATCGGCGTCCCGGTCGAGCCATCGCGCGGCGGGGCACCAATCACGACGGTGGTCGGCTTACCGTCCACCGGGACGGTGGCGAGCACGGGTGCGGGGGGCAAGCCGCCACCTGCCAACTCGCTCGAGCGCCTGCCGCCGCAGGTGCCGTCGACCCCGATTGCCCCGGATCCGTTGAAGAGGTTGACCCAATAACCGGCCGCAATCCCGATCGGCCGCGCGCAAACGCCGCCGGTCACGGCACCCCCGGGCCGTGACGTGCTGAAGGTTGCCATGCCGGCAACGATAAGCGCATTGGTCACGGTCTGCTCGCCTCGGTTCGATAGATTCATGAACCAGCCTCGCGCAGTCGATCCGGGTACGACCTGTCCGCCATCGCAACCTGGGTCGGCGGTGTAGTTGAGCATCGTCGTCGTATCGTCGAGATTGAACGGATAGCCGTTGCCATCCGCATCGGCAACATCGCGCGGGCGATCGAGAAAAATGTAGAACCGATCCTGAACCGAAGTGGCATACGGGTAATCGGTGTCGAGCGGCTGTTCGCGATTACCTGACCCAACGGCAAGATACACCGTGCCTTTGTAGGCCATAACCGCGGGGCCGTAGAGGAACTTCCGAGCGGCGCCTTGGGTCCGGGCGATCTTAAGGATGCTCCAACTATCGACACCGACTGGCGCACCTGTACTCGGATCTACAAAGCTGATGCGGTAGAGGTTGCCCCCGGTATCCGCGGCATAGGCAACGTCGATCAGATCATCGAAATCGATGTCGACCAGGCTCACGTCCGCGGGTACGGCACGTTCGGTTGGGAAGGTCTTGAGCACTGCGCCGGAGGCGGCATCGAGAATATAGACAGCGCGGCCTTTCGACTCGCTACCGCAGGCTGCAGTCGCGGTCTCATGGTCTTCGCAGGGGTCATAGCCGCCTCCCATCACCAGCACGGGCCGGGGTGCTCCGGAGGCGTTGAGATAACCTCCGACGTAACCCGCATTCGGAATCGACCAGGTGTGTCCGAGACCTGTGAAGCCGCTGCTGCATCCGGCGTCGTCGACCGGATTCGGACAGCCCTGCCGCCAAAGCAGCCCGGGGCTGGCGGGGGAGGTGACGTCGAACCCGTACACCATTCGCCCGCCTCGGCGCTGCGTGGGGAAGATCCAGGCCGTGTCGACCTCGTTGTCGCCGTCGTAGCGCACGACCTGCCCAAACGAGCCGTCGAAAAAATAATCCTTCGGCAGCGGATTCGCGGTCTGATCCTGATCAGGGAACGCCACGATAGGCAGATTGTCGCGCAGTCTCTGCAGCCGCGCGTAATGCTCGGGCGCGATGAATGCCCAGCGCTCGACGCCGTTGACGGCATCGACTGCACGTAGCATCCCGTCATTGGTCCCGTAGAACACGGTGACCCCCGTCGCCTGCCCGTAGTTGATCGGCAAGGGGCGCGAATGCACGATATCGCCGTGGATGGTCGGTCGTCCCTCGGCGCGATCCCCGTCCTTGTCCATGTCGTCGATATCCTCGCCGCGCGTGTAGTCGACAAGGTCCTGACTCAGTCCCGATGTCGCCGCAGTGAAGGACGCCAACGCGCCACCAGCTACCGTATAGACTTTTCGAGAGGCAACGTCGGACATCCTCAAGACCTGTCCCACGGCACCCTTTTCGACGAATGGGCCGTCCGGTTGATCAGAATAGGGGTGGGTGACGTTGCCGCACTGACTCCTCGGGTCAGGGACGATATCGAGCGACTGCCAATAGTCCTGCGAATCGGCGGTCCAATAGCTCGACGCGCATTCCGCAACAAAGCCGGACAGTGTATTGATAGCCCGTAGACCGGCGCGATCCGCCAGATCGAGCTCATTGCCGAAAAATTTCAACTGATAGCGCTTCAGGTTGCCGAACCAGCGCGGCGCCGCAAATTGCGCCGGACGGAACATTCCGATAAAGACCTGATTCTCGTTTTGGGCGCGATTGGTTGCGCTGATCGGCAGAGACGCGGATGCGAACGTCGAATTGACCGAGATGATCTCGGAGATGATCGTGTTGAGAATATCCTCAAGAGTCTCTTGATTTCGAGCGAAGAAATAGCGACCACCACCGGCCTTCGCGGTGCTCATCATCAGGCCCGTATGCTCCCGAGACTGCTTCTTGTTGAAGACATCGATCGTATAAGTGATCACCCGAACACGCGAGCCGGACGGTGTCGCATTCGGAACCGGCACACCTCGCAGGTAAAGAAACTTCGTCCAGTCATCCAGGTTCCACGCCTCTCCGGACGATAGATCAGACTCTCCGGTCGGCTGCATGAGCTCAGTCACGATAGAGCCTTGAACCATGTATTTGTTGTAATTTTTGTTGCCGCATTCGTTGGGCGTCTTCACATACGGAAGGCATGCACAAACGCTGTAACCGTCCACCATACAACTGCTGGTGCTGCCGCTGACATCGCTCGTGCAATCCGACTGCTTCTTATAGCAGTCGCTATATCCAAGATTGACATCCTCGGCGGTTCTGTTGAGCGTGAATCGTGGAATCGGGATCGGCGTCGCGCTCCCTCCTTCACCCGCCAATCGGTCGGCAACACCCCCGGAACCCTCGATCAGCGCACGCAAGGCGTTAGAATTTGCTCCATCATCGGCTGTCGGGCCGTTACTCTGCGGGTTTGTGATAAAGACGACGTAGGTATCTGCACAGAGATCAGCGCTGCTCAGCGGCGAGAGAAAACGTGAATAGTTGGTCGAATAACCTTGCGAATCGGCAAGCCCGGAAGGGGCTCCGATCCCGCCCTCCAGCGCGGCAGATCCACCGAGATAGTTGTAAACATCATGAAAGAGATAGCCGTATTTCGGACCGGACTGACGCTTTTCGTCCGGGCTATTGATGTTGTCCCAAATTCGATCGAGCTTCCCGGTCAAGGTCTCCTGATTGGATTCGTCAAGAAACCGAAGCGCATGCCTAACATATCCACTGTCGTTCTGGTTCCCCTGAGTTGAGTACATCATCACGCCGACGTTGACCTTGCCGGTCAGGTTCGTCAGCACGTTGCGAATCGCTTGAACCTCCGCTTGTCCTTGCGTCGTCCCTTTAGGAAGCCAGTGTTGATCGTTGCGGCTCCAGTTGCCCGTATTGTCCAAGACGAAAAGCAGATTCGGTTTCGAGGTCGCGGCCCCGGTTCCGCCTACGAAGATATCGATATCCTCCGCATGAACCGGCACGCCTGCGATGAGCAGTGCCGGAATCAGAGACATCAGACCGAGATTCCGCAGTGAAGGCAACATGGGCTGGATTCCTCGATGTTTTCACCGGCATTCGTGGGGAATGCTGTTGTTGGATTCGCGAACGCCCACGCCTTGCCTGACGATCGCCCGCGCCGGCCTTGAGTCGGACCACGGCAGGTCCGTCACGGTCGCATAAATATCCCAAACCGCGTCGGAGCACATCGACATGCGGCCGGATCCGGAGCCGTCGACCGCGCCCGTTTGTGCCTTTCCGATAAAGCAGCCCTGATCATCCATATCGGCCGGATCGAGACTGTCGTTCGTAATGGGCGACACCGAAATACAAAACGGATTCGGGTCGTCGAGCGCAATGTCGATATCGACTATACTGTCCTCGTTGATATCGATACATTTGTGATTCTTGCGGCCTTGGCAGTAGAAGACCGCCTCGTCCTCGATAACCAGACTATTCTTCAACTGTGTCCATCGGGTAATCGCCTCTTCCAGCGTCGACTCGGCCGCCTTCTGAGCTTGCCGCTGCGCCTCCAGATTGGCGACGACGAGAAAGTTGGTGGAGCCCATCTCGAAGGTCGCGACGGCTATAAGCGTCGTAATCAGGAGCATGATCAGGGCGATCACGAGGACAGCACCTCGTTCGCCTTTTCGAAGGAGATTAGCCTCGTTCATGATTATTGCTCCCTCGGCCCCGCGACATTATTCATGCGCACGGTCGTGCTGTAGGCCTGCCGCCTGAAATCGTCGTAGAATGGACCGACCTCCTCTTCGCCCAGAAGGTACGTCCGCGCATCTTGATAGCCATGTGTCGCCTGCTGATTGCGCGCGAGAATGTGGATCCGCACGGCAACGATTTCGCGCCAATCCGCTGCGTCCAGCGTCTCTGCCGCTGCATACAGATCGGGCTCGCCGTCGCCGCTCATATCTAGGCCGTATTGCAGGTGCATGCGCTCGATCCCCGCGGCAATAGGAATCGGCGCACCTTTGAAATCGATGCGCTTGAGCGTTGGAATACCGTCGCCCGGCTCATAGTTCTGAGATATGTAATAGACCCGATGGAACAACCTGTAGATCGGAGCCGCCTGCGGCACCGCCGCATCGCACGGGCGCAGGATTCCCGTGAATGCGTCCAATTCGGTCCCGATGATGAGCGCTGCCGCCGCGGGGCAAGCGGGCTGTTGAATGTGCGGAAGCCCCGCCAGCAATGTGTCGCAACCCGGCTGACCGACGGCACAGGTGCTGGCCCGCCGCACGACGATCAGATCGCTGTTCTGGAAAAAGGCGTCCATGCTCGAGCAACTCTCGGGCTTCGTTGCGAGATTGCCCTCACCTTGGATGGGGTAGCTCAGGACATCTTCGGTGATGTCCGTCGCGACGAGACAGGGCGAAGGAAGATCGCCGCCGCTCTGTATACGCGCTTCGCCATAAAAACCGGCGTTGCCGATCTCGTCCGTCAAGATTTGGAGCGCATACCGAGCACTCTGAATCTGCCGAACCGAGTTTTCGATATCATAGCGGGTGCGGCTGTTATTCGACAAAATCACAGCGAGCGGTCCGAGCAGTAAGATACCGATCAGCATCGCGATCATGAGCTCGATCATTGTGAATCCAGCCTGGCTCAAGCGCGTCGGTGATACGAGGGTCGTCATGGCGTTAGTTCAGGTTAGCCAGGGTCACGGTGATGGCGAGCACACGGCGACGCAGCTCGCTGCCGTATTGGTCCCGACCGCAGCTCAGAGCCGCGCTCGGGGCGACCGTGTCGCTCAATCCCTGCCAGACCACGCTGACACGAAAGGCCTCCGGGCTCGATCGAATATGCTCCAGGCAACCCCGGGCATCGATCATTGCGCCCAGGAAACTCACCTCGCCATCGACATCTTCCGTCGTTCCGGCGCCTTTCAGCGCAAGACTCCACTCGCAGAGATCGCGCGCCGGAATATCGGTCAAGGCCGTGCAGTCGCTGTAGTTGTCTCCGGTGCCGAGGACAGCGGGCGAGCCGCTCGACGCATAGTCGCCTGCTTTGGCACTCAGGCGCTGACTGTTGATTCGCGCCGCCATATCCTCGGCCAAGACCAGAGCGTGCGCACGCTGGTAGCCCTCCATCTGCAGCATGACCATTTTGGCCTGCAGCGCCGAGAGACTCAGCAAGCCGAAGGCAATGATGACCGCGGTCACAAGCACTTCCACGAGCGTGAAGCCCGACCATCTGCGCCGCGGGGCATGAAGCCGTTTCATCGCGAACATCCGCCCTTCACCATCATGGGCTGACCGCTCAGATCGATATGCACGCAGCGCTTCTCAACCGCGCTGTTGGTTTTCGAGGCGATTTCGATCCCGGACATGGCGGTGCCGCGAAGACGTCCGGAGGCCCGATAGAGGATCTGCGACGGACCACCGGCCAGCGTCACACCGACGAGGGGACCACGGCGCATCAGCTCATGGCCGCTCGTCGTCGGATCCACCGCCACCCAACCCGACTCCCAGCCGGCTTCCGGATCCGCCGGCACGAGCCCGATGTCCGCTCGAAGCCTGATCGCCTCGGAGCGAACCCTCCACAGAGCCATCTGGATGTCGCTCGCGGCGGCGATGGTGCGCTGCTCGGCGATGAAGCGTGCGAATGACGGTACCCCGATACCGCTCAGAATCGCGGCTATGGTGACAACGAGCATCAACTCGAGCAGGGTAAATCCGCGCATCGAGGTAAGACGGCCGGCGATCGGCTGCAATCCGTTCGGACTCGCCTGCACAGTCATCATCAGAGCCTCCTACTGCTCACCAAGTCCCGCTTGGCCCCTTGGCGCCGGCCTGATTGATCGTCAGCGCCTGCCCCCCGAGGTCACGAACCTGCATGGAAGTTGCCTTCGGTGTCGCAGTCAGAGTGAATGCGGGCGGCTGAGTGGCGATAGCGATGTCGACGGTATAGAACAGGTCCACGCGCTCCGGTAGCGTTGCGCCGAGATCGCCCAGTGTCGGCGCATATTGTCGTGCGCCAAACAGGTACAGTTGTTGCTTCTGAGAAAGATCCATGAGAAATGCTTGAGTTTCGGCCCGATTGGCCTTGCGGACATGCTCCTGATAGCTCGGATAGGCGACGGCGGCGAGGATGCCGATGATGGCGACCGTGATCATCAGCTCGATCAGGGTGAAGCCGCGCTTGCGAGCTGCCCGATTCCGACCGCCGGGACCTGGCGGCTTGGATGGGCGCGGGGCGCAGACTTCAGGATCCACCCATCCACACTTGTGCTCGGCCCAGCAACGTGCGCTGATGGGTGGCGACGTACCGGGCGCGTGATGCTCACCAGCGGATGCAGCGTCGAGCCCCGTCGGCGAAGAGATCCGATCCCGAAACTGCTTGCCGCCGAGTTCATGATCGGGCGGTTGATGTGAGAATCTGATCATGGCGGTCGCTCGCTGCTCGCTCGTGGTCCCGCGGCTCTTTGCCACGAGATCGGTCGGCGGAGGAGAACCTTGCTTCGTGGGGGTCTCCCCTGCCGGGGAAAGGTCGTAGGGTCAGTTCGCGGAGAAACGGACGCGCGGACGAACCCTCATCTCGACTTGAAGTCTGGCAGCCCGTCAAGCCGACAACCGGGAGCAAGCGCACAGATCACGGTAGAAGCCGGACGGCGATAACCGTCGAGATCACCGATGCCCGGCCAACATCGGCTTCCGTGCGCTCGCGCTGAGCGTCTCAAACTGACGAATTTGTCGCGCTCGGAAAGACACTCCGCACAACCGACATCAGCCGCACCGCCCGGGAAACCGCAGTCCTCGTTGCCGGACCCCGCCCGGCTGAGACCAA
Source organism: Thiocapsa roseopersicina (assembly GCF_900106925.1). GTDB lineage: Bacteria > Pseudomonadota > Gammaproteobacteria > Chromatiales > Chromatiaceae > Thiocapsa > Thiocapsa roseopersicina. The sequence continues at coordinate 125,109 of NZ_FNNZ01000014.1, forward strand.
ACGGCCCGGCGCCCGCCCCGTGAGCCGCTCCTTGCGCCGCCGATCCTGCCCGGTGAATCAAGCGCGTGCGGCCAACCTGTCGGACGAACGCCGAAACTGCTCTGCGTGCCGCGCCGATGCCGGATCCGCACGCCCGCGCCGAAACCGCCCGATATTCGACAAGCAGGTTCCCTGTGGCGTATATCTTGCGGAATAACCAACCGACTGACTGACCTCCGGAGCCCCCGTGAAAGCCCGATCGACGCACAACAGCGGTTTCACCCTCATCGAGTTGATGGTTGTCGTCGCGATCGTCGCGATCCTCGCGGGCATCGCCTTCCCGTCCTACGTAGACCACGTTCGAAAGGCTCGAATGACGGACGCCAAGGGGGTCTTGCTGGAGGCTGCGCAATGGATGGAGCGCCAATACACGCTCGAGAACGTCTATCCCGACGATGAGAGCTTCGAAGACGACTCGGGTCTCGCGCAGTCGCCCCGGGACGGGGGAACGGTCTTTTATGAGATTACGGTCGACACGGACGACGATGGACAAGGCTACACACTCACTGCCGAGGCAGCGGGCGATCAAGAGAAGTATTCGCGCTGCGAGAGGTTGACCCTGACTCATACCGGCTCCCGCGACTCGGACGATGCGGATGATTGCTGGTAGTGGACGACTTCGATCATGACCTCACGCAGGCATCAAGGCTTCACGCTGATCGAATTGATGGCCGGTCTCGCGATCATGTTCATCCTGCTCGCCCTCGCTGTTCCGTCGTTTCGGGAGCTTTCGGCACGTAACCAGCTGAGCGCGGCTACCAATGACATTCTGATGGGGTTGCAGCTCGCCCGTAGCGAGGCGGTTCGCCATGCGACACGCATGACCCTGTGCCCGAGCACCGACGAAGATACATGCACGAAAGAGACGCCTTGGTCCGCTGGCTGGATCCTATTTCACGATGCGAATGACAGCGGATCACGCGACGAAGACGAACGCCTGATCCAGGTCTTCCCGCCTTTGCCCGACTCCGTCGAGGCATCCGGACCAGCGTTGATCACTTACGCAAGCGCGGGAAATGTTACGACCTCCGTACAGCTTGCGGTAGCACAATCCGGCAGGAAGGAAGCGCGTTGCATTCGAATCATATCAAGCGGTTCCATCTCGGTAGAAAAGGAGGCTTGCGGGGACTAAACCCATGCCGATCATGACGTCTCCTTTTCGTCAATACGGTGTTACACTTATCGAAACACTGATCACTATGGTGATCGTCTCGGTCGGTTTACTTTCCATTGCCGCACTCCAATTGAAATCCGTGCAATATGCGAGCGAGAGCTATCATCGCAGCGTCGCTACCGTGTTGGCAGGGGATCTGGTAGAACGACTTTGGGCGGGAATCTGCACATTACCCGATAATGCCGAGTCCGTTGCCGAAGATTGGGAGACATCGATCATCGCGACCGATCCGACTCCTCTCCCAGGATGGGTTCATCAAGATGGCGGCCCGCTGAGCGAGATCGACGGTATTTACACAATTAACATCGAATGGACCGAAAGGCTCGGTAGCAACGACGATCAGGAAATTGATGGCAAGACTGCCTCATTTGAACATCATGCAGTCCTGCCGACTTTGCCCGGATGCAATCCATGAAGAGCAGCGCCAAGGTGCGGGGGTGGTCCCGACGCCCGATATCCGGATTTACGTTAACCGAGCTCTTGGTTGCAATGACACTGAGTCTGTTCATTATCGGCGGCGCATTGAGTGTCTTCGTCTCCAGCCAAGAAACCTACCGAACCAAGGCAGATTTGGAGACATCTCAGGAGGCAATACGTTTCGCCGCCTATACCATTTCAAGAGCCGTTAGGAGCGGAACTAGTGTTTCCGGCGATAATAGTACGCTTGTCGTCACATTCGAACGCGGAGACGGCGTCCAGGATTGTCTAGGCGAAGGCAAAGACGATAATCCTAGGGTATCCCGTAGCAATACTTTCTTTCGATTCGGAAATACTCTACGGTGCAACAACGGTGATCGGACTGAAGCTATAGTCACCGGACTATTGGATACACAAGACGCATTTTCAGTGCTTTACGGGCGCAGTAATGATTCGAGCGATTGGATTTCAGATGAGGACTATGTGGAAAGCTCGGAGATCAACGACTTCTCCGCCGTCCGTAGCGTGAAAGTCACGCTCCTTACCCCGGCAGGTACTGTCAGTTTTGTCGCAACCTTGAGAAATAGGGTCATGTTGGATCTCGGTGGAGCCTGACCGCCACGAAGAGGCATAGATCGCAGATCCAAAACATCCTGTGGTTTCAACACAAATTGGAGTTGGATGATGAAGCGTTCGTTACGAAATCGGCAAGAGCGTGGCGCAGCTCTCATCATCGGCCTGATCTTGATTACGGTTGCCAGCCTTCTCGCCATCACATCGATGCGTGGAAGCCGTATGCAGGAGATGATGACGTCGAACCAAAATAATAAGCTGATATCACAGATGGCCGCGGAAGCAGGCGCATCAGAGTTGTTCGAGTGGGCTAGCTCCCTTACCGCCACACAATGGATGAGTTGGCGTAACGGCGATTTACTTTGGGACACCAACAGGATCCCAACCGAAGACGGAGGGTCGCCTTTCATAGGCAATTTCGGTTTTTTCTGGATTGATCCAAGCGAGTTGACCTGGGTGGTTTCTCCGAATGCTCAAGTCACCGCACAAGTGAATGGAGCCGCGCGACGGGACGACGTTCCGGAATCGCTCGCGATCACTCGAATATCGGTTGTTCTTGAGGCACCCTCTGCGGTCGCCAATGCTGGAGTCAGCCCATTCGAAGATGGAGTTGTTGGGTGCTCCGGAATCAATATGACAGGAAGCGGACAGATTGATAGCTTCGACTCAAATCTCGGTGGATATGACGAGTGGTATACGGATATTAGCGCCGGCGAAGCTCGACGAAACAGCCTACGGACCAACGTGACCGTCCGTACTACTCAGGCAGACGCGACCGGATCCTTATCCGGAAATGCCCCGATCTACGGGGATTTGGTTTTTACGGGAAGCAACCTGTCTCTGTCCGGCGGAACACCGGTCTACGGAAATGTCTCAGCGGAAGGGAACGTTTCTGCAAACGGAAACATTCAGGGCACGCTCACTGCGGGAGGCAATGTTACCTTTGGAACCGCTTCTACTCAAGGCGGCCATGTGATGGCTGGAGGGGATGCTGTGGTCCAAGCGACAGCCAATCCCCCTCCATCAATTGATGCAGCTGGAAAGTCACAATGGCCTGACTGGTGGAAATGGGATCCGAAGCTTCAAGCATTGTCGGAGAAGTACCGTTCGGATGTTGACCTGACTATTCCAAGCTTAATTAATAGCGGAGAGAGCTGTGATCAATTAGAGTTGCGAGATCCGAAAACCGACACGCCGGGAAAAATGTTTGCAGACGTTTGGAATAACCCTAATACCCTTCAAGCCTCCGAATGGCTGAAAAGCAATTGCGGGACAAAATGCATCGATGATAAGGCGAAGAAGCTGACGCTTACAGGCACAGGAAGCTCGACAAGCACAATCGGCGTGTCCGGGCAGCAGCTCATGCTCAGAGTGGACAAAGAGCTCACGACATCGGGAAACTTGGCAGGTATTCGAATCGAGGGCGATGTCACGCTTGTTGTCGACGGCAATTTTGATCTCGGTAACAACACTCAGCTTCAGATCGCGAAAGATGCCAGTCTAACGTTGCTCGTTACCGGTAAAACGACACTTAGTGGTGGATCAAACCTATTGGGGGAGTCGCCGTCTTTCGTTCGAGGGGATGGTGACAGCAAAAAGGCTGCTGTTCAGCTGTTTAGCAGCTACAAAGACGCCAACAACAATCAGCCTGGCGTATTCGTCGGCGGCGCCAACAATTCGCATGTAGCGGTTTACGCCCCTCATACTGCAGTCCGAGTGGTCGGATCGGGCGAGATATTCGGCTCGTTGCGCGGAAGGTACGTCGACATTCGGGGAAGTGGTGATGTGCACTTCGACGAGGCGCTTGACGCGGTGACTTACGGAACCTCAGGGGGAGGGGGTCAGGCGAACCCGGCTGCTTTCCGCTCCATGGTTGAGATTCTTCCGTAATTGAGAGGGCTCAGAGTAAGCACCCTTTGCTGATTCCACAATCCCCCGGCTTCGCCACGGTAGAGACCGGAAACCGAGCCGGTGCTTCGTGGTATCCAACACGACCCGCATCAGCGCTTACGCGCCCAGCCGATGGCTTCATCGACCATCGAGGTCAATTCCGCCTCACTCAGTTGGGTATTGGCGGCCTTGGCCTGCTCGGCGGTCAATTCCAGGATGTGTGCCTGTACCGCTTCCTCGATGAGTCGCGACAGGTCGCCTTTCCGGCCACCGCCCTGGCTGGCCAGAAACAAGCGAAGGCACCGGTCGGTGTCGACCGAGAGGGCGACATTCCAGCGAAAGGTATTCATCACTGCGCAATCAGTGATCCCGCAACCAGGCCTCAAGATCCTCGGTCGAGCCAAAATCCAGCAGGGCCTCGCCGAGAGCTCCGAGCTGGGCGCCGTCGAGGGCGCGGATCTTCTCCAAATGCGGCGGCGTCAACACACCGCAGCGCCGGGTGAGCAAGCGCAGAACCAGTTCGAGCCGGCCTTCCTCTCGTCCTTCCTCTCGACCTTCGCCTTAAGCCTCTTGGTACGACAGTGTCTTTTTCACATCGGTGACGGGCAAGTGCAGCATGGCGCGGATCTCCTCGCGGGTCAGTTGAGGGAATTCATACACCAGAATCGTCTCGATCAGATCCAGGGTTTCCAGCGGATCGGCCGTGCTCTCGCGTTCCGCCGCCAGTGCGCGCGCCTCGACTGAGGCTTGCGCTTGGTCCAGGATGATCAATCGGGCGAGTCGGACGTTGAAGCCGAGGTGCTCGGCGCCGAGCAGATCGCTCAGATAGACGCGCCGCAGAAGCCCGCAGCCGATGAGAGCCGCGTAAGGGGTGATGATTCCGGTGTCGGCGGGGCGGTCCGGGAAGACCACGATGGCCAGCCAGGGACGGGCGACCCTGTGGCGGTAGAGATACAGGAAATCGACGCCAACCAACGCGCGTCGAAGGTCGGGCGGCCTTGGAACGGGGCCTCGGCGAAGATCAGCGGGGCATCGGCGCGCTCGGACGGCGGAAGCAAGACGCCGTCGAGCCGAAAGGTGGTCTGTTTCACCTCGACGGCTTATTGCCGGGGCGATCGGGCGAATGAATTCGCCCCTACATGCCCGGCGAATCCCGGCCATTCGTTGGCCGGAGACGACGGGTAAAGGTCGGCGCCGGCGCAAAACGGCCCTATGCGCCCGACTTTGACCAGAAGGCGTCCAGAGCCGCAACGGTCTCGGGCAGGCGCTCCCATTGCGGTAGGCCCATGTTCGGCGCCAACCGCTGCCGAGACCAATTCGGGTGACGTGCGACGAAGTCGTCGAGCCGCTCGAAGTCGATATAGGGGTCGCGGTCGGCGATGGCCAGCACGGGTAGATCCGTGAGCCTCGCGTAGAGCCGGTCGGTCGCTTCGGGCGTGAAGAGCTGCATGGAGAGAAAGACCAGAGGGGCGTGTCGTGCTCCCGGCTGATGCGATGTGGCGTAGGCGTAGTCGAGGATCTCCTGCGTCGGCTCGCCGACGAAGGATTGTCCGAGGTAGTAGCGGATGCTGCGCTTGGAGGCGACGAGATCGAAGAGGGCTTGACTCAGTCCGGGGGTCTTCAGGATCGGGTGGACGATGCGACCGAAACCCGGCCCCGGCGGCACGCGTTGACTGAATCCGGTCGGTGCGATGAGCGCCATGGAGGCTACGGAGCGGGGTTTGGAGCCGATCGCGCGTGCCGCGAATTCGGCACTCAGCGACAAGGCGACGACATCGGCGGGCTGCACGACGACCTGCTCCAGAAACTGTTTGAGCACGTCGGCAAAGAGCTCCGGTGTATAGCCCGCCGGACGACGCTCGGAGTGGCCGAATCCCGGAAGGTCGAGGCTGTAGACGGGACGCTGCGAGCGATAGTGCTCGAACAGCGGCTTGACCTCGAAGCTGCTCGGCGCGGCGTTGATGCTGTGGACCAGCACCAGCGGGCGCCCGCCGACGGAGGTATCGGCGTAATAGGCGATCCGCCAGCCGTCGGCGCTCGTGAACTGCGAACGCGGTGCGTCGACCGCCTCGCCGAGACGGATCCCCCGCCCCTTTCGATCGCCCCTATGCTCGGCTGCTGCCAGGGTCTCTCCGGTCATGGTTACATCTCCCGCCTTGGAATTGTCGATGGTGGACGGCCGTCGTCGGCAGGCGCCGCCACGGGCCGTTTTGAATGCGTTGTAGTGTTGCGCGATTATACGCCGAGGCGTCGGGGCGCCGATGCCGGATCATCGACGCCGCGATCATCCTCGAGCCTGTATGATTTACGAAGCCCGAACCTCGAATCCCCAAGGAGTCTTCATGTCGCCCCCTCGCACGCTCGGCCTGCTGTTGGCCGGGTTTTTCGCCGTGCTGGCCAGTCACGGCGCGCTCGCCTATCAGATCAGCGGGGTCCAGGTCGAAACCCTGGCCAAGTCGCACACCAGTTGGAACGGCACCCCGCTGCCGGCATATCGGACCGGTCAACCTGAGGTAACCATCGTCAAATACCACATCGCACCCGGCGCGGATCTGCCACCGCACCTGCATCCCGTCATCAACGCGGGCGTCATGCTGAAGGGCGAGCTGACCGTCGTGAGCGATACCGGCGAGAGGCTCCATCTCAAGGCCGGCGACACCATCGTCGAGCTGGTCGATCAGGTCCATCAGGGTCGCAACGAAGGGGCCGAGCCGGTGGAGTTGATCGTCTTCTACGCGGGGAACGTCGGCCAGCCGACCAGGGTTTTGAAGGACAACTGAACCGGATGACCACGATGAATCAACCCCTCCCAAACGACCGCTACCTGTCCTTCGTCGGGCTGAACTGCGACCAGCGTGCAGAGCGCTTCATCGGCGATCTGCGCGAGCTGATGCGCGAGCCCGATCGGACCGACCCCTTCTGGACCTACCTCGCGGCCAAGCTCGACGGCCAGAAAGGGCCAGCGCACGACGAGCTGTATCACATTCACTGCCATCTCAACGACATCCGCGACCTGCTCGATCGCCTCGACGCACCCGAGCTGATCGCCGAGCTCGACGTGCTCGAGACTGAGTGTTGTTGAACCGCGTCCCGTGCTCCGGGTCCGGGTTGTGGTCGGTCGCAACCTCGGCCCGTCACTCGATCTCGGCGAGGACGCGGTTCAAGATGATGAATCCAAGATCCTAAAACGCGCCCCTGCCGATGTTATTAGTCGCACGCCGCCGAACCCAAACACCAAACCCGCCATGCCCTACCGAGCGCGTTTTAGCCGGGTATACTTGGCGGGATCCGATCCTCCCCGCCAGGTAGCCTCTCATGCCCCAGTACCGCTCCCGCACGACCACCCATGGCCGCAACATGGCCGGCGCCCGCGCGCTCTGGCGCGCCACCGGCATGACGGATGCGGATTTCGACAAGCCCATCATCGCTGTGGTCAACTCCTTTACCCAGTTCGTCCCCGGCCACGTCCACCTGAAGGATCTAGGCCAGCTGGTCGCGCGTGAAATCGAGGCCGCAGGGGGCGTGGCGAAGGAGTTCAACACCATCGCGGTCGACGACGGCATCGCCATGGGTCACGGCGGCATGCTCTATTCCTTGCCCTCGCGCGAGGTGATCGCGGACTCGGTCGAGTACATGGCGAACGCCCACTGCGCGGACGCGCTGGTCTGCATCTCCAACTGCGACAAGATCACCCCCGGCATGCTGATGGCGGCTTTGCGCCTGAACATCCCGGCGGTCTTCGTCTCGGGTGGACCGATGGAGGCGGGCAAGGTCGTACGTGCCGGCAAAGAGCTGCATCTGGACCTGGTCGATGCCATGGTCGCCGCGGGTGACGAGAAGGAAAGCGACGCGTCGGTCGCCGAGCTCGAGCGCTCCGCCTGTCCGACCTGCGGCTCCTGCTCCGGAATGTTCACCGCCAACTCCATGAACTGCCTGACCGAGGCGCTCGGGCTCAGCCTGCCCGGCAACGGCTCGCTGCTCGCCACCCACGCCGCGCGCAAAGATCTCTTCCTGGAGGCCGGCCGGCTGATCGTCTCGCTTGCGCGCCGCTGGTACGAGCAGGACGACGCCAGCGCGCTGCCGCGCTCGATCGCGACCTTCGATGCGTTCGAGAACGCCATGAGTCTGGACATCGCCATGGGCGGATCCACCAACACCGTGTTGCACCTCCTGGCGGCCGCCTACGAGGGCGGCGTGCCCTTCACGATGGAGGACATCGATCGGCTGAGCCGTCGCGTACCCAACCTCTGCAAGGTAGCGCCCTCGACCCAGAAATATCACATGGAGGATGTGCATCGCGCCGGCGGCGTGATCGGCATCCTCGCCGAGCTGGACCGGGCCGGCCTGATCCATCGCGATCTGCCGACCGTGCACAGCGCCACCCTCGGCGAGGCGCTCGCGCGCTGGGACGTGCGCTACACCGAGGATGAAGAGGCGCGTCGTCGCTATCTGGCTGCGCCGGGCGGCATCCCGACGCAGGTCGCCTTCAGCCAGTCGCAGCTCTGGCCGGATCTGGACCTGGATCGCGCTGAAGGCTGCATCCGTGATCTCGAGCATGCCTACAGCCGCGACGGCGGCCTTGCGGTGCTCTTCGGCAATCTGGCCGAGGAGGGCTGCATCGTCAAGACCGCGGGGGTCGACGCCTCCATCCTGACCTTCGCCGGACCGGCCCGTGTCTACGAGAGCCAGGAGGATGCGGTGACCGCCATCCTCACCGAGCAGGTCAAGGCAGGCGACGTCGTGGTCATCCGCTACGAAGGCCCCAAGGGCGGCCCCGGCATGCAGGAGATGCTCTACCCGACCAGCTATCTCAAATCAAAGGGGCTCGGGAAACACTGCGCACTCATCACGGACGGGCGCTTCTCGGGTGGCACCTCGGGTCTTTCGATCGGCCATGTCTCGCCCGAGGCAGCCGACGGCGGCTTGATCGCACTCGTGGAGGAAGGCGACCGGATCGAGATCGAGATCGCGAGCCGGCGGATTCATCTCGCCGTGGACGAGCAAACCCTCGCCGCCCGCCGGGCCGCCATGGAGGCACGCGGCGCGGCGGCTTGGAAACCGCTCGACCGCCAGCGTCAGGTCTCGACCGCACTCAAGGCTTACGCCCTGTTGACGACCAGCGCCGCCCATGGTGCCGTAAGGGATTTATCGCGGCTCGGATGACCTGCAACATTCGGTGAGCCGCGCCTTAGGTTATGCCGAGCCGTGCGAGGCACAACCAACCGTCCGCGGTTGTTGTGCTTCCTAGCGTCAGCACAACCTACGGTGCGATGCCATGCAGCGCTACATCGCCGAATAGGGGTCGGTGTTGGCTATGCGGGGAAGAATGACTTGAGCAAGAGGGCCATCACACCACCGAGCAGGATGCCCATCATCCACTTGATGAGGCTGATGTCCGACCGGATGGGCGCAAGCTCGATCTGCAGGTCTTTCTTTGTGATCAGCTCTGCTTCTCCGGACGCATCGCGGAGCGCTTCGGAGATGACCTTCGCCTGATCTTCGGGAATCCCTACCGACTTTAGCTTCTCGACAAATTTCAATGTATCGAAGGTGATCGTGGCCATGCCCACAACTCCCAACCGATACAAACGGTGTATTGTGACCATAGCACACTGGATTAAGGAGGCGTCGGACCTTAAGGCGATTTCAGTGAATAGGCATCCCGACTGCGGATGCACGGACGACCTGACTGTTGTAGGGGCGAATGAATTCGCCCCTACACGCCGGTAGATCCTTTCCCGGAAACCGCCTAAAGAAGGAATCCCGACGCAATTGTGCCCACTCGCGTTTGGACCCTAGACTCGCCGAACAGCAGAAGAGGCTCATGCTGACCATCATCGAAATCGGCGCCATCATCGCCTTCGCCGTATCCGGTTTGATCGAGGCCGCGCGTCGGCGCATGGATATCGTCGGGGTCTTCACGGTCGCCTTCGTCACGGCGTTCGGGGGCGGGACGCTGCGTGACGTCCTGCTCGACCGCCGCCCGCTCTTCTGGGTGCAGCATCAGGAGTATGTCTGGCTGGTCTTGGCGCTGACCTTGATCGGCTCGCCTTTGCTCGGCTTGATGCGGCATCGCTGGGCGGATCGGGTCATGAACGTCACGGATGCCCTCGGGCTCGGGCTGTTCGCCGTCTCGGGCGCCGCGCTGGCGATGGCGGCCCAGATGCCGCTCATCGTCGTGGTGATGATGGGGGTCGTGACCGGCGTCTTCGGCGGGGTGCTTCGCGATGTACTCTGTAACGAGATCCCGGTCGTGTTCCAGGATCACCGCCCCTACGCGCTCTGTGCCTTCGTCGGCTGCTGGGTCTTCATCGGCGTCGACGCCCTCGGTGCCGAGCCCTGGCTGACCTTGCTGGCGGGTGCCGGCACCACGACAGGGTTGCGCCTCTTGGCGCTGAGTCTGGATTGGCGGATCCCGCCTTGGCCACGCAAAATGGGGGGCTGAAGCCCCCGGCAACTGCGTTGGCTGGACCACGCTGAATCCCTTACGTCGACAAAGGGCATCGCTCTCGGCTCTCTCGCGCTCCTCGGGCGTACCGATGGGCAGGTGCACATCTCGCGGCGGACGCCTCTGCGCCGGGGTATCGCCTACCAGCTCTTCACTCCGGCCGGGTGACCCCGTAGCGCTTCATCTTCTGCCAAAGTGTCTTGCGGCTGATGCCGAGCCGGGCCGCGGTTGCGGTCATGCTGAAGTCCTGCTCGGCCAGCGCGGTCTGGATTGCCGCGCGCTCGCTCGCTTGCGCCCGTGCCTTCAGACCCTTCTCCGCCGGCGCATCCTGCACACCGTCCAGGGCGAGCCGCTCACCCCGACCCAGGGTGTCAAACCGAACCGCAACGGCTGCCTTGAAGCGCGCACGGGAGACGCTCCGGCACCGGCGACGCCTAGGCCAGTCGCCAGCAGACCGGAGAGAAAGGTGCGGCGTGAGCAGGGAGACGACATCGGGCATTTCGCGGCAGGCACCACGCAGGCCCCGGGCGATGCAGTCGCCGATGCCCAACGCGGAGCGGTTGAGGACATTCATGGTGCCGTCGCCCATCCCCATCACGATTCAGCACAGCCGAGGAGTGCATCGTATTCCCGAGTACCGCCATTGAATCGAGGGCGCAGACGGATACCGGTTCTTGGAAGGTCCGGGATAGACGTTGCAAGAGAGTAACCGAAGACAGCGTCCGTGTCGGGAGGCACTTTGAGACAGCGTCGTGTGCGCGGATATGACCGTGGGTGATATCCTCGGTGCACGTCATGATCAATGGTGGCACCTCTTCGGATGCCTGTGGTCTCGTAACAGGGGCAGCGGTGGATCAATACCGAAAAGGCTCGCGATTACCGGGGCGTCCCTGGACAGGACTTGTTCGGTGACTGGAGCCTGATCGCCTGCTGGGGTGCGCTGCACTCGCGCCGCGGCGGCCGGCGGGTCATCGCGCTGGCGTCGCTCGATGCCGGGGTCGCGGTGCTGAACGGGATCGCGAAGCGGCAGCGTCGTATGTGCCGGTGCCCCCGCCGCCCGACCCCTCGCCGGGATGAACGCGCCCGCTGCAGAACGCCTGGAGGTCGTGATGGGATGGTTTGCCCATGAGCCAATGTCCCCGAGGCGGGACGACTCGACAACTCAGACTCTAATGATTCAGGTGCCCGTCCCCGTGAGCGAGGGGGAATCAGGTCCTCAGGTAGCCGACCGACAGACACTCGGGCGGCCAACCCTCAAACGGCCCGGGCGCGTGATCCGGGGTAGACTGGCAATCCAACCTCAGCGAGCACATGCTGATTCGCTCGCCAACCACCGGCTCGGCAATCGCCGGTCGAAGGCGCGTGCAGATGACGCCGAGCCGGACCCGACGAATCGGCAGGCACTTTCGACCCAATGCCTATGACCCCGGAAGCCAAGGCGCGCCAACACATCGACCGAAAGCTCGAACAGGCCGGCTGGGTCATCCAGGACATGAAACAGCTCGACCTGTCGGTGGCCGTGGGTGTGGCCGTGCGCGAGTACCCCACCGACTCGGGTCCAGCCGACTACGTGCTGTTTGTGAACCGCCATGGCGTGGGCGTGATCGAGGCCAAGGAGGACAGCGCCGGTGAGAACCTTACCGTCACCGAAGTCCAGACCGAGCGCTACGGCACCGCCCATCTCAAATGGCGCACCGACGACACGCCGCTGCGCTTCCGGTTCGAGGCCACCGGACAGATCATCCGCTTCACGGACATCGCCGACCCGGCTCCGCGCTCCCGCGAGATCTTCCACTTCTTCAGACCCGAAACCCTGGCCGCCTGGCTGGCCCGGCCGGAAACCCTGCGTCGTCGGCTGGCCGAGCAGATGCCGGTGCTCCCCCCGCAGGACCTGCGCGATTGCCAGATCGGCGCCGTCACAGGGCTGGAACAGTCGCTGGCGCTGAACAAGCCGCGTGCCCTGGTGCACATGGCGACCGGCGCGGGCAAGACCTTCACCGCCATCACCTCGGTCTACCGGCTGCTCAAGTTCGGCGGAGCCAAGCGCATTCTGTTCCTGGTCGACACCCGCAACCTCGGCAAACAGGCCCACCAGGAGCTCATGGCCTACACGCCGCCCGATGACCCGCGCAAGTTCACGGAGCTGTACAACGTGCAGCGCTTGGCCTCGTCCAGCATCGATCCGCATTCGCAGGTGTGCATCAGCACCATCCAGCGCATGTACTCGATCCTGTCCGGCGAGCCCATGGATGAATCGGCCGAGGATGTCTCGCTCAACGAGGTGCAGCAGACGGCCAAGCAGGAAAAGCTCGTCCGCTACAACCCCGCCGTGCCGGTGGAAACCTTCGACTTCATCGTCATCGACGAGTGTCACCGCAGCATCTACAACCTATGGAAGCAGGTGCTCGACTATTTCGATGCCGGCCTGATCGGCCTGACCGCCACGCCGGACAAGCGCACCTTCGGTTTCTTCAACGAAAACATCGTCGCCGAGTACACCTACGAGCAGTCGGTCGCCGACGGTGTCAACGTCGGCTACGACGTGTACGAGATCATCACCGAGATCACCCGGACGGGCGCCGAGCTCAAGGCCCGCCAGTGGGTGGACCATCGCGACCGTCAGACCCGCAAGAAGCGCTGGGCCGAAACGGAAGACGACACCGCCTATACCGCCAAGGAGCTGGACCGCTCCGTGGTCAACGTCAGCCAGATCCGCAAGGTGATCCAGGCCATGAAGACGGCCGTGGAAACGCAGATCTTCCCGGCGCGCAAAGAGACACCCAAGACGCTCGTCTTCGCCAAGACCGACAGCCACGCGGACGACATCATCAACATCCTGCGGGAGGTCTACGGCCAAGGTAACGCCTTCTGCAAGAAGGTCACCTACCGCGCCGAGGAAGACGCCGACAGCATCCTGTCCAGCTTCCGCAACGACTACAACCCCCGCATCGCCGTGACGGTCGACATGATCGCCACCGGCACCGATGTGAAGCCGCTGGAAGTGCTGCTCTTCATGCGCGACGTGCGAAGCCGTGGCTATTACGAGCAGATGAAGGGCCGCGGCGTGCGCTCGCTTGATGGCGACAGCCTCAAGCGCGTCAAGCAACTCCGCCGACGGCGCCAAGAGCCGCTTCGTGCTCATCGACGCCGTGGGCGTCGAGAAATCGCTCAAGACCGAAAGCCGGCCGCTCGAGAAGAAACCCGGCCTGGCGTTGAAAGACCTGCTGCAAGGCGTCGCCTTGGGGCACCGCGACGACGATACCCTGCTTTCGCTTGCGAACCGACTGGTGCGATTGGCGAAGCAACTGGACGACAAGGCCCGGGCGCGAATCGAAAAGACCTCAGGCGGCATCGCGGTCGCCGATCTGGGCAAGGGGCTGATCGCCGCGCTCGATCCGGATGCCGTCGTCGCCGCCGCGCTGGCCACCGTCCGGGCCAAAGGCATCACCCGCAGCGAAGACACCCTGTCGCCCGCGGAGATCGAGACCGCCCGCGCCGAGCGCGTGGCCGCCGCCTGCGCGCCCTTCGACAAACCCGATCTGCGTGACGAGATCGAAAACGCCCGCCGCGAACGCGAGCAGATCATCGATCATATCAACCTCGATCAGGTGACCTTCTCGGGCTTCAGCGAACAGGCGGAAACCCTGGCCACTGGGCTTATTCAACGCTTTGCCGACTACATCGCCGCCCACAAAGACGAGATCGCGGCCCTGGACTTTTTCTACCAGCAGCCCTACCGGCGCCGGCAGCTTACCTTCGACATGATCGAGGAGTTGCACGAGCATCTGAGCAAACCACCGCTGATGCTGACCACCGAGCGTCTCTGGAGTGCCTATGCACGTGTCCAGGCCGGCCAGGTGAAAGGCTTGACCAGCCGCCGCCAGCTTACCGACCTGGTCTCGCTGGTGCGCTTCGCCTTGGGCCTGGACACCGAGCTCAAGCCCTTCAGCGAGCAGGTGGACAAGCGCTTCCAGGAATGGATCTTCCGCCACAATGCCCAGCGCGGAACGGCGTTCAGCCCCGAGCAGACGGAATGGCTGCGCCTGATGAAGGACCACATCGCCAGCTCGTGCAGCATCGGTCGTGATGACTTCGACTATGCCGAGCTGGCGGACAAGGGCGGCTTGCAGAAAGCGTGGGGGTTGTTCGGCAACGAGCTGGATGGGCTGATGGATGAGATGAATGAGGAGTTGGTGGCGTAATGTTGAATGATGAAGCCATAAGCGGTCTGGCGCTCAGCGAAACCAGCCTGTCCAGGGATTGGTTATCCGATGAGGAGGACGCCGCGTGGGCGCATTTGCAACCTGAACTTTCTCTAGGCGAATTCCGAAAAAGACACTTTATCAATTTTCCGTTCGTCCTGAGCTTGTCGAAGGATGAACGGAAAATTGGGCTCCGAGGATGTGCTCAGGACCGGCTGGTCGAAGGAAATTCCACGCCACCCACGAATAAGGAAGACTGAGCCGTGAAACCATTCTGGGTCTACATCCTCCGTTGCGCGGATGGCTCCTACTACACCGGCCACACGGACGATCTGGAGCGTCGGATTGGTCAACATCAGACCGGCGAATGTGATGGCTACACCGCGTCGCGGCGGCCGGTCGTCCTGGCTTGGTGCCAGGAATGCGTCACTCGCGAGGAGGCATTGTCAGCCGAGCAGAAAATAAAGGGCTGGAGCCGCAAGAAGAAGGAGGCCATGATGCGCGGCGATTGGGCGGAGGTTTCCAGGTTGGCGCGCGGCAAATCCGTTCATGCTTCGACAAGCTCAGCACGAACGGATTTGCAGGCCGTGGTTATTCCTACTACCGCCGTTCGTTCTGAACCCTTCGACTCAGCTCGGGACAGGCTTGTAGAAGGGTCTGAGCCTGTGGAATGACAGGGCTCCCCTGAGCCAAACCGAAGGGCTCACCACGATCGAATCATCACCACCGTTCGCCCTGAGCCTGTCGAAGGGCGTGAAATGGGCACGAATGCCGATGAATGAGGAGTTGGTGGCGTGAGTGATATGAATGCCGATCCACTGATATCACTCGGTGAAGCTGCGTCCGAACCCGTTGAGCAAAGCGGACCCTCGAATGATTTCGTCTACGTGGATATCAGCAGTATTGATCGCGAAAACAAGACGATCCAAGGTGCCAAGACGCTACAAGTTGATGCGACCCCAAGCCGTGCAAAGCAAGTATTGAAGTCTGGCGACGTTCTTGTCTCGATGACACGACCGAACTTGAATGCGGTTGCGTTGGTTAAAGATAGTTTTGATGGCGCAATTGGCTCAACGGGCTTTCATGTCTTGCGATCAAAATGGATGAAGCCGGAGTTTCTTTTCTTTCTCGTGCAGACAGACGGTTTTGTCGATGCAATGTGCCAGGTTGTGCAGGGCGCTCTCTATCCTGCAGTTAGACCAAGAGATATTGCTTCATTCAGATTCATCCTTCAGTCACCGAATCAGCAACTCCGAATCGTCGAGAAACTCGACGAACTGCTCTCCGACCTCGATGCCGGCGTGGCCGAGCTCAAAGCCGCGCAAAAAAAGCTGGGACAATACCGCCAGTCCTTGCTGAAAGCCGCCGTGGACGGTGCGCTCACCGCCGACTGGCGCAAGCACAACACGCCGCCTGAAACCGGCGCTCAACTGCTGCAACGCATCCTCACCGAGCGCCGCGCCCGCTGGGAAGCGAAGCAGCTTGCCAAATTCAAGGAACAAGGCAAGACCCCGCCCAAGGACTGGCAGACCAAGTATCGCGAACCGCTTGTGCCCGACACCGGCGAACTGCCTGATCTTCCCAGCGGTTGGTGTTGGGCGACGACGCAACTCGTCGGCGAGGTGCTTCTGGGTCGTCAGCGCGCGCCGCAGTACTTGACCGGGCGTTGGCCCCGGCACTACTTGCGCGTTGCAAACATCAAGGATGATCGCATCGACTTCTCGAATGTCGAGAGCATGGATTTCGATGAAATCCATTTCGATAAATATCGCCTGCTGGCAGGCGACATTCTCGTGAGCGAAGGACAAAGCCCGGAACTCGTCGGGCAGAGTGCCATTTTCCGTCGACATCACCAGCCGCTTTGTTTCCAGAAGACTCTCCATCGCTTCCGCTCCCTGCCGGGTGTTGTGCTGCCTGAGTTCGCTCAATTGGTATTCAGAACCCACGTATATAACGGAGTGTTCCGCGCCGTAGCTTCGATCACCACGAACATTGCCCACTTGACCCTGGAAAAGTTCGAGGTTGTGCGATTTCCATTGCCTCCGCTAGCCGAGCAGATCGAAATCGTTGCAGCGGCGGACCTTCGTCTTTCAGCTATTAAAGCAATGGAGAGGAGCCTGACAACGTGCTTCCAGCAATCCACCGCCCAACGCAAGAACATCCTCCGCGCCGCCTTCTCCGGCCAACTGGTGCCGCAAGATCCCAACGACGAACCGGCCAGCGTGCTGCTGGAGCGCATCCGCGCCGAACGGTCGGAACGCGAGATGCAGGCGAAGACGCGCAAGGTGGCCAAGCGGCGCGCAGTCAAGGAGCCCGCATGAGCCGCAAGCCTGCCGCCGTACCCGCCAGGAAGCAAGGGGCCAGGAAGGCCGAAACCGCGCCCTCCACTGAGTTGGCCGACGCCGACACCACCGTCGACACCGCTCTGCTGACCGACATCCAGCAGATGATCGTCGAGGCGCGCCACACGGCCGCCGTGGCGGTCAATGTCAGCCTCACCATGCTGTACTGGCGTATCGGGCGGCGTATCCGCGAAGGCGTGCTGGCCGGCGGGCGTGCCGGGTACGGGGAAGAAATTGTCGCCACACTGTCGCGACAATTGGTTGCCGAGCACGGGCGCGGGTTCGAGCGCAAGAATCTGCACCGAATGGTGCAGTTCGCCGAGGCGTTTCCCGACGAGCAGATTGTCGCCACGCTGTGGCGACAATTGAGCTGGTCGCACTTTCGCGAGCTGTTGCCGCTCAAACGCCCGCTGCAGCGCGAGTTCTACGCCGAGATGTGCCGCATCGAGGGCTGGAGCGTGCGCACCTTGAGCGAACGCATCAACTCCATGCTCTTCGAGCGCACCGCCTTGTCCCGGCAGCCCGAGGAGTTGATCCGCATGGAGCTGGCCGCTTTGCGCGCCAAAAACGAGCTCACGCCGCCCATGCTGCTCAAAGACCCCTATGTGCTGGACTTCCTGGGCCTGAACGACCGCTACCTCGAAAAGGACCTGGAAGATGCCATCCTGCGCGAGCTGGAGATCTTTCTGCTGGAGCTGGGCGCGGGCTTCAGTTTCGTGGCACGGCAGCGGCGCATCCAGCTCGACGGCGACGACTTCTACATCGACCTGCTGTTCTACAACCGCAAGCTGCGCCGCTTGGTGGCCGTCGAGCTGAAGCTGGGCGATTTCAAGGCCGAGTACAAAGGGCAGATGGAGCTTTACCTGCGCTGGCTGGCCCGGCACGACCAGGAGCCGGGTGACGGACCGCCGCTGGGCATCATCCTGTGCACCGGCAAGAAGCAGGAACAGATCGAGCTGCTGGAGCTGGATAAATCCGGCATCCACGTGGCCGAGTACCTGGCCGTGCTGCCGCCGCGCGAAGTCTTCGCACAAAAAATTCACAGCGCCATGCTGGCCGCGCGTGCGCGGTTGGACAACAAAGCCCACGAATGAACGCATCCTCCCTGGTCCAGAAACTCTGGAACTTCTGCCACACCCTGCGCGACGACGGCATCGGCTACGGCGACTATCTGGAGCAGCTCACCTACCTGCTGTTCCTGAAGCTGGCGCACGAATATGCGCAGGAGCCGTACAACCGCGACACGCGCATCCCCAAGGGTTACGACTGGGCCAGTCTCACGTCCAAGGTGGGCGAGCCGCTGGAGGCGCATTACCTCGTCACCCTGCACAGGCTGGGTCAGGAACAGGGGATGCTCGGCGCCATCTTCTTCAAGGCGCAGAACAAGATCCAGGATCCGGTCAAGCTCTCGCGGCTGGTGCAGCTGATCGATGCCGAGAGCTGGATCAGCCTGGATGCCGACACCAAGGGCGATCTGTACGAAGGACTGCTGCAGAAGAACGCGGAGGACACCAAGAGCGGCGCGGGGCAGTATTTCACGCCGCGCGCCCTGATCGAAGCGATGGTGGCCTGCGTGCGCCCCGAGCCGATGAAGACCATTGCAGACCCGGCCTGCGGCACCGGCGGTTTCTTCCTGGGCGCCTACAACTGGCTGACACGGCCCCCTTCGACAGGCTCAGGGCGAACGGGGCTGGACCGGCGCCAGAAGGAGTTTCTGCGCGACAAGACCTTCCACGGCAACGAGATCGTGCCCGGCACGCGCCGCCTCTGCCTGATGAACCTCTTCCTGCACAACATCGGCGAGCTGGACGGCGAGCCTTCCGTCGAGCGATCGGATGCGCTGATCTCGGAGCCGAAGCGGAAGGTGGACTACGTGCTGGCGAATCCGCCCTTCGGCAAGAAGAGCAGCATGACCATCACCAACGAAGAGGGCGAGGAAGACAGAGAAGCCCTGACCTACGAGCGGCAGGATTTCTGGGAAACCACGTCGAACAAGCAGCTCAACTTCCTGCAGCACATCGTCAGCATGCTGAAGGTGGACGGCAAGGCAGCGGTGGTACTGCCGGACAACGTCCTGTTCGAAGGCGGCGCCGGCGAGAAGATCCGCCGCAAGCTGCTGGAAAACTGCGACCTTCACACCGTCCTGCGTCTTCCGACCGGCATCTTTTACGCACAGGGCGTGAAGGCGAACGTGGTGTTCTTCGATGCCGCGCCCAAGGACGGCCGAATTCACACCAAAGGGGTCTGGTTCTACGACCTGCGCACCAACAAGCACTTCACGCTGAAGACGCGAACCTTGAAGCCTGACGATCTGCGCGATTTCATCGTCTGCTACAACCCGGACAACCGGCACGAGCGCAGCGAAACGGAGCGCTTCAAGTATTACAGCTACCATGAGCTGATGGCGCGCGACAAGGCCAGCCTGGACATCTTCTGGTTGAAAGACGACAGCCTGGAGAACCTTGATGATCTGCCGCCGCCGGAGGTGCTTCAACAGGAGATCATCGAGCACCTGGAAGCGGCACTGGCGTCCTTCAGGGATGTGGCCGCCGGACTGCAACGGCAGTGATGTTCACCCGCGACTCGCGCCTCTCCGGTCGTTGACGATCCCGGCCCTGGATCGCTTTCGAGGGGTCGAAAATCCGACGATGAGTCCCACCGCGCCGCGTGCATCGCGCGCCCCTACCGAGCCGCTCAGCGGCGCCGTCGAGCGCGTCACCTACCACAGTCCCGAGAGCGGCTTCTGCGTGCTGCGGGTGCAGGTGAGTACGGCCACCTTCCCTGATGGGTTTTTCCTCTTAAATCGTCAACTTGTATGAGGGAGAGCGGTGGGCCTCCCTCGGGGTGCTTGAACAACA
>NZ_FNNZ01000012.1 GCF_900106925.1 Thiocapsa roseopersicina
ATTGACGGAAGACGTGAGCATAGATTAATCCGTGTCGGGTTGAGTCGGGTGGCGGTCGGTCAACCGCTGCCATGTTTTGCGTTTTCATCTGCATCCCCGAGCCTCGGTCTTTGCCGAGGCTTTTTTGTGGCCTCTACCTTTACCGTTTCCTGCGTCTTGCGGGTCCTGCTACGCGGCTGCGGCCCTCTGTACCGCCCGCTCGAATGCCTCTCCGCGCTCCTTGCAAAGCCTCTCCCGGAGCCGAACCGCCAACTCGTTCGCGAGACGGATCGCGACGGTCAGCGGGACTTCGATGTCGAATTCCGTCTCGTCTTCCAGGGTGTGCACAAGGGCGACAAGGCGAATCATCTCGACGATCTCGCTGGCGGCTTTGGCGTCAGTTTCGAGATCGGTCATCTGAAATCGGAATTCGTTGGTATCGGTCATTTTGCTGGTCCTTTTTCGGGGGTTGGGGTGGGTTATGCGGCGTACTGGCTATGCCGGGCGAGCCATGCATCCAGATCGGATTTCAGATAGCGAGCGGTGCGCCCGACGCGGAAGTAGGGCAGGTTGTAGCGGCCGGTCGACGCCCAATGCTCAAGTGTCGCGCGGCGCACTCTGAGGTATTCAGCTGCCTCGGCGCGCGTGTAGAGGGGGTCATCGGCGCGGATCTGCGCGGGTGTCTGTCGGGCGGTGCGGTTGGTCATGTTTCCTGTCGTCCATCGGCGTGTTGTCGATGGGGGACAGGATGCGACCAAGCGTCAAGGTGGGGGGTACAAACGAATCGGGATTTGTTTGTCCTATTCGGCGAGCTGCGCTTGAGGGTCTGCCGAAAACTCGGGATCGGCGAAAAACTCGGTGCTCGGGGCCTCCGCGGATTCGGTCCAGGTCAGGATTTCCGCGAGCCATTCCGCCCGCAGGACATCGACCGAGGGTCCGTAGCGTCTCCATGCGTCCTTGATGGATCGCTCGCGGTCGCTCGCCTTGTGCCACGTCCCGCGGGTCAACCATGCGGCGCTGCGGTCCTTCATCGTCTCGGCGACGTTGGTTATCGCTTGGGCGTCCGATCGGCCTTGTCGGGTCTCGACCAGCACCAGCGCGGCGAGGAGCATGTCTCGGTTGCGGATCGGGCGGTCGTTGCGGGTGACTTGATTACCGCGGCCTCGCTTCAGGTTAAGGGCATCGTCGGGCGTCTCGCCTTCCAGGATCTCGGTGAAGGCGGTTGCGACATACTCCCGGATCTCCCGTATCGGAATCATCCCTTGGTCGGTCGCGCGGGTGTACTCCCGCATCAACCACAGCGCCGACGCACGGTCGCCCGTGCGCGCCATTCCGATGCGATCCAGGACGTTCAGGCGCCAGCGGCGGGCCAGTTCTTCAGGCGTCATGCCGAATCGGCCCGCAAGGCAACCACGTCGGCGCTCTGCATGACTCCCGCGGCCTTCAGGATGAAACCCGTGATCCGCTCCATCGGATCGCGCAGGCGCTCGGTGTCGATGACCAGATAGCCCCCGGTCACGTCGGCCCCGGACTTGTGATTGAGCAACCTCTTCAGGGCGTATGCCGGGATGTCGAGCCCTTCCGCAATCGTTATGAATGTTCGGCGTAGATCGTGTGGTGTGAACCGGACTCCGCTCGCTTCGGCGACCGCGTTCATGCTGTGTCGAGCGTCGTTCAGATGCCCGTCTTCGTCCTTGTTGGCGCGGCGCGGCCCGACCGGGAAGACGAACCGCGAGCCGTCCGAAGCCTTGGAGCGACGACGGAACAGCTCGACCAGGTAGCTTGAAAGGGGCAGGGTGTGCGGGTTTCGGTTCTTGGTGTCGGGCGCGGTCAGGGTCCGGCCTTCAAGGTCGATGTCCTTCCATTCCAGCCGGGCGCACTCCCCGCGTCTGAGCCCGGTCAGGATCAGCACCTTCAGATAATCGCGGATCGTCTCCGACTCCAGGGCCTCGACGGCGCTCCACCATGCCGGGAGCTGTGCGGGCCTGATAAGCGTCTGCCGGCGCTCGACCCGGTACCATCGGCGCGTTGCCGAAAGCCGCTTGGTCGGGATGTCCAAGATGATCGGCTGCCCGCTGGCTGTTTCGTACTTCCCCGCGGCGAAGTTCAGGATTGCCCGCAGCACGCGCATAGCCCCGTTGGCGCGGGCCTCGCTGCGCTCCCCGAGCTTGGCATGTCTGCGCTCGACCATGTCGCGCGTGATCTCGGTCAGGCGCCGATCCTGCCAGTCGGGGAACGACTCGGTCATGTGCCGCTTGTAGTCGTGGACGGTGCCGGGCTTCAGGTCCCGTGCATCCAGGTACTCGGCGAAGGCTTCCTTCAAGGTCACTGACTCGGCCTTGATCGCGCGCTTCTCGGCGGCCGGGCTCTTCCCCTCCGCGATCGTCCCGAGGACCTTCCTTGTCTCGCGCTGCGCTTGCTCGACGGTCATTGCCGGGAATGCGCCGAGGCGGATCTTCTCCGGTTTGCCTCCGACCCATCTATAGACATAGAACGTCTTGGTCCCGGATGCCGTGACCTGCACCGATAAGCCCGGCGTGTCGGCGTCGTAGTGGAACCGGCGCTTTCCGGGATCCGCGGGGCCTAGGGCCTCGATGCGGGTCTTCGTGAACCTGAATTTGTCGGACATTGGCGCTCCCCGGTGCTATGTCGGCGTGGTGCCGATCCGGCGTCCAGCCCCGTCCTGATTGGGGTCGCGGTAGATGCCGGTGCTATGCCGGTGCTATGCGGGGGGTACAGTTCGGTCAAGTTCCACATAGCACCGTCAAGCCAAGTATGCACCTAGATCGTTGTTCCGTAAAGCTCCATCAAGCTCGGTAAGTCCCGTGGTGGTCTGGAATTTTGGAACTCATAATCCCTTGGTCCTAGGTTCAAATCCTAGACGGCCCACCACATCCGATCGGCGATGCTTTCGCCCCCCGTTTTTCGACGGATTCCGCTCTCGATACCTCCGTTCCATTCCTTCGCGGCTCGACATAGGAAAATCCGGGCAACGCATCGGGCACCGAACCGATTGGGTGTCGCAGAGCGTCAGGTTCGCGCCTACGTCGGGTGACAGTTCTCGTCACCTGCCTCTCTAGGTCGGACCCGAGTTGAAACCGATCCGTGCGCGTTGCAGCAAGCTCGGTCTTGATTTGGGAGAGTCGCTATTGACTCATCATCGGCTCCTCCGGCAGCCCTCAACCCGACTTCAGCCTTCGTCCTCCAGCGCTCCCTCTAGTGCCATCGTGACCCAGTGTCGAATCGACTCAAGTGGCTCGTTGCGCCACTGCCTCCGGCGTGAAGAATCCGGCTCGCATTTTGCATGCGATCTATTGAGCTTGAGTTGTCGGCGATCGGTTCTTTCGGCCATCGCCGCTCTCTACGTATGCAGCAAATTCGATCGGACTAGACCCGGAGCGACGATGGCATCCTTTAAGGCCGGATTGACGTGTCGTGACCTCGATGGCGAGTTGATCGTTCTAGATGCCGCAACCGGCTATATACATCAAATGAATCCCACCGGAGCGTTGATCTGGAGACTGCTCGACGGAGGGACATCGATCGAGTCCATCGAAACCTGCATCTCGCATGAGTTCGATCTCGATGCGGAGGCGGCCCAACGCGACGTGCGCGGCTTTGTCGAGCAACTGCATCGTGCCGGTCTCCTGGAATCGATCACGTAGGCTTCTTCGCGATTGAAAACCGCGCTGGATGTCCGGGAACAGAACGAGTGTCGGTAGGTCGATATTGCGGAGCGAGCGCGATTTCATCCCCTGTCGGGCATTGCGCTCTCGGTGGGAGCCGTTCGGATCCCTGTTTGTGTAGAGGGTGATTTCCGCGACGTGCCTTGATTTTCGAAGGCGCCGAGCTTGCAGAGGAAATTGCGGTCGGGCGAAGTCCGACACGGCGATTGCCGGATGCCGGAAACTGATTGGGATAATGGAGGCAAAGAGATGCCACACGATAGCTCACGACGGGACTTCCTGAAGAAAGCCACCTATGTTCCCCCGATTCTCCTTAGCTTTCATGCGGCGCCGTCGTTTGCGCGCCCCGGGTCCGTTCCGGCCGGTCCTTCGCAGCCCGGGATTCAGACGCTGAAGCCGGAGGTTCAGGCGATGAATCCGACGATCGCATCGAGTACGGAGCCGGTTGCGAGTCCGCGTTCGGCTGGCCCCGGTGCGGGCGGAGGGGGGGCATCCGGGCTTGATCTCCCGGAATTCGGCAACGCCGCGTCGACCGGCGGCACCGATGCGTGTGACCCCGTCGATGACCGTCGTTACGGTCTGACGGGATCCGCTTCGGCCGGATCCCGAGCGGCCGGTAACCGCACACCCGGGGTTACTGTCGGCGCATGCAGCGACGAGGCTGTCGCCCGGTCCGGTGCCGAAGCGTTGCGTGAATTATCCAGAACATTGTGGAAGTAGGGAGGGTGATCGGGAAACCACAGGATGCCTTTCTGGCCTTGGTTGTGCCCGGCCGGAGGCGCATGCGGTTCGAACGCCGATGAAGCAAAGCCGATTCAGCGTTGTCGAGCGCGTTGTGGCGGTCGTGTGGGGGGCTGATAGTCTCTCCCCCGTGATGACCGCAGCCTTCGGCGGCTTCAAGCCGTGCGCATCGCGCCAGCCGGCCGCTCTGGCATATAGAATCATTTCCGAGTCTGGAAACGCCTGCTTCAGCCTCGTTCGGAACGGGTCAGAGATCGGCCGGGGCCTTGATGCTTCGAAACTTCTGTTCGCGCTCCAGCAGGATATCGTCGTTGGCATTCAACGTCTGCGTCCCGACCTCGTTTTTGTCCACGCGGCCGTCGTCCAGCGTGACGGTCGCGCGTTTCTCTTGGCGGCGCCGTCCGGAAGCGGGAAGTCGACCCTCTGCTGGGCGTTGCTGCATTATGGCTTCCGCCTGATGAGCGACGAGCTTGCGCCGGTTGAGCCCGAAACACTCAGGATCAAGCCGTTTCCCTTGGCCGTCACGTTGAAGATGCGGCCTCCGCAATCCTTTCCTCTACCGCCATCGACGCTCGAGACGCATCGCTCGCACTACATTCCGATCGATGCCATGCCGTGCGCACCGGCGACCGAGCCCGCTCCGATCGGTGCGATCCTGTTCGTTGATTACGCTTCGAATCACTCCGCGCCTGCGCTCTGCAAGCTCTCTGCGGCAGAGGCCGCTTACCGCCTTTATCCGAATGTCCTCAACGCCTTGGCGCATCAGTCAATGTGCCTTGACGATGTGATTCGAATGACGTGCTCCGTACCCTGCTGGTACCTGGCCTCCGCGGCCCTCGAAGGTACCGCGAAGGAAGTGGCTGGGCTCCTTTGTGCGTTGTGAGGGCGACACGAATCGCCGGGGTCCGGGTGTTCCGCTCTCGCGGTGTCACGATATTACATCGTCTTTATTCGCAGTCGGGAGCGCTCCGCGCGAGATCGACCCTAGGATAATCGTTGCGTCGCGGCCGTCCGGCGCGTCCGACACAACGCACCAGAACCCACAGCGGGCGGCGATATTTCCACAGAGCGCCGTTCGGTGGTCCCGGTCCGAACAGGGCCTCGTCCTCGGGTCTCGGCATGGTCAGGGCTTGAAGGAGATAGCGCCGCCGACAAGCGTCCGTGTCCAGGAGACGGAGTAAGGTGGCGTTGACCCCGAGGCATCTGAGCATCCGCGGCTCGGCGATTTCGGGGTGGAGAAGGGTCTCGATAATTGTTGAAAGGCCGGTTTCGGAGACATCATGGGTCAGGAGCCGTGACGCAGTGTCCGGGACCGGAGTTGCGAGCAGCCTTTCGGCGAGCTCGAGCCCCGTACTCAGCATGCGCCGCGATTTCCATGCCTCGGCGTACCAAATGAGTCGTTCCCAATCGAGCTGTGAGCGGCCGGGCTGTTCCCGGCCGAGCGGTGAATCGGCGCGAACGATCCGGTCGAGGTCGACGACCCACTTGAGTTTTCGCCAGCGATCCTTCGTTGCATGGATGCAGGTGTGAAGAATCTGATGTTCCGCGGACAGGGCGGAGAGGGTTCGTCCGTCGTATACCGTTTGCCGTGCATCTTGCCAAATTGCTTCGCAATCCGGGATTATCGGAAAATGTTGCGGCACCAAGGCCCAATGCATATCGAGCTGAAAGAGTGCGTCAGGGCTTTGCAGTGTAAGCTCATGGTAATACGCCGAATAAACACGCTCCTGACTCGGCGTGAGCTGCTGTAGGTTGAGGTCGCGCAGCATGTTCGGCGGATACACTGGCCGATAATGCAGACGCTCCAGAATAAGGCGGGCTTGAGCGACCTGGTTTTCGGGGATCAGCAGATCGACATCGCCGAACTGTCGAGCCGCGAGATGCGGGTAGACGGTTGTTGCGAGAGCCAGGCCTTTCAGGACAAGCGCCGGGATGCCTGCCTCCGCCAGAGTTGTCTCCGCGCTCAGAAAACACTGGAGCGCCAAGCGATTTCGCAGATGGTTGGCCTGGAAGTGATCGCGCAGCTGCGGCATCAGGGACCGCGGCAAGAATTCTGTCGGGGCATGCTCGAGTCCCGAAGACAACAACGGCAGCAGATCGTGATGCTCCCCGAGCGTCAGGAAGAGATTCCAGTCGATGCCCCGATCAAGGAGGGGTCGCCAGCTCCGCGCTTGTCGGCCGTCTGCATCGGCATACTGGCAGGCGAGTAAGAGCGCCGAGGTTGTTGCGGAACGTTCAACTGGATGCTTGGGCATCGACTCGATCCTCGCCCCGATGTGCGCGCCACTTGGTGGGGAAATGGGCTGTTTTATCACGATAGTGCCCAGAAAGGAGATCGCTGCCGTGGTCGTTCGACGGAAACACCCGGCTGGCACTAGGCCCCCGTAAGCATATCCGTGTACGATAGCTCGATAAATGCCTTTGGGCCGGCGACCCTTGCCGAGCATGATGCCGAAACGCCCGAGAGAGGCGCCGAGCTCAAGATGTCGATTCGAGTGGAACCATCCTTGATGAAGCTTCTGAACCATCGCGTTCGTTGTTTGGAATCGGCGCACCTTGCCCGCGATCGTCGTCAGGCGATCAGTGAGCGAAGCCGGTCATGGCCGTTTCTCGGAAAACCGGCATTCCGCAGCCGCACCAGAGAAGACCGAGCGTGGACCGACGACGTCCGCGCGCTCGGAGCGTGCGCCGAATCACGCGGATCGTCGGGCGATAGGGCCGATCCGTCGTCTCTTCTCGTCAGCATCATCATCGCGAATTTTAATTATGCTGAGTTCGTCGGTGCCGCGATTGCAAGCGCTCTGGCGCAAACCTATCCGCGAATAGAGGTTATCGTCGTCGATGATGGTTCGACCGATTCCTCGTTGAACGAGATCTCACGTTTCCTGCCTTCAATCCGGATTGTGCAGGTCGTGCATCAGGGGCAGATCGGCGCGTGCACCGAGGGGTTTCGGCAAAGCCAAGGCGATGTCCTCGTCTTCCTGGATGCCGATGACCTGCTCTTGCCCGATGCGGTCGAGCACTTATGTCGCCCCTTCGTGGCTCGTCGGGACATCGTCAAGGTCCAGGGCTACATGTCGGTGATCGACCGAGAAGGGCAAGCGCTGGGGGAGCGCATCCCCCGGCGCCTGCCCGAGTCGGGGGATTATCGGGCGCTTACGCTGCGGCACGGTCTGCTGCCGCTTCCCTTTGCCTATACCTCCGGCAATGCTTGGTCGAGGGGCTACCTGCAGCAGGTCTTTCCACTCCCGACGGTCGGTTGGCTCGACGACTACCTTCACGACTTGGCGCCGTTGCACGGTCGGATCGAGACCCTTGCGGAAACGGTCGTCCAGTACCGCGTCCACGGCAATAATTCGTGGTACGGGAGTCGCGTCCTCACGCGTCAGGCCATGCGAGACTACGTCGATAAGGTCAATCGCAATCTTGATTACCTGGTTGCTTTTATGGCTGAGCGGGGTTATCCGACGAATCCTCTGCGATGGAGGAGGTATAAACGGTCCTGGCGCGATATGCTGATCGAGCTCACCTTAAACCGTATGTCCGATTCCGGTCGCGGGATCTCCTGGCGCGATTTCGTCGCCGCGCCCTATGGTCGAGGGCAAGCCGGTCCGCTCAAGGCGCTCGTCGTGTCGTCTCTTTTTTCCGTGATTTGGCTTTTGCCGAAGGGGCCAAGTGTTGCGCTCGCACAGTGGTTGTTGCGGTCGAAGGGAGGGTGGCTGTAACGGCCCGGCGCGAATGGTGCCTCGATCATGAGCGAGCTCGTCTCCGTCGTCATCCCGGTCTACAACGGCGAGCGGCACGTCGGCGCTACGCTGCAATCCGTCGCCGAGCAATCGCATGGGCGTCTTGAGATCCTCGTCGTCGACGACGGCTCCACGGACGGGACCGCCGACATCCTAAGCCTCTTTGCTCGGCAGGACACGCGGATCAGGATCCTGCGGCAGGCAAACAAAGGGGTCGCCGCGGCACGCAATCTCGGAATACGCTCCGCGCGCGGCGATTTCATCGCCCCTTTGGATGCCGACGACGTTTGGCACCCGGAGCGGATCTCCAAACAGCTACGCTGCCTACTCGATGCACCGAGCGATGTCGGCTTGGTGTATTCGCCGTGGATCACGATCGACGAATCCGGGGCCGGGATCTCTCCCTGCATGGACCGAGACCGATTCGAGGGCATTGTCTGGCTTCAGTTGATGCTGGGAAATTTTTTGGGAAGCGCGAGCACCTGCCTGATCAAGGTGGCTTGCCTTCGAAAGATCGGTCTCTACGACGAGGAGTACTTTGTGCAACGCGCGCAGGGTTGCGAGGATTGGGATCTCTATCTGCGCATTGCTCGGCGGTTCCGGCTCCTCTGCCAACCCGACTGCCTGATCGCCTATCGCCAGGTTCGCGGGAGCATGTCGGTGGATGTCGAGCAAATGATGCGATCCTATGAACGGATGATGTCGAAGGTCGGCCACCCTGGAGTCGCGTTCCCGAAACAGGTCCATCGATGGTCTCGCGCTGCCTACCTGTTGTATCTCGCGGACCGCGCCGCGTTGGCCCGTCGTGTCGGGCTGACGGCTCGCTTGCTGCTCCGGGTGATCGCTCTCGACCCCGTCCGCGTGCTCGATCCGCGGGTGGGCCGCACCCTGGCCAGATCCCTGCTCGCCGACCTTCGTTCTCGCGTTCCGGCGCCGGACCCTGCACCGGCCACGTCAAGCGAGCTTTGGAACGAGGCGACCCCGCTCTCGACGCGTCCGATCCCCGCCCGTGCGATTGTATGGGACAGCATCCGGCGCGGCCGGGAACAAACGATCGCAGGGCTGCAGCAGTCGTTGGCGTGGCCCGTGCCCTGCGCTCCCGATCCATCCGAATCGGCTGTCGCACAGCCGTGATGTCCAGGGTCTCGAGGCCAATGGGTTCGGCCCTTGTGTCGACCATCGCGTCGCCCCGGCGCAACAGTGCCCGGAGCGCCTGAACGTGGCTTTATCCATCGCCGCTCGGATATCCCGGCTCGCGAGCACCGCGCAGGCGCCGCGTTGGGGCTCGCCTTTGATTATTGCGCTTGGAATCACCGCGGCTCTTCTCGAGGGCGCCGGCATGTATCTCTTCATCCCGCTTCTCGAAAGTCTAGGTGCGACATCGGGCGACACGTCGGCGGTCTCCGGCGCCTTCGCGCGCGTGTTGTCGCCGATTCCGGAGGCTTGGCGGGTCCCCGCTTTGGTGATCGGTCTGTGCATTGCGGTGATCCTCAAGAACCTGGTCGCCCAGGCCAACCACATCGTGACCCGTTATTTCGACGGACTGGTGGCCCATCGCTTACGCGCCCGTGTCCTTCGCCAAACGGTCGATTCCTGCATCGACTATCGGGTGGAGAACCGCCGATCGGATATCGTCAATACGATCGCCACCAACACCTGGAAGGTGGGCGGTGCCCTGACTCAGCTGCATCAGATGGCTGTCTCGGGCTCGGCCATCCTGGTCTTCCTTGTTCTTCTGATGTTGATCTCCCCCACGCTGACGGTGATTGCCGCCGCTTTTCTCGGCACGACCGCCTTGATCGTCACGCTGATCTCGCGTCACGCCCAGCGTCTCGGCCAAGAAGTGGTCGATCAGAATAAGGAATTTGGACTGCGCATGTGGGAGAGCCTGGGGGGACTGCGCCTGATCCGCAGTTTCGCGCGCGAGCGCGACGAGATCGATCGCTTCGATCAGGCGTCCGACGCACTGCGGCGCAGGATTCTCAAGATGGACGTGCTCTGGGGCGTGCCGGGTCCGGTCTCCGAGATCTCGGGGGCGATCCTGATCGGCCTCCTGATCCTCGTCGGGTATCGGCTGGAGGTGGGCGTCCCCGCGCTGGCGGCTTTTCTCGCCTTGCTCTATCGGATGCAGCGACCCGTGCGCGAGGTCCTGTCCTCACGGGTCGCCTTCGATGCCGGTTTTCCCGCAGTCGAGGATGTGGCCGACTACCTGGACCGAACCGCCGAGCCTTTTCTGGTCGACGGCGATCAGCGATTTCTTCACCTGCAACGCGGCGTGGAGTTTCGCGACGTCACCTTTCGCTACTCGGGCAACGACTCGCCCGCGCTCGATCGCGTTTCCCTTCGGATCCCCAAGGGCAAGACGACCGCCATCGTCGGTCGCTCCGGCTCGGGCAAGTCCACCCTGATGGACCTCTTGTTCCGGTTCAGAGATCCGACGGAGGGGGAGATTCTGGTCGACGGCATTCCTCTGCATCGGCTCGAGATCCGGAGTTGGCGCGAGCGCCTCTCGATCATGTCGCAAACCGTTTACCTGCTCAACGACAGCATCGCCGCCAACATCGGCTACGGAAAGGCGAACGCCGCACCGCAGGAGATCCGACGCGCTGCCGAGATCGCGGGGGCGGCGAGTTTCATCGAGACGCTGCCGGACGGCTACGAGACCCTGCTCGGCGACGAGGGTTTTCGTCTCTCGGGCGGGCAGCGTCAGCGCATCGCTCTGGCCCGGACGATCCTTCGCAATCCGGATATCCTGTTGCTCGACGAGGCGACCAACGCGCTCGATGCGGAGTCCGAGCGACTCTTCCAGAGCGCACTGCGTACCTACCGCGAGGGCCGCACCCTCGTGGTAATCGCCCATCGCCTGACGACGGTCGAAGACGCCGATCAGGTCGTGATGCTCGATTCCGGGCGGGTCGTGGAGTGCGGCCCGCCCGAAGAGTTGCTCGCTGCGAACGGGCCATTCGCCCGTCTGCATCGCCTTCATGTGTCGACGGGGATTGCCCTGGAGGGATGACGTCTGTGCCGTATCGAATCATGGATCTGGAGCTGTCCCGGCCGCTCACCGGCTTCACCCTCGCGTCGCACGAGACGGGGTATGCCCTGGTCGTGCGGTGGGATGGCCGAATCATTGGCTTTCTCATGAAAGAAACGCCCGAGGGGTTCCGGATGGAAGAGGATGAGCTTCGCGAGCTCCTCGAACGCGAGCTCGCGCTGCGGATCTTGAACGTCAAGCTCGAGGGATCGCTTGCGGATCGCTGGCCCGCGACGCCTGTACTCGAGCCCCCGTCGCTGACCATCGCGATCTGCACGAAAGACCGGGCCGCGCGACTTGCCCGTTTGCTCGACTCGCTCGAGGCGGTCAGGGGCCAGTCCGCATTTCGAGCGCTTGAGATCCTGGTCGTCGACAACGCATCCGTCGATCCCGATACGCGCGAGGTCGCCGAGTCGCGAACCGACGTATGCTATCGTTTCGAGCCCAAAACCGGGCTCGACTTCGCGCGCAACATGGCCCTCGAGACCGCGACCGGTGATTTGATCGCCTACCTGGACGACGACGTGGTCGTGGACCGGGGCTGGTTGTCGGGGCTCTACCGTGTCTGGGCCGACTGCCCGGATGCCGGCGGCTATTCCGGCCTGGTTCTCCCCTATCGGCTCGATACGCCCGCGCAGATCCGGTTCGAGCGCGAAGGCGGATTCGGGCGTGGTTTCGAGCGCATCCATCATCGAGGCGCTCAGCTCGGAAACCCGCTCCATCCCGTGGGCGCCGGGGTTGTCGGAGCGGGTGCGAACATGTGCTTTCGCAGGGATCTGCTTCTTGCTCTCGGGGGATTCGACGAGGCTCTGGATACGGGCGCACCGCTCCCGGGCGGAGGCGATCTCGACATCTTCTACCGCGTCCTTCGCAGCGGGCATGCCATCGTCTACGAGCCGAGCTACGCGGTGTTCCACGAGCATCGCGAGACCATGGCCCAGCTGCGGCGTCAGTACTGGTCCTGGGGCCTTGGCTTCATGGCCTTCCTGGAGAAGGCACGACGCACGGATCCCGCGATGCGCCGGCGTCAGGACGCGATGGTGAGCTGGTGGTTTCGCGATAAGCTGATCTCGTTGGCGGGCGCCCTGAGCGCTCTCGATCTGAGGCGCGCCGGTGACCTTGCCGCGGAGTTACGCGGCGCAATCCAGGGTCTGCTCGGCGAATACGACCGTTCCGTGGCACGCAGCCGCCGAATCCGCGAGCAGGTCGCATGAGCTGGGATATCGTCCACCTGGATCTCAAGCAGGCGCCCACTATCCTGGATGCCGGCGCTTCTCCCGTCTACGTCGTCTATTGGTGGGGAGATCTGCCGTTGGGCGCGCACGCCTACGCACCCGAGGAGCTCCCGTTGCGCCGGGACCGCCTCCTTGCACTCGCGGCCGGATTTCTTGCCGAGCAGGTCGCCAGCCGCTCCCCCGGATTCGGCGGTCCGCCTCTCGCGCGTTATGACGGCCAAGCCCTTATGCAGCCGCCGTTGGCCCAGGTGCGGGATCTCCGTGTGACCTCGGCTTTGTTGTCGGAGCTGGAGCGGCCTGTCCACCCGGATGCCGACGAATTGTCGGTCATTGTCTGTACGCGTGATCGGCCCCGGCCCTTGCGAACCTGTCTGAATGCCTTGTCGGTTCAGAATGCGCCGCCGGGCGAGATCTTGGTGGTCGACAATTCGTCCGGGCGTACGGCCGCATCGGTCTGTCTCGATTTCCCTCGGGTGCGATATCTGCATGAGCCGAGCCCGGGACTGAGCCGCGCACGCAATTGCGGTGTCGCGGCATCGACGCGTCCACTCGTCGCCTTTACCGACGACGATGTCGAGGTCCACGAACGCTGGTCGGGCGAGATCGTCCGTGCATTCCAGGCATCGGATGTCGAATCGGTGACGGGTCTGGTGATTCCCGCGACGCTCGATTCCGAGGCACAACGGGTCTTTCAGATGGAGATGGGCGGTTTCGGGGCAAGCTGCCTGCCGACACGGTTCGGTCAGGTCTTCTTCGAAGAGACCCGTCATCGCGGCACACAGGTGTGGCATGTCGGTGCCGGTGCCAACATGGCTTTTCGCCGTCGCCTCTTCGAGCGCATCGGTGGCTTCGATGAACGGCTCGGCGCCGGTGCGGCCGGTTGCTCGGAAGATTCCGAGATCTGGTATCGCATCCTCGCGACCGGAGGGGACTGTCTCTACGAGCCTCGCGCCGTGGTCTTTCACCATCATCGCGAGGACTGGCACGGCTTGAAGCGCCAGATGCGCGCCTATATGCGCGGTCATGTCGCCGCGCTGGTGGTCCAGCACGACCGCTATCGGCATCGCGGAAACCTTCACCGTATCCTCGTGCAGCTCCCGCGCTACTTCATGCGAGCCGGTCTCGACGCTGTTCGCAACGCCAAGCCGTATCGCGGACGTGTACTGCTCGAAGAGATTCGCGGTTGGCTCGGAGGTGTCCTGTTTCTCTTTAATCCGATGTGGCGCTCGCGCCCCGCGGTGCCGACGATCGCCCCGCCGAACGAGCAGGGGAGCTAAGGCGTATGCAGAAGAGGCGCTTAAGGCCGTTTCTTGCCCTAAATCCGTTCCCGAACGGCTTGACCGACGGCCTGTTCTATCGCGAGAAGATGCGCGCCATCCATCGCATCGCCCCCGACTGTTTGAGTCACGGCGGCGCGTCGGCGAGGGTGCTCGAGATCGGGGGAGGGCGCAGCGGTCTCGCGAGTCTGCTCTATCCAGACGCCCGGGTGACGACGCTGGACCGAGATCGTTCGTTGCTCGGACAGGGGCCGTCCGCAGACACGGCCGAGCCGGTGTGCGCCGATGCTTGTCGGCTGCCTTTCCCGGACGGCGCGTTCGATGTCGTGACCCTCTTCGACGTGCTCGAGCATATCGAGGACGACGCGACAGCGGCGCGCGAGGCGCTACGTGTGACGCGTGCCGGCGGTTGGCTTCTCTTATCCACCCCCGGAGCCGATTGGCATTATCCGTATTACCGCGCGATGCGGCGCTGGTGTCCGCCCGAGTCCAGCTTGATGCAGGACTGGGGTCACGTGCGCCGTGGCTACCGCACCGAGACCCTCGTCGGCCTATTCGGCGCGAGGCCCGCAGTCTCCGCAACCTTCATCAACCCGCTCACCGCCTTTTATCACGACATCGCCTTCTCGAATCTGGGCCGGCGCAAACGTCGGCTGCTCTACGGCGTTGCCGCTCCGATCGCGCTCGTCGGCTACCTTCTGCATTACCGGACAGCGCCCGGGACGGAGGTCGCGATGGCCTGGCAAAAACCCGACATGGCGGGCGAGGGGGCAACGGCTTGACATCACGCGCTCCTCCCAAGGTTGCGATCTTTCCCTGGGGCGATGTGGTGGAGGAGTTCCTCGATCCGATCGGGCTCGATCTGGATGCCTTCGCGCAGCGGATGACAGGCGGCTGGCTCTTCGGCTATGTCGCGGCGTTCCAGTCGCTCGGCTGGGATGCCGTCATTCTCTGTGCCTCCGAGCGGCTGACAACTCCCCGGTGTCTGACCCATGCCGGGACGGGTGCAGCCATCTGGGCCGTACCCGGGCGTCGGAGCATCGCCCGTCGCGACTCGATCAAGAGCGCGAGACAGATCCTGCGCACGCCTTGGCGCGCCTTCAGGCGGATTCTGCGTTCCGAGGGTTGCTCGATCGTCTTGGTGCAGGAGTACGAGTACGCTCGATTCGACGCGCTCGCCGTGCTTGCAAGGCTGCTCGGTCTGCCGGTGTTCGCGACCTTTCAGGGCGGGGATCTGACACTGTCGCCGCTGGAAGCGCGTATTCGGCCCTGGACGTTGCGTCTGGCGCAGGGCCTCATCGTGCCCTCCACGCGTGAGCGTGAGCGACTGGCCCGGACCTATAAGGCTTCGAATCTGCGGATTGCCGATATTCCGAACCCGATCGACGCCGACGAGTGGCGCGCCTCTTCTCGATCGGAATGCCGGTCCGAGTGGGGGCTGCCGGAGCAGGACCTGGTGGTCGTGAATCACGGTCGTATCGACATGTATCGCAAGGGATTGGATGTCCTTCTTGCGGCTTGGTCGGCGTTCTCGGACTCTCATCCGACGGCGCGTCTTCTGATCCTGGGTTCGGGGCCGGACCAAGCCGCGTTCGGCGAGGCCATCGGTGGGTCCGGCGCCAAAGGCATCATCTGGGAGAATGCCTACTCGACCGATCGCCCGAGGTTGCGTCGTTGGCTCTCGGCCGCGGACATCTACGTGACCACCTCGCGCGTCGAGGGGATGCCGGTGGCTCCGTTGGAGGCGATGGCCTGCGGCTTGCCTGTCGTCGCGAGCCGAGCGCATGGATTGCCGGACATCTTCCGCGACGGCGAGGCGTCCGGAGGAATCCTGGTGGACTGCGAGGATACGGCGGGTGTTGCAAACGCCTTGTCCCGCTTGGCCGACGCGCCGAAGCTTTGTGCCGAGCTCGGCCGGGCTGCTCGAGCCTGCATCGAGACACGTTTTGCCATTCCCGTGGTTGCCGGGGCCCTGTCTCGTCTTATGGCCAAATCAAGATCCGGCACCTGACGCGGCCGAGCCGGCGATCGACCCGAGCGCACCCGAGCCGGGCGGCTTTCCCGCCACGCCAAGTCCTGGCATAGTCGCGGTGCGCTCGCAGGGATCAGGGCACCCCGACATGCTTGGATTCTTGGCAACGCAGGGTGCGGGATGTTTAATGCGATGAAGAAAAGGCCTGCCGTGTACAACGAGCCGGAACATCCCGGTCGCAACGGACTAAAAAGATCAAAGCGGAGACAGGGTAATGGGTTACGGGCTGAGAAAGCGAGTTCTGGTGACCGGCGGGGCAGGTTTTTTGGGGTCGCATCTGTGCGAGCGGTTGCTCTCGGACGGCCACGACGTGATCTGTCTGGACAACTTCTTCACGGGCACCAAGGACAATGTCATCCATCTGTTGGATCGTCCACATTTCGAGATCCTACGCCACGACGTGACCTTCCCGCTCTATGTCGAGGTCGACGAGATCTACAATCTCGCCTGTCCCGCATCCCCCATCCACTATCAACACGATCCGGTGCAGACCACAAAGACCTCGGTCCACGGCGCGATCAACATGCTGGGGCTCGCCAAACGCATCAAGGCGAAGATCTTCCAGGCCTCCACGAGCGAGGTCTACGGCGACCCGAAGGTGCACCCGCAGGTCGAAGGCTACTGGGGACACGTCAATCCCATCGGGCTTCGCTCCTGTTACGACGAAGGCAAACGCTGCGCCGAGACCCTCTTTTTCGATTATCGCCGACAGCACAATCTGCGCATCAAGGTCGCGAGGATCTTCAATACCTATGGCCCGCGGATGCATCCCAACGACGGACGCGTCGTTTCGAACTTCATCGTCCAAGCCCTTCGCAATCAACCCATCACCATCTACGGTGGCGGATCCCAGACCCGATCCTTCTGTTATGTCGACGATTTGATCGAGGCTTTCGTGCGGCTCATGGACACGCCGGACGACTTCACGGGCCCCGTCAACGTCGGCAATCCCAACGAGTTCACGATCCTCGAGCTGGCAACCAAGGTCATCGAGCTGACCGGCTCCCGCTCGGAGCTGAGCTATAAACCGCTCCCCAGCGATGATCCCACACAGCGCCAGCCGGACATCAGCCTTGCCAAATCCGCAATGGATTGGGAGCCTGCGGTGCCTCTCGCCACCGGTCTTCAGCGCACGATCGCGTATTTCGACGAACTATTGGGAAGAACTCCCGTCGGATAAGGGTTGTCGCAATGAGCCCAATCAAAACACTTGAGAACGGAGTGCGCTTGGTCTACGGGGTCGCGACCTCGCCGCTGCGCAAGGGCAACGTCGTGCTCTTTCATCAGGCACGCAGCGGGAGCTCCGTGCTCGCCGATCTGATGGGGCAGCATCCCGAGGTTATGTGGGGAGGCGAGATCTTCCATCACTTCCCGGGGCGCCGTCAGGAGGCCGTAAAGAAGCTCAAGGGACGTATGCTTTATGCCGGACGCCGTTTCTACGGGTTCGACCTTCAGCTCTATCAACTCAAACCGCTCGGATTCGAGCTGCCGGATTTCATCGTGCAGCTCAAGCAGCTCGGGTTTACTCACTTCGCCATGCTGGAGCGGCGCAACCTAGTCCGTCTCGTCATTTCGGCACTCAATGCACGCCAATCGGGTGTGTGGCAGAAGAAGGGGCAATCCAAGCCGGAGTTCAAGGGAATCAATATCGATCTCGCAGCGGCCATGCTCCAATTCCTCGAGACCGATCAGGAGCGCAACGTCGTTCACGATGCACGCGGAGGCTTTCCCGTCTCACTCATCGGGTGGCTCGATTATCTGCAGGCAGGTTACGATAGCTTGCGAACCCAGTTAAATCATGAGTGCATGCTCTCGCTTGAGTTCGAAAGGGATATCGAAACCGATCCGACACGCGCGTACCGCATGTTCTGCGATTTCCTGCACATCACGCCTGCCGAGGTTTCACCTCGCTTGTCTCGAACGACGCCTTTCCCACTCTCCGAGGTCGTCGTCAACTTCTCCGACTTAAGATCCTATCTCACCGCCACGCCATACGAATGGATGCTTGACGGATAGAGTCCGTCGCGCTCGCTCGTAAGAACGGCCACCCAAACCCTAATTCGATGCTCGTGACACCCGCTCTGCGGTGTCACGCATGCTGTGTGGCGCTCCGCGCCGTGGGGGCGCTAGGCCCCGCAGGCATCGCTCGTTAGACCGGCCCATCCAGACCCTAATCAGAGGCTCGTGATGCCCGCTCCGCGGTGTCACGCACAGGCTCGGCTGGAGGCATCAGCGAGGCGCGCCATCTCCGTCCGGCCGATTTCCGCCCCCCGGTTCTTTATTGATTGTTCTCCGCCGCATCTGTTCTGTGACCCGGTTCACGGAACCTAAATCCATTCAATGATTCAACCGCAATCCTCCGCTCCCATTTGCCTCTTCAATCGGTTCCGAAATGGGATCTGCTTCACGCTTTGCTCCTTGGCCGCATCAGGAGAAGGAGCATCCGGGCGTGATGGGAATGGCGTCACGGATTAGGTCACCTCAAGTCACTAGAGTCACAGCGTACCCAAAAGAACGCTCGCTCGGATCTAGCTACACAGGGCGTTTTGGCTTCTCCAGGTAGAACACGGCAGCAGATAGTGATCCCGACAGTGCGGTCGTCGAGGTCTTCGAGGCTCAGCATAGAGCTCAGCTGTGGCACCTGAAACAGCCGATCACGCCGGACTAAAGGTGACACGATGAACAGTCAGCATACACTACGAGTAGACACTCTCGGCCAATCACGCCATTTTCAATTGAGCTTCAGCCTTTGGGCGATGCTCTTTATGCTCATTTCTGTCCTCGCAATGTCGGCAAACGCTGCGGCGTCGGATCTAACGTTGGCCTGGAACTGGGTCGCTGACTCACGTGTCACCGGATACGAGCTTCATTACGGCGAAGCCAGCGGAGCCTACTCCAAATCGCTGCAGTCGGCGACCAACAGCCAGGCTGTAAGCGGACTGGAGGCCGGCAAGACCTACTATTTTGCGGTCAAGGCATTCAACTCCGATCGCTCGCTCGACAGCCCCTTCTCCAACGAGGTGAGCACCACGATTCCCTATCCGGCACCCGAAGCCGGATTCACGATGAGCGCAAGCTCGGGTGTGGCGCCATTGACCGTCGCCTTTAGCGACACATCGACCAGCAAGGTCGACAACTGGCAGTGGAGTTTCGGAGACGGAGCCACCAGCAGCCAGTCCTCGCCGACATACACCTTCACGACGCCCGGCACCTATACCGTCAGCCTCATGGTCAGCGGGCCCGGCGGCGCGGCTCTCAAGCCGGCGCAGGCCGTTGTCACGGTTGCCACTCCTGCGCCGCTCGCCGCTTTCGTAATGAGCGGCAGCGCCGGTCAGACCCCCTTTGTTGTGCAATTTACAGACCGCTCCACCGGCGTGATCGACTCCTGGGAATGGGATCTCGGCGACGGGAACACCAGCACCGAGCGTTCGCCGAGTCATGTCTATTTGAAAGCGGGTGAATACCTCGCGAGTCTTCGCGTGAGGGGCCCGGGGGGCGTCTCCGCGCAAGCAGCGACTGCCAAGATCAGCGTTGTGGTTCCTCCTCCGGTCGCCGGTTTCAGCGAGAGCGCCACGAGCGGCGTTGCCCCGATGTCACTGGTCTTCACAGATGTATCCAGCGGCGACGTCACTGCATGTGAATGGGACTTCGGCGATGGCGGGCGCGCCACGGGCTCACAGGCGGTTTGGACCTATCAAGAGCCGGGAACCTATTCGGTCACTCTGAAAGTGACCGGTGCGGGCGGATCCGACATCATGACCAAGACCAACCTCGTGACGGTTGCAGGTCCTCCCCCGGTCGCAGACTTCGACGCCGCCAACCGCGTCGGCAATGCGCCGCTGAGCGTGGCCTTCCGGGATCTGTCCTCGGGCGAAATCTCGCAGGTGACCTGGAATTTCGGCGACGGGCAGATCAGTGCCGAACGCAATCCGACACATGTCTACGAAGAAGCCGGTAGCTACGACGTCACTCTGTCGGTCACAGGTCCACATGGTGATCACAGCGTGACCAAGAGTGCCTTTGTCGAAGTGAAGCCCAAGGACAGCTCGCTCCCGATCGAAGTCGGCGAGGTCATGGTCGATCACACCTGGCAGTGGGTTGAGTTCGGACGTTCGTTCATTGACCCGGTGGTGGTTGCCAATCCGCCGAGCATCAACGATGCAGCTTCGGCTGTGGTGCGCATCTCCGGTGTCGAGTCCACGGGTTTCTGGATCCGCATCCAGGAGTGGGACTATCTGGACGGCGAGCATGGCTTCGAGACGGTGAGCTACGTTGCAATGGAGAAGGGCAGTCATGTGCTGCCGAGCGGCGAGCGCATCGAGGCGGGCACCTTCACGCAGTCCGGTCGCTGGTACTCGAGCTTCGGATTCGCCGAAGCCTTCCCGACCACGCCGGTCGTCTTCGCCGGGGTGAGCAGCACCAACGACGCCAAGGCAGTCACCACGCGGGTCCGCGATGTCACGGCGCAAGGGTTCCGGGTCCGCATGGACGAGCAAGAGCTGCTGACCGCCGGGCACGGTGCCGAGACCGTCAGCTACATCGCCTGGCAGCCTTCGCAAGGCACGCTCGACGGGTTGCAGTTTGCGGTCGGCATGAAAGCCAAGGGTGCGTCGGACCAAGCCTCGACCCTGAGCTTCGGCGACGGCTTCGCGGAGATCCCGGTGTTCCTGGCCCACATGCAGACGGCCAACGGCGGCGACCCCACGGCGCTGCGTCATCGCAACCTGAGTGCGACCGGTGTCGAGCTCATCGCGCAGGAAGAGCAGTCCAAGGACGCCGAGATGACTCATCTCGCCGAAGACGTCGGCTGGGCGGCTTTCCAGAACGAGGATCAGACCCCGAAGATCATCGAAGTCGGCGAGGTCGTGGTCGATCACACCTGGCAGTGGGTTGAGTTCGGACGTTCGTTCATTGACCCGGTGGTGGTTGCCAATCCGCCGAGCCTCAACGATGCAGCTTCGGCCGTGGTGCGCATCTCCGGTGTCGAGCCCACGGGTTTCTGGATCCGCATCCAGGAGTGGGACTATCTGGACGGCGAGCATGGCTTCGAGACGGTGAGCTACGTTGCAATGGAGAAGGGCAGTCATGTGCTGCCGAGCGGCGAGCGCATCGAGGCGGGCACCTTCACGCAGTCCGGTCGCTGGTACTCGAGCTTCGGATTCGCCGAAGCCTTCCCGACCACGCCGGTCGTCTTCGCCGGG
This sequence comes from Thiocapsa roseopersicina, assembly GCF_900106925.1. GTDB lineage: Bacteria > Pseudomonadota > Gammaproteobacteria > Chromatiales > Chromatiaceae > Thiocapsa > Thiocapsa roseopersicina. The sequence goes on from NZ_FNNZ01000012.1 coordinate 20,932, forward strand.
GTGAGCAGCACCAACGACGCCAAGGCAGTCACCACGCGGGTCCGCGATGTCACGGCGCAAGGGTTCCGGGTCCGCATGGACGAGCAAGAGCTGCTGACCGCCGGGCACGGTGCCGAGACCGTCAGCTACATCGCCTGGCAGCCTTCGCAAGGCACGCTCGACGGGTTGCAGTTTGCGGTCGGCATGAAAGCCAAGGGTGCGTCGGACCAAGCCTCGACCCTGAGCTTCGGCGACGGCTTCGCGGAGATCCCGGTGTTCCTGGCCCACATGCAGACGGCCAACGGCGGCGACCCCACGGCGCTGCGTCATCGCAACCTGAGTGCGACCGGTGTCGAGCTCATCGCGCAGGAAGAGCAGTCCAAGGACGCCGAGATGACTCATCTTGCAGAGGATGTGGCCTGGGCGATCTTCCAATAAACCGGCCGCCGAACGAGCGGGAGGGATCCCGCTCTCCGAGTCACCCTGATGCAATCTGATGCACCGATTTCCGACGAGCTTGAACCGCCGTTCAGCGATCCGAAACGGATCACCGCCGGCGGTTTTTTTTCGAGCGTCGGATCGCGAAGTCGGCTGGATCGCCGAGGTCTTGTTGGGTAGAAAAACCCTTAGAGACCTGATCTAATGACGGAGTAATCGCTTGCTTGATCTCGCTTGTGTGCAACTCCGACAATGTCGTCGCGGTCCACGTCTCCCGACGACGAAAGACCGATCTCCCAGGACCCGAGGTAGAAGGCCCATGAAACCGGAACTGCCGTGCATTCGTCGCTTTGCAGACGTGGGAACAGCGCTTCCTGCCATGCTCCTGCTCGTTGTTCTCGCGGCTTCGCCCGTCGTCGATGCGGCCGTGCCCCAGCAGGGATACGAGCTGCGTCCCGGCGACATCGTCGCCGTATCTGTCTGGCAAGAGCCCGGACTCGAGCAGCTCGTGCTCGTGCGTCCCGACGGTGGCGTATCCTTCCCGTTGGCCGGCGACCTGAAGGCCGAGGGACTCACCCTCGAGGAGCTCGGAGCGGTCCTCAAACAGCGTCTGTCCAAGTTCATCCCGGATCCGGTCGTGACGGTGACACTTCAGGAAATCCCCGGCAACCGCATTTACGTCATCGGGAAGGTCAATAAGCCCGGAGATTTCGCCATCATCGCCCGGGATGTGACCGTAATGCAGGCTCTCTCGATGGCCGGCGGCCTGACCCCGTTTGCGGACGAGAAGAACATCAAGGTTCTCCGGATGCAAGACGGGCAGCAACGCTCGATCTCCTTCGACTACCGCAAGATTCGACGCGGCGAGGATCTTCAACAAAACATCGCCTTAGAGGCCGGCGACGTCATAGTCGTTCCTTGATGTCCTCGGAGTACGCCGTTGAAACGGGAAGGTTGCGTTCGGCGCCATGGGTTGATGTGAGATGCTGACTATCGAAACCCCTCAACCGCGGCGCGTCGGCTTCGGCGCAATGGTGCTTGCGTTCCTCCTCCTCGCGTCATTCGACGCGGAGTCGGATATCTGGTATGTCGAGCCCAACGCGGCCGCACGCGCCTTCTACGACGACAATGTGCGCCTCTCGACGACCGATCCGCAAAGCTCCTTCGGTGCGATCGTTCGAGGCGAAATCCTTGCAGGGCGTCGTACCGAGGTCAGCGATATCGGCGTGGGTCTCAAGGTCGACACAAGGCAGTACTCGGACGTCTCCGAGCTCGACCGAACGAACGGTGCTCTCGGGTTCAGGTCGCGCTTTCAGGTCAATCGCCACAGCCTCGGCTTCGACACCAGCTTGGATTACGACTCGACGCTGACTAGCGAGGAAGCCACTACCGGCATCGTGCAGGTCAACAAGCGTCGGAGCAAAGTTTTTGTTCGGCCATCCTGGCGTTACGAGCTGACCGAACGCACCACGCTCGATGCCGGGGTGAGCTACGAAGACGTGTCTTACGAGGATGTCGACGTCATCCCCTTGACCAATTACACCTTTGCGCGCGCGAGCTTTGCCGTCGGCTACCAGCTTACCGAGCGCCTCCAGCTCGTCGGCCAGACCGCTTACGATGAATACGATGCAAGCGAGGTCGACACACGCTCGACGAGCGTCGGTGTGGAGGCCGGGTTGAAGTACTTATTATCGGAGACATCGACGATCAGGGCGGCGGCCGGTATCCGGCAGTCGGACGCACAGACGCCGACCGAGGAAGGAGTGATCGACACCACCAATTCCGGACCCATCTTCGAGCTGGAATGGACGAAGGATTTCATCGTCGGTGGTATTGAGCTCCTCGCCGAACGTTCGCTTGTGCCTAGCGGACGCGGAACGCTCCTCGACACCACCGGCATTAACCTTGCGTTCAACTATCCGATTACGGAGCGTTGGACGTTCGGTCTGGACGCGAGCGGCTATCGCAACCGCAATCCGGGCGGCGAAATCTCGGGAAACGACCGTGATTTCGTCAACCTGGCGCCGCGCCTCGAGCGGCGCTTGACCGAGGCGTTGCGTCTCGATCTAAGTTATCGTTATCGTTGGCAAAAGCGTGAAATCAGCGAGGACGACGCGGTCTCCAACGCCGTTTTCCTAAGCGTCACTTACAGATGGCCGAGGGAGCCCCTCCGCCGCTGGTCACTCCTACGGTAGGGACGCAGCATGGCCGAGCATTACCAAACCCAAAACATCGACGACTACATCGCGACGCTCAAGCGGCGCAGATGGCAGATCATCGTGCCTGCTTTGGTGATCTTCCTCGCCGCCGCCGCGGTCGCCGTCGGGCTGCCCGCGGTTTACCGCTCCACCGGGACGATCCTCATCGAGCAGCAGGAAATCCCTACCGATCTCGTCCAATCGACCGTTACGAGCTACGCCGGCGAGCGTGTGCAGATCGTCAGCCAAAAGGTGATGACCGCCGAGAACCTCGGTCTGATCATGGAGCGCTACGACCTCTATTCCGACATTCGGCGGGACTTCGGTCTGGCTTATGCCGTGCGCGAGATGCAGAAGGACATCGAGCTCGAAACGATCGGCGCCAACGTCGCCGACGCCCGCGGCGGGCGGGCGCAGGAGGTCGCGATCGCATTCTCGCTCTCGTTCGATCACCCTTCGCCGGAAATCGCTCAAGCCGTAGCCGACGATATCATTCAGCTGTTCTTGGAGGAGAACGTTCGCGACCGCAAGGAAACGGCGCAGAAAACGTCCGATTTCCTCGAGCAGGAGGCCGGCAAGCTCTCCGCCCAGATCGATATGCTGGAGAAGCAGCTCGCGGAGTTCAAGGAAGCCGAGGGCCATCGACTGCCCGAGCTGATGAACTTCAACCTCGAGCGAATGAAGAGCACCGAGGAACGGCTGCGCAACCAAGAGGAGTCGATCCGCACGCTTGAGCAACAGCGGATGTATCTTCAGTCCGAGCTGGCCTCGACCGAGCCCTATGCGGCGATGTTCTCCTCGACTGGCGAGCGGGTCATGACCCCGGCCGATCGTTTGCGCGTCTTGGAGGCCGAGTATGTCGGCCTCGCCGCACGCTATTCGCCGACCCACCCGGACCGGGTGCGCGTCGAGCGGGAGCTTGCGGCACTGCGTCAGGCCGTCGGTGCTTCGGACGACGGTAACCTGGGTCGTCGGCTCGTCCAGCAACAGGCCGAGCTCCAATCGGCGCTCGATCGATACTCCGAAGAGCATCCGGACGTCAAACGCCTGCAGAGAGCCGTTGCGGCAACCCGCGCGGAGCTTGCCAAGCAGGGTAAAGGCGGCAGCGATTGGGTGCCCGGTGTTTCGGATGCGAACAATCCCTCGTACGTTCAGCTTCAAACTCGGTTGGCGGCCACCGAGGCGGATCTGCGCTCGGCGCGGATTACGCGGGACGAGCTCCTGGCCAGTTTGAAGGATTACGAGCAGCGGATCACCGAGAGTCCGCAGATCGAGCGTGAATACAAGACATTGACCCGCGATTACACTAACGCGGTGACGAGCTACCAGGATATCCTCGCGAAGCTCGGCGCAGCTCGGTTGGCCGAGGCGTTGGAGACCGAGAGTCGGGGCGAACGTTTCTCGCTGATCGAGCCGCCGCCCCTCCCGCGCAAACCCTACAAGCCCAACCGGTTGGGTCTACTGTTTTTGGGTTTCGTCCTTTCGGTCGGCGGCGGTATGGGGCATGCCGTGGTTCGTGAGGCAATGGATAAGCGCATCTACGGGCCTAAGGTCGTCCAATCGATCATCGGCTCAGCGCCCCTGGCCGTGATTCCCTTCATCGAGACCGAGGAAGATCAGCGCCTGCGCTCACGACGCGTCATGATGGCGAGCGCCGCTCTCGCGGGCTTGATCGCGCTGGGTGTGTTGCTCGTTCATCTGTTCGTGATGCCCTTGGGTGAAATTGCCGCAACGCTAACCGGTGAATCGGCTCCGACCGAGACCAGCACTGCCGTAGAGCAATAGATGACGCGTCGACAAAAAGCCCTTTCATCCGAGCGGTCTTTGAGCGTTTGGCGCCTCGGCCCAAGAACCGTCTTCTAAGAATAGGCGAGGTCCGTACACGCAATCTCGCTCAGGAACCCGCCCACGTCACTGATTCGGGCGGCAGTGCGGACAAGCGCAGCGCAATCCACCAGCGCCGGCGCGAGGCTTGGCGGACAGACGTCGCTCTCACTCGGCCAACCTACCGGCTGCTGTTGTGAACAAGACCGTACGCGTGGAGTGTCATGAGTTGACGCGTATCGACAGCCCGATGTCGCTCCGACTGCACATCGATCGGGCATCGTTGGTTGGCTTGAAAGGTGCGTTGTATTCCTGGACGCCGAGACCGGAAACAATTATCTCACGAGTAGATCCGGCCCGCCGCCGGCAGACGCGGGAATGCTTCCGGGGTTCTTCGCGATTATTTATACCCGGCGCCGGAGGCGCGCGACTCGGCGAAAAATCATTAAGTGCCGGATCTAAGATCATGCGGATGTGAGGAACTGACGGATCATGGAACGCTTGAAGCAGGCATTGGACCGCGCTCGCGCCGAACGTGCGCAGGCCACACCCACAGAGACGGAACAGCCGGCGTCTGCGGGCAAGCGTGCCCGCGAGCCGAGTCGTTCGACACCAACCCAGACCCGGGACGTCGTCTACCAGCAGACCCGCGGCATCGAGATCGATCCACGCCGCCTGCGTGATCGCCGTATCGTCACACCGTCCATGCGAGATCCCGCCGAGGCCGCCTATAAGGTCCTGCGCACGACCGTGCTCCAGAAGATGCGTGCCAACGGTTGGAACACGCTCGGCGTGACCGGCGCTCGCCAGGGCAACGGCAAGACCTTGACGACGATCAATCTTGCAATCAGCTTGGCCCGTGAGATGAACCAGACCGTCCTCGTGGCGGACTTCGACCTCTGTCATCCAGCGGTCGCCCGTTATCTTCTGGACGAACCGATCCCGGGAATCAGCGACTATCTGCGCGGCGAAAAATCCATTTCCGAGATCCTGTTCAATCCGGGTATCGAGCGTCTCGTCGTCCTCCCCGGAAACGAGCCGATGGCCGATTCGTCGGAAAAGCTCTCGAGCCCGCTCGTCCGCGACCTAGTCGGCGAGTTGAAGACACGTTACCCCGACCGCTTCGTGCTGTTCGACCTCCCGCCGGTTCTCGCGGGCGATGACGTCATGGCGTTTGCCCCGAATGTCGATGCCTTTCTTCTGGTGGTGGAAGACGGCGTCACGACCAAAGACGATCTACGTCGGGCCTACGAAACACTGGGTTCGTCACAGCTGCTTGGTACCGTCCTGAACAAAGCGGTTGGCGACCACGATACCTACGCCTACTCCTAATGCCCACGCATCGGCCCTCTTCATGCGAACGTCCAGAAGCGCCGCCGGCGATCGTCGCGGAACGGCAACGCCCATGGATCGACGCCTTGCAGTCGTTTTCTTCCACCGACCTGAAGACCCGTGGGGTCGGGCTCAACTCGACGATCACGGGAACCGCACTGAACGCGTCTTGGCCGGACTGATGAGCGAGGCCCCCGCGTACCTGCTCCCGATAGGCAGCAGGATGGATAAGCGCAGCGCATCCACCATCCACCAACCGAGCGCGTCATGGCACGATCAGCAGAGGCTGCGATGCGACGGCATACCGGAGAGGCATCGGACACGCCAAGCGCGACCCCAATCCCACCGACGTCCCGGACACCCCCAGTGAAGGACATACAAAACAACATTCGCCTTTCACCCAGACTCGTGATGCTCTGGAATCAGAGTCATCTGGAAGCCGGGTTCGGCCTAGACGATATCCCCGATCCATACGCGGAGCCGCGCATCGCACTCTATCCCGCGAGCTTCATCGAGCGCGTCAAACATCTCGGTTTCGCGAAGACCCGCGATTTCAACTTCCGCGGTGCCCTGTACATCGACGAGGTCACGCATCGAAATCGCCAGTGGGTCCTTGATTTTGCGCGGGCGAATTTTACGGAGTCGTCATATTTCCAGGTGACGGATCGGAACGCCCGGCGTCGTAATTGGCTCCTGCAGCGCCGCCACAAGATCCTCGGCCCCTACGACCGAACCTTCAAGCAAGCCGGCTTCGTACCCAAAGAGCGTCCCGTGAAAGAACGCGACTTCTTCGACGACGACTATTTTCGTCTCATGTCCTCCAGCAAGTTCACGTTGTGCCCGGCCGGCGATGCGCCCTGGAGCATGCGCTTTTACGAGGCGATCATGTCCAAGTCGATTCCGATCGTGGAGTGCAGGCAGCATACGGGTCGGAACGCGCTCGAGTACGACATTGGATATCGTTACTATCGCCTCGATGACCCGCGTATCGAGTATCGAGCGGACTGGGTCGAGGAGAATTTCCGTACGTTTCTCCGCTTCCAGACTTTGACGGAAAAGCGTCCAGAGAACCGGCATGCGGAATCAGAACCTTGGCCCGACCACGCTCAACGCCGTGCGGCGAGCGGAGGCGGATCGGTGTAATGCGGATTCTTCTGGTCACCTCGCACTATCTCCCGAAGCTCGGAGGCGTGCAGCTTGCCGTCCATAATCTGGCGGAAGGGCTTTGTGAAGCAGGGCATGAGGTTCACCTCCTGGCCCCTAAGCGACGCGGCGCCGACGCAGGACAGGTACACGCGCTCCATACCATCCATTGGTTCGCGCCACCACCTCTGACCGGACTTCTCGGATTGCGGATTCCCGCATGGCGGCATCGGCTAAACCGACTTGTCAGGCGTCTCGAGCCTGAGGTCGTCCACGCGCACGTGGCGTACCCGGCAGGTCTTATCGCCGCAAACGTCTGTGATCGCATCGGGATACCGTTCGTGCTGACCTGCCACGGAGACGACATTCAGAAGCTTCCAGAGATCGGATACGGCATGCGCCTGGATCCGCATCTCGATCGCCTGATCTCGGATACAGTCAGGCGAGCCTCGGGTCTGATCGCGATCGGATCGGACGTGAGAGCGGAATACCTGGAGCTGGGCGTATCTCCGAGCCGTATCGCGGATCTTCCGAACGGAATCAACGCCTCTTTGCTCGCGCGTCGAGACCCACAGGCCAAGGGGCGTTTGGGCCTCCCGCAAGGCCCGATTACATTTTTGGCCGTCGGGCGAAATCATCCGAAAAAGGGCTTCTCTTTTCTGATCGATGCGATGAAGGTTGTCGCCGAGCAGGATTCCAACATGACTTGCGTCATCGTCGGTGCTCGCGTGCCCGACCTGCAGCCGCAGGTCGACTTACTCAACTTAACGGACAAGGTATTTCTCTTCGGGCCTGCACCGCCCGTCGGCGTCGAGATGCAGGATGGCCCAGGTGCGGATCAACCCCACACCGACGCCTATTTCCACGCCGCGGATTGCTTCGTTATGCCCTCGCTGATCGAGAGCTTCGGTCTAGTTACGGTCGAGGCATTCGCGGCCGGGCTCCCGGTGGTTGCGATGGATGCCGAAGGGTCCCGCGACATTCTCTCGGAGTCTCACAGTCGCATGCTCGTTGAGGACCGCGATCCACGGACATTCGGCGCGGCACTGCTCGAAATGGGCCGCCGGATCCGTGAGAATCCCGATCTCGGTCGCGAGAACAGGCTACTTGCCGAACGCTACGATCGGCGCCAGGTCGCCAAGCGCCACGTCGACTTCTATCGACAGGTGAGCGAACGTGCCTCTTCCGAAAGGAGCATCGACCCATGACGCGGACATTGTGTGGTCCCGGACACCCGCAGGGCTCCGGGATGAACAAATGCGTCATTGTTCTGTCGACGAAGTCATCCGGCTCAAGCGCGATCCAGCGGCTGATCGGCGGACTTGCCGGTGCGCGCCACGTCCGCCATACACGCCACCGCGAGTCCGAGACCCTCTATTGGACGAAGGCTGCATCCGTCCTAGGTCGCCCGCAGATCAAGATGCTCGACAGCGAGGTCCCGATTCCGGCAGGGCGGGCGCGACGCGAGCTCGTGTCCTTCCTCCGGAAAAACACTTGTGATTTCCGAATCCCGACCGATCCACGGGACATGATCTTTCTCGGCTGGGAGAAACTCTGCGAGTCGCATCGCCCGGTGTTCCTCGAGAAATCGCCTCACCATCTGGTGCAGTGGTCGGCCCTCGAGCTGATGCTCGAATGCGAAGAGCGACTCGATTCGACCGAATTTCTCTATATCGGGCTGATTCGAAACCCGATGGATGTCCTATACTCGGCTTGGTCGCGATGGCGAACCTTTCCGGAAGATGCTCAATTCGAGTGGGAACTCGCCTACCGAAATCTCCAGCGGCTGCGCGAACGGCTCGACCATCGTCTCGTCGTCGTTCGGTACGAAGACATGGTCAACGACCTCGATGCACTCGATCCGGTTATCCGGTTCGTCGGGGCGACCCGAGATCAGGTTCCGGTCGACTATCTCCACGCCCGATCGATCAGTAAGTGGAAGGCCGATCGCGAATACGGTTTCCAGCTCGCACCGTCCGTACGGGATATGGCAAATGCCTTCGGATACACGACAGCCGAACTCGATAATCCGGAGACTACCGGCTGGGGAGAATTTAGAATCCGCGCGCGGCGCGCTTACCGCACCCAGCAGGTCTTGCTTACTCCGATTCGCATGTTGCGGCGGGCGAGGGACGTCCTCACCCAAAATAGAGGCGCTTTGACATGAAGAAATTCGTCGTGCTCACGACTCAGCGTTCCGGAAGCGTTGCGCTGATCCAATCCCTGTCCTCGCATCCGGATATCGTGTGCTTCGGTGAAATCTTCCTAAAAGGGGCAACCTACGCACGTCATATGAGCGTCCCGCCCGGGCGGTCCAATTTCCTGTATGAGGAGTATATCCGCGAATCACTTGCGAAACGGGTTCGTGCCCTTCTGGCTCCGAAGGCGTCTGTGCGAGATTTCCTCGAAACCTTCTATGGACGCCAAGAGGATAAGAGAGCAGCCGGTTTTAAGCTGATGTACTCGCAGATTGCCAATCACAGAGGCGCACTGGATTGGATCCTTCGTCATGACGTCGGCATCATCCATCTCGTGAGGGAGGATGCCCTGCGTGTCATTCTGTCCCGACATACCCGCGTGAAAACCGGTGTGGCGCATTCCGCGGCAAAAATCGACGCAGCATCGCTGCGGCTCGACCCGGCCGAGCTTGTCCGGCAACTCGATGCTCGCGAGAAGAATGTTAAACGTTTTCGTGAGCTTTTGACGGATCAACCGGACAGCATCGAGATCCGCTACGAGCACTATCTCGAGAATCGGCCCTCCGAAAATCGACGCATTCTCCAATTCTTGGGTGTATCGCCGGACATTGAGCTGGTATCCGGTGTGGTCAAGCAAGCGACCCGTCCATTGCGGGAAGTCATTGAGAATTACGACGAGGTGTTGGCAGCAGTGCGCGGGACACCTCACATGAAATTTTTCGACGGATGAAGTCATAAAGCCATGAGACCGAATTATCTCGTCATCGGCGCGCAGAATTGCGGCACGACAAGCCTGTGTGCGAATCTGGGCAAGCACCCGGATGTGTATATGACGAACCCGAAAGAGCTCCATTTCTTTTCGGATCCTCAGGCGTTTGCGAAGGGCTGGGGCTGGTACGAAAGCCATTTTGACGGGGTGACTACCGAAACGGCGATCGGAGAGGGTAGTACGACCTACACCCGCAATATTCATCAACCCGACGCCCCGGGCCTGATCAGCAAGCACCTCCCGGATGCTCGTCTTATCTATATGGTCCGGCATCCTCTGCGTCGGATGGAAACGCACTGGCTGCATCGCCGACGTCTCAAGCGCAATCCACTCTGGGACTTCGAGCGGACCTACCGGGAGATTCCTTGGATGGTCGACGCGTCTCTATTCTGGCGGCAGATCAACTTTTATCGTGAGAATTTTCCGGACGATCGAATCCGCGTGGTCTTTTTCGAGGACTACATCGCCGATACGGAGGCCGAGTTAGCGCGGTGTTTCGATTTTCTGGGTGTGGATTCAGCATACGTCGTGCCGGACGTTCGGGAGGTCCATAATCCATCGCTAGGTCGCTATGCAGATACCTTTACAGGACGGCTGTTTCGCAAGATGCCGGGAATGATGTCACTGTGGCAGAGGTTCCCCCGTAGCCTCCGACAACTATTGAAACCCCATGTCAGAACGGAGCTTTCCCGGAAGCCGGTGTGGGCCGACTGGATGATCGCGGATGCGGTTGCGAACGTAAAGCCCGATATGGAGCAGTTTTTGACGTTCTACGGGAAGCCCCTGGATTTCTGGACGCTCGACACGGGAGACCGTTTGTCAGCCCCTCGCGTGCAGGATCCGCCTCGGGTTCAAGGGGCCCATGTCGGTTGATCCAACATGACCCTGAGTAGTCCAGTCAGGCTTCTCTTGACGACCGTGGTGCTTGCCGCCGTCGGAGCGGGCAGCGTCATCCTCGCCCTCGGGCTGGAGGGATTCACCGCAAAGCTCTCGGCGCCGGTGCTCGGCCTCGGCGCAGTCGGGGCGTTCGTCGCTTCGATGTTGTTCTTCCGGCCCGTGGTGTTGCTTTGGCTGGTGACCGGGTTCACGCTGATTGTTGTTGGTTTCTCGAAGTATTTTTTGGCTGGGCCAGCAGGCGTCGAATGGGTATCTTACGGCCTGGCCGCACTGATGTATCTCGCCGCGATCGCGGCCCTTATCGGCGGCCAAACACCGCTTGGCAGCGGCAATGCCTCGTCGCTGGTTGTGTCCTGGCTCGTGGCGTTCGTTCTTGTCACACTCATTTCCTGGGCAATGGCCCCCCCCGGAGTCCGCGGGCTGTTGGTCTCGCTAAAGGGTTGGGCGTTTTTCGGTGGGCTTTGGGCGTTCCTTGCGCTCTACCCACTGTCTTCTTCCGCCATTATGGCGTGGCTGAAGGGCCTGCTCGCGATCGGTCTGATTCAGCCCGTTTTTGCCGTATATCAGTGGTTTGTCATCGGTGGACAGCAGCGCCAAGCAGGCCTCTATTTTTCCCCGGATTCCGTTACAGGGACGTTTGGAGGAAAGCCTGATGGCGGTGGTCTTGCTCCTGCATTGGGGCTCTTTATCGTGTGTGGGTGTCTGATACTGGTATCCTTCTGGCGCCGGTCGCTTATTTCAACTAGACATGTCGTAATGCTATCCGGAGTTTTGCTGTTCCCGTTGGCCCTGATGGAAGAGAAAGTCCTGTTCTTCTATATTCCGGTTGGACTTCTCGTCCTATATCGCGACTATATCCGCGAACGCCCGGTGGCATTCCTTTTTGGCTCAGTTCTGTTGGCGGCGGCGCTGGCCCTACTTCTATCGGTCTATGTTGCTCTCCATTGGGGGGAAGAAGAAGGGCGCGTTCAACACATGATGGGCTATAGTTTTGCAGTCGAGGGTGGAAGAGAAGACGAAGGTATCCTGACCCGAACGGGTGCACCGGTATTTTGGTGGCGCGAGAACAGCAGCGCCGGCCTAGCGAACCTCCTTTTCGGCTACGGCATTGGCGCATCCCGCACCGGCGGTCAATCAATTGGACCGGTTGCCGAGATTTACACTCCAATCTTTCTGGATCGAACGACTCTGTCGGGGCTCCTCTGGGATATCGGTATCCTGGGTTCAGTGTTCTTCTACGGACTTTTGATCTCTGGCTCCATCATGGGTGCAAAGTTGGCGTCGTCCCCAGTTCTCGGGCCGCGAGAGCTCGCTTTAGCCGGTGGATTAACCGCTATTTTTCCACTTTTCGTAATGTCTAGCCTGTATCGAAACGACATCCCATCCGCAAGCCCCGTTATGTTTATGTTGATGTGCGCCTTTGGATTGTTGTTCTGGCTGCATAGAAAAAACCTCGTGAAATCCAACACGACGACGTGAAAGCATCTCATTGGGGGGCGTATTGTGCTTACGAAAATGAAATAATGGCTGATAGCATTATGGCGCAACGCCTTGAATAGATATTGCTCGGTTCCGACTGTGCACATTGAAGCTGACAGTTTGTCTATGAATACAGCCACAATCGCTCACGAAAAAAGCTTTCGGCTTCTTTACTCGACCAAAGAGGAGTTCCCCAATCCTAGGGTCGATCTTACTGAGCTATTTTCCGGAGGTCTCGTTGCGCGGGGGCATGTTATAGATTGGCACATGCGCCCCGTTGCTCGCTGTGCGGGTGGACTATTGACTTTGAGTCGACATGAAAATCTTCTTCTTACTCGAAAGCTCTCCGATGAGACATTTGTAGGACGGGTTGGAAATGCATTTTTTGACCTCTGGCATGACCTTCGGCTTTTGTGGCTCCCATCGATCCGTCGCTATGACTTCATTCAAGTACGGGATAAGTTCTTTGGGGGTCTGCTAGGTCTTGTAGGCGCAAAGATCGCACGAACGCCCTATTATTACTGGATGTCGTTTCCGTTCGCGGAAGCGAGTCTTTTCAGGGCAAGAGATAATTCCCTGCACCTTACTTCCGTTAAGCGATTCGTTCTCCTTATAAATGGCGTGCTCTCAAGTCTCTTCTTATATCGGATAATATTGCCGCACGCCGATCATATTTTCGTGCAAAGCGATCGTATGAAAGCCGACGTTGCATCCCACGGCATCGATGCCGCAAAGATGTTTGTTGTTCCCATGTGCATAAATTGGAAACGTATTTCGTCCCGATTACTCCTTCCGCCTTCTGATGATTGGGCACAGAAATCTCCCCTTATTGTCTACGTTGGGACGCTCGTCAGAGCACGACGCATGGATTTCCTAATTGAAACCTTTGCCTTCGTCCACCGACAACGCCCTGACGCAGTTCTTGTCGTCATCGGTGACGCGCCGCCGTCTGATATGGCCATTCTTCACGCTTCAGCTGATCGACTTGGTGTTGCCCCGTTCGTAAAATTCCTCGGCTTTCTCCCGATGGAGGAATCGTGGCGCTACGTTAAAGTGGCCCAAGTGTGCGTCTCACCAATCCGCCCCAGCCCAATGTTGGACCCCGGATCCCCTACGAAGGTGATTGAGTACCTGGCGTTGGGGAAAGCGGTTGTTGCAAATGAACAGCCCGATCAAGCAAGGGTGCTTAAGGAAAGCGGGGCCGGCCTTGTGGTGCCGTTCGAAGTCGAGCCCTTCGCCCGCGCCATCCTTGATCTCTTGGCGGATCCGTCACGAGCGGCAGACATGGCAAAAAAGGGCCCCGATTATGTCCGTAGAATGCGATCTTACGAAACCCTAGTCCCCGAGTTGGAGGCTGAGTACTTGCGCCTCCTCCCCGGCGTGAAGGGCAAATTATCCGCGAAAAGCTCTTTATTCCATTAAGTCGGTGGCAAGATGCCGCCCTGAGGACATTCATTTGAAGCTCGCATTCTTAATTGGAACGGGTCGTTGTGGATCGACCCTCGTACATGAAATCCTGGCTCGCCATCCGGCGTTTGGTTTCGTCTCGAACCTAGAAGACAATCTGCTCCACGTGAATCGCCTTGGTCGTATGAATAGGCGGCTCTACCGAAGTTCCTTGGGATGGGTCACCAAGAAAGGTGGCATCAGATTTGCTCCGTCGGAAGCATATCGGATCATTGGCCGTGAGGTGTCGATGATCTACATGAACAGCTGCCGTGATCTTGTTGAGGCGGACGTTACTCCATGGCTTGAAGGGCGGTTTCGCCGCTTTTTTGTCGATCGAGCAGATGCCCAGAATGTCGAAATCTTTCTCCACAAATATACAGGATGGTCAAGGATTCTTTTTTTTCATAAGATTTTTCCAGATGCGAAGTTTATTCATGTCGTTCGCGATGGGCGAGCCGTTGCAAATTCCTGGTTGCAGATGCCTTGGTGGAATGGCTATCGAGGTCCGGAAAACTGGCTCTGGGGCACACTGTCTCCGGATCTTTACGCAGAATGGATAAGGGAAGAAAATTCATTCGTCGCTCTAGCCGGTCTCGCATGGAAATTATTAATCGAATCTGCCGACGCAGCTGGCGCAAAACTGCCGGGCGACCGTTTTCTCACGCTTCGCTTCGAGGATATCGTTGACAATCCTATATCGGCATTCGAAGAAATGCTGAAGTTTATAGGCTTAGATATGTCGGACGAATTCGTCGCATCATTGTCACGATACGAATTTTCTGCTGCCCGGCGCCGCGCCTTCGAGCAGGATCTAGGTCCATCTCAAATAGCTTGCGTGAATCGTGTCTCGGCGGGGACCCTTGAACGTTTTGGCTATCTGGATTAGGCGTTTTACATCACAATCTATAGCATACGCCTCCGACCGTTCATGTGTTTGGGCTGGATCGGATGGCGGAATCGACGCTTCCCTCGTATCTTTGAATGGGTCTTGCGTTAAGATCGAGGAAATTTGGAGGTTTCTTTTCATTCCGCCTTCGTGCGGTGAGACACTGAACACGCCAAGATTAGGTTTCATGGCAGGGGTGCAGATGCGAGAAATGTGTGGGCCAATATTGTGGCTTTTAACTAATTCCGGACACGAGTTCGAATGAGCTCCAAGGTGAGGGGGATGGGCCGGAAATTGCGAGTCTGTGTGGTATTGCCGAAGCATTGGTCAACAACAAAAGGAGGAGCAGAGTTTCAGGCCGAACAGATTGCGGAGAACTTAGTAGGCTCGGGGCGTGCCGAAGTCTTTTTTTTGGCGAAGAACTTTGCAATTGGCGGCGCTTCTGCCGGTTATCGGTGTGTAGAAGTTGCGTGCAGGCTCCCGACGCGTGCCGCTAAAGGTACCTTGCTCGATGTTTTCCGTCTATTCTGGACACTTGCGCGAATCCGGCCTGACGTGATCTATCAAAGGGTGGGATGTGCTTATACTGGTGTCTGCGGCTTGTATGCAAAGTTAACCGGATGCCGATTCGTTTGGCATGTGGCGCACGACTACGATGTTACACCGGGGCGGTTTGCGGGCGCAGGACGGAAGATCCTTCTGGCAGTGGAAAAAAAGATTCTGGAGTCCGGAATTAGTAATGCCACCGAAGTCGTAACCCAAACACGGTTCCAGTGTGAACTTTTGGAGCGTAGCTACAGACCGAAGAGCGTCCTCGTAATCCCGAATTTTCATCCGATACCGCCGGAGCCTCTGGATAGTCTAAGGGTGTCCGAAATTCTGTGGGTGTCGAATTTGAAACCTTTAAAAAGGCCGCAGATATTTGTTGACCTTGCTGTCGCTCTCGAAGATCTCCCTGATGTGCGGTTCGTGATGATCGGTCGACCCTCTTGGGACGAAAGGTGGCAGCAGAGTTTCGAGGCTGAGGTGGCCCGGCATGGGAATTTGTGTTATGCGGGAGAGTATTCGCAGGAAGAAGTGAATGACCGACTTGGGCGCTCGATGCTGTTGGTGAGCACGAGTAAAGCTGAAGGCTTTCCCAACACCTTTATCCAGGCATGGATGCGAGGTGTGCCTGTCGTGAGTCTCGGCGCCGATCCAGACGGAATTTTAAGTGTTGGAGAGTTGGGCTTTCACGCGGAGTCGGTAGAGGATCTGATCTCAATGGTTCGTCGCCTCATCAATGAGCCTAAACTGAGACACCGACTCGGTGCCAACGCGAGACGAATTGCGGTCTCCCGTTACGGTCCGGCAAATCTGGAACTCGTCTCAAGAGTTGTCTTGGGGTAATGTGAAATGCGCTATAGTGTAATGGAATAGCCACATTAGCGAATTGCGAAGGTCGCTTATGGATCCAAATTTTTTAATCATCGGCGCGCTTAAGGCCGGTACAACATCGCTAGCGGAATGGCTTAGAAATCACCCTGAGGTTTATCTCCCGGAGCTAAAGGAGTCAAGGTTTTTCGCTTATGATGCTAGCGATCGTGATCATCGGCAATCTTCAAAGTCGATTTATCCAATCCGAGAATGGTCGGAATATAGAGCTTTGTTCAAGAATAGTGCCGATCGTGTCGCCATAGGTGAAGCGAGCCCACAGTACCTTTATTCCCAACATGCCTGTGAAAGCATTCGCGAGCGGCTCCCGAACGTCAAGTTAGTCGTCATTCTCCGGCATCCAGTTAGGCGGGCTTACTCGCAATATTGGATGCGCGTACGTGCGGGAAAGCAGAGCACTCCTTTTGAGAGCGCGGTCATATCCGGCGAGGGATGGGTATCCTGTAGCATGTATCACGATTACCTCAAACGATATATTGATACGTTTGGGCGCGACCGCCTTTGCGTGCTTCTGTTTGAAGACCTTATCTCCGACCCTACCCGAGAACTTAATTGTTTGTGCGGCTTCCTGGGGATTGACCCCGATCGCCAGAATAACGAACTACCGAGAGAAAATGCAGGTCGCGTGGGTGCTTCTGCCCTCCTTGTCCGTTTGACTGAGAATCGAGCTCTGCGGCTGGCTCTCCGTTCGTTCATTCCCGTATCCGTGCGGCGTGGAATTCGCTCTCGGTTGCCTCAGGGTAGTCCTATTCCCACGTTGGATCCGGAGACTCTAGCCAAGCTTGAAGAGTTCTTTCAAGGCGACGTCGCAAGAACATCGGCACTCGTCGATAAGGATCTTGAGAAAGTATGGGGTATTCATGCTGGAGCCGAACTCTAGAGTGACGCGCTAAGACGGCCGGCATGGATGTCTGGGGATGCGGGTGCAGGCTCCGCCGCGAGGTAAGGAGAGCGGAGCGAGGCCGAGCGGCAACCGGTAGGCGTTGGAGTGTGCGTTCCACCGTATTGGGGAAACGAGCTTGGTCGCGGAGCCGCGCAGGCGGTATTCAAAGCGCATCCGACACCCCGTCAAGCCATTCTTCGTGGGGTCGTGTGCAGCATGACTCGGATCGGGGCGGACCGGGGCCAAAACAGGTGTCGACAAGAAGCGAGTCCGTCCGGCCGCAAGAGCCCGAGGACGGATTCACGAGCGACATGCAACTCTCCGGTGTAACGTCGCTACTCAGTGCGTGAACATCAGTGGTTTGAGACTCACCTCTCAGAATCTGCAATACTTGGACAACGGGTGTTCGCATTCGTGGCTGGAAAACCCGTTACTTTCGGGCCCCGTTGAAGTTATTGGTGGTCTCTCTACAAGGTTAGAGTAGTTCCGTAGAAGACGTTGGGGGGGCGAGGGGACAAACTGCCGCCCTCTCCGGAAGAGTGGCGGGTGCCTCGGCTCTTCCCCAGGCGCTCCCGCGATGGCTAAGGTAGACACATCCCATTTGTGGCATTGTCAACGTCCGGCCGGGTTCTTTGATATTGCGAACTTGGTCACTACGCATTGGAATCCGATGGATCACAATGTAGTGGAGAGCTAGTAACGCCTTGCCCTGAGCGCCCGTCCATGTGGTCTAGCGTTCGGAATCCGGGAGATTCTTGTGCTAGCCTGATGAGAGAAGCGTTCTGCCATGGTAATACGCTTTCGTTTGCCTAAACAATGTCGCGGAGAGTTTATATCATGAAAAAAGGCGCCAGCGTGACCTCATGTCAATGGTTATTCGCCATGTTTTTAATCACTATGACGGTGCTCTTTGGTGGAGGGGCTTTATTCGCTGCGGAACTCGCGGTGCCTCAGGATCTGAGGTTTTTGGGTGCAGGCGAGCAGCCTCCGGAGAAAGAAACGCCTCCTCCGGATGTACACGGGATGAAGTGGCATCCGGGGCATTATGGTCACGCGGGTTCCTCGGACGACGTGCCTAACATACTAAATGATATTAAGGGGTTGCCTGTTGTGAGGGGTATTCAAGTAAGATACTACTGGGATGACCTAGAGCCTCAAAAAGACAAATACGACTTTACTAAGGTACGTGCCGATATCGAATTGTTGAGAGGTGAGGGTAAGCTTCTGGCGATACAGCTGCAGTACAAGTCGTTTTCGCGTGCCGATCCGAGGATTCCTTCTTATCTCAAAACGGCTGAATATGAAGGCGGTTCCTACTTTTCGTCGGCGGGTGACTGGAATCTGCGCCTGTGGAATGCGAATGTGAGAGAACGCTTGAAGGCTCTAATCACGGCAATAGGTCAGGAGTTGGAATCAAATCCAACTTTTGTACTCCTTAATACCGTTGAGTCCGGTCCGGCGATTCCTGAGGTAAGTGATCCACTGTATTCAAACTGGGGAGTCTATAAAAATGAATATTATAAGCGTTTGGTGGAGTTGGGTCCATTTCTAAGAACTGTGTTTCCAACAACTCCCACGGTCTTGTATTTTAATTCAGGCCCGAGCGAGGCATTGATGTTCGAGGAGTCTGCTCTAGAATATGGCGTGGGACACGGTGCGCCCGATACTTATGTGGGCTCTTACGTCTATGATAATTGGCCTAAGTACGGTTATGATTTAGCGAAACGACTGAAGGGGCTAGTGCCGATTGGCTATGGAGTGCAATGGAGAAACTATGTGGAGCAGGCGAGGAATGTGGCGCACCTGAACTCTGAGAATCCGATTCCCGCACTGTTTGAGTTTAATCGGGATGTTCTTGGTTCAAACTTTGTTTTCTGGGAAAAACGGGTACCATATTGGACGCATTTACTGACCTTTTGGAAATCTCTTCCCGTTCGCGATGCGGCGGGCGGACTCGAGGCTGGATGCCCCGAGTTAGTTGCGCCGTGTAGCAACTAGGGGCGTTCGATTGTAAGGCCGACGGGTGCTCGGTCCGAAACTATAGATCGTTAGAGAGTTCAGGGTGTGCTTGATTCAAATCTGCGAACAAGATCGACACGAGTGCTCCTACGGAACGGCAGTCAGCCGCCTTCAGAAAGCCGCGCCCCGTCGGCATCTATGGTAGTCTCCATACGAAAGAAATCCGCAAGGATGCGGATTTTGAGCTAGATCCACGGTCAGTGATCGGATTACACATGTGATCGTGATTGCGGACGGGAGCACTGGGTCAACCCGATGTTAATCCCAGATCTGTGGTGACCTGAGATCATTCTATAACAGCACTTGCCAGTTACTATGGGCGGACACTTTTCATTTATATTACGGTCACCGGTTCCGGAACAAGCAAGAAGCTTACGATGACCTCCTTGGGGGGAGCCCGGATCCCCTCTTTGCTATACGCCGGGCGCTAGCTTATTATTCTAGCTTCGATTTTGAGGAAATTCATCGGTCGCTAGTCCCCGAAGGCTTAGCTTCATTACCGCGACGAGCGTTGGTGCAGCGCGCAGAGGCCTAATCAGAGATTGTCAGGTAGCGTGATGCCGTTTCGATCAGGGCCGTCGGTCAAGAGCGAATCAGTAACGGGTAGCTGGTCTCCATATGTCTTCCTCCGGCAACGCGCTATTTTTGACAATATGGAGTGTTCCTAATTGTCGCACCGCGTGACCGCAGCTCACGGAGCTGTCGGAGGAGCCGCTATGCGGCTGCATAGCGCATTAACGCCGCTTCCACGGCTTGGGCATGGTCTCGTGCGAGATTGTCTGTTCCACCATCCGTTCGATCAAGTCAACCGTCTAAGTTTGTTTGGCGCTCATCCACCAGATTGGAGTATCGCCCATCCGATGAACAAGATACTTTTGATTAATAACTACAACTACCGGAGAGGTGGCGCGGACGTTGTCTATCTTGAGCAGGCACGTCTGCTTAAATCACGGGGTTGGAGGGTGAGCCAGCTATCGATGCGGCATCCTCAAAACGATGCGTGCGAACAAGAGGAGTATTTCTCCGAGGAGATTGAATTCGGCTCACAAGATGGTTTTCTATCGAAGGTGAGGCATGCCGGGAAGATTATTTACTCAAGCGAAGCGTATCAGAAGACGCGGAAGCTTATTCATCGTGAAAAGCCGGATATCGTTCATGCCCACAATGTTTATCATCATCTTTCGCCATCGGTTTTGAAAGCTGCGCACGATTGTGGTGTGCCGGTAGTTCTTACTGTGCACGATCTTAAGCTGTTGTGTCCTGCGTACAGTATGATTTCAAACGGTGAAGTTTGCGAAGAATGCAAAGTAAGGGGGCGAAGTTCGGTTGTACGTAAGCGCTGCATGAAAGGCTCGCTAGCATTGAGTACACTAGTTTACGTTGAAACGTTAATTCATAGTGCTATCGGAATCTATAAGAAGAACATCGACCTGATCTTCGCTCCCAGTAAGTTCTTCATTGAGAAGTTTCGAGAATGGCAGTGGGACGGTCCTCCATTGATTCATATTCCGAATTTTGTGGATATCTCTAGCGTCTCTCCGGTGTTCGCACCGGGCGACTATTTTGTTTATTTTGGGCGAATGAGCTTGGAGAAGGGGCTAATTACCCTGGTAGATGCTGCGTCGATAGCGGGTGCGACCGTTTACCTGGTGGGAAGCGGTCCAATGGAAGCCGCTCTACGTGCTCGTGTCTCCGAGACCGGGGCAGACGTGCGGTTCTGCGGATTTCAGTCCGGCAAGGCGCTTTGGGCATTGGTTTCCGGGAGCAGGGCAACCGTGTTAGCGTCGCAGTGGTATGAAAATGCTCCATTGACAATCATTGAAGGGTACGCGTGTGGAAAGCCAGCAATTGGTGCTCGGATCGGTGGGATTCCGGAATTGATAGAGCCGGGAGGGACGGGCGAGTTATTTACTTCTGGTGATGTAGATGATTTGGCGGCAGTTCTCCGAAGGTATATTGAGATGTCTAATGATGCCATCGAAGGACAGGGTAGAGTGGCGTACGAGTGGGCGAACAGAGAGTTCGCGCCGGATTGCTATATTGACAGGATTACTAATGCGTACCAGAGAATCCTCTGAGAATGAAAAAATACACGTCGCCGTGCTTGGTGTTAGGGGATTGCCGGGGGTGCCGGGCGGGGTGGAGTCGCATTGCGAACAACTCTACCCATTGGTTGCAAAGCGTGGCTTATCGGTCACTGTGATTTCTAGGAAGCGATTCTCGCCACCCGAAGTCGGGAGATGGTGGAGCGGAGTCAGGATTGCGCCTATCTGGTGTCCAAGAAGGAAGGGAGCGGAGGCGTTTATTCATACGCTTTTAGGTGTGTTCTATGCCGCTTGGATGCGGCCGGATGTTTTGCATATTCATTCGATAGGCCCAGGTTTATTGACTCCGCTGGCGAAAGTGTTTGGGTTGAGAGTCGTTGTGACTTACCATGCGTCGGATTATCGACAAGAGAAGTGGGGGTTGATCGGAAAGTGGATCTTAAAGCTTGGTGAGAAGACGATGATGGAGTTTGCTGACTCTGTGATTAGTGTCTCCTATCATGGGGCTGGAGAGCTGGAGAAAATGTATAAGCGGCGTCCGGTGGTCATTGCTAATGGGGTGCCGCGCATTGACGAAGTTGAATCGACGGGAGTGTTAGGGGAGCTTGGGCTCTTAAACGGAGAATATGTTTTGCATGTGGGGCGAGCGATACCGGACAAAAGGCAGTTGGAGTTGATAGACGCGTTCTCGCGAATCGAAATGCCCGGTTGGAAACTTGTTCTTGTCGGCGATTTTCCTTCTGCAGACGCGTATAGTGATCGTGTTAGGGAGCGGGCTCTGCAGGTGGGGAACGTCGTGCTGGCTGGGAAGCGGACGGGGTTAGAGTTGTGGGAGCTTTTTAATAGGGCTGGCTGTTTTACGATGCCATCTTCATATGAAGGACTTCCGATAGCTCTCTTGGAAGCAATTAGTGCGGGCTTGCCTACAGTGGCAAGTAATATTGAAGCGAATCTGGAAGTAGGACTGCCGGAGTGGGCTTATTTCGATTTAGATAACATTGATGCGATGGCGCGCGCGATGATTCGAGTGATAGGTTCACGTGGCGAAAGCGTTTGGCGGGACCTAAGCGAGCGAGTCCGTGCTGAACACGATTGGGAGAAAGTTGCTGACGCAGTTGTCGCGGAGTACCGGAGGGTCGGGTGTTCGTCGTGACACCCCGCGGGGTCATCCATCCTGCTGCCACGAGCACTGTTTCCATGGCGACGGTATTTCTCGTGCTCCTACTCACGCCCCTCGGGTGGCGCCCGTGCTCGACGCCGCGGGGTGGTCTGCCGAACACGTGAGCTCAGTCAAATGCATGACGGCGTGTGGGATGCGCTCTACATAATCCCTACGCGGCTTAGGGATTCCCGCCCCTTCGCCTCTGCGTAGCCACACCCGCGCCCAGGCCAATCCTGGGGCTAAACGCCCTTCTTGGCTCTCCTTGGCGCGCAGCGTACGCTCGATCTCACTGAGGTAAGAGAAAATCCGGGGTAGATCGGTGCCGACCCTCGCGAGCACTACTCACGAGGAAGGTGCATTAAAGCCATCTTTGGGCAACTCGCCGGATTTGTGACCTGGAGGTTCGGAAAATATCGCTTCCACTCGGATAGGCACGCAAGTCCATGGGTTCCTGTCGCGTCATCGACGTAGATGCGATTATTAGGGCTCAGGTACGGGGCAATCTCGGGAAGCCCGCCGTTTCGACCGACCAATGTACTTGATGGTCCATCGATTAAGACAAAATCGAAATCGGTATCATACCGGCCAAGATCAACATCATACCACCAGTAGCGTTTTTGGTCCGGGTAGCGCCGTCGGACGAATCCCACGCTCTCGAGACGAACGTCGGAACCTCGCGGGATGGCGGCGAGGAGTGACTTGACGCGTTCGTATGAGCCTTTGAAATTCTCAAGCGAGACGATGGAAAACCCGTGCTTCGCCGCCAACGCGGCGAGAAGAATTGTGCTGCTTCCGCTACCTATCTCAAGAACAGCTTTGGGGGGGGTGGCCTCGATCGCGTCGATGATGCAGGATACGCGTCGGGGAAGCAATGTCATCGGGCCCCAAAAGGTTTCCTCTAGGGGAATACCGAGGTCACGCAGTTTCTGCCTCCATTCTTCGGGTTGAGCTTCAACAACGCTATAACGTCGATCGACCCTTGATTTTCGTATTGCGAGTGGAAAGATATTTCCTTGCGTCCAGTTGACCAGCGTTGAGAACACGCGTTCGACTGCAGTTTGCATTTCTGGCTCCTTTAATAAGAGACAATAGGGCATTTACTACGCCAGCACGGTGATCAAATTCCGGTCGGAAAAGTTTACTATGTGGCTGTAGTTTTGGCTACGTTGCGTGTGGAATAGATTGTGTCAGCCTCTAATTGTATTCTGATTGGCGTTTGCGCATGATCTCTAGGCGCAAGGTCGGAGAGTGTATTTAACATGATGCGCTGGGGGCTTCGGTCCGTGCGCAGTACGTTCATGCGACTCGCTCGACATCAGGCGACCGCCTCGCCCATCTGATCGGCCACCCAACGTGGACTGTCTCGTAACGCCTCCTCTGCAGTGCGCGGTTTCGCTGTGGCGCTCGGATCCGCGCGCACGCTCGGCCAGAGCTACGAGCGTGTCCGCAGTCGACGAGTCGAAATAAGCCAGTTGTTTACGTAAGAACTGTTTCGCGGATGCCCGGAAAAATATGACGCGAGTGTCTGGATGTTTGGCTCGTATGTTTGGGCGAGATACCTTCCAATCTCAATTGGCATCTCGGGATTGTTTCCTACATTCGAGGGCGTTGAAACGTTCTTTGGTGTCGTGGGGGATGGATCGACGCCCAGGAAGCCGCAAACGTCGGAAAGGAATTCGTTCGGTCGTTGTTTGATATCTTCAAGAAACCCGATAAACATCTGTTCGCGCGGATAGAATCGCTCCCAGTTGTTGATCATGCTGATATAGTCTCCCCGCCGGACGACCCATGGCAACTCGAAATACTGAATATAGTCTGCAGCGGTGAGCTCGTTCATTTGACCATTGGCGGCTTCGAAACCGAACCTCTGCTTTCGCACGTTCATTCCGGCGGCGGACCATGCCCGTTCTATCGGGTTTCGCAGCAGCAGAATGATTTTTAGATCGGGCATGAGCTTGGCGATATGTGCAATCGTGCTTACGTCAAGAGCCGAGTATGCTGGTGTCATATCGCCGGTCACGAGATTTGGACTTGCCTTGAACAGGCTGGCATACCACTCGTCGTTGCGTTCTCCAAGGTGGTAGCGCATGTCCCACGCCAGTTGTGAAGCGGACAGCTTACGGAGATCGCGGCCGATACTCGAGTAAAGGCTCTTCCAGAATCGCGGATCTCTTGTTCGAGCGAGAAGCGGCGGATTGAGAAAATAGTCTTTGTCGAAGTAATGTACCTCTTTTCTGCGTATCTCGATCTGAGGGTGTTTCCTAAGCTTGTCCGCCAGCCAGCTTGTTCCGGCCTTTTGCGCTCCGATGCACATAAAGTTTGGAAACATGTATGCTCTCTCGTTCAAACCAAAATTGCAGTTGCGCTCAATAATCACGGCCCATGCTGGCGTCCGTTTATCCGCGCGGTGGCACGACACCGCGGAGCGCGGGTCACGAGTTCGGCGTAACGGTTAGGCGATTCTCATGATGGGCATTCCGACGGTGCATACCCGGAAGACCTGTCGAGGCAGCAAGGGCGAATAAATTCGCCCCTACACGTAGGGAAATCCTTTTCCGGAAATCACCTTAGTAGTTTGACCAGCCGCTAAAGGTCGCGCCTTTGGGAACCGCGACGACCGTGAAGCGCGCATCGAGCGGATACCATTCCTTCGGATCCTCGCCTGCCCACAATACGAATCCGTCATAGTTGGTCACCGGCACTCCGCTCGTGTTCTTGATCGCGATACCGTAGCGTGTCCTTGGATCCGTCCACACAATCGGCTTCCCGTCCTTTTTCCACATGGTCGGAATCGCGGCAGACCAAATGACCTGATTTCCGGTCGTACCCTGAACATTCGCCGTCGGCGTGCAGGTCTCTCGGGAAGTCGTCCATCCGGAGGTCGGAGTCTCCCACTGCCACACGCAGAACTGAATCTTCATGGCTTGTGGAACGGGTTGGCTATTGACCTGTACCCGCATGTGCAGGGTGCCATTCGCGTAGTCGACCGGCGATGTCCAGTCGCCGTTGGAGCCCGGGAGCATCTCGAAGATCCGACTGCTGGGCTTAGCCACTGCCTCGACCTTCGGGAAACCTCTGTCGTCCTCGATGACCGGCCAATTCCAGTCGAAGACCTTGAGCTCCTTGCCTGTGCCCCCCGGAGGAGGAGCGGATCCGACAGTAATTGTCTTGGACGCAGTTGCGTTTGCTCCATCATTGTCGGTGACGGTCAGGGTCGCCGTGTAGGTTCCCGCCGCCGTATAGGTATACCCGGGCGAGACTGCGGTGCTCGTGCCGCCGTCGCCGAAGGACCAAGTCCGACTCGCGATCGTTCCGTCGACGTCGGACGACGCGGAGGAGTTGAAGCTCACCGTCAACGGCGCCGTTCCGTTGGTCGGGCTCGCCGTGAAGGATGCAACAGGCGGAAGGTTCCCGGTGCCGCCGCCCTCGTTTCCGAGCACGAGGTAGGCGACCTGCTCGGCGCCGTGGGACCGCTCCGTGTCTGTGATCTGGTCTTCGTCGAACGCGAGCCCGAGGACACCGGCGGCTAGCGGATTTGCGCCGAACAAGACCGGCCAGCCGCCGTCGCCGCCGCGCATGCCGGCGGCGGAAACGACCGCGGTCGAGGGCGTTGAGCCGCTCGAGAGCGCTATCGAGTAAGGTCCCGCGGCGATCCCGGCGACGATCGGTGCGCTGACGCCGGCTTGATAGGCGACGCCGCCGATATTGCCGCTTCCCGCCTCGATCACCAGATAGCCGATCGCCTCGTTCGCGCGTGTCTTGTCGGTGTCTTCGCCGACGTGTTTGCCGGCAGAGAGTGCGCTTGGGCTCGGAGGGCTGTCCTTGGTGGCGCCGCGTGCCCAGAAGACCGACCAGTCCGCGTCGTTGGCGCTCATGACCTGGCCTAGCACGACGGGTGTGGTGTAGCTGTTGCTGTAGGTGCGTGTTTCCGTCGCCGTCCAAGCACCTTTTGCGTTCGTCTTGGTCGAGGTGGCCTTGACCGCCTCCATCTTGATCCCGTGCTCGGCGAGACTGTAGGTGCCGGCGTCCACGACCGTGTAATCGACGCTGTAGGTTCGGGCGAGGGATTGATCGCTCGGGTTCTGCACGCGCACTTCGAATTGGTTGCCGGAGGCATTGCGCACGCGCGTGACGACGGGTTGTACCGCTGCGTCCGGATATCGCACCGAAGCGATCACGACCGGATCCTTGTAGGCGTAGGGTAAGGCGACGGTCTTCCAGGCTTCGCCGACGTTCTCGACCCTGCCGTGATGGAAGACCGGGGGCGCGCTGCCCACGGCCGGGGTGACGTTGATTGCGGCGCTGTCGGTGCCGATCCTGCCCTGGCTGTCGGTGACTGTGAGGAGAACTGTGTAAGTCCCGGGTTGAGTGAAGGTGTGGCTCGCAAATGGTCCGGAGGCGGTCGCGCCGTCACCGAAAT
The DNA here is from genome assembly GCF_900106925.1 of Thiocapsa roseopersicina. GTDB lineage: Bacteria > Pseudomonadota > Gammaproteobacteria > Chromatiales > Chromatiaceae > Thiocapsa > Thiocapsa roseopersicina. The sequence continues at coordinate 47,487 of NZ_FNNZ01000012.1, forward strand.
CCCAGCTGTAACTCAGAGTGCCGCCATCGGGATCCGTCGAGTCGGTTCCGTCGAGCTCCACCGTGAGCGGTGCGGAGCCGCTGGCCACGTTGCTTTTCAAGACGGCCTGCGGCCCTTCACCGGGCAGGAGCGCCCCGACGACGACGGCGAAATGATCGGTTGAGGTGGTCCCGGTGGCGGAGGTTACCGTGAGGGTGACGGTGAAGATGCCTTCCTGCGCGAAGGTGTGACTGGCTAAGGCTCCGTTGGCGGTGCCGCCGTCGCCGAAGTCCCATGCGTAAGTTGATATGGGGCCGCAGACGCAGCTTGAGGTTCCGCCGTTGACGTTGATGGTGAAGGGGACCGGACCCGCGATGCGGTTGGCCAGTGCGCGCGCGACCGGTTTTTGGTCGTCCTGCGGGCGTGATTGTGGTGTGCCGAGCGTGCCGGTGACATTGTCCGCCGATGCGGAGCGCACAACGGGCGCGATGGCCCCGATCTGGGTGCTGTCGACCAAGCCGACTGAGAAGCGGCGCTCGCCGGACAGCAAGGCATTCACCTGATCCCGACCCAAGCCGAAGATCGTCATGGCGCCGTCCATCGGCCGATACATGTCGATCAATGAATCGCTCTGATGACTCGAGACATAAAGCGATCGTCCGATACCGGGGTCGGCAAAGTAGGCCCATTCCTCGCCGGGGATATCAAGCTTCCAGCTTGCCGACGCCTTTGTTTGGGTTCCGTTCGAGCGGACGACGAGGTCGGTATTCAGATCGAGGGTTCCGCCGGGTGTGCCCTCGTAGAGGAACCAATACTTGCCGGCAGCTTGGGTGACCGTCATGGTGGCGTGGGTCGGGAGGATCTCCCAGAGGGTAGCCCATTGACTGTCTGCTGACCGTGAGTGGATCCGGGCGCGCAGCGGCCCGCGATCTATGAGGCTCGACTGAGCCGTGCCGGGTCGACCCGGGTGAAAATATCCCCCGCTGGCCGGTGGTACAAGGTTCGGGATGCCGCGGTAATCACCGCTGGCTCCGGCGGCAGAGGAATAGCCGATCCAGTCATTGCCGCTCCTGTCCTCGAGGCTGGAAAAGCCGCCGCTGGTTTTGTGATAGTACCAGTCGCCGGCGACGGTACGGACGGCGAAGCTCGATTCGCCCTCGTCGATGACGCCGTCCGTGACGGAGATGCGAGGGAGTACGGGGGGGGCGGGAAGCGCTGCCCCGGCCGCGAAATAGATCTGGAAATTGCGTCGTCCGCTTGACGGCGTCGATCCTTCCATGAGCAGGACGAGCTCGCCGACCGCGTTGGACGTCGCGTTGAAATCGGGCGCCGGGTCGAACTGAAACGGCACAGCGGCGTTGATTGCCGTGCCGGCGCTCGATGTCTCGAGCACTCTGAGCGATCGCACATCCAGGGTGGTCGATCCGGCCCCGGCCTGCATGAGCAGGCTCGTCAAGTCGATCGGAATCGTGACGATCTTGTCGATGAGCGCGGTGGATCCCGACGTGACCTCGAGCGGCACGCGGTAGTCGTGGAGATTGCTCCACCAGTCGTCGGCGGATGCGTTCCGGGAAGCCCCGCCCAGACCTGAGAGCAGCAAACACAGGAGAGCGAGTGCGGTGAAAGGCCGTGTCACTGTGCGTCGCGCTTGGATTTTATTGTCCATTTTTCGTCTCATCAATCATTGATTGCGCAAGGGTTTCCTGTCGGCCGATACGCTCCGATGTTTCGGTCGAATCGGTCAAGCATGTCATTTCACGGTGCGCGCGCTTGTATCGCCTTCGATGCGTGCAAGCAACGTAGGGGCGAACGTAGGGGCGACTTCAGTCGCCCCTTCACGTGGTCGTTCCCTTTCCGAAAATCAGCTTACTCAAGCAAAAGGTAGGCCACCTGCTCGGTTGTGTGGGCGGTCTCAAGGTCGGCGAGCTGGTCCTCCTGGAAGGCGAGATCCAGCGCTCCGGCGCTGAGGGGCGCGAGCCCGTAGAGAATGGGCCAGCCGCCGTCGCCGCCTTGCATCGCGGACGCGGACAGGACGGCGGTCGTCGGGACGATGCCGGCGGGGTAGGGTACTGCGTAGGGCGGTATCCCCTCGACGCCGGCCACCGTTCGGGCACTCAGGCCGACTGAATAGCGGGTGTCTGCTGCGACGCCGCTGCCGGCCTCGATGACCAGATAACCGATGGTTTCGTTCGCGCGGGTCTTCTCGAAGTCTTCCCCGACATGCTTCGAGACGACCAGGATGCTGGAGGTGGGCGGTTGTTTAATGGTACCGCCGCGCGCCCAGAACACCGACCAACGCGGGTCGTTCTCGCTCATGACCTGACCGAGGACAACCGGGCTCGTGTAGCTCTGGGCATAGGCGCGGGTGTTGCCTGCCGACCAGTTACCGATTCCGCTGGTTTGGGTCGAGGTGAAGCGAGCGGCTTCCATTTTGATGCCGTGCTCGGCGAGGGTATAGACGCCGGCCTCGACCACCGTGTAGTGGAGGGTGTAGGCGGCGTCGAGTGGCTCGTCTCCCGGGTTCTGTACGCGCACCTCGAAGCTGTTGCCGACGGCGTTGCGCACCCGCGCGATCGCGGGTAACGCGGGGGGCGTGTCGTACTGGACGGCAGCGATGACGACCGGATCGGTATAGCTGCGGGGTAGGGTGACGGTGCGCCAGGTGTCGTCGACCGCAGCAAGGGTCCCGTGATGAAAGACCGAGGTCGTTGCGGGGGCTGCGGTGATCGTGAGCGAAACGTCCGCCACATTCGAAACGGCGCCCGGAGCATCGGCGACGGTGTAGCTGAAGCTGTCCGTCGTGGTGGCCGAGCCGTCGTGCACATAGGTCAGACGTCCGGTGCCGTCGTCGTTCAGTGTGCCGAAGGCGGGCAGGTTCTGAATCAAGACGGTGCCGGGGTCGAGATTGCCGTCTGGATCGCTGTCGTTGGCGAGGACGTCGATCACGACGGTGCCGCCGCGCACGACCGATGCGGTGTCGTCGACGGCAACCGGCGGCCCGGGCGCGATCGAATCGGCGGTGTTGAGGAAGTAATCGACCAACGCGGTATGCGCGGGTATCGGGCTGCCGGTATTGCCGGCAAAGATGCCGATAGCGTTGACGCTCATGGCGTGGCTGAAGGCGGTTAAGGTCTGCCAGTTTGTGCCGTCGGTCGAGTACTTCGGCGTCCAGAGATTGCCCTGGCGTGCCAAACGTAGATAGAGCGGGCTGCCCGAGAGCGTGGTGGCGACGTTGTGTCGAATCGAGGCAGTGCCGTCGACCACCGTGGCGGCGAAGACGCGGACCCGGGTGCCGTCGTGGTGGACATCGAACCGCATGAACCGGCCGGGCGATTCCTCGACCACCAGTCCCTGGATCTGGAAGCGTTGCGTGACCGGCGAATCGAGCTTGATCTCGACCTCGAAGTCCGCATCGAGTACCGCCTGCATGAGCCGTGGCGCGAAGTTGCCGGCGGTCCAGATGTCGTGGGCGGTTGTCGCGGGCGCTCCTATCGCGGCCTGCGCGCCATTGAGCGACAGGGTGGAATTGCCGATCGGATCGACGAAGGTCCAAATGCCCGTGTCGAGCGTGCCTTGATTGAAATCGTCGGAAACGATGCCTCCGGTTCCACCGGCGATGATGGTCACGCTCTGCGTCGCGCTGGAGCTATTGCCGTTGGCATCGGTGGCGGTCCAGGTCACCAGGGTCGTGCCGACCGGGAAGCCGTTGCTCGGAGCGTTGTTGCCGATACTGATCGGACCGAATAGATCGGTCGCGGTGGCTTGCCCCAGAACGACCGAGGTCAAGGTCCCGGTTGCTTGTGCGACGACATTGGCGGGTACCGTAATCTGCGGCGCTGTCGTGTCGACGACCGTGACCTGCTGTTGGGCAGTACCGGTGAGGCCTGCGAGATTGGTGGCCGACCAGGTCACGACCGTGGTTCCGAGCGGGAAACCGTTCGACGGGGCGTTGTTTGTGACCGGAGTGCCGTCGCTGGATGTGGCTTGGCCGATCGCCGGGTAGCTGCGCACGCCGGTGGCCTCTGCCGTGACGTTTGCGGGCGGTGTGACGACCGGTGCGCCGGGTGCAGTGTTGCCCCCGAGCACCAAATACGCGACATGCTCGCTGCCGTGCGATCGCTCGGCGTCGGTGATCTGGTCCTCGTCGATTGCAAGACTGAGCGCGCCATTGGCGAGAGGGTTGGTCCCGAAGAGGACCGGCCAGCCGCCGTCCGTGATCTTCATCCCGGCCGAAGACACCACCGCGGTGGAGGCGGACATGGCGATTTGGTAAGGCACGGAGAATGGGGGGTTGTTTCCGATGCCTTGTATCGATGCCGCGCTGACACCCGCGTGATAGCCGACGCCGCCGACCTCGCCGCTGCCGGACTCGATAACCATATAGCCGATCAGCTCGTTGGCGCGGGTTTTGACCGTGTCCTCGCCGACGTGTTTGCTGGCGGAGAGTTTCGTGGGATTCGGGGCAAAGTCCTTGCTGTCGCCGCGGGCCCAGAAGGACGACCAGCGCGTGTCGTTCGCGCTCATCACCTGCCCGAGAACGACTGGGGCGGTGTAGCTGTTGGCATAGGTGCGCGCCTCTTGCTGCCACCAGGCGCCCTTATAATTGGTTTTGTTCGAGGTGAACTTCACCGCTTCCATCTTGATGCCGTGCTGGGCCTGCGTGTAGACACCGGCCTCGGCGACGGTGTAGTGCACGCTGTAGCTGCCGGTGAGCGGCTGGTCGCTCGGGTTCTGCACGCGCAGCTCGAATTGGTTACCCACGGCGTTGCGTATCCGCGTCACGACGGGCGTAACGGATGCGTTCGGGTAACGCACCGATGCGACGACGACCGGATCGGTGTAGCCGTAAGGCAAAGTGACGGTCTGCCAGCTCGCGCCGACCCCGTCGACAACGCCGTGATGCAGCACCGGCGGAGGAGGCGGATCGCTCGGATCGAGGGCGATGGGTTTGATCGTGATGTTGCCGAAGCTCGCGTCGACGTAATGCGCCACGAGGAGTAGCGATCCGCCGTCGACATCGTTTGCGTCCGTCGCGATGAGCTCCCAGCTGGCGGGCTCCGGGTCGCTCGCCCGCCAGACCTTGGCGCTGTAACGCGTACTTCCGCCGATCAGGGACTGGACCCGTACCTTCCAGATATAAGCGACATTAATGCTCAGGTCGCGATTCAACGGATCGACAGCGTCAAGCGTTTCGAAATCGGTCAGGGAGAGCGATCCGGACCCGTCTTGCTCGAACTCGTACCAGGCACCCCCGCCCGCCGGGTAGTAGCCCCACCCCGGCTGCGAGCCCGTCCAGTTGGTGTGGCCGGGCCACTTGAGCATGACGCCCAGGGAGGGTTTGAAGTTGGGCTTGACGAATCCTTTCGCGTCGAAGCCGTGGACGGTGACCGGGACCGTCACCTCGTAGTCGGTCCAGGCGATATCCCCGACCGCGACCAGACGATCGTAGCCGCGCTGAATCGGCCGCAGTGCACCGCCGACGATTCCCCAATCGCCGTCGACAATCTGTGAGACATCTTGGATATCGCCCGTCGTCGCCCAGTTGATCGCATAATCCAGCGGCCAGACGTTTCCGGGCGAGTGCTGAACAGTCACCGTCTCGGTGGCTAGATTGCCGAGGCTGTCCGTAGCGCGAATCTCGACGAGATTGGCGCCGGGAATCAGGCTTGTGAAGGGGATCTCGACATTGAAGTCACCGGGCGCTTCGAGTCGGCGAAAGGGGCCGACCGAGAGGGCCTGAGCCGGGCCGCCGTTGAGTGAGTAGGTCACCTGTCCGAGACCGTCGGGGTCGGAGATGTTGCCCAGGACGTTGATCGCCCACTGCGGCACGCCGAGCGCTCCGAAGGTCTGCTCGGGCCCGTACCAGACGTCGATGACGGGTCCTCCACCGGAGATCAGGCTGAGTTTCGCGGCTCGACTCGCGACACTGCCTGCTGCGTTGGAGGCCGTAACGACGAAATGTGCTCCGTTGTCTGCCCTGGTCGTGACGGGAATTGTATAGGACGCGCTCGTTGCGCCGCTGATCGGAACACCGTCTCGAGACCATTGATAGGCGAGCGGGGCATTCCCGGTGGCCGTGACCGAGAAGGTTGCAGGCTCGCCTTCGACGACGGCCAGATCGCTTGGCTGTGTCGTGATCGAGGGTGCACCCGGTCCGGGCAGGATCGGCGAGGCCGTATTGAAGAAGTGGTCGACGACAAGAGTGTGAGCCGGCACCGGGCTTCCGGTGTTGGCGGCATTTCCCCCGAATACGCCGACGCTCGTGACCGTCATCGCGTGGGTAAAATTGCCGAGCGTCTGCCAGTTTGTCCCGTCGGTCGAGTAACGGGGCGTCCAAACATTTCCCTGGCGGGCCAGCCGCAGGAAAATGGGGCTGGTCATGGGCGCCGTGGCGACGTTGTGGCGTGTCGTGGCGGTGCCGTCGACGAGTGTCGCTGCGAAGATCCGAACTTGTGCGCCGTCGTGGTGGACGTCGTACCGTATGAATCGGTTAGGCGCCTCTTGAACCACCAAGCCCTGGATTTGGAAGCGCTGCGTGACGGGAGAGTCGAGCTTGACCTCGACCTCGAAGTCGGTATTCGGCGCCGCCTGCATAATGCGGGGGGCGAAATTGCCTGCATTCCAGATATCATGGGCCGAGCCACCGGGCACGGCGATCGAGGCTTGCGCCCCGTTGAGCGAAAGTGTGGCGTCGCCGAGCGGATTGACGAAGGCCCAGACATCGGTGTCGAGCGTACCCTGGCTGAAAGCGTCCGAGACGATGACGGGTGCGGGTCCGCTCTCGGACAGGGTCGAGAAGGTCAGCTCGCCGGTCGCGCTGCGGTTGCCCGCCGCGTCGAATGCGTCGATGCGATAGTGGTAGGTCGTCCCGGGGCTCAGACCGCCGAGGCTCACGCTATGCGTGGTCGAGAGTGTGGAGGATTCCGCTTCGCCCACGCCATAGCTTGCGCTTAGCCCGTAAACCAGAGTAGCCGTGGCCGGTTCGCTCGTCGTCCAGGTCAGGACCGCCGAGGTTTGGCCGGCGGAGACGCTGACCGTCCCGATAGCGGGCGGTGCGCTGTCGGTGATGTAGCCCGGCGCCGCATTGAGGACGTCGGCGGTCCAGCCCCCGAATGTTTTCCCGGGCGGGACGGCGACGACCGTGTAGCGGACGTCGAGCGGATACCACTGGTCCGGGTTCTCGCCGTTCCAATTCCAACCGGAGAAATCGCTGACGGGTAGGCCGGCGCTGTTCTTGATGGAAAGTCCGTAGCGCTGCCGCGGATTCGCCCAATCCATCGGGTTGCCGTCTTTCTTGTACATGGTCGGGATGTAGGACGACCAGGTCACTACGGTCCCGGGTGTCCCGGGGACATCCCGAATGGAGCTGCAGGTTTCCAGGGTAAGGTTGTACTGCCACATGCAGAACTGGAATTTCATCGCCTGAACCACGGGCTGTCCGCGGATCTCGGCGCGCATCTGCAGGGTGCCTTGGGCGTAGTTGATCGGAGTCGTCCAATCGCCGTTGGCCGCGGCTGCAGGCGGTTGATCCCAGGGGAAGCCACGATCGGTCTTGGTGACGAGGCGATTGATCTCGAAGACCTTCAACTCAGGTGCGATGAAGGTTACGGGCCGCGTAATCGTGTCGGCCCCGCCGCTGTCGTCGATTACCGTCAGACTGACGTTGTAGGTTCCGGGCTGCGCATAGCCGTGCTGAATGGTCGGGCCGGCCTTGGTGGAGCCGTCGCCGAGACTCCATTGGTAGGAGACGATTGAGCCGTCGGCATCCGACGACGAGGTTGCGTCGAGGGTAACGGTGACCCCGTTCCAGAGGGCGGTGAAGCGCGCGATCGGCGCGACGTTCAGCGGATCGGTTGCTCGTATTGTTTGCTCCGCGCGTCCCGTCTTGCCGAGATTGTCCGTGACGGTGAGGGTCGCGAGGTAGGCGCCCGGGGTCAAATACTCATGGCTCGGCGCAATCTCAACCGAGCTGGTGCCGTCTCCGAAGTCCCAGTCGTAGGAGGCGATTGCTCCGTCCGAGTCGAAGGATGCGCTTGCGTTGAAACCGACCGTAAGGGGTGCAATGCCGCTCTGCGGCGTCGCCGCGATGGCGGCAACGGGCGGGACGTTCGTCGCTTGCAGGTCGGCGTCGTCGATCACGGCCTGGATCTGTGCGGCCGTCAGCGCGGCATCGAATACCTGGACCTCGTCCAAGCGTCCGTTGAAGAAGCGCTGGTAGGTGTTCCAGGTGTACCGACCCAGATCCAGCGGCCGGTCGTTTGCTCGAACGGGGCCGACTGCAGTGGTGGTCTGTCCGACCTGGTTCCCATCGATATAGAGGGTGAGAATCGAGCTGCCATCGGCGACGAAGCGGTAGGTCACTGCGACGTGCTGCCACACGCCGACGGCCAGCGGAACACTCGAGGTCAGCTCCGTCTTACCGGTTGTCGCGTCGTTGCTCTTGTAGATTTCGACAGAGAGTCGGCCGGCGCCGTCAGACGTTCCGGCGCTCCACATCAAGCCGCGCTCCGGCGCGGCTTGTTTGACGAGGATCGGGTTTCGATCGGCTAGGCTGGTCGGGTGAATCCAGGCCGACAGGGTGAAATCCCGAGTTTGGGTGCCGAGCTTGCCCGGAATGCCGGCGCCCAACTGGGCGTCGGTACGAGTTCCGTAAGCGCCGTTCCCGCCCAGCGCGAGTGCGCCGTCGACATATCCCGAAGCGGGCTGCCACTGCGTCGGGCCTATCAGGGCGAGGTCGTTTCCGCCGAACTGATCGGCGGCAATCAGCCCACCGGACTCGTCGAGAAACCAGTAGGCAACAGGTGTCGGAAGCGTCTGTGCCGTGACCGAGCCGGCGAGGACCATGGCGAAAATCCAAAGGAGCGAGAGCCCACTCGGCTTATGTTGGTGCGTCGGTGTCGGTTTTTTGTGCACGATGAACCTCATGTACGGCTTCGATTCCTATAGTGCCGGGGGCGTTCGCATCGCGGACGAGGATCTCGTAAAAACCCGGAGTGCCTCGCTCGTTGGACCGGCCACCCTACACCCGCTTCGCGGGGTCGCGAATGCACGTCGTGCCGGAGCGCCACGGGGCACTTTGGCCGGAATCAAGAACAATGCCATCCGGGAGCTCGTCAACCGCCGGGGCTGACTCACAAGATGCGTTGACCTAGTCTCGGGTTCAATGCAGACTAACAGTTGGAGTCGCCGCAGACCGAGATTCCTGTCACCGGGCACGGTTAGAAGCGAAACATCCATTGTTATCTCAGGCCACCTTCGGTTGGAGAGCGCTTCCCGGTCCGGTCTTAACCCCCATACTATACGACGAGGCAGAGATGACACGTGAGGACCCGACGAAAGGGCTTTCACGTGTCGTGTCGATCCGAGGTCGATCGGCATTGTCGCTGCCCGGCGCAATTGTCGATCGATGGCGGGACGTTTCGGAGGCTCCATCCGGTCGCTTCTTTAGGATTTCATAAGGCCCTGTATGGAACATATCCGGAAGATCTTTGCGGTCTTAAGGCCGGAGCAGCGCAGGCATGCTTATTGGCTGTTCGCGCTGATGCTCGTCGCGATGGTCCTCGAGACGCTGGGTGTGGGCCTAATTATTCCGTTTTTGGCGCTGGTTTCGGAGCCGGACATCGGCAGTCGTTATCCGCTGCTGAAGCCGTATTTGGACCGTTTGGGAAATCCCGATCAGAAAACCCTGATCATGCTCGGCATGCTCGGCATGCTCGGGTTCTTCGCAGTCAAGAATGCCTTCTTGGCCTTCATGGTTTGGCAGCGGTCGGCGTTCGTTGCGGACACGCAGGCGGGCCTAGCGCGTCGCCTGTTTCGCGCTTACCTTCTACAGCCCTACACCTTTCATCTGATGCGCAACTCGGCGCAGTTGATCCGCAACGTGAGCGTGGAATCAAACCAGTTCACGGCCGGCTTAAACAGTCTGATCGAACTCGTGACGCAGGGGCTTGTTTTGATCGGGATCGGCGCCTTGCTGCTTGTCGTCGAGCCGATCGGCGGATTGGTTGCCCTTTTGATCCTGGGGATAGCCGGGACGCTGCTTCAGTACGTCACCAAACAACGGATTCGGCGTTGGGGCAAGGCGCGCCGCTTCCATCAAGGCCGGATTATCCAGCACCTTCAGCAGGGGCTGGGCGGCGTGAAGGACATCAAGCTACTGGGACATGAGGAGAGTTTTCTGGCTCAGTTCGCGACCCATGCGGTCGGAAACGCTCAAGCGGAACGTAAACGTAAATTTCTCAACGGGCTGCCGCGCCTTTGGTTCGAGTTCCTCGCGGTGCTCGGGTTGGTGGCGCTGGTAGTCAGCATGCTGGCGCAAGGGCGTGCGATCGAGTCCATCATCCCGACGCTCGCGGTGTTTGCTGCTGCAGCCTTTCGTTTGATGCCCAAGCTGGGGCAGGTGACGACGAGCAGTCAAGAGCTGAGGTTCGTCGGGCCCGTAATCGACAGCGTGCATGCCGAGCTGCGGGATCTGGAACGGGTGTCGCCCGAGCCGCGGATCGGACTGTTGCCGTTCGGTGGGGAGATTCGGTTGGAGTGCGTCGGGTTCACCTATGACGGGGCGAATGTCGCGGCGATCATCGATGTCGATCTCGCGATCCCGATCGGTGCATCGGTCGGATTCATCGGCGGCAGCGGGGCCGGGAAGAGCACCTTGATAGACGTGATTCTCGGGCTGATTCGCCCCTCTTCCGGGCGTGTTTTGGTCGATGGGGTGGATATCGAAACGAACCTCCGAGGTTGGCAGGATCAGATCGGCTATGTTCCGCAGAGCATCTTCCTGACCGACGACACGCTGCGTCGCAACATCGCATTCGGAATCGCAGACAAGGACATCGACGAAGTGGCGGTATTGGCTGCCGTGAAATCGGCTCAGCTCGAAGATCTCCTTGCGTCATTACCCGACGGTTTGGAGACGCTGGTCGGCGAGCGGGGGGTCAGGCTTTCCGGAGGGCAACGCCAACGCATCGGCATCGCCCGCGCACTCTATCACGACCCGGCTGTTTTGGTTCTCGACGAGGCCACCAGTGCACTCGATACCGCGACCGAGCAGGGCGTGATGGATGCCGTCGATGCCCTGCACGGCAACAAGACGATCATTATTGTTGCTCATCGACTTACGACCGTAGCGCATTGCGATAAGCTTTATCGGCTCGACCGGGGGCGCTTGGTCAGCGAAGGCGCCTACGCAGAGGTCGTGAACGCCTGAGCCGGTTGAACAGGCAAGCGATCGATCCTGATGAACCCTCGGTCGCCCGGCGTGCGGGGCGCGTCACAAAGTGCCCATGCCTGGATGCATTGTCGGTGCCCGGCGAACCGCCGGAAGCGGAATGGATCGGAATGGATCGGAATGGATCGGAAGTGGGCTCTAGGCGAAACATCATCCGAAGCGAGGGTAATTATCATGAAGGTCGGAATACTTGCCGGTGGTCTGGGAACGCGTTTGGCCGAGGAGACGGAGATCCGTCCGAAGCCGATGGTGGAGATCGGCGGCCGCCCGATCCTGTGGCACATCATGATGCACTACTATAGCTACGGGCATCGTGATTTCGCGGTCGCCCTGGGCTACAAGGGCGACTACATCAAGCGCTGGTTCAAGGACTTCGGGATCTTGTCCGGCGACATGCGTATCGAAACCGCAACCGGACAGGTGACCACGTCGAATGACCGGGATCGCCCCGATTGGACGGTCAACCTCTTCGAAACAGGCCTGAAGACGATGACCGGCGGTCGTATCAAGCGATTGCAGTCCTACTTCGGCAACGAAACCTTTATGTTGACCTGGGGCGACGGCGTCTCCGATGTTGATTTGGATGCGCTGCTGCGGTTTCACCGCGCCCACGGGAAGCTCGCCACCGTGACGGCCGTCAGGCCGCCCGCGCGTTACGGCAATCTCGAGTTCGACGGCGATGCCGTGACCAGCTTTACCGAGAAGTCGCAGATCCACGAGGGCTGGATCAACGGGGCCTTTTTTGTGCTGGAGCCCGGTGTGATGGATTACATCGAGGGCGACGAGGTCATGTTCGAGCATGCACCTATGGAGCGGCTCGCGGCCGACGGGCAGCTCATGGCCTATCGTCACGAGTCGTTCTGGCAGTGCATGGATACCTTGCGCGAGAAGCATCTCCTGGAGGAGTTGTGGCAGCACGGCAATCCACCTTGGAAGAGTTGGTCCTGATCATCTGTTCCGCCTAGACGCGAGTGGTTTGCATCCGGACGGAGTAGGCGACACGCTGACGTGCCGCTTACCGAAACGTCGCCGCGCCAGGGCGGGTCGCTGTCCCGTTGCGATCCCGGCGAAACGCGTTGGTGAAATGTCTATCCTGGCGCGTAGTTTGCGTCTTCGTGCCGAAACGAATGTAAGTGGTGCGCGACTTTCGCGCCGTCCTCTTTTGTGCCCCGAGACCTTGGAGCGAGACGATGAGAGTTTTGGTGACCGGACATTTGGGTTACATAGGGACAATTCTGGTCCCGATGTTGCTGAAACGCGGGCATGATGTCGTGGGACTCGACGCGGATTGGTTCGAGGACTGTACCTTTACCGGCGAGCTGGCCGACGTCCAAAACATCCGCAAAGATGTCCGAGATGTCGAAGCGGCGGACCTTCGCGGCTTCGATGCCGTGATCCATCTTGCAGGATTGTCCAACGACCCGATGGGCGATTATCGACCGCAGCTCACCGAGGAGATCAACTACAAGGCATCCGTGAAGGTCGCGAGGCTTGCCAAGGATGCGGGTGTGGCACGCTTCCTGTTTGCGTCCTCATGCAGCAACTACGGGGCCTCCGGCGATAATTTTCTGACCGAGGATGCGGCCTTCAATCCGGTCACGCCTTACGGCGTGTCCAAGGTGCGCGTCGAGGAAGCCTTGCATGAACTCGCGGACGACACCTTCTCGCCGACCTATCTCAGGGCATCGACCGCCTACGGCCTCTCGCCTCGGATCCGCTTCGATCTGGTCACCAACAATCTGACCGCTTGGGCCTTCACGACCGGAAGCGTCTATCTGAAGAGTGACGGCTCACCGTGGCGTCCGATCGTCCATGTCGAAGATATCGCTCTGTCTTATATCGCCGCCCTTCAGGCGCCCCGCGACCTGATCCACGATCACGCCTTCAACGTGGGCACGACCACCGAGAATTATCAGATTCGCGAGATCGCCGAGATCGTCCACGACGTCGTACCGAACTGCGAAATCGGTTTCGCCCCGGATGCCGGGCCGGATTTGCGCTGTTATCGGGTCGACTGCAACCACATTGCCCGAACACTGCATGAGTTCAAGCCGCAGTGGACGGCGCGGCGCGGCGTCGATGAGCTCTATCAAGCCTATAAGCAGGTCGGTTTGGCATTGGATGATTTCGAAGGCGAGCGCTTCAAGCGCATCGCGCATATCCAGAAGCTGGTTGCCGAAGGTCGACTCGACGCGGATTTGCGCTCGAACGCCTAAGAACGATCTATTCATCATCAGGAAGGGGAGCTGATTGATATGCCAAGCCAAGCGTGCTGCAGGGCCTGCGGGAGTCGCGGGCTGCAGTCATTTCTCAACCTCGGGGTTACGCCGCTCGCGGATCGACTGCTTACCGAGGCCCAGTTGTCCCAGCATGAGCCAACCTATCCGCTCGAGGTTGCGTTTTGCCCGAGCTGCACCTTGGTTCAGATCCTGGAGACGGTGCCTCCGGAAGAGCTGTTTTGCGACGATTACCCCTACTTCTCCTCGTTTTCGCCCGCGCTCCTGCGTCATTCTAAAGAGAACGTCGACGACATCATCGCGCGAAGGGGGCTTGATAGCTCCTCCTTCGTGATCGAGCTCGCGAGCAACGACGGCTATCTGCTGAAAAACTATGTCGAGCAAGGCATCCCGGTTCTCGGGATCGACCCGGCTGACGGTCCGGCCAAGGCCGCCGAGAAGATCGGTGTTCCTACTTTGAACACCTTCTTTACGCTCGAGCTGGCGGAGCAACTCAAGAGCGAGGGTCGACAGGCCGACGTTGTTCACGGCAACAACGTACTGGCGCATGTCGCGGATACCAATGGATTCGTCGAGGGTGTCGCGCGTCTTCTCAAGGATGACGGTGTTGCCGTGATCGAGGTGCCCTACGTCAAGGATCTCATCGATCATTGCGAGTTCGACACCATATACCATGAGCATCTTTGCTATTTCTCGGCGACTGCTCTCGATCATCTGTTCCGCAGTCACGGTCTCTACCTGAACGACGTCAAGCGACTGCAGATCCATGGTGGGTCGTTGCGTTTGTTCGTGGAAAAACGAGAAGACGTCGGCCCCGCAGTGCGAGCCCTTTTGGAGACCGAGCGGCTCGAAAAGGTCGATCAACTCGACTATTACCGGGATTTCTCCAAGCGCGTAGAGCACGTCAAGGATGCCTTGTCCCGATTGCTGCGCGACCTCAAGGACCAAGGCCATCGCATTGCGGCCTACGGGGCTGCCGCGAAGGGAAGCACCCTGATCAATTATGTCGGCATCGGCTCGGATCTAGTGGATTTCGTCGTCGATCGAAACATCCATAAGCAAGGTCGATACATGCCCGGACAACATCTGCCGATCTACGCCCCCGAGCGTTTGTTGGAGACCATGCCCGACGATGTGTTGATCCTGCCGTGGAATTTCGCCGACGAGATCCTGGAGCAGCAGGCCGCGTACCGCGAGCGCGGCGGTCGGTTCATCGTTCCGATTCCCGAGCCTAAGGTGCTGTAGCCTATGAAACAGACACACCGATGCCCGAGCTGTAATGTCGGGGAGATGGAGATCTTCTACGAGGTCGACGCCGTTCCATCGAACAGCTGTATCTTGCTCGGCTCCCGAGAAGAGGCGACCGAGTATCCGCGCGGGGATATCCGACTCGGATTTTGTCCCGAATGCGGCTTTATCTCCAATGTCGCGTTCGATCCGAAACTGACGGAGTATTCCGGTCGCTACGAGGAGACGCAAGGGTTCTCCGGAACCTTCAACGCCTTCCATCGCGCTTTGGCGGAACGGCTCATCGAGAAGTACGATCTGCGGGGCAAGGAAGTGCTTGAGATCGGGTGCGGCAAAGGCGAGTTCATCGCGTTGCTGAGCCAACTCGGGGGTAATCGCGGGATTGGATTCGACCCGGGGTATCGGGAGGACCGAGAGATCCTGATCCAGGAGGGGCAGGTGACCTTCATCAAGGATTTCTACTCGGAAAAGTACGCCGAGCATCAGGCTGATTTCGTCTGCTGCAAGATGACCCTCGAGCACATCCCACGGACCCATGACTTTATGGCGACCGTGCGGCGAGCGATCGGAGACAAGTCCGATACGATCGTGTTTTTCCAGATCCCGGAGGTCATCCGGATCCTGCGCGATTGTGCGTTCGAAGACATCTACTACGAACATTGCTCCTACTTTAGCCCCGGGTCTCTGGCCCGCCTCTTCAGGCAGAACGGGTTCGACGTGCTCGATGTCGATACCGAGTATGGGGATCAATACCTGACGATAGAAGCGCGACCCGCGACCGGGGACGTCACCGCGCCTTTGCCGCGCGAGGATGATCTGGACCTTCTCAAGGATTATGTCGCGTCGTTTCCGCAGCGCTGCGATGCGAAGCTGCAGATGTGGCGAGATCGCTTCGCGGAATGGCGCGCTAAGGGGTTGAAAACGGTGCTCTGGGGGTCAGGCTCCAAGGGTGTTTCCTTCTTGAGATCGATCGATACCGCCGGGCAAATCGAGTACGTGGTCGACATCAATCCCTACCGGCAGGGCTACTTCATGTCCGGCACCGGACAGGAGATTGTCGCGCCGGCGTTTCTTCGGAATTACCGACCGGATGTCGTAGTGATCATGAACGAGATCTATCAGGACGAGATTACCCGCGACCTGAACGCGCTCGGGCTCGCACCGCATGTCGTCGCCGTATAGGGTCCAGACGCCCTGTTCAGCCCGAGAGGTCATTGAATGAACGAGCGTGCTCAAGCAGAAGCCGCCTTGACGGAGTGTCCGGTTTGCGGTTCGTCGGCTCTGACGGGCTGTCTTCGCATCGAGGCGATGCCGACCTACTGCAACGTGCTCTGGTCGAGCGCCGGCGAGGCGCGTGAGGCCTCGCGCGGGGACATCGATCTCGCATTTTGCCGGGATTGCGGGCACGTTTTCAATCGTGTCTTCGATCCGGGCTTGATGGACTATTCGGAAGGTTACGAGAACTCGCTCCATTTCTCGCCGAAGTTCAATGCGTATGCGACGGCGTTGGCGAATCGTCTCGTCGAACGATACGACATCCGCGGAAAGGATGTCATCGAGCTCGGCTGCGGCAAGGGGGATTTTCTGGCGATGATCTGCGCTGCCGGCGACAATCGCGGCACGGGCTTCGACAAGAGCTTCGAATCGGGGCGAGAAGGCGCCGCGGCGCATCCGGGTCTCACCTTCGTGCAGGACTATTATTCGAAGGCCTACGCCGATCGGCCGGCGGATCTCGTCGTCTGCAGGCATGTCCTCGAGCACATTCAATATCCGAAGGCGTTTCTCGACGCATTGCGCGAGACCCTGGATACACGCCCCGATACGCTTGTGTATTTCGAGGTTCCGAATGCACTCTTCACGCTTCGGGATCTCGGGATTTGGGATCTCATCTACGAGCACTGCTCTTATTTCACACCGGGTTCTTTGGGTCGGGTGTTTGCGGACAGCGGGTTTCGGGTCGTGGAGCAGAACGATGCCTTCGAAGGACAGTTCCTCTCGATCGAAGCCTTGCCGGCGCGATCGGGGGAGAGCGGGCTTCTTCCGGAGCCCGAGGAGCTGGCCGCCGTAACCCTGGATGTCGATGCGTTCGCCGAGAGTTATCGGGCGAAGGTTGTCGAATGGCAGTCGCGGCTTCGGCTGGCGAAAGATGCAGGCAAGAAAACGGTGGTTTGGGGCGCCGGTTCGAAGGGTGTGACCTTCCTGAATATCGTGCGGGAGTCTGCGGCCATTGACTATATTGTCGACCTCAATCCTCATAAGCACGGAAAGTACGTTCCCGGAACGGGCCAGCAGGTCGTGTCTGCGGATTTTCTCGTGAGCTATCGACCTGATCAGATCATCGTGATGAACGAGGTCTATCTCGACGAGATCAAGAACCTCTTGAGTGAATCGGGCGTTGAGTCGGACGTTCGCGCAGTCTGAAGGGCGAGGATGGCGCACTGACATGATGAATCGGGCGCAAAACCTAATCGAGAGATGGGCGCATGACTCAGGCCAAGGCTGACTTTCTCGTCATCGGTGGAGGTATCATCGGAGTCACCTTGGCCTTGGAGGCCAAGCGGCGTTTTCCCGATGCGGCTGTTGCCCTCATCGAGAAGGAAGACGCGTTCGGCGAGCATGCCAGCGGTCGAAACAGCGGCGTCCTTCACGCCGGCTTCTACTACGGTGCGGATAGCCTTAAGGCGCGCTTCACGCGGGAAGGGAATCGGCGACTGACCGAATATTGTCTCGAGCGGGATCTGCCGATCAATCGCTGCGGGAAGCTGGTGGTGACGAAAGGCCCGGACGAGCTTGCGTCTCTCGACGAGCTGTTGCGGCGCGGCCGGATCAATGGCGTCGATGTTCAGGAGGTTTCGTCTGAGGATGCCCGCGAGATCGAGCCGCGCGCAAAGACCTGCGAACGCGCCCTCTATTCGCCATCGACCGCATCGGTCGATCCGCGACGTGTACTCGATGCATTGCTCGACGATGCGCGAACGTGCGGCATTGGTCTTTTCCCCTCGACGGCCTACCTTGGCCCCCGTGATGGCGGCGTTCGGACCTCGCGCGGCGACTGGTCGGTCGGATACATCATCAATGCCGCAGGACTCTATGCGGATCGCGTCGCCAAGGATTTCGGGTTCGCGCAAACCTATGCCATCATTCCGTTCAAAGGGCTGTATCTCTACAGTGACGAGCCCGTCGGCGCACTAAAGACCAACATTTATCCGGTTCCCGACCTGCGCAACCCTTTCCTGGGTGTTCATTTCACCTTGACGGCGTCCGGGAAGATGAAGATCGGCCCGACGGCGATTCCCGCCTTTTGGCGAGAACACTATCACGGACTCAAGAACTTTAATCTTCGTGAGCTGGGGGAGGTTCTGCTGCAAGAGGCAGGCTTGCTCCTCCGCGACGACTTCGGGTTTCGGGGCCTGGCGGTCGAGGAATTGTCCAAATACTTCAAACGACGCATGGTGCGTCTTGCCGGCGAAATGGCGAGCGGGGTCGAGCCCAAGCACTACCGCACGTGGGGTGCACCGGGGATCCGTGCTCAACTCTTCGATACGCGCGAACGAAAGCTCGAGATGGATTTCCGCTTCGAGGGCGATGATCGTTCGTTTCACGTCCTGAATGCCGTATCGCCTGCCTTTACTTGCTCGATGCCCTTTGCGGAATATCTGTTCGACCAAATCGTCGCGATGACGGGCGCGTCTGCTTCAAGATTGCGATGATCTCCTCAGCCGCTTCGGCCGCCCCGGTGGGCGCTCGCGGGGGTGCCTGCGGCTTGATCAGAAGATCGGTTACCGCATCGACGAGTGTGCCCCGTCTTAGATCGGTTGGATTCAAGCGTGCACAGACACCATAGCGCCGAAGCCACCCGATGATATCGTCCGCTTCCGGCCAGTTCGCGCGCTCGACGTACAGCACGGGGATGCCATGGCACATGGCTTCGACGAAACTGCCGTAGCCTGGTTTGGCGATCAGCAGATCGCTGCTGGCCAAGGCGTCGATGAAGGGAATCCCCAGATCCTCGAAAGCGACCGTCTGCGGGTGGCGCGACTCCCAAGACGCAGGGACGATCAGGCGTAAACCTTCAAGCGCCGGCCAGTCCTCGATTGGAGGCCGAAAATCCATCCCGCCGAGCGAGACCATTACCAGTCGCTCGCCCGACCCTAGCCCGATCTGCCTCTCGACGACGGATCGGCAATTTCGACCGACCTGTGCGATCGGTCCGATCGCCTTCGTGTTGCCGAGATGGGGCATCGCCATGCTCGGCTCGGGTCGGAGGAAACAAACGGCGCTCTCGTAGGCGGTCTGCATTTCTTCCAGGATCCGCGCGGCCGGTTCGCCACGCGAGGCGAAGTAGTGTGCAAATATTCCGGCCCAATCGAGCGAGCACATGGCGACGGCGGGAATCTCGGCTAGGCGCGCGGCGGCCAGCGGGAGATAGGGTACGTTCACGAGCACCAGATCCGGGCGGAGTTGCTCCAAGCGTCGGGCTTCGGCTCGAACCTTTTCCGTCCAGGTTTCATGGAATGCCCGGTACGCGATCCAACTGCCGGGGATATCCACTTCAAGCGCATTCGATTGGCGCATACCGACATCGTTCTCGTTGTGGATCAAGGTGTGGTTCAGGTGGAAACGCTCGGCGATTTTGAATGCCGGCGCAGCGGTCAGAATCGTGAGCTTCACGTCCGGGAGGCGCGGGGCGAGCGCATCGACAACGGGGGCCGTTTGACCGATGTGACCGAACCCGTGGGCCGACAAATAGATTGCGAGATGATATGCCAACTGAAGACTCCTGAATGATCTGTGGGTTAGCGCGGTGTCCGCCTGTCGGATGAGAGGTGCGTTCGAACCCCGGATAGGCGTGATCGCTTGACGGCCGGTATCAGGATCCGGAACATGAACCTCGCGAAAGGGTCGGCATGCCCTGAAAATGGACTTGATGGCGTAGAGGGGACCTTGGATCAAGCCCTAAAAAAGGTGTGCCTTTTCCGTGCTGGCCAGTATTCGAGGGTTTTGAGCATCGAAGCTGGATGGACGGAAATGTAGATGTCCTGAATAGCCAGCGGCCTGTTGCTGGCGGGACCTGCCCTTGAGCTGCGCTCGTTGGACGACGAGAAACCTGTTCCGTGCTTTCGCCTCGGTCGAGGCGAATTCGACGCCCCACTATTTCGAGCAACCATCCAGCCCTCTTGGAGATCCTCAAATCATGTTGAAACGTACTCGACACCGACGGTTTGCCGTCCCGGTCGTTCTGCTCTTGCTGCTCGCACTCGTTGGCCTTCCGGCGGCGTATGCACAAACGACCGACAGCGACGGCGACGGAATTCCGGATGCGGACGACAACTGCGTCTACACTCCCAACCCGGGCCAGGCAGATTCAAACGGAAACGGTTTCGGCGACGCCTGTGATCAGCCCTCGAGCGCCTATTGGCCACTCGGCGACGGCAGCGGCACAACGGCGTCGGATCAGGCCGACACCAATGCACTGACTCTCAGAGGCGGTGCCGCATGGGCAGCTCCGCAGGGCGATTTCGCCGGTGCACTGCAACTTTCCGGATCCGGTGCGTTCGCCGATCGGGCGAACAACGTACTGAGCAGCGGCATTCCGGCACGGAGCTCAAGTGGCCCCCAGCAGTTTACCCTGATGGCTTGGATTCGACCCGATAACCTATCCGTTCGCAACCCGATCCTGTCCAAGCAGGGTACCTCGGTTTCCGGCAATCGCCGAGGGTTCATGTTGAGCGCAGGGACCGATGAAGGGACCAAAAAGCTTTACTTCGAAGTCTTCAGGGGTGACGGCAGCGGTGAGGGTACCGCGGTCGAATCCAACGTACAGCTGGTTGCGGGTCAGTGGCAGCATGTTGCCGTCACGTATGATTACGTGGGGAACGGTACGTCCAAGATCGTGCTTTACATCGACGGCGAGGTGGTCGGCGGTACGACCTCGGCGGTCGGACCCGTTCAGGGCAATCCACAGCCGTTGGATCTCGGCCGTTATTTCTGGAACCGGACTTATCAACGGTATTTCGGCGGTCTGATCAACGAGGCTCGGATTCTTCCGGTTGTGCTCGATGCTGTCGGGATCAGGAACTTCAAGGCGGGCCCGTCCATCGGCGACGGAGGTGGCAACACCGGAAATGTGCCGCCGATCGCTTCCTTCACCGCGAGTCCAACCAGCGGAGCAGCGCCTCTGACGGTGAATCTCGACGCGACGGCTTCGCGCGATCCCGACGGCCAGATTACGGGCCGCAGATGGGATTTCGGCGACGGTAGTCCGTTTGAGTGGGGCCGTACCAAGAGCCATGTCTACAGCGACGTCGGAACCTATGTGGTAACGCTTCGGATTACGGATGATGACGGCGCGTTCACCGATACGACCCAAACGATCGTGGTCGGTTCCGGGGGTTCGGTCAATCAGCCTCCCACCGCATCCTTTACGGCGAATCCGACGAGCGGCTCCGCACCTCTGGCTGTGAGCTTCAACTCTTCGGCGTCGTCGGACGTCGACGGGACGATCGTGAGTCGGTCATGGTCCTTCGGGGATGGCGGTACAAGCACCGCAGTCTCGCCCAGCTATTCCTACACGACGACGGGCAATTACACGGCGACCCTGACGGTGACCGACGACGACGGAGCGAAAGCGACCGCATCCAAGGTCATCACTGTCGGATCGACGCCTCCTCCCGGAGGCGTTGGTAAGGAGATCAAAGTCTTTGACTGGAATTGGCCGGTCATCGAGGCCGACAGAGGTTTTCCGAAGGTCGAGGCGGTCGCGAAGCCCAGCAGTCGGATCTTCGAGATGCTCGCCGGCTCCAACGGCGACTGGACATCGCCGGTCGACTACGCGAATGGCACCCTGCATATGCGGGTACAGGTCAAGAGCCAACCCGTTTCACAACCCATGCAGATTCAGTTCTGCGTATGGCAGTGGGAAACTCCGACCTCCGGATGGTCGACTTCCCGGGAGACCTGTACGCCGACAGCGAATGTTCAGGGTGTGGCCGGAAATCAGGTCACCTGGTCTGCTACGATTCCGAATATGTGGAAGAAAGACGGGAAGCCGATTGTGTGGAAGAATCCACGGACACGTTACGGTATCGCGATCAAGAACAAGAACGGAGTGCCGGTGACCGATTACAACGGATTCGTGTTGTGGGCAGGCGAGGATCCGAAGAAGTGGTATCCGCTCGATGCGCGCTTCACCGTAGTTGCGGTTCCGAAGGGTGCGACCTTTAGTGGGTGGTCGAACTACTGACGGCTACGCCTAAGGCAGCCGGTGCACGCCCACCTTGAGAAATTCTCGGGGTGGGCGTTTTTGTTTATCCAGGCTCGGCTTGAGCGCGCAGCTTCGTGCTAAGCGGGACGTGATCTTGACGGGAGATGACTTGCGATGGCCTTGCGCCACTCCTTCTTGATTCGATGCCGATTTCGGTATGACCAGGCAATGAGGATGCGGTACAGCTTCAGATGCTTCCTCAAAGACAAGGGCGTCGCGCTGATCATCCACCGATACTCGGCCAGCCGTCGGCTAAAGTTGAGCGGCACGCCGGTCTGTGCGTTTCTCGCGTCGAACCAACGTGCATAGGCATCCGGGTCTTCTTTGGCATCCGGATTGGTGATGCCGTAGACGTACATGGATTGGCCCTGGTGGCGACGGGACATGAATAGGTATTCGGGAATCTCGGCGAATCGACCGAGCATCGCAAGATGAGAGAGAAGGACGCCGTCGCCGTGCTTATAGCTGCCGATGAGCCGGGTCTTTCGCAGCTCATCGAGTCGGATCAGGCCGAAGACCTCGTAACAGGGATGTCCCGACAGGGTCTCCTTGAAGCGAACGACCGGGTCCGGGTCCGCGGTGCGAAACGGGCTGATATAGTCCTCGAGCGGCTCTCCGGCGGCATCGATAAAACGGACGCGCGGGCAGGCTAAGACACACGTTGCGTCTCGCTCCAGCGTCTCGACACACCTTGATAAGAAGGTCGGCGCCATCAGGTCGTCATGCGCGAGCCACTTGAAATATTGCCCGCGGGCATCGCCGACGATCGCATTGAAATTCGGAGCAGCTCCGACATTGGTCTCGCTGCGTAGATAGCGGATCCGAGTGTCTTTTTCGCAGGCTTCGCGGCAGATCGCTGCGGTTCCATCCGTCGATGCATTGTCGCGAATGATCAATTCAAAATCGGCATAGTCCTGTCCCAGGACCGATTCGATCGCTTGGGGCAAGAAGTTCTCGCCGTTGAAGACCGGCAGGCCGATGGTGATGTTTGGTTTTTCCATAACCGATACCGAGGTAGCCTTTTGGAGAAGGCAATATGACAAGGTGTGACTTCCCGTGGCGGGGGAATCGATTTAAATCTCTTGAAACGCAATGACGCCGTCCGAGGCAAAGTATCTCGGACAGCGTCGATATCAAGTGTGCCGGCGAGGATCGAATGTGCGCTCGAGTCGCTCGCCAATGGCTAGGAAATGGTTATTTTGGGGAACGCAGCTTGCGCATCCCGAATCCGCCGAGGAGTCCGCCTAGAAGCAGCAGGCCCCAAGTCGAGGCGGTCGGGATTGCTGACGCGGGCGGTGGCGGCGGATCAAGCTCGTAGGTCACGATGACCAAGCCCCCCGCGCCAATCCCCGGAGCTACGCCCGCCCCACGACCCTTGCCGCCACCGCCGCCTCCGGGGGCGGCGCCTGCGGTCCCGGCAACTCCGTCTGTACCGCCGTTCCCGCCATCACCTTCGCCATCGCCGCCGGCTCCACCTGCGCTTCCCGCCAAGCCGTCATTGCCGGGCGCACTGGTGAATGCCGAGCCGCCGCCGCCTCCGCCCGTAAAGGTGCCGTCTGGACCGTTGCCACTTCCACCCGCAAAGATGTCATCGCCCACACAGGCGTCGCCGGAACCTGCTGCGCAGCCGCCGAGGGAGCCTGGAGGCACCGTGACCTGCCCTCCTCCAGCACAGGCGGGGGCCGTTGTGCCGATGCATCCGTCCGGCGCAGTGCCGCCGAACGATGAAGCTCCGCCCCGTGTATTAGCCGCTCCACCCGTGCCGACGACTACATCGAAATTCGTACCGGCCGAGACAGCAAAGTCGTTGATCGCGACGAAGCCGCCACCGCCACCCCCGGCATTTGCACCGGCCGTTCCGATAGCGCGGCCCCCCGCGCCTCCGCCCCACACCTGAACGCTCACTTTGGATACCCCGGCAGGGACAGAGAAGGAGCCCGATGCGGTAAACTCCTCCGTCGCGGCCATCAAAAGCCCTGGCGTGAGAATGAAAGCAGCAACTAGGCCTCGAGACGTCAATAGCGGTGTGGCGCGCGGCATGATGGAATCCTCCGATGATCTTAAACGGATCTTCATTCAGGTTTGGATCGGGCTTTTCTTTGGATGTTGGCGCCGGTCAGGAGTCGAGCAGTTCCAGTTCGGCCTGCTTCGCCGATCTTGTTTGTTTGAATCCTGCCACTGTTGCACCTATCGCAAGATTAGTTTGTTCGGGGCGCGATGTCCAGACGGAGTGCGGTGCGCCGAGGGTGAAATCGAGCGGCTCACCGGCTCGTTCGCCGCAACCTTCCCTGTCCGTTGGCCCTGGATTTCGCCCATATATCGATGAGGTCAAGCCTGCGACATCCCGCGGATATCTTCGGCAGATCCGGCCGCGATGGCTCGAGTCGTCGGCATACTTTATCGCGGCCTCCGTGTGTCTGGAAGTGAGCAGGGTTGCGGTTAGAACCGATGCTGTGCCAGACGCGCAACAAACCGGTTCTTCTGCACAGTCAGCCCGGGCAGTGTTTCCCGGATCAAAGTGCGTCGCCGGCTCAATTCATTCCGGGGTCAGGATTCCGTACCTCGAGCTCGATCCGGCGGTTCACCCCGGGGCCGATAATCCGTTCCTGCTCTGGGTCGATCTTCGGCTCACTCTTGCCGCGGCCCTCGGAGCTCACCCGCTCCGAGGGGATTCCTCTGCGGACGAGAAACCGCGAGACCGTTGCCGCGCGCTGAGCGGAGAGTGCCTGATTGATAGAGTCGGTGCCGGAGCTGTCGGTATGGCCGATCACGTTGATCATAGCCGTCTCGGTCTCTTCAAGAACCTCTGCGATTGCGGTCAGCACCTCGCGTGCTCTTGTGTCTAAGGACGTGCTTCCGTCGAGGAATTGGACTGACTCGCCCAGATCGACCTTGATGAAATCTCGGTCAACGGCGCTGATCTCCACAGGGAGGGCGCGGAATCGATGCTCCAAATCGGCTAGCGCCGCGGATCGAAGCGGCTCGGACGCGCTGCCGTTACGCGCTTGTGTGCCTTCCGTCAGAGTACCGGGAGGCGCCGAAGAGCCCATCTCTATCCGGTCTGGAGCGCCTTGCCGCTCGTCGTCGGTTGCGGGAGACGGGTCTTGCGACAGCGGGGGCGGCGGCACGACTTCGGCAGTTCCTTCCGCCGTTGGAGTCGTCGGCGTCATCATGTCCCGCTCCCCCGCAGGGGAGGGCAGGCTGCGCTCGGAAGGTGCTTCGGGCTGTTGGGCCGGTGGAGCCGCCGTGGGTTCCGAATCCGGATCTGTCGGTGAGGTGGTGGATGGATCATCGGACGGTGGTGTCGCGGCGGGGACGGTCGCCGGTTGCGCCTCTCGGTCGACCTGATCGAGTAGGGCGGAGCGGAAGCGTTCGCTGATGCTCGATGTACCTAGC
Organism: Thiocapsa roseopersicina; assembly: GCF_900106925.1. Lineage (GTDB taxonomy): Bacteria > Pseudomonadota > Gammaproteobacteria > Chromatiales > Chromatiaceae > Thiocapsa > Thiocapsa roseopersicina. Next base: position 72,841 of record NZ_FNNZ01000012.1, read on the forward strand.
CAGACCATTGCCGCACCGACGGCGATCAGAATCAAGAACGCGATCAAGAGGCCGCCCGGTTGAAACGGCGTGCGTCTTTTGCGAACGCTGCTTGATGCCTCTTCAGCCAATCTCTCCGCGGCCTGGATCGACGCCGAATGGGTGGTCTTCATGGTACCTAACGCATGTCGTGCGTCAGGGTGTGCGGCGCTTCGCGGAAGAGGTGGAACGATGTCGGTGGACGCTCTCGCCGGCGAGGGGGCATCTTCCGCTTGCAAGGCACGGGCGACCGATGGGGGGACGTCTTCGTGCTCGCGAGCCAGGTCACGGACGAGGCTGCTTGATGTTGCCGGGGGCGAAGGGGCGCGCGAATCATCGATCTCCGGGACCAGAGGTGCGACGATTTCCATGGCATCGAAAGGCGTCAGGCCGTCGTCGCCGATCTCCGCCTCCGATGCCAAGCGCTCCCTTTGGGCTTGACGACCCAGCGTATCGCGTTCGATCGGTATGAGTAGATGGGGTGCATGAATATCGATCAGATCGTCGACGGCCTTCGCCGTCACGGTCTTTTCGGATGCGCCGTAGGCGTAGACGAGTGCGGTATCACAGAGCAGGTTGATAAGGCGCGGAATGCCTTTGCTGTAATGATGGATGGCATGACAGGCCCCGCGATCGAAGATCTTGTATTTGCCGCCTGCGATCAGGATACGGTGATAAATATAGTGCTCGGTTTCGGACGCATCGAGCCGTCCGAGATGGTACGACGCAGCAACGCGTTGAACGAATTGCTCCAGTTCCGCTCGTTGCAGGAGGTCGCGCAATTGGGGTTGGCCCAAGAGCATCAGCTGCAGTACGAGATCCTTGTCCGCGTTGATATTCGAAAGCAGTCTAAGCTCTTCGAGCTTGTCGAGTCCAAGATTCTGAGCTTCATCGACGATGAGCAGCACGCGCTTGCCGGCAGCGTATTGATCGATCAGGAAGTCGACGAATGCCTGATGAAGATCGCGCTTCGCGCTTGTCGCTGCCTGGATGTCGAATGCCTGGCAGATCCAGTCCATCAAGTCGCCGAGCGATTGATGCGTATGCGAGATCAAGCCGATCGTGACATCCCGATCAAGCCGATCCAGGAGGTAGCGCATCAAGGTGGTCTTGCCGGAGCCGATTTCTCCGGTGAGGATGATGAAGCCTGCTTGGTTGAGCAATCCGTACTCAAGCAGGGTCAGCGCTTCCTGGTGTTTTTGGCTCAAGTACAAGAAGCCGGGATCCGGAAGAAGGGAGAAGGGTTTCTCGCGAAGTTCAAAAAAGGCTTCGTACATCTTCAGGGTCCCCTGGAAACACGGCGTCCATTGGTCGGCGAAGGTCGAGCTGCTTCGCGCAGGCTATTTTAGCACTTGAGATGACCGTCCGGGGTTTGAGTGTACGGGCTCGGAAATCGCCGAGGTGTCTCGGTCCGGGGTGCATCGTAGAGGGTTTGCGGGCGCGCAGGGTATTCTCGGGTCTCGGCCGACGTGTCGAGGTCTGAACCGTCGTCCGGCTGCGACCATCGCTCCGGCCAAGGTGGCGGGCGACGCGGAGCGCCGGTAGAGGCGCGACATCGCCGGAGCGATGTCGCGAGCGCGCCGGTGGGCCGGTCTAATGACCATGACCCACCGTACGGTATTGGGCAGGGGCTTTACGGCCCGATAAGGATGTAACCGGCGGTTTCGGGGATATGGCCGGTTTCCGCGTCGAGCGACTGCTCCTCGACGACACGCAAGCTGGCCAGCTTATCGTTTTTCGTCTGCCAGCGAACTGTTGCGGGATCGCCCCCATTCGTTGTCTGCAGATGGGCAAGCAGCAGCGGTGCGTCCCGGAATGCGGTATTGAAGCGGATCTCATAGGGGCGGTGGGTGACCTCGGCGGCTGTTCGTCCAACCGCGTATTGCATGTGTTTGATCGTTCCCGTCGACACTTCCCAGGCGATGAAGTCGATCCGCTCGGCGACATGCTGCTGATCGCTGGCCTCCTGCTCGATCATTCCGACGCTGAAGCCGGATCGGCCGACGCTTTGGATTTCCGTTGTGACTGCCTCCGTGCCTTGATCACTCGTGACGGCCGCCATCACAACAGGCGCGGACGCGAACGTCTGGGAAAACCCGGCTTGGATCTGACGGTTCGTCGCCGTCGTTACCAACCTGCCGGCCTCGACTTGGGCCCCGTTCTCCAATTGATAGCGTCCGCGCTCCATCGCGATATAACCGACTGAATCGAATGTATGTCGGCCATCGAGATAGTCCCATTCCTGCAGACGTATCCAGAATCCGTGCGGCTCGATGCCTGCGATGCGAATCACGTGGGGATCCGAATCGGACTCGCTGGCGGTCGTGGCTACGACGATCGGGTCCGTGAACGCTGTTTGGAAGCTGACCCATTGCCAAGCGTCGTCCACAAGCAGCTCTCCGCTATCGATCGGAGGACCGTCGAGCGAGATGCGGATCTCTTTGGAAAAGGCACTGAACTGGGTTCGGCTGTGGTTGCGGGATCTCGCCGCGAGGTAATAGGTGATGCCGGGCTCGGCACTTTCGAATTCCAGTCTGTCGGTTGCGGCGCCTTCTTGGTCTGCATCCAGGACCCATTCATATCGACCGCTTGCGCGTCCGATATGGATCTCGTAGCCGGCAATCCGCGAGTCTCCCGTGACTGGCTCCCACGTCAGCGTCAGTGGTGAAGCCGGAGAGGTCGGGGCAAACGACAGCAGCGCGACCACGAGGGTCAGCCCGAGAATAAATGGTAGGGACGGAGGTGAGAAAACTTTTCGGACAAACGAAAGGGTTGGCGGACTACAGGCCATCGAAACTCTCCACAAAAAGGTCGCGCTTCCGTTTCGCGTTTTGGGCTTCAAGTTAGGTGTGCGAAAATCAAACAGGAAGGCGCGGCCCGTGCGGCGAGCCACGATCGGCGAATCTGTTTACTCCGAAGTGGAAACGCAAGGATCTCAGGATTTCTTCGATGCGTTTCGGGCGTGATCCCGATGCGTCCAACAGGTGATCGCACTCGGTTGTTCGCGGGAATGCGATCGAACGATTGCCTAAGGCGGCCCTGAGATAAGCGGAGCCTACGCGCTACAATTTAGGATGTCGGGTTATTTATAGGTGAAAACCCTATGATACATGCGGAGCCGCGGCGATGGAACCTTTTTGGCCGTCTCCGGTGAGGTTCGGGCGTCGTTCCGTGGTTGCGGTCGAGACGATTCCGGGTTGGGTGTGCTTGAATGAGGTTGACGCGGATGTCGGTGAATCGAGCTGAATACGTGAGTTGGATGTTGGGTTTCGGTCTGGCGTTGGTGATGGAGTTGCCGGCTGCGGATCCGGCCGAGCCCGTCGCCAGGCCGGTCGAGCCTTTGAGCGTCTCTGAAAATGTTGATGTCGTTACCGGCGTGGACTCCGATCGAACTGCCTCCAAGGCGTCTTCGGATTCACTGCCGATACCCCCTCGAACCGTTCCGCCGTCGTCGCGGCAGGTCAAAGCGACGATTGATCGTTTTGCCGATGAGTATCGGCTCGACCTTGATCTTGTACACGCATTGATTGGTGCCGAGTCGGCCTACGACGCGCATGCGGTTTCGCGCGCCGGCGCGGTGGGGTTGATGCAGGTGATGCCTGCGACGGGCGCAGATTATGGCGTGACGTCGGGCGATGCGCTTTTCGATCCGGAAACCAATCTGCATACCGGAATGCGACACCTCAAGCGGCTCCTCGAGAAGTACGACTCCATAGGGCAGGCCGTCATGGCATACAACGCGGGTGAAGGCGCGCTGGAGCGCAGCGGCGGATTCGTTTCCTATCCCGAGACGCAGCGCTATACCCATGCCGTTCTGGTGTCTTATCTCCGTAAAAAGGGCGTTGAGCCCTATTCGGCGCACGCGCGGCAGGTCCTCGGGATGGATGTGACCCCGGCAATGGCTCGAGCCACGGGGGCGGGCGGAAAGAGCGGTCAGGCTGCGGCGAGCTCGGAAACTGCGTCGACCGCCGAGGCGCCCGGGCGTCTACCGGCGACGCGCTTGCAGTCTCGGCTGGCGCCCGGCTTGTCGCATGCATCCGAGGCGGAGGTCTCTGCTCCCTTGTCTCGCCCGATCTCTCACGGCGTCTTGGACCGGAATCTGTCGCGCTTTTCGGTCGGCGGGAGATGACGACCGGCCGACGAGCTGGCGAGCTGGTGGCCGGGGAAAAAAGCATGCGGGCTGAGTATAATCCTCGGCTGCCCGATCATCTTTAGCGCGACGAGAACCCGGATATGCCCTCTGCTCAGCGTTTGTTGTTTCCCTTGACCTTTCCCCTGCGTCTGATCCCAAGTGTTCTGCACAGCCAAACGCTGGCGACTGCGTTGAATCAGGTCATGAAGGAGTCGCTCGCGGAAGGCGAGCTGGATTTTCTGGACGGTCGTCGGGTCGGTATCGAGATCGACGATATCGGGGTGCGGTATTGTCTGGGTGTGAGCGGCGGGCATATCCGTGGATACGGGAAGGATCTGCCGCCGGACGCGAGCGTTGCCGGCGGTTTACGCGAGTTTATGCTGTTGGCCGCGCGACGCGAGGATGCGGATACGCTGTTTTTTCAGCGCCGCTTGCGGATGTCCGGGGATACCGAGTTGGGGCTCTATCTGAAGAATTTCTTGGACGCGTTCGAGCCGCCGGCGCGCTGGGCGCCGCTCACGCGGGCGCTCGATCGCATGGCGGGGCTACGCTTTCCGGGGCGTTGATTGTCGCTGCCGGGTGTCGGATGGGCTGCGCTCATTCGACACCCGGTGCATCCAAGTGGACCGAAAAGGCTAAAGGCGTCGCTCCATCGGGCTGTTGGCGATACCGGCCTGGCCCGTCCAATACCCGTCGCACAGGCCCGATGGGGTCCAGTCGCGCAGCTTGGACATCCCGGTCGCGAGATCCATGTCGCCGGTCAAACAGGCGGCGAAGACATCGATGATGCCTGCGGTGTTTTGCGACTGCGGGCTAATGCGCAAAAGATCGACGCCCATGCGCGTGACCTCCTGAAGCGAGGGCAGCAGGTTATGGGTGCCGGCCGATTGGGTCTGAATTCCGTTGAGTGCGAGGAAGGGCTCACCGTCCTGGGTCGCGACCAGCAGGCCATCCGGGTAGTCGGCGCAGCAGAACCGGCAGTCGTCTTTGGGCAGATCGCGGTTGTAGGCGGTGAAGCAGCGCGCCGAATAGGCGAGCGGCAGGCGCCCGAACGCAAACAGCTCGCATTCCACGCCGTCCGCCCGTGCGGCCAGTAGGTCGGCGGCGGTCTCGCGCCCGAGCTCCACCGGCAGGACCCAGCGTTTCAGCCCGCGGGCGACGAGGAAGGCCAAGGTGCGTTGGTTGTAGAGGTTGATCGAGTGACCGGCCACGAAGGGGCGCCCTTCGAGAAAATCAAGCGCGCCGAGGTCGTTGGCCTCGACGAGAAAGCGCTCGTCGGCACAGATGCGTTTGAGTGTCTTTAGCTCGCCGTCGGACTCGATCAGGGCCAGTGTCGAGATCACCGCCTGCTTGCCCGCCGCGGCGACCCGCTCGGCCAGCTCCCAGTAATCCTCCGGGCGCAGCAGGCGCCGCTTCGAGCAGACGGTCTCTCCGAGATAGATGACGTCGACAGGGGTCTCGAGCATCTCGGCATAAAAGTCGAGGACCTGCTCGCGCGGCCAGTGATAGAGGATCGGGCCGAGTGAGAGGCGCGGGCGTGGCGATTGGCTCTGCGTGGAATCCATTGTCATCGTCGTTCCGGATCAAGACTCATCGAAGATGATGGCGATTTGCGGGAAAGGGTCGACCGGCGTGTAGGGGCGAATAAATTCGCCCCTAACAGGTTGTGCGCGCAGGACGGCCGATGTGGGCTCGGTCTAATGCCAGGGCCGGTGATAGGGGCCGATGGTCGTCTGCGCGCCTTCCGAGACCTGGGCAAGGGTTTGATGCCAACTCTCCTTCGCGCGAAACGCCTGCGGATTGCGTTTGCAGGCGTCGATTGCCTCACGCCACACCCCGGTGACCTGCGAGACATAGCGGGTGCTGCGTTGACGCCCTTCGAGCTTGATGGCGCTCACGCCGGCTGCGAGGATGCCCGGCAGGATGTCGAGCGTGTTCAGGCTGGTCGGCTCCTCGATGGCGTGACGGATCTCGCCTTCGACGCTAAAGCGTCCCTTGCAGAGCGTTGGATAACCCGCCGGCTCGCCGTGTCCGCGCCGCTCGATCAGGACGCCGCCGAGCCGGGTTTCCTGACCCTGCGGGGTATCGCGCCACTCCACGTGCGCGGCCGGCGAGCAGGCACCGTAGGTGTTGGGCGACTGACCGCTGGCATAGGAGGACAGCAGGCAGCGGCCCTCCACCATGACGCAGAGGCTGCCGAAGCCGAAGATCTCGACCGGGACCTCGACGTTCTCGATGAGGTTCGCGACCTGGGCCAGCGAGAGCACGCGCGGCACCACGACGCGACGGATCCCGAAATGGCGATGCATGAAGCCGATCGCGGCCGGATTGGTCGCCGAGCCTTGCACCGAGAGATGCAGATTGAGGTTCGGATGACGCTCGGCGGCATAGTCGAGCACGCCCATATCCGCCAGGATCAGGGCATCGACAGCCAGATCCGCGGCCCGGTCGACCGCGGCCGTCCAGCGCGACCAGCCGCTCGGCTGGGCATAGGTGTTGACGGCGACGAAGACCTTGACCTTGCGGTCGCGGGCGTACTTCAGACCCTCGCGGATCTGTTTTTCGCCGAAGTTCAGGCCGGCGAAGTGGCGGGCATTGGTGTCGTCGCGAAAACCGATATAAACGGCGTCGGCGCCGTTGTCGACGGCGGCCTTGAGCGACGGCAGATTGCCGGCAGGACAGACGAGCTCCATACAGGGTGGTCTCCGAGGGTCAGGCTGTGCTTGCAAGTTTTGGATGGGAAGCGGGCGCGGCATGATCGCCTTGGTGCGAGCCGCGTCGGTAAAGCTCCGCCTCGATGGCGTTCAGCACCGCCCATTTGCGGTTGCACCACGCGGGCGCGAGCAGGATGTCGCGCGAGGCGGTACCGGTGAGGCGATGGAAGGTCACCTCGGGCGGCGTGCGCTCGACCATGTCGGCGCAGATGTTCACGTAGTCCTCGAGCGCGAGCGGTGTGTAGTCGCCGCGTCGCCAGTCGATCGCCAAGCGGGTTCGGCGCACGACATGCAGCGGATGCACCTTCAATCCCTCGACGCCGAGCTCAAGCACCCGCTCCAGACTCGTCAAGGCCGCGTCGCGCCCCTCGCCCGGGAGACCGACGATCAGGTGTGCGCAGACCGGGATCCCGCGACGGCGTGCGGCCGCCACGGCGGTTCGGAAATCCGCGAAGTCGTGCCCGCGATTGACCCGTTCGAGCGTGCGGTCGTCCGCCGACTGAAGGCCCAGCTCAAGCCAGATCTCCTTGCCGCGGGCGCGATAGCGGGCGAGCAGGTCCAACACGGCCTCCGGGACGCAGTCCGGGCGTGTGCCGACCGAGAGCCCGATGACGTCCGAATGGACGAGTGCGGCGTCGTAGCGCTCGCGCAGCGTCTCGACCGGGTCGTAGGTGTTGGTGTAGGCCTGAAAGTAGGCCATGAACCGCCGCGCCCCGGTGCGTTTGGCGATGACCGCGCGCCCCGCATCAAGCTGCTCCGCGATCGGCGCCGGCGCCTTCGCGTTGGGGCTGAAGGAGACGTTGTTGCAGAAGGTGCAGCCGCCGATCCCCTTTTGGCCGTCGCGATTGGGGCAGGTGAATCCCGCGTTCAGCGCGAGCTTGTGCACACGCTGACCATAGCGGCTCAGCAGGTACTGACCGAAGGTGTTGACGCGAGCGCTGAGCGTGCGGTGCTGGGTCGGGGGGGCAGACATCCGCGCAAACCTAACCGGGATCGACCTAAGGTCGTTTGACCCAAGTCAACGGAAGGCCAATCGGCGTTTCCGAAGGCGATTTCCAGTAAAGGAACAACCGCCTGTAGGTGCGAATTGATTCGCACAGCCCGGGCGGTGTTGTCGCGGAGCGCCAGACCGGCATTTGTGCGAATAAATTCGCACCTACAGCCGCGGGCAGCCTCGTCAACCGCATGGCCATGAACAGTGGCCTTTGCTGTACCATTTTGTGCAGTGCAAGAAACAACCGCTGATGACACGATTCCTATGACCGCCGCCGCCCAGCAACGGATCCGCGAGATCCCTTACAACTACACCTCCTTCTCCGACCGGGAGATCGTGATTCGTTTCCTCGGCGAGCCGCTGTGGCGGTTGATCGAGGAGCTGCGCGGCAGCCGGCGCACCGGACGTTCGGCGCGGATGCTCTTCGAGGTGCTCGGGGACATGTGGGTGGTGACGCGCAACCCCTACCTGCAGGACGATCTGATCGACAACCCGGAGCGTCGTGGTCTGCTGCTTCAGGCGCTGACGCATCGGCTCGATCAGTTCGAGCTGCGGCTCAACGACAATCGGCAGGCCGGGGAGCTTTTGGCTGCGGCGCGGGCGGCGGTGCAGCGCTTTGCGGACTGGTTCGAGCAGGAGAAGGCCCAGCGTGCGTGTCTGCGCAAGGCGCTCGCCGGGATCACGCACAAGGACAACCTGGACTTCGGCGGTCTGGCGCGGGTCTCGCACGCGACGGATGCGACCGACTGGCGCGTCGAGATGCCTTTCGTCGTCATCTCGCCCGACACCGAGACCGAGGTCGCACCGATCGTGCGGGCCTGTATCGACGCCGGTCTGACGCTGATTCCGCGCGGCGGCGGCACGGGTTATACGGGCTCGGCGGTACCGCTTCAGGCGATGACGGCCGTCATCAACACCGAGAAGCTCGAAGACCTCTCGGGCGTGGAGCGTATCGCGCTGCCCGGTGTCGAGGGAGCGGTGCCGACGGTGCGTTGCGGTGCCGGGGTCGTTACGCGCCGGGTGTCGGACCTGGCCGATCGGTCGGGCCTCGCTTTCGCGGTTGATCCGACCTCGCAGGACGCCTCCTGCATCGGCGGCAATGTCGCCATGAACGCGGGCGGCAAGAAGGCGGTGCTCTGGGGCACGGCGCTGGACAATCTGGCCTCTTGGCGGATGGTGACGCCCGATGCCGATTGGCTGGAGGTCGAGCGTCTGGATCACAACCGCGGCAAGATCCACGAGCAGCCGCTGGTGCGATTCCGCATCCGACGCTTCCTGCCCGACGGGATCACGCCGAAGGGCGAGCCCGAGATCCTGGAGATGCCGGGCTCCGCTTTGCGCAAGATCGGTCTCGGCAAGGACGTGACGGACAAGTTCCTCTCCGGTCTGCCCGGCGTTCAAAAGGAAGGTTGCGACGGGATCATCACCTCCGCGCGCTTCGTCCTGCATCGGATGCCGGATCATGTGCGGACCGTCTGCTTGGAGTTCTTCGGAACGGATCTGGATCTGGCCGTGCCGGCGATCGTCGAGATCAAGGACTATCTCGAAGCGCTGCCGGGCGTGCAGATGGCGGGGCTCGAGCATCTCGACGAGCGCTATGTCCGCGCGGTGGATTACACCACTAAGGCCGCACGGCGCGAGCTGCCCAAGATGGTGCTGATCGCCGATCTGGTGAGCGACGACGAGGCGCTGGTCGACACGGCCGCCGCGCAGGTGGTGACACTCGCCAAGGCGCGCGACGGGGAGGGTTTCATCGCCGTCAGCCCGGAGGCACGCAAGCGTTTCTGGCTCGATCGCGCCCGGACCGCCGCCATCTCGCGCCACACCAACGCCTTCAAGATCAACGAGGACGTGGTCATCCCGCTGGATCGCCTCGGCGACTATAGCCGCGGCATCGAGCGGATGAACATCGAGCAGTCGATCCGCAACAAGGACGCCATCATGGCGGCGGTGCTCGACTATCTCGTCGGGGATCTCGCCGAGGCGCGCGGGGAGGGCGAGTATCAGGACTCGGCCGAGGCCGTCGCCATCCTGAGCGCCAAACGCGATGCGGCACGCGAGGCCGTGCAAGCCGCGCGGCAGCGCTGGCAGATCATTCTCGGCGGTCTGGACGCGCCCGCCGTGGAGCATCTGGATCGACTGAGCGACACCGAGAAGGCCCGCATTCGCGAAGGCGATACCCTGCTGTCGATGATGCTCCGTCGCGACCTCTGCCAGTCCTATCGGAAGGAGGTCGCAGAGCGTCTGGAGGAGATCTTCGGGGGCAAGGATCTGGCCCAAGTGCGCGAGCGTCTGACCGAGATCCACGCGCAAGTCAGGGACTCGCGCCTCTTCGTGGCCCTACATATGCACGCGGGCGACGGCAACGTGCACACCAACATCCCGGTGCACTCATCGGACTACGCCATGCTCCAGGAGGCGGACCGCCTGGTCGCGCGCATTATGGCGCTGGCGACCGATCTGGGGGGGGTCATCTCGGGCGAGCACGGCATCGGCATCACCAAGCTGCAATTTCTCGAGCGCGAGAAGCTCGACGCCTTCGTCGCCTACAAGCAGCGCGTCGACCCGCACGGGCGCTTCAATCCGGGCAAGCTGATGCCGAGCTCCGGGTTGGAAGGCGCCTATACGCCGTCGCTGCGGTTGGTCCAGCAAGAGGCCATCATCCTCGAGGAGACCGAGCTCGGCGCACTCAACGACGACGTCAAACACTGTCTGCGTTGCGGCAAGTGCAAGCCCAAGTGCATGACGCACGTGCCGCGGGCCAATCTCAACTATTCGCCGCGCAACAAGATCCTGGGCACGGGGCTCATCATCGAAGCCTTCCTCTACGAGGAGCAGACCCGTCGCGGTCTCTCGCTGCGTCATTTCGAGGCGATGAACGACGTGGCGGATCACTGCACCATCTGCCACAAGTGTCTGAATCCCTGCCCGGTGAACATCGACTTCGGCGATGTCACCATGCGGATGCGGCGTATCCTGGTCGATCGCGGCCAAAAGCGGTTCAATGTCGGCTCTTGGGCGGCGATGCAATTCCTGAACGTCACGGACCCACGCGCCGTGCGATTGCTGCGCAAGGGGCTGGCTCAATGGGGCTTTGCCGGGATGAACCTCGGCCATCGCGTCGCCAAGGCGCTGGGGCTGACCGCGAAGCGAACCGCCAAGCCGGGTGCGACCAGTCATCGACCGGCGCTTACGAGCCAGGTGGTGGATCTGGTCAGTCGCCCGATCCGGGTCGAGCTGCCCAAGCGGACCTTTCGGCAGATCCTGGGTCTGGAGGACAAGACCCAGGTGCCGATCCTGCGCGACCCGCGCGTGGCTGCCGAGGACGCCGAGGCGGTCTTTTACTTCCCCGGCTGCGGTTCCGAGCGGCTTTTCTCCGATGTCGGGCTCGCGACGTTGGCGATGCTCTACGAGCAGGGCGCTCAGACCGTACTGCCGCCCGGTTATCTCTGCTGCGGCTACCCGCAGCGCTCGGCGGGGCTCGAAGAGCGTGGGCGTCAGATCACGATGGAGAACCGGGTGCTCTTCCATCGGGTTGCCAATACGCTGAATTACATGGATATCCGCACGGTCGTCGTCTCCTGCGGCACCTGCATGGATCAGCTGCTCAAGTACGAGTTCGAGCGCATCTTCCCCGGCTGCCGCCTACTCGACATCCATGAGTGGCTGATGGAGAAGGGCATGAGTCTGGACGGCGTCGAGGGGGTCCAATATCTCTATCACGACCCCTGCCACTCGCCCATGAAGACCCATGCGCCGCTCAAGGTCGCGGCGAGTCTGATCGGGCAACCGGTCATGCTCTCGGATCGCTGCTGCGGCGAGGCGGGTACGCTCGGAACCTCGCGGCCGGACATCGCCAACCAGGTGCGGTTTCGCAAGCAGGAGGAGTTGACCGCCGGGATCCGGGAACTCACCGGGCAGGACGTTGTTCGGGCGGGCGAGGTCAAGCTCTTGACCTCCTGCCCGGCCTGCCAGCAAGGTCTCGCCAAGTACACCGACGATACGGGCCTGAAGACCGACTATATCGTGGTCGAGATGGCCGGTCGCATGCTGGGCGAGGGCTGGCAGCAGCGGTTCTTGGATCGGGTGCAGGACGGGGGGATCGAGCGGGTCTTGTTGTAAGGCTGAACCGCGTCCTGTGCCTCCTTCATGGCCGCGGTTTTCGACCGGCGTCGAGGCTAAACTCGGACTCGGCGACACGCCGTTCAGGATGCCTTAAGCGGCAATTCAGAGACAAGGCGAACACCTTGATCAACGTGTAGGATGGGTAGAGCGTCAGCGAAACCCATCCTCCAGACCGCCGCGTTGCCGGGTTTCGCTCCGATGCGCTTGGCACGGGCTGGATGGGTTTCGCTGCGCTCTACCCATCCTACGTGTTTCGGTTGTTTTGAATCTTTCCTTGGCGAGGGCTGACCGGGATGTCGTGCAATCTGTTTCAGGACCTTCCCCAGGTCGATCGTGGCGAGGCGTTCGAGGAGCTGTTGCGCTGCTCCAACGTTCGAATCGAGCGCATCCTGAGCAGCGATCGACCCGACTCTGTTCTCTACGATCAGGTCCAGGACGAATGGGTCTGTCTGCTTCAGGGCGAGGCGCAGCTTTGGATCGACGGAGAGACGCTCTCCTTGCGGCCCGGCGATTATCGGTTCATCCCGGCGGGGACCCCGCATCGCGTCATCAAGACCTCGATCGAGCCCCGTTGCCTTTGGTTGGCGGTCCATATCCACGGTGCCTTGACCGAAGGCCGAGGATGACCTGAAACCAGCCGGACATGCCGGGGCTCGCTTGGCCCACCTCGGTTCATCCAACAATCGGTCTGTTCACCCCGTCATCCTTGCTAACGACAGGGCCCAAAGAAGTCGTTGCTCATCGCCTCGTCGCACTGTTTCCCGCTCTCGGTAACGACGTTCGGATCGGCGCCTTTTAGCCACTCCTCCTGCTCCATTTCCCGGAGTTGGCGCGCGGCCTCGCATGCGGGCTCGCGCCAGCAGGTGCGGGCGGCACCGCACACCCGGATCACCAATTGCTCGCAGGGCGAGGCGCCCGTGACGGGTTCGCCGATCGTCTCGCCGGCCGGCTGGTCGGATTCCCCTTCGGTGTCGGTGGTTGCCGACTCGCTCGGCGTGGGCGGCGGTACCAGCATGTCCGTCGTCGGTACCACGCGGCCGCCTTCGATGCGGATGACCGAGCCGTCCTCCAGACGATGAACACCGTCCCAGAGTTGGGTTTGACGACCGTCCCGGGTGAGCACCGGGCGGTTGGTGCGCGGATCGACCTCGACCTGACCGCCGCGTTGCAGGGGTGCGGTCCAGGGTTCGTCGGCCCCGGCGGGGGCGGCACAGAGCAGTAGGGTCGCCAGGGCGGCACTCAGGCTCGATGTTCCGGGTTGTCTTTCGGTGTGGATCACGGTCACCTCCGCTGACCTGAAAGGGTGTCGTGCCGCCATCGGACAGGGCGCCTAGGCCGTTTGTCGGTGCACTGGCGGAGTCGCGTGGCCTGCCTATACTTTACATTAGAACATTCTAATCTGCTGAGGGTGCCGGTCGACCCTTGCCGTTGCCGTCGGGGCCATGGGCCGGACTTCCGAGCACTGCCGGGGGGTCACCATGAAAGCGAAACGCGGTTATCGTGTCCCTCGGTTCGGCCTGATCTCGCGAATCCTCTACTTTTTCGTCGATTCGCCGCTGACGCCGTTGATTGCGGGCGCGGCGATCCTGCTCGGTGTCTTGGCGATCGTGCTCCTGCCTCGGGAGGAAGAGCCGCAGATCGTCGTGCCGATGATCGATGTGTTTGTGCAGATGCCCGGATCGACCGCGGAGGAGGTGACGCAACGGGTCACGCGGCCGCTCGAAAAGCTCGCGCGCGAGCTGCCGGGCGTGGAATACGTCTACTCGATTTCGAGCCCCGGCCAGTCGGTCACCATCGTGCGCTTTCTCGTCGGCTGGGACGAGGAGAAGGCGATCGTTCAGCTCTACCAGAAACTCTACGCGAACCTCGATCGCATCCCGCATGGCGCCTCCGAGCCGTTGCTCAAACCCAGGCGGATCGACGATGTCCCCATCCTCGCCCTGACCTTTCACGGGGGCGGCTACGATCACCATGCGCTGCGGCGGATCGCATCGGCGGTGGACGATTCGGTCAAGGAGATCGACGAGGTCTCCGAGACCACGCTGATCGGCGGGCTCCGCCGCCAGGTCCGTATCGAGCTCGACGCGGCACGCCTCGGGTCATACAAGATCGATCCGACGCATGTGTTGAATGCCTTGCGGGCGGCCAATCGCCAGCATCGTTCAGGGAGCTTCCCCGCCGGGGATCAAGAGGTCCTGACCGAGCTCGGCGGCTTCCTGCGCGATGCCTCCGAGGTCGGCTCGGTCGTGGTCGGCGTGCACCAGGGGCAGATGGTCTATCTGCGCGACATCGCACGCGTCGTCGACGATGCCGAGGAGGTCGAGGACTATGTCCTGTTCGGTCGCCCCGACCGCTCGCCGCAGGCCGAGTCGCTCCCCGTCGAGGAGCCCGCGGTGACCTTGGCCGTCGCCAAACAAACCGGAACCAACGCGGTACAGGTCGTCGCCGAGGTGATGCGCAAGGTCGAGACGCTCCGCGGCACGAGTATCCCGAACGCCGTCGAGGTCACGGTCACCCGCGACTATGGGCGGACAGCCGAGGAAAAATCCAACGAGCTCCTCTTTCACATGGGCCTGGCGGTTGTCGGCGTCGGTGTGCTCATCGCGATCGTGCTGGGCTGGCGCGAGGCCGGCGTGGTCGCGATCGCGATTCCCGTCACCTTGGCCCTGACCCTCGCGACCTTCTATCTGCTGGATTTTACCCTCAATCGAGTGACCCTGTTCGCGCTGATCTTCTCGATCGGTATCCTCGTGGATGACCCGATCGTGGATGTCGAGAACGTCGTGCGGCACTTTCGACTGCCCGAGAATCGGGGGCGCCCCCTCAAGGATGTGACGGTGGAGGCCGTCAACGAGGTGCGTAGCCCGTTGATCCTCGCAACCTTGACGGTGATTGCGGCCGTGCTGCCCATGGCCTTCGTGCAGGGACTCATGGGGCCCTACATGCGACCGATTCCGGTGGGGGCCACGGCGGCGATGCTGTTCTCGATGGCCGTCGCCTTCGTCGTGACGCCTTGGGCGGCGTATCGGATGCTCCGTTGGCATGCCCGCGGCGGCGGACAGGTCTCGGACCGAGAGGACGTGACGACCCGCGCCTATCGCCGAGTCATGGGGCCGATGATCCGTCGGCCGCTCTTGGGCATCGTCTTCTTGGCGACGATCACGCTGCTGCTGGTCGGCGCGATCGGTCTGGTTGCGACCGGTGCCGTCAAGCTCAAGATGCTCCCGTACGACAACAAGAGCGAGCTCCAGATCATTGTCGACATGGATGAAGGAACGACGCTCGAGCACACGACCAACGTGACCCGCCGAATCGCCGCACGCTTGAGCCGCGAGCCGGAAGTGCTGAATTATCAGATCTATGCCGGGACGTCCGCACCCTATAACTTCAACGGCCTGGTGCGTCACTATTTCCTCCGGCAAGGCCCGAACGTCGCCGATATCCAGGTCAACCTGGTGCCCGGGGACGAGCGGGAGCTCCAAAGCCACGCGATCGCCAAACAGATCCGGGAGCGGATCCGGGAGGTGGCGCGCGAGGAGGGTGCCCGCATCAAGGTCGCCGAGGTGCCGCCCGGTCCGCCGGTCCTGCAGACCTTGGTTGCGGAGGTCTACGGGCCGGATTACCGGGAGCAGATCCGGATCGCCGAGCACATTCGAGAGCTGTTCGAGGCGACGCCGGGGGTTGTCGATGTCGACTGGTACGTCGAGGCGGACCAGCCGCTGTTGATGTTCCGCTTCGACCACGAGAAGGGTGCGTTGAACGGCATTACCGCCGATCAGGTCGCGGAGGTGATCCGCATCGCCCAGGCGGGCGCCGACGTGGGACTGCTGCATGCGGGGGAGGAGACCGAGGACGTGCTGATCCGGTTGCGTCTGCCGATCAGTCAGCGGGCGCAGCCGGCCGAGCTGCTTCCCATCCCGGTCTGTTCGGGTGGTCACTGTGTCCCCTTGGGCGAGGTGATCCGCGTCGAGGAAGGGGTCGGGGAGAAAAGCATTTACCGCAAGAACCATCTCCCCGTCGTCTACGTGACCGGGGACGTGGCCGGGGAAGAGGAAAGCCCGATCTACGCCATCTTCCAACTCAACGAGATGATCCGCGCTTATGTACCTGACGGATATGATACCCCGGTGGAGATTCTGAACATCCGCCAGCCCTTCTCGGTGCTTGAGCCATCCCTGAAGTGGGACGGCGAGTGGCATATCAGCTACGAGGTCTTCCGTGATCTGGGGGCGGCATTCGCGGTCGTCCTGGTCCTGATCTATGCCCTGGTGGTGGGCTGGTTCCGCTCGTTCCGCACCCCGTTCATCATCATGGCGGCTATCCCCTTCTCCCTGGTCGGCATCCTGCCGGCGCATTGGGCGATGGGGGCCTTCTTCAGTGCGACCTCGATGATCGGTTTCATTGCCGGCGCCGGGATCGTGGTGCGGAACTCGATCATCCTGGTCGATTTCATCAAGCTGCGCGTGAAGCAGGGGATGCCGCTGGCGGAGGCGGTCGTGGATGCCGGGGCCATCCGGTTTCGGCCGATGCTGCTGACCGCCATGGCTGTCGTGGTGGGCGGCAGTGTGATCCTGTTCGATCCGATCTTCCAGGGGCTCGCGATCTCGCTGATGGCCGGCGAGATTGCGTCCCTGCTGCTCTCGCGGATGGCGGTTCCGGTGATCTATTACCTGTCCATGCGCCAACAGCCGGAGACCGCGGATGCAGCCGCAACAGGGTCGCAAGCATGACAGGGGCGACACGGCTGAGGACTTCGCGCGCCGGCGATGACCGGAGCGTCACCGAGCGGCGCGTGGGGCAGGATCGCCGCGGGGCGCGCTCCGGACATCAAAGCCGGTTCTGCATGATCAGAAACCAGGGTCGCCGCTGCACGGGTTTGAGCCGTCCTTGGGCGTCGAGCTCGACTATGCTCTTTGAGACCGAGTTGCGGACGTTGCCGCCGATGGATTCCAGCGTCTGGCCGCTCTTGCCGACCACCAGGTCGCAGTGTGTCTCCGCGCCCTGGAGCATTCCGGCACTGATATAGCCGTCGAAGGCGCGCACCGGCGTGCGGCCCCGCGGGGCACAGACCAGGTCGCCGGGGTTAGGGCTGTAATCCTGAACCCGCCGGGGGATGAAATAGCGACCCGGGTAGCTCGCCTCCTCGACCATGCTCGAAAGATAGACCCAGTGGGCGCTCGCCGGGCGGAATTGGCTCGTCGGGACTCCCGCGCTCTGCATGACCCAGCTGATGAAGGCGGCCGACCAGGGCTGGCGACAGTCCAAACCGTCGAGCGCCGGCTTGTTGACCGCGCGCCAGTAGAGGTTGACCCGACTGACATGACTGTAGTCGTCCTCCCAGGCGCCGACGTGGGGGATGCTCTCCTCGGTGCCTTTGAAGACGACGACCTGCCGATCGAAGTGCTCCCACTCGCGGGTCGCGCGTTGGATCATCGCCTGTTTGAGCCTCGGATTGGGCGAGGGCGCCTGGCCGATGGGGCGTCCAGCCCAGGTTCCGGGCGCCTCTCCGGGTCGCGGGGTAGGGGCTCCGCAGGCGACCAGGGTCAGGCAGAGCGCGGCGCAGAGTGCGCGGACCAGCGCCTGCTCGGCTCGGCAGGGCACGGAGGGACAACACGGCATGGGACGGACTCCGTTTGGGTGCAGCCGGGCGTCGGCGTCGGGTGTATATGATCGGGCGACGAGGAATCGGATATTACCGCGGCGGGCGGACCGTCTCGCGGAACCAGGGGCGATACTCCTCCATGCGTGCAAGTTGATCCGCAGGCGCGCGCCGACGGCAGGTCGTCTCGTCCGGGGTCTCCGGGGAGGCACCCCAGCGTCGCTCCACGCAATCGTTGGGGTTGTAGGCGATCTCGAATCCGGCGCGGCGGTCGTAGATGTCTCCGAGACTCAGTCGCCAAGGCGTGCCGTCGCTGCGGGTATAGGTCACGAAGCGTTCGTCCATGCGTTGCGCGTTCAGCCGCTCGATACGTGCGGCAGCATCGCTCGGGGAGCGGCCCTGCAGGACGAAGAGCTCCGGGTAGCGACGGATGCGCTCGGGCAGCTCTGCGAGCACCTTCATGGCGATCAAGAGCCGCATGTCGCGCGAGGGGGTGGCGTAATCCTCCCAGGGGCCCGTGGTCTCGAAGATGGCGGGGCCGCTGGGCATCGGGATGAGCGTGCCGGGTCGGCTGCGCATGTAGGCCTCGCCGTTCTCGACCGAGGTGACGCGTGTTTCGAGCTGCTCCATCAGTGCGTCTAGGGTCGCGGCGTAGGCGGCTTCGGGTTCCAGACCCCGCGGGTTGATGAGCTGCTGCATACGGGCGTAGAAGTCGTCGGGCGAGAGTGCTGCCTGCTGGAGCGAGAACGGCGGCAGACCGGATCGCCCGTCGAGTGCGCTGTTGGGCAGTTGGCGCACGCTGCCGCCTGTTTGAACAACGGGCCTGAACGCCTTGAAGCCCGGCCCCGCGCTCGGGGTTTGCGCGAACAGGAAGGTGCCATCCCAGAAGCGCTTGCGGGTCACCGAGTTGTCGGGTTGGGCGTCGACCGCGAGCAGGAGACCGCTCTCTCTCCCGCGTTGGGGCAGCCATTTCACGATCACCATGATGTGACCATAGGGGTCGGCGAAGATGGTCCCGGGCCAGAGTGTCGAGCGATCGAGCGCGACCGGATAGACATCCGTCGCGTCGTCACGCAGAGCGGTGCGCGCGCTGCCCGAATGCACCGTGTCCATCATCTTTCTGCTGGCCTCTGCGAAGACCTCGGCGGAAGCCATGCTGCCGACGAAGCGTGTCTCGGCGAGGGGCGCTTGACAGGTCGGCGGACTGCTCCGGCTCCCGCGCGTGCAGGGTCGGTAGGCGATCGGCAGGCCGAGCTTCCAGGCGAAATAGGTCCGCAGGAAATAGGGCAGGTCCGCGCAGTCCGGCTCGGCCGGGAGCCGGTTGTCCTCGCCGTTGCCCAGATAGTTGAAGAGCAGGTTGCGCTCGGGGTCGCGCAGCACTGGGCCGAGCGAGTCGAAGCTCAGCGATTGCTCGGGCGGGGCCTCGAAGAGGTGCTCGATCCAGGCCGCGTAGAAGGCCTCCGTCGCCAGATCCCACTCGCCGCTCCCGCGGTCGCCGCTGCCTCCGCCGACCCTGATCTCGGTGCAGCCTGCGACCCGGCCCGCGCGTGTGGTCTCGATGCGATAGGTCCCGGCGACCGGGCGAAATTGAGTCCCGTAGAGACTCCAAGGCGGTCCGCCGGCGCGGGCGGTGCGCAGGCTGGACCGGCGGCCGGCGGGGTCCGTGATCAGAACCTCGTCGAGATCGGCGTCGGTGGCGACCGCAATGATCTCCAGCGGCGCGCCCGGGCTCGGTTGCAGCGGTGCGGTCCAGATTCGCACCTGCTCGCCTTGTCGGCAGGCGTCGGCGGCTCGCGCCGCGTCGGGGAGCATGATCCCGATCGGTGAAAGACCGAAGATGGTCAACAAGGCGATCGACGATTGGATGGAGTGAGGAGTCGTCATAGACACTCAACCGGCCCGGCTCAAGGTGCGTCGAGTCTATCCCGAGCGGGCCGGCGATGGGAGTAGTCTCGGGCATGCCCGGGATGTTGCGCCCCGTCGGTGATACCGAGCGGGAGCGAGGCACAGAACACCTCCGGCGTAGTGTGAATCCTATCGTCAGCACAACGGCGCGCGAAATGCCTCCGGTCACCCCTTGCAGGACGGCTGACCGCGCATGTAGTTTGATGCTGCGCCGAACCGGGCGCCCACAGGCCACTCTCCCGACAGCGGTGACGTTGACTCGGCGCCGAGAGGCATCGATCGACGCTGAAGGGGAGAGAGTGAGATGTGTGGAATCGCCGGCATGATCCTGCGTCACGGCAGCCCGGATATCGCGGGTTTGTCGCTGGCCGCCGCCAGGCTCGGGCGTCGCGGCCCCGACGACAGCGGGGTCTATCGCGTCGACTCGGTCGGTCTGGCGCACACCCGTCTCTCGATCATCGATCTCGGCGGCGGGCACCAGCCGATCTTGGATACCGAGGGTCACTATGCCCTGGTCGCCAACGGTGAGGTCTACAACTTCGTGGAGCTGCGGGCCGAGCTGGAGGCGGACGGCTGCCGTTTCCGCACACACTCGGACTCCGAGACGATCCTCCACGTCTACGACCGCTTCGGTGTCGCGGGTCTCAAGCGCCTCAACGGCATGTTCGCGTTCGCCCTCTATTCGACGCGTGACCGCACGCTGATCCTCGGTCGCGATCGGCTGGGGATCAAGCCGCTCTACTATGCGGTCTTGCCCGATCGCGTGGCCTTCGCCTCCGAGATCAAAGGGCTGCTGCCCCTGCTCCCGCGGGTCCCCGAGATCTCGCCCGAGGCACTTGCGCGCTTCTTCGAGATCGGCTTCAACAGCGGGGCCGATACCATCTTCCAAGGCATCCGCAAGCTGGAGCCGGGCACGGCGCTGGTGATTGATGCGTCCCTGGAACCCCGACAGATCACCTACTGGTCGGCGCTCGACATCCAGCGGCGAGAGATCAGTCTGGAGGAGGCGTGCGAAGAGCTCGATCCGCTGTTCGATCAGGTGCTGCGCGAGCATATGCGCTCCGACGTGCCCTACGGCCTCTTCCTCTCGGGCGGACTCGACTCCGGGATCCTGATGGCGCGCCTGTCGCGGTGGGGCAATGCGCCACTGCGGACCTTTTCGGTCGGCTATGCAGGCGCCGGCGAGGGGGACGAGCTTGCGGATGCGCGCCGCGTGGCGGAGCGTTTCGGCAGCGACCACACCGAGCTGCGGCTCGACATGCTGGATGTCTTTCGCGCGCTTCCGCTGTGCGTCCGGGCGGCGGACGACCTTATGTACGACCCGGCCTGTCTGCCCACGGCCCTGATGGCGCAGGCCGCGGCCCGCGAGCTGAAGGTGGTCTTCACCGGGGAAGGCGGCGACGAGGTCTTCGCGGGGTACGGCCGCTATCGCCGCTCCCCCGTGCAGCAGCTCATGAAGCAGATCCTGCACCCGCGCACCGGCAACTACCGCCGCGGCAGCCGCTGGCCGGAGTCGCTGCGCCGATCCGGCTTCGGCGATGCCTTGGAGGCCGGGCGCAAGCGGCTCTACGGCCCCGTCGAGTCCGCCTGGGCAGAGACCCCGCGCGGCTGGGGCTTCCTGCGTCGCGCCCAGTACACCGACCTGCGCACGGAGCTCGCCGACAACCTGCTGGTCAAGGTGGATCGCACCCTGATGGCTTTCGGGCTGGAAGGGCGGGTCCCCTATCTCGACCATCGCATCGTCGAGCTCGGTCTCTCGCTTCCCGACCGGCTCAAGGTCCATGGCCGAGTCGGCAAACGGATCCTCCGACATTGGGCGGAGCCGCTCTTGCCCCAAGGGCAGTCCGAGGGCAAGAAACGCGGCTTCGGGGTGCCGATCGGCGAGGTGCTGCGCGGGGATCTGCTGGAGCGCCTCGGAGTGAAGCTCGCGGCAAGCCCGCTGATTCGCGAATGGCTCAGACCCGAGCTCGTCCCCGCGCTCGTCGCGTTGCAGCGGCGCACCGGCACGGGGGCAACCGGCCCTCTGCTGCAGCTCATGCAGCTCGCGCTCTGGGGTCGACTCATGCTCGACGACCCCGGGGCATGCCCGAGTGCTGAGGAGGATCCGCTGGATTGGATCGGTTGACGACCCTGCGGATCAGGTCGGTTGGCCTCGTCGCAGATCCCGGTCGACGATGGCCGCGACGACCAGATCGCCCCAGACGTTGATGGCGGTGATGGGATAGTCGAAGAAACGGTCGACGACGAGATAGAGGGCGAGATAGGTCTGCGGCAGCCCGAGCAGGTCGAGCATGAAGGCCATCAAGGCGATGCCGCCTCCGGGGATGCCGGCGGTGCCGGCGGAGGAGGCCATGGTGAGCAGGACGATGAAAAGCGCCTGCGCGGGGCTAAGGTCGACCCCGGCCAGCTGGGACATGAAGATGAGCAGGATCGACTGGTAGAGGGCCGAGCCGTCCATGTTCAGGGTGGCGCCCAAGGGCAGGGTGAAGGCGGTAACACGCTCGCTCACACCGGCGGCTTCAAGCGCCGCTTTGGAGACCGGATAGGTTGCCGAGCTCGAGGCGGTGGAGAGCGCGGTCAGGAGCGGCGCACGGCAGGCGGCGACGAAGCGCCGGGGTGAAGACCCCGTGCGCAGCCGAAACAAGGTCGGCAGAAAGACCCCGGCATGCAACACTGCGGCCAGGACCACCGCCCACACGAAGGCGTGCAGCTGGAAGACCTCGGCCCAGTTCATCCCGGCGAGTCCATCGTAGATCAAGGCCGCGATGCCTACGGGTGCGAGTGCGAGGACCCCGCGTAAGACCTGCATCAGCAGGGCGTCCGTCGCCCGAGCGCCGGAGAGCAGGGTCTCGCGCTGATCGCCTGCGATCCGCCGCGAGGCAATCGCCAACACGATGGCGACGAAGACGATGTGCAGGATGTTCCCGTCCGCGAGCGAGGCGAAGAGATTGCTCGGAACGAGGCTTGCGACCAGATGCTCGATGCTGAAGCTCGCCGCGCCCGGCTCGACCTGCTCGAGCTGGAGCAGTCCCGCGGGGAGATCACGCGAGAACGCGAGTCCGATCAGCGTCCCCAGCCCGGCCGCGACCGCGGAGGTCGTCACGTAATAGAGCAGGGTCCGTCCGCCGATCCGCCGCAGCTCGCGCCCGCCCGAAAGCGTTGCATAGATGGAGACAAGGATCAGCGGCAGAATCAGGAGCTTGAGGATGGAGATGAAGATCTGCCCGATCCAGGCCACGTAGGGCGCACCGTTCGGGACCAGCAGCGCGAGCGCGATGCCGAGCAGCAGACCGACGGGGACAGAGTAGAGTCGGCGCAAAGGCACAGTGATCGGCATGTCGCTTCTCGCCGACCGTCTCAGACCCAGCCGAGACGCAGCAGGTTGCGCTCGATCTCGTCCTGATCGCTGTAAGGCGTCTTGTGGCCCTTGGCGTCGAGATAGCGCTCGTGACCCTTGCCGGCGACGAGTGCGACCCAGGGCTCGTCCTCCGGCCGCTCGGCGAGGAAGTCGAACAGGCGCGCGATCGCACGCGGACGCTCGACCACCACCTCCCGACCCGCCTCGGGCATGCCCGTCAGGATGTCCGCGATGATCCGCTCGGGGTCCTCGAAGCGCGGATTGTCCGAGGTCACGATGGTGTGGTCCGAATGACGCGCTACCGCCGCACCCATCAGCGGGCGCTTGAAGCGATCGCGATCGCCCCCGCAGCCGAAGAGTGTGGCGACCCGCGCTCGGGGGAAGGCGTCGCGGATTGCGGTGAGGATGGTCTCGAGCGCATCCGGGGTGTGGGCGAAGTCGACCACCAGGGTGCGGTTGCCGACGACGCGGCACTCGAAGCGCCCATCCACCGCGCTCAAGTGACGCCAGTCCTCGCGCGCGCCCGGTCCCAAGACCCCGTCCGCCAAGGCGACGGCGAGGGCATAGTTGCGACGGTTGTGCGCGAGCGCGAGGAAGGGCTTGGCGGCGAGTGCCTCGGCGCCGAGCGTCGCGGCAGGCAGGACTTCGACGGGAACCCGCGGCTGGCCATTTTCACGCAGACGCTCGGCGACATCCGAACTGGTCGTGTAAAGACGGCCCCCGTCCGCGATCATGCCCAGGATGCGTGCCTTGGCCGCGAAATAGGCCACCTCGCCGCCGTGATAGTCCAGATGGTCCTGCGTGAAGTTGGTCCAGGCGGCGTTCTGCAGCGGGATGCCGTGCGCGCGCCCCTGATCCAGTGCATGGCTGCTGACCTCCATCGCGACCACCGCGTAACGGTCGCGATGGGCGTGCAGCAGCCGGCGCAGCTCGATCAGCGGCGGGGAGGTGAATCCGGTGTTGACCAAGGGTTCGCCCGCCAAGGAGAGGCCGAGCGTCCCGACCGAGAGGACCGGTCGCCCATGTGCCGAGAGGATCGCCTCCAGATACTTGACCGTCGTGGTCTTGCCGTTGGTGCCCGTGACGCCCAGAAAGACCGTGCCGTCGGTGTCCAGCGGATAGACGATGTCGCAGAAACGGCCGACGACCGCAGCCCAATCGCTCGGGTGGGTGACATAGATGCCCTTGCCCTGCAGCCGCTCGACACCCTCGATCATGCGGTTGGCGACCAGCACGGAACAGGCGCTGTCGACGAGATAGCGCTCGATGATCTCGGCGTCGGTGCGTCCGTCGTCGAAACGTTGGAAGAAGAGGATCGAGCCGGCGTCGCAGGCGTTTGCGCGCCATTGGATGTTGTCCAATGGGCCGGCCTTGGCCGGTTCACGCCGCCAGGCGAAATCAAATGTGGACAGTAGGTCGGAAAGGGCGTGATTCGGCATGGTTTACGGATCTGATGCAGAGAGATCGGAATGATACTTTACCCCCAGCCCCTGTGGCCGCTCGTGTGGATAAGCTGTTTGCGCGTGCCTTAACCCGCGGGTGGCTCACGCCGGATTCGTAGCCGGTCAAGGATTGCCCGGCTGTGGCTATTCGGCTTCGATCCCCCTGTCGCGCCCGCTCCTCCGAGCCCCGGCCTCGGATCTCAAGTATCATGTCGGATCAAGAGCCAGAACACAGAGTCATGTCCATGCTCGTCCTCCGTGGTGCACCCGCCCTTTCCGAATTCCGTCTTCAGAAGCTTGCCGGCAGGCTGCGCGAGCAGATCGGCGTGCCGATCGAGGTCTATGCCGAGTATGTCCACTTCGCCGCTCTGGCGGGTGAGCTGGCCGAGGATCAGCGCGGTATCCTGGAGCGGCTCCTGCGCTACGGCCCCGCCTTGCCGAGCCACGCGCCGGTCGGCCGGCTCGTTCTGGTCGTGCCGCGACCGGGCACCATCTCGCCCTGGTCGTCCAAGGCGACCGACATCGCGCACAACTGCGGACTCGATGGCCTCGAGCGACTGGAGCGCGGTACCGCCTACTATCTGACGGCGGACAGCGGCGCACTCGACGCGGCGACCGTCGAGCAGGCCGCCGTATTCCTGCACGATCGCATGACCCAGATCGTGCTCTTTGACTTGGCCGATGCCGAGCGGTTGTTTGTACACGCCGAGCCGCGTCCGGTGCGCCGCGTCGTGCTCGGCGCGGACCCCGAGGCGGCGCTGGCGCATGCGAACCGCGAGCTGGGCCTCGCGCTTTCGTCCGACGAGATCGCCTATCTCGCCGGCAGCTTCGAGGCGCTCGAGCGCGATCCGACCGATGTCGAGCTGATGATGTTCGCGCAGGCCAACTCGGAGCATTGTCGGCACAAGATCTTCAATGCCTGCTGGGACATCGACGGCGAGCCGCAGACGCACTCGCTCTTCCAGATGATCCGCAACACCACGGACGTCTCGCCCGAGGGCGTGCTCTCCGCCTACAAGGACAATGCCGCCGTCATCGAGGGCTGGGAGGGGCGGCGCTTTCTCGCCGACCCCGTGACCGGGATCTACGGCGAGCATGAAGAGCCCATCCAGATCCTCATGAAGGTCGAAACCCATAACCACCCGACCGCGATCGCACCGGATCCGGGTGCGGCGACCGGCTCGGGCGGCGAGATCCGCGATGAAGGGGCCACGGGGCGGGGTGCCAAGCCCAAGGCCGGTCTCTGCGGCTTCTCGGTCTCGGACCTGCGCATCCCCGGTTTCGGACAGCCCTGGGAGCCGCCCGAGGCCGACTACCACGGCAAGCCGGGGCGCATCGTCTCCGCACTCGACATCATGCTCGAAGGGCCGATCGGTGCCGCTGCGTTCAACAACGAGTTCGGCCGACCGAACCTGACCGGCTATTTCCGCACCTTCGAGCAGGCCATCCCCGGCCCGAACGGCGCGACCGAGCTGCGCGGCTATCACAAGCCCATCATGCTCGCCGGCGGCATCGGCAACATCCGCTCCGAGCATGTCGCCAAGGACAGCTTCCCGGTCGGCACACCGCTGATCGTGCTGGGCGGCCCGGCGATGCTGATCGGGCTCGGCGGCGGGGCGGCCTCGAGCATGGACTCGGGCGCCTCGGCCGAGGATCTCGACTTCGCCTCGGTGCAGCGCGCCAACCCGGAGATGCAGCGTCGCTGCCAAGAGGTCATCGACCGCTGTTGGGCGCTCGGCGAGGACAATCCCATCCTCTTCATCCACGACGTCGGCGCCGGCGGGCTGGCCAATGCGCTGCCCGAGCTGGTGCATGATGCCGGACGCGGCGGACGCTTCGAGCTGCGTGCGGTGCCCAACGCAGATCCGGGCATGTCGCCGATGGAGATCTGGTGCAACGAGGCACAGGAGCGCTATGTCCTGGCCGTCGCGGCCGAGCGGCTGGAGCAATTCGAGGCGATCTGCGCGCGCGAGCGCTGTCCGCATGCGGTCGTCGGGTCTGCGACCGCGGATCAGCACCTCGCGCTCGGCGACGCGCACTTTGCCGACACCCCGATCGACATGCCCATGTCGCTCCTCTTCGGCAAGCCGCCCAAGATGGAGCGGGATGCCGTCTCGGAACAGCCGCCACGCACGCCGCTGCGCACCGCCGAGATCGATCTGCGCGAGGCGCTCGATCGCGTGCTGCGTCTGCCCACGGTCGCCGACAAGTCCTTCCTGATCACCATCGGCGATCGCAGCATCACGGGTCAGGTCGCGCGCGATCAGATGGTTGGACCGTGGCAGATCCCGGTGGCCGACTGCGCCGTGACCATCAGCGACTATCGCGGCGTCACCGGCGAGGCGATGGCGATCGGCGAGCGCACGCCGCTGGCCTTGCTCGACGCCCCGGCCTCCGGACGCGTGGCCGTCGGTGAGGCCATCACCAATCTTGCCGCGGCGCGCATCGCCTCGATCGGCGACATCAAGCTCTCGGCCAACTGGATGGCCGCCGCCGGCGATCCGCGCGAGGATGCTCGGCTCTATGCAACCGTCCGCGCCGTCGGTCTGGAGCTCTGCCCGGCACTCGGGATCGCCATCCCGGTCGGCAAGGACTCGATGAGCATGAAGACGGTCTGGGAGGATGCCGCGGGTGTGCGGCACGCGATGTCCGCGCCGCTCTCGCTGATCGTCTCCGCCTTTGCCCCGGTGCTCGACGTGCGCGCGACCCTGACTCCGCAACTGCGAACCGATCAGGGCGATACCGACCTCATCCTCATCGATCTGGGGCAGGGCCGAAACCGTCTCGGCGGGTCCGCTCTCGCGCAGGTCTACGGTCAGCTCGGCGATGTCGGGCCGGACCTCGACAACCCGGACCTGCTCAAGCGCTTCTTCGCCGCCATCCAGGAGCTTCAAGACGAGGAGCTGATCCTCGCCTACCACGACCGCTCCGACGGCGGACTCATCACCACGCTCTGCGAGATGGCCTTCGCCGGGCGTTGCGGGATCGACGTGGATCTGGCCGCGGTCGGCCCCGATGACCTCTCGGCCCTCTTCAGCGAGGAGCTGGGCGCCGTGATCCAGGTGCGTCACACCGAGACGGACGACGTGCTGCAGATCCTGGAGTATCACGGCTTGGCCGAGTACAGCCCGGTTATCGGCATGCTCGACGACAGCGATCAGATCCGCGTCTGTCGCCGCTGCCGACCGCTCTTCGCGGCGAGTCGCACCGAGCTCCAGCAGGTCTGGTCCGAGACGAGCTTCCGGATGCAGTCCCTGCGCGACAACCCCGAGTGCGCGGCCGAGGCCTATGCGCGCATCGCCGAGCCGGATCCCGGTCTCCATGCCGAGCTGACCTTCGATCCGGACAACGACCTGACCGCGCCCTATGTCGAGCGCGGCGCGCGCCCGCCGATCGCCATCCTGCGCGAGCAGGGCGTGAACGGACAGGTCGAGATGGCCGCGGCATTCCATGCGGCCGGCTTCGAATGCGTGGACGTGCACCTGTCCGACATCATGGCAGGGCGCGTCGACCTGGCGCGTTTCCGCGGCCTCGCCGCCTGCGGCGGCTTCTCCTACGGCGACGTGCTCGGGGCAGGGGAGGGCTGGGCCAAGTCGATCCTCTTCAACCCACGGGCGCGCGATCAATTCCAAGCCTTCTTCGAGCGGCGCGACACCTTCACGCTCGGTATTTGCAACGGCTGCCAGATGCTCTCCAACCTGCGCGAGTTGATCCCGGGCGCGGATCACTGGCCCCATTTCGTGCGCAACCGCTCCGAGCAGTTCGAGGCCCGCACACTCATGCTCGAGGTCCGTGAGACGCCGTCTGTATTGCTCGCCGGGATGGCCGGCTCGCGCATGCCGATCGCAGTGGCACACGGCGAAGGTCGGGCCGAGTTCCGAGATGCCGAGCATCTCGCCGCGGCGCGCGCCAGCGTGGCGACGCGTTACATCGAGAACGACGGCCGGGTCGCCGAGCGCTATCCCGCCAACCCCAACGGCTCGCCCGAGGGCATCGCCGGTCTCACGACACGCGACGGGCGCGTCACCATCATGATGCCCCATCCCGAGCGCGTCTTCCGGTCCGTTCAGAATTCCTGGCACCCGGATCAGTGGGGCACGGACGGGCCCTGGATGCGTCTGTTCCGCAATGCACGCGTTTGGGTGGATTAAGGCGAGTTTCCCAAACCGTTACGCCGAGCTGCGCTTCACGTTTTGCGGATCGTCGGTTGTGCCGAGCCGTGCGAGGCACAACCAACCGTCGGCGCAGGTTGTGCCTCCTACCGTCAGCACAACCTACGGGCCGAGTGCGCTCGGTATAGAATCGCGTCATGTTGCAGATCTCCAACCGAATCCGAATCGATGAGACCGAGCTGAGCGAGCGGTTTATCCGCTCGCCCGGACCCGGCGGTCAAAACGTCAACAAGGTCGAGACGGCCGTCCAGTTGCGGTTCGACGTCGGACGCTCGCCCTCGCTTCCCGATGACGTACGCGAGCGTCTGACGCGCCTGTGCGGACGGCGGATCGATTCGGACGGTGTCCTGATGATCGAGGCGCACCGCTATCGCACCCGCGAGCGCAATCGCGCCGATGCGCGAGCCCGCCTCGCAGCCCTGATCGCTCAAGCCGCCGTGCGCCCGAAACTACGCATCGCGACCCGGCCGACCCGCGCCTCGACCGAGCGGCGTCTGGAGACCAAGCGTAAACAATCCAGCAGCAAGCGCATGCGTCGCGCCCCATCGGATCACGATTGAACGAGGGCGTGCCGAGCGCGGCAAAATCCTCCAACCGGCACGGCAATGCTTTGATCTTGCGAGACCGCTCCGGCGGTGTCACGCCTCCCTTGACGCTCGGCGCCACCCGCCGTTGCGGCCGGGCACAGGCTGAATGACCTTTTCCTCCCGCGGGATCGCGCCTGAAGATCATCCGGCCGGCCCCGTATCCGCCTTATCCGGCCCATCCTCCCGATCGTTCGATGCTATGTCTGTTGGCGCACGGACCAGCCAGGCAATCCAGTCTATAAAGCACACCAACGGGATTGCCGTTCATCGCCAAGTGACTACGAGAGGACATTGAATATGAGTCTGTTATACAAACGGCTTTCGCTCGTGATTCTGCCTGCGGCCCTGCTCGCGGTCGCCACCCCGGCGCCGGCCGGAACCGCGGAGAACGCCGGGAAGGCGATCGATGAAACGGTCGAGAAGACCGGCGCGGTCATGGATTCGACCAAGGAGACACTCGGGGAGAAGGCCGAGCAGACCGGCGACTATCTGGGCGACGCGGCAGTCACCGCCAAGATCAAGGCGGCGATCCTGGCCGATCCGTTGCTCAAGGTCTTGCAGATCCATGTGACCACCACGGACGGCGTGGTCATGCTCAAAGGCGAGGTCGACTCGCAGCAAAGCATCGATCGATGCACGGAGATTGCCCGCAGCATGAAGGGCGTGAAATCCGTCGACACGACGCTCTTGGTCGTCAAGGGCGTCAGCTAGCATGACTTAGCGTGGACCAGGGATACCTTTCCGGATCCCTGGGGATTGGACCTGCCGAAGACCCGCAGCCCACGCAGGCGCGCCCCCGATGTGAAGAATCCTCTCGAACCGACCGCGCGGATTGACCTCATGCCTGAGAGCAGCCGGTCGACGCTGCTTGAGTCTGTACGCTATCGAACAGATGACTCCGGGAAATTGGACTAAACTTTTAGATAGAATACGAGATTAGAGGGTCGCCGAGGTGCCGGACACGCACACGCCGCAGAAAAACCATCTCCTGGCGGCTCTATCGGCGGAGGTGCAGGAGCGCATTTTCCCGTTTCTCGAGTTGGCGCCGATGCCCCTCGGCAAGGTTCTGTATGAATCCGGGGCTGCCGAGCATCATGTCTATTTTCCCACCGACTCCATCATTTCCCTGCTCTACGTCATGGAAAATGGCGCCTCGGCGGAGACCGCCGTGGTGGGAGACGAGGGCATGGTCGGTATTGCACTCTTCATGGGCGGCGAAAGCACCACCAGTCGCGCCCTTGTGCAGAGCGCCGGATTCGCCTACCGGCTTCCGGGGAAACGCTTCAAGGACGAGGTGAGCCGCCACGGCGATCTGCTGTTCCTGATGCTGCGCTACTCTCAGGCGCTGATTACCCAAATGGCCCAAACGGCCGTCTGCAACCGCCACCACTCGATCGATCAGCAGCTGTGTCGCTGGCTCCTGCTATCCCTTGACCGCCTCTCGGTCAACCAGCTCGTCATGACCCAGGAGCTGATCGCCAACATGCTCGGCGTGCGTCGAGAAGGTGTGACGGACGCCGCCGGCCGGTTACAGAAAGAGGGCGTGATCGAATACCACCGTGGTCGTATCACGGTACTGGACCGAGCCAAACTCGAACAGCTCTCCTGTGAGTGTTATGCAGTCGTCAAGGCCGAGACGGATCGCCTCCTCCCCCGGGTTCAGCCGGGTTCGGTGCAATAAGTCGGGTTAGCGAAGCAGTAACCCGACGGTCGCCGTACGGCTCGGCAGGGAGCGTCTTAGATGCTCTTCTTGATGTCCTCTTTGAGGTCGCCGACGCCGGCTTGGATCTTGCCGAGGTTCTTCTGGACATTTCCTTCGACTTCCAGCTCCTTGTCTCCGGACACGTTGCCGGCGACTTCCTTGACCTTGCCTTTCGCTTCTTCGTAGCGGCCTTTGACTTGATCTTTGTTCATGACGGCATCCTGATCTGGAGTTGAGTCGTGACCACCTTAGCCATGACCCGAGCGTGGATTGACAGCGTCCATCGCGGTACCTTCAAGGCTACACGCAAAAGCGAAAGCACTTGGTGCGGTAACGCACCCAGGCGATGAATTTTTTTCCGGATGCGGAGGAGGCTTGCTTCCGGATTGACCGTTGTTGACCCTGGTATGTACGCCAGCGCACATAACACTCCGGAGGTAGCCTGTATAATTTAAATGAGTAGGCATCGGCAGAAGAACTGCAGGTCCTCTCGGACTGGACTCACGAAATGTCCGCAACCGGAGAACGATCATGTCACTCGGTACCATCCTGCTCATTGTCCTGATTCTAATACTTGTGGGTGTCATCCCGACCTGGTCCCATAGCCGATCCTGGGGTTATGCGCCCAGCGGTATCGTCGGGCTCGTCGTCCTCATCCTGCTCATTCTGGTCCTGTTGGGCCGACTCTAAACGGAGAACTGAAGATGCGTATTTCCACCATGCTATTTCCTGTCGCAGTGTCTATTGCCCTGATGCTCGGTGCGGTCGGCTGTGAACAGGAAGGCCCCGCCGAGAGGGCCGGGGAAAAGATCGATCACGCCGCCGAACGCGCGGGGGATAAGATCGAGCAAGCGAGTGAAAAGGCAGCAGACAAGATCGAAGACGCTAAAGAAGCAGCCAGCGATAAGATCGCCGAGTAGGGAGCAGCCCGCGGCGTTTAAGGAGCGTATCGCGTCCGGCCGTCTGAGCCGGACGTGAGGCGTTTGCACAAACTCATCGATTCATTTGACCGGTACGCCGAGGGCATCGCCATCGACGCGGCGGCCTGCGCCACGACGGAAAACGCGTCGCGGCTTTCGGTAGGCATCGAAAGGACCTTGATGCGGCTGTCGATCTACTCGTTCGCCTCGACAACCGCACCCGTGCCGTCCGGCGCGATGACGATCACCAATTTGCCGAGCGTCGGGTGGCGCGCGGTCACCACGGTGAATGCGGGTAGGCGCATTTCGCCGATCAACTCGCTTTCGTCCTTCAGGTCTGCGATCAGCGCTGCCTCGGCTTCCAATAAACGCATCTGTCACCCCCGATCCTGTTGTGGGCCTAAACCGCGTACGGCTCGACTATGCTCTGTTTTCGCAGGGTCGAAACCCGCGATGATCCCCGGAACGCGCTGCACGACGCGGTTTAGAATTCTCCGGATTATTTCGCATCCTGAACCGCGTCGCGCCAAGATCGTGTGTCGAACCGACGCATACGTTCACGCGACCCGACCCGAATCCAACCGGACGCGGTTCAGCCCTACATCGCCATATCCAGATCGTCCTGGATCTCGGCGATCCCGGCGAGCGCACATTCCTCGTCGGTCTCCCCGGAGGGTGCACCGCTGACGCCGACGCCGGCCACCAGCGACGAGCCGCCGACCAGCACGGGAACCCCGCCTGCGGACATCACGAGCCCCTCGACACGCCCGATCGGCGTATCGGCGCGATCGGTCATGGCCGAGGTCGCGGCATTGAAGTTAACCGCGGTGAAGGCCTTCATCTTGCTGATCGGCACGGTGATGGGCGCGGCGATCGTGTCTCGGAGCGTGACCTGCACGGTGCCTTCGCGATCGACGACGGTGACCGCGATCTGAATGCCCTTCTCGCGGCACTCCTCGATCGCCCCTTGCGCGATCTTAACCGCCGCATCCATCGACAGACGCTGCAACGGGACCACCATCGGACCATCGGCGATGGCCGGTCCGCAGAACGCCGCGGCGGCGATGAGTGCGGGAATCGTTTTTTTCATGTTTCCTCCTTTCGTAAATCACCGAAACCGACCGGACCGACGCGCACGTCATGAGGCCCGATAGTGGGTCTCGATATAGTCGTCGACCATCCGCTTGAATTGCTCCGCGATCCCGTCGCCCTTGAGCGTGGCGACCTTTTCGCCGTCGACATAGACGGGTGCTGACGGGCGCTCGTCGTTGCCGGGCAGACTGATGCCGATATTGGCGTGCTTGCTCTCGCCGGGTCCGTTCACCACACAGCCCATGACCGCGACCTGCATGGTCTCGACACCCGGGAAACGGGTGCGCCACTCAGGCATCTGCTCGCGTAGATAGGCCTGAATGTCTTGGGCCAGATGCTGGAAGGTGTCGCTGGTGGTTCGTCCGCAACCCGGGCAGGCGGTAACCATGGGGGCGAAGGAGCGCATCCCCATGGTCTGCAGGATCTCTTGGGCGACCACGACCTCGCGGGTGCGCGATTCGCCCGGTGCCGGGGTGAGCGAGATGCGAATGGTGTCGCCGATGCCTTCCTGCAGCAGCACGGACAAGGCAGCGGTCGAGGCGACGATCCCCTTCGACCCCATGCCGGCCTCGGTCAGACCCAGATGCAGGGCATAATCGCCGCGGTCGGCCAGCATGCGATAGACCGCGATCAGGTCCTGCACGCCGCTCATCTTGCAGGAGAGGATGATGCGATCGCGCGGCAGACCCACCTGCTCGGCGCGCTCGGCGCTGGAGATGGCGGACTCGACCATCGCCTCGCGCATCACCCGCTCGGCATCTCGCGGCTCGGACGAGCGCGCATTCTCGTCCATCAGACGCACGATCAGGTCCGGATCCAGGCTGCCCCAGTTGACCCCGATCCGCACCGGCCGGTCGTAGCGGCAGGCGATCTCGACCATGGTCGCGAACTGGCTGTCCTTCTTCTCGCCGCGCCCGACGTTGCCTGGGTTGATCCGGTATTTCGCGAGCGCCTCGGCACACTCCGGATAATCGGTGAGCAGGCGATGGCCGTTGAAATGAAAGTCGCCGACCAGAGGCACGCTGCACCCCTGCGCATCCAACGCCTCGCGGATCGCCGGGACCGCGCGGGCCGCGGACTCGTGATTGACCGTGATTCGCACCAGCTCCGAGCCGGCGCGTGCCAAATCGGCGACCTGCTGGACCGTGGACTCGATGTCCGCGGTATCCGTGTTGGTCATGGACTGGATGACGATGGGGGCTTGACCGCCGACCGTTACTGGGCCGATGCGTACCGGCACGGTTCGGCGTCTTTGAATCGGGAATCGAATTTGGCTCATAGTGCCTTTGCCGCAGCAGCGGCCCTGTCAGTTGGTCGGAGTCGGGCGTTGATCCGACGAGGGCAATGGGGAACGCAGACCCTGGACGATCGCGACATACTGCGGGTCATCCTGAGGAATCAGTCCGTGGCGGATCAGAAAATCGATGATGACCAGGTTGCAGTTGAGCTTGAAGTCATCGGTCTCGCGGACGATCTCCGCGACCTCCTTTACCGGCAGGCGGTAGAAGGTTTCAACCTCCCCGTCGGTGCAGCGCGGCTCGAAGTCCTCCGGAAGCTCCAGATCGTAGCAGAACATGACATCCGGCTTCAGCCCGCGATCTGAATCGCGACAGTAGGTGACAGCCCCGACGGCCACCGCCCGGTCCGCAAGGGTAGGGGGCATGCCGGCCTCCTCCGCGCACTCCTTGCGCAGATTCTCGACCAGAGCGATGCCGTGGGGCAACCCGCCCGCAACAAGGTTATCCAGGCGACCGGGGTAGAGCTTACGATCCGCGGAGCGCCGACCGACCCACATCTCGATCCCGCGTGCGGTCCGCACGAAGCCGTTCAGATGCTGACCGAAGGCGCGCATCCCGAAGAAGGGCGCACAGGCCCGGTCGACCAGGCAGCGCGCCGACTCGCGTCCGCCGGCGGTTACGGGGTATTGCTCCCCGTGCAGATAGGGGATCACGCCCTCGTCGACGAGTCCTCGGGCGACCTCGGCCAGCGCCAAGGTGCAGCCCTCGAAGTCATCCGGCGTCTCGATCCACTCGACCGCTGTCTCCGTGACACGGAACTGCCTCGGCCAGCGCCGAAGCTCCTCGGCAGCACTGTACCGCAGGCTCCCGAGACGCTCGCCTCTGCGAATGAAGGGAACAAACGCAGCCGGCTCCCAGGCATTGCAGGCATCGATCTTATCGAGGTAGCTCATTGATGAACCGCGTCCAAAGTGAAATCAGACCGTTACGGGTCAAGCCAGCGCCGATGTCTGCCCATGACTCGGCAGGATGCGGTTCAGTCTTCGAGAAAAATCTTAAAACCGCGCCCGCGCCGACGCGTGTTGAGGACCCCGGGAGCGAGCCCAAGTGACGACCGAGCCTAATCGCAAAGAGGCGCGGTTTTAACGCTCCTCGGATTTGATTAGATTCCACAGCCGCTCCATCTCCTCGCGCACCGCGACACTCGGCGCCTGCCCGCCGGCGCGCAGACACACCTCGACCCGCCCGAAGCGCCGCTCGAAACGGTGGTTTGCCGCCCGCAACGCCTGCTCGGCATCCACGCCCATATGCCGGGCCAGGTTGACGCAGGAGAAAAGCAGGTCGCCGACCTCATGCACGCGCTCGGTCGGCTCGGCGTGGGCGCGCAGTGTCTCGCGGCACTCCTGCAGCTCTTCGAGCACCTTGTCGAAGACCTCTTCCATCTCGTCCCAATCAAAGCCGACAACCGCCGCGCGCTTCTGCAGCTTCTCGGCCCGAACCAGCGCCGGCAGGGCTTGGGCGACCCCTTCGAGCACGCTCCCGACCGGTCGCTGACGCTTGCTCGCGCGCTCCGCCGCCTTTTCGCGCTCCCAGTTCGCCCGCACCGCTTCCTCGTCCTCGAGCTCCGCATCGCCGAAGACATGCGGATGACGGCGGATCATCTTCTCGCTGATCGACTGCACCACGTCGGGAAAGGCGAAGCTCCCTTGCTCCTCGGCGATCTGCGCGTGATAGACGACCTGAAGCAGCAGGTCGCCCAGCTCCTCGCGCAGCTCCTTCATGTCCTCGTTCTCGATCGCTTCCGCGACCTCGTAGGCCTCCTCCAGGGTGAAAGGCAGGATGCTGCGAAAGGTCTGCTCCTGATCCCAGGGACAGCCGTCCTGCGGATCGCGCAGTCGCGCGACGATGGCGATGAGATCGGCAATCGAGTCGTGTCGGTTCATGGTTTCGGGTCGTCGAACATTGGATGGATGAGATGGCCGAGGCGACCCGCAGCCAAGCGTGGTACGCCGTCGGACGGATCTTCAGACGAATCCATCAAAGGCCAGACCGAGCAGAATCGAGCCGATTCCGCCCCATTTCCAGTAGGCGCGTGGAATGCCGATGATCTCGTCGGGCCTGGAGCGGCTCGGGTCACGCACGATCGCGTACAGATGCGGTCCGGCCAGGAACCAGGGCAAAAAACCGAACATGGTCGGCACCGCGAGCCAAAGCGGCACGGGCTCGTTCAGAAAAAGCGCGACGGCCAAGACCGGCCAAGCGAGGAGATAGGCCGCGGTCAACTTGGCGTCGAGCGTTTTGTTGGATGTCGTCGCGAAGGTCAGGAGCGCGATGGTTCCCCAAGCTGCGACGATCAGGATGAGGACGATACGCATGGTCTGACGCCGAAGGATGATGGTCGCTGCAAGACGCCGGCACGACAACCCGGATTCGGGGTCGTCTGCCCTTCGATTCGGGGATCCGGCCCGTGTCCCGGACCTAAAAGATGCACGGTCCAGCTCGGACGTATGCCCCGAGCCGATGGTAGCGGATGCCCGGGTCAGCGGTCCAGCAACCGCGTCGACCCGGATCCGGCCGAGGCCGCGCCCCCGTGGCTTCCGCCCGACCGCACACCGCGTTGCCTTTGCGAACAGAAATGGCGCGGGGCGCTTGACAATGACCCTCCGGATCCGGAAGATACGCGGCTCGGTGGTGACGGCAACAACGTCCAGCCAACGATCAATCAGTCCGCAGGCATGCCGGACTGGATAGAGCCTCCACGGATGGAGCGCCAGACTTAAAGCGCCCGTAGCTCAGCTGGATAGAGTACCTGGCTACGAACCAGGTGGTCGGAGGTTCGAATCCTTCCGGGCGCGCCAAATAGATCAAAGGCTTAGCACCGATCAGTGCTAAGCCTTTTTTCGTTGTGGTGTGCTTAGGTGGAATTTACCCCCACTTTTACCCCCACCTCCGGATTTGCTTGATTGATCCATCGGCCACCGGATCCTATGCGTCCGCCGCGTCATCGCCTGTTTCCCCCTCACTGTCTGGGTCAAGCGATCGCAGTGCCGGTAGTCAGATATGCTGATGCCACCGACAGGAGTTCGGCCACTCGTCGTCCGCAGCCATTCGCCGGGAAGAGGAACCGATGGCGTGATCTGCAACTGGTGCAGGTAGTCCGGGCCAACAGAACCCCGTACCCGATCGGCGGTCAATGAACGCCGGCATGCCGGTGCCGACACCTTAACGGTCAGCGAGCCGACTTCCGTCCGCATGACGTCGATTCGGCGCTTGGCGAGTGCAGGTGTCTTCGCAGCCCTACGCCGACACCGACGGCCCGGAGCGCACGGTGCACGGGTTGAAGGGGCCCCTTACCGGTCCTGCCGGCCTGGCATCTTGTGAACTCTTGCGACCGTTCGTGGCGTTAACGAAGGAATTTTGGGGAGGTGGGCCGGTTTAGGTCTGCCAGTTTCGGCAATCGGAACCCAAGGCAATCGGCGGTTCGGGATCCCTCGTTCTCGGCGTGCATGACAATCGGGATGTGTCATTCTCCACTTGCTGGAGGTTTCGCCGCCTTGGGGCCAAGCCGATTAACCGAGAATGGTGCCGAGCTTAATCTTTCCCCGGGCCTCTAGTGTCTGGGAAACACCAATTAGATCTGCCGCATCAGCCCGAAAGCGGTCATAGAGCGGCCAGAATACAGGTCCGCCCCACAAGCCGGGGTCAGCCTGTTCGAAGCCTCGCCGGTGTCTCCTGTGCGGCGGAGACATTTGTGGTGGCGAGCGCGCGTGGATTGGCGCCGAGACCGAAGTTCGATCGTCGCGCATGGATGTCCGAGACCAGGCTGCGCAACTCGTCGTCGGTGGCGCCGCGGATCATCGCGGCGAGTACGGCGTCGATGTCATGCTCGGGCCAAGCGGCCGCGCGCGCACCGAGCGCGATCGGACGCGGAAGTAACCCGGCGGCGATCCGGGCATAAAGGCCGGAGCGACTGTAGCCGGTGCGCTCCAAGACAGTTCGTAAACGCAGGACGCAGGTTGGCATGCGGGATCTCCATTGTGTGATCGGTTCGTTGCGAGTCAGAGAGCACCCGCAGTGTCGTGAGTCGAAGAGGGTTCGGCTGTAGCTGATCGCGCCGGTCGAGCGAAGCGGTTCGTGGTCAAGCGTGTGTTGTCGCGTCCCGATTCGGCTTGCCTTGCTCGGCCGTCGAGGAGCCGAGGGGCTGCGGCGGTGCGTCGTCCTTAACCTCGCGTCCTGTTCGAGACACCTTCAAGGCACAAATCGGACAGTCCACGGACCGGCGCGAGAACGCCCCTGCCACGTAGGGGATCGCGCAGCGCTCGCAGATGCGAAAGAGCACGAGCCCCGTGGTCAGGTCGCGGGCGATCACCCAGCCCTGGTTGATGTCGAGGGTTGGGCCGAGCGTGTCGGATCCCGTTAACCCCGCCATCTGCTCCAGATAGAGGCGATGCCCCGTAAGCAGCGCCTCGACGTTTATGCGCCGCTCGACCGCCGCGCCGCCGAAGGCGCGGTACAAGCCCGCGAAGACCGACGCGTTGGCCTGCCGACGCGCCGAGCCGAGGAGACTGCCGGTGCTCGGCAGCTGACCGGGCAAAGGCTTGCAGCCATGGATCTCGTGGTGCAGTTCGCGCAGCACGGCCGGCCGCAGACCGCTGATCCGCGCCACAAGCGAGGTGCGCATGCCGCGCCGGATCAAGGCGATCGCCAGCTGCGTCTTGGCGTGGTGTTGAAGTCTCACGGTTGGGCGACCTCCTCGGCGGCGAGCAGAATCACCTGCAGCCCCAGCCCGAGTGCGGACGGTCCAGTCGTCCGAAGACGTTCCTGCAGCCAGCACACGCGAAAGCGCGGTCGAAACAACACGACGCCCGAAGCGGCCAGCTCGCGCAGCATCGCGAGCGAGGCATGACGCAGGATATCCAGCAATTCCCGGTCCAGACCATAGACCAAGACGGCCTTTTCGGCGTCCGAACGGGCAAGATCGCGGGCGCCGAGCAGCCACATCAGGTTCAGGGTATCGACCTCGCAATCGTGGTCCGGCGCAGGGTTGGACCGGGGTGGCTCCAGGTCGGGGGCCGAGGGTGTGTCCGTCATCGTCGTTCTCACGGCAGAAAAACATGTTGATGGTGTTATAATCGCGCGGATAAAACGATATTGTCAAATAAAAACGCGTATTAAGCGACAGTAAACGCTCTATAAAGCGATTTATCAGCACTCGACTCGGGCGGTATGGCCATGACGACGGACAATCAAGAATCTGATTTACATAGCGAAGCCTTCTGGGATACTGCCGGATTCGCGACGCGCCTGGCACACGCCAAGGGCACGCTGTCCACGAATGCGTTCGCGCAAAAGTGCGGTATCTCCGAGAGCATCTTCCGCAAGTACCTCGCGGGCGTGAGCGTTCCGGGGGCGGACAAGCTGGTCGATATCGCCCGCGTAGCCGGTGTGTCCCTGCTCTGGCTGGCGACCGGACAGGGGCGTGCCGAGGACGGGACGCCCGGGATGGTCCGGGGCCCGGTCGACGTGGATTTGCTGGAAACCCTGCTCGAGTCGGTCGAAGCCGGACTCGACGAGATCGGCGCCACCTTGACGCCGACGAAGAAGGCCAAGCTGGTCGCGGCGCTCTACAGCCTCTATCGCAGCAGCGAGGATGTCCGCAAGGCGCCGGTGTTGGAGCTCGTCAGGCTGGCGAGCTGAACGTGACCGAGTGCACGGATCAGCGAATCCGCCCCGGAGTAACGGTTGCACGACGCGTTTTTGCGTTGACGCGGTCGATGCGGCGGGCGACGATCCGATGTGTTTGATATCAAGTGCATACTTCGGATCACG
This sequence comes from Thiocapsa roseopersicina, assembly GCF_900106925.1. Taxonomy (GTDB): domain Bacteria; phylum Pseudomonadota; class Gammaproteobacteria; order Chromatiales; family Chromatiaceae; genus Thiocapsa; species Thiocapsa roseopersicina. The sequence continues at coordinate 112,668 of NZ_FNNZ01000012.1, forward strand.
GGACAGCGGAGGTTTTCAGATGGTCGACAAGAGTGATGAAATCCGTTCGACAATTCGCGGGATCATGGGCGACAGCGTGCCCAAGCCGAGGCCGTCGGAGGTGATGCCGGCGGTGAGCATCGATTTCGGCGGCATCAATCTCAAGAACGACACTGCGTTCGAACACGCGCATCCGGATCATCGGATCGATTTTCCTGCGATCGCGGCTGCACCGTCGGCGGTTCAGCGCTGCCACCGACAGCAACGGAGCCTGCTGCGGGTGCTCGGCTCGGTGCTGATGTTCGCCGCCATCGCCCCGCTCTACCTGGTGGAATTCCTGTCGGACATGCCCGACAACATCATTTTAACCATCGGATTCGTGATGCTGATCTTGAGTCTGATCAGTTTTACGATCGCGACGATGCTCGAATCGTCCTGATCCGAGGACGGCGGCTCGTCCGCGAGCGGCCGCGTCTCTGTCGGGCGACTATTGCCGATGCGACCCGGTCGCGACGGTACCGCACAACCTCGCGCACCATCGCCAAAGCACACCTTCCCGCGATTGCGCGGGCGATCGGGCCGTCCGTCTATCCACCGCATGAACCGGGGGAAAGCGCCAAGCCCTCGCCAGCCCTCATCCCCCTGTTCGTCTCCTGCTGTTCGGGTACCGGTCCTCCCCGGCCGGGCGCGCTGGGCCACGTCGCTCCCGATGGCCGATAAAAAACCCAAAACACGCGAAAGGCGTCGAAAAGCGTCATCTTGAGCTGCTTCGCCGCGCACTCAATCGGCTTACCATTTGTTCATCGTTCGAGGACGCCTTCCGCACCGGCCCACGCTTCGACCACGGTGCCGGCGGGACGGTCTCGAGCGCATGTTCCATGTCGGCGGCGGCAGCGTCACGGTCTGCCCGGCCCGCCGGCCCGGATATCACAGACAACGATTCGGAGCCCGGAATGAACAGCACCATCGGAGGAAATCTCCGTCACCTGCGCAGGCGATCCGGTCGGACCCAAGCCGAGGTTGCCAATCGCGCCGGGACCTCGCAAGCCTGGATCTGCCGCATCGAGACCGGCGACGCCAACCCGACCCTCGCCAGCTTGCGCCGCATCGCCCGCGCTCTGGATGTCCAGGTCGTGGATCTGCTGCAACGCCGCCCCGAGCAGGCGCGCCCGACATGAGCCGAGCGGCACGCGATTGGGCTTGGGACTGCCGCGGACTGACGCTCGCTCAACGGCTCGTGCTGCTCGCGCTGGCCGAGTATGCCGACGAACGGGGAGAGCAGTGTTTCCCCTCCCTCGCACTCCTGGAATGGATGACGGAGCTCAGCCGCCGCGGCATCACCAAGGCCCTGGGCGGGCTCGATGGCACCCTGATCGAGCGCGCGAGAGGCGGACCCGGACGAGCGACTCACTACCGGCTTCTGCTGTGCGCCTCGCAGCAGGATCAAGGGTGCCAAAGGAATCGGGAACCCAGTGTCCTATCCGGGAGGAGGGAACAGCATGCCTCGGGGAACACTGTGCCCATGGGTAGGGCACCCGGTTCCGTCGGTCGGGAACAGAGTTCCTCTTTGATCGGGAACCCAGTGCCCCCGAACCGGGAAATGAGCCGTCATGGAACCGTCAGTGAGCCGTCATTGCTGCAGAGCGACGATGCTTCCGCACCGGTAGGCCCCGGCATCCGCGGGGGAGGGCGCACACCCATTCCGCCCGACTGGCAGCCCAGCCAACGGGTCTTCGACTGGGCCGCCAAGCAGGGCATCACCCGCACCTGGGCAGCGGCTCAGGTCGACGAGTTCGTCGTCTACTGGACCGACACCGGCACCCAACGCGACAGTTGGGACGCGACCTTCATCAACCGACTGCGGACCCTGCAGGCGAGTGACGCAACGAGGCAAGACCATGAGCCAGAGCCCAGATTGGCCGACAAGGACTACAGCGTCGGGGCCACCCCCCTCGATCAGATCCCTTGGCTCATCCCCGATCCTCTCGGCTGAGGATCTGGCCGCTGTCGGGCGAGCCGAGGTCGACCAACTCGCCGCCGAGCGGCTCCGAGCGGCCCAGGCACACCTCGAGCGGGCCGTCGGGAGCTGTGGGATTCCGCGCCGCTTCCTGGACCGGACCTTCGACGGCTATGTGGCGCAAACGCGGGGACAGCGAGAGGCCCTGGCGGTGTGCCGCGGCTACGCACAGCGCTTCGAGGCGCTCAGACAGCGGGGCAGTTCGCTGCTGCTGGTCGGCGGCCCCGGGACCGGTAAGACCCATCTCGCCTGCGCGATCCTCACCGAGGTGATCCGCACCGGCCGCACGGGGCTCCTGATGTCCATCTCCGGGGCGCTGCGGATGCTGCGCGACGCCTACTCGCCGGTCGCCAAGCGCTCGGAGATCGAGAGCTTCGCCCTGCTCACGACCCCGGACCTGCTCGTGCTCGACGAAGTCGGTGTGGCGATCGGCACCGACGCCAAGCGCCGTGCCATGCTCTTCGACGTGCTCAATGCCCGTTACGGGGAGATGCGCCCCACCATCCTGATCGGCAACCTGACCGCCGCCGAGATGGAGACCTACCTCGGCGAGCGCATCATGGACCGGTTGCTGGAGACCGGTTCCCCCATCGTGTCGTTCACCTGGCCGAGTTATCGGCGCAGCGGGTGTGTCGTTTGATGTGGTCTGGCATCGAGCGCCTGTGGATCTTCCCCGGGGAGATGTTTCATGCGCTCGTATGGAGGTCGCTGCGGGAGACGCCGGCCATGCGGTGCTCTCCGCGGGCTCATGATGGACGTCGCCCCATAGGCTCCGATCGTCTGTCGCGGCGCAATGCGTAGTCTGGATGATTACCGCGGCGATCCCGAAGCCGATACCGCAGCAAATCTTGTCCTGATTCGGACACGCAGCGTGGCAGTTCGCGCTGGCGTTTGTTGCGCCGATCGCCCATTGGTTCAAGGCTGTTGGCGGTCGGGCACCGTCAACGAACCACGGGGCTCGCCGGGTCCCAACGCGTGAAACTCCAGCTGGGCTCCTCTAGACTCTGACGTCAAAGGGGCGTCCTCTCGTTCGCGCATATACGTTTGATGGAGTGATCTTTGGGCCAGAGATGGCGGCCTTTTTTTGGCCTCTGGTGTGATGCGCGGGCTGATATGTCTTGACCTCCAACGAGCTGTGTCGAAGGGGACTTCGGAACAGCTCTTGGCAAAACGTCAGACCTCATATTTTGAGTCGACAATGGATTTGAAGCATGCCAAACCATGTCGTCTAAGCCCGCTGGTTACGGAGAACCTCATGTCCGGCGGCGTGGGAGGGCTGGCCGGTGCCCCGCCCCACGCTGTATGGGTCAGCGTCTCGCCGCGCCGGTCTTGTGGACCTGCCACCAGGACAGTTGCCTGTCGCTGGGGATGCCGACGAGCAGTCGCTCGCCGATCCCGACATGCACCTCCACAGCTCGGGGCTGGCCCGGTGCATATTCCTGCAACTGGTTCCGATAACGGTCGGTAAGAGTGATCACCCGCTGGTTTGCTGAGCCGCGCAGAGGCGCGCCGTCGTTGCGCAAGGCCTGGTAGGGGCCGTCGATGAGCAGGTCCGTGGCCGCGAGCAGGGCGGCGATGCCCATGGTGGTGCGGGCGCGCCGTCGGAGCGCGCCGTGCCGGAAGCCGGTGTAAACGATCAGGCCCAGGTCGCGCCGCGCCCGCAGCCGCATTAGCAAGGCTGCCAGCGCGCTAGCCTGTGCGAAGGGCTCTCCGCCGGAGACAGTGAGCCCTTCGATGTCCGGTACCGCGAGGACCTCAGCGGTCAGCGCGTCGAGATCCACCGCGGTGCCCCCCGTAAAGGGCAGCGCCCCTGGCGTCATGCAGCCGGAGCAGCGAAACGGGCAGCCCTGCACCCACAGGCCATATCGCGACCGTGGTCCCAGCGCGCGGCTGCGCGGCACCGTGGCGTAGAGGTGCAGGGCGGGCGGCATGCTCAGAGGTGAGCCCTGCGGGCCTGGTCCTCCGCGTCCTGGGCACAGACACGCGCGGTGAGCACCTGGTCGATAGCGCCCAGCTCCCGGTCGAGCGCCAGCAGGCGCTCGGGCAGTGCGAGCAAATCGGCATCGGGTGGGGGCAGGTCACCCACTTCAGTACCCAGCGCCGCCGCTAGGTCGGCGCTGGCCTGCTGCCAGGCGGCGTAGAAGTCGGCGAGTATTTTGTGAACCTGGGCCAGCGCCGCCAGCAGGCCGCCGGGGTCGGTGGCGTCCTTGTGCTCTGCGGTCAAGACAGCGATTTCAGCCCGTTGCCGCGCGAGTGCAGCGGCCAGCTCCCGCAGCCGTTGCAGCGTGTGCAGGCGCGCGCGGAGGTCGTCCGCACGGGCGCCGAGGGCCTCAACGGAGGTGTCAGCGACGGCCAGTTCGCTGTCCAGCGCGCCGACCTCGGCGGTTAGCGCGGCGAGGTCGGCGCGGGCCGCGTTGATGGCCGCGGCGCTGTCGGTCAAGCGTGCGTGCAGGGCCGCCTTCTCGGCGCCGAGCCCGGCGGCGATGCGCCCGGCCTCGGCCGCGGCCATGTCGGCCACGGCGCTCCAGTGGGCGGCGCGTTGCAGCGCGGGCAGGCGTGCCAGGGGATCGGTCCGGCGGGCCTCCCAGTCCGCCAGGGCGCGGATGAGTTCGCTGACCAGCACCCGGCGTTGGGACGGGTCCGCCTTTTCGATGTCCTGCCACTGGGCGGCAAACTGGGGACTCAGGGTGACGAAGTCCGGTTGGGTCATGGCTGGGGCCTCAGGCAACGTTCAGACCGGGCAGTTCGGCCATTACGTTGCCCAGCGTGGTGAGCTTCTCCTGCACGCGGTTGGTCGCGTCGCGAACATGGATGGAGAATACCAGGTCCTCATCGATGGAGAAGCCGATCTGTACGCGGCTGCTCGCGTCGACCCCGACGGGCAGGACGGCGCGCAGGGTTTCGCCGCCGATGTCGAGCGCTAGCGGCTTACCGGGCAAGACTGAAACGTAGACCGGCAGCCGGATCTCGGTGTCGATGATTTGGAAGATATGCTCGGACCAGACCGTCTTGCGGTAATCCGCGATCTTCACGGCCTTGTGCAGCACCGGGAAGTTCCGGACTACCAGAATCCCATCACCGTCGGTGAGGCAGCCACGGATGCCGACGTCCGCCGGGCAGGTCTCGATGACCTCAGCCAGATCACTGGCAAGCAGCGCAGCTCCCTTGGAGATCGCCAGCGCCCGGTCGGCCAGAGTCAGCAGATCCTCGAAACGCCGGTCGGCCTGCAAGATCTGACCGAAGGCGGCCTTGATCGCCTCCTGCACCAGCCAGAAGGCAGAGAAGCCGCCCACCATCAGCACGCGAAACCGCGCCGGGTCGGCCAGGGCTACGCCGTGTTCGGCGATGCGCGCGAGCAGTGCGGCGAGCGCATCGCCGATATCGGGGGCGATGAGATCGTCGAACACCGTGGCCAGGTGTTCGGCCTCGACACTGAGTTTGCCGTCCGCCAGTTGGAACAGGCACTCGCCGACGGCGGTCTCGGGGCTTGAACGATGCAGGGCCAGTAGTTCGGAAACGTCATTAGTGTGAGTAATCTTGTGCCGTTCGAACTCGCGCACGCGGCGTTGGAAGCGCGCCGGGTCCTGCTCGCGCAGGCCCGGTTGCAGGCACTCCACGACGGCCTGATCGAATGCGACCCCGGCGCTGCCCATATGGCCATCGACCGACCCGTTGCCGGCGCGATCCAGCACGGTCATGCGCGGCCCGCCGGCCCCGTACTCCACTCCGAGCAGGCAGAAGTCCAGGGTGCCGCCGCCGCAGTCGCAGACCAGTAGGTGCCCCTCAAAAGGCTGGTGATTGTGCTGCTTTACACGGTGCAGGTAGTAGGTCGCAGCGGCCACCGGCTCGCTGTGCACCTCCACCCGGCGGATGCCCTGGTCCTTGAACGCGCGGATCAGGTGTTCGCGCTTGGTCTGCAGGTTCTGGGCGAGCCAGACCTCGGGCACTGTGACCACCGCCCGCGTCGCCGAGAGGCCGTGTTCGGTCCTGATCTGCTCGAGTAACCGGGCGATGAACCGCCGGGTGATAGCCTCAGGGGCCTCGGGCAGTTTGCCCCAATGGGCGGCGACCTGCGCCGGTGGCTCACCGAGCAGCATCTTGAAGTTCTGGTAGACCGCGAAGCCGGCCTCGCCGACCCGCTCCAGCGCGGCGCGGCCGTGCTCCTCGCGGGGGCGTGCGCCGGCGCGCAGCGCGAGTACACTCGGCACGTAGTCGTCGGGCTCCTGGGCGCCGCCGAAGCGCAGCGGCGCGGGCTCGTCGCCTTCCAGGCGGCTGACAGCGGTGTTGGTGGTGCCGAAATCGATGCCGAGTTTCATGGGGATGTCGTTGCGGCTGTGCCGAAAACACTCCAGCTATTCGATCAGTACAGGCTTTTGCGCCAATGCCGGCCGACGCGCGGTCCATCATGCCAAGGCAGCCGTCGACGGCCCACTTAGGCAAACTCGATCAACAAGGCCAACCCGCGGTTGAAGGCGACCAGCTCGGTATCGGCGATCCATCCGATCTTCTCCCGCGGCCCGGTCTAGGCCTTGTCGATCGTGATCGGGGAAGAGCGGAGTAGGCCATTGACTGGGCCGGCTCGACGCCGATGCGAAACAGCGGCGTGTCGCGCCGGGAAGTGGTCCCCGGCAGGATTGTCACCGACGAATGGCAGTGTAACAGATCAGGCTGAATCACCAGGGCCAGGCACGGCTTGCCATACCTACAGGCAATCCAATACCAGCACTAAAATATCCGTTCCGGAAACGCCGTGCCAGCACGCCCCTGTACCTCGATGTGTAGCTTCAGTAAGGGTTCGGCGCCCGCCCGACTGTAGACCCGGACCAGCCGGTCCATGGCGCCGGCCGATCTCAGAGTCGCCGATCAGGTGATAAAGTTCGGTGTCAAGAAATTCATGTGGACGGACCCAGTCGATCAGGTTGTGCACGGCCTGGACGAACAGGGCCATGAGGGGCACAGAATAGGCGTCCTGTGCCTCTTTCCAGGGGAAGTCGAAGTCCGCCTTGGACGCTGGTTCGTCTCTGGCCGCGGTGTCTGCTGCCTGGCCCATGGAGGCACCGTGTGGTCAAGGCTTCACTCCGGGATGTCCGCCGTGTCGATCAGGGCCAGCTCCGCGTCCGACAACTGGTTCAGCAGCGGGCGGACGCGCTGGGCCTGGCGGTTGACTACGCTATCAACTAATTTGCGTACGTCGCGGCCATTGCCGAAGTCCGGCTGCCCGCGCCGGGCGTCCCAGCCGCGCAGATGTGCGGACAGTGCCGCCACCGCCGTATCCGTCAGCCGTAGTTCTTGCGCGGTGAACAGCCTCTCGGCCATCGCCAGCAGCTCCGCCGCGTCGTAGTCCGGAAAATCGATAATGCTGTCGAGGCGGCTCTCGAAGCCGGGGTTGGTCCGGATCAGGCGCTGCATCTCGGCGGGATACCCGGCCAGGATCACGCAAAGCCGGGCGCGGTGGTTCTCCATACTCGCGAGCAGGGTCTCAAACGCCCGCCGGCCGTAGGCGTCGTGGTTGTCCGCCGCGAGCTGATAGGCCTCGTCGATGAACAGCACGCCATCTAGGGCGCGGCTGATCTGTTCTTTCGTGTTGGTTTCCGCGTCGCCCTGATAACGCCCAACCAGATCCTCGCGCTTGACCTCCACTACATGGCCACGGGCCAGCAGGCCAACGGTATTGAAAATCTCCCCCATGATGCGCGCCACCGTGGTCTTGCCGGTACCCGGATTCCCTTGAAACAAGTAATGGCCCGGTACCAGGTCGGTTCGTCCGCGACGCTGCTGCACCGCCAGGGTATCGGCCAGCCCCCGGACCGCGTCTTTCACCGACACAAGCCCGATTAGTGCATCCAGTGGCCGCAGCACCTCGTCCAGCGTCGGCACCGGTCGCAGGCTTAGGTACTGATCCCAGGCCGGCAGCGTGGCGAAGTCCTCGCGGACGATGACGCGGCGGGGGCCGGCCCGCTGCATCAGCGCCTCGACCAGGTTGCGGACCTCACCGGCATTGCCGAAGCGCTCCGCGTCCTGTGCCTGATGCCAGAGTGCAAAGGCACCCGGCAGTGCCTCGTGCAGAGCCGTGTCCGGCTCGCGGCCCTGGCGCGCCAGCATTTGCCCGAAGATGTCGTGGAGTTCCTCCGGGCGGTAGTTCGCGAGCGTCCAGCGGTTGCCGCCCGGAAAGCGCCGGGCCAGGCCGGGGTTGGCGTCGCGGCCCTCGATAAGCTGGATGATCGGGTCCGTATAGCCGGCGATGATAACCGCGAACTCGCCGTTGTGGTTGGTCATTGCCTGGACCAGCTCGGCGATGGCTTCCTTTCCGAAGGCGTTGTCTTTGAGGCTGTAGGCCTCGTCGATGAACAGGACGCCGCCGAGGGCGCGCCCGATGGCCTCGGCGGTGCGCTTGGCGGTGCCGCCGACGTGTTCCTCGATCAGGTTGCGGGCGGTGACTTCCACCAAGTGCCCGGTCGCAAGCAGTCCCTCCTGTCGGTAGATGGCCGCGACCAGCCGCGCGAGGGTGGTCTTGCCGGTGCCGGGGCTGCCGAGCAGGGCCAAGTGCAGGTTGGCCAGGTCATCCGGGCGGGCGGGCGGGGTCGGCGTCAGCCGCCCGATATCGTAGGGGCCGCGGGTCGCTGGCGGTGGGCCGGCGGTGGCCCGTCGTTCGCGGGCGTGCTCAACCAGGGCCCGGAGCCGGTCCTTCACCTGCCGGGCCAAGCTGGGGATCGCGTCCAGGGCCGCCCAGTGGTCGGGCTCCGCGGCCAGGTCCAGAGTCGCGACCTGATGGATCAACCAGGCCATGGACCGTAGCCCGCCGCCGTCCTGGGCCGGGACTAGCGCCCGGGCAACGGCGGCGGTCCGGTCAGCGATCTGCCGCGGGCTCCAGCGCAACTGTCCGAGCAGCCGCAATCGGTGCAGCAGGGCGCCGACCTCATCCGGGCGCGCCGTGCCGATCCGGAAGGCGAGGTCCGGCAGGGGCTGCGCGGCATTGTTGGCGCCGAACAGGTGTGCCCGCAGCCTTGGGAATCGTTCGGTCGCGACGGTGATCTCGCCCCGGAAGATCAGCACCGCGATATTACGGCTCACGGGCGGCAGCCGCGCGCCAGTCCAGTCTCCCAGACGGGCGTCCCACAGGCGGACCGCGTCGTCATCCAGGCGGCTGAACAGATCCTCGCCGTTCTGGATTAGGATGGCCGTGGCGACGGATTCCAGCATCAGACGGTTCAGCCAGGCGCCGGCCTGCTCGTCCGTCATCTGGCCGTAGTCCCAGCGCACCTGCGCGGGCGGGGGCGACGCCGGCCCCGCGGCGGCGTTCGGGCGCCCCCGCAGCCGGGCGCCCCCTAGCGGTCCGGACAGGCGCCGGGGCGGCGCGGCCCGTTGTTCATGTGCCGCGGTGCCGAATTCGGCCAGCCGCGCCGATTGCTCATCCAGGAAATGCAGCTTGCGGTCCGGCGAGAACAGCACAACGCGCTGGTAACCGAGGGACTGGAGGTACCCCCATAGCCAGGTGGTCAGGTCCAGTTCCCGCAGTTGTGGGGTGTAGAAGTGGTCCCCGGTGTTTCCATAGAGCGCAAACACCCGCGGCGCGGGGTTCTCGAACAACCTGCCCATGTGCGCGGTCCCTCTCCGTGTTCGGTGTCATTTGCGGTCAGCTCCGCCGAGGGTGCACCGGGGTATCTTGGGGGGCGGATTGGGCGGTCGGTTGCGGGGCGCTCGCCCGGACCTGCTCGAAGTCGCGTCGTGCCTCGTCGCCGCGGATGGTCCGCTCATGGCCCGGCACGCACTGCAGCCCCTCCTGGGTCAGGCCCAGCCGGGCCAGGGTGAGGCCTAGGCGCTCGGTCTGTCGGGCGGCGAAACGGGCGTCGTTGTTGTCCTTGGGGTAATAGGCGAACTGCACCCGGTTTTCGATGCTGCCGAGCGGCGTCTCCTCGGGTAGGATGATGGTGATCATCTCGTCCCCAGCCTGGTCCCGTAGCTTGAGGTGATAGGCGCTCTTCCAGCCCTTGCCAGCGTCCGCGTCCTGCCCGTGCCAGGCGTCCTCCTCTAGGCGCCAGCCCTCGGCCGCCAGTTCGTTCAGCAGGTCCTCAGCGATGTTGGCCCGCAGTTGGGAGGCTATTAACCGCTCCTTGGCGCGTGTAACCAGCTGTTCCAGTTCGGCCTGCAACGGCTGGCTGGCCTCCACCGATGCCTTCAGGTCGGCCAGCGTGAGGCACACCGCGTGCTGCTCAAGCCGCTGCACTGACTCGCTGATGCGACCTTTGAGCGCGCTGAGCGCCCCGTCGCTCCAGTAGTCGATCTCTGCGTCCAGTTCCAATGCGCCCTGGTCGGTGTCGAACACCCAGCGGGCAGTCTGCTGCACCTCGACCGCGGCCAATTGGGCACGCAGGGCGGTCAGCGCCTCATGATACCAGGCATCCCATTCCTGCTGGCGGTACTCGATCTCGGCCTGAAGCTTGAGCGCGTTGCGATAGAGCGCCTGACCGGTTGCGATTGCGGCCTGTTCATGGCCAACGTCCAGATTGGCCTGACTCTGGGCCAGTTCCGCGCGCAGACCATCGAGTGCGCAGGGGGCAAACTGCTCATGGCGTTGGTGCCGGGCGATGTGGTCAAGGATCACCCCGGCATCGCCAAGACACCGGTCCGCGGCCTGGAGCGCGTTGCGACGCTGCGCGGCGAGGTCGTTGAACTGGCGCTGTACCTGCTCGGCCTGTTCGTTGATCAGGTTTAGGTACTCCTGCCGCTGCGCGGCCATGGTCAGGTCCAGGCCAGCCAGGCGGGTCTGGAACGCCCGGGCCTGGGCCTGTACTTCGGTGCTCAGTTGACTGATGGTCTGATCCAGCGCCCGCTGGCGCTGCTGGGCGGCCTGCTGTTGGGCCGCGATGCGCCGGCGTGCCTCGCCGAGTTGGGCCTCCAGCGCGCTGGCACGGTTCTGCTGGCTCTCCACCTTGCGTGCCGCGTTCATCAGCCGGCGATACTCGCCCTCGCGCAGCCGCACCTCCTTCTCGCCGCTCATGCTGTTCTCCGCTGTTGGTCTCTCTGTTCTCGCTCCGACGCTCCAGTGTCAGGTCATGCCCAAAAGGCGCGACGCGGGAGGCTGGGCGCTTGCAGCGCATGATGTTAGCACCCGGTCGGAGCGCCGGCATCTTGTCGGCCGGGTGGGCAGCCGGCCCCGCCGTTACAGGCCCGTGCGTAGTTGTCTTACAATGCGTGGGTCCGCTGCCCCGGCCGTGATGGCCGGAGACCAACTGCGTCCCCGAGTGCCCGATGCTAAACACTGTGCAAACCCGATGCCCGGTCTGTGGAATCCGGCAATCCGCGCTGCCGAAGGGAGCGCCCCCCCCTGCCTGTGCTCAATGCGGTTGGGACTTTCCGATCTTCCTTGGCACCGATGTGGTGGTGCGCGCCGGGGCGCAGCAGCGCCTGGATGCGGCCCAGGCGGCCTGGCGCGCCCAGCGTTACGTGCCGGACCTGTTGCCGAAGCTGACCCGAGACTCCTTCGAGACTGCCGATGAATTCGCCGCCCGGCTCGCCGCCCGGCCCTGGTGCGTCGGTGAGGCCGAGTTGCAGAAGACCGACTTCGACGTCGAATCCGGGCGCTTTCCCGTCACCTTCAGAAATGTCCACGAATGGGCTCGGTACCGACTCGCTGCGGTAATCGAGCCGCACCTGAACCTGCCCGGCGAGCAGGCGCGGATGCTTTTCCAACAGGCGGCGGTCTGGCCGGTCTACACCACGCTGAGTTCGACGGATGATCGCATCGAACTGCGCGCGCTGATGCTGGTGGCCGGCGATGCGGAACTGCCGGTGCGAGCCGATGAACCCTGGTCGCCCCCCTACCCACCTATTCATAGAAGGGCGCGGGCTGGCGACCGGGACGCCCGGAATATCCTAGGTTGGATGTATGCGACGGGTACGGAGATCGCGCGCGACCCGGTGGAAGCGGTCCGCTGGTTCCGGCTAGCGGCCGAGCAGGGCAGTGCGGCGGCCCAGTGCAATCTCGGTCTCTGCCACTACCACGGGGAGGGGGTCGAATACAACGCGGCCGAGGCCGCGAATTGGTTCCGCCGCTCCGCAGCCCAGCATTGGGGAAAGGCGGAGTTTATGCTCGGTGAGTGTTATCGCCGTGGGTGTGGCGTCGGGTCCAATGTGGCGGAAGCGGCCAACTGGTATCGTCGGGCCGCCGATCAGGGCTATGCGGACGCCCAGGAGGCCTTGACCCGGCTTTAAGCCAAGGCCCGCTAACCCGCACTCAACGCCCGGCCCGCGACCGCCAGGGCAATCGTCTCTTCGTAAACGTCCAGGCCGATGTAGGTCGCACGTTGCTTCTTCACTTCGTCCCACCAAGCCCGCCCGCCGCCGACAACGCCGCCTGTGCCGATGCCGTCTCGAGCCGATCCGCTGCTGCGTTAAACTCTTGCATGATCTGCCCCCCCTTCAATGTCGCTCTGTGTTCATGGATTCGTCCATCCTCAACATAACCCACTTGCGTTGAGGACGGGCAGGTCAAAACAAAACATTATGTCTAGACCGTACGTAATTTGTGTTAGAGCGCCGGTAACGTCGGTTACGAATGATCAAAGGTGGATCAGGTCCACCCCGTCACCGGGTGCCAGAAGACGGCTCAAGGCCCAGGCGATGGGCGACATCCGGCGCAGATCATCTGGCACACGGACCGAGGAGACGACACCCCAGCGCAGTTCGATGTGGGCCGCCGTAAGGCGGGCGTCCAGTTGCCGGATGCTCCTAGCGAGCAGGGCAGCCTGGGGCGAGCCGTGGCGAAGGGATTTCAGGGCTGGGATTTTCGCGTCGGACCGCAACAGGGCCAGCAACAACTCGCAGGCGTTGCAATATGGGCGGCCGTAGAGCTTCCCGATACGCTCGCGGTCGTCCTCGGCGATGCGGTCCGGTACGCGGACGAGCAGGTTCGCCAGCGTGCGACGGCATTGGCCGATCAATATCGCCGACGCGTCCGGCCTCGCAGTGATCGTAGCGATCAGGCAAGGATGGCGCCATACGGCGCGGGTCAGGGCTGCCATCGTGTGGCGAACCAGACCGGGACTAAAGTCATCGGGGCTGGAATGCCGCTCCAGCCGGGTCAGGAGCCGGGTCAGAACCTCGGCACGCCCCGCGATGCCGTCGCCGGCGACAAGGCCGAGCAATCGTGCGACGCCGCTGTAGGCGTTGTCATCATTGCCCTCCGCCTGTTCCAGATGCAGGATGCGCTCGACGACCTTCTCTGGTGCGTCCTGGTGCAAACAGGCCAGGATTTCCAGCGCGCGCGGGATGTCCGGCGCCCCTTCGCCAGATTGCAACGCCGCCTCGATCAAGCGGTCGCGGAACGGCGGGAAAGCGGCCTGCACCTCTGGCGGGGCGTCGGACAGGCACCGGCCCGCGGACCAGCAGCGCTCGGTCGCGTGATATAGGAAGCCGAGATGTCGCGGATCGCCGAACCGGTCCAACGCGGTTGAGCCACTCAGGAACTTGGCCCACTCGGGCGACGATGGCGTGACCGCAAGGAGGGCATCCCTCTCCGGCCCGGACGTCGCGGCGTCGCGCTCACCAGATGACATCCACCGTGCGGTCACGCGCTCGAAAGGGGCTCCGGCAATCTCTACAGGCAGCACCGTTAGCGTGTAGCTGCTATTGAGGCCATAGCGGTAATCGAGTCGCAGCCTGATCAGCAGATCCTGGGCGAGCGGAAAGGCGCCGGATTCCAGGCGCGCCTCCAGTGCCAGCGGCCGCCGCGAATGCCGATCCAGGATCAGGGGCAGGGCGTATTCGTGGCGTCCATGCGGCAGGGTGAGCGGCCTGGGTATCTCATGGGACAGCCTGGAACCGAACAACGGATCGACGGTTCCGGTCTCCAGCAACGGCAATTCGTCGTAGTGGCTCCCGTGGATGACCTCCAGCGCCAGGTCTGGCAGCCATTCCATCCAGGCAGGGCAACCGGCATCCCGGCGCAACAAGCACTCGCGTGCGCCGGCGGCGAGTTGGTGCGGCGCTAACCTAATCGCCTGCCGCAGGGGCCAGCGCCAAAGCGGTGACAGCGTCACCACGTTGCGTGCCTCCAGGCCTTTCGGAACTTCAGCGACGTCGAACGCGACGAATCGGCTAACAGGCAGCAGATCGGGGCCGCCGCCTGTAAACGCCGATACGTGCAAAAAGACATCTCGCCCCCGATCCGGCCTGAAATCGCGATCACTGGCATGGTTGGTCTCTTCGAGTCGTCCCGTCTGGATGAAGCCGAAACCCTTGTCCTGAGGGAAGACCTTGAGCCGCCCGACCCGGCGGTCTTGTGGCACCGGTATCGCGCCCGCGAAGGGGATCCCGACCAGCAGCCAGAACCCGATTCGCCCGGCGCCCTTCAGGGTCTCACCAACTGCGTCGCGCACGTGCCCGAGCCAGCGTTCCACCCGCTGACTGAACCAGTCCGGGTCATGTCGCAGTTCGATATAACCGGCATTGCAGCCGCTGTCGCCCGGGACTTGGATGTCGAGCATGCCCCCCGACGCGACTAATCGCGCCAGTTCCCCGGTGCGGATCAGATCGTGGACAATTCGTTCGACCTGCGCATCGTCCGGAGGGGTGCCCAGAGTTCGACTGACGAGCCGCCGACCATAGACCAGAAGTACCTGCTGCCAGCCCAACAGGTCGAGGTTCTCGCTGGGCGGCAGGGGCGGCTTGCGTTCCCAGTACAAGCCCCCGGATTCCGGCTTCGCGTGCCGCAGGCGGGGATCATGGCACGCTGTCAGCAGTGTCACGGTCGCCCCATCGAACGCCAGGTCCACCACGGCGATGTTGGTGCCGGGTGGCAACCGCTGTTCGGCGTCGGAGAGCGATAGGCCCCAGGCCGTTGCAGCCGCCACGCTGCGCCAAACCGACAGCGCCTCTGGGAAGGCGCCGCCGACCGCGGTGCGCAACGCCCGCTGGGCGAACGCATCCAGACCATCCGGCAGAGTCCAGGCCACCTGGGCGCCGGCTAGTGTCGGGATGGCCAGTCCATCCACCAGCCGGCGCGCCGCCAGCGATAGCAGGCCGGGGTCTGCGTCCGGGTCCGGGTCGAGAACATCCCCGAGGCACCAGGCAGTGCGGTGGTTTGCGCCGAGCGCCACCCGCCGGTCCTGGTGGCCATCGAGCCATTCGACCCCGTCACCCCCACCAGGTAGCGCGCAGGCTAGGGTCCAGGCGGCCAGGTTGTCCTGGTTGGAGGAACCGGTGACGACATGCGCCGCAGTGGCATCGAGTTCGATCCCGGCCGGGCCGTCGAGGTTGAGACCCGGTGCTGTCGCGCCTGGCTGATCCGCCGGTGTCAAGCGCAATTTGCAGGCTTTCAGAATCTGGCCGCTCACTAATGCCGCCAGCTCCCGCAGCCCTTGCAGGTCTGCATGTCCCTGGCGGGTGCCGGTGATCCGCCCATCGGTCTCCCGCACCGCGAGCGCAATGCCGCGGCCGGGCACCGGTGGACCGGTTTCGGCGTTGATCTCAAAGCACATTCCGTCGCCAACGGCCTGCTCGCCCCGACCGATCAGCTCGACCTGCAGCCAGCGCCCGTCGGCGGTGATGCGGAGGTGATGCACGCCGACCGTCCGGCGCTGGCGGACCAGCAGCGGGAGTGGCGGGTTCGGCGTCCAGCGCGGACCCTCGGGGCCGCTGCCGAGCACTGCCAGACCGACCGGCTCCCCGTCGTCGCGCCCGCGCAGCACGAGGGCGAGGTCGTCCGCGACTTCGAACAGCCCGCTGGCGCAAAGCCGGGCCGTGACCATCCAGGCCGACAGCGAGCACACGCGTCGCAACAGGTCCGGCCAGGCGCGTCGCAGGGCCTCGTCTTCCTCGCGCAGCCACTTCCATGCGCGATAGACCTTCGCATAGAGCGGATCACCGAGCAGGACGTTGTTCGGCCGGATGAGGGTCAGCGTCGGGAGCTCCGCCAATGCCGAGCGGCGCAGGCGCTCGTCGAACAAACGGACGATACGATCGAGCTCCATCACGCGCGCTTGATCGTCCTCACCGTCGCTATCATAGGCTCGAGCCCTGGCTAGGCGCTCGGTTGCGCGGCGGACCAGGATGCGGGCAAAGGCGCCGAGCAGCCGATTCTCGCTGGTGTCCGAGCTGAACTCACGCCGCACGCCCAGAGCATGGGTGCGACCGGCCAGCTTCTCGCGCACCGTGCGGCCGGGCTGGCGCGCGAGCCAGGCGACGGAGCGGTTGTCGACCTCCCGCAACTGGTACAACGGTACTTGCGCATGGGTGCGCACGATGCGCTGGCGGTGGCGTGCCAGCAGATGAGCAAAGGGCTCAGCCGCGAAGCAGGCGGCCGCGAACAGCCGGTCATGGGGGAAGGGCCGCCGGCCGGCGACGGCCGCGGCGTCCAGGTCCGCGAGCAAAGCGGTCAGCGGCTGGGGCAGCGCGTCGCCGGTCAGCGCGTCGGTGCATGCAATCACCGAGAAGCAGTGTTCGACGACCTGGTGGGTGATCCACCAGGCGGCCGCCGCGCATGGTTCGGCGGACGCAGCCAGGGACTCCAGCTCATCCAGCGCGGGCAGCGGCGGGGCCCGGGCGGCGTCGGCGTCCTCCGGCAAGAAACCCGGCCTGCGGGTGGTGCCGGTCATTGGGCGTTCTCCAGGTAACGGGCACTGCTCCAGACGAAGGCCCCGGCCCCCACCCGGCAGGCGATGTCGAAGTCCTCCGCCAGGCTCAGCCCCAGATCCGGGTTCTCGATCTGCTGGCGAATCGGATCCAGGCAGTTGCGCTTCGCGTCGCCGCTGGTCTCGATGCCGCGCAGCTTACTCATCACCTTCAGCACCATCTGGTCCTCGAAGGCGCGGCGCATGGCCCGTTCGCGGGCCTCGCTGTCGTTGCGCGCGCGGGCGTCACGCACCTCCGGATGGTTGGCCAGGTAGGCCTCAACCGCCTGCCAGACACGGTGCCCCAGCGCACGGCCGACCTGTTCCAGGGCCGTGTTGATCGTCTCCAGCACCTCCCGGTAGGGCGCCATCTCCTCCTCCGTGAACGGCGAACGCGGTTCCTGCCAGCCCTCCCAGATCGCCCGATCCAGCAGCGGCACGGCCGACGCCAGGGTCACCTCGGCGCGACGATGCAGGGTGCGCGGGCGGGGGAAGAACAACAGGTTGCTGCGGTCGATGACCTTGTCCGACAGCGCCTTCGTAGTCTCGTCCTCGTTCATCGTGCCGACCCACAGCACGTTGCGCCCGAGCTTCAGCGGATAGGGGTCCATTCCCGCCCCTAGGTCGATGTCCAGCGCGACATCCTCGCGTTCGCCGCGGCGCGCCTCCAGTTTGCTCAGTAGGTCGCTGAAGTACTGCTCCACATGGGCCAGGTTCATCTCGTCGAGCAACACCAGCAACAGGCGCCCGCCCAGACCCTTGGAATGGGCCGGATCATCCGACGCGTGCTGTGCCTGCACCATGGCCCGCAATAGCGTGGTGGCGTTGAACCGGTTGTCCACCGAGTTGAAAAAGCCGAACAGGGACTGCGGGCTGTCCCAATTGGGCTGCACCGGTACCCCCAGGAAGGCCAGGCCGCCGAATCGGGCGTAGAGCCGCGGCAGCTCCGACTTGCCGGTTCCGCTGACACCGGCAAGCACCGCGAGAGGCGATAGCTCGGCGGTCTTCAGCGCCGTGTGAAAGGCATGGACTAGGCGGGGCGGGAAGCGCAGGCCGCTCTCCTCGCAGCGCTCGACGATCCCGTTCAGCCAGTCGAGCTCGCTGATCGCCACCGCCGGCGCATTCTTGAAATCGAGCACCCAGGGTTGGGTGATCGGCCGGATCCGGGCGTCGCGCTCCGCAGCGGGCTGATACAGCCCTCGCATACGCTCGACCTCGGCGGCATACTTCTCCATCTCGGTGACCAGCACATCCCGTCGTCGGCGCAGCACTTCCAGTTCATCCCGCTGGCTTTCGAGTTCCTGAACGCCGATGACCCATCGCCCGCGCTCGGCGCGCAATGTGTTGAGTTTGCGCAGCAGGTTCTCGCGGTCCGCGGCCCAGCCTCGTTCCTGCTCCTGCAGCGCGACCAGGCGTTCCTTGTCGGTGGCGCTCGGGCGCGCCAGCAGTTCCTGCTCCAGCGACCGGATCTTCCGGTGCGCCTCATCGAGCCGCCGCAAGGCCTCCTCGGGGCCACCATCGAAGCGTTCCAGCAACTCTTGCTGGCTGTCCAATTGCCGGTGCAGGTCATCACGCTCGTCGCGCACCCGGTGGTAGTCCCGCCGGGCTTGGTCCAGCGCCCTGGTCAATTCGTCAACCTGCTCCCGAGCGCGTTCCGCGATGGTCTGTTCCATGCCGGCCCGCCGGCCCTCGAGATCCTCCTCACGCCAGCTGATTTCACCCTCGCGACGGGCAAGCTTCGCCTGCTCCTCCGTGAGTGCATCCTGCTCGGTCTTGAGCCGATCGAGCCGCTGCGCAAAGGCCTCTTCCCGCTTTTCATGGGTCTGCCTGTAACGCTCGCGCTCCGCCGCCAGCCCCGCCCCGGCCTGTTCCCTCAGGGCCGCGAGTTCCGCCTCCAGGGTCTTCAGGCGCTCTGCGCGTTCAGCGTCCAGGCGAGCGTGGAGGTCAGCGACGGCATCCTGCCGGGCCTGGTCGATCAGGGTCTGCAGCGTCGTGAACTCCTGCTGCAGCACGCAACGACGCTCCTCAAGTGCCGTCAGGGCCGCCTGGTTTAGGGCCGGGAAACCAGCCTCGGCGGCGATCTCGCGCTCGGCCAGCGCGCGCGTCTGTTCCTGGATCTTGGCCTCCCGGGCAGCAAGGGCCTGCTCCCGCGCAAGCTGAGCCTCCCAGGCATGGGCCAGATCGGCTTCACGCTGTTCCAATCCGCCCACCCGCGCGGCCAGCATGCGATCACGCGTGCTCAGGTTGGCCTCGCGTTGCGCCAACGCCGCCTCGCGCTGATCCAGGGCCGCGCCGGGCTCCGTTGCGTTGGCGACGTCCGTCGCGCTGCCCGCGGGCCCGGAAGATGGAACGGGCTTCGTGCAGGCGTTGGCGCTTTGATCATCGCCTTGTCCCGCTCTGAGTAATTCGACCAGTTCCTGATCGTCCTGTGGCGACATAGAGTCATCTACTCCAGTGCCGATGGGCTTGTCCGAATGGTCAGGATGCGCGACCTGATTCTTGTTCATCGATCACTCCTGAAACCGCTGTTCTGCAATCGTCCGCCACCCATGGCCGGCCACTCAGGCGCCCGCCGTCGCCTCATCCAAGGCGTCCAGCACCAGGCGCACGTCTGCAATCAACCGCTCATGCAATGCCAGCGCCTCGGTCGGTTCAATCATCACCAGATCCGCGTGACCGCGCGCCTTGACCAGTCGGGCGACCAGCAGCAGGAAGTCTGGGCAGGCCGTCGCCACCGCCCGCACTGGGTGTCTTGGGTCCGCGCCGGCGGCCAGCAACAGGGCGACCATTCGCGCCGACAGGGTCTCGCCGCCGCCCGCCGCTGCCCGGCGCACCCGCTCGACCTGGGCATGGGTCAATGCGGCTGGCAGGGCCCCGTGGTCGTCGAGGGCGAAGCCGAGGGCGGCCGCCACCGCAGTGATGTGCGCCGCGTTCCGGTCTTTATCTTCGCCCAGCGCGTGGTCGGGCGGTTCGCCGCCCGCGGGCGCGGCAACCTGGTCGATCTCGTCCAGCAGGGCCTCGAAGGCGATGGCTGCGGCAACGACGAAGTCCCGCAGACGGCCGCCCAGGATATCGGCGCTGGCAGCCCCGGCTTCGGTTAGTTTGGCAAGGGTGATCGCCGTAGTCTCCATCTCGATCAGTCGGGTGTGCAGTTGTGGCCGCTCATCGCTTCCCGAATACTGGTTCCTGACCCGTTGCTCCGCTTGGGCGCGGATGCGCAACAGCAGGTCCAGACCGGCGGCACCGACCGCCGCCGGCGCCGGTGCGCCGGCAGGTCCGACGCCGACCAGGGCGCGCAGAAGGTCGAACAGCCGGTCCTGATCCGCGCTGGCCTCCGCAAGGTTCGGGGGCCTCTCGCTGAAATGCTGGCCGCGGTTGCGCAGTTGCTGGAAGCGAGCCATTAGCGCCAGCGCCCAGGGACAGTCCCGCCCCAGGCCGGCCAGCGGGTAGGGATGATGCAATCGGGTCGCTAGCAGTGCCGCGGTGAGCCGGCCCGGCAGCGACCGGTTACCGTCCAGCAGCGCGCCCTTCACCACCGCCCGGGAGACGCGCAGCAGTCGCCGGGTCTCCTCTGTGGTCTCGAAACCGAGGATCACGGCAACGTTCATGCACAGATCGGCGTTGTGTTCCGGGTCGGGCGTCAGCGCCGCGAGCAGTTCAGGGTCCGGATACAGGCCGACCAGCCAGCCGAGCACAGTCTCCAGCGCCGTGTGGGCTTTGCCATAGGCGTCATCCAAAGCACGGGCCATGCCAGGTCCGCCGGCGTGCGCATGGGCCAGCGCCTCCTCGGCCCCCGCCAGGTGCCTTAGGGCCTCAACGGGTAGCAGGTCCACGGCCTCGCCCAGCCGTAGGCGGACGCGCTCGCCGGCGGCCCGTGCTGCGTCGTCCAGAACCTGCGCGAGTTCGGTCTCATCCACCTGCCATGCCTCGCCGGTGAGTCTCTCGATCAGACGTCGCATGCCTTGCTGATCCTGCTGCGCCAGATCGTTGATGGTCGGGCGCAGCAGGTCGCTGACCCCGAGACCGCAGGGGTCGGTTACCATCCAGCTGCGCTGACCGGCATCGTCCGGCGCGAACAGGCATACGGTGATGAAGGTCGGCTCCCCGACCGGGCTGAGCACCCGCACGCCTTGACGGGCGAGCAGGTTCGGATCGAGCACGTCCGGGTTGGCCTTTTCCCACTCTTGCCGGAAGGCCATGGCGCGTCGCCGGTGAGATCGCGCCGCCTTGATGATGTCCCGCGCCGAGGGCCGGAGGACAACGGGCGCGCGGCCATCCGGCCACAGATAGCGCGCGTTGTCGAACCGCGGGTTGCCGATAGTCCCGCGGCGCAGCCGGACGCTGTGCTGCTGGTCGGGCAGATCCGCGCAGTCGGTCACTGGCAGTTCACCACGACGCAACCGTCGCCATAGCCTGCCGCTGAGGCCATCGACGAACACCCAGGCGACCTCTTCGATCTCCGGCGGCTCGTCCTCCTCGGCCAGTAGGCGCAGCGCGCGCTCGGTCGGGCTGGCTGCCTGATCGAGCAGATCGATGTCTCGCAACTGGTCCAGCAGAAAGTCCACCAGGTCCGTCGGCAACTCCAGACGGGCGCTGATCTGCTCGGGCCACCGCATCCCGGCCCGGCACAGATCGAGCACGGCGCGCTGAAAGAGGTTCAACGCCCTGTTGCGGGGGGCGGGGATCAGCAACTTGAAGGCATGAACCGGCCACAGCAGCCAGCGGCGGCTACCCCAGCGCAACGGTTGCGAGTTGGCCCCGAGGTCGATGATCGGGGTGGTCCGGTCAAAGCCGCTCGGCATTGTGCACCTCGCACAGCTCGCGGAAGGCGACCAGTGGGCCGATCGCCGCCCGCGCGTCCGGGCCTTCCAGCATGGCCCCGTCCCCGACCAGGATCAGTAGGCGTTGCTGGCGGCTCATCGCCACGCACAGCCGGTTCGGCGACATCAGGTGCCCGTAGCGTCGGCGGTGCGCCAACTCGCTGCCGCCGGGCAGGGCATTGCTGCGGACCATGGACAGCAGCACCACGTCGAACTCCATGCCCTGAAAGGCATCGACGGTGCCGAAGCGCAGGCGCTCGGCTAGGCGCCCACTTGGGAGGTGCAGTTCGCGGTAAGGATCGACGATCACCAAGCCGCCATCTTCGTCGGGGGCGGCCATGCTTATCGTCATCAGCGCCTTGCCGATTTCGGCCACCTGTGCCGAGTAGAAGGTAATGATGCCGAAGGTCAGGCCGGCGGCGGCGGGGTGGTCCATCAGGTGCTTGAGTTCGTGGACCAGCGCCCGTGCCTCGACCGGGCGGGACTTGCTTTGGCCCGATATCTCGGGGTCCAAGCCTGCGGGCACATCGAGCCAGCCGGCCGGGCCGGGCCAGCCAGGCAGGTCGTGGGCGAAGTCCGATGCAGGCCGCGGCGAGCGGAATGCCTCGCCATAGGGCGCATAGAACTGCGCGCTGATGAACTCACCCAGCAACGGATGCATGCGGTATTGCTCATCGAGGGTAACGGTCCGCCGAATTCCGTCCCTTGACTCCCGCTGGCGGAGGTCGTTGAACAGGCGCTCGAATAGGCTTTCCTTCAGCCATTCCAGGGTGCACTGTTGAGCATTCTTCGCTGCGGACGGGCCTGTTTTGCTCTCGCCGTCGCCCGACTGTGCGTTGCCGTCCGCGGCTAGGTGCCCCTCCAACTCCCGTTCGAGCTGCTGATCGACGATATGCGGCAGTTGCCTATGATCGCCCACCAGCACTATACGGCGCCCAGCGCGGGCCAGGGGGATCAGAAGGTCGAGCGGAGTGGCGCGGGCCGCCTCGTCCACGACCACGGTGTCATAGGCCTGCGTGCCCTTCAGGTCCGCGAGCTCCTTACGTGCGGACTGTTGGCAGGTCGCGGCGAACACCGAGGTGCAGGCGATCACGGCGCGCTTGACGGCCTCATGATCGCCCTCCAGGGTCTCGAGAAAGGCCAGCACAGCCTCGTCTGCGCCGTCCCGGGAGGCCTGCTGCCGGAGCGCCAGTTCATCGCGTACAGCGCCGAGGGCCGCGAGCACCTCGGTATTCACCTGCGGGATGCTGTCTTCGGTGCGGTCGGCGGGGAGCAACGCGAGCAGCAACCGGCGGCGCAAGTCGCCGAGGGCCCGCAGAAACGGCGGTGCGTCGGGGCCATGCCAGGCGATGGCCTGGTTCAGCAGGGCCAGGTCCGCGGGGGCGAGCAACGGCGTGACCAGTGTGAGCCGGCTAAGTCTGCAGGCGTTGCGTGGACCATCGTCGGTAAAGGCGGTTGTATCATGGCGCAACGCACGCACCGCGCACAGGGCGCGGGTCCGCTCCGGATCCTGCCGCCGGACCCGCGCCCGTTCGGCGAAGGTGTTCGCCAGCCTCCGCAGACGTTCCCCACGGGCGGCCGACACGGCGGTGCCGAGACTGTCCGCGGTGCGTTCGAGCATCGCCGCCGTCTGTGCCGGGACGCCGGGGGCCAGCAGATAGGCCTTGAGCTGCGCCGCGACCAGCCTTTGCAAGGCCGACGGCGGGCGTTGCGGGAGCCGTTTGCGGATCGCGTCGGCTCGCCCTCGCGCCCAGTCCTCGATGACCCTGTCCACCTGGTTGTCTGCCTCCCCGCGTTGGCGGCGCCCGCCGAACTTGATCGGCGGCAGACCGTTAGCGCTCATTCGTGCAATGGCGTTCTCCACCGCATCGTGTTGGAAGCCGCTCAACAATAGGCGCCCCTGGACCCCGTCCGAGCTGTCCCAGACCTCCTGAAGCCGTTCGACCAGGGCGACGATGATCGTGGTCTTGCCGGTGCCTGGCGGCCCCTGGATCAACGCGATGTCCGGCGTGTTCAGGGCCACTCGCAGGGCCTCCTCCTGGGTCGGCGTCGGTGCGTACGCACCAAAGACTTTACGGGATACGGCTGGGGTCAGTGCCGGCAGCGTGCCGCGGCGCGGGACTGGCACGGGCTTGCCCTCGAGGAGCAAGCCGAGTTGGGGCATCGGGCAACTGGCTTGGCGAATCGCGCGCTGCGCATCGTCCCGCCGCTTCAGCCGCGTTTGATCGCCGCGCAGGGACACGAACAGGAAGCCGCGGGACGGCAGGGTCGCCTCCTGATCGCCGTCGCGGGGCAGGGTCAGCGTGCCGTCGCGCCGGTTCCAGACGGGTTTGGGCTCGAAGGTCGCCACCGGGGGCTGCTCAGTCGCCTCGTCTGTTTGCCGCTCCTCGGGGGCATCCGTGATCAGTGCCACCGGGATCTGTTCGGCGGCCTCGATGCCGAGTCCCTGTGCCTCCCTTAGCACGCAGACAAAGCGCTCGGTGTCCGCGAGGCTCCTAGGGTCGAGCGTGAATCGGCAGGTGCCCTCTGGCAAAGACTCGACCTGAGTATATGCGAGCTGGCCCGACTCCCTGGCGCGACGGATGGTCATTTCCCGCTCGATCTCGCCGTACCGGCGCCATTGATCGAGGAAACTGCTGCCAGTGGCCGACAGGGCGTCGAGTTCGGCGGCCGCGGACGCACGCAGCCGCCCGGCCATTGTGGCATCGACGAACTGTATGTCCCCTGTGACCAGGGCGATCGGCGCCTGTCCCTGAGCCTGGCCACGCACGATCTTGTCGATCAGCAGCCGCTTTTCAGGGTCGCGCCGGATGAAGGCGTGGGCCGAGCGGCCGAGTAGCGCGAAGGCGTCCGCCGACGTCCCGTGGCCGGCGGTGGCGAAGGCCCGTTGCCCGTCGCCCTCGCCGGCGAGCAGGAATTGCTCTCGCAGCCAGTCGATGGCCCGCGTTGGGTTGTTATGGGTCCGGGCAATGCGTGCGAGGGCCTCGAAACCCTTCTCGTCGATGCCGATCTGTGCCGACGGCAACACCACTGTATGCAGGAAGGTGTGAATCCGGATCCGCAGCCCGCGCTTGGTCGGGCCAACGATGCGGACCAGGTGGGGTAAATGCCGTGTGCAATGGGCCGCCAGCAGGTCTGCGTGCCTGCGCCCATCGCCAGCGACCTCAATCATGTCCGCGCCCACAGCCAGCAGCGCCAACTGATCGCGGTCGGCGTAATGCAGGCGGGCCTCGGTGCCGGGCAGGAAAGATGCCGGCAGGGTATCGGTGGCGCCGGACCAGGTCAGGTCGAGTTCGTCGCACTGGCCGTGGGGCAATTGTTCGAGCTTCATGCGCCGTTTCCATGCCAGCGCAACCGCGCCAGCCGATGAGGGCGGTCGAGCGGCCCGAAGTGCAGAAGCGATTCATCGCCGGGGATCGGCACCGGCAACAGCTTGCGCCCCTCAAGGCGTTGTAGGCGTCCCCGCAACAGCAAATGCACCTCACAATCGGTCAGCAATTCCACCTGGATACCGCCCGGCACCTGGCGGATGCGCAACACCGGCTCGTCGTCCGCGGCGGCCAGCACGGGTGCGATCACATGCCGCTGCACCAGTCCGGCAAGGGCACCGTTGTCGGCCAGATCGATGATCTTGCGCCAGACGGGTTCGGTACTGACGGCGGAACCCCCGTCGTCGTCGAACTCCGGATCCCAGCGGTGGACCTCCATCTGGATGAAGGGGCCGCGCCCGGACTCGCAGAACGGACAGTCGCGGGCGACGTAAAAGTTGGAACCGCAGGCCGAGCAGGACAGCAGCCGATCTGCGAGCCTTCGGAGCAGATCGGTCCACTCGGTCAGGCCGGGACGTGCATCGGGGCGCTGGCGACCGGGACCGAAGGTGCGCTGGAACAGTGCCAGCAGCGGTTTGGGGATCACCAGTTCACGTGGGATGCCATGGGCGCTGCGGTTCGAGGGATCATCGGCGTCTTCGATCCAGGGGATTTTTCCCTCGTAGGCGAGTTGCTCGCGGTCCTCGTCGCTGTCCCAACCCGCCTCCTCGACGAAATCGCCGAGAAAGGGATGGACCTGGGCGAGTACCTGGAAGGCCAAAACGGCAAAGGCGTAGGCATCCGACAGAGTGGTGACGCCGGCGCGGCCGGTGACCACCTCCGGGGCGCCGAAACCGGGGGTGAAGATGCCCGCGGAGCTGTCGGACAGGTATTGGAGATTGTCCAGGTCGATCAGCCAGACCTCGTTGGCGTCATGGCCTTCGGACACGAACACATTGTTTGGCGAGACATCGGCATAGACCAGCGGGATCGCGTGCAGCCGTGCCAGCAGGGCGGCAGTTCTGGCGAGCAGTTGCAGGCGGCGGCGTAATCCGCCGGTGTCGCGATAGAAGGCGCCGAGGCTGCTTCCAGGCGGGGCGATGAGACTGCGGATGGGTACCATGTCTCCCAGTAGCCGCATCGTGTAACCCACCTGATCACGCAGCAGGGCAAGCGGCTGAGCCAGATGCATATCGGTGAGTGGCAGCAGCCGGACGTCTTCCAGCCGCCGCCGCAGGGCCGTATGGCCGGCCTCGCCTCCGGCGGAGACAGGCATGCCCGACGGTCCGGTGACCAGTTTGACGGCGATGTGCGCATTGCGCGTCCGCAGGACCACACCCTGCCCACCGCGTCCCAGGGGATCGCCGATCAGATCATGACGATTGCCATCCTCGTCCAGGACGGTCTTGGGAAATCCGCTCATTGACCCTCCAGTGCCTCAGTCCGCCACAGAATCGCCAGGGTCTTGTCGTCGCGGTGCCCCGGCGTTGGCCAAGCACGCAGCATGCTGCCGATCAGGCGGGAGCACTCACCCCGAGGCATGGACCCGTGGCGGTCGATGAGGGCGTCGAGCAGATCCAACCGCCGGTCCGGGAGCAGGTCGTCCGCGATGCCGTCGGTGGCCAACAGGATCGCCGCCGGGCCGGGCGGTCGCGGCGCCAGATGGTACCGCCATTCGCGCAGGTCGGTAGCGATCCCAAGCCCGGTTGTGGTGTTGCCGAAACGCTCGGCCGGGGGTTCCAGCAGGATCACGTCCCCGCCACAGCGGGCGAGCACCAGGCCATCGCCCAGTTGGGCCAGCAACAGGGGGCCATCACGAACCGCGAGGGCAAAAGCACAGGTGGTCGAGCTATCACCGGCCCCGAGGGCGTGGACGCGAATGTTCCAGAGGGCGTGGATCAGGCGCAGCAGCAGGTCGGGAGGCGCCCCCGGCGCCGCCGACCAAGCCCGCGCCGCCTCCGCCACCGCCCGGCAGGCGGCCCGAGAGCCGGCGGCGGCATGGGGTCGGCTGCCGAGACCATCGGCGATCACGGCGAGCGCGAAGGCTCGGTTCTGGCGGCTCAGCCAGGCGTCCTGGTTCGGTTGCCCGGCGCGGCGGTGCGCCGGACCGCGCACGCTCGACCCCATCATCTGCCACATCTGGGCCGGCCTACAGCCGATCCAGATCGTAGGGATCCTGCATCGGCGGCAACTCGTTGGGATTGACGCTGCGCGTTCGGGTGGCGACCGACATGGTGAGGAAATTGAAAAAGTCCCGGATGCGCCTGGCATCGGCCGCGCCGAACAGGCGGTCCGTCGCCGGCGCGACGAAACGTCGCAGCACGTCCACATCGGCGTCCGCGCCGATCGCCAGCGCCATCCGATCCGCCTTCTGGGCACGTCCCTCCTTGGTCATGCGAGTTAGGCCATTCTCCCAGCCGGGGTCCGGCTGACCGTCCGAGAGCAGCACGACGGTCGGCCGATAGGCCCGCGCCGGAATCTTCTCGCGATCCTCGATCAGATCAGCGGCAAGCTCCATCGCCTTACCCATTGGCGTGCTGCCGCGGGCGGTGAGGTCGGTCCACTGCACGGTGTTCGCCGTGGCGAGCGGCGTTTGGACCTCGGCGGTGCCGCCGAAGGTGATGATCGCGACATGGATCTCGGCACCCTGGTCATCGGTGGTGGCGAAGCTCGCCAGCATGTCGCGTATCGATGCGTTCAGGGCCGCGATCTTGCCGTCGGCGTGCATGCTACCGCTCACGTCGGCCAACAGGATGACCGGAAGCGGGCGGGCGGCACCTGTGGTGAACTCTTTGAGTTGCATGGGGATGGTCTCCGGTATGGTAGCGATTGGGGCGGGTTGCCGACTGGCCCGTGGCAAGGCGGTCTGTTCCGCCCCGTCGAACTGCAGTCAAGCCTTGCGCCAGGTTATTACGATAACTAATTAATTGGTTTAGGGTAGCGCCGCGCCAGCGGGGTACCGCCGCTGGCGACGAACTCCTGGATGCCCTGAATCTGATGAGCAGCGGACAGGGGTAAATGGGCCTGTGCGTCGCCGCCGAAGGTGTTCACGCCGAGATGGATCTCCGCACGCAGACGGCTCTCCGTCGGGAAGCTCTTAACCATGTCGCGCAGCGATTGGTTCAAAGCCTCGATCTTGCCATCGACTCCCAAACTTCCGCTGGTGTCGGCGAGGATGAAGACGGGAAGCGGCCGCGGGGCCGTGACGGCGAAGTCTTTCATCGCCATAGTTTGAGTCCCTGTTGTTTCTGATGCGGTTAGGTGCCGATTGCCCGCTACGGACATCAGTTGCGCGGGAGTTCCGGATTGCGATAGACGGTGATGACATCGTCGCTCTTCGGTGAGAGCAGGACCTGGAGGTTCTCCAGCCGACGGATGTCGAGTCCCTGCCGGGCGTAACGGCGCACCTCCTTTCTGCCTACGAAGTAGAAGCGTGCACCGCGGGTATGGCGACAGCGACCCAGGCGTAGGACGTCGGCCAAATCGTCGCGGCGGATACCACGCTGACTCATGCGCAGCCGAGCGTGTTCGGTCAACGCGAAGGAATCGATCGGGGCGGCTTGTTGGTCGTGACGGGTCTGTTGTTGCATCGACGGAACTCCTTGGTATGTGTCGATGCCTATTACTCAATCCTTGTGCCAACATTTTATTACTTTTTTTTCAACGGCATGCGTGATTTATGGTGAAGATAAAAGTAACTTCGGTTACTCCTGGAGGTGTCTGGGTTACTTTGAGCTTCTGGACGGGGCTTTCCCCGGATCCAGCCCGTGGCTGCGGAGGCGATTTGAAAGCACCTGGTGACTGCCGAGCCCCAGGAGTTGTGCGGCATCTTTCTTGACGCCGCCAGCAGTTTCAAGGGCCTTTCCCAGATAGTGTTTCTCGACATGTCCTAAGAGGGCATCCAGATCAAACCCGGCTCCGAGTGACCTATTCATGATGCCGGCGGAATCCTCTGTTCTTCCGAGAAGCGCGTCACGAATGTCGGCGTCGCCCAACAGGCCGTCCTGCGCCCACAGGGCCGCCCGCAGTAGCGTAGCGTGGAGTTCGCGGACGTTGCCAGGCCATGCCTCGCGCAGGAGTCGATTGCGAGCGTTCGGACTGAGCTTGAGTTCGGAATCGATACCGAGAGTCTGTTGGATCGCACCGAGGAAATGCTCGATAAGAGGCATCAAGTCACCGTGGCGCTCGCGCAGGGGCGGTAGTTCCAGAACACCTACGGCCACTCGGTAGAAAAGATCCTCGCGAAAGCGATGATCCGCGATGTCCTGTTGGAGGTCTCGGTGTGTGGCGGCGATAAGGCGTACATCGACCGGGCGTTCCTTCGCATCGCCGACCGCTGTGATGACTCCTTCCTGCAGTACGCGCAGCAGTCGCACCTGCGCGGAAGCAGAAAGCTCTCCGAGCTCGTCGAGGAATAGGGTGCCGCCTTGTGCCTGTTCGAACACGCCTGCTTGATCGCGCACCGCCCCGGTGAAGGCGCCTTTGAGATGGCCAAACAGGGTCGAGTCGATCAGCTCCGGCGGAATGGCGCCGCAGTTCAGGGCTACGAAGGGCTTGCCGCTGCGCGTGCTGATGTTGTGTATAGCACGCGCAAACAACTCTTTTCCAGTGCCGGTCTCCCCCAGAACCAGTACCGGAACATCAAATCGAGCCAGCGCGGCCGCGCGCTGTTTGAGCTTCATCATATTCGGATGGCCGGTGACGATGCGCTCGAAATCAGCGGTCATTGGGACAGGAGCTGCCGCCATTTCGCGCAGGCGAAGACCGTCACTCGCGGATCCGAGTGGGAGGAACTCCGCCGAAATGGCGAAGGGTAGATCGACAGGCTGTACGCCCTGCTCGGCTGATGCCTGCAGGAAATCGGCTTGATAACGGGTCTTGCCGAGCAGTATCCATACCGCCTGCATGGCGGGGGTCCCAGGACTAATCAGGATTTGCCGTTTCGCCTCCGGATGGGTCGTCCATACCTCATGCAGCAATGCCTCGGCAGCCTTATAAATATCCGAGTAATCTACGGGGGAACTGAGTTGTGCGTGGCGCGCGTTCAGTTTGCCGGGGGCGTGGTGGTCCAGCCAATCGAGATACGGCGCGACGTCAGCTGGAGAGTAATTGTAGAGCAGGTAGGTCTGGTTTGGTTGAACCGTCCGCAAGGTCGCCAATACCGGGCCGTCTCCTGCTTCCGCGTCTACGGCATCCAGATCTCGTTTTCCAATCCAACTAACAACGATATGTTTCATTGGTGGCCTGATCCATCTTGGCTCTTATTGGCAATTAGCACGCAGGTTTTGTGCTTCTGCCAGTACCTGAAAGTTTATGAGGTTTTGGCGGGAACGCTGCCACGATTGACCCGATACGCCGTCTCCGCGCCCGTCACAACCAAAACGCCAGCCCCATGATACGCAATAGGTCTCGAAAAATGTACGCGCCCCCTTTCAGGTGAAGCGATGCTGCCCGACCCCGTAGATCTCTTTCTTTCTTGACTTCGCTCGCCGGGTGGTGCGGCCCACCACCTTTGTTGCCTGTTCGAATTCGTGGGACTCGGGCGTTCCGAGCGCGCCCTGTAGCTCAACCCGCGAACTGATGCTGACCGCGCCGCTCCACATGCCGGCTCTAGCCTGCTGGGGTGGGGCGTGTAAAAAGCGTGCACGATCGACTAAAAAAGATGGCGTGGGCGCGTACCTCAATCCTGACTGGTTCGTCGGGTTATCGTCGAACACCAGTGCCAGTTTGTATCCGAAGTTTCCGGATTCTGAAAATCTTCTACTGACCGCCCTGGGAGGACGAGACTTGTCTGAGCGGTTGGTCCAGGCCCATACAGATGCGGTTGCACTGGCCGAGAACGACCGGGCGCGCGAGAGTCTGGAGCGCTATCTCGGTGCGGGTCAGTCCGCCCTGCGCAACGACGATACCGAAGGCGCCCGCTTGACGCTGCGCGAGCTGGAGACGGCCCGGACGATCTTGGGGCAGGAGTACAGCCTGCGCATCGTCAACCGACTGGGCGAGCGGAGCGGTGTCTGGCGCATCCCGGATGTCAACAGCGGGGCACGCAACTATTACATCATGGTCGAGGCCGTGGATCCGACCGGCCGGGTGCTCCGCGTGCCGATCCTCAACGAAGAGACCCGCGAGACCGCTACCGTCGCCGTCTGGGGTCTGCGCGTGGACGAAGACACCTTCAACGCGGTTGCGCGCGACAAACGCGACGACGGCATCATCGAGCGCGACCGTTTCGGCTACAAGACCCACGGCGAGCTGGTTCCGCGGTACGACATGCCCACGACCGGCGGGGCCATCACGCAATGGTAAGTAGGGACCGAGAACGACCGGTGCATCTTCGGACCGGGACTCTCTATCGTGTGATTCTGGCTTAGGCGTCGCCGATCCTGAACCACTTGTTTCTGAATCGTCACGAAGGTTCAACCCCCCGGCTCGTGCGCGGCCAGCGACTTTGTGCTTTGTTTTTGTCCTCTTGCCCAGTTCTCTCCATCTAGCACGATCAGACAGTGACCGATTGTCTCAAGCGACACGGTGTTGGTGAATCATGGCGTTGACTCTGCCAAAAGCACCGTATCGACCCACTGTGGGTCACCCGACCAGAATTAGAAACCCATGTCCACGCCCCGGATCAAACCCGAATTCGCTCCAAACCTGCATCCCTTGGGGGCCGGCGCCATCGACTTCTTCCTCGCCGCCAGCCTCTACCAGGCCAGGAAAATCAGTTTCAGCGCTGCCGCTGACCTCGCGGGGTTGTCGTTGGTCCGACCGTACAGGTACCTGGAATCGGTGTTTCGAGATGCTCCGAATCCGAGGTCCCGATTAGAGTTCCTGTGCCCGACCGTAGGCGGCCTCCTTGGCGCGATACCCTGGCGCGAGCATGGCGTTGTCGACGCCATAGAGGGTTTGGTGGTTGCGCAGCCAAAGCTGGAACTCCTTCCCCCGACAGCTGTGATCAGTGGAACAATCAACGTTCCATAAGCGCAGGAAATAGCCTGCCTGAGCCGCACGCACTTCAATGCGTCGTACGCCGTCGGTCATGCCGTACTCAAGCTCGATGGACTCCGGGTGCTCGACGTTCTCAGCGTTTGGGTGCGCGACCAGCTCCAAGTCGACGTAGCGCGACCATTGCCTGTCAGCACCCTGAACTTCGTGCTCAGCCACCGAGCCTTCTGCCGCTCGAACGGCAGACATGCGTGTCAGCAAGAAGTCAAGGAAAGTGCCTCGGCGTCGGTCGAACGCCCGAACATGCCATTTCAGCCCGCTGTTTACCAGTGCGTGCGGAGCGATCACCCGCCTTCGCGCGCCGCTGCCAGTGGAGACATAGCCGATTTCAACGAGATTACCCAAGTGGATTGCACGGGTCAGCGCGGCCACGATGTCAGGGCTGGGAGAAGAAAGATCTTGCGGCAGGGCGCACTCGATCATCGGTCGATGATCACCGAGGAAATCGTCACCGATGCCTCGGGTGAGCGAACTCAGTGCTTGGTGCGTTGAGTGCTTGAAGATCGGGCTGAAACTTTTGTTGATCAGGTATTTCCGCGCGCGCGCATCGTAGGTGGCATTGTTCGGTGCAATCTCGCGATACGTACTCAGATCACGCGTTGCCGCAGCTTCCTTGATACCGAAGCGCTCCACCAAATCAGAGCGCGTCGCGGAGCCGAGAAAGTAAAGTCTGAAATCCAGGAAGAAGAGCCGGGAGCGCTGCGCCTGGCTCGGTTTGTCGAGGAGACCGGAGGTCATCATGGCTCTGAGCTGCGAAACACGTTGTAGATTGCCCTGCCGTGGTTGACTTGGCGCCGACATTGACTTCATGACAACGATTGTTACACATCGTTACAAAGATTGGTAGACATCATCAAAATGATCTGTATACTATTTGATCATGATTAGTTTATGCGATGAGTCTTCATGGATCAGTTTTCCATCCTGAGCCTCGACGGGGGCGGCATTCGTGGCGTGTTTGTCGCTGGATTGCTTGCCAGAATTGAAGAGCGGAACGGCATTCGGATCGCCGAGCATTTCGACCTGATCGCCGGCACATCGACCGGCGGTATCGTTGCGCTGGGACTGGGGTTGGGTTTCTCGGCTCGAGAGATCGTCGAGTTCTATAGGGACAATGCGGAGGTCATATTCCCGTCAGTTTTGCCGAAATGGGCTCGGCGGTTGCCTGGAGCTGGGTTTCTAGAGCCGCGTAATAACTGGGCGCTGTTCCGGCGCAAGTTTTCCAGCGAGCCGCTCGAACGGGCGTTGCGCCAGGTGCTTGGTGCTGATCGCGTCTTGGGCGATAGCACTACCCGTCTGGTCATCACAGCCATGGATGCGCGCCAGCACGGCGTCAAGTTGTTTAAGACGGCCCATGCGCCGGGCTTGAACTCCGATTGGAAAATCCCCGCATGGCTGGTGGCGGCGGCGACCAGCGCTGCGCCCACCTACTTTCCGGCGGCGAAGGTGGACAACCGTTTGTTCTACGACGGCGGGCTCTGGGCGAATAACCCCGTGATGGTCGGCGTCACTGAGGCGCTCGGTGTGCTCGACATCAAACCTTCGGTGCTGCGCGTTCTCAGCATCGGCACCTTGGATCAGGTGCGTAGGTTTCAGCCGCGACTCGCTACCGGGGGCCGACTGCGTTGGGGCGTCGCGTTGTTCAATGAAATGATGGACGGCCAGTCTTCGTGCGCACTGGGGCAAGCAAAACTACTCGTTGGGAAGGAAAACCTAGTTCGGGTCAGTCCCCCGGTTGCCGCCGGTCAGTACGCGATGGATGACGCATCCACGGTCGACGATCTTCTCGCCGAATCAGCGCATCACGCAGATCATCACGCCCGCGACATCGAGCGCATCTTTCTGTCGCGGCGAGCGCCCAGATTCACCCCAAACCACGGAGCACCGGCCGATGGACGACCGTCCCTCAGACGCGCGGCTTGATCTTCTTGCGAATCTCGATGGCGCACTTCGCGGCGTCGAACTGTCGCCCACGCAATACGACCAGTTGGAGACCGCTTATCACGCGGTCGGAAACTGGTTGGCGGATTCGGACGACCCGCTGCTCAAGTCCGCACGGATCTATGCTCAGGGTTCGGTGAGGTTGCGCACGTCTGTACGACCTCTCGGTGCCGATCATTTCGACGTCGATCTGGTCTGTCTGCTTCCCGCGGCGCACCCCTCCGTACATTCCGCGGTAAAGGTCTCAGAGATCATCGGGAAACGGCTCGCTGAGAGCGGTCGGTACAAGCTGATGCTCGAACCCAAGAACCGCTGTTGGCGGCTCAACTACGCTGAGTCGTCACGGTTCCATATGGACATCACGCCAGCGATGCCAAACCCCGCTTGCTCGCAACAGGGCATCCTGGTGCCCGATCGAGAGCTCAGGCAACTAAAACCGTCGAACCCGGAGCGCTACGCCGACTTGTTCGACATGGCATCCAAGATCGAGCCCACGTTTACCGATCTCGTCCTCGACTTCGCCAAAGCAATCGCTTTAGCCCGTGCCGAGATCGATCCGCTCCCCGACCCGATGCAACCGCGCGACATGCTGCGCCGCATCGTGCAACTGCTCAAGCGCCACCGCGATCTCTATTTCGAGTCCACCGATGGGCACCCGCCGATATCCATCATCCTCACAACGCTCGCTGCAACCTCATATGGTCGCGAGGCCTTGCGGACCTGGCCCAATCCCTGGGCATTCATCCAGACCGTGCTGGCCCGGCTGCCGCACTATGTCCAGGGTTTACCCGGTCGCTACCAGGTCCTCAACCCCTCGGCCCTCGGCGAGAACTTCGCCGAGAAGTGGAACACCGAACCCCAGAAGGCAACAGACTTCTTCAAGTGGCATCGCTTGCTGGTTGCGGACGTGGAAGCCTATCAACGGTCGGAAGGCCTCGACCAGCGGATCCCCATCATGCGCGATCGGCTTGTGGGCCCGGAGACCAACGCTTGGCATCGCAACCGACTCAGCGCAATCCAGCGCCGGCGAACGGACGGAACACTCGTCCGTGCGCCGATCACGGGCGGTTTGTTGGCCGCGGGTCACGGCACCTCGGTTCGAGCCAACACCTTCTTCGGCGCGGCGAGATAGGTTCGTGCGCGGCGGCTATCGCCTCAGTCAGCAACGGCGCCTGAGCCTCGCTCAGCAGCGCCAGCACTTGGCCCGTCAAACCGACGGAAGTTGCATCTCCTCGCGGCGTGGTCAACTGCGATGGCGCTACTCCACCCGGCCAGCCGCTGAAAGCCGCCATTACGAAGTGCTCATCGACTACGAGCTTGGCTTTCACCCTCGGACCTTCGTCGTCGCGCCCGAGATCGCATCGCTAGGAGCAGGCCAGCCGCCACACATCTACCCATCGACGCGAGACCGCGAGTTCCCATCCGCCGTGTGTCTGTGTCTCTACCGACCCGAGAAGGGCGAATGGAACAGCACCCGCTCGCTCGCGGACACCATCGTCCCGTGGGCCGATCTATGGCTGTTCTTCTTCGAGCACTGGATGCTTACCGGCGACTGGGAGGGCGGCGGCGAACACCCAAGTCCCGACGATCCAGAGCCCCGCTACCGTCGCCGCAAGGAAGCACGCGCCGCTCGGTCAAGCAATTCCGGATAGGCACCCTCGACCTCCTTCCCCCCAATCATCCGATGCGTCATCCGGCGCGCGCTGGCCATCTGTTCCTCTCATCCGACCTCGACTTCACTCTTCATAGGTCAAGTCCACCCTGATCGCCGAAGGTCCGCTGTTGGGATCCGTATGGGAGCGCAAATAGCGTCGTCGATGTCCGCATTGCCACAAGTCCGGTCACTTCGCTTTCGGACCGCACCGACAGAAAACAGGATCGAAGAGTCACTCGCTTCCGGTTGATGGGAGACGGCTCCTAGCCGACTGCTGGCGGTCGGCGAGAGGCGGCGGAGCTTCTGCTTGGATTACCTCGGTGGACGTGGGGCGTCGCGAGCTGTAATGGCGGCTGCGCGAGATCCGAAGCAACAACCCGTCGAGGTAGTATCGCCACAACCGCTGTAGAGCGTCAGTTAAACGGGTGCTCCAGCGGTGGTGGCAGCTCCGGATCAATCGTCATCACGATGCTCCTTGACCGGCCAAGGACGGGACGACCCTCCCTGTTCCAGCCGGACGAGCATCGAGTGCTCCGAGGGTGGTGACACGACTGTAGGGTCTACCCATGCGACGGCGCACGGATGCCTTGGCGAACGTTGCGGTACGCTGCGGACGGACCCTTGGGCCTGATAAAGATGGTCACCGTGAGCTACTCGACCCGCATCTACATTCTCGGACCGGACGACACCCTGTACCGACTGGCCAGCGCGACGTTCTCCCGCATGGTCGATGACCCGAAGAGGCACCGACTGGAGCGCTTCGCGGGCCAGCGCGTGCGGATGGCCGAGGTGGTCGTGGAGGTGCGTGATCGGGCGCCCTATGCCGTCGTCCGGCTCGTCTACGAAATGCTCGGGTTCGATGCCGAAGGGCGGTTGGACCGCGACGTGTTCATACGCCGGAACACGGCGTTGGCGGAACTGGCCATCGATCCCGTGGTGCCTCGAATGGCGGACGCGGAGAAAGGCGTTGTTGACGCCGGCAGCCGCTTCGTCGCACGCGGGGGATTCTGGCATCCTTCCGCGGCCCTGGAGCAGGAGATTCTGCGCGCAGCGCTCGACGAGACGCCGTGCATGCGGCTCTAGCGCGATCGGGCTCAGGCGTCGGAGAAAGCACTGACCTGGAGGGCTACAGGCGCTGCCTTCCGGGTTGCGCGCGCCGGGGATCGGCGCATATCAGGTCGCCTTGCGGGACGGCGTTCGCCGGTGCAGTCGCAGCGGCATGCCGCCTTTGGGACCGAGGGTGATCTGCGGCTCCAATGCAAGTTGCTGGTTCGGGTGCAGGAGCTCGAACCGGTAGTGCTGCCCGATGGTCGCCAGGATCAGCGGGCCTTCGACCGACGCGAATTGGTTGCCGATACAGATGTGCGGGCCGCCGCCGAAGGGGAAATACTTGAACGTGTGCCAGCAGCGCTCGGCGTTCTCGGCAAAGCGCTCGGGAGCGAAGCGTTCCGGATCCTCCCGGAGCTCGGGGTGACGATGCATGGCTTAGGGGCTCGTCATCAGGACGCTGTTCGCCGGAATGCGGTGCCCGCCGATGTCGAGTGGCTCGGCGGCGGCTCGCATCAACAGATAGGCGGCCGGGTAGAGCCGCAGTGCCTCCTTGAAGACCATCCGGGTATACGGCAGATGCTCCAGATCATCGAATCCGGGCGGTAGACCGCCCAAGGCAGCATCGATCTCTTCGTGGAAACGCGCCGCGATCTCCGGCTGGCGCGCCATGTGATACCACACATCCGTGAGCTTCAGGGCCGTGGTGTCGTCACCGGCGAGATAGAGCGTGAGCACTTCGGCGCGGATCTCCTCGTCCGATAGGCGCGCGCCGGTCTCGGCGTCGGTCATGTTCACCGGCATGGTCAGGAGGTCATCGCCATTCGCACCGCTCGTCGGCGAGGAAGCCGAGCCGGTCCTCGCGAAAGTCCCTCAGACAGCCGGTGAGCCAATGGCCCTTGCGCTCGACCAGTGTATCGGTCGCGGTGCTCATGACGGCCTTTCCTCCCGTGTTCAAGAGGTCTGGTCTCCGGTGCCCTGGGTGACAGTGGCGAGGATGTTGGCGAGCAGCGCCTTTACAATCCGTCGGCAACCGCGTCAACCGCCCGGGAGAAGCCGCTTGTCAACGACGGGGTTGCTGCATCGCTAAGGCCGCCGAGAGAGTCCGCGCTGAATGCAGTGCCTGCCGAACCGACGCCGAATCGCATCGAGCGTCGCGTCGAGACGATCATCCGCAGGATCCTGCTCTCGGCTCTCCATGTCCGCGAACAGATCCGGCTGCACGGGTGCCTGCGCCCAGCCGGAGAGACCCAGACCGATCAACCGCACCGCCCGACCGGCGTGCGTGTCGGCCCGGTACAGGTCCCATGCGGTGTCGAAGAGGATCCGATCGTCCGCGGTCGGTGCCGCCAGGGTGCGGGAGCGGGTATGGGTCTCGAATGGGTGTAGGCGGATCTTCAAGGTGACCAGCGTGCCCTTGCGCGCGGCGTGTCGGGCCAGGTAGCCGACCTCCTGAGCGGCCCAACGCAGGGTTTCGCGCAGCACGTCGCTGTCCACGACATCCTCGGCGAAGGTCGTTTCCTTGGAGATCGACTGGCGTTCGGCGGCCGGATGGACCCGGTCGTCGGCGATCCCGTTCGACTGCAGGTGCACCTGCGTGCCGATGCGTGCGCCAAAGCGTCGGCGCAGCTCTTCCAGCGGTCGGGCACGCACGTCGCCGACCGTCCGCAAGCCGGTCTGCTCGAGGCGTCGGGCCGTCACGGCGCCGACACCGCGCAAGGCGCCGAGCGGCATCGGATCCAGGAAGGCACGGACCTCTTCCGGGCGCACGACCAGGAGCCCATCCGGCTTGCGGGCGTCCGAGGCGAGCTTGGCGATCAGGCGGTTCGGACCGATGCCCACCGAGGCGGTCAGCCCGACCGCTTCGCGGATGGCCGCCTTGGTGCGCCGGGCGACGACCTCGGGCGGACCGACCAGCCGCTCCAACCCGGAGACATCCAGGTAGGCCTCGTCGATCGAGACCGGCTCCACTATCGGAGAGAGGGCGCCGAGCACCCGCATGATCTCCCGCGACACCTCGGCATAGCGCGCCATATCCGGGCGCACGTAGACCGTCTCCGCGGGTAAACGGCGCACCGCCTCGGCGATCGGCATGGCCGAGTGCACGCCGAAGCGGCGCGCCTCGTAGGAGCAGGTCGCGACCACGCCGCGTCGGCCGGGCTCGGCGCCGACGACCAATGGGCGCCCCCGCCACTCCGGGCGGTCGCGCTGCTCCACCGCCGCATAGAAGGCGTCGATATCGACGTGCATGACGAGGCGGGACATGCGGGGATGGACCCTCGGTGGGCGGGTTGCGGAGTGAGATCGACGCGACCGACGTCGATCGTCTTCATGTTACTCCACTACATCGGCCAGCTTCATCGACACCCCGCGGTTGAGAATGAATTCCGCCCCGCGTCCGGCATCGACCTCGATCACCGGCAGCAGCTGCTCGGCCATGTCCAGATAGTAATTGGCCAGACGATCCATTGCGCCGCCGACGCCTTGTGCCGAGGCGGCACTCAGGGCTTGGGGCGTGAGCATGGATTGGAACTGCAGGTCCGTGCCGGTGCCGGTGTTGACCGGGATCGTCGGCATGCGGTTGAAGATCTGCGAGAAGGATTGCAGGAACCCCGCCTGCAGGGCCTTGGCGAGCAGGACGCCTTGCTTGGAGACCACCCGCCCGCGTACCCCGACCTTGCCGTCCTCGCCGACCGCATAGCCGTCGATAGGGATCTCGATCACGCCGCCGTCGTTGCGGATGCAGCTGAAGGTCTCCCCGCGCAGATAGGCCCGCTCGGAGGCCAGATCGCCGAAGCCGCCGACCAGCAGGAAGCACTCGCGCAGATCCGCCCGGACCCGGTTGGGCAGGATCGCCTGATGTTTGACTCGGATCAGGGCCGGCACGGGATCCTTGCGGGCGTTCTGCCCGGTCGGCATGTCGATGCCGTTGAGCAGCACCCCCTTGAGGATGGCGCCGGCGGGAATATAGACGGATCCGGGCTCGGGGGTGCCGGGGGAGGGTGTCGCGGCTGGCGCCGTCGACGCCGGCGCGGCGACGGTGCGGATCTGCAAGGTGCGTCCCTGTGCTTGAGCGGGGACGGCGGAGGAGGGTGCCGCTCCCGGCATGGCCGGCGGTGTCGTCGGCGGTCCGAACAGCGTCTCCATCGGCGCCGGTCGGTGCGGCTCCGCGGCGGTGCCGGTCGGCGCTGCCGGGTCTGCATCGTCGAGCGGCTCCTGTTGCGGCAGCCCCGGCGGGTTCGCCGCCTGCCGTGCCTGCGCGGCGAGGGCCTCCCGGAGCTGATCGATTTCCCCGCGCAGGACCTCGAGCTCGCGTGCGTTGCCGAGGTCCTGCTCGCGCTGCGCCGTCCCGAGCGCGGGGGTGCTCGGTGCGGCGGTGGCGCCGCGCTCGAGGTTGCGTTGGACCTCGCTCATGCGCTTTTCCATGCGTTCCAGGCGATTGACCAGGGCCTCGATCCCGAGTTGTCGCGGATCCGCATCCGTGAGGATGTTGCGCACCAGGGTATCGCGCGGCGAGGGCGCGTGCAGGCCCGGGGTCTGTGCCGGGGCGAACAGAAAGCTCCCGGCCGTGAGGACGGAGACCACGAAGACGCCGCCACCGAGTGCGGCGACCCGCTTGGCGTTGGGCGAGAGGCTCTCCCAGTGTCGGTGCAGCCTCATCGCGGCTGTCCGCTCGTGCGATGCGGGGGCGCGTCGCGTACGAGGAGGAGAAAGACCTCGGTCTCCTCGCCGGGCGCGAGCACCCGGCGCGGCCAGGCGGCCATCGCGGCCACGGTGGCGGTCGCGGCATCCGGGCGGCAGGTGTCGTGCTCGAGCGTAATCGCCTGCGCGGCGGTGTTGGCGACCCTGGCCTTGAGCAGGTCGGATGCCGGACCCTCGGCGCGTTCAACGGTGCGCACCTTCAGCCCCTCGGCACACCGCAGCTTTGCTCCGCCCGATCCCTTCGCGATCCGAAAACCTTCGGGCATCCGACCTTGCGCCAACGCGCGCAGCTGCTCGACCAGGTCCGAGACGTACGCCGGTCCGTCGCCGTCGCCGTCGCGGTCCGAGGCGTTGGCGAGCATCGGCATCACGGCTACCGGCTCGACCGCGGCGCGCGGTGCGTTCCCCGTCCGCGTGCCCTGATACCCCGGCACCGTCAAACGGACCTCGCGCGGCGGGACATACCGCGGCGCCAAGGTCAGCGCCAACGCGAGGGTGCTGCCTTGGCCGTCGCCGATGTAGAGGGCCACCGGTTCTTCGGTGTCGGTGGCGACATAGACCACGCTGCCGTCGACCTGGGTCGAGGCGTTGGAGACGGTGTGCACGACCGGGTCGGCAAAGGGCGTGACGATGCGGTTGAGGTGTCCGATGGCGATCTCGATCAGCACCGTGGTGCCCGGCGTGACGGCGAGGTTGCGCGGACCCAGCTCCAAGGTGACCGGCAGGGTGCCTCCCGTAAGCCGCGCCGGAGTGGCTCCGGCGCCCATGACGGTGCGGATCAGGCCCTCGGGCGACGGCGCGGAGCGCGACGCCTGCAGGACCGAGGAAACCGCGCTCGGCGTGCACCCGGCGTCGAGCAGCATGCAGGAGACCGGGGGAATCTCGAAGGCCGGCTCGGCCTGCGCGCTCGACGCGGCCAGGACGGCGGCGAGGATGGAGAGACGTCGGGTGATCATGTGTTCGCGTCCTCGGGGTGGGCATCGCGCGCGCTGCGCGGATCGCCGCGATACACCTCCAGGTGGGTGATCAGCGGGCGGTAGTTGCGGAACTCGACCCGCAGCTCGTAGGTGCGTCGGTTGAGCACGGGGGCGGCCGCCGGGCCTTCGGTCTTGTGCTGTCCGGTGACGAAGACGGTGCGGGTGGCGGTGTCGTAGGCGACCGTTTGCGGGGCGAAGTGCATGGCGATGTTCTCGCGCTTGATCGCCTCGGTCTGATCGGCGATCGCGGCCATCACCTCGCGATGCAGCCCGCCGGCAAGCAGCGGATCCAAGACGCGCACGAGCCCGTCGACCGTGGTCGGGCCGACATTGCCGAGCAGCTGGGCGACGTAGACGCCCCAGGACTCCTCGACCTCCTGGCTCGCGTACTCGCGCGCAATCGTGACCTCGCCTTCCAAGACCGGCGGGACCAAGACCACGGTGCGCTCGACCTGACCGACGAGTCCGACCAGGATCAGGTTGGAGGCGACCAGGACCAGCACCGTGATGCGCCAGACACGATTCTCGAGTGTCGTGCCGCGCCAGGTGGAGAGAAAGTCGCCGAGGGTCATGGCACGTAGTGCCGCGCGAAGGGGTTGGGCGTGGAGCGTGCCCCGAGCGGCATGAGGCCGAACCAGTAGATCAGATGCAGGGCGTAGCCGTCGGCTTGGCGATCGCGAAACCGCCGATAACCGTGCGAGAGCAGGGCGCCGAGCAGCAGGGCGATGGTGAGCTGTCCGGCGAGGATGCCGGCGACGAGCGCCAGCACCAGGGGCATCAGATCGTCCATGCGCCACAACAGCAGCGTGGGCGGTTCGTCGATGTGGTGGGGAAAGTCGAGGGTCTCCATCGGGTGCCTGTTGCGCGGTTTTGACGTGAGCGCATGGTGCGTCACGCCTCTCCGGCGGGCGACGGCGAAAACCCGCCGAAAGCGCCCGCTTTGCCGCAGGTGGAACGGCCTCGCCTTGAAGGCGGGATCACGCGGTTCAGAGCTGCTTCTGCGTATGGGTCACCACGAACGCCACGCACAGCGCCGAGACAACACCGAGCACCGGAACCGCAAGAACCGGCATCGCGATCGGCGCGAACAGCAGCAGACCGACGATCAACCAGAGCGCGAGCAGGATCCGCAGCGCGGTGTGATGCGCCAGCGGACTGGCGTAGACGAACCCGTATTGCCGGATGCGACGGCGCAGCCAGCCGTCGCCGATCGCCGCCGTCAGCACGATCGCCATGAACGGCCACCAGGCCAGCAGCAGTGCGATCCGGCGCAGCGCCTGTGCGAACGCGCCCCAGATCACGTCCAGGCGTCCGCGCAACCACGCCCAGGCGGGACTCGCGCCGATCGGCTCCAGGCCGTAGCCTGACTCCACGCCCGGTCCGGTCGCGACCAAGCGATAGGTCCAGGGCGCGATGCCGGTCTCCACGAAGAGTGTGTCGTACCAGCGCGCGCCGCGGGCCACAATCCCCTGCGCAGCGTCGGCCCCGAGGATCTCCACGAGTTCGCGCCGTTCGGTCTGCTCGACGCCGTGCGCCCAATCGCTCGGGATGAAGGAGGCGAACAGGACGAGCTCGAGCACGAAGAGCAGCAGGGTGGAGGCGACCGCCCACAGCCACACGCCGCGACCCTCTTTGGTGCTCGCGCTATCCCACACTGAATGGCTGTCTCGGGGGCACGCGCCGCGCAAGCACCCGGCGCTGCGGCTCGGTCAGCGCCCGCGCCACGCAATACTGGTGTCGGCGTGCCAGGGCGAGGGTGATGCCGTCGACGAAGGCCGCGAAACGCGCCAAATCGTCCTCGCCGTCGCTGCGGGCGCGACGGTAGGCGGCGATGCCCGCGCGCATCATCGCCAGCGCGGGTTCGGCAGGGTCGTCTTCGGACGGCGCGGACGGGCAGGCGAGCAGCGCGACCCGCGCCAGCAGTCCGACGGCATCCGGCCACTCCAGCTCCAGGGTGCGCAGCGTCCGGGCGTCGGCCCGCGACAGGGCCGACAGCGCAAGTCGCCCGGTCGGATCGCGACGGTGTGGCATCCGCGTCGTCACCGCTCCGCCGGTGGCGGCAGGGGCTCGCCCAGGATCGGCAAGCGGCCTTTGGAGACGCGCCCGCCCGGCCAGCGGGCCAGATACTCGAAGTTGGGCAGCTCCCCGAGCAGCGCCGCCGGGAACAAGGGCGCCTCGGCTTCGTCGAGGCGCTCCCCGGCATTGCCGGTGTAGAGCAGCGGTCGATCGCTCGCGGTCGTGGAGCCTTGGCTCTTCACCACCGTGCACAGCCGCACCGCCGGGAGACTCTCGGCGATGTACTCCTGCGTCTTCGCATCGATCACGCGCATCGCGATCAGCCCGTTGAGGTTGCCGAGCACCTGGCGCGCCTTCTCCTCGCTGCCCATGCGCGCGGCGAAGTCCGCAAAGGTCTGGGTCGCGATGGTCAGACGCAGCCCCGCCCCGCGCCCCTTGTTGAGCAGCTGGATCAGCGGATCGGAGACCGTCTCGGCGGCCTCGTCGATGAAGATGTCGGTCGGGCGCGGGTGTGCCTCGTGGTTGTAGATGGAGCCCGCCACGGCGGCCAGATCGGCGGTGAGCATCGAGCCGATCGCGCTGCCCACGATGGGGTCGGAGAGACTGTCCAGGCCCACGTAGAGGACCTCGCGCCGCGCGATGATCTCCCCGATCGAGGCCGCTCGGCGCGGATCGTTCGGGTCCGTCTCGTCGGGGGAGAGCAGACCTTCCAGGTGTCCGGAGGTGAGCATCACGATCACCGGCATGAGGCTCGCGACCATCTTGCCGAAGTGCACGGCCTCGTGCTCGAGCAGGCCCCCGAGTCCGTCGATGACGGTGGAAGGATGCTCGCCGCGCACGCGCTCGCGATAGAAGGCGAGCAGACCCCGCGCGCGTCGATTGGCATCGCGTGCCTTGTTGATGTACGGGCCGGCATGCTCCTGCCAGTGCGGCAGGTGGGTATCGAAGTAGCGCTGCAGAACACGTTCGACCAGGGAATCCGCACCGCCTTCCAGATAACGGCGCAGCGTCACCAGGGTCGGGCGCTCCTCCACGGCCAGCAGCCCGTGCACGGCATGGCTGAGCGCCATCTGC
Source organism: Thiocapsa roseopersicina (assembly GCF_900106925.1). Taxonomy (GTDB): domain Bacteria; phylum Pseudomonadota; class Gammaproteobacteria; order Chromatiales; family Chromatiaceae; genus Thiocapsa; species Thiocapsa roseopersicina. The sequence continues at coordinate 156,811 of NZ_FNNZ01000012.1, forward strand.
CCGAACGCCTTGAAGGGATCGTTGCCGGTCTCCGAGGGGATCAGGGCGGCCACCCGGCTGGCCAGCTCGGTGGCCCGCTGGAAGTGGCGCAGCGGATCGAGCCGCACCGACTCGGCCGGAAAGGCCGGATGAAAGGAGACGAAGCGCTGCGGCGTGCCGGCCAGGGCGCAGGCGCGCTCGGCGGCGGCCCGCAGACCGCGGTCGCCCTTGGGATCGAGGATTACGACCGCATCCCCGCGCAGCACCGCTTGGGTGACCAGGAGATCGAACAGGCGGGTCTTGCCGCACCCGGTGGTGCCGACGATCAGCACATGCCCTTCGGTGTGGGCGAGCGGGACGGTGATCTCCGCATCGGCACCGCCGAGCCCGTGGATCCAGGTCGCGCCCAGACGGCCGGGATCGCGCGGGACGAACCGTTCGGGTCCGAGCCGGATCAGGTCGAGCGCCTCCTGGGCATGTCGGGCCTCCCAATCGAACCCGCGGCCCATCCACAGCAACCCCGGCCAGGAGGGCACGCGTGCGGCGAACACCTGCGGGTCGATGAATTGCTGCGGACGCCCGCGCAGCCAGTCGCGCCGGCTGATGCCGCGCACCGTGCCGGGCAGCCAGGTCAGCGCCATGACCAGGCTGCCGACCCCGAGCCAACGAAAGGAGGCCGCGTGCAGATCCCACAGCTCCGCGGTGGCCCAGGACACGGCCGCGATGCCGGTCCACAGCAGCAGCGCCGGCAACTCGAAGAGCGGGCGCCAGGGATTGGCATAGGTGCTCACGGCCGCCCCGCCAGGATGATCCCGCGCGTGTCGGGGATGAAGTCCGGCTGATGCTTGAGGCGCCGCAGCAGCTTCGACGGCGGGATGCGGTGCTCGGCGGCCAAGGCCGCGAGGGTGGCGTGGTCGATCAGCAGACCGTTCGGGACCGCCGTCGTCTGCACCCGCCCGTCACGGCACTGTGCCGCCAAGTCCTCGGCGAAGGCGCGCGCGGCGCTTTTGCGCGGAGGCGCTTTGGGCGGTTCGGCTGCGCGGGCAGTCGCGCCGGGTGGAGCCTCGGGCGTGTCGCTGGTGGCTTCTGCCCCGACCGGGTCGTGCGTGCCCGGCGCGGCAACGAGGACATCCGTCGGGGTTCGGTCGAGGACGGGCCGAAGAAGCGTCGCGACCGCGGCACTGGCTTCGACCGTGAGCATCGCCCGCATCCGCCCGTCGATCTCGCGCACCCGCAGCAAGGGGCGACGCGGATCGATCGCGAGCAGACCGTCGTCCCACAAGGCGTGCAGGAGGTCTGCGGGTTCCGTCCCGATGCCGGGTACCGCGAGTGCCGTCAACCCCTCGGGGTAGGGGATCAGCAGATGGCGCTCCCGTCGGACGAGGATCTCGGCGGGGCGTTCGCCGTCCGCGATGGACCGGAGCAGCGTGATCAAGGCAAGGCCGCCGGGGCCGCGGCTTGCGAGCCAGCTGCGGGCAGAGGTGGCGGGGTCGTTCGGGGTCCTCGGCTGCGGAGGGGCCACGGCAGCAGGTTTCGTCATAGGCGTGGACTCGCCATCAGGCTGCAGCGGTGACGGCGTGGCGGCCACCGACGCGTCCTGATCGGCCGTGTGCTCCGCCCCGGTGATCAGGTCGAGCTGCGCTGCGCGGGTCAGGTCGGTGTCGGGAGCATCGACGGCATCGGCGTCGCTCATGATGAGCTCGGTCGGGTCCTCGATCCGGACGGGCCCGGAGGTCGCACCTTCCTGCCACCGCGCCACCGGTGCCGGCGGATGCCCGGCAAGAACCAGCTCGGGCGAGGCGAGCAGCAACATCGTCAGCTGCACCGGCTTGCCGTCCTTCACGAGCGGCGCCGGGGCGATGCGGCGGTAGAAGCGGTCGCGCTCCTCCTCGCGATAGGTGGTCACATGACCGCGCTCGACCAGGATGTCGGCGATGGTCTCGGGGGCCTTGGGAATGCCGGGGATCTTGTCCCGCGCCAAGAGGCCGGCGATGTCTTCGCCGCCTTGCGGCCAGACCACATGGAGCCCGTCGGCGAGCATCCACAGGCGCGCGCCGGGGGTGTTGACCGTCCAGGTGCCGTCGCGCACCAGACGGCGCATCGCGTCGATCAGGTAGCGGTCCACCGGCACGCCGAGCGCGAAGGCGTCGGGATCGATGCGGTTCTCGCGCAGATCGCGCGCCACGCTCGCCCGATCGGCGTTGCCGACCACCGTGCCCACGACCGAGGTCTCCTCCTGTCCGCCCACGACCGCGATCAGGTTGGCGAGGATCGCCGGATCGCGACTCAGCCAGGTCTTGATCTCGGGGGTGAGGATGGCGTGCACCACCAAGGTGCCCATCTGCAGATGGGCATTGTGGCGGCGCGTCTCGCGCCAGCGCAGGTAGTAGCGCTGCAGTCCATGCCGGCGGGCCCAGTCGAGCAGCGGCTCTTCATGCGGGCACCAGGTCAGGGTGCCGTCGCGATCCGACACCGTGAGGTCGGCGACGGGCTTGCCGATGTCGTGCAGCAGCCCGGCCAGGCCGCTTGCGACCCGCCAGCGCGGCTCCAGGTGATAGCGGTCCTTGGGCTCGCGATCCAGCGCAAAGACGTGGCGCATCGACGCCTGCGCGGCGAGGAAACCCACTTCCAGGGAATGGCGCAGCAGCCCGCCCGAGCCGCGGTGATGATGGGCCTCGGAGGCGGGCAGCAGATGCACGAAGGCGGCGAGGCGGCGCACGACCGGCAGGACGAGGTCGCGGTAATCCGCGTCGTTCATGCCCACCCCGTCCTGCAGGCGCCGGATCAATTCGGTTTGCTTGGCGAGCAGCGCGTCCACGTCGGACGCCGGCAGCCCCTTGATGAAGGGCGGGTAGCGCAGCAGATCCTCGTCCGGAGCGGGGGCCGATTCGGCAATCGCATCGGAACCCGGTGCGGGCGTCGGTGCGGCCGCCTTGGAGCGGCGAAACAGATCGAAGAGTGTCATCGGGGCATCCTGCACCGTCGCGGATGCGCCCGGCCATGGCGATAACCGCGCGGATGGGTCTGCTTTGCGGCGGACCGCCCGTCAGCGCGCGGCGTCGTCGTCCAGATCCAGCTCGCGACACCGCTTGGCGGCGGCCCGAAAGCGGGTGCGCACCTCGGCGAGCTGACGCACGGCGGCGCGGATGGCGCCGAATCCCTGCTCGGCCTCCTCCACGAGCGGGCGCTGCCAGTCTCGTGCGATGCCGCGAAAGGCGCTCTTCGGGTAGCGATCCCCGTCGCCCTTGCGGATGTAGTCCGACAGATAGACGACACCCGTGGCGGTGTGCACATGGCGGTAGGTGACCCACTCGATGGAGAAGGCGCCGGGGGTGGCGCGCTCAGCCCGCTGCGCGCGCACCCGCACGCCGATGCGACCCCATACGCTACGCGGCAGTTCGCGACCGGCCTCCGCCAGGCGTTGCTCGAAGGCGCTGCATTCTTGCTCGGCGCGCTCTTGCAGGGCCGCCAGGTTGCGCGCGATCCAGGCGTCGAGCGCCTCCGCGACAGCGCTCGGTGACGCATCCTCCTCGGCGTCCCTGCCCGTTGTGCCGAGCGGGCCTGCCCGGAAGGCTGCCTCGAGGCTGTGGGCAGGCGGCACGCCGGCCGGACGTTCGCACCCTCTTATCTTTGGTGAAACAGCGCCCGCTGTTCTCACCTGCCGCGGACGGCTTCCGGTCAGGGCAGGCAGCGCCGTCGTCGCTCGGTCGACGCGTCGCACGCTCCTCGTGCAGAGTGCAACCCCTCGTTCAGGTCTTCCGTATTTCCGTTCGGTCGTCGTGTCATGGGTTGATCCCTGATCGTTCGGGACGGGCGTTCCTATTCGCGCGCCCATCGGGTGGGTGTCGCCGGACGGCGCAAAACGCTGCTCGGGTTTCCGTCAGACCGAGCTTGCCGGACCGTTTGGCGGCGGCCCGAAAGCGGGTGCGCACCTCGGCGAGGTGGCGCGCGCCGGCGCGGATCGCGCCGAATCCCTGCTCGGCGTCCTCCACGAGCGGGCGCTGCCCCATGCACTGCGGGGCAGTCCGCGACCGGCCTTCGCTAGGCGTTGCTCGAAGGCGCTGCATTCTTGCTCGGCGCGCTCTTGCAGGGCCGCCAGGTTGCGCGCGATCCAGGCGTCGAGCGCCTCCGCGATATCGCTCGGTGCCGCGTCCGCGTCGGCGGCGTCGTCGTCCTCGGCGTCCCTGCCCGTTGCGCCGAGCGGGCCTGCCCGGAAGGCTGCCTCGAGCCTGTGGGCAGGCGGCACGCCGGCCGGGTGTTCGCACCCTCTTATCTTTGGTGAAACAGCGCCCGCTGTTCTCACTTGCTCCGGGCAGCTTCCGGTCAGGGCAGGCAGCGCCGTCGTCACTCGCGCGCTCGGGATGTCACGCTCTCATCGATCTGAAGGCACAAGCGCGTTCTCGTCTTCCGTATTGCTGTTCGGTCGTGTCATGCGTTGATCCCTGATCGCTCGGGACGGGCGTTCGTATTCGCTCATCCATCGGGTGGGTGTCGCCGGACGGCGCAAAACGCCGCTCGGGGTTTCATTCGTGGATCCCTGTTCTCCACTGCAGAACCGCAAATGCGGACGCCGCGTTCTCACCGATCGGCATTCCCGTTTCATTTCCGGAACCTATCAGTCCTTCGGGTCGCATTCGTTTCTCTTACCCGCGATCGACAACCGTTTTCCATTGCCGTTGGGCGCCGGGAGGTTAGCACGGGCAATGTTCCGGGCACCGCCCGGAAAGACACCGTTTTCGGTCATTTAAACGGCTGGCGTTGCAGCGCCTCGACGCCAAGAATGCCGAGCGTTCGCTGTCGCCTTCTCGTAGGCCGATTGCGGATCTCTTGTGAACCTTGTCATCGGAATGCATCGGGACGGCGACGGCGTGAAGCGCGCTTGTGTACCGCCCGTGCATTCGGTGTGAACCCAACGGGCGGAGCCATGTACGTCGTCGGACTGGATATCGGCTATTCGAATGTGAAGATTGCCGCAGGGCCTCGCGGAGACCTGCCGAGACTGATCCTGCGCCCGGCCGGAGCCGCTCCGCGGGAGCGTCTGGGCGAGCGCATCGGCGCGGAGGAGGAGGGGAGCGCAACCGGCGCTGCCGCCGATCGGCCGGTCCCGGTCGATCTGGACGGCGTGCTCTGGGCAGCGGCGATCGAGCCCGAGCGCTTCGAGGACTGGCAGCGCCCGCTGCACGAAGACTATCCGGCCACCCCGAGCTATCACGCCCTGGCCCTGGCCGCGCTTCGGCTGACGGGGCAGCGCGCCATCGACCTGGTCGTGACCGGGTTGCCGGTCGCCCAAGCCGACGACCCTCGCCGTCGGGAGCGCCTGAAGCGCCTCCTGACGGGGCGGCACGGCAGCGGCGAGGCGCGCGTCGAGGTCGGGGAGGTGCGGGTCGTTCCGCAGCCGATCGGCGCCTACCTCGATCTGGTCTATACCGCCACGGACGAGGAGATCCTCGAGCGCATCGAGACCGGCACCGTCATCGTGCTGGACGCCGGCTTCTATTCCTTCGATTGGGCGCTCGTTGTCAAAGGGGAGCTGCGCCGCAGCGCCAGCGGCACCAGCCTGGAGGCCATGTCGGTGCTGCTGGAGCGGGCCGCGCAGGAGGCCGCGGCCGAGGCGGGCGGCAAGCCCCAGCCGCTCGGTCTGGAGGCCGCGCTGCGCGCCGGGCGTGGGCATGTGCTGCAGGCCGGACATCGCCTGTCGGTGCCGACCCTCCTCGGGCGTGCGGCCGGACCGGTCTGCGCGGTCGCCCTGGAGAGCCTGCGCCGATCCCTGCGCCGCGAGAGCGCGAGCGTGGATCTCGTGTTGATCGCCGGGGGCGGCGGAAGCTATTACTTGCGGGCGGCGGCCGGGTTGTTTCCGGGTGCAACGGTGGTAGTGGCCCCGGATCCGATCGCTGCGAACGCGCGCGGGTTTCATCGTTATGCCGGCTGAGGCGCGCTCGTGCGAGCTGCTGCGCGCCGTGGTCAACATCGGCCCGTCCCAGCCCGAGCTGCTGGCGGATCTCGTGCAGCTGCCCAAGCGCTCGCGGGCCGCACGGCTGCGTCACCTCGCCGCCGTCGGGTTGTTGGCGATCAAAGGCGGTGCCGTTGCGCTTGCCAAGGTGGCACCGGCAACGCCGTCGATGTCCGACGACCCGGCGGCACTGCGGCGCCGGGATCGGCTCGTCGGCCGACTGGGGCGCGTCGATGATTAAGTGCGCCTGGTTTGCCGGTGTCCTCTGCGGTGTGCTGGCCACGACCGTGCCCGTCCATGCCGCGCCGGAAACGATCGACGGCGCACCCGTCGGCCCGCCAGACAGCCACGGCCAAGCATCGCTGCCGTCGGTCTGGGCCGAACCGGCAGGGGCTCAAGGGATCGAACCGAATCTGCTCTATGCCGCCGCGCTGTCGGCGAGCGGGCGGATCGCGAACGGGCGGATCGCGAACGGGCAGGCCGCGCCGTGGCCCTGGACGCTCGTCGTGGACGGGCGTCGCGTGCACTACGCGACCCGCGAGGACGCGCAACGCGCCCTGGACGACGCCTCGTCGGACGCGGCGACAGACCTCGCGGTCGGACTCCTGGCCGTGCCGGTGCGCCACCTGTGGTTCGGCGGCACGCCGGCCGAGCTGCTCGATCCGGCGCGCAACCTCGCGCGCGGGGCCGCACTGATCGCCGTCGGTCTGCGCGCCTACCCGAGCAACCCGGCGCGGGGGATCGGTCAGTATCGCGCGGCATCGGACACCGCGGCCGAGACACTCGGCGCACGGATCCTCGCACTCGCCGCGGCGCTGAGTGAACCGGGCAGCGGGTTTGCGGCATCTCCTGTCGAAGCCCCCGAACAATCGTCCGAACGGCCCGCCGTACCGTCGCCAGCGTCTTCCGGCGCTACGGCACAGGATGGCCCGCGCATTCGCACCGTCGTTGCAAGGCACCAAAACCATTGCATCGCCCCGGACAAACAACCCGTGGCCGCCCTCGTGGAGGCCGCCGCACGTCGCCACGGCGTGGATCCGGCGTTCGCGCTCGCCATCGCCCGGCGCGAGAGCGCATTCCGCCAGACGGCGGTCTCCCCGAAGGGCGCGACCGGCGTGATGCAGCTGATGCCCGCGACCGCCGCCCGCTACGGCGCGAATCCGCGCGACCTTGAGCAGAACATCGACGCCGGGGTGCGCTACTTGCGCGACTTGGCCGGGATGTTCGACGGCGATCCCGCGTTGGTCGCCGCCGGCTACAACGCGGGGGAGGGCGCCGTGATCAAGCACGGCTATCGCATCCCGCCCTATCGCGAGACCCGCACCTACGTCCCCCGCGTTCTCGAATCCCGATCGGAGTATCTGCAATGCCGCCAACCCTGATGCCGTCCCCCGGAATCCCCGACCTGCAGGACACCGTGCGACGCTGCAATCGCCTCTATTGGATCGGCGCACGGGATGCCGCCAGGGTCTCGCCGCAGGTGGCCTCAACACTGTTCGGCGTCACCCCGGAACTGGCCGAGTGGCTCGCCGGCGCCACGCTGGAGGCGGTGCTCGATCTGGCCGAAGCACCCGTGGTGACCTTCCGCGCGAGCCTCGACGCACCGCTCGCCCGGGCGCAGGTGCCGCCCGCCCTGCGCAATCTGCATCTGGCGCTGCGTGCCGCCGGGGGTGCGGGGTGAGCGCCGATCCATTGAAGCCCGGCCCGATCGCCCTCGGGCAAACTTCTGCACGCATGCCGGATCCACACCTCGCCCGACACGACGCCGAGAACCTCGCACTCGCATTGCTGAGGCACGGCGCGCGGGTCGGGGTCGTGCATTGGGCCACCGGGCTGAAGAGTACGGTCCTCGCCGGCTGGTATCGGCAGCTGCACGGGCGGGCACCGCCGCGCGGTCCGCTGCCGGACAGCGCCGGGTCGATGATCCGCACCCGCACCGAGCATGCCGCGGCCTCGCTCTTCGGCGTGGTCTATGCCGAGCACCGTCGCGACGGCGCCCTCGGGCGCATGATCGACCCGCAGGGTCTGGTGCGCGCCTACGAGCTTTATCTGGCGCTGATCGACGGCCCGCATGCGGGTGTTCTGGGTATCAACCAAGCCTGGATCGTCGCGCGGGATCTGCGCGCCGGGCTCGCCGCGATCGCCTGGTGTCCGTCCTGCGAGGCCCGCTACATCGCCATGCGCGACGCGATCCTGATCGGCTGTCCGCTGTGCGCCCTCTATGCGCGGGCCGGCGGACGCGCCTCTCCTCGGCGAGCAGGGCATCCCGATGCGACCACGCGCTGACGCCCTCGCCGCGGGCCTCCTGGTCGCGCTGACGGCCGGACCGACGCCGGCAGCACCCGCGGGCGGCTTCTACGCGCGCGATGCCGAAGGCTGGTTCTGGTACCGGGAGCCGCCCGTCCCTGCGCCGATCACCGAGCAGCCTTCAAAGCCCGTCGAGGAGAGCCCGTCCGAACCCGTCGCGGCGTCGCCACCGGCGCCGGAACCGATCCAGGCGCCCGCGCCGCTCTCCGCGCACTGGTTCCGCGAACACCTGGACACCTACCGCGACCGCGCCATCGACGATCCGTCCCCCGAGAACGTGGCGGTCTACCTGCACCTGCAGCGCATCGCGATGGACAAGTCCACTCGGTTCGCTCGGGTGTCCGAGCGCGTGGTGCAGGGCGATCCCGTCCTCGACGAGATCACCCGCCGTCCCACCGCCAACTTCGGGGCGAACCTGGCCGACAAACAGGCGAGCGCCGCCGGCGATGCACTGCTCGAACGCCTCGCCGGGGAGACCGCGCTCTGGTTCTTCTTCCGCTCGGACTGTCCCTATTGCGATGCACAGGCCCCGCTCCTGGAGGCCCTCGCGCAGCGCTACGGCTTCGCGGTACTGGCGGTGTCGCTCGACGGGGCGGGCCTTGCGGACGGGACGTTTCCCGCATTCGACATCGACCGCGGTCAGGCCGAGGCGCTGGGCGTGATCTCCACCCCGGCGATGTTCCTCGCCCGCCCGGATCAGGGCGCGGTGGCGCCGATCGCCCAGGGACTGCTTTCGCTCGCCCAGCTGCGCGATCGCATCGTCCTCGCCGCCGTCCAGGCCGGCTGGGTCAACGAGGCGGAGGCGAGCCGTCTCCGAGCGGGTCCGGCCGATGCGCGCAGCGCTGCCGCGACCCTCTCCGCACTCCCCGAGGACCCGCGCGCCTTGCTCGAGGCACTGCGCGCCACCGTTCTTCCCGACACCCGACCCGACTCCAGCCAGGCCCCCCGATGAAGATTCGATTCGCACCGACCCTTGTCCTGATCGCCGCGACGGCGACACCCGCCGCCGAGGCGGCCGGCATCGCCACCCAGTCGAGCGTCATGTTCGACAGCATGGTCAATCTCACCAACCCCTCCGCACACATGGGACAGCGCCGCGGCGCCTTCTCGGGCGGGTCGGTGGTGAACCGCAACCGCCTCATGAGCGAGTCGCTCTGGCATGTGGTGCCGCCGTCCTTCGAGGCCGGCTGCGGCGGCATCGACATGTTCGCCGGCTCCTTCAGCTTCATCTCCGCGGATCAGTTCCAACAACTGATGCGCTCGATCGCGGCGAACGCGACCGGCTACGCCTTCGAGGTCGCCCTGACCGCCATGTGTCCGACCTGTGTCGAGGTCATGGAGTCGCTGCAGCGCAAGCTCCAGGCGCTCAATCAGGGCTACGCCAACTCCTGTCAGCTCGCCAAGGGTCTGGTCAACGACGTGGCGAGCGCCTTCGACGTGCAGCACAAGGACAACACCTCGCTGGTGGCGATGGTGAAGGGCTTCGGCGACGTCTTCGAGACCCGCAGCCTGACCTCCGGGGAAAGCCCGGTGAATCAGGTCGCGAACAACCTGACCGACGAGCAGCGCGCCGAGGCCGATCTGCAGGGCAATCTGGTCTGGCAGGCGCTCAAACGCCAAGGCGCGGCCGGTTGGTTCGTCGGCGGCGACGATGCCCTGCTCGAAGCCATCATGAGCGTGACCGGCTCGGTGATCCTCGGTCCGCCCGAGCCCGCACCCGACGGAGCCGGAGACAACTTCCGGGTCACCCCGCTGCCGGGCAACCTCATGAGCGTGCGCGATCTGCTCTGGGGCAGCAGCGCGCACGAGGACACCGGCCCCGGTCAGAGCACCGTGAACCATGTCGTGCGGCGCTACAGCTGCAACGACACGGCGGTGAACGGCTGCATGGCGCCGAGCGTGATCGCCGATACGCAGACCGTGGGGTTGGTGCAGTACACCGATCACCTGCTGCTGGGCGATCCGAACGTCCCGGGCAGCGTCGGTCTGGTGCAGAAGTTTCGACTGGGCGCAACCGCACCGACCGCCCGCGAGCAAGCCTTCATGGAGCTCGCCCCCAACGGCATCGGGGCGCAACTGCGCAACCTCGCCCGCCACGACGAGGGCCTGGCGCGGATCTTCGCCAAGCAGGCCGCGCCCGTGATCGCGTTGGAAATGGCTCAACTCATCATGTCCGACCTGCTGCGCGCGGCGGAGAACGCGCTCGCGATGGGCGCCAATGCCTACACCGCCAAGGTCGCCGAGCAGATCAAGGGCGCGCGCGAGCAGGTGTATCGCGAATACGCCGTCCTCGCCGCGCGCTACGGCAACGCCCAATCCCTGCTCGCCTACTACCGGGATCTGTCCGCCCAAGTGAAGGGCCGGGCCGAGTCCACCCCCAACCAACGCTGAGGCACGGCAACAGCCATGTTCGAGATCTATTCCATCGGCGACGCCGCCTACCTCGCGGCGGTCCTCAACGCGGTGGCCATGCTCATGGGCACCGGCAACATGAGCCAGCTCGCCGGGGTCGGCTTCCTGATCGGCGTTATCCTGGTGACCTTTCAGGGCCTGGTGCAGGCGCGCGCCCCCCAGTACCAGCAGATGCTGATCGCGCTGGTGATCTACCTGGGCATGTTCGGTCCGAGCGCGCGGGTGAGCGTGGAGGACCTCTACTCCGGGGCGGTGCACCGGGTCGACAACGTCCCCTTGGGCGTGGCCGCCGTCGGCTCGGCGCTCTCGCAGGTGGGGTACGGCGTCACCCGGCTCTTCGAGCAGGCGTTCTCCACCCCGGCGATGACCGACTACGGCTTCGCCGCACCCCTGCAGATCCTGCAGAGCGTGCGCGCGGGCACCCTGTCGCGCGCGCGGCTCGGTGCGGCCAACAGCCCGACACCGGGCGCGGACATCGAGCGCTCCTTCGTCAACTACATCGCCGAGTGCGTGCTCTACGACGTGGACACCGGACAGCGCTCCCTGGACAGCGTGCTGCGCGATCCGAGCTGGACCGGCGCCCTGGCGGTCGCCAATCCGATGCCGACCACCGAGCTGTGGCTGGGCGGGGCCCCGGTCGTGAAGGCATGCGACGATGCCTGGGCGGATCTGTCCGCCTACACGACCACCGAGTTCCTGCCGGCGCTGCGCGGCTCGCTCGCGGCGACCCTCGCCGTGCAGGCCGGGGAGGTGGACAACGCCGTACAGACCGCTCTGGATGCCGTCGCCGGCGCCGGGGTGGACGCGCAGAACTACATGGTGATGTCCGTGGCGGCGAGCGTCCTGCCCAAGGGCGAGGCACAGGTCTGGGAGGAGCTCGGACGCTGGGAAACCGCGTCGACCATCACCCAGGCGGCCCAGCAGCGCAACACCCAATGGGCGGCCGAGGAGACCCTGTTCGCGCGCATCGTGCGCCCCATGATGACCTTCTTCGAGGCGTTCCTGTTCGCCGTCTCCCCGCTGATGGTCTTCGCCGTGGGGCTGGGCACGATCGGTATCCGGATGATCGGCAAGTACCTGCTGTTCGGTCTCTGGATCCAGCTCTGGCAGCCGATCCTCGCCGTGATCAACCTCTACATCATCCTGACGACCCAAGGCAAACTCGATGCCCTGCGCAATGCCGGCATGGGCAACCTGGAGCTGCCCTCGATCTTCGCGCTGTGGAAGCTCGACTTCATCCTCTCGGATTATCTCGGGGTCGGCGGGATGCTCGCGGCGAGCACGCCGGCGATCTCCTTGATGCTGATCTACGGCTCGGCGGTCACCGCGACCCATTTGGCGGGACGCCTGCAAGGCGGGGACCACGTCAACGAGAAGATCGCGAGCCCCGATGCGGTGAATCCCGCGGCCGCCTTGTCGATGGGGTCGCTCAAGACCCATGCCCCGCTCACCGGCACGACGACGCCGAACGCCAATTCCGTGCTCTGGTCGGCGGATGTCGGGCGCTCCATGCAGGACAGCGTGCGCTCCGGCGAGCAGGCCGTGCAGCAGGCCAGCTCCCGGTTTTCCTCCGCCTTGGGTGCGGCCGCGAGCGCGACGGCGTCCCGGTCGGGCGAGAGCTTCGATGCGCGCTCGAAGGGCTGGGAGTATGCAGCCACGGGCAGTGCGACGGATAAGACGCTTCTGGCCGAAGCCGAATCGATCGCCTCGGGTTACCGACAGGACGAGGTGTCGCGCTCGGGCATCGCGGCAGCTTTGGCCGGCGGTCTGTCGGGCGGAAGAAACGATCAAGGACGCACCGGGAAGGCGTCGATTTCGGGCGACCTTCAGCGAACCTACGGCGTGGAGAAGACGATCGCCGATTCCCTTGCCGGCGAGATCTCGCGACGCGTCACGGGTGACGCGGGGTTCGAGGCCCGCCTGGCCGAGTCGATCAGGCTCGACGAACAGACAGGACGGCGAAACGTGTTCTCGCAGCGCCTCACCGACGAGGAGAGCGCGCGGCTGACCCGCTCCGCCGACGATGTCGTCACCACCTCGCTTTCGCTGGAGCGTGCGCGCTCCATGGAGAGCCGCTACGGCGCGATGGGTCGCTTCGGCGCCTCGGAAATCGGTCATGCCATTGCCCAGAATCCGGCAATGATGACGCGGGTGATGCAGGAGATCGATCGGCGCAACCTCGCCGGGGATCACCAGACCCTGGCGGGCTCATGGGCCTACGCGAAGAACATGACGGCGGACTCCGCGCAGGCGGCGGCCGGGATCGCCCTCCTGATCGGCCATGCGGACGGTGCGACCACGCGCACCTTCGGCCCCGCCGAGGCGCAAAGCGCGAAGGAAGCGGGCTACGGCATTCTGGGGGATCTCTTCGGGACCCATCGACCCGGACCCGACAGCGATCCGAACCGTCACGCCGGCCTTGAAGCCGGAGCGCCGCGCTTCGGATCGGCACGGGAGACCTTCGAGCGGGCCGGCGTGAGCGATCCGAGCGGGCGGGTGGCCGGGTTGCACGGCGAGATCGACGCGCACGGGCGCATCGCGGGCGGTGCCGACGATCCGTCCGCCGTCGCGCAATTCCATGGCCAAAGTCGCGACGCGGTTGCGAGCCGCCGAGAGGAGCACGAGGCGGAGGTGCGTGCGCAGAACCGTGACCGGCTCGGTGCGCTCATCGATCGGCAGGCCATCCTGCCGCGTTCCGCGGCACGGACCCTTCACAACGAGGTCGGGGGGATCCTGATCAAAGCGGCCGAGGTCGGGACTCTGACGGCGGCCGGCGCGGGCGGGAGTCTGAATCGGACGGTCGCGGCCGCGAAGGCGTTCGGATCCACCTTGGCAGGCGGGGGCGGTGTGGCGGACGCGCTCGCGGCCGGAAAGGCGGCTGCGGGCGGCGAAGCCGGCTGGACCAAGGCCGTCGACACCATCGTTGCGGCACGGATGCAGGAGGTCGCCGGCTTCGGGTTGACATCCGCCCAACACGCGCTGTTTCGGGAGTCCACCGGATCGGTGTTTGCGGACCTGCCCAGTCAAGGCCAACAAGCCGCCAGAGCCGCGGTGGTCGCGGAAGCCGGGGGCGGGACTCGCGGTGAACACATCGCGGAGTTGATCGAGCGCGCGGCGGTCTCGCGCGAAGACACCGACCTTCGCCTGATCGGAAACTACAACAGCCACGGGGCCGCGACGGAAAAAAAAACTGAACAATCCGGGTTAGAGTTGCATCGAACACCGACGCCGACCGAAACCCCGACCCAACTCTCGGCCGGCGCGAGCGCGGGTGCGACGACATCGACCGTCGGAGGTGCGGCCGGAGGAGTGCTGGACATCATCGCGAGCGCCGAGTCCGGCGGGAACTACAATGCCTGGTACGGCAACCCCGGCCAGAATGCGGTGGATCTGTCGGCGCTGACGCTCGATCGGATCCGCGATCTGCAAAAGGACTTGGTGAAGACCCGGGGTGGCTCTCCGATCGGACGCTATCAGATCATCGACGACACCCTGGATCGCCTCAGGGTGCGGATGGGTCTCTCGGGCAGCGAGCCGTTCACGCCCGAGCTTCAAGACCGGATGGGTCTGCTCTTGATGCGCGATGCAGGCTTCAACGCCTGGCAACGCGGGACCATCGACGACGCGACGTTCAACCACCGACTGTCCAAAGTCTGGGCCGGACTCCCGATGGACGGGTCGAACCAAAGCTACTACGAGGGCAAGGCCGGCAATCGCGCCACCGTGGATTACGATGTCGTGATGGACGGGCTGCGACGGCTCAAATGATCGGGGGCAGGGGAGAGAGGGTCTTGATGATGAAACCGAAACACGTCTTTCGCGCGCTGCGGACCATCCCGCGGCGCGTTCGGTGGATGCTTGCCGTGCCGGTGGCGATCGCGGCGGCGTTCGCGATCGACGCCGATGCGGGTTTTGCGTCGCTGATGGTCCTGACAGCCGTCGGTGTCATGCGGAATTTTTTCGATGGCGAACCAGCCCCGTGCGTTGACGGGGACGAGTTCGATGAGGAGGACGATCCAGCCTATGGTCGTTTGTTTCCGCTCCGTCTCGTGAGGAATCCGTTCGATCCGAGTGACCCCTTTCTGATGCGACGGCACGATGATGCGGACATGCATCATCGTCACTTCGAGAGCGACTGATCCGGGCGGTTTGAAGGCCGGATCCTTATGCCCACGATCCGAGGACCGCTCGTCGGACGCGATCGCCATGATCCCGATCCACAGGTGATGACGTCCGTGATCGCGATCTCGCCGCGATTGCCGAGGTGACGATCGCGGCGTTTCTGGACCTGGATATCGACAGCCAGACGGAACACGCCAACATCGACGCGCTCCGCGCCGCCGCGGCATGCGACCTCAGCTGCTGGTTCGGCGTCGATGGGTTATCGTTGCCGCTGGAATGTGAACGGTGTTCTCTACGGGATTGGGCCACCGAGACCGCGACCCAGTCGCGACCCGAGCGGACCGGTTCAAGCTCGGCCGGCGACCCGGTAGCGTGCACTGCCGGCGATCCAAGGCGACCGTTCTGGACGCATTGGAGACGTTCGCAGCTTAAACCGAGAGCGAATCGGTACGGCCAGTTGCTGCCGCTCGTTGTTTCCGCGGAGCGCTCATAGCAGAGGCTGCTTCACACAGAAAGCTGTCGTGCGTGCTAAGCGAGCAACTCACCTAGTGGTCGTAGAACATGTCTAGTTTCTGAGGAGACTTACCTTGCAGCTATGATAGCGGCATGGACGAATATCTTGATCTAAGCCGCCGGTTTGGGCTCCTGACGAAGCTTGCGGTCGCCGAACTGGTCGCATCTGCGTTTCCGGGTAAGCGCCTGACCTGGGACAAGGTGCTGGAGGGGCGTTTCTCAGTCATCGTGGGCCGGGCTAACTTTGGCAAAACCATGGAGCTCAAGGCCAAGAGCAAAGCCCTGCGCGCCCAAGGTCAGCTTGTTGTCTATGTTGCGCTACACAAGGTTCTGGGGGAAGACGGCTTCGAGGACGCGCTGGATGCCGAGGACCGTAGTGCCCTATATGCCTGGAGGCATTCGGGCGGCGAGTTGACAGCTCTTGTCGACTCTCTGGACGAGGCATCCCTTGGTACCGTGGATGGCATTCGAAAGGCGCTGCGGCGTTTGAGCAATGCGTTTGACTGGCCGAACTCAGACGTCAGGTGGGTCCTGTCCTCCCGGCCAGCCGTGCTTACGGAGGAAGTCCTCGCATGAGTGCGGTCAGCGATTTTGATGGTTTCGCGATCAAGTTGCGTGATAGGGGTCGGCGAAGCGCTCCCCCGGTCTCGCGCGGCCGGGGTGTGGG
>NZ_FNNZ01000044.1 GCF_900106925.1 Thiocapsa roseopersicina
GTGGCCGGCTTGAACCGGAACGAGTGGCCGGTTTGAACCAGAATGGGTGGCCGCTTTAAATCAGAATGGGTGGCCGGATTGGGCCGGAATACGCACCTCGGGCGCCATTTCGCGGTGTCGCCCCCCGAGTGGCCGACGCTGTGCGTGCGCTTGGAGGAGTTGCTTGCTGGGCAGGGCGTGCTGCTGGAGGGGGTGCTCTCGCCCGCGCTGGAGCGCGAGGCCCAGCGCATCGGCGCCCAACTGCTGGCACGGCAACCGGTCACGCCCCCCGCACCGTCGCCGATTCCCGACGAGGCGACACCCGAAGCGGTGCCGCCCCCGGCGGCACCGGCCGAGGTTGACACCATCGAGGTGGACTCGCTGATCTTCAGCCGTCCGCGCTCGGTCGGGGTGGAGTCGGTGGGACTGTGGGCGATGGCGCAGCTGGAGTTCGCCACCCTGCTCGAGACCTTGGGCCTGAACGCGCCCGAGCGCACCGCGATCCTCGGGGCGATCATCGCCCGGATGGCCGCACCGGGCTCCGAGCGCGCCACCCGGCGCTGGTTGGTCGAGACCAGCGGGTTGGGTGAACTGCTGGACGTCGATTTCGAAGCCATGAACCTGATGCGCTTCTACCGCGCCTCCGATGCCCTGCTGCGCCACCGCGCCACGATCGAGGAGACGCTGTTCGCCCGGGTCAGTGAGTTCTTCGGACTGGATTGGACGGTCACGCTCTACGATCTGACCAACACCTTCTTCGAAGGCGAGGCGGCGGGCAATCCGCGGGCCAAGCACGGTCATTCCAAGGAGAAACGCAGCGACTGCCCGCTGGTGACCCTGGGTCTGGTGCTCGATGCCAGCGGCTTTGTGCGCCGCTCCGAGGTCTTCGACGGCAACGTGGTCGAGGGCACGACCTTGGAGGGCATGCTCGTCGGGTTGGGCGCCCCCGCGGGCGCCCTGGTGGTGATGGACCGCGGCATCGCCACCGAGGAGAACGTGGTGTGGCTGCGCGCGCAGGGCTATCGCTATTTGGTGGTGAGCCGGGAGCGTCAACGCCAATTCGATGCGGACGCGGCGATCGCGATCCGGACCGCCGGCGGGGATCCCATCGCCGTGCAGCGCGTCCTCGACGCCGAGGGCGAGGAGGTTCGCCTCTACTGTTACTCGGAACGCCGCGCACACAAGGAAGAAGGCATCGCCGAGCGGTTTTGCACCCGTTTCGAGGCGGCCCTGCAGGCCCTGCACGAGGGACTGGCCCGTCCACGCACCACCAAGCGCATCGCCAAGCTGTGGGAACGTATCGGTCGGTTGAAGGAGAAGAGTCACGGCGTCGGGCAGCATTACAGCATCACCATCGAGCCGGACGCCGGCGGGGTCAATGCCAAAGCCATCCGCTGGGAACGCCGACCGGTCGACGGCACCTTGGTCACGCATCCCGGAGTCTATTGCCTGCGCACCAACGAGCTGACGTGGGACTCGGAGCAGTTGTGGCGGACCTACGTCATGCTCACCGACCTGGAAGCGGTGTTCCGCTCCTTAAAATCGGAGTTGGGTCTGCGTCCGGTCTATCATCAGACGGCGGAGCGCGCCGAGGGACACCTGTTCATCACCGTGCTGGCCTATCAGTTCGTCCAGATCATCCGGCGGCGCCTGCAGGCGCACGGCATCACCGCGCGCTGGTCCAGTCTGCGCGCGATCCTCGCCGGCCAATGCCGGGTGACCGCCACCTTCCGCCGTCCCGACGGGCGTGCCCTGCATGTGCGCAAGGCCACTCAACCCGAGCCGGCGCAACTGGCGATCATCCGGGCACTGGGCAGCGACCCTACCCCGGGAGGTATGCACAAAATGATTGTCTGATCCCGCATCCCGAAGAATGGCATGTTTGTAGTGCCAGTCGCCCACTTCGTTTGGCGTAAGCCAATGAAAGAAAAGGGAGATTGGGATGGGGTGTTAAACTTGGGTTAGATTTGCTCGGTCTTTCGCATCATCCCATTCGAACTCCATCGTCTTGTATATATATTTCGTATATCTTTCTGTCAAGAAAAAATGTCCGGGAGTCGGTTGACAGATTGGGCAGGTAGTGGGACATAAAGGAGGTTATGTATTATATCTCAGGTAGTTGGCGCACACGGGTGTCACCAGCCGGGTGATCCGGTCGGCCCCGCGTTCGGTCCGCTGATCCAAATTCGGGGGACATTGGGGGGCGGAGGAGAGCCGCGAACTAGAAGGCGTATGGCAACGACTGCTTTGGGTCATAACGGGCCTATCCTGAACGTGACCGCCAGTGTCCGCTACGCGCGTGATGCAGTCGCCGAGACTCCGCGGCCGACAGGCCGATCATGGCCGAGAGCTGTCGTCATCCTGTCGGAAATCATCTGTTTTCCGACAGTCCACGAAGAGCCTCGCGAAAAGCGCGCTTCGGGGCGCTTAGAGTCAACGGAAAACCCTGTCGTAATCGGGTAGCATACGGAAACCCCGATTTCGTGGTTTTCCGCTCATGCTCGTCGGCTACATGCGCGTTTCTTCCGACTCTGACCGCCAGAGCACCGACCTGCAGCGCGATGCGCTCTTGTCGGCGGGTGTCGATGCCCGGAATCTCTTCGAGGATCACGCCTCAGGGGCCAGGGATGACCGGCCTGGCCTGACCAAGGCACTGGACTTCGTGCAGGCGGGTGATGTGCTGGTTGTCTGGAAGCTGGATCGCCTGGGGCGATCGCTCTCGCACCTCCTGACCATCATCGACTCTCTCAAGGACAAACAGGTCGCCTTCCGCTCGTTGACGGAAGGCATGGATACCACCAAGGCGTCCGGTGAGCTGCTGTTCCACGTCTTCGGTGCACTCGCTCAGTACGAACGGGCCTTGACCCAGGAACGGGTCATGGCGGGACTGGCTGCTGCCAAGCGCCGCGGGCGCACCGGTGGCCGCCCACCGGTCATCGTCGACGAGAAGCTCGACGCCATTCTGGCTGCGCTGAACGGCGGGATGTCCAAGGCGGCTGTGTGCCGCAATTTTGGCGTGAAGCGCTCGACCCTGATCGACACCCTGGCTCGCATTGGCTGGTCCGGCCCGAGTCCACCTGGAACCGAGCCGCATGCTGGATGATGCGCCACGCGGCCAAGATCATTGGCATCTCACACCCGATGAGCAACGGCTGGTGGAAGCCAAGCGCCGGGCCAGTCAGCTCGGCTTCGCCGTGCTCTTGGTCTTCTTCCGTGAGCGAGGCCGGTTTCCACGTGACACGGCCGAAGTCGATGCACAGGCGATCCGCGTACTGAGCGAGCAGCTCGATCTGCCGCTTCCCGCAGATAAGGCCGCTTTCCTCCGTGAGCGTACGGCCGAGCGGCTGCGCGCCGAAATCAGAATTCGCTTTGGCTTCCGCGAAGCGACGGTCGCCGATGCCGACAACCTGACGAGCTGGCTGTGCGATCAGGTCATCGGCACGCTCGGTAGCGAGATTGCGCCACTGATCGAGCGTCTGGAAGGACGCTGCCGCGCGCTCAGCCTCGAGCCACCGACCATTGAGCGCATGGAGCGCATCGCCCGCTCGGCGGTGCGCGCCTACGACGACCGCTTTCACGCTCGTACGCTCGATCGGCTCTCGTCTGCGACACGCAAGCGGCTGGACGCCTTGTTGAGTCCAGAGGAGACCGACGAAGCCGCTGCCGAGGACGAGGCCAGCCGCCAGCCCCCGGCAGTCTTGTTGAAGCTGCTCGGCAACCCCGGTCGTCCCAGTCTTGCCAGCCTACAAGACGAGTTGGCCAAGCTGGACCTCCTGCGAGGGATCACGCTTACCCCGGATCTGTTCGACGATGCGGTGCCGCGCGACCTGGAGCGCTGCCGTCGCCGTGTCTCCGTGGAGGCCCCCTATGAGCTGCGCCGACATCCGGAGGCCGCCCGGCTGACCTGGCTCGCCGCGTTCGTGCATCTGCGCGTGCGCACGCTGACCGATGACCTCGTCGATCTGCTGATCGAGACCATCCACACGATCGGGGCACGCGCCGAGCGCAAGGTCGAACGCGAGCTGCTCGAGGACCTCAAGCGCGTCACGGGAAAACAGAACCTGCTGTTCGCCCTCGCCGAAGCGACGCTGGCCGAGCCGGATGGCGTCGTGCGGGACGTGGTCTTTCCAGTGGTCGGCGAACAGACGCTGCAGGACTTGGTGAAAGAATGGAAGGCCACCGGGCCGACCTACCGTCTCACCCTGCGCGCGGTGATCCGCAACTCCTACCGTGGGCACTACCGACGCATGGTGCCCCGGTTACTGGCCGCGCTCGACTTCCGCTCCAACAACGACCGTCACCGTCCGGTGATGGAGGCGCTTGAGCTGGTCAAGCGCTTTGCCGAGAGCAAGGTCCGGATCTTTCCGCCCGAGGAGGACGCTCCACTCGATGGCGTCGTGCGGGGCCTGTGGCGCGAGGCGGTGGTGGAGCAGGACGCTGCCGGCGAGGATCGCGTCAACCGCATCACCTATGAGATCGCCGTGCTGGAGGCCCTGCGCGAGCGCCTGCGCTGCAAGGAGATCTGGGTGGTCGGAGCCGACCGCTACCGCAATCCGGACGAGGACCTGCCGGCCGACTTCGAGCGCAACCGCGAACGCTATTACCAGGCGCTGGAGCTGCCGTTGGACGCCGAGCGGTTCGTCACCGACCTGCAGGCCGAGATGCACGCGGCCCTGAGTACCCTGGATGCCGGATTGACGAAGAACCCGGCCGTTCGACTCACCACCAAGAAGGGCGGTGGCTGGATCACCCTGACACCCTTGGATGCACAACCCGATCCGCCCAACCTGACCGCCCTCAAGGCCGAGCTCAACGCCACCTGGCCGATGACGAGCCTGCTCGATATGGTCAAGGAAACGGATCTTCGGCTCGGCTTCACCGAGGTGCTCAAGAGCCCGACCGCCTACGAGACCCTGGAGCGCGCGGTCTTGCAGCCACGCTTGCTGCTGTGCCTGCACGGGATGGGCACCAATGCGGGCTTGCAGCGGATGGCGAATCTGGATTCGGGAACGACGGCCAAGGACCTGGCCTATGTGCGCCGACGCTACCTCAACGTCGAGGCCATGCGTCGAGCCATTGCCATTATCGCCAATGGGACCCTGCATGCCCGTAATCCGGCCATCTGGGGAGATGGGACGACGGCCTGTGCCTCGGACTCCAAGCATTTCGGCGCCTGGGATCAGAACCTGACAACCCAGTGGCACGTCCGCTATGGCGGGCGCGGCGTCATGATCTACTGGCACGTCGAGCGCAAGTCGCTGTGCATCCACAGCCAACTGAAGTCGCCGTCGTCCTCCGAGGTGGCGTCGATGATCGAGGGTGTCCTCCATCACTGCACCGAGATGGAGATCGACCGCCAGTACGTCGATTCGCACGGCCAGAGTACGGTCGCCTTCGCCTTCTGCCGCCTGCTCGGGTTCGAGCTGCTGCCTCGGCTGAAGGCCATCCACGCGCAGAAGCTGTACCGGCCGGAAACCGGCAAGGCCGATGCCTACAAGGATCTTCAACTGATTCTGACCCGACCGATCGACTGGGAGCTGATCCGGCAACAGTACGACCAGATGATCAAGTACACGACGGCACTGCGCTTGGGGACCGCCGAGACCGAGGCGATCCTGCGACGCTTTACCCGGCAGAACGTGCAGCACCCGACCTACAAGGCATTGGCCGAGCTTGGAAAGGCCATCAAGACCATCTTTCTGTGCCGCTACCTGCACTCCGAGGCTCTGCGGCGCGAGATCAACGAGGGACTCAATGTCGTCGAGCAGTGGAACGGCGCGACCGATTTCGTCTTCTTTGCCCGCCGCGGCGAGATGGTGAGCAACCGTCGTGAGGACCACGAGATCAGCATGCTCGCGCTCCATCTGATCCAGAACTGCATGGTCTACATCAACACCCTGATGATCCAAACCGTGCTGGCGAGGCCGCATTGGCAGGAACGGCTCACCCCTCGCGACTATGCGGCGCTGACGCCGCTGATCTGGGAGCACGTCAACCCGTACGGCCGCTTCGAGTTGGACATGAGCACTCGCCTGGCCTTGCCTTGAGAGAAGTGGCGGCTGGTGACACGACTGTTGGGTCTACCCCGAAATGGCTGAACCAATGGCGCGAGGCACGGACCGAGCTGGAGCGCACGTCCTCCCCGCCCATGCCGACGTCCGTCGAGACGGCGATGCGCGGTGTCTGGGTCGCCGCCTGGAAGACCGCGCAGGAGCAGATGGAGGGGGAGCGCGAGGCAATGGCGAGCGCCCGCAAAGAGATCGAGCGCGAGCGCGCCGAAATGCTCGCCGAGATCAGCCGCCTCGACGGCGAGCTCGATGCGGCGAAGACAGAGATCCAGCAGGTGCAGGAAGCGCTCGACGCCGAACGGAACGCGCACGAGGGCACGCGCGCCGAGGTGAAGGAGGCCCGCGCCGTCGCAAGCGAACGCAAGGCCCGTATCGAGCAGCAGGCGAGCGAGCTGCAGGAAGCCCAGCACCAAACCGCCGAAGCCAAGGCTCAGGCCGGTCGGGCGCAGGCCCTCGTGGCCGAGCGCGACCGCGCCTTGGCCGACAAGGATCGCTTCGCCAACGACCTCAAGCGCGAGCAGGAGACCGCCCGCCAAGCGAAGTCGGCGATCGACGCCGGGGCCGCGAAGATTCGCAAGCTGGAGGAGACGCTGGAGAGCGAGCGGCAGGCGCGGCAGGCCAGCGATCAGGCGCTCGGGGATCTACGTGTGCAGGTCGCTAGCCTCACCGAGAAGGCGGCCCATGCCGATGAGCTGCGGGCGCTGCTCGACGACCTGCGACGGAATTACACCCAAGGGAGGAGCTAAGCATGCGCACCGTCTATCTGGATCTCGAGACCACCGGTCTGAACCAGGCACACGACGAGATCATCGAGATCGGCGTGCTCGCCGACTCGGGTGCGGTCCTGCTCGACAGCCTGGTGCAGCCGGCGCGGCTGACCGCCTGGCCGGAGGCCGAACAGATCAACGGCATCGCCCCGGCCGCCGTCGCCGATGCACCACGCCTGGCCGAGCTGCGCCCACGTCTTATCGAGGCGATCGCAGGAGCGCGCGTGGTGATCTACAACGCGTCCTTCGACAGCGGATTTCTGGGATCGGAGCTGCTGAGCGGTGCGGGCGAGGTGGCCTGCGCCATGCTCGCCTTCGCCCGTGCCTTTGGCGTCTGGGACGACCGTCGCGACACCTGGCGCTGGCAGCGCCTCGCCAAGGCCGCCGCCCATGTCGGGTACGTCTGGCCCGGCCATGCCCATCGCGCCATCCACGACTGCATGGCGACCCGCGCCGTTTGGCGTTGGACCAACAACCAAGCCACCCCGATTCTGACCACACCCGCCGCATCGTGCGTGCACCGACCGGAATGCTGACGCCATGGCCACACACTCACCGAAATATCCGCTGGCCCGCCTCTCGCCCGCCAAGGACGACATCCTCATCATCGCCGTCACTCGCGAGTCGGTGATGACCGCCGACATCGCGCCCATGCTGGAGAAGCTGACCAGTTTCATTGGCTGCACTTCGCCGAGAAGGTCGGGGACACCATCCCGCACGTGCTGCGCCTGCTCTGCCGGGGCCGCTACGAGCGCCAGCGACCGGGTCTGGTCGGCTGGCGGTTTGCGGATTTCGACGAGATCAAGCGCGTGCTCTCGCGCCTGTTCTGCGGCCAGAACGCGATGTACGAGCGGCTCGCGCTGCCGGAGGAGATCAACGAGCGGATCGCTCAGGAGATCGCACAGCTGATCGAGAATACCTTCCGGTGAAACGAACGGTCCTGATCACATATATTCGTGCATCTGGTTGATATGATAGAGCATCACCATGGGCCAAGTGACGATCTACCTCGATGACGAGGCCGAAACTCGGGTGCAAGAGGCCGCCGAAGTCAACGGCGTCGCCGTCAGCCGCTGGGTTGCCGAGCTGATCCGAGAGAGGACCGCAGCCGAATGGCCAGAGTCCGTCCGCCAACTGGCCGGGGCTTGGTCGGACTTTCCGGACGCGGAGACACTGCGGCATACCCGCTGATCTACGACGCAACACGCGGGTGTTTTCGCGTATCCCCGGGCTAACGCTTGATGACTAGTTTTAGCCGTCACTCGGAGAAATCGTCATGACCCTGACCAAACTGATTCGATCCACCGGCATCGCTGCCGTCGGGCTGCTCGCCATCCTGGCCGGAAAGGTCGGCGCAGTCCTGCCGCCGGACGCGGTGGAAGGGCTCAAGGCGAATGCCCAAACCGTCCTCGAAGTGAAGGTCATAGAGGCGCAGAGCGCTGCGGATACCGGGGAGCGCTTCGTCGTGGTCTATCGCATGGAGGTCGTCTCCGTGCTGCGCTCGACCATGCGGGTGGAGCCGGGCGAGATCATCCGGGTGCGCTCGTACGGCGTGAGCCAGGCGCTCCTGGACCGTGGCTTTGTCGGACCCAAGATCCCGGCCCTCCTGGTACCGGGCTGGATCGGCACCGCCTACCTCGATTCCGACCCGCAGGCATCCGGCGCCGACGTCGAGCGTCAATTCGTGATCGCCGCGCACGGCGACAGCTTCGTGGAGCTGCCGCCGGGTCCGCCCGCGCTCCAGTACAGCGTCATGCCGCCCGAAGGCGAGCAGTGAGTTGACGGTCGCTCCTAGGCTTGGCCAAAACCCCGACGCGCCTCGAACTTATACAAATTGAGAATCGGATTGCCGATTTGTATCGATTTCGACATGCTCCGGCACCTCGAACATAATCCGGTTAAGGTCCGGACCTCCGTAGGCAACAAGGGCGAGCTTCATGCCGATCGCGAAAGCGGGTCAGCCCATTGCATCACTTGCAGACTGGGAGCAATACGCCCCGCCGAAGTCACCTCGCCACTGGGTTGATGGCAGGAGCGCGAAAGATGTCGCGCGGGCTTGGCTCGAGGGTGGCGGGATAACCATGCCGCCCGAGGTTCTGGCGACGCTGTCCGGCCACCCGCGTTTCGACGATGTGCTGTCGTGGGACGCGGAACCGGAAGGAAGGCTTCGCTTCGATGCCTTTCCCGGCGAGCCTCGGAACACCGACGTCCTCGTCGTCGCGAACGATGCGTTCGGTCCCTTTGTGCTCGCGGTCGAAGCGAAGGCCGACGAGCCCTACGGCGACACCCTCGGCACCGTGCTCGCCGCCGCTTTGGAGCGGCGCATCGAGAATCCCAGGTCCAAAGGCATCGCCAGAATCGAAGGGTTGGCGACGCTGCTCCTGATTCCACGGAGTGCCGGTCTTCCCAAGGCCGGGGATCTGAGATACCAGTTGTTCACGGCTTGTGCAGGCGCGTTAGCCGAGGCACAACGGCGCCGCGCGGGGCGAGCAGTCATGCTCGTGCACGAGTTCATTACGCCCGCGACATCCGACGTGAAACACGCGCGAAACGCATCCGATTTCCGGTTGTTCCTGTCTCGCATCTCGGGTTGCTCCCACAGGGATGTTGCTGACGGGGAGCTTCAAGGCCCGTTTGTATTTGCACCCTATGCCAGCGTCGAATTGTTTGTGGGTAAAGTCACGCGAAATCGCAGATGACCGCGATCGCCTCGTGATTCGCACTTACTCTCCAAGATCTCGGTCCGGAGAGCGAAGGCCCGAACGCCTGTTCAAGCCCGACGACGAAGCTCTGTGTTCGACACGGACCACGAAACACCCTTCAAACCGGTCATCTCGGACGCTCCATGCCGATCCGCCCTTCTTGAGGAACGTCTTGATCCATTCGGTGAATTCGGATCGGTTGCGTAAACGAAAGGCAGATCGTAAAGTGACTAGTAGGAGGCTCATGGAGTCACTTTAACGCCAACCCGGCACCTTGCCCCATGCCAAATGAAAACACGGAAGGTCAAGAATCCGTTCCCAACACGCTGAGCGAGTTGAGCGAAAACGGCGAACCAATCCTCAAGAAATACGTCGGTGCGGTTCACATCGGGGCAGATTTGACCCTCTATCAGAGACGTGCCTTCAACGTTTTGTTGTTTTGGGCGATGCCGCACATGCTGCGGACAACACGTCACGAGATCAACGTCAACGACCTTGCCTGGGGCATGGGACTCGACAGAGCCACCCAGCGCATGTCCCGCCTGATCGAGAACCTCGAGAAGATGATGGCGGCACGCGTCGTCTGGAATTTGCTCGACGAGAAGGGCGACCTCGAAGAATGGGAAAGCACGACCCTGCTGCCGTATGTGAAGTTCAACCGACGCACCCAGATCGTCACCTACGAGTTCACCCGAGCATTTCAGGAGCGTGTGTACAGTCCGACCGAGTTCGCCGAGATCGCGCTGCGCATGCAGCGCGCATTCAGGTCGGAACACGCCCTGGCACTCTACGAGAACGCACGGCGCTTTCTCCCTCAAGGAGAGACACCCTGGATCCCGATCGAGACCTTCCGCAAACTTATGGGGGTCGACAAAAAGACCTATTACGATGAATTCAAGTATCTGAATTCGAGACTCATCAAGCCGTCGATCAAGCAAGTCAACGAGTGCTCGGACATCCGGGTCCAGATGAAGACCAAGCGCAGCAATCGCGCCGTGATCGAGTTGAAGTTCCTGGTTGAGCCAAATCCCCAGATGACGTTGTTTGCCGAGACGCTGTCCCGCCAGGACGTCGGCTTAATCATGGCCGAGGGCCAAAAACGCTTGATCCTGCGCCTATCGGGCTACCGCATCACCGGGAAACGCGCCGCCGGGCTCATCGACCAGTACAGCGAGGACGACATCATCGCGGCACTGGATGCAGCCGACGCCTGGATGGAAGCCAAGGAGAAGCGGAGGGAGTCGATCGCCAACCCCGCGGGTGTCGTCTACAAGGCCATCACGGAAGGATGGAGAATGTCTATCGAGACATCGCAGGCGGACTCGGATGATGTCCCGGACACGACGTGCAGTACCCGAAGCGAGAGGCAGGAGAGTGCAGAACGCGCTCGCGAGCGGATGGCAAGCGAGTTCAGACGACGATGGTATGCAGACTACGTCAAAGGCCGCAGCAGGGAGGAGCTCGAAGCCTTGGAGCAGACCTTTCGGGAATCTCTGCAAGCCCAGGGGGACACTCAAATGATCCTAGAGCGGATGGACAAGCAAGGCATAACGGGGATCGTCTTGGGAGTCTTTCAGCATCATCTTGCGTCACTCGGTATCGCGCCCACCAAAGACGAAGTCGAACGGCATCTCGACAACCTAAAGCAGGGCGACGGGGCCGCTTAATCTTAGGTGGCCCGCGCCCAAGAGCCTCGAAAAGTGCCAAGTTTGGGCGGGTTCGCGCAAGGCGCTGATCCGGGAGTCTAAGACTGATCTCCCAGGTGCTAATTTCGGGCCGAAAGGTTCCAGCTTTTGGGCGCATAGGTGCTCAGTTCGGGCCGAAAGGTTCCAACTTTTGGCGCATAGGTGCTTAGTTCGGGCCGAAAGGTTCCAGTTTCAGGCGCTAAAGCGCCAACTTCGGGCGCCCATTTTTGGCACCTTAGCGCCCAAAACTAGCACTTTAAGAGAATAACTCTTTGTTTTTATTAGGCCGAGTTGCTTCTCTAGTAGTAGTTAAGTAGTTTTTCTAAAAACTACTACAGCAAGGAAGCGCTCTACTTTGAGTCGCGGATGGTTCCATCGATGAAACCTCGGCGAAAGGTGCTAACTTTTGGCACGTCGTTCAGACACTTCCTCAACGAAGACCGAAAGGTGCCAAGTTTGGGGGCTTAAAGATGCTGCGCTGACCTGTCCACATCCTCGACCGCCTCCTTACACCTAACCGTAACCAACCGACCAAGCTGGCGCCGACTTCGAACGCCTGCGAAACGCAGCATAAGATATCCTTCAAACACGGCCTTTCGGCAAGTGATGATGCCAATAATATATTTAAGATCATTCACTTAAAGTGATGCAAGCATTGCCGATAATCGGCTTCCAAAACCCTTGAGCTTTCCGATCCATTCATCCAAGACCACGACGAAGGAGAACGGTCGCGAGAAGTGCTGATTCCGGGCAGCATGACGCTCATCACTGAATTCACCTGACGTGGCGCGGCCTGAAAGGTGCCACGTTTGGGCGGAGGCACCATTTAGTCCTGAATCATCGACCTTTCGGCCAAAGCGACACGACGACTCCACCCCGCGGGCTCACTCTGTTTCGCACCAGCTGACAGGTGCCAATCTCGGGCGCGACAAGATCAGGGGCTGCCGCTCCAAATTCGCGACCTTTCTCATCTGTTCACCTACGGCCCTTGCGGCGAACGCTCGCGAAAGGTGCCAAGTTTGGGCGGTCCCGGACCACGGTTTAGTGCAGAACCCTAATCTTCAACCGTTCGAGCGAGTCCTTCTGGTCGGAACGAAGCCACCCGACGATCACCCTCTGCTTTGCGCCAGCCGAAAGGTGCCAAGTTTAGGCGGACGTGGATGACATGCCTGTCTCCCAAAGGCTTTATCTTTCATATCTGTTCATCTGCAGCGCTACCTGAAAAACAGTCGCGAAAGGTGCCAAGTTCGGGCAGCTGAGGACGGCACGGTGTTGCATGAACCCCAAACCCTCGACCTTTCGTCTTAGTCGATGCCAGGGTTCGGATCGCTGCGAAAGGTGCCAATTTCGGGCGCAGGGGTATGGAGTGCAGAATCCGCGTGAGCCGGACTGCTGCGAAAGGTGCCAATCTCGGGCGGATGGGGAGACAGACCGATTCCCCAAAAGCTCGACCTTTCGCAGACTTGCCGACGCTCAGTCTGCATCCGGCCAGGCCTGCTGTACCAGTTCGGGCAGAAACCGGGCGGCGGTACCCCTGAGCCGAAACGTCGCGAGGTCGTCGAGGTCGGTCCTGTCCGGATTGATCTGCACCACGGCCACACCTCGGCCGAGCGCCGTCAAAGGTAACTCGGCAGCTGGATAGACCAGCGCCGAGGTTCCCACGACCAAGACCAAATCGCAGTCCCAGGCGGCGGTCTCGGCAGCCTCCCAGACGTCGGCGGGGAGTGATTCGCCGAACCAGACAACTCCGGGGCGAACTGGTCCGCGGCAGCGTTCGCAGCGCGGCGGCGGGAGCGGGGCACCATCGAGCGCAACATCACAGGGCGGGTCGGCAGGGATATGAGGATAGCCGCAATCCCTGCAGTAAGGCCGATGCAGACTGCGGTGGAGCTCTAGAACGGCCGGACTGCCGGCCCGCTGATGCAGACCGTCGACGTTCTGGGTGACCAGGGTCAGGCGAGGGACTCGATCGGCCAAAGCTGCGATGGCCCGGTGAGCCGGATTGGGCTCGCAAAGCAGCACCTGCGCTCGACGCCAGGCGTACCAGCCCCAGATAAGCGCGGGATCTGCATCGAAGGCCTCTGGCGTGGCCAACTGCGCCGGGTCGAAGCGACCCCACAGGCCGTCCAAGGCATCCCGAAAGGTCGGAATACCGCTCTCCTGCGAGACACCGGCGCCGGTGAGCACCAACAGATGGCGACAGGTGCACAGACGGGTCAGCAGTTCCGATGGGTAAGGTTCAGTCTCAAGGGATGACGTAGGCATCGGGATCCGGTTCGCGGTTTGTTACCGATGATGCTCCGGATCTGGCCGGACGCCCCGAAAGCTTAACCGTTCGAGAGATAAGGTTCCGGTACGGATCCAGCCCCCAAATCCTCGACCTTTTGTAATCGTCGATGCCGGGGTGGTCTCGAAGATGCCAAATTCGGGCACCGAGGCCCGACTGCAGGATCTGCGTGGGCTGGAGCGCTGCGACAGGTGCTACGTTCTTCCAACCGGCTACTCGCTGTCGAAGCCGTGTGATCCGTTGCTGCGATTCGCGCGGCTTCGAAGCCAACCGCAACGCCTTCGGTTCGGTGATGATCACCTCAAGACGCTTACACCTGATACCGGAAAGGCGCTCGCGGTTCAACGCATGACAAGTCACGACCCAGACCGGGCACCGAGCCGAGCCAGCCAACCGATCGCTGTGCCCCAGGAGCGGTCTGTCGCGGCCGCTCAGCCGTGCGGCCCAGAAGAAGTATTGTCGGCCTGACCAATCAACGGCCCGCGCAACATCGGCGCCTGGTTAGCATTGGTTTGCGGACGTCGTCGGGCTTGCCGAACAATGGCCGTTAACAACTCGACGCGATCGGCCGGACTTGGGAGATTGCAGCACAGCGACTGCGCTGGAGAGCATGGTCTGCAGCTCCGTAGCTCCTACTGGATTGACGAGGTGTTGATCAAGACAAGACCCGCCTCCAGGGCACGCATGCGGGTATTGTCCCGACCCCCAACGGTCTCTCGCGACCAACCGGAAAGTGGGTCGGGAGGGTTTTCGGCTGTTGGCGTACGTCACGACGCCTGGCCGCGGCGCTATTCCGGAAGCCGTACCACGGCGCGCAAGCCGCCGCTCGGCATGTTGGCGAGAAGCAGCGTTCCGCCGTGAGCATGCACGATGGTCCTGGCGACCGATAGACCGAGACCAGTGCCCCCGGTCTCGGAGCTGCGCGAGGTCTCGAGGCGGAAGAAGGGCTCGAACACGCGCTCGAGGTCGGCCTCCGGGATGCCCGGCCCGTCGTCTTCGATCAGGATCGTACGGCTACCGCGCTCCTCCAACAGCTGCACCCCGGCTGTGTTGGCGTACTTCAGGGCGTTGTCGATCAGGTTGTTCAGCGCCCGCTTCAACGCGATCGGCCGACAGTGGAAGATCGAGCGGTGGGGCCCCTCGTAGCTGACTGCCCCCCCGAGGTCCGCATGATCGTCGACCAGGCTCTGCACGAGCGCCCCCAGATCTGTCGGCCGGCTCCTCTCGTCAGCCGCCTCGTCCCGGGCGAAGCTGAGCGCGGCGGACAAGACGGCCTCCATCTCGGCGAGTGTGGCGAGCGTCTTATCGCGCATCTCGACATCGTCGATGTACTCGGCCCGCAGCCGTAGCGTGGTGATGGGTGTGCGTAAGTCGTGGGAAACGGCCGCAAGCATGTAGGAGCGATCCCGGATATGGCGTTCCAGGCGCTCCTGCATACGGTTGAAGGCGTGGATGGTCTGTCGGATTTCTCGTGGTCCCTCTTCGGCGAGCTGCGCTTGGGCTTGGCCTAGCCCAAGCCGGTTCGAGGCATCCGCCAACCGCGCCATGGGTCGCGCCATGCGCCGGGTCAATAGCAGCCCGGCGGCGATCACCACCGCGAGCAGCATTGCGAGCAGCTGTAAGGTCTTGCCGGCCCAGGGCGGCGGCTCCTCCAGCCGCGCCGTGCGGATGTTGACCCAGCCGCCGTCACGCAAACGCGCGGAGACCGCAATGCCTGTCACATCGGCGGTGCGGATGTCCTGATGCAAGCGCTTGGCGTCGGCCTCCGCGAGGTCGGGCGGGATGGGCGCCACCTTCTTGCGGGCATCCAGCTCCAGTGCGACGCGCACGAATTCGCGGTTCTCTATGCCCAGGGCCGCCCGCAGCTTATGCTGGATCATGTGCTCCAGGCCGTAGCGCCAAGGCCTGGACCCGCCGACGGCGGGCCGGTCGGTGAGACTGATCGTGTCGCCAAGGCGCGCGAAACTGGCGATGATCCCGTCGCGCCCGGCCCGGTCGGCGTCGTTCAGCAGCAGCACCAGGGTCGTGACCTGATCCAGCAGGTAGAAGAGGTTGCGCTCCTCGAAGCGATCCCGGCGCTCGTCGTGGAGCAACAAGGCGCTGCCGACCAGCATTACCAGCGTCATACCGATCAAGAGCGTCAGGGTGCGTCCGGCAAGGGTATCAGGCCAGCGGCGCAGCACCGCCGAGATGGCCTGAGCAGGCTTCCTGTGCGAACCAAGGGCCGTCCGAATTCGACGCTGCAAGCTCGACAGGGACATCAACCGAGGGCCTCGACCTTGGGCGCGAACAGGTAACCGTCCCCGCGGACCGTCTTGATGATCTGCGGCTCCCGAGAATCGTCACCGAGCTTGCGTCGCAACCGGCTCACGAGCGTATCGATGGACCGGTCGAAAGCGCGGGCGTCTCGCCCGCGCGCCAGGTCCAGCAGCTGGTCGCGGCTCAGCACCCGCCCCGGACGGCTGGCCAGCGCCATCAGCAGCGCGAACTCGGCGCCGCTCAGTGGCACCAAGGTCTGCTCCGGGTCCACAAGCTCGCGGGATTGGGGCGCCAAGGTCCAACCGAGGAAGCGCAGCCGCTCGGGGGATTGCGGGGTTCGAACGGCCGCCGGGTCCGCGGTGCGCCGCAGCACGGCTTTGATGCGCGCAAGCAATTCGCGTGGATTGAACGGCTTCGCAAGATAGTCGTCGGCGCCCATCTCCAGGCCGATGATGCGATCGGTGTCCTCTCCCATCGCCGTCAGCATGATCACTGGCAAGACCCCATGCGGGCCTGCGCGCAGATTGCGGCACAGCGTCAGGCCGTCCTCGCCCGGCATCATCAGATCCAGCACGACCAGCTCGATGGCGGCGGCAGCCAAGACACGGTGCATCTCGACACCGTTTGCCGCGGTGCTGACGCGGTAGCCGTGGTCGCCGAGATACCGCTGCACCAGGCTGCGGATCTCGGCGTGGTCATCGACGACGAGGATATGCGGCTGCTTCTCCATGCCAACAGTCTAAGGCCTCCCTGCGCCGCCTGTGCCGAAACTTGGTGTCGGACTGTGTCATGGCCGGGCGCTGTCACAAACGGTCACAAAAGGCGGTTCCCTCGACAAACGACCGACACAGCCAGGACATTCAATAGGCGCCGTCCGTGGGGCAAAGCCGCCTGCCTTCCCCCGCGTGCAGGCGGATCAGAGCGATCCGTCGGGCCTATTTGAATCTTTTCAGGAGAACCCGGTGAAAACCGTCAACTTGCGTCTCTGGTCCACCCCCGCCGTGATCGGCGCGGGTCTGTTCGTCGCCGTGTCCGGCGTCATGATGTTCTTCGGCATCCATCAGCCCGTGGAGCGGGCCCACGAATGGATCGGCCTCGCCTTCGCGGCAGCCATTGCGCTGCACCTGCTCACCCACTGGCGCGGCTTCAAAGGCTATTTCAAGCAACCTCTCGCGCTCGGCATCGTCGGGGCGCTGGCACTCACGACCGCGTTCATGCTGCTGCCCGCGGGCGAAGACGGACACGGGATCAAGGGGTTGATCCAAAAAGTCGAGGCCGCGCCGCTGGCTCAGGTTGCGCCGCTGTTCGAGCGAAGCACGGATCAGATCCTCAGCACTCTGCAAGAGGCCGGGTTCAGCGTTCAGGGCGCGCAGCAGTCCGTCGCCTCCATCGCTGCCGCCAACGGCTCCGAGCCGAAGGTGCTGCTGAGACTGCTGCTTGATCGAGGTCGAGTGACGGATGCGGTTCCCTGATTCGTTCGATGAAGGTCGCGGGACTTCACCGACTGCGACAATGCGAACGACGCTGCTCGCCGCGGTGAGTGGGTTGCTCTTGCTTGACCATCACGAGTTCCTGATCGACATCGCGGATGGCAAGAGACCGCGATGTGACGGGAGCGGTCACCCATCCTGAAGCTCCGTCCGGAAGGTCTGAGTCGTGTCTTGTCGCTGGCTGAAGTGCAAGCGGCTTTCCGGTATTAGGACTGAGGAGTCACCACGCTGCGAAAGACCGGTGACGGCCTCCCGGAACACAGTCGGAGGCGCTCCGCGGTATCCGCTTCGGTGATACTCGATTTTCGCTGATGGTGGGTCGGCGTTGTCCAACGCCGACGTCTCGGAGTGGATCCGACACGGCATCTACGCTTAACCTCGACACTGCCGGGGCGCCGGCGCGGGCTTGCTTCTCCACGTGTTCCCCGCATCTGCGGGGATGAACCGCGTGGTGCGTAGGCACGAAGCGCCGGTGTTCCCCGCGAGCAATCAGCGCCAACCCGACCCCTCGCGTGGTCGATGTCCTTTCCTCGCCCCGGTGGCAGGTTGTCCGGCCGCCCGGACCTCGGAGCTTTGAGCCATGTTTCTCGATCCTTTCCACGCGGCCGAAGAGGGCACGCTGCGTATCTCCGCGCAGCAAGGCAGCGCCTTCGCCAAGGAGGTCGCGGGTGACTTCAATCCGATCCACGATGCGACGAATCCGCGCTTCTGTGCCCCCGGCGATCTCCTCTTTGCACTTGTCCTCGCCAGATGCGGCCTTGCACGTCGGATGACCTTTCGCTTCACCGGAATGGTCGGAGCGGATGCCGCATTGAACGTCAT
>NZ_FNNZ01000002.1 GCF_900106925.1 Thiocapsa roseopersicina
GCCCACACCCCGGCCGCGCGAGACCGGGGGAGCGCTTCGCCGACCCCTATCACGCAACTTGATCGCGAAACCATCAAAATCGCTGACCGCACTCAGCGGCAGCGAGCTTGACGGCGTCGCCCGTGCGCTGAACCGACTGGCCGACGAGATCGCGGTCCGCGAGCAGGGTTTGGAGACATCGAACCGGCGGCTCGAAACGGCCGTCGCCGAGCGCACCGCGGATCTGGAGCGCCTCTTGGCGACCTTGAAGGATGCCGAGGCGAGTCGTCGGCGCCTTCTGGCCGATGTCAGTCACGAGCTGCGCACCCCGCTGACCATCATTCGCGGCGAGGCCGACATCGCCCTCCGCGGGGTCGATCGACCCTCCGCCGAATACCGCGAGGCATTGACGCGCTGCCGCGACGCCGCCACCCATACGGCACGCTTGGTCGATGACCTTCTGTTCATCGCACGACGCGAATCCCACGAGACCCGTCTCGTCGCACGGGTGCTCGACGTGGCGATCTTCCTGCCTGCCGTGCTCGCCGACTGTCGCAGTCTGCTGGAGAGCAATGGCGGGTCGGCCACGCTGCTGAGCGCGGTGGACCAAGCCATGCTCCGCGCAGATCCGGATCGGCTCCGTCAGGTTTTCCTCATCCTTCTGGACAACGCGGTGCGACATGGCGGCGGGCAGGTCACAATCGGCTTGGACCGGATCCCGGACGGGTATCGGATCTCCTTCACCGACGCCGGGCCGGGACTCGGCCCGGAGGATCTTGCACAGGTGTTCCAGCGCTTCTTCAGGGGCAGCAATGCCGCTCGAGGGTACGAATCCGGGGTCGGACTGGGCCTGCCGGTGGCGAAGGCAATTGTCGAGGCGCACGGGGGTAGAATCGGCGTCGAGAGCCGACCCGGAGAGGGGATGACGGTGCGGGTGGATCTGCCCGCCGAGATGCCGTTGGGAGTGGCGCCATGAATATCTTGCTGGTCGAGGACGAGGCCCGGGTCGCCGATTTCGTCCAGCGCGGCCTCAAGGCCGAGGGTTGGTCGGTCAGCGTCGCATCCACGGGCGAGTCGGCCTTGGTCATGATCGCCGATGCCGGTTTCGACGTGATCGTGCTGGATCTGATGTTGCCCGGGATCAGCGGCCAGGATGTCTGCCGACGACTGCGTGCGAAGAAGAACCGGACCCCGATCCTGATGTTGAGCGCATTGGCCGATGTGGAGGATCGCGTCGCGGGATTGCGCATGGGGGCGGACGATTATCTGCCCAAACCCTTCGACTTCGACGAGTTGATGGCCCGCATCGAGGCCCTCGCGCGTCGCTCCGGCGGGTTCGCGGAGACCGCCGCCTCGCCGGAGGTGCTGACTTCGGGTGCGCTCAGCTTCGACACCGGCTCGTTGGAGGTCCGTTGCGGCGACACGCCGATCAATCTGACACCCAAAGAACGGGATCTGGTGAAGCTCTTTCTCTCCAGCCCGCGCAAGATCCTCTCGCGCGAGCGCATCCTCAGCACCTTGTGGGGCATCAGTCAAGATCCCCAAACCAATGTCGTCGATGTCTACATCGGTCGACTCCGAAAAAAGCTCGGCCCCTGCGGCGAGTCGATCGAGACCGTGCGCGGCGCCGGCTATCGTTATACCGAGAACGGCCCCGGTTGATTTCGGAGTGATCTCGCGGGCGTCGTGCCGGCGGCGGACCGAACCGACTCGGGCGCCCGATCCGCATCGCAGATCTCGGCCGCCTCCGGCTGCGCCGCACCACGAAGGTGCGCGGGTGATCGATGATTGTCCCGGATCAATGCGGCGGCCGTTCCGGTCTGCCGTGAGCCCGGGATCGTCGACTTGCAGTCGACCTCTTCCCCCGCCCTGACAGCCGCCGGATCGAATCCAGCTCGACGCCCCCGGCTCGCGTGCGGTGCCTATAGCCCGAGGCCAGACTCCAACACCGCGGCATCAACGGGGACGGTTTCGAAATCTGATACCTCAAGCATGGAAATGCCATCGGACGAGGAGCGCCCCACGTGGCGCCGTTTGTGCTTAACTCTTCTGCAGAGCTCCACCTCGTACGCATTTTCAGACAACGAGCGCCGTGCCCCGCGGCCGCCCCGCCCAACACTGCAGGTCACCGACATGATCGATCCCATTCGCGAGCTTGGTCTCCACACCGGCACGTCCGCCGATCTGCCCGACGGGCCCTGCGCACCGCTGTCGGCCGACGACCGGCAGAAGCTGCATCTCTACATCAACTTCAAGCTGATCTCCTCGGGCCAACCCTCCTGCGGCACAGCGGCGACGGAGGGCTTCATCGAGATCGCCCATGACCTGCTGCTGAGCTATCGCGAAAAGAACCGGCTCCTGTCGTCTTACCACTGCCCGGTGGATCGACGGATCCAGGATTTCCTGGGGCGCTATTTCGAGGATCTGGAGCTGGATCGAATCCCGACCCTGCCCTTCCAATCCTTCATCCTGGACCGTCACGGACTGGCCCGCGAACTCTCCGTCCCCGTCGACAGCAATGTCTTCACCTCGGACATCATCTCAAGCTATCGCGTCGCGCAAGGCGTCCTGCACAACCCGGCGAGCGATCGGCGCACCACCGAGGGGTCTTTCCACGTCGCCGAGGGCGGGCTGCCCATCCCGGGCGACAAGAAGGCGGTGCCCAAGGCGGTCTTCGCAAAGATGCTCGAGGCCGCGCTCGATCCGCCCGACGACCTGTTGACCATCCCCTTCACGGCCAACCACAGCGAGCCGGCACGGATGTTCGTCTCGCTCCTGCTGCGCCCCTTGGTCTGCCCGGAGGTGCCCGGGTTTCAACCCGAGAAGAACATGGAGATCCGCTTCTTCGCGCCGGGTAATCTGGTCTCCAACCTGGATTTCGTCGAGAGTATCTTCGGCAACGGCGGCAACCCCTATCTTGCCGACTTCGATGCCGCCTTGGATGTCGATCACTGGACCGGCCATACCGGCTGCGTGCTGCTCGCGCCGCACCTGACACAGCTCACCAAGCAGGCGCTGGGTCTGCCGCACCGTGTTCACGCGACCGACCGCCAGCGTGCGGACGGCATGTGTTGGAGCGATCCGGAGGAACGCTACAACGATGGCAACGCCTTCAAGATCACCGCGCGGGACACCTCCGGGGTCATCGTCACCATCCTGGCGGACAACTATTTCGGCTACTGCAAGAAAGAGGTCAAGACCCAGATCAGCTTCGCCGCCAACCTCTTCGGCCTGGCCGAGGAGGAGCACTCGGGCGGCGCGCTCGCGTTCCCGCGCTTCAACCACGGCGAGGAGTTCGGCGTGGATCAAGCCACCCGCGAGCCCGGTTATGCCTTCGCCGATGTCGCTGCACGTTACGGCGCGATCATGGACCTGCAGCCGGAGGGCTACGGGATCGACAAACGCTTCCCGCAGGTCGTCTATGTCCCGCAGAACCTGCGCATGGACCTTCTCGCCCAGCAGATCGCCTGGGATCACGAGGGTACGACCCGTTCCATCCGGCTGCAGCCGGGCAAGATCTACATCCAGCCCAACGGCTACAAGATCGAGATGCACAAGCACCCGGGCGCACCCTCCTGGCGTCTCATCGGCACCAAGGCAGAAGGCACCTTCTGTCACAAGCCCTGCACCGTCTCGGGAGGCGGCAAGTCCGAGATCTCCAAGTCGTTGGAGGACGCCGTGCTCTACGGCCCCATCTTCGTCGACGATCTGAATCAGGATCTCGACCGTGTGCAGGAGATCTTCGACCGTGATTACCGAGATCGCTTCCGCCCCGGTTTCGAGCACGAGGACCACGACGCCGGGCGCAAACCCTTGTCTCCGGAGCGCAGTCTGGGCTCGCTCATCAAGCTGCTGACCCCCTCGCCCAGCCACACGCGCGAGTACAACACCTGGCTCACGATGATCCCGCCGCGGTTGCTGGCCCTGACCTTCATGATCAAGCGTCTCTACCGTCCGAGCTGGGGCGAGGCTTGGCGCGACCGCTTCTCGGTCGACGAGGTCGACGGGGCGCCCGGGCACGAGCTCAAGGCCTTCGGGCGGCGCATCGTGGCGACCTATCTGCGCGTCGGCTTCGATCTCGACGGCAAGTGGCGGACCTTCAAGCTGCGCCAAGACTTCATTGCGGCCGAGAAGATCCAGATGGAGGACGACATTACCGCCTCGGTCGTGGTCCCGGCGAGTGCGGTCAGCGGTTGCAGAGCCGCGGCGCGCGAGGACGGACACAGCCTCAAGCTGGCTCGCAACTGCGAGTACCGTCTGTTCCAACGCCCGGACGATGCCATCATCCCGGGCTTCGACAAACAGACCGAGCTCGAGATGGCCCAAGACGGCAACTTCATGGCCAACTACGAGCCGCTGGAGGGACCGACGCTGGACGCGGTCATCGGCGATGTTCTGACCCTCTCGACCTTCACCGCACCCATGCGCGAGCGTCTCGAGCAAGCGGCGCGCGACGGCCTCGCCGTGGTCTCCTCGGCACACCCGCGGCTGGTCGACGGCAAGCCGTCGAAGAACCCGCGTTACCTGCAGGTTCGCCCCGACCTGGTCAACCCGATGCGCAGCTATGTCGCCGAGATGGGCGCGCGCCTCCATCGCAAGCTGCCGTTGGACATCCCGGTCTGCCATCCGGTCGATGCGGTCCTGACCGGACGGCGCAACAACCCGCCCGAGCCCGGCATCCGTGCGCTCGCGGTCTACAACCCGATCCACTACCAAGAGCTGCCCGAGCTCTTCATGGACTTCATCTGCTCGCTCACCGGCAAGTCCCCCTCCACGACCGGCGCCGGCAGCGAAGGGGCGCTGACCAAGGCGCCGTTCAATGCCGTGCGCCAGACCGTGGACCTCAACAACGCACTGGTCTCATACATCCTTACCGGCTATGCCGGGTTCTCCAGCTCAGCCGGACACATCGGCCCGGACGTGAAGGTCTCGCACGACGTGTCCCTCTTGATTCCGGAGATCTGGGCGCGTCTGACCGAGCAGGAGCGCGATCCACAATACCTGATCGCAAACGACTATCTGGAGCCACTCGCAGACTTCGAGTACCAGGGCCGGACCGTGCTGGCGAGCCGGCTCGGTTACCGCATCACAGAGCGCTTCGTCGCCCACTTCATGGGAAAGATCTTCGACAATCCGCGCGCGGTCTTCACCTCGGCCATCCTGCGCCCGGAGTCGCAAAGCCTGGAGGTCTTCGTCGACGGCATCGAAAACATCTGCGAGGCACAAGAGCGCGTCGCCCGACGCTATTTCGAGGACGGCAGCATCGAGGACGCCTGTCCGCCGCTCGCGGCCCTGCTCCACATCATGGCGGAGGGCCACTATCAGGGGCGGAAGGTCCACGACCCCGTGATCCGCAACCTCTTTACCCGCGAGTCTCTGTTGGGCTCCGATTGGTATCGCGAACGGCTGCAGATCAAGCAGCAGCGCGACATCCAGCTCGCTCGGAAGATGGTGCTGAATCTGCAGCAGTTCATGGATCTGCGCCACTACGCAGACGAGGCCGACCGTCTGGATGCCGCCGCACGCCTGGAGCGCGCCAAGGCCGATCTAGCAAGGATGCAACAGCCTGCCTACCTGGATGCCTTGGTCGGCACCATCGGTGCGGATCCGCTTGGACCGGCTCGGGAGATCATGGTCGAGGCCGAGCGACAGGCCGCCTAGGGCGGGGCTGCTTTCGGTCGCCCGGACCTGGATGGCGTTAAGGGGGCACGAATACCGGGTTCGCGCGTAAGGTGTTATCCGGTGCGCCGAAACGGCAGGAAACGCGTCCACCATCGCAAGCGGATCGAGCGCCTCGGCGAGCGCAGCGCGCTGACGGAGGTCGACTCCGCCGTGGGCACCGCAGCACTCGGGCGCGGCGCATAGATCGATGTCGAGGTCTCCAACGAACGTCTGACAACCCCTTCGAAATCGAACACGTAAGCCGTCGCGGGTGCCGCCGGACAGTCCGTCTCCGGCGCGCGGATCTCGGATCGCAACGGATCCGTTTTCGGAGCATGACTGCGGTCTTCGGGCATCACCACGGGTATCATCGTTGATGGGTCCCTTTCGGAATCGTTTACCGAAGCATGGTTTGTCGGCTCCGAACTCGATACCGGCCGCATCGGAGGTCTGGACCCCAGCTGATTCGCAACCGACAACACGGGCACAGGCGTCGAAACAGGGTAAAAGTCTACAGCCCTTCGATGACCGAAACAGGTCATCATGACTAAGGAATCTGTGACAGATTCACACCAGCTCCGACGCACCGCTCGATGCCGCGACGACCATCCGACCAATGAGCGGCCAACCCGACACCCGGCAGCGCCTTGTGTTAGCGTGCCGGAAATCGAAGAACCATATCGGAACCTCAAAGATGCAACACCTTACACCGCAGGGCCAACAGATCGTTGACGATATCGCCCGGCGTCACGGCTTCAGCCAGGATGCAGTCACTCATATGCTGGTCGCCGTGCTCAACGGCAACGGCGGCATGGCCCAATTCAGCCATCCGGAATTCGGCGGCTCGGGCCAGTGGATGCAGGGCGGCATGCTGATGCTCGGCGACATGTTCAACTCCTCCCTCAAAGGGCGGGTCGACGCACTCTGCTACGAGCTCTCCAACCTGCTAGCCAACCAGCCCGGCCTGCTTCAAAGCGGGAGCTTCCAGTCACAGAGCCAAGGCGGCGGATCCTTTCAGAACCAAACCAGCGGGGGGTTCCGCGGCGAGTCCGATCTCTTCGTGCCGGATCCGGCCGATCACTGGTGGCCGCAAGAGCTCGGCGTACCGAACGCGACCGGGACTCAGAACAACGTCAAGTACGCCTATTTCGCCGAGGCACGGCGCCTGGCCGTGAACACCGGCGGCGATGTCTGGGTCTACGACACGCTGGATCACCAAATCGGCGGCTTCTCCCAGCAGCAAGGCATGGGCGGCTCGATCAGCTTCGGCAGCCAATACGGCACCATCGATCTCGGACGCCTCCCGGTCGTCTCGCGCAACGGTCAATCCGTGGAAGCGCCGCCTCCGCCGGCCTATGCGCCGGATCGCTCCATGCTGAATCAGCCCGCGCCGAACCCACACGCGAACGAGGGCGATATCTTCGCCGCCATCGAACGTCTCGGCGATCTCAGGGCAAAGGGCATCCTCACGGACGACGAGTTCAACGCCAAGAAGGCCGAGCTGCTGGCACGGCTTTAGGATCAAGGCTAAAGGCTTAGGCAAATTCCTGGAAAGGAGCTTCCGGCTGTAGGTGCGAATTTATTCGCACCTACAGCCCTTCGAGGTCTTCCGGACACGCGCAGCCGGGATGCTTATTCCCGAAAATCACCTAGAGGCCGAAGGCTGGCGGCTGGATGCTGACGGCTGGCGGCCGGAACCTTCTCCGACCCGACCTACAGGGCTCCCCCGCTCAAAGGTACGGCGAAAACAACCGCGCGAACCCGTCGCGCAGCTTCACCGGCATCGAGCGGTCTGCAAGCTCATCGAGCGACAGCTCCCGGCTCGCAGCAGTCTTGGCGTCCACCAAACCGTGAAGCCGGCGGGACAGGTCGCGATCGTAGCATTCGAGGTTGTACTCGAAATTCAGGCGCAGACTACGGGCATCCCAGTTCGCCGAGCCGAGAAACGACCAGGCATCGTCGATCAGCATCAGCTTCGTGTGATCGAAGGGTGGCGGGGAGAGCCGGATGCGGCAGTGTCCCTCCAGAAGCTGGTCGACCTGGGCTTGCGCGGCCCACTGCACGAGCTTCAGATTGTTCCGCTCGGGCATCAGGATCTCGACCTCGACACCGCGCAAGGCCGTCACGTTGAGTGCGGTCACCAGGGTCTGGTCGGGAAGGAAATAGGGCGAGACGATCCGAACCCGCTCGCGCGCGGCAGTCAGCGCACCCAGGATCATGCGCCGGATGATGTCGAAGTCCTCGTCCGGACCGTCCGGTACGCCGCGCGCGAGGGTCTGGCCGACTGGGGACAGGACCGGATACCAGGCATCCCCGCCGAGACGCTCGCCGGTCGTGAAAGTCCAGTCCAGGGCGAATGCCTCGACCAGGAAACGCACGACCGGGCCTTCGACGCGCAGATGCAAGTCTTGGATCGGATGGCGCGGACAGGACGCCATCAGGCATCCGGCACGGATGTTCAGCCCGCCCGTGAAGCCGATTCGCCCGTCGACCACCAGGATCTTGCGGTGATTTCGCAGATTCAGGTACTGGCTTCTGACCGGCAGTACGGAGGCGAGAAAGACCGCGGTCGGTATTTCGCGACGACGCAGCAGGGTCGGCATCGGGGGACGGCTGTAACGCTGACCGACCCCGTCGACGAGGATACGCACGGAGACGCCCCGGCGATGCGCCCGTTCCAAGGAATCGGCAAAGAGGACGCCGGCCGCATCCGTGTCGAAGATGTAGGTGGAGAGTCCGATCGTCTCTTTGGCCCGATCGATCGCCTCAAGCATTCGCGGGTAGGCCTGATCGCCGTCGATCAGGGGCTCGACCCGATTGCATGCTTCCAGCGGCAGGCCGGTCAGTGCGTCGCCGAGATGTCCGAGCCGCAACAGGTCCGGATACTCGGACTGAAGCAAGCGGTGGGCGCGACGCTCCCCGGCGAGCTCCACGCGATCGCTGGCCTCGGAGGTCTGCGGACGCAGCCGATGGGCCTTTCGGGTGATGCGGTTGATCCCGAACAGCCAGTACAGCACTAGCCCGGCCATCGGCGCCAGAATGACCAGCCCCGCCCAACCGACGGTGGAAGGCACATCGCGACGGCTGAGCAGGAGGTGAGCCACGGTGGCGGCTTGAGCGGCGAGCTCCACCGCCAGAAGCGCTGCCATCCAGATGGTCTGGTCAGTCATCGGGGAAAACCAAGCAATGCCGACGTTCCTGCCGGAGCCGCCGAAAGGGCGCTCGATGTGCGTCGGCCGGACTTTAGGCGATGTCCGGAACGCTCTCGCCTCGGTTGTGCCGACGAGAGGAAGCACAACATCCGCCGACGATTGGTTGTGCCTCGCCCGGCTCGGCACAACCTCGGCACTGACGGCAGATAGCTGACAGCTCTCTCCCGCCTACCTCGCCGCCAACGTCAGTTGATTCTGCTCGTCGTCGATGGTGACGCGGAAGCGCCCGAGCAGACTCATCC
Organism: Thiocapsa roseopersicina; assembly: GCF_900106925.1. GTDB lineage: Bacteria > Pseudomonadota > Gammaproteobacteria > Chromatiales > Chromatiaceae > Thiocapsa > Thiocapsa roseopersicina. The sequence continues at coordinate 9,095 of NZ_FNNZ01000002.1, forward strand.
CCAAGAGGGCATTCCCGCCGAGCCGGGTGTCGTCGATAAAGGCCGCGGAGACCCCTTCGACCCGCGTCTCCCCGAGCCACACGCCGCTCAAAATGCCGAGCCGCGCGTCTACGGTCCCGTTTGCGGTCTGAACCGATTGCATCCGCAGATCGTTTGGCGAGATCCCGAGCGGGCCGATCAAGGAGGCGGGCAGGACCACATGATCCGAACCCGTGTCGATCAGCAACACCCGCTGGACGCGCTGTCCGTTCGGCCCCTCGAGGGTCAGGTTCACGGCATGCGAAGTTCCCTGACGCTGCGTCGGCAAGACGATCGAATCACCCGGTTGACCCTCCTCGTCGTCCGGCGAGACGTCCGACGGAAAACCCGATCCCTCGCTTTCGATGATCAGCGGCGGCGCGACCACGGCAACCTTCTCGCCGAGGATGATGATCTGATCGACCCCGCCGTTGTCGGTCTGAACGATCACATGGTCGAAACTATCCAGCAACAGCCGAAGGCGCGGCACCAGCTCGGCACCCTCGGCGCGCCCCTCCATGTCGACCGTTTGCTCGATGCCGCGCACCTCGAACCCGTGCTGGGCCATCAGCCGTTGCAGCTCCTCCTCGACGTTCACCAGCGGCGCCGCGTCCGGGGTTCCGACCAGAACGCCGGAGATCCAACAGAGGTTGACCAGGACCCGACGAACAAGCTGCTTCATGGCTCCGGACTCCGGACGCGATCGGTGCGAAAGATGAGATCAAGACTAGCAGTGCGCCGGTTCCAGAGCTACAGACCGGATCCTTCCGACACCGAGGTCGGAGACGCCGAAACGTCCCCTCCAAGTCGGGCGAACGCGCAAGGCCTCGAAGAAAACCGGGAAAGACCGGATCCGTTTCATTATGATTACCGATCTTTCGGTGGTCCCTTCAGGGCGTAGAGACAGGAGTCGTTCACGCTCCGAGCCCGAGCCGCACCATCTGCCGGAACATTTGCCGCATTCATCGAAGGAGCCGTCGCCCCGCGACATCGCGCACCAAAACAGCAGGTCCGATCGGCACCCTGTCGACGACTCGGCGCCGAAGCCGTTAAGCGGACCCGAACACAGAGAGGACATTTCAGCATGCTCGCCGCTTTTCGCGCCCTGACCAAGACCGATCTCGCCGCGGTCGTCTTCGCAGTCGTCGGGTTCTATGTCGCCGGCATCGTCCCGTCCGTGGAGATCGCCTGGGTCGTCGGCTTCCTTCTTCTGACCATCTTCCTGTTCGCCTTCGAGGTCGTCACCGTCGATGTCGCCGCGATCAGCATCATGGTCCTGCTCGGGCTGTCCGGGCTCTTTGCGCCCTTGATGGGGCTCGAGCAGGGCTTGGTGCCGGTCGAGCATCTGTTCGACGGCTTCGCGAGCAACGCGGTCATCTCCATCATCGCGGTCATGATCATCGGGGCCGGGCTCGACAAGACCGGGATCATGTCCAAGGTCGCGGGCTTCATCATGCGCATCGGCGGCAAAACCGAGTCGCGTATCATCCCGCTGATCTCCGGGACCGTCGGCGGCATCTCGAGCTTCATGCAGAACGTCGGGGCCGCCGCACTTTTCCTGCCCGTGGTCAGCCGCATCTCCGCGCGCACCGGCTTGCCGATGTCGCGCCTGCTCATGCCGATGGGCTTCTGCGCCATCCTCGGCGGCACCATCACCATGGTCGGCTCCAGCCCGTTGATCCTGTTGAACGACCTCATCCTGACCTCGAACAAGGCACTCCCCGCCGGTACGACGCCGATGGAGACCTTTCAGCTCTTCGATGTCACCCCGATCGGAATCGCCCTGCTAACCGCCGGCATCCTCTATTTCGTGCTTGCCGGACGCTTCGTTCTGCCCTCGCGCGGGAACGAGATGCTGACCGGCAGCGACACCAGCACCTATTTCGCCGAAACCTACGGGCTGTCCTCCTTCGAGATCCGAGAGGTGAAACTTCGCCCCGAGAGCACGCTGGTCGGCATGAGCGTCGACGACTTGGAGCAGACCTGGCGCGTGCGAGTCATCGCGGTCGAGAAGGGCGACGGGCTGCGCCTGGGCGCCGACGGCGTGGATCGCTCCCTCGGCATCGATCCGGGCACGACGCTCGGCCTGCTCGGGACCGAGGAGAAGCTCAAGCGCTTTGCCGAGGACAACGCGGTCGATGTCAAACCCGACCTCGAGCTCTTCTCCGAGGCAATGTCGAACACCAAGGCAGGCGTCGCCGAGATCGTCATCCCGCCCGGCTCCAGCTTGATCGGCAAGACCGCCCGCGATGTCTGGATGCGCAAGACCTACGGGCTCTCGCTGCTCGCCATCAATCGTGGCGGCACCCAGATCACCTTCAACACCGGCGGCGTGCGCAATACGCCGCTCCTCGCCGGCGATGCCTTGGTGGTCCACACGACCTGGGCAGATCTGACGCGCCTGACCAAGGACCGCAACTTCGTCGTCGTGACGACCGAGTATCCGCACGAAGAGCTGCGTCCGCACAAGGTCCGCGCCGCTCTCGTGTTCTTCGCGATTACGCTGACCTTGGTCCTCTTCACCGATCTGCGGCTTTCGATCGCCCTGCTGACGGGTGCCATGGGTATGATCCTCGCCGGCGTGCTCTCGATCGACGAGGCCTACGAGGCCGTGAGTTGGAAGACGGTCTTCCTGTTGGCCTCGCTCATCCCGCTCGGGCTCGCCGTCGAGGCCAGCGGCACCGCCGCCTGGATCGCCCAGCAGACGTTGACGGCGCTCGGCGACGTGCCGATCTGGGTCGTCCAGGCCGCGCTCGCGGTGCTCGCGACCTTCTTCACCTTGGTGATGTCGAACGTCGGCGCGACCGTCCTGCTCGTCCCGTTGGCGGTCAACATGGCTCTGGGGATCGGCGCCGACCCGGCCGTGTTCGCCTTGACCGTGGCCATCGCAACGTCGAACTCCTTCTTGATTCCGACCCATCAGGTCAACGCGCTCCTCATGGGACCCGGCAACTATCGCGTCGTCGACTTCATGCGCGCCGGCGGCATCATGACGATCATCTTCCTGGTCGTGGCGCTGACCATGCTCAATGTGGTCTTTGGCTGAACCGCGTCTGCTGCGATATGGATTGTCGATGTCAAACCCGGCCTCGGTCCGATCAATGAGGCCGGTAAGACGCGGTTCAGGATTTTTTATTCGTTTCTTTCTAAAACCGCGTCCGCTGCGACGGGCTTGGAATCATGCGAGGGCAAGACCCGAATGACGACAGTGCATGTCATGCGCGACGCGGTTTTATAGGGACGCGGGTGATGTCGCTGCTGCGCAAGACGCCGACCTGTCCTGTTCACGGCTGCGAGCTGGTGCTCTCGCACCACGGCAAGAAGAGCAATCTCGGGCATTACTTCGTCGAGGTGGTCGGCGCACCTCTCCTCTACTGCCCGCAGTGCTTGGAAAAGGGGCAGGACACCTCGGTAGAAGTCGAGCCGGCGGCGTCCAACGCCTTTCTGAAGCGGCTGGTCCAGGTGCTCGAAACCTCCGAGTTTCCGGGCCTCCTGAACAAGCCGAAGATCCGGGTCGATTTCAATCCGACGAAGACGACCTTGGAACACCCCTACACCCAAGCCGTCACGACCAACGCCGTTGCGATGGCGCAGCCCGGCGCCGCAGCAGCGCCGCCCGACGAGCCGGAAGAGACGCGCCTGGATGGCATCGAGCCGGTCGAGCCACGCCACACACTCGATCAGCTCATCCTCGATCGGGACACCTTGGAGCGCATCCGCGAGGCGACCAACGTCCTGGTCTCTCAGGATTTGATCTACGTGACCTGGGGGCTGTGCTCGGTCGCGCGCACCGGGCGCAGGGTCGCGCTCAACTTCTACGGTCCTCCGGGGACCGGCAAGACCCTCGCCGCCGACGCCATCGCCGACCTGCTCGCCAAGAAGATCCTGCGAATCAGCTATGCGGAGCTGGAATCCAAGTATGTCGGCGAGACCCCCAAGAACATCAAGGCTGCGTTCGCCAAGGCGTCCGAGACCGGCGCCCTGCTCTTTTTCGACGAGGCGGACTCGATCCTCGGCAAGCGTCTCGTCAACGTCTCCCAATCGGCCGACAACAGCATCAATGTCGCGCGCAGCACGACCCTGATCGAGCTCGACAACTTCAACGGCGCGGTGATCTTCGCCTCGAATCTGGTCGGAAATTACGACACCGCCTTCCTGCGACGCATGCTCGCCCACGTCGAGTTTCGACTCCCCGCCACCGAGCAGCGCGAGCAGATCTGGCGCTGCCACATCCCCCGCCAATTGCCGCTGGCCGAGGATGTCGACTTCGAGACCCTGGCGCTCTATTCGGAGGGTGCCGCGGGTGGCGACATCCAAAACGCCGTGCTGCTCGCCGCCTCCTACGCCTCCATGCGACAGGGTGCAGAGCAGGTCGTCACCCTCTCCGACCTGAAACGCGCCATCGTCTTTCTGCTCGACGGTAAGCGTAAGATCCTCGAAGGCGATTCCGAGTCGGACGACGGTCGGTTCAACTGGGATTAAACCGCGCCACCTCCAACGGTTGTCGAGTCTGCCGAGACCGATCCCATCCAAAAACATCGCATACGCTTATCGAATCCTTCGCAATTCACCTAGCCGACAGTGGCAAGGGGCCAGCATGATCGATTCCAATCTGCGCCTTGACCGGTCACGCAACGGCCGATTGCCGTTTTCGGACCTCTGAGCGCCGTCTCCGGAATGCGTGCTCCGCCTTTCCTTGTGCTGATCCTGGCGGTCTCTGCCGCCCTGGCGTTGATCCTGGTCGGTCAACGGCCGGCGGGGGCAGAACCGATCCGCGTCGGGGTCGTACATGCCTTGTCCGGCCCTATGGCCGAGAGCGAGAGAGGACTCGTGGATGCCGTGCGGCTCGCCGTGGAGGAGATCAACGCCGCGGGCGGACTCTTCGGACGGCGATTGGATCTCATCCTCGCCGACAGCCGTTCGAATTGGACCACTGCAGCCACCGAGGTCGAGCGCCTGATTCTCCAAGAGCGCGTCAGCGTCTTGTTCGCCTGCTGGACATCGGCGTGTCGAAAGGCCGTCAGACCGGTTGTGGAGGAGCACCGTCACCTGATGTTTTATCCCCTGCAGTACGAGGGCCTGGAGGAGTCGCCTCATCTCGTCTACATGGGGTCCACGCCCAACCAGCAGATCATCCCTGGGACGCGCTGGACGATGGACCGATTCGGGACTCGGATCTATCTCGTCGGATCGGACTATATCTTCCCGCGCACCGCCAACCGGCTGATCCGCGATCTGGTCACCGCGGCAGAAGGTGAGATCCTCGCCGAGCGCTACGTGCCCATGGATGCCGTCGACCTCGACGCGATCGCCGCCGAGATTCGACGACTGGCCCCGGACGCGGTGCTCAACACACTCAACGGCAACGCCAACCGTCACTTTTTCGCGTCCCTCCGGGCCGAGAATCTAACCGAGATGCCGGTGATCTCGTTCAGCGTGGCAGAGCCGGAGCTTCGGTCCATGCCCTCCGGGCAGTCCCATACCGCCCATTACGCGGTTTGGGGTTATTTCCAGAGCCTACCCGATCCCGTCAACCGTCGCTTTGTCGACACCTTTCGGCAGCGCTTCGGCGCCGAGCGTGTGGTCAGCGATCCGATCGTGTCCAGCTACAACGGGGTTAGGCTGTGGGCCGAGGCGGTCCGCGCGGCCGGCACGGACGATCCGGCACAGATCAATCGCTCCGTCGGACGCACGAGCCTGCACGGCCCGTCCGGAATCGTCGCCCTGGACGCAGCCACCCGACACCTATGGCGGCGAGTCTACGTGGGACACGCCCGAGCGGATGGGCAGTTCGATGCGGTCGAGATCTCCGAGTCGCCGATCCGCCCGGTGCCCTTTCCCGCCTCGCGCAGCCGGGCGGAGTGGCGTGGGCTGGTCGATCTGCTGTCAGGCGAAGCGAATCGGAGCCTGCCGAGGGATTCACGATGGGCACCCTGAGCTCGCACCGGCTCGGCCTGCGCTTGACACTCGGATTCCTGATCGTCGCACTGCTGCCGTTGGCGGGTCTGGCCTGGTTTTATCTGCACACCTTCGAGCGCGCACTCACCGCCACCGTTCTGCAGAACATCACATCGATCGCCGACAAGAAGGCCGATCAAATCGACAGCTATATCAACGAGCGATTGGTCGATGCCCGCTCCTTCGCGAGCCAGACCATGGTTCGCGAAGCCTTGTCGGCACTCGTCGCGACTCGGACCCTGAGCACGGGGGCACGCACGGAGCTGGCGACCCTCGGCGAGCGCGCCGATTACCACGACCTGCTTCTGATCGATGCGAACGGCGATGTCGTCTTTTCGCTGCGCGGCGAGCCCGATCTGGGCACCAACCTCCTGCATGGCCCCTTTCGCGATTCCGAATTGGCGGCGGGATTTCGCCAGGCGATGACGTTCATGCACATCGACATGACCCGTTTCGCGCCCTACGCGCCGTCCGGGGGCGAGGTAGCGGCCTTCGTCGTCGCACCGATCCTCGACGCCCAACGTCCGATCGGCGCACTGGCGCTGCAGGTCAACCTCACCACCCTGATGCCGGTGGTCAGCGACCGCACCGGGCTCGGGACCAGCGGTGAAACCGTCCTGGCTGTTCAGGACGGTCAGGCCGCGCTCTACACCGTCTCTTTGGAGCGCATGCCGGGAACGCCCTTCACCAACCCGGTTCCCCTCACCCAAATCGCCGAGCCGATGCAGCTGGCCCTGACCGGCAACCAGGGCCATGGCATCGTGAGCGACTACGGCGATATCGATGTCGCGGCCGGCTGGCGTTACCTGCCGGCCTTGGGTTGGGGCATGGTGGTCAAAATCGATACCGCCGAAGTCCTCGCACCCTTGCACGCGATGCAAAAGGCGACGGTATTGGCGTTCGCGGTCTTCCTCCTTGCCTCGGCCAGCGCGGCACTGGTGCTCGGTCGTCGGCTGGTCAGAGACGAGCGGATCATCGCCGCGCAGCAAACCCGCTACCGGGCCATGCTGGGCAGCATGAACGACGGTGTCGCGCTGTTTCGCCCGCTTGCCGACGGCAGCGAATTTACCCTGCTCGACATCAATGCCGCCGGCGAGCGGATCACCGGCGTGAAACGCCGGGAGGTGCTCGGGCGGCCCTCTCGGATCGCCTTTCCGGGCTTGGATGCCGCTGGCATCTACGCCGCGTTCGGCCGTGTTCTTCGCCGCGGCGGGAGTGAAACGATCGGCCTGACCGCCTACGTCAAGGATCGGCACAGCCTCTGGTTGCAGACCGACGTGATCCGCTTGCAGGGGGGCGAGATCCTGGCGGTCTTCAAGGACATCACAGCCCGCAAGACCGCGGACGAGCGCATCGAGCACCTCGCCCACCACGACAGCCTGACCGGCCTCGTCAATCGCCGCAATCTCGAGATCCTGCTGTCGCAGGCCCTGCATGCCGCTCACCGCGAGGGTCGACTGCTCGCGGTGCTCTTCATCGATCTGGACCGCTTCAAGGTCATCAACGACACGCTCGGCCATCACATCGGCGATCTGCTGCTGGTCGAGGTGGCACACCGCCTTTGCCGCGACATGCGCGAGAGCGACATCGTCGCCCGCCAAGGCGGGGACGAGTTCGTCGTCGTGCTCACCGCGCTCGAGTGTGCGCAGGACGCGGCCGTGGTGGCTGCCAAGATCCTGCTGGCCCTCGGCGAGCCTTACGACATCGAGGGCGACCGGCTGCACACCAGCCCAAGCATCGGCATCAGCATCTATCCCGATGACGGCCTGGACGCCGACACCCTGACGAAGAATGCCGACACGGCGATGTATCACGCCAAGGAGCAGGGCCGAAACAACATCCAGTTCTTCACCGAGGCACTCAACCTGGCGGCCGGCGAGCGCCTGACGGTCGAGCGCGAGCTGCGGGTCGCCATCGAGGAGGGTCAGCTCGCAGTGTACTATCAGCCCCAGTTAGAGGCCGCGGCGGACCCTCTGGGTTACCCCTTTGCCATGGAAGCCCTCGTGCGCTGGCGACATCCGCATCGCGGTTTGATCACGGCCGGTCATTTCATCCCGATTGCGGAGGAATCCGGACTCATCCACACGATCGGCGACTGGGTCTTGAACGAGGCCTGTCGCCGTTTCCGCGAATGGACGCACGCAGGGATCGGGCCGAGGCGCATCGCGGTGAACCTCTCCGCCCATCAACTACGCAACCCTGCCCTCCTCGATACCGTCGCCGCAGTGCTGCAACGCTACGAGCTGCACGAGGACGAGCTCGAGCTCGAGGTCACCGAGTCGGTCGCGATGCGCGATCCGGCACGCGCGGTCGAGACCCTGCAGGCCCTGCGCAACCTCGGGGTTAGGCTGGCGATCGACGATTTCGGCACCGGCCATTCCTCGCTGGCTTATCTGAAGCGTCTGCCGATCCAGACGCTGAAGCTCGATCGCGAGTTCGTGCGTGATATCGAGACCGACGAGAACGACGCCGCGATCAGTGCCGCGACCCTCGCACTCGCCCATGAGCTCGGCCTGCGGGTGGTGGCCGAGGGGATCGAGACGGAGGGTCAGAGCCGTTTCCTGCGAGCACACGGCTGCGACCTCCTGCAAGGCTATTTCTACGGCAAACCCGAGCCTGCAGAATTCTGGACGGCGCACTGGACCGAGGAATCGAGAAAGAGCAGTTGAACCGCGCCAGCTCCAACCGCCGTCGAGTCTCCCGGGGCCGATCCCATCCAAAAACATCACAGACCGCGCCGGGCGCGGTTTAGCTCACCCGCACCCGAAACCACAGCGCATAGAGCGCCGGCAGAAACAGCAGCGTAATCAGGGTGCCGACCAACACCCCGCCGATCAGCACGAAGGCGAGCGGCCCCCAGAAGGTGTCGGTGGTGAGCGGGATGAAGGCGAAGACGGCAGCCGCAGCGGTCAACACCACCGGGCGGGCGCGCTGCACCGTGGCCTCCACGACCGCGGCGGAACGCTCCAAGCCCTGGTGCAGGTTGTCCTCGATCTGCTTGGCCAGGATCAGGGTGTTGCGCATCAGGATGCCGGCCAGGCCGATCAGGCCGAGCAGCGCGACGAAGCCGAACGGACGATCGGCGATCAACAAGGCCAGCGTGGCCCCGATCACGCCGAGCGGCGCCGTGGCCACGACCATGAGCGTGCCCGAGAAGCTGCGCATCTGGAACATGATGACGATCAGCATCAGGGCCAGCATGATCGGCTGGACGCGTTGGATCGAGGCGTCGGCCTTGCCCGATTGCTCCACCGCGCCGCCGATGTCGATCCGATACTCGGGCGGCAGCTCGGCGACCAGCCCCTGCAGCTCGGCCCAGATCGCTTGTGTCACGTTCGGTGGCTGGGCGCCCCGGACCTCGGATTGCACGGCGATGAAGGGCTCGCGGTTGTAGCGCTTGAGCACCGGATCCTCGAAGGCGATCATCAGCTCGCCTGCCTGTTCGAGCGGGATGGTCCGGCCGTCGAGCGTCTTGAGATTGATGCCGGCGAGGCTGGTCGGCGTGATCACGGCGGCGCTGTCGTCTGCTCCGGACCCTGCCCCGGCGCCATCTAGGCTCGCCTGGCCCTCATCGCCAAGCCCACGCAGGATCAGCTGCACATTGCGGATGTCCTCGCGGATCTCGGTCGCCGGCAGCCCGGAGAGCTGGTACTCCAGTTGACCGGCGAGCTCGCGCGGGGTAAGCCCGATCAGACGCAGACGCTCCGGGTCGAGCGCAAGCCGCACCACGGGGACGCGCTCGCCCCAGTCAAGATGCGGATCCTGCGTATTCGGATTGGCCGCGACCACCTCGCGCACCTGCTCTGCGATGCGTCGCAGCACCAGCGGATCAGGCCCCACCACACGAAAGGTCACGGGCCAAATGACCGGCGGCCCGTAGAGCAGCGTGTGCACGCGCACCCGCGCCTCGGGGAACTCGCCGGCCTCCACATGCGCTTGAAGCTGCGCGATCAGCGCATCGCGCTCGGCCGCGCCTTCCGCCACCACGATCAGCTTGGCAAAGGCCGGATTCGGAAACTCGGGGTTCAGCGCGAGGAAGAATCGCGGTGCCCCGGCACCGAGATAGGCCGCGCTCGAGCGCACGCCTGGCGCATCCGCCAGGATCGCCTCGACCCGCTCGACCACGGCCGCCGTCGCGCGGATCGCACTGCCCTCGGGGAGCCGGATGTCGATCAGGACCTCCGGGCGATCCGAGGACGGAAAGAACTGTTTCTGCACGCTGCCGGCCAACCCGACGATCGACAGGACCAGCAGCCCGAAGGTCGCGGCTACGACCCAGATCTTGTAGCGGACACAACCGCGGATCAGCCCGCGCAGCGTGCGGTAGAGCGGCGTCGCGTAGGCGCTCTCCGAGCCGTGCGCGCCCCCGGGCGGCGGCGCCTTCAGGAGCAGGGTGCCCAGATAGGGCGTAAAGGTCACCGCCACCACCCAGGAGGCAAGCAGCGCGAACGCCAGCACCCAGAAGATGTTGCCCGCATACTCGCCCACACCCGAGCGCGCGAATCCGATGGGCACGAAACCGATTACGGTCACCAAGGTACCGCTCAGCATGGGAGCGGCGGTCACCGTCCAGGCATGGGCCGCGGCCCGCAGCCGATCCCATCCCGCCTCCATCTTCACCAGCATCATCTCGATGGCGATGATGGCGTCGTCGACCAAGAGCCCCAGGGCGATGATGAGCGCACCCAGGCTGACCCGATCCAGGTTGATGCCCTTGATCAACATCAGCAGGAAGGTGATCGCGAGGGTCAAGGGGATGGCGATGCCGACGACCAGCCCGGCGCGCCAGCCGATGGCGACGAAGCTGACCAGCATCACCACCGCGACCGCGACCAGGAACTTGATCTGAAAGAGGTCGACGGCATGCGTGATGGCGTCGGCCTGATTGGTAAGCTGCGTGAAGCCGACGCCCAGCGGCAGACTGGCCTCAAGCCCTTTCTGGACCTCGACCAGGCGCTCGCCGAGCGCCAGCCCGTTCTCGCCGCGCTGCATCACCACGCCGAGCAGGACCGCATCCTCCCCGCCGGCGCGGATCAGAAACTCGGGTGGATCCTCGTAACCGCGGCTGACCTCGGCGATCTCGCCGAGCGTCAGAAGATGCTCGCCGACACGCAGCGGCACCTGGCGGATGTCCTCGAGCTCACGCAGCTCGGCGTCCGGACGCAGATAGAGGCGTGGCCCGTCGGTCTCGACGAGACCCGCCGGGGCAAGCCGATTCTGCGCATCCAGGGCCTCGCGCACCGCAGCGGGCGACACCCCGAGATTGGCCAGGCGCGCCTGGTCCAGCTCCACAAAGAAACGCTGCGGACGCTCGCCCAGGATGCGCGCCTTCTGCACGCCCTCGACCCGGGCGAGCCGGTCGCGGATCCGCTCGGCCTCGCGCACCAGCAGACGGTTCGGCAGATCCGGCGCCGAGAGCGCATAGAGCGCGAAATAGACATCCGAGAAGTCGTCGTTGACGAAGGGCCCGAGCACCCCGGCCGGCAGACTCCCGGCCGCATCCGACATGCGTTTGCGCACCTGATAGAAGAGATCCGGGATCTGCTCGGAAGGCGCGTAGTCCTGAAACTCGACCAGCATGTCGACCCGTCCGGGACGCGCCGTGGTCTCGAGCCGGTAGAAGAGCTCGACCTCGCCGATGCGCTTCTCCAGCGGATCGGCGACCAGATCCTGCATCTGTTGCGCGCTCGCCCCCGGCCAGAGCGCCGAGACCACCATCACCCGCACGGTGAAGGCCGGGTCTTCCGCGCGGCCCAGCTGCAGGAATGCCGTCAGACCGGCGAGCGCGGTCACCAGGATGAGAAAGAGCGTGACCGAGCGCTCGCGCACCGCGAGCGCGGAGAGATTCAACCGCGTCCCCGCTGACCTTTCGTCGGCGGTGCTCATCGCTCGAGCACCCGCACGGCCTGGCCGGGCAGCAGAAGATGCGCCCCGAGTGCGACGACCGGCGTGCCCGGCGCCAGATCGGTGCGGATCTCGGCCTGCTCGCCGACGACTCCGATCAGCTCGACCGGCTCGGGCTCGACCCGGCCATCCTCGATGCGCCAGATCAGCGGCCCTTCGCCGCGCTCCAGGACGGCACCGAGCGGCACCCGAGCAGTCGGTCCGGACGCCCCGCGTGCGGTCTCGAAGGTCAGGGTCACGGTCGTGCCGAGGCCGGGATCGCTCGGCAGCTCCGGTAAACGATAGCGCGCACGCCAGGTCCGGCTGAGCGGATCGGCGCTGCCGGCGATCTCGCGCAGGGTGACCTGAGCGGACGTAGGCGCAGACGCCGATCCGTTCGTCGGGCCGTTCACCGGCCCCGCCCCGTTCGCGAGCCGTGCCGTCGCCTCGGTCGGCAGATCGATACGCCGCGCCTCGGGCACCTGGACCTCGATCTCGCGCGGCCCGTCCTCGGCCAAGCGTGCGACAACCTGACTGGGCGACACCACCTGCCCGACCTGCCCATCCACGTCCAGGATCACGCCCGCCGCGGGTGCGACCAGGTCGGCATAGAGGATGGCGTTGCGTGCTTGCTCCAGGGTCGCCTCGGCCGCGACCAGCCGTTGCTCGGCGGCGCGGGCTGCGGTCACGGCCCGGTCGTGGTCCTGCTCGCTGGCTAGCCGCTTGACGAGAAGATCGCCGAGACGATCGCGCTCGCGATTCGCGTTCTCGTGCTCCGCCTGCGCGCTCGCCACCGTCGCCTCGGCTGCGAGACGCTGCTGCGTCACGTCGCGCGGATCGAGCCGGAACAGGACGTCGCCTTCCTCGACTCGCGCCCCCGCGTCGACCAGACGCGCCTGAATCTCCCCGCCGATGCGGAAGGACAGCGGGATCTCATGGCGGGCGCGCACCGTGCCCGTGAGCGTCCAGACGCTGTTCGGCGCAGACTCCACCCGGGCGGACAACACCCAAGGCACCGATTCGCGATCGAACACTGCATCGGGCGCGGCCGGCTCGTCGGTACTCGGTCTGCATCCCGAGCCGAGGAGCGTGGCGACGAACACCGCTCCGATCCTGTTTATCCTGGTCGACAAGGGTCACTCCTGCACCGCGAGCACCGGCGTTGGTTGGTGGTTGAGTGCACCATTATTACTGTACGATAGCGTTTAGTAAATGACCGAATACATGACGGAGCACACAGCGATGCCGACATCCGACGCCGACGCATCCGGGGCACCGTCGGTGCCCCGAGCCGCCGGACGCGGTCGACCGCCGGACCCCGCCAAGCACGCGGCCATCCTCGACGCCGCGCGCAGGCTCTTCTTCTCGGGCTCGATTCAGGCGCTCAATATCGAGGCCGTTGCCCGCGCCGCCGGTGTTTCAAAGGTCACGGTCTACAGCCATTTCGGTGACTTACAGGGTCTGATCCGCGCGGTTGTGCTGCTGCAGCGCAGCGAGATGACGGCTGCGCTCGACGACCTGCCTTCCGGACAGCTCGGGCTGAGACAGGCGCTGATCGATCTGGGATACGCGCTGATGGGCTTCCTGACGAGCGACGACTATGTCGCCCTGCAACGCATGCTGGCGACCCTGGCCGGACAGGAGACCTGGCTCGGCACACTCGTCTATCGCGACGGCGCGGAGGCGACGCGCGATCGGCTCGCCACCCGCCTGGCCGAGGCGTCGGCTCGCGGCGACCTTCGAGCGCACGACAGCCGCCTGGCCGCCGAGCAGCTGCTCGGCATCTGGCAGGGCATCCAAACCACGGGGCTCTTGAGCGGCGGCTGTCCGCGACCCGACGCCTCGGAGCTTCGCCGTCGGGTCGAATGCGGGGTGGATGTGCTGTTGCGGGCCTACGCACCCGAGGCATCGCCCGGTCGAGACCTCCGATAGAAGGCGGCGGCAACCGCACGCAATGCCGCCCTGACTCGCGATCGACATGCCGACGCGGCGTTGGCGAAAGCGGGCCGGCAGCACGGTAGCCCCAAGCGCGATTCGCGCCGGATCCGGCTCTGGCAAGCACTAAATCGCAAGACCTTGTCTAAAATAACAGCGTCGGTTCAGCATTCTGCGCAGAGGCGGGCGGATGGTCGGCGCATGCGCGGAGCAGCGATCCCGACTCGCGACGAACAACGGCATGCAGCAGGTCAGCTCATGAGTTTCACTGCACCGATGCAAAATCAAACAGCTTTCCGTGCACTCGCTTTGGTGTCGGCTTTGGTGTCGGCTTTGTTGTCGACGGCGGGATTCCTGCCCGCAGCCGCCGCGGCAACCACTGCGCTGGACGATTATGTGGCCGCCCCGGACCTCGGTTACCGCTATATCCAAGACGCCACGCGGCTCGGCAACGGCTACACGATATTTGTCCTCGCCATGACATCCCAGACATGGCGCGGCGCCGAGGAGGTCGACCGCACCTTGTGGGCGCATGAGCTGCTGATTGCCGTGCCATGGATTACGCACTCGGGCAATCAAAATACCGCATTCATGATCGTGAACGGCGGAAGCAATAACAGAGCACCGGGCACCTCGAATGACGACCTGCTCGGCTTGCTTTCCCTCACGACGGGCTCGGTCGTTGCGATGGTCGGTCAGATCCCGAATCAACCGTTGCGGTTCGTCGATGAAGACAATTCCCGATCCGAGGATGCACTGCTGGCCTATGGAATGGACAAGTACCTCCTGACCGAGGATCCGGAATGGCTCGTCCATTTCCCCATGACGAAGGCCGTCGTGCGCGCCATGGATACGGTGCAGGCATTCGCAGCGGATTCCGGCTCGCGCTTTCCGCGGATCCCCCGAATCGACGACTTCATTGTGGTCGGCGGCTCGAAACGTGGCTGGGCAACCTGGCTGACGGCGGCAGTCGAAGCCGGCAAGGGCAGCGCGTCGCGGGTGAAGGCGATCCTCCCGGCCTCGATCGATATCCTGAACGCGGGCGAACAATTCACTCATCATTGGGAAGCCTACGGATTCTACGCACCCGCCATTCAAGACTATGCGGATTTCGATCTGCCCTGCCGGTCTGAATCGCCGGAGGGCCGGGCGATGCTGGCGTTGATCGATCCCTACGCGTATCGCGACCGTCTGACCATGCCCAAGCTACTGCTCAACTCGGCAGGCGATCAGTTCTTCCTCCCGGATTCGTCCCGGTTTTATTTCGCCGATCTGCCGGGGCCCAAGCTTTTGCGGTATACGCTCAACACCGATCACTCCCAAGGTCAGGATCTACCGAGCATCATTTTGCCCACCCTGTCCTGGCTGAGCGATGTCCTCGACGACGAGCAAAGCCCTCGGTTTTCCTGGTCGCTCGAGCCGGACGGCGCGATTCTCGTGCATACGGAGACGCGACCGAAGCGGGTGCGCCTCCACCAAGCGACCAATCCGAACGCAAGGGATTTCCGGCTGGAGTCGATCGGCCAGGCCTGGACCAGTACCGACCTTCAAGAGACCGACGTCGGCGTGTATGTCGGTCGCGTCGCACCGCCGGTCCAGGGGTGGACGGCCTTCACCGTCGAGCTGACGTTTCCCGGCTCCACCGCCATCCCTACCCCGCTGGAAAGCGACCAAGTCTTCACCACCGATGTCCGTGTCACCCCGGCCTCGTTGCCCTTCGAGGAGACCCACTGCTTCTGCTGGGACTGCCTGCCGAGCTGGAGCGGTTGGCGCTCCCTCCTGAGGTGAAGGCTAGGGGTCTCTCGTCGAATCATTAGGAGGGGTAAATCCAATGCAGACGCGTCCTGGTTTCCTTGGCCTCACGGCAGCGGCAGTCGCCCTCATCACCACAGCCGGACCGGTGCCGGCTGGGTCCGGCAACGTCGTCGCCAACGTCAACCGTGTGCTCATCGCCGTCGACGCCCGCTGGGGGGGCTGTATGGCGATGTTGTCGGCCAACCCGCAGAGCGTCCTGCCGAGCTGCGGATCCTGGTGGGTGACCTTCAGCTGCACCGGCGACTTTACCGACCGCGTCCGCGCCTATCGCATGCTGGACGCATCCGAGCTTGCACTCGCGACCGGCAAACGGGTGCAGGTCTGGTTCCGGGACGACAAGATGCACAACGGCTATTGTCTCGCCGATCGTCTCGACATCATTCGCTAAGCCCGTGCGGATAAGACGCGGGCGGCTCGCTTTAGCCGCTCTTTCTGCACTGGCCTTGGCGTACGGTGCATCGCGGCCCTTGCGTGCGCCTCAGACCGGAGATGGGACAGCCAGCGTACCGAGCGTCGGCGAGTCCTCGCAAGCGCACACCGAGGCACGCATGACGACAGCCGTCGGCGCCCACCCGCCTGTGCATGAAACGCCGGAATCGGACGGGGCGGGGACGAGGCCGAGGACGATGACAACCCCGAGCCCGGAATGGCCCTTCATGCCTGAAGCCCCGCCCAGCCTCCCGCCGACGGTTCTCGGCGAGCCGTTGGAAGCCGATCCGGACAAGGCATGGGGGTGGCTCTGGAGCGACATCGATCCCGTCGACATCGGCCCTGCGCTCGACGCCGACGATCCGCCCGGCTACGCCCCGGCTAGGCCGACCGCATCGCCCCTGCAGATCGGAGAGCTGCTCGATGCCGATGCGCCGACGGGGCAGTGACCCTTCATCGCGCCGAGCTCGATCGAACGCGCTTCGGCGCCTGCGCGCGCCTGCTTACCCTACAACCCCAGCTCCCGCCAACGCGCCTCGATGCGCTTGACCGACACCGGGCCGGCGGTGCCCAGGGTCTGGGCAAAGAGCGAGACACGCAGCTCTTCGAGCAGCCAGCGGATCTCGTCCAGACGCGCGTCCTCGCGGCCGGCCTTGCGGGCGGCGGCGGTGCGTTCGCGCCAGCGGGTCAGCAGCTCGGCCATGACGGCCATCTGCTCGCGATCGCGTCCGGGGGCGTGGGCGAGCTTGTCGAGACGCTGCTCGGCGGCCTTGAGGTAGCGCGGATACTGCTTGAGCCGGGCGAAGGGGATCTGTTGGAAGAAGCCTCGGAAGATCAGTGCATCGAGCTGGTCACGCAGGTCCTGCGCCGTCGGCTGCCAGTTGGCCTGGGTGATGGCGGCGAGACGTTGGCGCAGGGATTGGTAGGCGGCGAGGATCTCGGCGGCGAGCCGGGTGACCTCGTTGGCCGTCGGCTGGAGACGGCTGCGGGATTCGGCGAGACGGGCATCGAAATCGGCCTGTTGTCGGATCGGCGGGCGGTCGTCGAGGAAGGTCCGATCGAGGATCAGGGCCAGCAGCTCGTCGGAGAGGTCCGGTGGGCGGGGATCGGCTCCACTCGGCGAGCGCGACACCTGTCCGCCGGATGTCGGTGCGCCCGGGCGCTTGGTCTCGGGGGATTCCGGGGCGGGACGCCCCGGCTCCGTTGCGGGTGCCTTGGCGTAAAGAAGGCGCAGTCGGTCCAGGTCCTTGAGCGATTGGCGGATCGGGCGCAGGGTCGCGCCGAGCGTCAGGGTCAGAAGCCGGCGCAGACCCGCACGGTGTGCACGCGCGGCGGCCTCGGGCGAATCCAGCACCCGCACCGCCACGTTCTGGCCTTCGTCGACCAGGGCCGGGAAGCCGCGCATCCGGATCCCGCCGCGGGTGATCTCGACCTGCTCGGGCAGGTCGCCGAAGTCCCAGCGCGTGATGCCCTCGCGTTCCAGCTCGGCATCCGGGATGCGGGCAAACCGCGCCTGACCCGCTTGGCCGAAACGCTGTTTGAGCCGTTGCGGATCCTCGTCGAGCGCAAGCGCCCTGCCCGCCTCGTCGACGAGTCGGACCTTCATCCGCAGATGCGGCGGGATGGCCTCGCGGTCCCAGGCGTCCTCGGGGATGCGCAGGCCAAGCTCGGCCGCGATCCGCTCGGCGAGGACCTGTGTGAGCGGCCGATCGACCGGCGCTCGGCCCTCGGCGAGCGCGGCCTTCAGCCCCCCGGCCAGGCGTGCGGCGGTGTCCGGCACCGGGACCAGCGCCGTGCGCAGCCCTTTCGGCAAACCGCGCAACAGGGCCGTGATGCGCGCTTCCAAGAGACCGGGCACCAGCCAATCCAGCCGCTCGGCGGTCACCTGATTGATAAGCGGCAAGGGCACGATCAGGGTCAGACCGTCGGCCGACTCGCCGGGCTCGAAGCGGTATTCGAGCGGCAAGGCGGTTGCGCCGACCTGGAGCCGGTCGGGGAAATGCTCGGGCGTGATCCCCTCGGCCTCGTGCTGCATCAGATCGGTCGGGCGTAGATGCAGGAGCTTGGGATCCGTCCCGGTCGCCTTGCGCAGCCACTGCTCGAACTGAGGCGTGGAATAGATCCCGGCGGGGATGCGCTGGTCATAGAAGGCGTAGAGCGCCTCCTCGTCGACCAGGATATCGCGGCGGCGAGACTTGGCTTCGAGATGATGGATCGACGCAATCAGCTCCTGGTTGTGACGCCAGAATGGCGTGCGGGTGCTGAAGTCGCCTTCGACCAAGGCGAAGCGGATAAAGATCTCGCGCGACTCGGCCGGATTGATGGGTCCGTAGTTGACGCGCCGCTTGGGCACCAGGGTGACGCCGAACAGGGTCACCTTCTCGTAGGCCGCGACCTGTCCGGACTTGGCCTGCCAGTGCGGCTCGAAATAGCTGCGTTGCAGCAGATGCTGCCCCGCGGCTTCGATCCAGGCCGGCTGTACGCGCGCGACAATGCGCCCGTAGGCGCGCGTGGTCTCGACCCGCTCGCCCGCCAGGATCCATTTGGGCGACGCCTTGAAGAGTGCCGAGCTCGGATGGATGCGGTAGCGGCTGTTGCGCGCGCCCATGTACTCGTGATTCGTATCGAGCGCGCCGATGTGGTTCAGCAGTCCGGCCAAGAGCGCGCGGTGGATCTGCTCCTCGGTGCCGGCGGTCTGGTTCTCCTTGAAGCCCATCTCCAGGATCTGCTCGCGCAATTGTGTCTCGATGTCGCGCCATTCCTGAACCCGGTTGTAGGAGAGGAAGTGACGCTGGCAGAGCTGACGGAATTGGTTGCGCGAATGCGCCCTGCGCTCCTTCTCCAGGAAGCGCCAGAGGTTGAGGAAGCTCAGGAAATCCGAGTCAGGATGGGCGAAGGTGGCATGGATCTGATCGGCGGCGGCGCGCTGCTCGTGCGGACGCTCGCGCGGATCCTGAACGCTCAGCGCGGCGGCGATCACCAGCACCTCGGCCAGACACTGCTGCTCGGCGGCGGCGAGCAGGATGCGCCCGATCCGCGGGTCGACCGGCAGGCGGGCGAGCCGACGCCCCAGCTCGGTCAGCTCGCCGCGGGCATCGAGCGCGGCCAGCTCCTCGAGGGTGCGCTCGCCGTCGGCGACCAGACGCGGGTCGGGCGGATCCAGGAAGGGGAAGTCGGCCACGTCGCCGAAGCCGAGCAGCTTCATGCGCAGGATCACGGCAGCCAGATTGGTGCGCTGGATCTCGGGCTCGGTGAAGGGCGCGCGTGCGGCGAGGCTGTGCTCGCTGTAGAGCCGGATGCAGATGCCGGAGGCGACCCGCCCGCAGCGTCCCTTGCGCTGATCGGCCGAGGCGCGCGAGATGCGCTCCACCGGCAGACGTTGGAGCTGGCGACGGTGGCTGTAGCGGCTGATCCGCGCAAAACCGGGGTCGATGACGTAATGGATACCGGGGACGGTCAGCGAGGTCTCGGCGACATTGGTCGCCAGCACCACGCGCCGAGTGCCGTGCGACTGGAAGATCCGCGCCTGCTCCTGCGGCCCTTGCCGGGCGTAGAGCGGCAGGATCTCGGTTGCGGGCGGATGATGCTTGCGCAGGGTCTCGGCGGTCTCGCGGATCTCGCGCTCGCCGGAGAGGAAGACCAGCACGTCGCCGCGTCCGACGCGCGCCAGCTCCCCGACCGCGTCCGAGATCGCCTGCTGCATGGTCTCGTCGCGCTCGCCGACCGACTCGTCCTCGGGCGGGCGATAGCGGACCTCAACCGGATAGGTCCGTCCCGAGATCTCGAGGATGGGCGCGGGGCGGCCCTGCGCATCGGCAAAATGGGCGGCGAAGCGCTGCGGATCGATGGTCGCGGAGGTGACGATGAGCTTCAGATCCGATCGGCGCGGCAGCAGACCCTTCAGATAGCCGAGCAAAACATCGATATTGAGGCTGCGCTCGTGGGCCTCGTCGATGATCAGGGTGTCGTACTCGTTGAGCAGCCGATCCTGCTGAATCTCGGCGAGCAGGATGCCGTCGGTCATCAGCTTGATCGCGGTCTCCGGACGTACCCGGTCGTGGAAGCGCACCTTGTCGCCGACCAGCCCGCCGGCGGTCCCGCCGATCTCCTGCGCGATGCGATTCGCCAGGGTGCGCGCCGCGATGCGCCGCGGCTGGGTGTGACCGATCCGCCCAGCGAGCCCGCGTCCGAGTTCCAGACAGAGCTTGGGCAATTGGGTCGATTTGCCCGAGCCGGTCTCGCCGCAGAGGACGATCACCTGATGGGCCGCGATCGCCTTCGCGATCTCCTCGCGGCGATCGCTGACCGGAAGCTCGGGCGGATAAGCGATGACCGCCGGCACGCCTGCGCGGCGGCGTTCGAAGAGGGCTCGGGATTCGCCCAGCGTCTGCCAAACGGCGAGCAGACCACGCTCGACCGGCTCGCCCGCACGCGCGCGCCGACGCAGGCCGCGCAGACGTTGGCGCAGCCGGTGGCGGTCCTGAATCAGACAGGTACCAAGGTCCGCGTCGGTGGGAAACTGGGGGTCGGTCAAGGATGCTTGAATCAAGAGGTCCAGGGATCGAAGATCTGCGGATAAAGCCGGAAATCACCGGTGTTGCGCGTCACGATGGTCAAGCCCCGGCACTGAGCCGTCGCCATGATGAGACCGTCCATCACAGGCAGTGTCTGTCCGGCCAACTCTGCACCCGACGCCAACTGAGCCCATACATGCAGCGCGCCTGCATCGAGGGTCAAGATGCGACCGGTAAACCGCTGCTCCAGCTTACCCAGCCAGGCCGCAAGCCTTCGACTACGGGCGATGTCTGCAACAGCGAGCTTGAGGATGCCTTTCTCGATCTCGCCGATGCTGACGACACTGATGAAGAGGCTGTCCTCGTCCTGCTCGTCGAGCCATTGGATCACGCGGGAGACGGGTACCTTCTTGACGTACTCGGCGAGCACGCAGGTATCGAGAAGCCAACTCACAACGAGAGATCTCGCCCCGTATCGCGATCGCGGCCGAAGTCGATGTCCTCGCCGGCGATCTCGGGATCCAGTAATGCAGCCGACAACGCTCCCTCCTGTCTCTTGGTGAGGCGCGCGTAGTCCTCGACGGAGATGACGACAGCTGTCGGTTTGCCATGCAAGGTTACAAACTGAGGTCCATCGCTTCGGGCCAACTTGATGAGCTGACTCAAGCCGTTCTTGGCCTGCTGCAGTTGCCATTCACCGTGCATAGGAGTGGCGCTCACCTCTAGCCAGTCTAGCCAGTTTCTCTAAACGTTAGCACGGGAGGTCGCGATAAGCGATCTCGAATGGCCGATTCCACGGGCGACTCGTTCAACTCTCATCCACCCCGCTGAAATCGTAGTCCATGACAGCGCTCGGGGGCTGGACGAAGGGGCCTTGGAGTAGATCGACACCGGCGCGGCACAGACGCGCGATGGTCTCCGGGCTATCGACTCCACCGGCGATCACGGCAAGACGCCGTTCACGCAGACGCTGAACCAGCTCGGCGAGCAGCTCGACGTCGAGCGACTGGACCAGGGTGCGCGAAAGGCGCGCGAAGGCACCCGGGACACTCGCGAGCACCCTCTCAGAAGCATCGTCGGCATCGACGCCGTTCAGACAAACCGGGATACCGAGCCGAGCCAATCGAGCGACGCGGTCGGCTGCGAGAGCCGTGTCGGCGGCCGCTTCATCCACCTGAAACTGGATGACGGGTCGCAAGCAAAAAAGGTCGCGCCGGTTGATCTCGTCGCGAACCCGGTCGACCCAATCATCGCGTCCCGCGCCGACGAGCGATTGGTACAGGAAAAGCTGTGCCGGCCGGCCGGCGTCTCGGCAGGCTGCGAGAGCGTCCAGAGCATTGGCCAAGAGCCAAGCGTCGAGTCGCTCGGCCAGTCCGCAGCGCCGTGCGATCGGCATGAACGCGGCCGGCAAGAGAAGCTCGCCGTCCGAGGTCTGCAGGCGCGGCGAGACCTCGTAGCGCGCACTCGGTGCCGGGATCAGGGACACCATGGGTTCGAAGAGCAGTTGCAGCCGTTCGGTCAGGATGGCCGTCGACACGGCGTCCTGGTCCGAGGTACGGGCAGGCACGGGATCGCAACCGTAGCCCAGTGGCAGACCATCACCGGTTTTTCGGGCCGAACGCGCCGCCTTGGCCGCCCGCGACATCAAGGTGACGGCGTCCCCGCCGCTGTTCGCCAAGGTACACCACCCGATTCCGACGGCGCGACCGGGATCGGATGCGAAGCCGGCCCGAGACAGCGCCTCCGCGAGCTGCACGCCGGCGCGTGCAAGGCTTGCCGCGTCGTCGCGTCTTATCAGGACGGCCAAACTGCGCTCGCCGACGCGCGCGGCCAGATCGGAGGCGCCGCACGACTCGGCAACCGCGACGGCGAGACGCATCAGCGCGGCCTCCTCGCCGGCAAGATCCAGCACGACCAGCGCACGGCGATCCGCGTCCGCCCCGCCTCGACCGATGAGCTGCCCGAGGCGCCCCAGGAGGCGTCCGAGACTCGCGAGCCCCGTGAGTGCATCGATGGCATCCGGACCAGCCTGGCGCCGTGCGCGCTCGCGTGCGCGCACCAGTCGTTGTCTCACGCAGGCGACGAGATGATCCGGTGCGACGGGCTTGGCGAGGAAGTCATCGCCCCCGACACGCAGGGCCGCCATCTGTTGCTCGGCATCCAATTCGGCGGAGAGAAAGATGATCGGCAGATCGGCGAAGCGGTCCTGCTCGCGGATGATGCGGGTCAGCTCGATGCCGCTTGCTCCGGGCATGTGCAGATCCATGAGCACGAGATCCGGAACAAAGGCGTCGAGTGCGTCCAGTACCGCGAGCGCATCGCCCACGCGCTCGGTCAGCATGCCGGCGGATTCGAGCACACGTGCGGCGAAAAGCGCGGCCACCGGCTGGTCGTCGACCACGAGCACACGATCGGAAGAAGCCGCCTGCTTGCCGGCCAGATTCAGAAGCCGATCGCTCAGCTCTTCGATCTCCATCGGCATCTGCAGATACGCCGTGGCGCCTGCGCGCATCGCGGCAAGTCGAAAGCGGATGTCGCTCCCGGACGCCAGGCAAACCAGCGGGATCGGCTGTCCGTCGCGCTGCTGTGTATGCGCGATAAGGACGCCGAGCCTGTCTGCATCGGGGAGTGCGTCGAGATCGACGAGCAAGAGCGCCGGCGAGCTCGGGTGTGCGCCGGTCAGCCGCTCGGGCGTTTCGAAGGTTTCCAGCATGAACCCCTGCGCGAGCAAGAGCGGCCGAAGCGGCGTCGTCAACTCGGCGTTGCGGGTCAGGAGCTGAATGGCGGGCGCGGATCCGGCATCGGCGATCGTCTGATTCATGGTCGTCGGTCTCGTCCAGGGTGGGCCGAGACCTCGAACGCACACGCCGACGCGGCGCGCTCGGCCCGAGGTCATCGGTGCCGAGGATAAACCGAGCACATTACGTGAACAACTCGCGAATGTACTCGCGAGCTTGGGTGCCCGACATCAATAGCCGATGCGCGGGGCTCCCACGCCGAGCGCCTCGACCAGCCCAGCCGCAAAGCTTGCGCCGATGCGTCGCGAGAAGCTCTCGAAGAGATCGCGTTTCTTGGTGTAATCGACCAGGGTTTCCGCGCCGATCACGTCGCGTGCAACCGAGCTGGAGCTGCCCAGATCATCGACCAAGCCCAGCGCGACCGCCTCCTCGCCGCTCCAGAAGAGTCCGCTGAAGACCTCCTCTCCGCCCTTCAGGCGATCACCGCGGCCGGCTTGGACCTCGGCGATGAACTGGTCGTGCAGGTTGTCGAGAACCGTCTGGATAAATGCCTTCTGATCCGGCGGCAGCGGCGAGAAGGGGTCGAGGATCCCCTTGTTCTCCCCGGCGGTGAGCAGTCGCCGCTCGATCCCGAGCTCCTTGATCGCTTCGTCCAGACCGAAGCTGCCGATGCGCACGCCGATGGAGCCGACCAGGCTGGCCTTGTCGGCGTAGATCGAATCGGCGGCAACGGCGATGTAATAGCCGCCCGAGGCGCAGATGTCGGTCGCCACGGCATACACGGGCATCTCCTTGTCGTTGTCTTCCTGGTACTTGGCCTTCAGCCGCTTGATTTCGTCGTTGATATAGCCGGCCTGGACCGGGCTGCCGCCGGGGCTGTTGATGCGCAGGATGATGCCCTTGACCTTGTCGGCCTCGAAGGCTTCGCGCAGGGCCGTGATCACCCGATCGGCGCTCGCGTCGGCCTCGGGCGCGATGACGCCCTTAATGTCGATCACGGCCGTGTGCTCCTCGCTCGGCGAGATGCGCTCGAGCAGGTCTTGGGAATAGGCCGCGATCAGCAGTCCGATCAGATAGACCAAGATCAGCGCCTTGAAAAAGACGCCCCAGCGACGACCGCGACGCTGCTCGCGCAGGTGCTCGAGCGCAAGCTTATTGATGAGCGCGCGCTCCCAATCGGGAGCATCGGGCGACGGCATCTCGTCGCGCGGCTTGGTCCAAAACTTCCAATTCATGGGTGACTCCAGGGATTAAACCGCGCCCGGCGCGGTATGCGATGTTTCGGATGAGATCGACGCCGGCAGACTTGACGAGCGTTGGAGTCGGCGCGGTTTAAGAGATTAAAAAATAAGTTGTTATAAACCGCTTCCCCGCTAAGAGGCGTGGATGCTGACACACCTCGAGCTCACTCGAAAACGAGCATCTCGCTCTGGACACGGCTTAGGCCTTGGGTCTCGACGACATGCGGGCGGCAACGCGGCGTCGCGGTCTCGGCTCAGCGCATGCCGTAACCGGTCAGCCAGGCGGGCAGCGCTGCGATGTCGTGGATGCAGTCGAGCGGGGCGTGCGGCAGAAGACGCTCGACCGGGTGGACACCGTAGGAGACGGCGAGTGCCTTGGTGCGGGCATTCACGGCCATCTGCATGTCGTACTCGGTGTCGCCGATCATCAACGTGGCGGAGGCATCGGCACCGAGCTCGTCCATCAGCTCGAGCAGCATCTGCGGGTTCGGCTTGGAAAAGGTCTCGTCGGCGCAACGGGTCGCGTGAAAGAGTGCACCGAGACCGGTGTCGGAGAGCGCCTTGTCGAGTCCGACACGACCCTTGCCGGTGGCGACGGCCAAGCGGTAGCCCGCGTCCGCCAGCTGATTCAAGGTCTCTCTAGCGCCGGCGAAGAGCACGGAGGGCGTCGGATCGATCTCGAGAAAATAGCGGCGGTAGCCGGTGACCAGATCCCGGAGGGTCTGCGGTTCCGCCCCTGGATGCAGCCGCAGAAGTGCCTCGTCCAATCCCAGTCCGATCACGTCGCGCGCAGCCTCGCGGGCCGGCGGCGGCAGGCCTAGATCGCCGAAGGCAGCCTGGAGACAATTGACGATCCGTGCCTCGGAATCCATCAGGGTTCCATCCCAGTCGAACACGATCAGGTCGAAGGTCACGCGGCGGGCTCCAATGCAGACAGAAAGCGTTCGAGGTCATCGGGCAGGGGCGACTCGACACGGTGGGCTCGCTCGGCCCCTTCGAGTTGAAAGCTCAAGGCAGAGGCGTGCAAAAACAAGCGGGCCAATCCCTGAGCCTTGAGTGTGCGATTCGCGGTCTCGTCGCCGTACTTAGGGTCGCCCGCCAACGGGCTTCCCATATGAGCAGCGTGGACGCGGATCTGATGCGTACGTCCGGTGATCAGCTCGGCCTCGACCAGGGTGAGTACGCCCGAGTCCGAGCGGAAGCACCCCAAACGTCGAAACACCGTGCGCGCCGGCTTTCCGTCGTCCGGATCGACCTGGACCATCCGCTCGCCGCCCTGCAGCACGTTCTTCTTCAGCGGCGCGTCCACGCCCACTGTCGGGCGCTCCAGCTCCCCGACGATCAGTGCCAGATAGCGCTTGTCCATCCCGCCTTCGCGGATCAGCTCATGGAGCTCGCGCAGCGCACTGCGTCGCTTGCTGATGAGGATGCAGCCGGAGGTTTCGCGATCCAGGCGGTGGACCAGCTCCAGCTCGCGGCCGGGCCGCAGCTCGCGCAGGGATTCGATGAGACCGTAGCTGAGGCCGCTCCCGCCATGGACGGCGAGCCCGGCGGGCTTGTCGATCACCAGCAGACGCTCGTCTTCGTAGAGCACGGCCTCCGCAAGCGGGGCGAGACGCGACGCCGGCACCCGGGCCTGCGTCCCCGGGAGGGCCGTGCGCACAGGCGGGATGCGCACCAGATCACCCGTGCGCAGGCGATGACTGGCCTTGACCCGACCCTTGTTGACGCGGACCTCGCCGCGTCGCATCACCCGATAGAGATGGCTGCGCGGTACACCCTTGAGGTGGCGCAGGAGAAAGTTGTCGATGCGTTGCCCATCGGACTCGGCATCGACGCAGAGCACGCGTACGGCCGAATCATCCCGCGGTAGCGCAGGCTCGGGACGCGGACGCTCGGCAACCGCGGGCCTCGGGCCGGAGCGCTCGAGCTGTGTGCGTCCGGGTCCGGCACGCTTGGAGCCAGCCGGCTTGGAACCGGTGGTTCCGGGGTCGGCCCTCCGGGAGACAGGGCTTTTCGGGCCGGCACCGGCGGAGGCACGACTCTTGGCCCCGGGGCTCCCGGCTGCAGCGCTCTTGGAGCCGCTGCGCTCGAAAGCCGGGCGACCCCGGGAGACATCACGGCCTCCTGCCGCGCGGGCGGGTGCATGCTTGCTCGGACGGCGATCGGCACGGGGATGGGATCGATTCACGAATGATGGCGCCTGCCTGGGTGGCTTAATTGATGCTAAATAAGGTTTACTGATACACTTGGATGCTTGCGCTGGCCCGCGGAAACGCGATTTTTCCCGGAGCGGCGAGCGCAGCGAAGGGTCGGTCACGATGCCGGAGCGAGCGAGGCAACATCTCCTCGGAAGGCCCCGACCCCCATGCCGGCATCCGATGTCGAAGCAGGCCGATGTGCGGGATCTCGAGTGGTGTCGCGGACTCGTTACGTCGAGTGACCGCGCATTCTACACCCTGTGAGCGCCGCGCGCCTCGCACGACGACAGAACCAGCGCAGCCGGCGCCGACCTCGCCGCTCCCAGGATCGGCCCCTCCACACGGGCGGGCGGATCAGGTGCGAGTGCCCGATTGGGCGCTCGTCGACGACCAATCACTACTGATCACGCGCGTGCCCGTCAGGGTGGCCCAAGAGCCCGCCCGACCGGACGCTGCCGACGCCCTCGGGCCGATTCGTCGGCCCGAGGGCGTCACGCCGAGCCGCCCGCGGTTTTGCCGGGGCGCACGGCGAGCAGTCCCCGAGACGGGAAACGCGTCGTGGTGCGGAAGACAACCCTATGAAACGCATGCTGATCAACGCAACTCAGCCCGAAGAGTTGCGTGTTGCGACCGTCGACGGTCAACAGCTCTACAATCTGGATATCGAGTCACCCGGTCGAGAGCAGAAAAAGGCCAATATTTACAAAGGCATCATCACCCGCGTCGAGCCCAGCCTCGAGGCTGCCTTCGTCGACTACGGCGCCGATCGGCACGGTTTCCTCCCGCTCAAGGAGATCGCGCGGGCCTACTTCGAGCCCGACAGCGTCAAACCCGGCTCGCGCGTCAGCATCAAGGAATCGGTGCGCGAGGGCCGCGAGGTCGTCGTCCAGATCGACAAGGAGGAGCGCGGCAACAAGGGCGCAGCACTCACGACCTTCATCTCGCTGGCCGGGCGTTATTTGGTGCTGATGCCCAACAACCCGCGCGCCGGCGGGGTCTCGCGGCGCATCGAGGGGCAGGACCGCAGCGAGCTGCGCGACGCCATGAGCCAGCTCGAGATCCCCGAAGACATGGGCCTGATCGTGCGCACCGCGGGCGTGGGCAAGAACGTCGAGGAGCTCCAGTGGGATCTCGACTACCTGCTCCAGCTCTGGAAGGCGATCGAGACCTCGGCGCAAGACCGCAAGGCGCCCTTCCTCATCTATCAAGAGAGCGACGTCATCATCCGCTCGATCCGCGACTATCTGCGCGTGGACATCGGCGAGATCCTGATCGACAACAAGGCGGTCTTCGAGCGGGCCGAGAGCTTCATCCGCCAGGTGATGCCGAGCAATCTGAAGAAGCTCAAACTCTACCAGGACGAGGTCCCGCTCTTCACCCGCTATCAGATCGAGAGCCAGATCGAGTCGGCCTTCCAGCGCGAGGTGCGCCTGCCCTCGGGTGGCTCCATCGTGATCGACCACACCGAGGCGCTCACCTCCGTGGACATCAACTCGGCGCGCGCCACCAAGGGCGCGGACATCGAGGAGACCGCGCTCAACACCAACCTCGAGGCGGCCGACGAGATCGCACGCCAACTGCGTCTGCGTGACCTCGGCGGACTCTTCGTCATCGACTTCATCGACATGACGCCGCCGAAGAATCAGCGCGAGGTCGAGAATCGGCTGCGCGACGCGCTCAAGCACGACCGTGCCCGGGTGCAGGTCGCACGCATCTCGCGCTTCGGTCTACTGGAGATGTCGCGCCAGCGCCTGCGCCCGTCGCTCGGGGAATCCAGCCAGCAGGTCTGCCCGCGCTGCAAGGGTCAGGGGACAATCCGCGGGGTCGAGTCGCTCGCGCTGTCGATCCTGCGCATCGTCGAAGAAGAGGCGATGAAGGAGAGCACCCACCGTATCGTCGCCCAGCTGCCGGTGAGCGTCGCGACCTTTCTGCTCAACGAGAAGCGTCGCGGCATCCTGGAAATCGAGCAGCGCCAGGGTGTGGAGGTCCTGTTGCTTCCGAACGAGGCGCTCGAAACTCCGGAATACCAGATCGAGCGCGTCCGGACCCAGGATGCAGGCAAGCTCGTCCCGGATCAGTCGAGCTACGAGCTAACCGCAGCCTCGGAGACCAAGATCGCCCCCTTCTACGCCAAGCTCGGTCAACCCGTGCAGGCCGAGGAGCCGGCGGTCAAGCAGGTCTCGCCGGCGACCCCGGTTCCCCAACGCTGGACGCCGACACCCCAGCCCGAAACACCCGTGCGTCGCGAGGCGGAGCGCGGCGAGCCCGAGAGCCTGCTCAAACGCATCTGGACCGGACTCTTCGCGCCGCGCCAGCCCGAGGCAGAGGCCCCCGCAACCCGCAAGCCAACCGCAGAGGAGCGTTCTGCGCCCGAGACCGCACCGCGTTCGCAGCAGCCTCGACACGCCGCCGATTCGGGCGAGCGCCGCAGCCAAAGCAGACCACCACAGACCCGTCGCGACGAATCGCCGAGGGACCGCGGGCGGCAGGAACAGGGTCGGCACAGCCGAGCGGCACCCGAGCAACAGACGCGTTCCGAGCCGAACCGCAGCCGGACCGACGGCGGACAGGTCAGTGAGGCCGTCTCGGCAGCAGATCCGACGCGACCCGAGACCGAGGAGCAGACCCAGGCCCGCCGCGACGGCGAGACACGCTCGCGCCGGGGAGGCTCGCGCGGACGCGGACGGCGTAGCTCCGGATCGAGCGAGGGCGGCCGTCCCACGGGCGAGGCATCGCGCGATCAGGAAACCCGCAGCGACGAGGGCTCCGGCGAGCGCAGCGAGGCTCGGCAGCGGGCCGAACGCCAAGGCGAAGAGACGCCGACGACCGGCAGCGATCGATCAGCCGCGCCGTCGCGCGGAAGTCGGCCTGAAGATCATCCGCTGATGATCGCACCCGTCGGCGAGACCGCCGTGCAGAACGGCGGAGCGGGCACAGCCTCGACGGATTCGATCGATCGCGGACGTCCGGCAGGACGTGCCGAGGAGGCGCACCTCGGCGAACACCCCGAGGGTACGGACAACGCCTCGGACGACACCTCCGACACCGGCACCGAGCCGGGGCAAGACGGCAATGCCGCACCGGCCGGCGAACGGCCGCGGTCCTCGCGTCGTCGTCGCGGCGGGCGCAATCGCCGACGCTCTTCGGCCGGCTCAGAGGCAAAGGAGGGCGCAGCGGACGAGGGCGGAAGCACCGAAGGCGCTTCGGATCCGACCGCGGACCCAATGCCCCCGCAGCCGCACGATCGGCCTGCGGCGCACGCGGGATCGATCGAGGCGGCCTCGACACCGCGCGAGCATCGACCTGACCGACATGTCCGCGAAGGCGCGGTCGTCTCGCAGGGCGAAAGCACGCGCAAGGAGCCTCGACCGGACGGATCGAGCGCCGAGGCAACGATGCCGAGCGAGCGAACCGCACCGATCGTGCATGAGGCTCCCGCCGGCGAGCCGACCGCGCCGATCAAGCATGAGGCCCCGATAAGCGAGCCGACCGCACCGGTCAAGCACGAGGCCCCGGCGAGCGAGCCGACGGCCACGACGCCTCGCGAGGCGCCTGTCGCCGAGACGGCCCAACCTCGGACGCCGGCCGATCCCCCGGTCGGAGCCGGCGCGCATCGCGATGGGACCGAAGGCGTCCAGAGCGAACGCAGTGCATCGGCGGGCACCGACGATCGGTCGCCGCCGCAGCCCGAGCCTGTCGCGCCGACACCCGCCGGGGGAGCGGCCACGACGTCCGAGCCGATCGAACCGAAAAGCGGCACCTAAACCGCGTCCGGAGCGAGATGCTTATTCGCGAGTGAGATCGACGTTTGGTGCATCCACGACCTTTAGCGGGGACGCGGTTTAAAAGGATAT
Organism: Thiocapsa roseopersicina; assembly: GCF_900106925.1. Classification (GTDB taxonomy): domain Bacteria; phylum Pseudomonadota; class Gammaproteobacteria; order Chromatiales; family Chromatiaceae; genus Thiocapsa; species Thiocapsa roseopersicina. The sequence continues at coordinate 39,681 of NZ_FNNZ01000002.1, forward strand.
ATTTTTTAATAGCTTAAACTGCGCCGACTCCAACGGTCGTTAGATCTGCCGGGGCCGATCCCATCCGAAAACATCGCATACCGCGCCGGGCGCGGTTTGACCGCGCAGCAGTCGTGGATCCGCGTCCTCGCGCGGCGCGGATCAACCGACCGAAAGCGCCTGAAACCGTCAACGCAGGATCCGGCTCATCGGGGTCATCATGCTCGGACTGTTTTTCGAGAGCCTGACCGATTTAATCCGTCTGACCTATCGGACATTCGTACCGGCTCCGGGCCGTCCCCGGCCCAGCGCCAAACGCATGCTGGTGATGAGCGGATTCATTCCGCTCTTCGCACTTGTCCAAGGGATTCACTGGATCGGCTTCCTGCTCGACGAGATCTTCTACCGCGGCTATCGCCGTGTCGCGGTCCGCGAGCCGCTGTTCGTGCTCGGGGTACCCCGCAGCGGGACCACCTATCTTCATCGCGTCATCGCGCAGGACACCGCGCTGACGACCTTCTCGACCTGGGAATGTCTCTTCGCACCTTCGGTGACGCAACGGCGTTTCTGGCTCGGCCTCGGGCGGATCGATGCGCGCGTCGGTCGCCCCCTCGGGCGGATGCTCGACTGGATCGAGCGACACGCCTTCAAGGGCCTCGATGCGGTCCACGCCATGCGCTTGAGCGACCCGGAGGAGGACTACTTCGCGCTCATGCCCGTGCTGGCCTGCTTCATCCTCGTTCTGCCCTTCCCGCACTCGGATCTGTTGTGGCGCATGGGCCTGTTCGACCGGGACATGCCGGAAGCACGGCGCGCACGGTTGATGGACTTCTATCATCGGTGCCTGCAGCGACATCTTTACGTCCAGGGTCCCGAGAAGCGGCTCTTGTCGAAGAATGCCGCCTTCGCCCCGCTGGCCGGCAGTCTCGCGGCGCGCTTCCCGGACGCTCGCTTCATCGTCTGTCTGCGCGAACCGCACGCCACGCTCCCGTCTCAGCTGAGCTCGCTCGCGGCCGGAATCGACTTCTTCGATGTCCTGTCAGCGACCCCCGATTTTCGCGAGCGCTTGACCGAGCAACTGGGCTTCTACTACAAGAATCTGGAAAGGGCCTTGGGAGAACTTCCCGAGGAGCGTTGCGTATGGGTTACGATGCGCGCGTTGCAGTCGGACCCGGCGTGTCGGATGCCTGACATCTATGCGCAGCTCGGGCTCCCGGCGAGCTCGGAATTCCGCGCAGCAATCGCTCGCCACGCGGCCGAGGCCGGAACCTACCGAAGCGCTCACGGCTACAGTCTGGAGCAGTTCGGACTCTCTCGAGGGGACGTCGATCGCGATCCGGGACCCGTCTTCGCGCGGCTTGCCGCTCGGTCGGCATGGACCGCGGCCGATGCATCGTCGATGCACCCGGGGGCGAGACCCGGCGACGATCCCATGGGCTTATCCTCAACCAGGACACCCGTGCGCCATGCTGAACCTATCCACTGCGGGGACCAGTGTTAGGACACCCGTGCAACCCTGCACCGCCGAGCTGCGCGTTGCCATCGTGTCCGACGCCGCACCCGAGCGCAACGGTGTGGGTGCCTATTATCGCGACCTCGCCGACCATCTCAGAGGCGCCGGGGTTCGCGTCGATTTGGTGGCCCCGCGCTGTCGCGCGGGATCCTGGTCCGGAGGTCTGACACTCCCGCTGCCCGGCGACCCGACGCAGAAGATCGTCTTGCCAGCCCCTTGGCTCGTGAGCCGACGCCTCGATCGCCTGCGCCCGAACGTCGTCATCGTCCCGACTCCCGGCCCGTTCGGCATGCTCGGAATGCACTTGGCCGAGCGCTGCGGGGCGTCGCTGGTGGTCGGATTCCATACCCATTTCGAGGCGCTGACGACGCTGTTCCAGGACTGGGGTTTCGGCGCACGCATCGCCAACGGATACCTCGCTGCCTGTCATCGGCTGCTCTTCGGCAAGAGCGATCTGGTTTTGGCAAACTCGGAAGAGATGATGGGGGTGGCGCGATCGATCGGCGCGCGCCGCGTCAGCCTCATGGCAACCCCGATCCCGCGGCGGTTTCTCGACGTGCCGCCTGTCCCCGCGCGCAGGCACGTCGCTCGCGTGCTTTTCGCCGGGCGTCTGGCACCGGAGAAGAATCTGGACGCCATCGTCGCGGCAGCGCGTCGACTCCCGGACATCGAGTTCCTGATCGTCGGCGACGGCCCCCTGCGCTCGTGGGTCGAGGAGCAGTGCCGAGGCTTGCCCAACCTCGGACATTCCGGCTGGGTCAGCCGCAGTCGGGTCATGGCCCTGATCGACGAGATGGACGCCTTGATCCTGCCCTCGACGGTCGAGTCGTTCGGCACCATTGCGCTCGAGGCGATGGCGCGGGCACGCCCGGTGCTGGTGTCCTCGGCCTGCGGCATCCTGAGCTGGGATCTACTGAGCCGAGGCATCTTCCGAATCCAAGAGGGCGAGCACCTTGCCGATGCCTTGGCGCGGCTGCGTGACCTGGACCCGGCCATCCGCGAGCGCAAGGCGCGTCTGGGACGCGAAGGCGCTCGGGAGATCAACCAGCGCAACCTGCAACATTGGCTCGCCGTCCTATCGGGCGACTATGCCGAAACAGTCGATGTCAAACGCTGAGCCCACAACCGGCTCAAGCGCCGGACAGATCCGCGCGCTGGTCTCGGTGCACGACGTCATGCCCGAGACCCTGCCGCAGGTCGAGCGCATCCTGGCTCTGCTCGACGCCGAAGGGATCGCGCCTGTCACTCTGCTGGTGGTTCCCGGTGCCGGCTGGAGCAGCGAGGGGATCGAGCGGCTGCGCGGATACCAGGCGAGGGGCTGCGAGCTTGCCGGCCACGGCTGGGTCCACCGCGTGGAGCGCGTCACCGGATTCGCGCATCGCGTGCATTCGCATGTCATCTCGCGCAATGTCGCCGAGCACCTCGCGCTCGACCGGATCGGCATCCAAAACCTGATCGCGCGCTGCCACGCCTGGTTCGTCGACCGGGGCCTCGGTGCTCCGGCGCTCTATTGCCCGCCGGCCTGGGCGATGGGCCCCATTCCGCGCACGACGCTCGCAAGCCTGCCGTTCACACGCTATGAATTATTCAGCGGTGTCCTCTCGGCCCAAACCGGACGGATGCATCCGGTCCCGCTCACCGGCTACGAGGCGGATACCGCCCTACGCACCCTGGCCATCCGGAACTGGAACCAGCTCAATCGTCGGCGCGCCGCCCGGCGGGGCTGGATCCGCATCGGGATCCATCCCCACGACCTCGACCTGCGCCTCGCCGAGGATCTGCGTCGGGACCTTCGCCACTTTCGGTCTCATGCCGGTTACTCCGAGGTCGGTGCGGGCTAAACCGCGTCGACCGCGCCTCGTTCGTATTGCAATTTCTTGTTTTCCTTCGTGTCCTTTGCGCCTTTGCGGTTCCGAACGCCGGATTCAGGCTCAAGGACGCGGTCTAAACGAGATGCCGCTGCAGCAGATCCTCCAACAGCCCTTGAGATGCCGCCTCGACCAGATCGAAGACCTGATCGAAACCGCGCGCTCCTCCGTAATAGGGATCGGGCACGTCCCGCACCCCGAGATCGGGTGCAAACTCCATAAAGAGCCGCAGCTTGGACTCCATCCCCGCGGGACAAAGGCTCGCCAGGATGCGGTAGTTGTCCCGATCCATCGCCAGCACATAGTCGAAGGACTCGAAATCGGCGGGCTCGGCGAGACGGGCACGCAGATCGCCGATATCGATCCCGCGCTCGAGCGCGGTCGCACGCGCGCGCCGATCGGGCGGCTCACCGACGTGATAGGCATGGGTGCCGGCGGAATCAATCTCCACGCGATGCGACAAGCCCCGCGCGACGACCAGCTGTCGAAAGACACCGTGCGCCGTGGGGGAGCGACAGATATTGCCCATGCACACGAAAAGCACCCTGACCTTCTGCGATTCAGCCTGTTTGGATTCACTCATGATGGTCTTGCCCCGACGAAGTCGATCATGGCTGGTATGATATACCGGCCTCTTACGAATATTTCGGTGCAGTGCCGATCCTGCGCAAGGCGCAGCAGCGCCCGGGTCCCGGCGACGGGACCGCGGGGCCGCAGGTCGACTCGAGCACCGGATTAACTGAAGGACGCGGCTTCGATGGAGAACACGCCAGACACGGCCACGTTGGCCGATCAGATCGTCTCGTTGTCGGAGGCGTTGGCGCGCCATCGGCTTGAGTTTCAAGCGGCCGAGAGTGCGCTCGTGACGCGAATCGCGGATGTCGACGACGACCGACGGCTGACCACCAATCGTCTGCAGCGCGCCTGGCAGACCCATCACGAAGAGACCAACGCCAGACTCAAGCATCAGGCATCGGTCTTTATCGGAGCACTCCTGTTGGTCGCCGCCTTGCTCGGTGGCGCTTTGTTCTTCGTCTACGGCCAGCTGGATGCCGCGCAACGCACGCTGATCCAAGACGTTGCCCGGCTGCGTGTCGACTACGAGCAGCTCGCTGCCGTCGCGGCCCAAGATGCGGCCTTGCAGGAGGGATTGGCGGATCTGCGCGCCTCGGTTGCGGCGATGTCGGAGTCCTTGCCCCCGCGCGGCGAGGCCACGGAACCGCAGGCGCCAAGCGAAGAGTCGGCATCCACCGATCAAATGCAGGTAGGGCTCGCCCCCGAGCCAACCGATGACACTGAACCGACCGACGACACGATCGCGATCACCGCCGAGGAGATCCCGAGCGTGCCGGCCGAAGCCGAATCGGCGCCGATCGCGCAAGCGGTAACCGATGCCGAGGCATCGCCGTCTGCGGCCGCGACTCGGGACGAGACCGCCCCGGAGCCAACCCAAACACCGGAGGACGTCGCCGCTCAGGAGGCCGAGCCAGCTGCCGTGCCCTCGCCCGAGCCCTCATCTGAGACAGTCCCCGAGGCCGCCCCCGAACCCGACCCTGCGTCCGACCTCACGCCGAGCGCGTCACCGACCGGCGACCCGTCCCCGGGCAACGAGGATGCCCGGCCACAGAGTATCGAGCCGGTTGCGCGGACCCTCGAAGCAAATACCGAACAGACGCAGCCGGTTTCGGCTCGTGTCCTCGACGAGTCCGTGAGTGTCGGGACTACGCCGTTCGCACTGCAGCTGATCGGCTTTTACTCACTCGACGAGCTGCTTGATTTCGCGCGCCGCGAAGAGCTGCCGGCCCGCGTTTATTTCCGCGAAGAGAGCTACCAGGGCCGGCCTTGGTTCGTCCTGATTCACAGTCTTTATTCGGGCTACTCCGACGCATCCGCCGCCATCGACAGGCTGCCGACGGAGCTGGCGATACTCGACACCTGGATCCGAAGCTTTCCCCCCGAGACCAGGCTCGGAATCCTCCAAATCGAGCGGTAGCCGCTTTCGGCCCGACCGCTCCCGACGGATGGTACGCATGTATGTATTGTTGCTCAGTATTCATGGCTTGATTCGCGGACACGACCTCGAGCTCGGTCGCGACGCGGACACCGGCGGTCAAACAAAATACGTGGTCGATCTCGCCCGTGCGCTCGCCGAGCGCCCGGACATCTCACGTGTCGATCTTGTCACCCGGCGAGTCATCGATCCTGCCGTCAGCCCGGATTATGCCGAGCCCATCGAGGCCCTGAGCGAGAAGGCGCGCATCGTCAGGATCGACGCCGGACCCGAAGGTTACATCCCGAAAGAGCAACTCTGGGACCATCTCGACGGCTTCGTGGACAATCTGACCGCCTTCCTGCACGACGAAGGCCGTTGGCCGGGGATCATCCATAGCCATTACGCGGACGCCGGTTACGTCGGCGTACGGCTCTCCAACCTGGCCGGCATCCCCTTGGTCCACACGGGTCATTCATTGGGGCGCGATAAACGCCAGCGCTTGCTCGCCGCCGGACTCGACGGCGAGCAGATCGATGCACGCTACAATATGGTCCGCCGCATCGATGCCGAGGAGAGCGTTCTGGGCACGGCGGATCTGGTCATCACCAGTACCCACAACGAGATCGAAGAGCAGTACGCGCTCTACGATTACTACCAACCCGAGCGCATGGTCGTCATCCCGCCGGGGACCGACCTGGTTCAGTTTCATCCGCCGACCGAGAATGATCCGCCGATCGGTTTGACGGCGGACGTGCACCGCTTCCTGGACGAGCCGGACAAGCCTTTGATCTTGGCGCTTTCGCGCGCCGATCACCGCAAGAACATCGTCGCGCTGCTCGAAGCCTACGGCGAATCCCCCGAGCTTCAGGCACTCGCCAATCTGCTGATCATCGCCGGCAACCGGGACGATATCCGCGACCTCGACGAAGGCGCGCGGACTGTTCTCACCGACGTCTTGCTGACCATCGACGCCTACGACCTCTACGGCAAGATCGCGGCCCCCAAGCATCATCGCTCCGAGGAGGTGCCCGAGATCTATCGGCTCGTCGCCCGTTCCGGCGGTGTCTTCATCAATCCTGCCCTGACCGAGCCCTTCGGACTGACCCTCTTGGAAGCCGCGGCAAGCGGACTGCCGCTGGTCGCCACCGAGAACGGCGGTCCGGTCGACATCATCGGCAACTGCAAAAACGGTCTCTTGATCGACCCCTTGGATCGCCGGGCCATGGCCGACGCCCTGATCCGAGTCCTGAGCGACGAGAATTTCCGCCGCAAGCTCATCCGAAACGGTCTGACCGCCGTGCGCGACCGCTACTCCTGGCAGGCCCACGCCGAGACCTATCGCGAACGCGTCGCCCCGCTCACCAAACGGGCCGAGCCGATCCCGGGCACGCCGCCCTTGCGCCGAAGGCTCATCTACCGCGACCGCGCGCTCTTCACCGATCTGGATCAGAGCCTGCTCGGCAACAGCGAGGGGGTAAGGCGGTTCATCGAGATGATGCGGACCAACAAGCGCTGCGCGAATTTCGGGATCGCGACCGGCCGCCGACTCGATACACTCCTCGTCGAGCTGAAACGGCACGGCATCCCGGTCCCCGACGTCATGATCACCAGTCTGGGGACCGAGATCCATTACAGCGCCGCCCTGGTCGTGGATGACTTCTGGAGCGAGCATGTGGATCATCTCTGGAATCCACGGGCGGTGCGCCGCGCCTTGGAGGATGTGCCGGGTCTCGTGCCACAACGCCGAACGGAGCAGAGTCGCTTCAAGATCGCCTACCACTACGACCCCACCGTTGCCCCGCCGGTCGACGAGATCACCACCCTGCTGCGCACTCGCGAGCTGACGGTGAACGTGATTCACGCCTTCGGGCAGTTCCTCGACGTTGTGCCGATCCGTGCGAGCAAGGGCCAAGCACTGCGCTATGTGGCCCATCGATTCGGGATCCCGCTCGAGCACATCCTGGTCGCCGGCGGCTCGGGCGCGGACGAGGACATGATGCGCGGCAACACGCTCGCGGTCGTGGTCGCGAACCGGCACCACGAGGAGCTCTCCCAGCTCGTGGAGATGGACAACATCTACTTCGCTCAAGAGGCCCACGCACTCGGCATCCTGGAGGCCATCGAGCACTACGACTTCTTCGGGACCTGCAGCGTCCCCGGCGCCAATCCCGGCGCCGGCCAGGGCACGGTTCAGGACGTCCCCGGTACGGCATCATGAAGCCGCTGTTGCTCTGTACGGACCTCGACCGCACCCTCGTCCCGAACGGGGCTGAACCCGAGTCGCCCGACGCACGCCCGCGCTTTCGGCGCTTCGTGTCGCGGCCGGGGGTCACGCTCGCCTACGTGTCGGGCCGCCATCAAGGACTGGTGCGCGAGGCGATCGCCGAATACGACCTGCCTGTTCCCGACGTGGTCATCGGCGACGTCGGGACCAGTATCTTCAGGGTCACGACAAGCGACTGGGAGCCGCTCGCGGACTGGCAGGAGGAGATCGGTCGCGACTGGGCCGGCATCGGTCGCGACGGACTCGCCGAGCGCTTGGTCGATATCGATCTTCTGCGGCTTCAGGAGCCGGAGAAGCAGGCGCCTTTCAAGCTCAGCTACTATGCCCCCGTCGATGTCGACAGCGGCGCGCTTAAATCCGAGGTCGAGGCTCGCCTGGCCCTCTCGGGGGTGAACGCCAGCCTGATCTGGAGCATCGACGAGGCGGCGGAGATCGGGTTGCTGGACGTGCTGCCCGCGGGGGCGACCAAGTATCACGCCGTGGATTTTCTCATGCGCCGACTCGGTCACGACGAGACCACGACCCTCTTCGCCGGCGACAGCGGCAACGATCTCGAGGTCTTGGTCAGTCCGATTCCTTCGGTGCTGGTCGCCAACGGTCACCCCGAGGTCCGCGAGCAAGCACTGCGTCTCGCCGCAGCCAGCGGGCAGGCCGACCGACTCTACTGCGCACACGGCGGCTGGTCGGGGATGAACGGGAATTACAGCGCGGGTATCCTCGAAGGGATCGCCCATTTCCGGCCGGATCTCGCGACCGCACCGGGCATCGACGCCGGATAACAGACGAACCGACGAGACAGGAGCCACCCCATGTCCGATGCCTCAAACGAGCAACCGATCGTCGACATCTTCGGAGAGGTCCTCTTCGACTGCTTTCCCGGAGGTCGACGCGTCCTCGGCGGAGCGCCTTTCAACGTCGCCTGGCATCTACGTGCCTTCGGGGCCGCGCCGCGACTGATCAGCGCGGTCGGGGACGATCCGCAGGGCGAGCAGGTGCGCCGCGCGATGCAGGACTGGGGGATGGACACGAGCAGTCTTCAAACCGATCCGGATCATGCGACGGGGGAGGTCCGGGTCATGCTCGAAGACGGCGAGCCGACCTACGAGATCATCCCCGATCGCGCCTTCGACCATATCCGCGCGGACGACCTGCCGCCTGCCGGGGAGCTGCTCTATCACGGCACCCTGGCCCTGCGCCGCCCCGTCTCCGCAGCAACGCTGAACGCGCTCAAGGGCCGCGGACACGGTATACGCTTCCTCGACGTGAATCTTCGCGATCCCTGGTGGTCGCTGGACGTGACGCGCGGCCTGTTGCAGGATGCCGACTGGGTAAAGCTCAACCGCAGTGAGCTGGTTCTTCTGTCGGACGGCTCGGGCTCAAACGACGCCGACGCCGATGCCGACGATGGGCAGCTCACCGCGCTGGCGTCGGCTTTCCTCGCGCAGCACGGGCTCACCGGGCTCGTCGTCACGCTCGGCGGCGACGGCGCCTTCGCACTCGGCCGCGAGACCGCCCCGGTGCGCGTCGCACCGGCGCCCGCGCTCGCGGTCAAGGACACGGTCGGCGCAGGCGACGCCTTCGCATCCGTGCTCATCCTCGGAATCATTCGAGGCTGGCCGCTCGCGACGACCCTGGAGCGGGCCCAGTCCTTCGCCTCGCGCATCGTCGAGCAGCACGGCGCCACGGCTGCCGATCCTGCACTCTATGGGCCTTACCTTAATCAATGGGGTATTTGAACCGCGCTCGGCAGTTCATACGCGGGTCGCCACCCACCGACACCGATCATTTCCTTGCGAGGATCGGCGACGCGCGGTTCAAAGATTCAAATACTTAAATGATCTTGAACTGCGTCTCCGCCGAGACGACGGGTCGCCTCCGGGCCCATAGAACACGATCGACAGCACTCACACACTCCGGACGCAGTTCAAATGTACGAACAGGTTTCTCATGCCCTTCTCAACGACATCCTCGACGAGCTCGATCGCGAGATCCGTCGCGAGGATCTGCGGCATTTCTACACGCGCCTCGGCGCCAATTTTTACGCCATCTACTCGCTCTTTTTCCATCTCTACGGGCATCGCGAGGACTTCAAGACCCAAATGGTCAGCCTCACCGAGCGCCTTGCCCGTGCCTACATCGGCCGCCCCGCGGCGCTCAAGCAGCTCGACATGGCGCGCGAGGAAGACCACAACTGGTTCCTGAGCCAGGAATGGGTGGGCATGGCGCTGTATTCGGACGGTTTCGCCGGCAATCTGCAGGGACTCAATGACCGCCTGCCCTACCTTCAGGAGCTGGGGATCAATATGGTCCATATCATGCCGATCCTCCGATGTCCGCAGGGCGCGAGCGACGGCGGCTACGCGGTGAGCGACTTCCGCGACATCGACCCGCGTGCCGGAACGGTCGAAGATGTGCGCACGCTCGCGGACTCCATGCGTCGGCGCGGCATGTTGCTCACGCTCGACGTGGTGGTGAACCACACCTCCAACGAGCACGAATGGGCACAGCGCGCCCGCGAAGGCGATCCGGAGTACCAAAACTTCTACTACTGCTTCTCCAACCGCGACGTCCCGGACATGTTCGAGGCGACCATGCCCGAGATCTTCCCGGAGACCGCCCCCGGCAACTTCACCTGGGACGAGGAGATGGGCAAGTGGGTGATGACGGTCTTCAACAACTATCAATGGGACCTGAACTATTCCAACCCCACCGTCTTCATCGAGATGCTCGACATCATCCTCTTCTGGGCCAACCAGGGGGCGGACATCGTGCGGTTGGACGCCGTCGCCTTCCTCTGGAAGAAGATCGGCACGACCTCGCAAAACGAGCGCGAGGCACACCTGATCCTGCAGCTCATGAAGGACTGCTGCCAGGTGACGGCGCCGGGCGTGCTCTTCATCGCCGAGGCGATCGTGGCCCCATCGGAGATCATCAAATACTTCGGAGAGGATGCGGTCATCGCCAAAGAGTGCGAGATCGCCTACAACGCCACCTTCATGGCCCTGCTTTGGGACGCCGTCGCGACCAAGAACGCCAAGCTGCTGAACCAGGGCATCAAGAGCCTGCCGAACAAGCTCGACCGTGCAACCTGGTTGAACTATCTACGGTGTCACGACGATATCGGCCTGGGTTTCGACGACGCCGACATCCGCGCCTGCGAATACGACCCCTACTCGCACCGTCGTTTTCTAGTGGACTGGTACACCGGCGCCTTCGAGGGCTCGCCGGCGCGCGGACGCCCCTTCGGCGTCAATCTGAAGACCGGCGATGCCCGCATTGCAGGCGCGCTCGCCTCGCTCGCGGGTCTCGAGTCGGCGCTCGAGGCCGAGGATCAACATGCGATCGATCAGGTCGTGGATCTCATCCTGATGCTGCACGCGATGATCCTCTCCTTCGGCGGCATCCCGCTGCTCTGGTACGGAGACGAGATCGGTACGCTCAACGACAACTCCTTCCTCAACGACACCCACAAGGCAAGCGACGCACGCTGGGTGCATCGCCCGCGCATCGACTGGGCGCGCGCCGAACGACGTCACCTCAGCGGTACCGTCGAGCGCCGTCTTTTCGACGGTCTGAAACGGCTCATCGCCGTTCGGAAAGACACGCCGGCCTTCGCCGACTTCAACAACCGCGAGCTGATCGACGTGGAGAACCCGCACCTCTTCGTCTTCCTGCGCACCCACCCGAGCCTGGCCGTGAACTCGGTCCTGGTCGCAGCCAACTTCGACGCCAAACCTCAGTATCTGGATCTCGACACCTTGAATCGACGCGGACTCTTTCGTTATGGACAGATCATCGATCTAGCCTCGGGCGACACACCCGCCGTCTTCAACAATCGGGTCGTGGTCCCGCCCTACCACTTCTACTGGCTGGCGAACCAGCGCCCGGGGGCCCTACTTAATGATCCCTTCGGTGTGAGCCGGCACCCTTGATATGCCTGCGCCTCGACTTGTCCGCCGGCTTCCTGCTGCCGAACGGTGCCATCCGCTCGCCCGATCTGGCCCGGGTCCTGCGCGAGCGACTGGTCACGATCCGCCCGAAGCAGAAGCGCCGATTTCTCCCGCTGGTCCCGGACGTCGTAATCGAGCTGGCCTCGCCGACCGACGACAGCGACGGCCTACACGCCACGTTGCACTAATGGCGACAATGGCGTGCGCCTCGGCTGGCTGATCCTGCCCGAGCAGCGCCAAGTCTGGCGCTACGCCGGCACCGGCGAGCCGGTCTGTCTCGACAACCCGGCACAGATCGGCGACGACGCCCTGCTGCCCGGCCTGGTGCTCCCGCTCGTCCGCATCTGGGAGCCGGGATTTTGATCAGGATGCGTTCTTTCTATTTTTTCGGAGGATAGGCTGCGCCGATCGTATACGAATCCCTGACGATCCTGCGTTTAATCACGCAATGCGTGCCTACAAGACTTGCCCCCGGTGCCCCGACTCCAGGTACCCGGTCACATCTTCGCCCGTGTGCTCCGCGAGGCGCTTGCTGGAAACTCCTTCAAGGCTTTGTTCATAAGCGCGGCCAAGTCCGAGTTCATAGCTTGGTAATAGACGTGCAGGGATTTGGCAGGATCCTCGAAATTTCATACCCTTGGAAGTGCAAACTAACCGAGGGGTCGGAAAGATGTTCGAAGATCCTGCCGAGATTGACTTTAGACCAAGCGCGAGCGCTGCGCTACCCGGCCATTCGAGACTCGGCCGTGGGATCGGTCGTGACGCGACGCACACGCTTGGAGCAAGCCGAGTCCATCGCGGCGGCCGAGACACGGCTGGCGACAGGGGAGACGCAACGCGGCGTGGCCGCGGATATGGGTGTCGCGCGCAGCACCCTGCGGGGATGGTGCCGGGACGTCCCTCACGGGGATTCCCCGGCGGGCTTGACGGCTTTCGCACGCACTCCGGAGGGGGTCGCTTGGTTGCATCGGATGGTGTTGGCGGCGCATTTCAGCATCACGTTGCGGGCGGCGGGCGGCACCCGGTTGGTGAGTGAATTCCTGGAGCTGAGCGGACTGTCGGCCTTCGTCGGGGTCAGCGACGGCGCGCAGCATGCGCTGAATGCCGCCCTGGAAACGGCCGTGGTCGCGGTGGCCGCGGAGCAGCGCACGGCGCTCGCCGAGGGCATGCCGGCGCGTGCGGTGACGGTATGCGAGGACGAAACCTTTCATCCGGGGATCTGCTTGGTGGCCATCGAGCCGGTGTCGAACTTCATCCTGCTGGAGCACGACGCCGCGGATCGCACTGCGGCGACCTGGACCGCGGCGCTTCAGGGCGCCTGCACGGGGCTCGCCGTGGAGGTGATCCAGAGCACCGCCGACGAGGCCAAGGCGTTGCGCCGGCATGCCGAGACGGACCTCCGTGCGCATCATTCCCCGGACCTCTTTCACGGCCAACACGAGGTCTCCAAAGCCACGTCCTTGGCGCTGGCGCGCGATCTGCGCCGCGCTGAAGCCGGCGTCGCCGCCGCGCAGGCGCACTGGGAGGCCGAGCGCGCGGCACAGCAGGCGTTCGAGGCGCGCATGCCGCGCCCGCGCGGGCGTCCACCCGCCTTCGAGACCCGCATTGGGGCCGCCCTGAGCGCGCTGGTCGCCGTCGAAGCCGAACGCGACCGCGCACGGGAGCGGCAGAGCGAGGCGCGCGCATTGATCCGCGAGCTCGGCGTGCTGTATCACCCGTATGATCCGGTGGATGGACAGACCCGGCCGGTGGAGCGCGTGGCGGCGCGCTTCACCGACGTCTGGACGCGCCTGAAAGGATTGGCCGAGGCCGCCGAGCTGCCCGAGCGCGCTCGCGAACGCATCATGAAGGCCGAGCGCCTGACCGTGCAATGGCTCGCCACGCTCGCGTTCTTCTTCGCCACCGTGACCGCCAGGGTCGAGGCCCTCGCACTGTCCCCGCAGCTGGAAGCGGCAGTCCTCGAGCAGCTCATCCCCGCCCTCTATCTTGAGCGCGTCGTCGCCCGCAGCACCTCGGCCGAGACCCGACACCGCGTACAGGCGGTGAGTAGCGCGTTGTTCGACGCGCTGCGGCGCGCCGATCATCCGCTGCAGCGTCTCGCGCCCGAAGACAGGGCTCGGGTCGAACAGGTCGCCGGCGCCTGCGCCGATCTGTTTCAACGCAGCAGCTCCTGCGTGGAAGGGCGCAATGGCCAATTGTCGCTGCATCACCACGGCCGTCATCGTTTGAGCGACCGCAAACTCGCCGCGCTCACGGCCGTGCACAATTTCCACATCCGCCGCGCCGACGACACGACCGCCGCCGAGCGCTTCTTCGGGCGGACACATCCCGCGCTGTTCGAGCAACTCCTCCTGCGCGTGCCCTTGCCGCCGCGACCGCGACGCCGACGGCCACGCCCGCCGAAACGACCCTATCTGATGCCGGTCGCGGCCTGATGGCGGTGGACGGGATAATGAACAAGGCCGAAAAGCAGCTGCAAGAAAAGAGAAAAGGGGCTCAATTATGAAGAGCGGAAAAACCAACCAATTCGCCCAACCCGCGGCTCGGCTTAGCTGCCGGTTTTCTTGAGCAGCAAACGAGGGCTCCGGGTGACCACTTTGCGCTGAGACTTCGCTTGGCGATCCCTCAGCGCCTCGCAAATCCGGTCAAGGTCGTGACCGTACTTTTCAGCGTGCTCGGCACGGAATTTCCGAATTTCTGCGACGATTGGATCTTCACGCATGATTCATGCACCTAACTCTTCGGGTGAACAAAGAACCGGACAGACGAAACCTCGGCGCTCAATAACCGTGGCGATTGCTTGTTTGGTTTCGGCGTTGTTGATGTGCTTGAAGTTCCAGGTAAGCAAGTAGTCCATGCCTGATGCCGCAGCGATGGCGATATGAAGGGCGTCCTCCTCGCTGTTCCTCGGCACAGCGCCAAGCGCGATCAAGTCCTTGGCCAAGAGGTTCGCTTGATCTGTGATATCCAACGCGGGGACTTCATCAACAAGAGCTAGCCGCGTCTGGGCTGCTTTCGGGTCTCCCTTGGAAATCTCGTCTTCGACAAGCGTTGAGATGAACACGTCGTACTGACGGCGACGTGCGTCCCACCACTCGGCCGTAATTGCTTGCCGCGCGGCGACAACCAGATCGCGACTTGGCCTGGACGCCAAGTAGCTGATAACCGATGACTCGATATAGACCGTAGCGGTCAAATTTCGATGACTCCCGTTGGGCTAGCGCACGCAGCTAACGTGACGTGTAGGCGCAGACGACGAACCGGACCGCTTTTCCCCCGCCATCAAGATGGACTCGGGGCGTCTGGGCATAGGGAAAGCTTAGCAGAAAGCGAACGTGACCCATTTTCCCCTGCTTTTCGCACCTTGGGCGAGGATGTGCCATGGCGCGCCTCGAGACGAAGGCTCAGCTCGCGCGGCGCCAGTTGGCAACGGCGCCGTCCAAGCTCGCTCGGATGCTCGACAGAAGCCGCTCGATCGGTTTCTTGCGGACGCTGTACTTGAGCTTGAGGAGGTCCATGTCCTCGGTTGATGCCAGCAGAAAGTCGTCGCTGGTCTGGATGGCATCCACCAGACCCAGCTCGACGGCGCGTTGGCCATGCCAATACTCGCCGGTGGCGACACGGTCGAGATCGAGCGCGGGGCGATAGGCCGCGACGAACGACTTGAAGAGTGCGTGTGTCTCTTCCAACTGCTCGCGCAGCTTTTGGCGACCCTCGTCGGTGTTCTCGCCGAAGATGGTCAGGGTGCGCTTGTATTCGCCGGCGGTATGCAGCTCGAAATCGACCCCGTAGCGTTCCAGCAGGCGATGAAAATTGGGCAGCTCGGCCAGCACGCCGATCGAGCCGATCACGGCAAAGGGCGCGGCGATGATGCGCTCGGCCACACAGGCCATGAGATAGCCGCCGCTGGCGGCGACCTTGTCGACCGCAACGGTCAGCGGGATTCCTTTATCGCGGATACGCGCCAATTGCGACGCGGCCAACCCGTGATCGCTGACCAGACCGCCCGAGTTGTCCAGACACACCAGGACCTGATCGCCGTCGCGGGCCTCCATCAGGAGCGTCGTGACCAGAACCCGCAAGGCGCCGACCTCGCTGGCGCGTATGTCGCCGTTGAACTCGATCACGAAGAGCCGCTTACGATCGGCATGTCCCGCCTTCTCGCGGGCCTTCTCCTCCTTGTGCTCGGCCTTGCGATACGCCTTGAACGCCTTCTTCGACATCGAGAACGCCTTCAGCTCCGAGCTCAGCTCGCGGTAGCGCTGGTTGAGATCGGTGATCTCCAACTGCTCGGAATCGGCGTGCCCACCCTGTCTCAGCCGCAATGCCAGAATCAGCAGCACGCCGATTCCGAGTAGGATCGTGATCGTTTTGGCCAGAAACAGTCCGTACGCGAGCAGGACTTGAATGAGTGACTCCATCAGCGGCAACTCCTCGCCCGGAAATTTCGTGACTGTTGCGCAAGCCCGCGCAACACAAAAAGAAGAAAAACACCGAAACACTTAAACCCCGATTTCCGACTCCTAATCCCTGCTAAAACCGCCGAATCCGGATCGAAAAATCCTGAATCGCGTCACTCCATCATTTTAGTGCCGCACCAACACCACACCCGACTCAAGGCGACCAAGCCACTCCGAACGCGATTCAGGCTCAAACCGCTATTGGCGCGCGAATCGCCGCCTGCGGCTCATACCCGACGATCTCGATATCCTCGAAACGGTAGTCGAACAGGCTCGGCGGACGGCGCAGCAGACGCAACTGCGGCAGCGCCCGAGGCTCGCGCTTGAGCTGCTCGAAGACGATCTCGTCGGTCAGATGATTGCGGTAGAGGTGCAGGTCGCCGAAGGTGTGGATGAATTCTCCGACCTCCAGATCGCACTGGTGTGCGATCAGATGGGTCAGCAAGGCATAGCTGGCGATATTGAAAGGCACGCCGAGAAAAAGGTCGGCGCTGCGCTGATAGAGCTGGCAGGAGAGCCGCCCTTCGGCGACATAGAACTGAAAGAGACAATGACAGGGGGCGAGCGACATGCGCCCGGCGTGCACGTTGTCGCGCGGACTTGAGGTCTCGTCGGGCAGATCCGCCGGGTTCCAGGCCGAGACAACCAGCCGACGCGAATCGGGACGGGTCCTAATGGTCTCGACCAGCTCGGCGAGCTGGTCGATGACACGGCCGTCCGGACAGGCCCAACTGCGCCATTGAGCGCCGTAAATGGGACCGAGACGTCCGTCCCCGGCCGCCCACTCGTCCCAGATGGTCACGCCGCGATCGCGCAGCCAGCGGTTGTCCGTCGAGCCGGTCAGGAACCAAAGCAGCTCGTAGACGAGGCTTTTGGTATGCACCCGCTTGGTGGTCAGCAGCGGGAATCCCTGGCTCAGATCGAAGCGCACCTGACGACCGAACACCGAGCGCGTTCCCGTGCCGGTGCGGTCGGCCTTGTCGATGCCGTTGTCGATCACATCGCGCAGCAGATCGAGATAGACGCGCATCCGTCAGACCGTCGCCGGCCCGAGCAGGAGGGAGTGCCCGTCCATCTGCTCCGGGATGGGGATGCCCATCAGATGCAGCACCGTGGGGGCAATGTCCTTGATCCCGCCGCCGACCGACAGGCGCCAAGGCACCTCGTCGATCACCAGACAGGGCACCGGATAGGTGGTGTGCTGGGTATGGGGATCACCCGTGACCGGATCGACCATCTCGTCGCAGTTGCCGTGATCGGCGCTCAGGATGACCGAGTAGCCGCACTCCACGGCAGCGTCCAGTACGCGGCCGACCTCGCGATCCAGCGTCTCCACGGCGGCGATCACCGCCTCGCGCACGGCCGTGTGACCCACCATATCGCCGTTGGCGAAATTCACCACGATGAAGGGAAACTGTCCGCCGCGCAGGGCTTCGATGACGGCATCGGCAACACCCGGCGCGCTCATCTCGGGTTTCAGATCATAGGTGGCGACCTTCGGCGAGGGGATCAGCGCGCGCTCTTCGCCGGGGAAGGGGTCGCCCCGCCCTCCGTTGAAGAAGAAGGTCACATGCGCGTATTTCTCGGTCTCGGCACAATGAAACTGGGCGATGCCGTCGTCGCTCAGGATCTGCCCGAGTGTCGTTTTCGGCGTGTCCGTATCGAAGGCGAAGGGCAACCCGAACCAGGGGTCATACTCCATCATGCCGGTGACCTGGACCCGGGTGACGCCACGCCGGTCGAACTTGTCGAAATCGCTCTGGTGCAAGGCCGACAACAGTTGGCGCGGACGGTCCTTGCGGAAATTAATGTGGATCACCTGATCGCCGTCGCGGATCGGATCGCCGCCGGCGACGATCGTCGGGCGGATGAACTCGTCGTCCTCGCCGGCCGCATAAGCCGCCTCGATCGCCTCGCGCGCAGTCTCGGCGTGCCGACCCTCGCCGTCGACCATGGCGCGCCAGGCCAGCTCGGTGCGATCCCAGCGGTTGTCCCGATCCATCGCGTAGTAGCGTCCGCTGACCGTGGCGATCCGCCCCCCGGAGGTCTCGAGCGCCTCGTCGAGACACTTGAGATAACTCAGCGCCGAGCGCGGCGGCGTATCCCGTCCGTCCGTGAAGACGTGGACCATCGGGCGCGCGCCCTGACGCTTGCAGAGCTTGATCAGCGCGGCCAGATGACGGACATGACTATGGACACCGCCGTCGGAGACCAAGCCCATGAGATGAATCGGCCGACCCTGCTCGGCCGCCGCACGCGCAGCGTTCACCAAGGCGTGGTTGTCGAAGAAGCTGCGGTCGTCGATCGCGCGATCGATCAGCACCAGATCCTGGAGGACGACACAGCCCGAGCCGATGCACATGTGCCCGACCTCGGAGTTGCCCATCTGCCCGTCGGGGAGCCCGACCGCCAGACCGGACGCCTGAAGCGCGGTATGCGGATAGCTCGAAAAGTAGCGATCGAGGTTCGGCGTGTCGGCGATCGCGACCGCATTGTTAGCCTTGGACGGGTTCAGACCGAAACCGTCCAGGATGACCAGGATGACCGGGCGTCCCGGGACCTTCTTCCTCGGTTGACTCATCGCTCGCTTACTCCTCTGCCGTCGGGGTTGGACATTGTAGACGTTCGGGACGCCGCGTCGCGCCTGTTTCGGTCGGGTCCGGGGCCCCATCGAGAGGGCATCCGATAATCGGGAAAGCTCCGGTCGACGGGTTTATCATTCTCCGGAGGATCCAGTGATCGGACCCCATCATCACAACATAAAGCTCCGACAGGCGGGGCACGCGGAGGAACCATGCAGACCGATCGAATCATCGCCTTCGTCATGGCCGGCGGCCAAGGCTCGCGACTCCAGCCGTTGACCACGGCGCGCTCCAAACCGTCGGTACCCTTCGGCGCCCGCTATCGCATCGTCGACTTCGTGCTCAGCAATCTGGTCAACTCCCAGATCCAGACCATCTATCTCTTGGTGCAGTACAAGTCGCAATCCCTGATCGAGCATGTACGCAAGGCTTGGACCATCTCGCCCTTGCTGCAGAGTCAATTCGTGACCGTCGTACCCCCCCAGATGATGTCCGGGACGCATTGGTTCCAAGGCACGGCCGACGCGGTGAATCAGAACATCGCACTCATCGAGGAACATCGGCCTGATCTGGTCGCCGTCTTCGGGGCCGACCACATCTATCGGATGGACATCCGCCAGATGGTCGATTTCCACAAGGCACGTAACTCCGACGTGACGATTGCCGCCTTGCCGGTCCCGCTTGCCGAGGCGTCGAGCTTCGGCGTGATCGCCGCCGACGAAGAGGGGCGGATCAATGCCTTCGAGGAAAAGCCGGCGAACCCCTCCCCGCTGCCCGGCGATCCGACCATGGCCTTCGCCTCCATGGGCAACTACATTTTCGACGCGAAGGTCCTGATGCAGGCGCTAAGGGAGTGCGAGGCGGCGGGCGAGTCGGACTTCGGACAGCATGTCCTGCCGCGGCTGCTCAACACCCACCGACTCTTCGCCTACGACTTCGCGACGAATGTCATACCGGGCGTGCACCCCTACGAAACGCCGGTTTACTGGCGCGACGTCGGCAGCATCGATGCGTACTTCGACGCGCACAAGGACGTCCTGGGGGCCGAGCCGGCCTTCGATATGTTCAACCCCGAATGGCCCGTTTTTTCCAGCGGCTATCAGGGTCCGGTCGCTCGCGTGCTGGGCGGGGAGCTGCGCAACACGCTCCTGGGTGCGGCGACCATGATCCACGACGGTGCACGCCTGACCAACTCCATCATCCGGCGCGAGACCGTGATCGAGGAGGATGTCGTCCTCGAGGACTGCATCATCATGGACTATGTCCGTATCTGCCGCGGCGCCCGTTTGCGCAACGTCATCGTGGATCGGCACAACGTCATCGAGGCCGGGGATCGAATCGGTTTTGATCCGGTGAAGGATCAGCAACGCTTCCATGTCAGTGCCGGTGGCGTCACCGTCGTCCCGATGGGGCGCGTCAGCTATTTCGCACGCGACATCCGAGGCACCGGGCGAGGCGGCTACTCCGAATAACCACCATCGACCCGAGGCCACGCATGACGGACACGAATCGCAAGACTGTTCTCGTCACGGGGGCAAACTCAGGTTTGGGAAAGGCGATCGCGCTCGCCTTCGCCCGTGACGGGATGCGTGTCGGCATGCTGGTCCGCAACGAGGCCCGCGGCCTAGCTGCCCGGGACGAGATCCTCGCCGCTACAGGCAACCGCGAGATCTCTCTCTTCGTCGCGGACCTCGGCAGTCAGCACGAGGTTCGCCGAGCGGCGGCGGAGATCCTCGATCGCTTCGAGCGCCTCGACCTCCTGATCAACAATGCCGGGACCGCTTATGCGAGCCGCCGAACGAGCCCCGAGGGGCTGGAGCGCTCGCTGGCGGTCAATCATCTGGGGCCTTTCCTGCTCACGGGTCTACTGCTCGAGCGCATCAAGGCCAGCGCACCGGCCCGGATCGTCAACGTCGGCACCAAGATGGACACGGCGATGGACTTCGACGATCTCGACTGGACGCGTCGTCGCTATCGCATGATGCAGGCGTACGGTCAGTCCAAGCTCGGGAACCTGCATTTCACCTTCGAGCTCGCGCGACGTCTCGCAGGCACCGGGGTGAGCGTGAACTGCGTCTTCCCGGGCGTCTTTCGATCCAACCTCGGCGGCTCCGACGGCGCACAAGGGATCTTCTGGAAGGCGGTCGACCTGCTGCTCGGCTGGGCCCTTCCGACCCCGACGCGCGCCGCGGAGCGCGTGCTTCATGCCGCCCGATCACCCGACCTCGACGGGGTCACGGGTCGGTATCTCGGTGACCGTCGTTCGATCAAGGCACCTTCCCAAGCGCTCGATGCGGATGCCAACAGGCGACTCTGGACCATCAGCGAGAGACTTGTCGGTTTCTCGCAAAACCCCGCTGCCCGTTTCCCGGGCAGCTGACGGGACACCAAGGATGGCAGCGACACTTCAGGCGGGCAGCAGGCCTCCGGGACGCGCTTGCGCGCGGTGTTGCCGGATATGGTCCCAGACCTTCTCGTGGAAGAAGTAAACCACCGTGTTGATCGCGGGCTCGACTAGGGCGATCGCCCCGCCGACCAGGAGGCTGCCGCTCAGCAGGTAGGCCACGCTGAAGGCGACCGTCATATGCAGGATCGCAAACGTGATCGTTTTGGCCATGTGAGTGCTCCTCTTCAATTGCTGGATAGGAGCATAGCGGCGACACATCAATCTTCAAAATCGATTGTTATTAATTTATCGATCGTCATAAACAATCATAAGAGGCAAGAGCACGAAACCCACGACTGCATCCGGCGGACCCGGCCGGTCGAAACGCCGAGGCTCGGGTGACGCCCTCGTTGACCCGACGCGCCGGTCGTGATCAATGCCTTGCGAGAATGCTCAGGCGAGCCTGGAGCGGGTCGACGACGGGGGTCAGCTTCCGGCGCATGAGGCTGCCGAGGACGCTGGGATCGAGCGCGACGGCGCGGATGAGTCCATAACCGACACCCGATAGGACGCGCATGGCGGCGACGTCCGGGGCCATCTCGGGGAGCTCGCCAAGCAGCCGTGCCGTGTCCGAATCCGGGCTGGTTGGTGTTGCGAAGCACTCGGCCTCCGCGATCAGATCCGCGAGCGGAAGGTCAGGATCCCCCTCCGGGCGCAGCGCACCGAAGTAGTCTCTCAGCAGATCGAAGGTCGCTGTCACCACGTCCTGACTGGGCGGCTTGGACAACACGGTTGCGACCGTCGCGAGGAATGCCTGTCCGGGCGAGGAAAAGACCCGACCGAGCAGCCGGGCGCACGGGTTGCCCGCCCCGGCGAGCGCAACGATCGGCTCGGGAAGCGCACGTGCCGCTACGCCTCCCGCTCCCGGTAGGTCGTCCGGAACGGCCTGCAGGAAACCGACGAGATAGACCTGCTTGCGCGCGGCCTTCTTCCAGAGGTCGTCCCGCCGGTCCGCGTCGACGAGGCCGGTCTGGAGGATCAGACGGATCGACTCGGTTATCGTGTCGCTCTCGGTTTCGAAGGGGAGATAGTCGATGAGATAGTCCACCAGGATCCGTCCCATGGCACCCGCGACGATCGCCGGATTGCCCAACATGCGCCGGGCATTCTCCGCATCCTCCATGGCCCACCAGGCGCGCCGAGCCAGCTCGTCGGTGAGTCCGGGCGAGCAGACGGCCGCCACGACCGCCTCCGGCTCGCCGAGCAGGAGCAATTGCTCCAGGCTCTCGTCGCGCATCTGGCCCATGCGGGTCCAACGGCGCAGATAGATGGGGTAACCGCCGGGCGAGCCCAGGACGTGACCCGAGATGAGCTCTTTGACGCCCCGAAGATACTGATCCGGACGTGTGTTGGGGTTGAGGCGAATCGTCGCCTCGCCCTGCGGACCGAGACCGTAGACGATCAGCTTGGATTCATCGATGCGGATGGCTTGCGGGCGATTGGCCAGCAGCACGTTCAGCCGGAAGCTGTCTTCGTTGCTGAGATCCATGCCGATTCGCTCCGACCCGGATCAAACCTCGGTGGGCGGCTTGTAGTGCGGATCCTTCGGATTCATGAAGATAAAGCTGAACTGACCCGGCTCCATCTCCACATAATCCATCGTCGTTTCGTCGAGCAGCGGGACCTGCTCGGGGGCCATGACGATATCCACGCCCTCGCAGGTCATGCGGATATCGTCCTCGGTCGGCTCGTCGAACCCGATCCGATAGTCGATCGCCCCGTCCGGCATTTGAAACGCGGCCAACCTCAAGGACATGCCCTCGGTGCCGCCTTGCTGCGCGGCCTTGAGCACCTGATCGGCCGCTGCTGTCGTGAGTTTGAACATCTGAAACCTATTATCCCGTTGAGTGTTCGCATGACATGCGTCCGATCGGCTCTGCTCCAAACCCGGTTTTCGGAGCGATCTGCATTGCTTCAAGCGAGTGCTCCGCGGGTCGCGGGCCCACCGAACGTTCAGTCGGTGCGGCTTGCAACCTCGACTCCCGCCGATCCTCAACCGCCGAGACAGCGCCGAATATGCTCGACGAAGCGACCTGCCCACCGGACGCCGCCCACGTCCCTGAGGTGACTGTAACAGGCCAGCAGATGACCTTGAACAACCCCGTCATGTGCGCCGTCGATTCCCACACCTCGCAGCACATCATAACCGTACCGCCAAGAGGGGTCAGGCGCGACGACCGAGGAATGGTGAAACTCATGTGCGGGGATCTCGCAAGCAGCCCCGCCGGCCGCATCCGGCCACGGGAAGTCCGAGGTCTCGCGAAGCCGCACATAGCCGCGCCCCTGCGGTCGGGAATGCATCCGGACCTCGGCCTTGAGCGCGCCCACCATCTCGCGCCGCTCGCCGTTCCAGCCGATCGCCTCGCACAGATACATCAGCCCGCCGCATTCGGCGTAGACGGGGCCACCGCGGGCGATGAAGTCCGCGATCTGCTCGCGCATCCCGCGGTTCGCCTCCAGCTCGGCCATGCGGCACTCGGGGAACCCGCCGCCGATGTAGAGTGCATCGACCGACGCAAGCTCGCGATCGGCGAGCGGGCTGATCTCGACCAACTCGGCGCCCGCTGCGGCAAGGGCACGCAGATCGTCCGGATAATAGAATCCGAAGGCCGCGTCACGCGCAACTCCGATGCGCACGACATCCCCGGCCGGTACACGGATCAACGGCGAGGGCGCAGGTGACGGCGGGCGCGGCACGCCCTCGGCGATGGCGAGCAGCCGGCTCAGGTCGACCTGCTCGGCGACACGCCCCCGGATGCGGTCGATCCATGCCTCGGCGGCCTCCGCCTCGTTGCTCGGCATGAGCCCCAAGTGGCGCTCGGCGATCTCGATCTCGTCGTCGCGATGCATCACGCCGAGCACAGGCAGATCCGTATAGTGCTCCAGCGCGGCGATCAGATTGCAGGCGTGGCGCGTCCCGCCGACCTTGTTGAGGACCACGCCGGCAAGGTTCAGCTCGGGGTCGAAGGCCTGGTAACCGAGCAGAAGGGGAACGATGCCGCGCCCCATGCCGTGAGCGTTGATCACCAAGACGACCGGTGCCCCCAGGAGTTTGGCGAGCTCGGCGTTGCTGTTGGAGCCTGCCGGATCGATGCTGTCGAAAAGGCCGACATTGCCCTCGATCAGCCCGAGATCCGCCGTGTCGAGCTCGTGCGCGAAGGCGTCGAGGATCTCCGCGCGCCCCATAGTATGGAAATCGAGGTTGTAGCAGGACCGCGAGCAGGCCTCCGTCAACCACAACGGGTCGATATAGTCGGGGCCCTTCTTGAAGGGCTGCACGCGCACACCCGCGTCGCGCCAAGCGCGGCACAGACCGATGGAGAGAGTGGTTTTTCCCGACGACTTCTGAGCCGCCGAGATATAAAGATGCGACATCGACCCGTCACCCGACCTTCGACTGCTTAGGAATCTCGATGACCGTACGCATCCGAACGGAACTGCGGACCCGGGCGTTCCGGGTGGCGTGAAGCAATGCCGGCGCCGTCCTCGACGGACGGGCCGACCGATCCGCGATCAGGCCTTGGCGCCCGCCGGACCCTGCTCCACGATCTTCTCCTCGTCGACCGGCAGGACATCGTCCGCGAGCGACTCCGGAAGAAACTGCAGAACCCGCACGCCTACGGATGTCACCAAGAGGGCAATCGCCACGCCGCCAAGCCCGAGCAGAACCTCCGGGATCGTCGGTCGATAATGCGCCGCCTCGCCCTGCACGCCGTCGAAGAAACCCGAGGCCAAAACCGTCTGCCCGGGGAACATCTGCATCGGATAAGCCTGGCTGCCGATGATGATCACGTACATGCTGGCCAGTCCGCCGACGATCACCAAGCCGCACGCCGCGGCAATCCAGTTTCGCTCTTTGCTCAACACCGGGTGGTAGATGATCCCGAGCGGCATAAGTCCGCCGACCAGGATCCAGCCGACCCAAAACATGAAGGTGTAGATGCCGCCATCGAGCAAGAGCCACCCGACCAGATCGTGGTTCTTCGCGCCGTAAAGCTTGGTCAGGTGATAGACCAACGTGAAGTAGAAGACGCTCAGGATAAAGATACCGAGCAGATTCTTGAGCCGACACAGGATACGTTCGCCGATGGGGCGACCTTCCTCCGCGAAGGTGAACATCATCACCAGCATGAAGATGGCGAGGCCGTAGGCGAAGGACATCACGACGAACATCGGCGCGAGGATGGCCGCGTCATAGGCCTGACGTGCGACCAGAAAGCCGAAGATGGCGCCGGTACCCGTCGTCAAGGCCAGCCGCCAAAAGGTCGCGAGGATCCCGATGGGCCGGTTGTAGGGCTCGCCGTGGCGATCCGCCATACTCCAGAGATAGGCGATGACGATCGCCATGAATCCCGAGTACAGGAAGATGTTCCACGCGAAGATCGAGCGGAAGTTGTAGGTGGTCATCGCCACGACCAAGCGCTCGGGGCGCCCGAGATCGAGCACCAGCACCAACAGACCGCCCATCAGAAGCGCCGCGGAGAGAAGTCCGGAAAGCCGCCCGAGCGGCTTGTAGAGCGGCTTGCGAAAGACCGTCCCGATGGAGGCGATGTTCAGCGCGCCGGAGGCCGAAATGATCAGGAATACGGCGAACACATGGGGCGTACCCCAAACCACCGAGTTGCTCATCCCGCTGACCCAATGGCCTTCGTGCTCCATATAAGCGAAGGCGAGCGCGCCGATCCCGACCACCGAGGCGAGAATGCCGAGGAGGCTCCAGTACCGAGCGGGCGGAATGCGCCACTCGCGATAGATGATTCGCTTCATGTCCTGCTCACCTCGCCCAGGTCAGATTCCGGAATACCGAACGCCCGTATTCAAGCTCAGATCTTCTCGGATCTGTCGGCTCGCCATCTCGGCGAGATGCTTTCGGATGTTGCTTTCGGGATCTTTGAGGTCACCGAAGACGATCGCCTCGTGCCCGGCTTCGCGGCAGGCATCGACGCACGCGGTGGAGTCTTCGCCGAAATCGCGCCGATGGACACAGAGGTTGCAGCTCTCAACGCAGCCCTTGCCGCGAGGGACACGGGTGAGTTGCTCCTCCATCACCTCGTGGATGAAGCTGCGTGCCTTATAGGGGCAGGCCATCATGCAGTAGCGGCAGCCGATACAGGTGTGACGGTCGACCATGACGATGCCGTCGGCGCGCTTGAACGAGGCGCCGGTCGGGCAAACGTCTACGCACGGCGGATGCTCGCAATGCTGGCACATCAGCGGGAGATTGGTCACGCGCCCGGTCTGGTTGTCCTGTAGCTTGACCTTGCGGATCCAGACCGCCTTCTGATCGTCCCAGTGCTCCTGCGACGCACTCGCGGGCTTGCTCTGAAGACTCAGACCGTTCTCGCGGTCGCAGGCATCGACACAGGCCGAGCATCCGTCGACACATTTGGCGGTGTCGATCAGCAGACCCCAACGCACGTCGCCGGTCACCGCCTCCGATCGCGGAGCCGCCGTGACCGAATGCAGAACAACCCCCGGTGCGACGACAGCCGCCGTGACGCCGGCGGCGACACCCATGAAGGCGCGCCGACCCGAATCGGACGGCGCCGAATCGGACCGGGTCGCCTCGGACAGGCCCGGATCGGCTGAACGGTCGGTTGGTTCGTGGTGATCTTTCATCTCAGTGGTCTTCCCCATCAGGTCGAGCCTGAACCGATCGATCCACGCCGACGGCTTGGAATGCGGCGTGGGCCGCCCGCTCGGCACCCGGCCCTTTGGGCACGGATGCGTGGCAGTCGAAGCAGTTCAGGTTGACGGCCGTGAAGGCATGACAGGCGCCGCAGAACTCTTCCTTGTGATGAATCGGTTGCGGCACACGCTCCGCGTCGGAGCGGATGTGACACTCCACACAACCGGCGAGACTGTGCTTGCTGGAACGGATCCCGCCGTGGACCGTCTCGTCGCGCTGGTGCTTGATGAGCTCCATGTGCTTGCGACGCATCACATCGGTCGGCTCGACACAGGATTCCAAGGCCGCGGCCTTGGACCCCTCGAGCACATAGGTCTTCGCGTCGGCCGCCAGGACGACTTGGGCGAGGAGCACCCAAGCCAATCCAACGGCGACGAGGCCAGCTCTCACTGCGGCTTTTGCCATCGACGCCTCCACGGTGCTTACTCGCCGAGACCCATCTTGATGTAGCCGGTCGGGCAGACATCGGCGCAGATATGACAACCAATGCACTTGGCATAGTCGGTGTCCACGTAGCGCCCGGTGGTTCGGCTGTTCTTGTCGACCCGGAAGACGGCGTCTTGCGGGCAGAAGATCACGCAGTTGTCGCACTCGAAGCACATGCCGCAGCTCATGCAACGTTTGGCCTCGTCGATCGCCTCGGCCTCGGCGAGACCGATCACGCGCTCCCTGAAGTGGCCGAGCACGTCGTCGGAGCTCGGCACATCTTCCTTGCGCAAATTGCGGGGATGGAAGTTGAAGTGGCCGAGGAAGAGCTCCTCGTGCGGGATAACCTCGGCACCCGAGCGATCCTCATAGTTATGGATCGCGTAGTTCGCACTTGAGGTTCCGCGCATATCGCCGCGCTCGTCGGGGACGAATGCCTCGGGGGCGAGGTTCGCTTCGGTCATTTTCTCGAGCAGATTGAAATGATGCACATCGACCTTGGGACGGCGCTTGTGCTCGACCTGGCGGACGTACTCGTCGATGGAGTCCACCGCGATGGACGCCTGACCGATGGCCGTCGTCAACAGATGCGGGCGGATGATGTCGCCCGCGACGAAGTGACCGGGCTTGTTCGGCACCTGATAGAACTTGTCGGCGTTCATCAGGCCGCGTCCGTTGTCGAGCTCCTCGAGGCCGGTCAGATCGCCGCCCTGACCGATCGCGGCGACGATGAGATCGGCCGCAAGGACGCGCTCGGTCCCTTCGACGGGGGTCGGACGACCGTCGACCATTTGACAGTCGGCGACGCGCAGTCCGGTCGCGCGCCCGTTCTCGCCGAGCATGACCTCCAACGGCATGACGCCGTCGAGGATGGTCACGCCTTCGTGCGTAGCGTCGTGCACCTCATGCTCGGAGGCCGTCATCTTGTCGCGCGTGAAGAGCGAGGTGAGTGTGACCTCGGCGCCTTCAGCCGCGGCGGTCATGGCCGCATCATGTGCGACGTAACCGTCGTGGATGACGGTCTCGGGCAGATCCTTCGGGCCGGTCTTGGTGATGTGACCGAGCCGGCGCGCAACCGAGACGACGTCGATCGAGGTGTCGCCGCCGCCGACGCACACCACCCTCTCGGCGGTGATCTTCATGCGGCCTTCGTTGAATGCCTTCAGGAAGGCGACACCCGAGACGCAGTTCGGCGTGCCTTGCCAACCCGGCACGGGCAACCCGCGCCCGCTCTGGCAGCCAATCGCCCAGAGCACGGCGTCGAACTCCTTCTCAAGCTGCTCGACGGTGATATCGGTGCCGACCTTGGTCTTCAGACGAACCTCGATCTGGCCCATGTCGAGAATGCGCTGAATCTCCGCGTTGAGCTTGTCGCGCGGCACACGGTAGCCGGGGATGCCGTAGAAGAACATCCCGCCGAGTCCGTCGTTGGCCTCGAAGATGGTCGCGGCGTGGCCTTTGCGGCGCAGCTGGTAGGCCGCTGCAAGACCGGCCGGACCACCGCCGATGATGGCGACGCGCTTGCCGGTGTCGGCCGGCGCGGCCTCGAACCGGTAGCCCTTCTCGATGGCGGTGTCGCCGATGAACTGCTCGACGGCGTTGATCCCGACGAAGTCCTCCAGGGCGTTGCGATTGCAGCCGTCCTGACAGGGAGCGGGACAGACGCGGCCCATCATCGAGGGGAAGGGATTGGCGTCGGTCGAGCGGCGGAAGGCATACTCCTCCCAGTCCAGCCCGACCGGAGGCTTCTCCATGCCGCGCACGATCTGCAGCCAGCCGCGAATATCTTCGCCCGACGGACAGCTGCCCTGACACGGCGGGGTCTTGTGGACATAGGTCGGGCATTTGTGCGAGGTGTCCTGTACGAAAATCTTGTCAGTCCACTTGTCCCACTCGTGCTGACCGTCCTCGAAACGGCGCCAGGAAGGTTTGGTCTTCATTTCGTCGGTTGAAGTCGCCATGTCGATCATTCTCCGTACCGGTTGAACCCTGATACATCATCAGGGGGTTCGTATCAGCTCGCAGCTCGGGGCCCTCGGAGAAGCCTGCGCATTGCGGCGCAAGCCTGCCGGGTCAGGCGGCCTCCTCTGCCTCTTCTTCGTCGTCCTCGTCGTCCAGCGGGGTCAGCACGATGGCGTTCGAAACCAGTTGGTGCAGACTGACGATCTGATCCATCTCCATGCCGTAATACGGCAGGACTTTCGTGAACTGGCTTTTGCAGATGGCGCAGATGGCAGCCATGTGCGTGACGCCCTTTTCGAGCATCACGTTGTTCAGGGCCTCTACACGTGGCTTGGCGCCCTTCACCCGCAGCTCCATCAGGTCGTCGGTCAACAATCCGCCACCGCCGCCGCAGCAGAAGGTCCGGTCGCGGATGGTATCCTCGTCCATGTCGTAGAAGTGATTACAGGTCGCCCGGATGATGGCGCGCGGGATCTCGAACTGCCCGCCGGGCGTATTGCCCATTCGCGAGGCACGGGCGACGTTGCAGCTGTCGTGATAGGTGAGAACCTTGTCGTCATTCTCGCCCTTGTCGAAGGTCAGCTTGCCTTCCTGGATCAGGTCATAGGTGAACTCGCAGATGTGCTGCGGCACCGGATAACGCGGATCCAGAAAATCCCAGGGGCCTGCCAAGGTGTTCAGAAAGCTGTAGGCGACGCGCCAAGCGTGACCGCATTCGCCGAAGACGATGCGCTTGACCTTGAGCTGGATGGCAGCCTCGCGGATACGCTGGGCGACCCGGCGCATGTTCTCGTACGAGCCGATGAACATGCCGAAGTTCGCCGCCTCGGAGGCATGCGAGCTGAGCGTCCAAGAGACTCCGGCCTCGTGAAACACCTTACCGTAGCCGATCAATCCGTCGACATGGGGCTCGGCGAAGAAATCCGCCGAGGGCGTGACCAGCAGAATCTCGGCACCGACCTGATCGATCGGATAGCGCACGGCAACGCCGGTCTCGTCGAAGACATCCTCCTCCAAGCCCTCGAGGGTATCCCTCAGTGCGGGTCCGGGCAGACCCAGATTGTTGCCGATGGTATAAACCTTGCCGATGATCTCGTTGCAGTACTTCTGCCCCACACCGATGCTGTCCATGATCTCGCGCGCCGCCATGGAGATCTCGGCCGTGTCGATACCGTAGGGGCAAAAGACCGAGCAGCGCCGACACTGCGAACACTGGTGATAGTAGCTATACCAATCGTCGAGCACTTCTTTGGTGAAGTCCTCGGCCCCAACCAATTTCGGAAACAGCTTTCCGGCTAGGGTGAAATAGCGCCGGTAGACCTTGCGCATCAGGTCCTGGCGACCGACCGGCATGTTCTTCGGATCCTTGGTGCCGAGATAGTAATGACACTTGTCGGTACAGGAGCCGCATTTCACGCAGGAGTCCAGATAGACCCGCAACGAACGATACTTTCCGAGGAGCTCGCCCATCTTGTCGAGGGCCTTCTCCTGCCAGTCGTCCATGAGCTCGCCGGGAAAGCCGAGCGGCGCTTGGATCTCGGGCTTAGCCACGAACGGCTTACTGTGAGCCATGGTCTGCGGCGTCACGGGCGGGACGTCGAGGTACTGACTCAGCTCGGGAACTTCAAACGTTGCCTTAGCCATGGATCAACCTTTGCTGCGGACGGGATGGCGCGAAAAATCTATTCCTGCTCGAGGCGTTTCGCCCAAGGCGCAATGTGTCTGTGCTCGCGCGGGTTGTCGACCTGATTGCGGCTGGGACTGAAGAAGAGACCCGGCGCATGGAGCAGCTTGCTGTAGGGAAAAATGATCATCAACGCCGCCACCAGAAAGAGGTGCAGCAGTAGAAGCGGATCCCCGGGCAAAGGCTGCGGGTCGAAGCTGTAGAGCCCGATGAAGAATGACTTCACCGCGACCACGTCGGTGTGAAACACAAACTTCATAAGCAGACCGGTGCTGCCGATCGCGATCAGCAGCGCCAAAATCAGATGATCCGAGGGCGAGGAGATGTAACGAACACGGTCGACGAAGAAACGTCGCGCCCACAAGCCCGCAAGACCCACGACCATCGCCATGCCGCCATAGATCCCGAAGGGCTGAACCAGCTCGATCGGCAACCACACCGGCTCCATGAAATAGCGCAGATGGCGCAACGTGACGAGAAAGAGTCCGAAGTGAAAGATCCAGCCGAAGATCCAGGTCCACTTGTTGCCGCGAAACAGGCTCTCGAACAGCACGACTTCACGCGTCATTCTGAATACGACCCCGCTGCGGGTGGTCGGTGCCGGCGTCGTCGGAATCTTCAGCGGTGCCGGGGTGCGCGCGTACTGGACGACCTTGAAGGTCACGCCGGCCAACAGCACCAGGGCCGCAAAGTAGTACAGATAGGCGTAGACCATCGTCAGGAACGACATGTGCCTGGTACCTCAGTGGATCGGAAAGTCGCCGGGGGTCGAGCTCGCAACGAGCCCGCCCCCGGTCACGGCTGACGGATCAGACGCAGCCGGTCGGCTTCGGAAGTCCGGCGAAACGGCACGCCTGCTTGGCCGGGCCATAGGGGAACAGGCTGTAGAGGTACTTGCTGTTGCCCTTGTCCTTGCCGAGCTTCTTGCCGACTGCCTTGGTGAGCACGCGCACGGCAGGTGCGATCTGGTACTCCTCGTAGTATTCGCGCAAGAAGTTGATGATGTCCCAGTGCTCGTCGGTCAACTCGATGTTGTCCTGCGCCGCCATGACGGTGGCGATACCCGGAACCCAATCGTTCAAGTTGGCCAGGTAACCTTCCTCGTCTACACCGTATTGCTTGCCGTCGACTTCGATCGTGTCTGACATTTCGATGCTCCTATCGGTTTCTAAAAAAACTACAACCAGGCCTGAACTTTCCCGTTCTCCGCGGCAAGATCCACGAATCCGGCATAGTCCACGACACTGATACCCTCGATGATGCGCTCCGCGGAAAAGCCGCGCGCCTGCAGGTCCGGGCCAAGCACGTAGACCTTCAAGCGGCCGAGCGCATCGCTCACATGGGGTTCGACGGCGGTCCCTTTAAGGGCCGCATAAACGCCGTCTTCGAACAGCAACACGGCCGACCCGTCGGTGGCGAACTTCAGACAGGACTCAAGCGCGTTGCGCTCGAACGGGGATTTGTTGACGGTGTGCAGAATACTCATGACTTCCCCCTAGAAGCTGAAGATCGCATCGGATTCGTTCATCAACTCGCCCACGCGGGCCGAGTCGATCACCTCGACGATGTTCTCGATCTCTTCTTCGGTCTCGAAGTCCTCCCAGGCGATCTCGACCAGATCCTCTTGAGTCAGACCGCGGGCCTCCAGCGAGGCGCGATCCACGTAGATCTTTTTCACCTCGTAGTCGCCCAAGGTCCGGAAGGTCGGCGAGAAGTTCTTCATGCCGATCGCCTTGGTATCTTGGCCCTTGGTGAGCTGGTAGACCCCGTCGTCGAGGAACATGACGCTGACGTCCTGATCGAAGGCGGCCCCGATCAGCACCACTTCAAGTGCCTCCCAGGCATAGATGGTCCCGTAGGGCGCCTTGCGATTGAGGTACATGAATTTCTTCACGACTTCCGACATCTCAGCTCTCCTTTAGTCGCCGAAGACGACGAGGCGGTCGGCTTGAATGGCCGCCTCGACCAGCTGCCCGAGTCCGGAGATGCGGAACTTGGGATGAATGTTGGTGGCGTCCTTGCCGTTGCGGCTCGCTTCGCCCTCGTCCACGATGCCGCGGCGCTGAGCCGCGGCCACGCAGACCACCAGATCGAGGCTGTACTGCTCGGCCAACTCCGCCCAGCGATTGACGATATGACGATCGTCCTGCGGCGGTGTCGTCAGACGTGTCGAGTTGTTGACCCCGTCGTGATAGAAGAAGACCCGAAAAATCTCGTGCCCCTTCTCCAGCGCCGCCTTGGCAAATTGATATGCCGAGTCGGATGACTGGTGCTGATAGGGTCCCTCGTTGATCTGAAGTGCGAACTTCATGCCGACCTCTCGACTGATTGCGATAGCTCTTGAACCGATCCCTCTGCCCGCCTTTAGAAGCGGATGTACGAGGAGCTGTTGAAGCTGGCCCGTGCGCCGCGCCAGGTATCGATGTGATACTTGGTGAAAGGCAGCTCGACCTCTTCGAAGAAGCGCGGCCAGCCGATGCGCTCGATCCACTCGTTGACCCGCTCCCAATCCCGCGCGCCCTCTTTATACGCCTTGAGGATACGCTTGACGATGGCGGTCGCCTCGGGCCAGCGCGGCGGATTGTTCGGGATACCGGCAGCGACCAGCTTCTGGAAGGTCGGCTTGCCGCGGGCATTGGAGTGGTTTCCGCCGACCCAGATCGCGAGCTTGGAATGCTCGGCATCGTTGATCTGCATCGGAGGGCAAGGCGGATAGCAGGCACCGCAGCAGATGCACTTGCGCTCGTCCACTTCCAGCGAGGGCTTGCCGTTGACCATGGCCGGACGAATCGCCGCAACCGGGCAGCGGGCGACAACCGAGGGACGTTCGCAGACATTCGCGACCAGATCGTGGTTGATCTTCGGCGGCTTGGTGTGCTGGATGTTGATCGCGATGTCGCCCTGACCGCCGCAGTTGATCTGGCAGCAGGAGGTCGTGATATGCACGCGATTGGGCATGTTGGCGTTGCGGAACTCGTCGATGAGCTCGTCCATCATCGACTTCACCACGCCCGAGGCGTCGGTACCCGGGATGTCGCAGTGCAGCCAGCCCTGGGTGTGCGAGATCATCGCGACCGAGTTTTGAGTCCCGCCGACCACGAAACCGGCACCTTCCAGGGCGTCGATCAGGGGCTGGACTTTCGCCTCGTCCGTGACCATGTATTCGATGTTGGAGCGCAGCGTGAAATGCACATAGCCTTCGGCAAACTCGTCGCCGATATCGCACAGCTTACGCAGTGTAAAGACATCGAGGATGCGCTGCGTTCCCGCCTTCACCGTCCAGATCTTGTCGCCGCTGTAGGCGACATGGAGCAGCACTCCAGGCCGAGGATGGTCGTGATATTTCCACTGCCCGAAATTCTTGCGCATCATCGGATGCATGTATTGCCAGGGATCGGGGCATCCGGATTCGATCGGCTCACGCATGTCTGCCATCGCCTTTACTCCAATATTTCAGTCTGATGGTAAGTCAGTCGGCGGCACCCGTCAGTGCCCGCGCGTCGGGATCGCGATGATCCCGAGCAAGGCACCAAGGATGTCGGTGCGGATTTACTTGCCGGCTTCGGCTTGACGCTCGAACCAAGCCTCCGCCGCCTCGTCCCATCCGTCCAGTCGGACATAGGAGCTCTGGCGCGGGTGGCTCAGCATGTTCGGATCCGGCTCGATGCCGATGCCGTCGAGGAAGTTGGCCAAGCCGATACGCTCGATCATCTCGCCGCAGCGCTCGTGCTCGAGGCCGTTTTCCGCCCAGAAGTCGATGATGGTTTCGGCAAGCTCGACCATGGACTCGTAGTCCTCTTCGGTCTCGAGCTTCTTGAAGGGAACGACGACGGTGCCCATCAGATCGCCGATCTTCAGGGTACGCTTGCCGCCGATCAGGATGGTGACGCCCTTGTCGTCTCCCGGATGCAGCGCCTTCGGCATCACGTTCAGACAGTGCATGCAGCGCACGCAATCGCGGTTGTTGACCACGAGGGTACTGTCGTCGGTGAGGCTCAGCGCCTGGGTCGGACAGCGCGTGATGACGTTGTCGATGTAGTACTGGCGGCCCTTGTCGGCGATGTAGTTCTTGACCTCGGCCTGATCGACCTTCATGTCGTCGCGCCAGGTGCCGAGCACGGCGAAGTCCGAGCGCTCGATGGCGTTTTGGCAGTCGTTCGCGCAGCCCGAGACCTTGAACTTGAACTTGTAGGGGAGCGCCGGGCGATGGACGTCGTCGACGAAATTGTTGACCAGCGCACGATGCGCCTTCAACTCGTTAGTGCAGGACATCTCGCAGCGTGCCGCGCCGACGCAGGACATTGCGGTACGTACGCACGGACCTGCGCCGCCGAGATCCCAGCCGTATTCAT
Source organism: Thiocapsa roseopersicina (assembly GCF_900106925.1). Taxonomy (GTDB): domain Bacteria; phylum Pseudomonadota; class Gammaproteobacteria; order Chromatiales; family Chromatiaceae; genus Thiocapsa; species Thiocapsa roseopersicina. The sequence continues at coordinate 74,869 of NZ_FNNZ01000002.1, forward strand.
TGATCTCGTCGAAAAAGTGTTGGGTGTTCTTGGTGTCCGTTCCGATAAACATGATGTTGCCGGTTTGACCGTGAAAGGTCACCAGGCCCGACCCCCACTTCTCCCAGCTGTCGGCCAATTGGCGCAGCATGCTGGTGGAGTAATGGTTGCCCGCCGGCGGCTGGACGCGCAGCGTGTGGAATTCCTTGGATTTCGGAAATGCCTTGCCGACCTCGGAGAAGCGCGGAATGATACCGCCGCCGTACCCGAAAACCGAAACGGTGCCGCCCTTCCAATAGCCTTTGCGGGTCTCGTATGAATGCTCGAGCTGACCCAAAAGATCATTGGTCATTTCATTGATACGCGGCTCCGGATGCTCGTCGCGGAGACGCTTGATGCCCGAGATGAAGCTCGGCCAGGGGCCGGTTTCGAGCTGATCAAGCATCGGTGTACTGTGCTTCTCGATAGCCATGGCGCTGTCTCTCCGAATCAGAATGAAGCAGGAAGGGATCGGGGTTTCGATAAAACCAATCGGGCATGCGTCGACACGAAACCGCTTCACCGAGAGTCTCGCCATGGCGCGGGCTTGTCGTCATGCCTGGACTGCCGGCGCACATCGGACCCTGTTTTACCGAGACCCCATCGGCATTCGCTAAATTACCGGCTCCCAGGGTCCGCGCCCATTCCACGATTGGGAGGGCTCTTTCCCGACGGACTATCCCATTCGGGATAGAGGATAAGGTCATGACGGACGCCGCAGCGGGTGTCCTCCCGGTTGTTTTTTGGCGGCGAACATGCTTGAGCAAATTGACAGGAAATGCTACATCCCGATGACTCCTAAGTCAACATTCACTAATATTCAGGTTTGCTCATTCAGGGGGGGTGAAGGCTATGGACGACCCTTTCGATCTCTCGAAAAATCGCGCCTATTCGCACTGGAGGGCTCTTAAGCTCCGAGCCTATCCCTGCAAAATCCAGGACCTGCATGTCCACATCGGGCGACTCGACCGACCCTCGCAGGCCGAGCTCGCTGCTTTGAAGGCGCGGATCGATACCTTCAACATGGCGCTGGTCGAGGTCGATCCCGACGGAATCGAAACCGAAGCCCTGCTGTCGTTCACGCGGGCGCTGGGCCTACGCAGAACGGATGCCAACCTCTTCGCAGACGCATCGGCGTTCAGCCGAATCGCCGCAGCCCGAGCCGACCCCGACGACGAGGCCCCGGTGGGCTCAGGGCATTCCCTGCTCGGTCGGGCAACACTCGGCGACTTCGTCCCCTATACGAACAAACCGCTGAGCTGGCATACCGACGGGTACTACAACACACCGGACCAGCAGGTCGGGGCCTGGTGCCTCTTTTGCGTCCGCGCCGCGCGCGACGGCGGGGAGAACGGCCTGCTCGATCACGAGATGGCCTATCTGCAGCTGCGCGACGAATCTCCGCAGCACATCGCTGCGCTCTCTCACCCGCAAGCCCTGAGCATTCCGGCGCATGTCCACGACGGTCGCACGCTCCGGGCGGCGAGCGTCGGACCGGTGTTCTCGGTGCGCAACGGACAGCTGCACATGCGTTACTCGGCACGTGCACGCCACGTCCTCTGGCGTGACACGCCCGACACGCACGCGGCGCGAGCGGCACTGGATCGGTTGTTTTCCCGCACGGACGTCTTCACGTTCAGATACAGGCTAAGACCGGGCGAAGGGCTCATATCCAACAACGTCCTCCACTGCCGTGCCGGATTCGGCGACGACGAGGACCCTGCGAAGGCGCGGCTGCTCTACCGCATCCGCTTCCTGGATCGAATCGCCCTCGACTGAAGATCCACCGTAACCAGGGCGGGCGATCGGCCTGGATCTCGATCGAGACCCGTCGACACAGGCCATGAACACGACGAGACAAAGACCCGCAGCCACCTGAGTGCCAAGCGGGCGACGCGCTCAACATCAACCCAACGACAAGGGAGCAGTAGCGGCGACCCATGCTCAAGCTCAGCGAGATACTGGTTTCCAATCAAGACATCGAATCGTTCGACGAGCTCGTTCCCGTCATCCAGGCGGTCGCGCGCTCGGGCGAGCGTTTCTTCAGGATGGACGTCAAGCCACCCTACCCCGATACCCCGGAGAACTGGGAAGACCGGCTCGAGGCGGCCTTCAGCGGGCTCGTCCGATGACGCCCGAGCACAAGTCAGAGCCATGGAACGCGCCGTCATGAAACAATTCGACATTCTGGCCACGCAGATTGCCGATACAGCGGCCGATTCGATCATCAATCGCAGCGCCGAGAATGCGTCGCTCGAGTCGCACCTGACGACGCTGCAGGATCGGCTGAAGAATCTTGATCAGATCCACGCCCCCGCGCACGCGATCGCGGATGCCCGGCTACAGGTCGCACGCACGCTGGTGAGTCTGGAGCGCGGCGACGAGGCTTGGCCCATCGGCCGGGCGGCCTTCGATCACTTCATCGCGCATGACTCTTTCGAGCTTGCCGCCGATGCCTGCGATGTCTTGTTTCAGGCCGGCCAAGAAGAGTCGCTTTGCGCACTCGGCCAAGGGATCTGGCTAGCAGTCACATGCCCGATCGATCCCGAGCTGACCATCGAGCTGCTCAGTCACGTGATCGACGAGACGCCGGACGACGCCGACGGTGCCGCGGTCGCCGCGACCACGGCACTCTTCATCGCCGACGTCCGTGCCCGGGACCGTCAACGCGACGATCTGATGTTCTTCGCGACCCAGATGCTCGGCACGGTCGCACGGCGACACAGCGGGGTCGACTCGCCCGAACAGCTCGAGCAGTGGATGGAGCGCCTCGAGCTCAAGGAGCCGGAGAAGTTCCTGGTGCGCTTGCGCAACGTGGTCGACGTTCTGGTGCAGGACGATTGGTGGTTCGACCGGCGTGCCCTGCAGGATCGCCTCCCGTTCGCCTGAGAGTACACGTCCGCACCACGCTCCGAACACACTCGAAAGCAAAGCACTTCACGGACAATGACGATGTTTTGGAATGACGACGACAACCCCGACCGGATTCGCGTGCCGGACGACATCGTCGATCTCCTCTTCGGGATCGACTGCAAATGCATCCCGGTCGACCACGCCTACCTGCTCGCCGAGGCGCTGAGCCAGGCGCTGCCCTGGATTGCAGAGGAGCCGGGCGTCGCCGTGCACTCGGTCCACGTCGCCGGGTCACAGAACGGCTGGGAGCGACCGGAGCACGGGACGGACTCCTATCTCGCCGTCTCCCGACGGACCAAGCTGACCCTGCGGGTTCCCCGACACCGCGTCACGGAGATGTTGCGCGATCTTCCCGGGGCCAAGCTCGACCTCGGCGGAGAAACCCTCGTCGTGGGCGAGGGCAAGACCAAGCCGCTCAGCACCGAGACGACCTTGTTCTCTCGATACGTTGCACTCGATCTCGCCGACGAAGACGAGGGCGCCTTTCTCGAGACCGCCGCGCGCGCCCTCGCCGAGATGGACATCCGCGTGCGCAAGGCCGTGTGCGGCAGGACCAACCGGCTCGCCACGCCCGCGGGTCCCATTTCGACACGCAGCCTGATGCTCGCCGGACTGACGCAGGACGAATCCATCCGGCTGCAGCAACGGGGGCTCGGCTATCACCCCCTTCTGGGCTGCGGCATCTTCATTCCGCACAAAGGGGTCGACTCGGTCAAACCAAGCCAAGGCTGAGCAGGACTCGGCGCGTGCATCTTTCGAGGACATAGCGCCCGCTCCGAACACGCGCCGCGTCCTCGTGCCGTGGCCGCCGGACCTCCCCCCTCCCGGCGCTTCGTAATCTCCGACCGCATCATATGCACGCCGCCGGATCCGCAGGCGCACAAAAAGATGTGACGCCTGCATCACAAAATCATAAGATTCGGAAGTTTGAATCAACCCCTAATGACAGGTACTGCGTCATACGACGACCGTACCCTGCCGAGCAAAGACGAGAGGAGCAACCATGGCCATCGAAGTCAATGGCAAGACCGTCGAGACGACCCCAAGCGGCTATCTTCAAGACCTCGCAGACTGGAGCGAGGATGTCGCGTTGAAGCTCGCCGAGATCGAGGGCATCACCTTGACCGACAAACATTGGGACGTGATCAACTATCTGAGGGACGAGTACCACAACAACGCCCAGAACCAGCCCATGGAGCGCGTGGTTCTGAAGGAAATGGCCAAGAAGTGGGGCTCCAAGCCCACGAGCAAGGATCTCTACACCCTCTTCCCCCTCGCGCCGACCAAACAAGGCACCAAGATCGCGGGCTTGCCCGAGGTGCTGCGCAAGGGCGGTTACTGAAGCGGCCGACCCCGCCCGCGATACGATCCATGGACGGATCAAGGTCCGCCGCGGGGTCGACCGGGGCTTGCCTTGCCGTTGAAGCGGCTGCAACGAATTCGGCCTTCGGCCGCACCCAATCTCTCATCCGGCTTCCCTTGCGCCCATCCTGCTTCTCTCTCTCGGAACCGACGCAGAGAGCGTCCCGACTGATCCCGCTTGCCGCACCCCGGCGATAAGAAATTCGCCCGGCCGATCCTTACGCCACACCGGGACTTGAGCATGTCGCGCGAGTAACGCGCAGGTGCGCCTGTTCGGTCGATCGGACACCCCCGAGGCGACACCTCGCGATTCCCTTGATCCAGATCATTTTTCCGCTCGTCGCCGGGAGATTACCGCAGCGCAGCGCGCAATCCGCCTTTACTCCACATCCGACGTCCTATATAAATGCGAACGCTTCTTATTTGCCTTCGTATCGAGCTGGAGTATCGGACATGTGTCGCACCTTCAAAAACCCCATCCGCCACAGACTCGCGCTGGCCACGCTGACCTCAGGTCTGTTGGCCGCCTCTGCCTCGCCAAGCTGGGCCTACGACGTCACCGACAGCTTCTCGATCGGCGCGGTGTTGGGCGCGGCGGGTCAATGCCAGGAGGGTCTCGGCGGGCTGGTCGACGAGGACGGGCAGTCACTGGAGGGCAACACCTGCCGAGGCGGCATGCCGTTTCAGCTTGAATTGAGCTTTCGCCCGAGCGAGCGCGACGAGTTCTACGCCCTGTTCGGTTATGCCGTGGACAACGGCCTGAACGAGGTCTCGCCCTTCGTGCTCGCCCCCTGGGCGGTCGATCTCGAGAACGATCTGAAGGACATCAACGGGCGCGGGCGCGACTACCTGCTGCAGGCCTGGTACAAGCACACCTTCACGCTGGGCGAGGACGCCACCCTCGGCACCACCTTCGGCATCATCGACTCCACTGGTTATCTCGACGAGAACGCCTACGCCAACGACGAGTTTACCCAGTTCATGAACGAGGCGTTCGTGAACTCCGGCGGCTTCAATCTGCCCTCCTACGATGCGGGCGCGGCGCTCGAGCTCGCCCTGGGCGACTGGGAGATCAAGGCCGCGGCGCTGAACATCGGCGAGAACGACGACGGCAACAACTACAACTTCTGGGGCGCACAGGTCGGCTATCGCCTCGACAGCGCGCTCGGGGAGGGCAACTACCGCGCCGTGATTACCGGCACCTCCTCGGCCTTCTTCAAGCCGCGCGCGGAGCTCGGCGAGGAGGCGCAGTGGGCCGAGGACGCACCGCAAGACGCGATGCCGGTTGCCGCGGAGAAGACCGATCTGATGGGCTACGGTCTGTCCTTCGACCAGGCCCTCGGCGATCATGTCGGCGCCTTCCTGCGCCTGACCTGGACCGACCACAAGGACATCCTCGACTACCGCGGGCTCTACACCGGCGGCCTGCAGCTTGCCGGCGGCCTCTGGGGCCGCGAGGCCGACACCGTCGGTTTGGCCTACGGCTATCTCGACGGCGCCGATACCGGGATCTCCAACACCAATGTCGCCGAGCTTTACTACCGCTTCGCCGCCAACGACTTCCTCGCCCTTACTGCCGACATCCAATACATGGCCGACGATTACGACACAGGCGAGGACATCGAGGGCTGGATCTTCGGGCTGCGCCTCGTCGCGGAGCTTTGATGAAACCGCGATGAAACCGCGTCCGGTGGCGTCATGTCCCGGTGTCGGGTGATTCCGCCTTGCGGGCATCAACAAGCGCCGGAGTCGACGCGGTTTCATGATTCCTAAAACAAGTGACGACTCAGAGACACGGTCAACACCTCAGATTCGCGCGGATGGGTAGAGCGTAGCGAAACCCATCATCCACCGGCGGCGACGCCCTGCCGGGGTTCGCAAGCTCACCCCGGCCTCCATGTTTCGGTTGTTCTTGATTCGGCCCCAATCTCCTGAACCGCGTCGCGCCGAGGTCGTTCTCGCGCTCCGAGGCCCAGAGCACCTCGGAGCGAGCATCTCGCGGGGAACGCGGTTCAGTGGCGGCTCAGTTGCGAATTGGCGGGATGGCCGCATGCCTACTGTATCGACTCGCAACCGACATCAGACCATCGCATGACACAGCAGGCCATTCGCTTCGCGTTCGACAACAGCTATCGCCGTCTTCCCGATCATTTTCACGCACGCATCCGTCCCACGCCCGTCACGGCGCCCGGCTTGATCAAGCTGAACGCGGCGTTGTTCGAAGAGCTCGGCCTGGATCCATCGGCGTCGGAGCCCCGGGTTGCTGCGCCGCTCTTCGCCGGCAATCTCCTGCCGGATGGCGGCGATCCGATCGCGATGGCGTATGCGGGCCATCAGTTCGGCAACTTCGTCCCGCAGCTCGGAGACGGCCGGGCGATCCTGATCGGCGAGGTCCTCGACCGTGCCGGGCAACGTCGCGACATCCAACTCAAGGGCTCCGGACAAACCCCCTTCTCCCGCAGCGGCGACGGGCGTGCAGCGCTCGGACCCGTCCTGCGCGAATATATCCTCGCCGAGGCCATGCACGCGCTCGGGATTCCGACCACGCGCGCGCTGGCCGCCGTGACGACCGGCGAGCCGGTCTATCGCGAGACCATCCTACCCGGCGCCATCCTGACACGCGTCGCAAGCAGCCACATCCGCATCGGGACCTTCCAGTACTTCACCTCGCGCGGCGACACCGAGGCCGTGCAGCATCTCGCCGATCACGTCATCGCCCGCCATTACCCGGAAGTCGCCGGGGCCGACTCGCCCTACCTCGCACTGATCGAAGCCGTCTTGGAGCGACAAGCCGTCCTGATCGCGGCCTGGATGCGCGTCGGATTCATCCACGGCGTCATGAACACCGACAACATGGCGATCTCGGGCGAGACGATCGACTACGGGCCCTGCGCCTTCATGGACGCCTATGACCCGGCCACCGTCTTCAGCTCGATCGACCGCGGCGGCCGTTACGCCTACGGCAATCAACCGGGGATTGCCCAGTGGAACCTCGCCCGCTTCGCCGAGACCTTGCTGCCCTTGATCGACGGCGCATCGGACGCCGTGATCCAGCAGGCGACCGACCTCATCCGCGGCTTCTTCGGCCGCTACGAGGAGCACTGGACCGCCGGCATGCGACGCAAGCTCGGCCTCGCCACCGCCGAGCCGGAGGATATCGACCTCATCCACGGGCTCTTGGACGCCATGAAGGCATCGGGCGCCGACTTCACGCTCACCTTCCGCCGCCTGTGCGACACGGCCGCGGATCCACAAGCGAACAGCGGCGTACGCGATCTGTTCATCGACCGTCAGACCTATGACGCCTGGGCCGCACAGTGGCAGGCACGTCTCGAACGAGACCCGCAAACCCCAGCCGAGCGCGCCGCGCGCATGCGCGATACCAACCCGGCGGTCATTCCGCGTAATCATCGTGTCGAGCAGGCGCTGCATGCGGCCGTCGAGAATGACTTCGGACCGTTCGAAGCGATCCTGCGCGTCCTGGAACGTCCCTACGAGGATCGGCCCGAGGTTGCCGGCTACACCGAGCCGCCGCAGGACGAGGAGCGTGTGCTGAAGACCTTCTGCGGGACCTGACGCGACACCGCCGGGGAACCACGATCATCCTGGGCCGGCCGCTGAATCCCCTTCAGCGTCGGCCGTGCCGGAGCAATCCGAGATGGTTTGCGCACCAATCGGGAAGCAGCACTTCCATTTCGGAACCCCTACTTCCAAATTACAACACACTGTTTTTATTTAAGTCATCTCGAATTTCACCCAAACCGACGACGAAACCAAATCCAACGTCTACACTAAGCCATTGATGATTATCATCACCCACCCTGGCACAAGCATTGCGGAGTTCCGGTTGCCGTTCTCGGCCAACCAGAACACCAACTGAGGGTAGGAGAAACGCGATGAGCTATCTGAAAGACGAGATCACCGCACGTGTCGATGCCTATGACCATTGGGCGACCCGCCGCCGCTTCGGACCCGATGGCCCCAACAATCGGCGGCTCTGGGTCTTGGCTTGCATGGACGAACGCCTGCCGGTCGATGAAGCACTCGGGATTCGCGTCGACAGCCCAGTGGGCGGCGGCGATGCTCATTGCTTCCGCAACGCCGGCGGGATCGTCACGGACGACGCGATCCGATCGGCGATGCTCACCTGCAACTTCTTCGGAACACAGGAGATCGTGATCGTCCAACACACCCAGTGCGGGATGTTGTCGGCAAACGCCAAGGACCTGGAAGCAGCACTCCGGGCCAAAGGGGTCGACATCGACGAGCTGACTCTGGATCCGACCTTGCCCGAGTTGAAGCTCGCTCCGGGCGGCTTCGCGAAATGGATCGGGATGATGGACGATGTGGACGTCACCTGCATGAAGACGGTGGAGACCTTCCGAAATCACCCGCTGATCCCGAAGGATGTGGTCGTCAGCGGCTGGGTCTGGGAGGTGGAGACCCGGCGCTTGCGCCCGCCCGTGCTCGATGAGGAGAAGCGCGCCCGCACGGATGTGACCTCCGCGCAGTTCGGCGTCACGACGCCGCAGCCCAACCGCTGGCGTTGATCGAAACGGCGCCCGGCTCGGGCGCCGCCTTGCCTCGCGCCACGACACTTGCTCGACGACGAGCGTCGACATCAAACAGAGAGTCCTCCGATGCCGATCTACGACTACCGGTGCACCTGCTGCCAAACCTCCTTCGAGAGATCCCAGTCCATGAACGCCGAGCCGCCGCCCTGCCCCGCCTGCGGGGGCAAAACGGCTCGGGTCTTTCTGTGCGCACCGGCGGTACACGGCCGCATGGCTCGGGGTCGCGATCAGGCCGTTCGCTCGCTACAGCCTGCCGACGCGCCGCGGGGTCACCAACACGGTCCAGGATGCGGGTGCGGGCACTCATGAGAGCGCCTTCTCTTTTGGGCTGATTGACCTTATCGATCGTCGAACATGCCTGAAGCGACTGGATCACCGTCAGGCGCGGTTGCCTTTCTTCAATCCTTCGTGGCCGAGATCGCCAAGGCGATGGATCGGGCCGAATGCCCCAGCTGTGCCGCTCACCTCGAGCAGATCGAGCAGATCGGCCTGACGGCCGGTGTTTGCCTGGAGGAGAAGGCCCGCGAGGTCCTCGGCTCGCCGCGAGCGTTGGACCGGGACCATTACGCGGACCTGATCATCGAGATCAAGAACCAGATCGGCGGGCAATTCTCCCGTGCGTCCGGCGAGGCCGGCACGGTCCGAGTCGTCAACAGCCGATGCCCCTTCGGCGAGCAGGTCAAGCATGCACCCTCGCTCTGCCGGATGACGTCGAGCGTCTTCGGCGGAATCGCCGCGCGCCACTTCGGCTATGCGAAGGTGGAGTTGCGACAGACGATTGCGGGCGGGGATGGCTCCTGCGACGTCTGCATCTATCTGGATCGGCAGCTTGCCGCACGCAACGAAGGCACCGAGTACCGGGCGGACGGCGAGCGCCTGACCTCGGGAAACCTCACGACACTCATGACACCCGGGGTTCACCGGCGACTGCGCGAGAACTGGTGCCCTCCACCGGTCGGAATCGGCAGCCCCGACGCGGCCCTGCAGCCGATCGTCGCGGAGTCCGCGGCGATGCGCGATGCACTGCGGGCGGTCCGGATCGTCGCCCCCACGGACGTCACCGTCATGATCACCGGAGAGACCGGCTGCGGCAAAGAGCTCGTCGCACGCGCACTGCATGGGCTCAGTGCACGTCGCGACAAGCCGATGGTCACGGTCAACTGCGGGGCCATCCCGGAGAACCTGGTCGAAACGGCCCTCTTCGGGCATGAGAAAGGCGCCTTCACGGGCGCCTACGAGGTCCATCACGGCTACTTTGAGCGTGCCGAAAAAGGGACGCTCTTCCTCGACGAGATCGACTCGCTTCCGCTTTCGGCACAAGCCAAGTTGTTGCGTGTCATCCAGGAAGGCGAATACGAACGCGTCGGCGGCAAGCGCCCCATGCGCTCGGATGTCCGGATCATCGCCGCATCCAACCGCGAGATCGTCGCGATGGTCGACGCCGGACATTTTCGCCGCGACCTCTTCTATCGACTCAACGTCGTGCCGATCGCGATCCCCCCGCTGCGCGAGCGCACCGAGGACATCGACGCACTGATCACGCACATCCTCCGCAAGCTCGCCCAACGCTACGCCACCGCCGAGAAGACATTGGACCGGGCCGCACGCATCAAAGCCTTGGCCTATGCCTGGCCGGGAAACATTCGAGAGATGGAGAACGTCCTCGAACGCGCCTTCATCTTTGCCGTAGGTGCTCGGATTACCGACATCGACGTCCCGGTAACGACGCCGACCGAATCCGTCCCGGCATGGCGCACGCGCAAACGACAAGCAGCCAAGCAGGCAGAGGTCGAAACGCTGACCCGGGCATTGCGGGCCAGTCGCGGCAATGTCGATCAAATCGCGACCCAGATGGGTATCACACCGAGAGCGGTCCGCATGAAGCTCAAGGCGCAGGGACTCAGGGCTGCGGACTACAGGTAGAGTTTCGACGGCTGCGCCGTCGGTCATCAAAGATCGGTCGCTGCGCAGATCCTACTCGACGGACCCGCACTCGACGCAGGCGGATGGCGATTGCCGCGACGACTTGACAGCGGACGGGTCGCGCCATAAGCTTAATAACAACGATTCGCATTTGTAAAACGACTCACGCGGAGTGACGGCCATGCCGAGAGAATCCCTGTCCGATAGCCCGAGTCAACGCGCACAGTCCGCCGCCGCGATGCGCGCGGACCTGCCGCGGATCGACAGCAACGCCCTGCTGCGCGGCAACAACCTGCTGCTGATCGATCACGCGGGCGATCGTTACATCCTGAGGATGACACGAAACAACAAACTAATCTTGACGAAATAGGCGAGCACCAGGGCGAGCGCATATAAACTTCAGTTGCAACAGTAATCTGCGGCACACTTCGGGAAACGATTTCAGGAGTTTCCCATGTCTGCCAGCATTCTTGAACACTTTTCATCACTTCCGGACTTTCGCGTTGATCGTCACAAGCTCTATCCGTTGCCGGAAATGCTGCTGTTGGTGGTCTGTGCGGTGCTCAGCGGCGCCGAGGGCTGGGAGGCGATGGAGGAGTTCGGCAAGGAGAAGCTCGACTGGCTGCGCAAGTTCGCCCCGTTCGCCAACGGGATTCCCTCGCACGACTGCATTGCCACGGTGATCTCGCGGCTGCGGCCGAAGGCCTTCCAAAGCTGCTTCGTGAACTGGACGCGCGCGGTGGCCGAAGCCACCGGCGGGGAGGTCGTCGCGGTCGACGGCAAGAGCGCGCGCGGCTCGCGCGATCGGCGCCGCGGCAAGCAGGCGCTGCACATGGTCAGCGCTTGGGGCTGCCGCAACCGTCTGGTGCTGGGACAAGAGGCCACCGAGGAGAAATCCAACGAGATCACGGCCATTCCCAAGCTGCTGGAACTGCTCGAGCTCGAGGGCTGTATCGTGACCATCGATGCGATGGGCTGCCAGACCAAGATCGCCGCACAAATCATCGACCAAGGCGGCGATTACGTCCTTGGTCTCAAGGGCAACCAGAGTACGCTGCATGAGGAGGTCGAGGAGTTCTTTACCACCGCAAGGGCGGGGGAGTTCGCCCATGTCGTGCACGACTACACCGAGGAGACCGACAAGGACCACGGACGTCTGGAAGTACGCCGGTACTGGGTCACCGAAGAGCTGAGCACCTTGTCCGACACCGCGCGTTGGAGCGCCCTGCGCAGCATCGGCCTGGTCGAACGCGAATGCTGGATCGAGGATCGCCATACCGTGGAGCGGCGTGTCTTCATCAATTCCATCCCCGCCGATGCCAAGCGCTTTGCCCATGCGGTGCGGGGCCACTGGGGAATCGAGAACCGCTTGCACTGGCGCCTGGATGTCGTCTTCGACGAAGACGCCAGCCGCATCCGCAAAGGCAACGCGCCGGCGATTCTGACCTCGATCCGTCACCTGTGCATGAATCTGTTCGAACAAGAGCCCTCCAAGTTGCGCTTGGCCCAGAAGCGCCGCAAGGCCGCTTGGAACGACGACTACCGCGCTAAGGTCGTCTTCGGCTGAGGATTTATATGCGCTCGCCCTGAGGCGAGCACAGGTGTCCTGACCGCAAGGCTTAGGGCGGACCGGAGCGACTTCGACTCGCCCACCAGAGCGCCAGTCCGGTCAGACCCATGATGTAGCCGATACCGCCGAGGATATCCTGGAAACGGACGCGGTCTTCCGCGGCGACGAGCTGCTCGCGCAACGGGCGAATCTGGCGAGCGACGGCGCGCTCGATCGCTGACTCCAAAGCGGTATCCAAGGTGGCCGCGGACGCTGCCGGAATGGGAGATGCGTGGATCTCGACGATGGCGGAGAGGTCGTCGTGGTCCAGGCGCGGCGCTGCTTCGACGATCGAACCCTCGGGCCCGAAGCCCGCTGCCAACTCGGCTGCGGTGACACGCCACTCGGCTTGATGACCGTCACCCGTGACGGCCCGGATCAGATGATCGACAGGAGCCTGCGCAAAGTAGACGAACCTGCCCTCGCCGTCCGGTGCCAACTCGGCCAGTTTGTTTCCGTCTTCGTCCAAGACCTCGATGCGCGCCCCCGAGGCGGCACCGCCGCCGGCGAAGTAGGCCGAGCCGCCAATGCGCGCACCTTCGGCAAAGGCAAAAACCTGAAGCTTATGCGCCAAGGCCGGCGAACCGAGGATCGACAAGAGGATGAGCGCGACAAGGCGGAGGGCGCCGCCTCTCGATGAAACCGCGCCCCGTGCGGACATCACCGCGCCATCACCCGGATCCGTGCTCGTCATCAGCGCATCTCTCGCGTATAGATCCAGATCAGTGCACCCAGCTCCACGGGAACCGCTTCACCGTCGGGATTCTTCATCGGCTCATCGCCCTCAAGCAGCGCGGCGAAACCCCACCAACCGGCTTGGGGCATGGCATAGCTGAAGACCCCGTTCGCATCGGCCTTGATGACCTGCGTGATGTAGGGATCCGACGGCGGCGTAATCGAGCCGTCGTTGCGCCACTCGACCTCGACGTCGGCGAAAGGGACCGGCTGCCCGTCTCGTTTGACGATCCCTTGAAAGATATTGCCGGCCCAGAGTCCGTAAGGACGAACCAGCGGCTCGATCTCGACCGGCAGACCGACATCCGCGTCCCACCCCTCCTCCGCCCCGAAGGCGTCGACGACGACCTTGGTGTAATGCACGATCATCGCCCTCTCGGCCGGCTCCCAATAGGGTGCGGGCTCGAGATAGAAGACGTAATCCCCCGGCTGCTTGATCCTGTAGTCGAGACGATAGGTGCGCTTGCCTTCGATCTCCTGCGTCTGAAGGCTCGACTTGAGGTCTTCCCGCCCGCCGGGACTCAGCACCCCGACCTGAACGGGCTCCCCCATGACCATCAAAGGACCGACTTCCATGGGATGGGTAAAACGCATCTCCAGCGTAAGTGCGTTGCCGGTCCGGGCGTTGACGATATCCGTGGACGGGATGAGCTCTTGAAAGTGGGCATGGGCAGCGGCCGCACCCATGAGCGCGATGGCGAGAGAGATCCGGATCGAGCGAGATGGGCTGGAAAAAGGCGCCATGATGGACTCCATCGATAGGTTGCGGATCAAGGCCCGTCTGAACCGCACCCACGCGAGGCGCGAACCCTGCGGTGCGTTCGGCCGCGCCACCCGACAACAGACTCGGCGCGACGCAGTTCAGGAGATTGTTTCCGGAAACATGAGACCGCGTCGACTTGGGCGCCCGCCTATGGCTGCCGGGCCGAACGACGCCGCTATCGGGGTTCCGGAGATTCGCAATTCGGGGTACTCGGCCTCTGAACCTGCCGGCCGAGGTCGATGCTGCAAGCAGCCGTGTGAATGATTGTAAAAAGATATTACGCAGGGGTGTCAAGCACCGGTTCGGCTCACCGCGGGAGCAGCCAGTTCTCCGAGGACTCGCACCGTAGGTTTTCCGTTGACAAGCATCGACCCGGCATCTATCTTTAATAAGAACGATTCGCATTAAAGATTAAGGCAGCAGCCGGATGAGGTACCGAGCTTGCAGGATCTCACTCCGACCGCTCGCGACAGGTTTCCAGTCCCGTTCAGCGCGGGACTCCCGTCAGCTAACTCACGGACGCTTCGTCCGAATCGCCAGCGGGCCTTGTTCGACAACAGCTCGATGTCTCAGGAGACAGACCATGCCCGTCGATACCCCCTTGCGTTCGAGCTCCGATCTTTCCCGACTCAAAACGGAGGATTTGGAGCTGCATCTCGGAGAGTTGATTCGCCGCTACGTTCGCCACCGTTCGGCCGATCTCGCCGAACGGGTCGTCGAGTCTCTCGAGGCGCTCTACCTACATCCGGATCTGGGGCCCGATGCCGAAAGGTTTTGCGCCTATCGCCGACTGGCGCGTCATTGGCGCTGGCTCGCGCAACAGGCCGCGACCGCCGCGCATTGAGCAGCCCCCCCACAGCCCTCAGCGGAGACGCGGCAAAAAATAATATATTTTTTCACACCTTAAACCGCGCCAGCTCCGGCGGTCGTCAAGTCTGTCCAGGCCCGTCCCATCCAAAAGCATCGCATACCGCGCCGGGCGCGGTTTAAGAGGAAGCCTCCATGCAACGGCTTATTTTCGAGGTGTCCGACCAGGCTGCGCGACTCGCGATCTATGACTTCGAGAGTCAGGAGTTGCTCGCCGAGGTCGAGGGTTCGTCATGGCACCGCATGCTCGAGGAGCTGCGGATCGGCAGCGGGCCGCGCAAGCAAACCTGTTGCGCGCATCATGCCGAGGTTTCGACGGACGAGATCATCCGACGGGCCCGACCCGCGCAGAAAAGGCTTTCGCAGGCGCTCTTCCCCGAAACAGACACGCTCGCGGCAACGCCGATCGCACTCTCCCGGTCGCCAAGCACGTCGATCTCCGCTGCTGCCTCCGCGGCGGCATTTACCGAGCTGTCCGGACCGTCGAGCCGCCTGCCGATCCTCAAGACGACGGGGCGACGCAAGCTCTGGGACGTGCCTCACAAATACCATTGCCCGATCATCGGGACCTGCCTCACGGTGGACGAGCTGCGACGCATCGCCGATCGGACGGCCCAACGGCCCGACACGCCCTTGTCGGAGTTCGACATCCACGTGAGTTTTGTCGCGGCGGCGGCCGAGAAGAATCCGTTGTCGCTGGCGACACATAAGATACTGGAGAAGAAGTTCGCCGCGAGCGTTCGACGCTATACCAAGGCACGTGACGCCGACGCGCTCCTGACGCTCTGGAGCGAATCGCTCGCCACCGGGGATGTCCCCGGCGGGTTTTGGGCACTCATGACACATTCGCGTGCCGACCAACGGGTGATGACACGCGCATACGAAGAGATCCACATGCTCTCGCATCAGATCGGCGCCGGGCAGCGTGCCGATCTCAAGCGGCTCACCGAGACGCGCACGCAGCTCGAGAGGCTCCAACGCGATTTCGATCAACTGCATACGCGCACGCGCCAACAGGCAGACCTGCGCGAGGCGAGGATCCGCACGCTCGAGACCGCCCTGGCGCGTCGCGAGAGCGACTACGCCGAATCGCGCGCGCAGGAGCAGGCCCTGCGCGA
Organism: Thiocapsa roseopersicina; assembly: GCF_900106925.1. Classification (GTDB taxonomy): domain Bacteria; phylum Pseudomonadota; class Gammaproteobacteria; order Chromatiales; family Chromatiaceae; genus Thiocapsa; species Thiocapsa roseopersicina. The sequence goes on from NZ_FNNZ01000002.1 coordinate 90,751, forward strand.
ACAGCTCGACGTGATGAAGGGGCGCAGCCATCACGAAAGGATAAAGGCACTGGTCGAGCAGGTCGCGGACCTGGACGCCGAGCTGGAACGGATTCGCGAGGAGAACGCAATTCTTCAAGACGCCGGTACACAGGCGCGACACGAGGCCGACGCGGCGGAATGCGCCCGGCGCGGCGCACAGGCCGAATGCCGGGCGACCGAGCGACTGCTCGAGCACCTGCTCTCGGATCGGTGCGACGGCTGTACGTCGGAGTCGTGCGTGCGGCCCAAGGATCTCGCCGGGCGACTGGTGCTCTGTGTGGGCGGGCGCAAACAGCTCGTCGAGCAATACCGCGCGATGGTGGCGGGCTGCAACGGTCGCTTCGACCACCATGACGGCGGCATGGAGGACAGCCAACACCGGCTCGAGGCGATGCTGGCCTCGGCCGACATCGTCGTCTGCGCAACCGACTACGTCAGCCACGGCGCCTACTATCGGACTAAACGTTTCTGCAAACGGACCGAGAAACCGTATGCGCTGCTGGGCAACTCGGGGCTCTCTTCGTTCGCCTTGGCGATCGAGAAGCTGGCGGCCTGAGGGCGATCGCTGGTTCTCAGCGAACGCCGAGCTGCTTCGGAGATAGCCAAAGCGGTCGTCGCGGCAGAACGCCACGCCGACCGCCTAACGGCGGAACGCTGCGAGCGCCTCAGGGCATGTGATCGAGACCGATCTTCGACCCGGCTCGGGTGTTGGCATCTCCCGGGCGAAGAACCAGCGGAAGAATCACCACAAGGGTGCCGATGAGTAAGAGGATCTCGAGGGCATAGACGACATCGTATCCCAGCCCGGGCCAGGCCAGATCTTCTCCGAAGACACCGCGGTTCGCCATCCCCATGACGACGTCACGCAAGATGCCGCCTGCGGCGAAGGCAACACCCATCGCAGTCGCCTGAACAGCACCCCAGGCGCCGAGCGCCAAACCGCTGAAGCCGCCCTCGGCAAGCGCCATCGCCGCAGTCAAGGTTGCCACCATGAAGAGCCCACCGCCGAAACCGATCAGCCCGGCACCGGCGCGATACAGCCAGGTCGCATCCAAGGGGGCGGACAGGATCACCGCGACAAAGGCGAGTATCCCGATCAGGGCACCGATCGCCGCGATCCGATAGGGCTCGCTACCGCGCCCCATCAGGCGCGCGGCCAGCACGAAGGCGAGCAGTGATCCGGCGGCCCAGATGGCGTTGAGCGCGGTCGTCTGCGAGACGCTGAGCCCAAGGATCTGACCGCCGTAAGGCTCGAGCAGGATGTCCTGCATCGTGAAACCGAGCGTTCCGAGACCTACGACCACCAGCAGTCGGCTCGCGCGTCCACCACGGGTAAAGTTACGCCAGGTCTCCATGAACGGCGGCCGCGGCACCGGATTGGCCGCACGCTGCTGATCGATCGCCTCCTGCTTCCAGAGGGCAACCACGTTCAGGATAATCGTCGCCAGCGCGACACCCTGAATGACCTGAATGAGCAGCTCGTTGCTGAAGTTCGTGAGCATCTGCCCGAACAAAAGCGAGCTTCCCGCCCAAGCAGCCAAGAGGGTGACGTAGAGCAACGCCACAACCCGCGGGCGCTTCTCCGGCGGCGAGAGATCGGTGGCAAGCGCCAAACCTGCGGTTTGTGTGGTGTGGAGTCCGGCACCGACCAAAAGGAAGGCAAGCGCAGCGCCGAACTGACCGAGAACATTGAACTGGTTATTGACATCGGCGAGCAGTAGCAGGGCGAACGGCATCATCGCAAATCCGCCGAACTGCATCATACTTCCCAGCCAGATGAAGGGGATGCGGCGCAGGCCGAATGCGGAGTGGTGGTAATCCGACCGATGGCCGATCAGCGCACGCAGCGGCGCGAAAACCAACGGCAGCGCAAGCATGAGACCGACCAGCGATGCGGGTACGGCAAGCTCGACGACCATCACCCGATTCAGGGTTCCCTGCAGCAGCACCATAGCCATGCCGACCGAGACCTGAAACAGGGACAAGCGCAAGATTCGGCGCAGCGGAAAATCGGCCGACGAGACATCGGAAAAAGGCAATATCCGAGGCAGCAGCTCGCGCCAGGCTTGCGCCCAGGGATCGTCGTTACGACTCATGCCGGGATCAGCTCCACAGGTGAATTAGGCTCGGAAACAAGAGCGATGTCTTGAGGGTCGGGGATTATCGCACTCGGGACATCAATGATCCACCATGCCGGGATCAGCTCCGAAAGGCGCTATGCCCGATCACGCGCGACGGTTAGGCACCGGACAAATCCTAAGGAGGGGTCGCCTGCTCGACGGAAGAGCGGCTTCGGGAGGGACATCAATGTCGGTCGGGGTCTGGGATCGGCGAGCATCGGGTTTTCGAAGGACGGGGTTGCCAAGCAGCGACATCCCCGCCCTTCGGCTACGATGGGCGCGCCGTGCGGCGCCGGCCCATCGTCTTCGAGGCTACTCGACGGCAGCCCCGCCATGCACGGGCATCAAGCCCAGCCGAATCCCATCTGGAACACGACGGCATGCAGCGCCAGCGCGATGATCAGCAGCATGAAGAAGATCGGCATCAGCCAGGTTGCGGGGTTCAGAACCAGCCACACCTTCCAATCGTCTTCCGGGTTTTTCGGTTTTGCGATTTCGCTCATGATCTTGTTCTCGTCGAGGTCGGGTTAATTAGAACCAAGGATTGGCAGCGATGATGAACAGATGCACCAGCGCGGCGAGGCCGACATACGCGGTGTAAGTGATCTTGAACTGCTCGTGGAATTCCTTCGCTTGTTGTTCGGTCAAACCCGACAAGGATTGCTCGGCCATCGATGTATCTCCGATAGAGAGGTGTAATTACGGCGCCGTTTCAGAAATCGGCGGCCAAGTGTCTTATTGAGCAGGAGCTTCAACGGCGACCGGGGCAGCTGCTTCAGCCGGCGTCCAAGCATTGCCCGACAACGAGAAGGCATAGACGTGAACGGCAAGCGCAATGACGAGCAGCGCGGCGAACATCGGGATCAACCAAGTGGCGGGGTTCAGCACCAGCCAAATGCGATAGTCCTGCTCAAGAGGCTTATAATTCATGACATTCATTTAAGTGTCTCCTCTTAGAACCAGGGATTGGCTGCAATGATGAACAGATGCACCAGCGCGGCGAGGCCGACATATGCGGTGTAGGTGACCTTGAACTGCTCGTGAAACTCTTTCGCCTGCTGCTCGGTAAGACCCGAAATGCTTGCCTGTTCGGCCATGGTTTAAACTCCATGCTATGTGTTGCTGATACCGCCGCTTCGATGAAAACGGTCGGCGACATGGGTGCATTGATCGCCACCCGATTCTCTGCGCCCGATCTCGCCGGGCTTCAAAACTTCAAATTGACCAGAGATCTTGTGTGTCATCTTAGCTTTACATTCAGGGATGTCAAGATGATTTGACAAATAACTTTTCCGAGGCAGGCAAGAAGCAGAAAAAATACTTATTCTTCAGTATGTTTTGAATACATTAGTCGGCGCCCGCAAGCGAACGGAATCGCTCCGGCCGCCCGCCCCCGGGCGAGCACATGTCCGACAGACGCTATGACGGGTCTGAAATCAAGCGCGAGTCGGGCAGAGACGGCTGCGGATCAAGGAACGCCAGCAGCAAGGAGCTGAGAAAAAGCGGAAGAAGGCGAGAGAACCGGCCATCGAGACCGACGGATTCAGTTGCAAAGACTGGAGCGAGGAACATCAACAGCCTATTTCGATTGCGAGAAGCGACCGAGTGGCAGGGTCGAGCGACAGCGGATGGCGAGCAAGCGAGCAACGAGGAAGTGACCGGCGGAAGGTCGTCGATCGCCGTCGATCGGAACAGGACGTTCCGGAACGAGATAAGGCGGGTGTGAGTGACGCATCCGCCACTCACCACCCGCCGTCGACGATAGGCGCGCCGTGCGGCGCCGGCCCATCGTCTTCGGGGCTACTCGACGGCAGCCCCGCCATGCACGGGCATCAAGCCCAGCCGAATCCCATCTGGAACACGACGGCATGCAGCGCCAGCGCGATGATCAGCAGCATGAAGAAGATCGGCATCAGCCAGGTTGCGGGGTTCAGAACCAGCCACACCTTCCAATCGTCTTCCGGGTTTTTCGGTTTTGCGATTTCGCTCATGATCTTGTTCTCGTCGAGGTCGGGTTAATTAGAACCAAGGATTGGCAGCGATGATGAACAGATGCACCAGCGCGGCGAGGCCGACATACGCGGTGTAAGTGATCTTGAACTGCTCGTGGAATTCCTTCGCTTGTTGTTCGGTCAAACCCGACAAGGATTGCTCGGCCATCGATGTATCTCCGATAGAGAGGTGTAATTACGGCGCCGTTTCAGAAATCGGCGGCCAAGTGTCTTATTGAGCAGGAGCTTCAACGGCGACCGGGGCAGCTGCTTCAGCCGGCGTCCAAGCATTGCCCGACAACGAGAAGGCATAGACGTGAACGGCAAGCGCAATGACGAGCAGCGCGGCGAACATCGGGATCAACCAAGTGGCGGGGTTCAGCACCAGCCAAATGCGATAGTCCTGCTCAAGAGGCTTGTAGTCGAATACGTTCATGGGTCTCTCCTCTTAGAACCAGGGATTGGCTGCAATGATGAACAGATGCACCAGCGCGGCGAGGCCGACATATGCGGTGTAGGTGATCTTGAACTGCTCGTGAAACTCTTTCGCCTGCTGCTCGGTTAAACCCGAAAGGCTTGCTTGCTCAGCCATGGTTTAAGCTCCGTCGTGAGAATGAGTGTATGCGCCGCCGATATCGATCGGGGAGCGAACCTCCGTGGCACCGACTACCTCCACGAAACACGCTTGCGTTCCTTATGTCCCGGAACGTTCGGACTGACTTGCTGTCCTTGTGTGTCATCTTAGCTTGACAGCCAGAGATGTCAAGTTGCTTTTACACAAAAATTTAGGGGAAAGGCCGGAGTGTCGGCAAAGGTGCGATTCAGCCGACGCAGGCCCAAGCCGCGCAGGGCATCGGGGCGCATGGGCGCAAGGATTCCTGAGCGTGGCCCGAGGAGGCCATGACGGTCGGGCACGCCTTGGACGATCCGCGCGGACTTCGGATGGTGAACGGGGACGGCGGGGGTGGGCGAGAAATCGCCCACGCGAGATCGACTCAGAGGACGGACCGCAGATAGCGAAACAGATACCCGAGGGCATAGATCGCACCGAACGCCACGAGGGCAACCTTGATCATATAGAGGATCATGGTCTTAAAGGGGCGCAGATTGTCCAGGGGCGTAGCGGCGACTTCGGCGCTCCCGCCTTCCGCATCGAAGCTCGAAGCCGCCGAAGACGGCTCGGGCGTAGCGTCTTGGCGCGGCGGGCTTCCCGCACCGGCCCTCGGCTCCGCCTGTACGAGCTGATACGGCGAGGTATTGGCGATCTTGAAGAACTGAATCTCGGCGTCCTCGCCTTCCCGTTCGATCACGACCAGCTCGGTTCCCAAGCCGAGCCCTTGGTCGGCGGCGAATCCCAGAGCGAATGCCTCGGCGGTTTCCGCCTCGCCCTTGGCCTCCCAGGACTTGGGCTTATCCGGCCAGGTTCTCTTTGCAGCGTATTTCACAGATGTCTTCTCCCGACAGACCGACGTTGAAGCCGGGAGGCGCCGCGGATGGGCGTCTCCCCAAAGACTGCGGGGGATTGTATGGCTGGACCCTACGCTTGTCACCGACCCGCCCTGCGGCTCGGCAACGCGATTTTCGAGTCATGATCCTCGCGGAGTACCTAGACATCAGAGTCGAGACAAACGACGGGAGATCCGTTCCTGGATCTCCAACGGATCGCCAGCGGAGGATCAGGGTCGGCTCAGGCCGGACCGGAGGGATGCATCTGCGACTGAAGATAGTTCTCAAGCCCCACCCGATCGATCAATCCGAGTTGTTGCTCGAGCCAGTCGGCGTGGTCTTCCTCGGTATCTCTGAGCAGTTGCAGCAAAACGGTCCGGGTCTGGAAATCCTTGTGCTGCTCGCAGCAGACGATCGCCTCCTTCAACGCGGCCGCGACCTCGTACTCGACTTGGAGGTCGTTGGCCAACATCTCCGGCACGCTCGCGCCCACGCGCAGTCCGTCACGCTGACTGAGATCGGGCGTCGCCTCCAGGAACAGCATGCGCCGGATCAACATCGAGGCATGCTCCTTCTCCTCCGTTGCTTCGTGCTCGATGCGCGCGAACAGCTTGGCGAAACCCCAGTCCTCGTACATGAGCGAGTGGATGAAATACTGGTCTATCGCAGCCAGCTCGTTGGCGAGCAGGCGCTGGAGGTGGGCGATAACATCGGGGTTGCCTTTCATGTTTGGGTCTCCGGGGCTTCTCTGGTCAGATCGCCGACTCGAGATAATTCGGCAGTCCGACGCTCTCGATCAGTGATAATTGGGTTTCGATCCAGTCGATTCTCTCTTCGCTCGACTCCTGGATCTCTTCGAGGTGATGCCGACTCACGAAATCACCCTGCTGCTCGCAGTGGGCGATGGCGCCGGCGAGTGCTTCGCGGTAACGCAGCTCCATCGTGAGATCGCCGCGCAGGATCTCGGGAACATCCTCTCCGATCAGCAGCTTGCCGAGATCTTGAAGGTTGGGGAGCCCTTCCAGAAAGAGTACGCGCTCGACGATCTTGTCGGCCTCTTTCATGGTCTCGATCGAGGCGTGGTAGACCCGCTCCTCCAGCGTCTTGAAGCCCCAGTTGCCGAGCATCCGCGCGTGCAGGAAATACTGATTGATCGCGGTCAGGGCTTCCTTGAGCACCGCGTTGTGATGCTGATTGATGGAGGGTTGGGTTTTCATCTGGACTCGACCTTTAAAAGAGGACTGAAGATGTGCCGAAGGAGATCTTGACACAAATGCGAATCGTTCCTATTATTTCTTCAACGCCAAGGGGAGTGCCGGGAGAATCTCATGTACGTCTGCATTTGTCAGGCCGTTACCGATCGCCAGATTATCGCTGCGGCCGAGCGAGGAACTGAGAGGCTCGCCGACCTCAGGAAGGAGTTGGGCGTACCCGGCGATTGCGGTCGCTGCGGGCATTGCGCGCATGCGTTGTTGCGGCAGGTGATCGAAAGCCGCCGACCACAAGCCGTTACGTGACCCTCCACCTTCAACCTCTCGCGAGAGCACTCCTTATCCCATGCGAAACATCGACCGAGCGCCGTCGCTTCAATCCCGCACGCTCATCGAGCGCCTTTGCATCACCCTGACGAGGATCGGCCGTGCCATGCCTCTGAGCCGGAGGCGGCAGCGGTGGTTGCTGATGAAGCGGTTTTTTCAGGCGGAACGAGAGAAGCAACTGACCGAGCCGAGCCGCTCGTTCGGGAGATAACGTCGAAACGCGTCGCTTCAAGTGCCCAACGCTGAAACCAGACGTCCCCGACGGTCGGAGCGCCCAAAACCGGCCAGGCTCGAACGCGAGGTCGGCGACGCCCGAACAGGCTCGGCTCCGCCGCGTTGACCGTTCGACGACACCGGTGCGGCCTGCGCCGCACCGGAATTCCGGTTCCAACCAATCACCTCGACGCAATCGCGTTGCGGTTCGTCGAGCCTCCGCTCCCTAGTTTGCGACCGGCAAGGCCGAGAGATCCGGCCGCGGCGTGTCGTCGGTCTCCACCGGCAGGATCGGATACTCGATCTTCGGCTGCTCCCCGGTCAGCGCGTGCAGGAAGGCAACGATCTGCGCCGCCTCTTCGTCGGAGATCTTGGTCCCGAGCTGCGCGGTCCCCATCAGGGCGACGGCGGCACCCAGATCCCACACCGCACCCGAGTGAAAGTAAGGCGCCGTCAAGGCAATGTTGCGCAGCGGCCCGGCACGGAAGACGTACTCGTCGGACACCGTCTTGGTGACCTCGAAGCGGCCCTTGTCGCCGGGCGGGAGGATGTCGGCACCCGGCTTGGTGATCAGACCGAAGGGGAAGTAGTCCTGTCCTCCGAAGTTGACGCCGGAGTGGCAGGCGCTGCAGCCCTTTTCGATGTAGAGATCGAGGCCCTGCTTCTGCTCGTCCGTCATGGCCGCATCGTTGCCTTCGATCCAATCGTCGAACGGCGACCCGGGCGTGACCAAAGTCACCTCGAAGGCCTCGATCGCCTTGGCCATGTTGTCGAAGGTCACGGGATCCGGCTCGTTCGGAAACGCCTTGGTGAAGCGCTCGACATACTCGGGCATGCTCTTAAGCGTCACGACGACGTTCTCGGGCTTGTTCGCCATCTCGACACCGGCTTGAACCGGCCCCTTTGCCTGCTCCTTGAGATCCTCCGCGCGGCCGTCCCAGAACTGCGCTGCGTTGAAAACGGCATTGAGCACGGTCGGGGAGTTCCTCGGACCCGTTTGCCAACCATGACCGACCGACGTCGGCAGGTTGTCGTCCCCGCCCATGCCGAGGTTGTGGCAGGTGTTGCAGCTGATGACCCCGCTTGCCGAGAGTCGGGGATCCATGAACAGCATGAGTCCGAGGTCGATCTTCTCGCGCGTGACCGGATTGCCTGTCACCTCGGGCACACCGGCGGGGATCGGGAGAAGTCCTGCGGATTTCGCCTTCTCGCGCAGAGCGGAATCGTCCGCTGCTGTCAGGGTCGCGACGAACCCCATCGAAACGGCCAGGGCGATCATTCGCTTCTTCATCGAGTTGTCCTCTTTTGTCCTCAGTTCTCCAAGAAAGCGCAGTCGCCGCGGATGAAACCCCACACGCGCTCGCGCTGTACCCGGCCCGAGTCTAACCTCGCCGCGAGAAACGGCAAACAAGAAGGCGCCCTGGATGTCGGCCTAAACCGACTCACTTCGGCATCGAAATCGCGTTATCATCCCGATGTTGTAAAGCGCAGTCGTGACATTTGCGATGCGCGCTTTTGCATGATGTCCGGCCCCCGGTTCGGAATCGAACAGCTTGTCTTCCAAGGAATCAGGTCGTGCCGCCCCCAATCCCTCCGTTCGCCGCCCCTTGCAACCTCTGCTCGGAGGCGCGTGATCCAGCCATGCCGTCCGAGCGCCCGTGAGATATTCAAGCAACATCCTCATCCCGGTTCTGATCGCCCTGTTGACGGTTGCGGCGTGGGCCCTGCTCAACCGGCCGGCGGACGAGCCACCTTGGCCCAATCGCATCCAAGGCTTCTCATTCGCACCGATGCGTGCGCACAACGATCCGGCATTCAAGAACTTCCCGACCATCGAGGAGATCGACGAGGACCTGGCCCTTCTGCAGGGAACCGTCCATGCCGTGCGGACCTACACGGTCGAAAGCACGCTCGCGGCGATCCCGCGTCTTGCCGCTGCGCGCGGCCTGAATGTCACGCTCGGCGCTTGGATCGGAGCCGATCCGGACGCCAACGAGATCGAGCTCGCACGGCTCGGCGAAATCCTGAGTAAAGGCTATCGGAATCTGGTGCGCGTCATGGTCGGCAACGAGGCGATCCTGCGCGAGGACGTTTCGGTCTCCGAACTGACCCAATACCTGGACCGAGTTCGCAAGATGACCTGGCTACCGGTCAGCACAGCCGAACCTTGGCATGTCTGGCTGAAATATCCGGAGCTTGCGGATCATGTGGACTTCATCACCGTTCACCTGCTGCCCTATTGGGAAGGTGTCCCCGTCGAACAGGCCGTGGCCTATGCGGTCAGCCGCTACGACGAGGTCAAAGCCGCATTTCCGAACAAAGAGGTCATCATCGGAGAGGTCGGCTGGCCGAGCAATGGCCGGCGAAATCGGGGTGCCGAGGCGTCGCTGACGAATCAGACGCGGTTCCTGCGCCGCTTCCTTGCGCACGCCGAGCAGGCAGGCTATGTCTACTACGTTATGGAGGCATTCGACCAGACCTGGAAGACCAGGATCGAAGGTGCGACAGGCGCCTACTGGGGGGTCTACAACACCGACCGCGAGCCCAAGTTCGTCTTCACCCAGCCGGTCGTGCGCATCCCGCACTGGCAAGAGCTTGCCGGTCTCTCCGTGGTCATGGCTATCCTGCTCCTGGTGTTTCTCTATCGAGACAGCTCGAGCCTATCCAGCAAGGGCAAAGGTTTTCTCGCGCTCGTGATGTACGGGATCTCGACCGCGGCGGTGTGGATCGTCTACGACTACACGCGGCTTTACATGACGCCGGCCACGGCCATCGTCGGCATCCTGCTTCTGGTCGGCGGGGTCGGCGTCATCGTCTTGATCATGGCGGAGACGCACGAATGGGCCGAGGCGCTGTGGCTGCGGCGGTGGCGACGTCCGTTCCCCTTGCGCGCGGTGCCGGACGAGGAGCTGCCGGTCGTCTCCATCCACGTGCCCGCCTACAACGAGCCGCCCGAGCTCTTAATCGAGACGTTGGACGCCTTGGCGGCGTTGGACTATCCGGGATACGAGGTCCTGGTCATCGACAACAACACCAAGGATCCCGCCGTCTGGCAGCCGGTCGAGGCGCATTGCCGACATCTGAATGAAGCCGTCGGCGAGCGCTTCCGGTTCTTTCACGTGGATCCGCTCGCGGGCTACAAGGCCGGCGCACTCAACTATGCGCTGCGGGAGACCGATCCACGCGCCGAAGTCATCGCCGTCATCGACGCGGACTATATCGTGCAGCCGCTCTGGTTAAGGCATCTGGTGCCCGCCTTTCAAGACCCCGAGGTCGCCATCGTGCAGGCCCCGCAGGACTACCGCGACGCCGACCAGAACGCCTTCAAGGCGATGTGCATGGCCGAGTATCGCGGCTTCTTCCACATCGGCATGGTCACCCGCAACGAGCGCAACGCCATCATCCAGCACGGCACCATGACCATGATCCGCCGCCCGACGCTCGACGCCGTCGGCGGCTGGGCGGAGTGGTGTATTACGGAGGACGCCGAGCTCGGGCTGCGTGTGTTCGAAGAGGGCCACAAGGCGCTCTACATCCCCTGCACCTACGGGCGCGGCCTGATGCCGGACACCTTCGCCGACTTCAAGAAACAGCGGTATCGCTGGGCCTACGGAGCGGTGCGCACCCTCAAGCACCACCGCCATCAGCTCCTGGGGATCCGCAAGACCACCCTCTCGGCGGGCCAACGCTATCACTTCGTCGCCGGCTGGCTGCCTTGGTTCGCGGACGGCTTCAACCTCCTGTTCAACTTCGCGGCACTCGCCTGGTCCGTGGCCATGGTGATGTTTCCGCTCCAGGTGACACCGCCCTACATCACCGTCGCCTTGGTGCCCTTGGTCTTGTTCGGCTTCAAGATGTCGAAGAGTTTCCTGCTCTATCGGCGTCGGGTGACCGCGACCCTACGTCAGAGCTTCGCCGCCGGCCTGGCCGGGCTGGCCCTCTCGCACACGATCGCCCGCGCCATGTTCGGCGGCTTCGTCTCGGGAGGTCTCGGCTTCTTCAGAACCCCGAAGCTCGCGCAGGCCCCGGCCTTTATCCGCGCCCTGGCCGATGCCCGCGAGGAGGGCCTCTTCGCCATCGCCTTCTGGCTGGCGGCCGGCCTGATCATGCTTCGCGACGACGCCTTCATGCTGGATGTCCGGGTCTGGGTCGCCGTCCTGATCGTCCAGTCCATCCCGTATCTGGCCGCAGTCGTGGTGTCGTTGATCAGCGCGGCCAAGACCTTGCCGGCGAGCTTGGTCGGGCCGATGCCGGAAATGACGGGTGCAGGATCGACAGCGCGTGTCGAGCAGGGCCATTAGGGTGGGCTGATGCGGCGTGGGGCTTGGCGGTTTTGATCGGTAAGCTCCTGCCTTCAGCCTTCAGCCTTCAGCCTTCAGCCTTCAGCCTTCAGCCTTCAGCCTTCAGCCGTTGAGCTGAGCGCGTTTCGCAGGTTCCGCGTCCTGACCGGAAACGACAGACCGATCGCTCGCTGCGCGTGAATGTCGTGCGCCGGGGGCCCGCCGCGTCCGCCACACCATCGACTTCCCCGACCGTTTACAGACCGTGATCGGACAGAGATCCGGGTTTTCCCGATATAGGGTTTACCCTATACGTGATTTCCCTTATACTGCCCACCAGGTTATCAACTGACCGGCATCCAATGCGCCGTCCGCGGCGCCGGCTCGCCGATTGCAGAAACGGTCCTGCTTATGAACAAAACGCTGATCTTCGCCTCGCTCGGGGTGTTTCTTCTCGTCTCGGGCCCGAATGCCGAGGCACGCGTCAAACCGGGGCATGCTCAGAAGGGCATCGCTTCCTACTACCACGACAGCCTCCATGGTCGGAAGACCGCAAGCGGGGCGATCTACAACAAGAACATCCCCAGCGCAGCACACAAGTCTCTCCCCCTCGGCAGCAAGGTCCGCGTGACGGACACCAGGACCGGCAAAAGCATCGTCGTCAAAGTCAACGACCGCGGCCCCTTCGTGAAAGGCCGGATCATCGATCTCTCCCGCAGCGCCGCACGCGAGCTGGGGATGATCAAGAAGGGTCTGGCGAGGGTCGAGGTCGAGGTGTTGAGCGTCCCGAAGGCAAGCGGCTCCTGATTCGACCCTATCCATCCGCCCTACTCCCATCACTCCCAACGAAACATCCAGGCCGCCAGGGTCAGGAAGAGGAGTGCGAGACCGGCCAGGAGGCCGATCTGCGGAAGGACCTGAACCACACCCGCGCCGTCGATCATGACGGCCCGCGCACCCTCGACGATATGGGTCAGCGGCAGGAACCGGGATAGAATTTGGGCCGCGCCGCTGGCCCCTTCCATCGAGAACCACACACCCGAGAGCAGCAGCATCGGCCAGGAGATGAGGTTGAGCAAACCGTCCGCGACCTCCTCCGTGCGCAGGCGTGAGGAGACGATCAGTCCGAGGCTGATCAGACACAGCGCACCGGCCACATAGACCAGCAGCAGCGCAAGGTAGGAGCCGCGCATCGGGAAGTCCAGCAAGAGACTGGCCCCGGTATAGACCACCAGGCTCGCCCCGAGGACGACCAGCAAACGCGAGAACACCTGCGCAGTGAGAAACTCCCACGGACTCAGCGGCGTTGCCTTCAAGCGACGCAGCACGCCGTTCTTGCGGTAGCGCACGATCACCCAGCCGACACCCCAGAGACTGGAGAACATGATGTTCATCGCCAGCACGCCGGGCAGCACCCAGTCGACATAGCGCAAGGCGGCGCCGCTCACGGTCACCCGCTGCGGGATCGCCCCCGCGGATTCGCCATGATCGCCTGCTTGATCGTCGAGACCACGCGCGCCGAGCAAGAGACGCTCGACGAGATAGCCGTTGGCCGACTCGGAATTCACCCAATAGCGCGATGTCTCGCTCGGATCCACGAGAAGATCCAGCTGATGGCGCTCCACCTTCCCGATCGCCGCCGCCGTATCCGTCACCGGGATGAATTGGATATGGCGGGTCTGCAGGAAGGGGAAGGCCGCGACCGGTGATTCGGCGCCCTCCGTGATCACGCCGACCTTGAAGACGTCTCGTGACGTGTCGGTGAAGATGAACGCAAAGGCCAGAACCATCATGATCGGCATCAGGATGTTCCATGACAGCCCCGCCCGATCGCGATAGAACTCGCGGTTACGCGCAACGAGGATGGTCAGGATACGGCGCCACATGAGATGTTCCGGTAATTTGTAGGACGATCCGGAGAATCGAGCAAGGCCGAGCCGAACTGGCTCAAGACCGCAGATCATGTCCAGTTAGTTTCAGAAAGAGGTCTTCCAGATTCGGCGTCGCCACCCGCAGATCCGTCAGATCAGCCCCGACGCGCTCGATCTCGGCCAGCATCGGCGGGACCTCGTCGGCATAGATCTCGATCCGACCGTCGCGCCGATCCGCACCCGCCGGGAGCGCGACGCCGCTCGGCCATGCCGTCTCCGGCAGTCGGATCACGGTCGCGGGGAAGTGATCGCGAACCAGACGCGCAGGCTGACCCTCGGCGATGATCCGTCCGTGGTCGACGATCGCGATCCGATCGCAGAGCTGCTCGGCCTCTTCCATATAATGAGTGGTCAGGACGATTGTTTTGCCGCGCCGACGCACGGTCTCGATCAGGCCCCAGAAGTTGCGTCTGGACTGCGGATCCAGACCGGTCGTCGGCTCGTCGAGGAACACCAGGTCCGGGTCGTTGACCAAGGCGATCGCCAAGAGCAGCCGCTGACGCTGACCGCCCGAGAGCTTGCGGGTGTCTCGATCCAGGATCTCCGCGAGATTACAGAGCCGGATCAGCTCGTCGCGGTCCGCGGTGCGCCGATAGAGGCTCGCGAACATGGCCAGCGACTCGCGTACCGTCTGAAAGTCCTGCAGCGCGGTCGCCTGAAACTGAATGCCGACAGATTCGCGGTAGGCGCGATCGAGCGGCCGGCCACGATAGAGTACGGTGCCCGAGGTCGGAGTTTGGATGCCCTCCAGCATCTACAAGGTCGTCGTCTTCCCTGCCCCGTTCGGCCCCAAGAGACCGAAACACTGACCGGCGTCGACACGAAAACCGATACCATCCACGGCGCGCACGCCAGGATAGATCCGGACCAAATCATGGGCTTCGAGCAGACTGTTCACAGGTGCGGAGTATACGCGCTTCGTAAAGGACACGGCGGGCCGAGCCCGGGCGGGACCCTATACTCGGCCAGGCCGAATATACTGCCGAAAGCCATGGCCGGCTCGCTCTGGACCAATGGCCTTGCCGCCCTGACCTTTGTTCTCATGCTCACTTCCTGCGCCTCCCCGAACATCGTCGAATCTCCCGACACGCACACAAGGTCGCCCGACATCGGTGCCGATCACGCGCGGATGGACGACGGCTATCGTTTGCCCCTACGCGTCTGGACCGGCGCCGAGCGGCCCCGAAAGATTGTGCTCGGGCTGCACGGCTTCAACGACTACGCGAACGCCTTCGCCCCCTTGGGCCGCGAGCTTGCCGACGCGGGCATCACCACCTACGCGGTCGATCAGCGCGGTTTCGGCGCTGCCGCCTTGCCCGGTCGCTGGCACGGCAGCAACCGTCTCGCCGCGGATCTGCGCAACCTGATCGATCTGCTGCGTGCGCGCCATCCCGATGCCCGGCTCTATATCGCCGGCGAGAGTATGGGCGGCGCCGTCGTCCTGACCGCGATGGCGCAGGCGCCGCTGCCGATCGACGGCCTTATCCTGATCGCGCCCGCGGTCTGGTCGCGCGACACCATGCCCTGGTATCAACGCCTCGCCCTGGAAGGCGCCGTGCGCACCCTGCCCTGGCTGAAGCTGACCGGCGAGGGGATCCGTCTCAGTCCGTCGGACCATATCGAGATGTTGCAGGCGATGGGTGCGGACCCGCTTGTCATCAAGGCGACTCGCGTCGATGCACTCTGGGGCATCACCGACCTGATGGACCGGGCGCAAGCCTCGGCCGGCCGCCTGCAGACCCCTGCCCTGCTGCTCTACGGCGAGCAGGACGAGATCATCCCCAAGAATGCCTTTTGCCGATTTCTGGCGAAACTACCCGGCACTGATCCCGGTCTGACATTCGTTCTCTACGAGCACGGCTGGCATATGCTCCCGCGCGACCGCCAAGGTGCACGCGTACGCGCCGACATCGCCGCCTGGCTCGAGGATCCGGATACCCCGCTGCCGTCGGGTGAAGAAACATCGCCGCATGGTCCGCGGGCGAGCGCATTTTGCGGCAATGCGCCGTAGGTTGCGCTGACGATAGGAAGCGAAACACCGCCAGCAGCGGCCCGAGCCTCGCAAGCAACCACAGATGCGTCGAGCCGTCGATCGGAAACGCCGCCGCCCGCAGGGAAGTTGTGCCTCGCTCGGCTCGGCACAACCTACGGCAGACAGGCGGGCGGTACTGACACAAGCCGTGCCGGGGACATATCATCACCGGCTGAATCCAGACCGATAAGATCGAATCACCACCTCACTCATCCCGACCGGAGATCCAGCATGGCCTTCACACGTCGTCGCTTTTCCCAAACCATGATCGGCGCTCTCGGCGTCGCGATGCTCCCGCTACGCCCCGTCCTTGCCGCCGACCTGGTCGAGGGCCGCGACTGGCGCGCCGTATCGCCGCCGCAGCCGAGCGCGGCACCCGACAAGATCGAAGTCCTGGAATTCTTCTCCTACGGCTGCCCGCACTGCATGGACCTCAACCCGGTCATCAAGCCCTGGGCCTCCAAGCTGCCGGAGGACGTCACCTTCCGCCAGGTCCCGGTGACCTTCGGTCGGGCCGCCTGGGCCAATCTCGCACGACTCTTCTATGCGCTGGAGTACAGCGGCGACCTGGATCGACTCAACCAGGAGGTCTTCGAGGCGCTGCATAACGACCGGACCAAGCTCTTCACCGAGAAGGACGTCTTTGCATGGGTCGCAAGCAAGGGCGTGGATGTGGCAACCTTCGAGCCTTTGTTCAACTCGTTTGCGGTCGAGACTCAGATCAAGCGGGGCGACACCCTGGTCGAGCGTTATCGCGTCGATGCGGTCCCCATGATCGCGGTCGGCGGTCGCTATGTCGTCGTCGGTCAGGAAGCCAAAGGTTTCCCCGATATGCTCGCGATCGCCGATAAGCTGATCCTGATGGCGCGCGAGCAGAAGGCCGCGAGTTGACCGAGCGCGAGAGCTCGTCCGCACAGGGTCGCGAGGCCGACCCGGCGTCCCGGTGACCGAGCTTGCGCCGATGCAGGATCCGCTCGAAGCCGCCGACGCCGAGCGCGTCTCGACCGGGCTCGCCGGACTGGATCGCGTTCTCGACGGACTGCGCATCGGCGACAACGTCGTCTGGCGTATCGACGACATCGCGGACTACCGGGGCTTCGTCGAGCCCTTCGTCGCCCAAGCCGTCGCGGGCGAGCGCTCCATCATCTATCTGCGTTTCGGCCGCCATCCGCCCCTGGTCGCGCCCGGGCCGGGCATCAAGATCGTCTCGATCGACGCCCTGCGCGGCTTCGAGGCATTCACCTGCCACGTCCACCGCCTGATCACGGACTACGGACGCGGCGCCTTCTACGTCTTCGACTGTCTCTCCGATCTGCTCTCGGCCTGGGCCACCGACCTGATGGTCGGCAATCTCTTCCAGGTCATCTGCCCTTATCTTTATCGGCTCGACACGGTCGCCTATTTCGGTCTGCTCTCGCGTAGTCACTGCTACACCACCATGGCGCGCATCCGCGAGACCACGCAGGTCCTGATCGATGTCAGACGGGCCGAAAGCGGCTGCTACGTGCAACCGGTCAAGGTCTGGCAGCGACAATCACCGACCATGTTCCTGCCGCATATCCACGAGGGCGAGGCATTTCGCCCCGTAATCGACAGCAGCGACGCGACTCGACTCCACGCGGACCTCGAACGCCGCAAGGGCGAGACCACGCAGCGACAGCTCGACTATTGGGATCGGCTCTTTCTCGATGCTGCCGAGGTGCTGAACCAAGACGCCGACGGCGAGCGACGCCGCGCGGTGCTCGAGCAGCTCTATCCGATCCTGATCAGCCGCGACGAGCGCATCATCGCACTCGCCCGCCGCTATCTCGGCCTGCAGGATCTCATCGAGATCCGCGCACGCATGATCGGCAGCGGCTACATCGGCGGCAAAGCGGTCGGGATGCTGCTCGCACGCCGCATCCTGTTGCAGGACGACCCCGAGCGCTGGGAACGTCATCTGGAGCCGCACGACTCCTTCTTTCTCGGCTCCGACGTCTATTACTCCTATCTGGTGCACAACGGCTGGTGGCCCAGGATCATGCGCCAGCGCACCGAGGCGGGGTATTTCAGCGAGGCCCAATCACTACGCGAGGACATGCTGCGCGGAGAGCTTCCGGAAGAGGTCCGCTCGGAGCTCGAACGGATGCTCGACTATTTCGGGCAGTATCCGATCCTGGTGCGCTCGAGCAGCCTGCTCGAAGACGGCTTCGGCAACGCCTTTGCCGGCAAATACGAAAGCCTCTTCCTCGTCAACCAAGGCTCGCCCGAGCAACGGCTCGCCCAGCTCGAAGAGGCGATCTGCCGCGTCTTCGCCAGCACCATGAGCGAAGACGCCCTCACCTACCGGCGCCAACGCGGACTGGCCGACCTCGAAGAGCCGATGGCGCTTCTGCTGCAACGCGTCTGCGGGCGCTATCACGGGCGCTGGTACTTCCCGGACGCCGCCGGCGTGGGCGTGTCGCGCAACACCTTCGTCTGGGAAGAGTCCATGGATCCGACCGCCGGCATGGTCCGCTTGGTCATGGGTCTGGGAACCCGTGCGGTCGACCGCATCGAGGGCGACCACGCCTGCGTGGTGGCCCTGGATCAGCCCCACAAACGCCCCTTCCGCGATCGCGACGACGCCGTGCGCTTCTCCCAGCACGAGATCGACGTGCTCGATATCTCGGACAACCGCCTGCGCACGCTCGCCGTGAGACACCTGACGAGCGACCCGGAGCTGCCGTTGCGCTGGTGCGCCGAGCTCGACCGCGAGGCCACTCAGCGCTCGCGCGAGCGCACCGGCGGCGATCCGGTCTGGCGTATTACATTCACGCCGCTTCTGCGCGAGACCCCGTTCGTCGACCTCATCCAGCGTCTGCTCCAGACCCTGGAGGCCGCCTACGCCTACCCGGTCGACATCGAATTCACCCTGCATCTAACCGACGACGGCACACCCTACTTCAGTCTCGTCCAGTGCCGCCCGCTGCAAACCCTCGGAATCAACCAACGCGTCGAGCTGCCGGAAGAGGTGCCGATCCCGCGACTGTTCTTCGCGACCGACGGACACTTCATGGGCGGCAACATCGACCAGCCGATCGCCCGCATCATCCATGTCGACGGCCCACGCTACAGCGCCCTGACGACCGTGCAGAAGTTCACCGTCGCCCGCTTGGTCGGACAGCTCAATCGCCGCATCGCCGATCGCGACGACTGCCCCACCCTGCTGATCGGACCCGGCCGCTGGGGCACCAGCTCACCCGAGCTCGGCGTGCCGATCCGCTTCTCGGACATCAGTCGAGTCGCCGTCATCGCCGAGGTCGCCGAGCTCGGCGACGGCATGGTGCCGGACCTCTCCTTCGGCTCGCACTTCTTCCAGGATCTCGTCGAGTCCCGAATCGCCTATGTCGCCCTCTTCCCGCATCGCGGCGAGGCCAGCTACAACCCCGCCTGGCTGAGCGCCCTG
Source organism: Thiocapsa roseopersicina (assembly GCF_900106925.1). Lineage (GTDB taxonomy): Bacteria > Pseudomonadota > Gammaproteobacteria > Chromatiales > Chromatiaceae > Thiocapsa > Thiocapsa roseopersicina. The sequence goes on from NZ_FNNZ01000002.1 coordinate 109,750, forward strand.
CCGGCATCCACTCGACTCCTGCTCGATCTGGAAGACCCGCCGGACGACGCCGTCGCGGCAGCCCTCACCTGGCTCGATGTACGCGACACCGGTCTGCGCGTCGTCGCGGATGTCTTGTGTCAGCGGTTGGTGTGTTATCAGGCGGCGGGCTGAGGAGCGCACACGTCGGCACAGCCTTGCCTCTTGATCATGGCGACCGCCATGGCTATGAATCGAAACCGGTGTTTTCTACTGCCCCAACGGGGCTCACCACGCGAGCCCGGGGCAACGCCCCGGGAAAACGATCCCCATCCAACTTAAGCCCCGAAGGGGCGGCCCAACGCTTTGATCAGACCAACCCCAACGCCGCCATCGCGTGGCCGACCTTCAGGAAGCCGGCGATGTTGGCGCCCACCACATAGTTCCCCTTCGAGTCGAACTCCTCGCTGGTCTCGTAGCAGTTGCGATGGATGTTCACCATGATCTCTTTCAAACGCTGCTCGGTGTACTCGAAGCTCCAGGAGTCGCGGCTGGCGTTCTGCTGCATCTCCAAGGCGCTGGTGGCCACGCCGCCGGCGTTGGCCGCCTTGCCGGGTCCGAATGCAATGCCTGCGTCCATGAGGACGTGGATCCCCTCGGGTGTGGTCGGCATGTTGGCGCCTTCGGCGACCGCGATACAGCCGTTTCTGACCAGGCTCTGGGCATCCTTTGCGGTCAGCTCGTTCTGGGTCGCACAGGGCAGCGCGATCTGACAGGGAACCGTCCAGATGCAACCGTTCTCGAGGTAGGTCGCGCCGGTCCTCTCCTGGACATAAGCGCTGAGACGACGACGTTCGACCTCCTTGATCTGCTTGAGCAGGGCCAGATCGATCCCGTCCTGGTCAACCACGACGCCGTTGGAATCGGAGCAGGCGATGACGCGAGCACCGAGCGCCTGCGCCTTTTCGATCGCGTAGATGGCGACGTTGCCCGAGCCCGAAACCACACAGGTCTTGCCCTCGATCGAATCGCCGCGGACCTTGAGCATCTCCTCGAGGAAGAAGATGGCCCCGTAGCCCGTCGCCTCCGTGCGCGCGCGACTACCGCCCCAGTTCAGGCCCTTGCCGGTCAAGACGCCGGACTCGTAGCGGTTGGTGATGCGCTTGTACTGGCCGAAGAGATAGCCGATCTCGCGTCCGCCGACACCGATGTCGCCCGCCGGCACATCGGTGTGCTCGCCGATGTGGCGGTAGAGCTCCGTCATGAGGCTCTGGCAAAAACGCATGATCTCGGCGTCCGACTTGCCCTTGGGGTCGAAGTCGCTGCCGCCCTTGCCGCCGCCGATCGGCAGACCGGTGAGCGCGTTCTTGAAGATCTGCTCGAAGCCGAGGAACTTGATGATCCCCAGATACACGGAGGGGTGGAACCGCATCCCGCCCTTGTAGGGACCGAGCGCGCTGTTGAACTCGACTCGAAAGGCGCGGTTGATCTGGATCTGGCCGCGGTCGTCCTGCCAGGGCACGCGGAAGATGATCTGACGCTCCGGCTCGCAGATGCGCTGAATGATCTTCTGCTCGGCCAGCTCGGGATATTTGACCAGCACCGGGCCGAGGGTCTCGAGGACCTCGCGCACCGCCTGGTGGAACTCGGTCTCGCCCGGATTGCGGCGCAACACGTCCTGAAAAATCGGCTCCAGCTTCTCGTCGAGGCCTGCAACCATGGTGAATTTCTCCTGAACCGCTCCAGCAGGCCGATCGACCGGCAGGCGGTTCACATCAGTTATGGGGACGCCGAGATCGAAGACGCCCTTATCGTGCGGCTCAGAAATCAAGCGTCTGTGAAGACCGGCTTGGCCGGTTTAACACGCCAAGGAAAGGCTGCGAGCAAGGCGCATCAGACCCCGGGCGACCCGCAATCATGCCTGAGTCGGTGCGGCCGGCGCTAGGGTTGCGGCCTGCCGGGTGATGGTCGCCTCGGGCAAGACGCGCCCGCGACCATTGCCTAAGTCATCTGGTCGACGGTGATCCCGAGCGCTGCAGCGAGCTTGGTTTGGTTGCCTTACGGGCCTTGTGAGCGCCCGATTCGATTTGCGAGAGGGTGGCAAGCGTCCTTTAATAGCCCGGCATCCGCGGCGGTGCGGTGCGCCGGATGAGCGCGATGTCGTCGTCGCTCAGTCGGTAGGCCTGGTTCACCAGATCGGAGAGGCGGTGTTCGAGGGCACGGATCTCAGCGGCGCGCTGCTGCATGGGCCCGGCGTAGCTGGCGTGGGTGTCGGTCAGCTCGCCGATCGCGGCGGGGGTCAACCGGGGCGCGCCCTTGGGGCGACGCTTGCGGACCTCGGCGGCGAAGGCGTCGCCGGTGAGGCGGGCGAAGTCTTCGAGCTGTTGACCCGGTTTCTCGACAGCGAACTCATGGCGCAGCCAGGTGAGCAGCTCGAGGGTTTGGTTGCGGGCCTCGGTGGTGCGGGCGAGCAGTGTGGCGACCTTCTCCTCGGTCTCGGCGCGGATCTCCGGGGTGGGCTCGGCGATGGGGAGTGACTCCATGCGGAAACCGGCGGGGTTCAATGCCTCGTCCTTCATGTGCGGGAGATAGCGCCAGTTGTGCCACCAGAGGAGTGGCGAGTTGAGGACTGCAAGTAAGTACAGGTCGGCGGTCGGCAGCAAGAAGACCTTGTTGTTGCCGAAGAGCGGCTTCGCGGACAAGGCGTATTGAGGGTGGAACTGGATTTCTTGGTAGAGAATCTTCGGCTGCTCGAACAACGACCAGTAGTCCACGCTGTCCTGAATCTCATACCACGCATATCGTCCCGGCTTACGCCCCGGCCAGTCGCCATTGACCTTGGCATCCCAGTCCGCCGGCCTTGGCTCCAGGCGCTCGCGGAAACCCTGCAGGTGCGCGCGGATCGACGGATAGCTGTCGATGTCGATCCCGCGGCGGGTGAAGATCATCCAGAGCCCCTGCCAATCCGGCACCCAGCGTCCGATGTCCTGCCCGCGCAGATAGGGCTTGATGATCTCGGCGCAGGCGGGATCCGCGCGGATCAAATCCACGCGGGTCGCCTCGTCGATCAGGAACGCCTCGTTGAGCCCGGTCAAGACGCCGCGATAGGGCTTGCAGCCGACAAACTCGGCCAGCGGCACGCCGCGCTCGCGCAGCCGTCCCATCAAGGTCTCGACCTCGGGCGATTCCAGGCTCCAGGGGCCGGCGTCGTACCGGCTCCAAGGCACCGGATAGGCATGCTCGTGGACATAGTGCTCCAGCGACAGCTCGGTGGAGCGGTCGCGCGGGACCGGGCAGACGCTCACCATAAGCGGCTCGGCCGGATCCGCCGCGGCCTGCGGCCCGGTGCCAGACCCGTCGTCGTCCGCCGCCGCGGATCCGGGCCGGACGACGATGATGCAGGGGAAGGTGTCGGCGTCCTCGAAGATGGGCGCATGGCCGAAATCGAGGATCTCCTCCAGGACGGCGCGCTCGCTGAAGAGCCGGCGCAGCGGCTCGCCGTAACCGGCGCGCAGCCATTTGTTGGTCACGATGTAGCTGAGGGTGCCGCGCGGCGCGAGCAGCTCCAGCCCGCGCTCGTAGAAATAGACATAGAGATCGGCGACGCCGTGATAGCTGGCATAGCGCCGGGCGAGATAGGGCTTGAGCGGGCCCAGCGCCTCCTGGCGCACATAAGGCGGATTGCCGATGACGACATCGAAACCGCCCTGCGCGAAAACCGCCGGGAAGGCGGCGCGCCAATCGAAGGCGCGGCGATCCGCCGGGAGCGCAGCGAAGGCGTCGACAAGCGCCTGATCAGCCAAGGGATCAACCGGGGCATCGGGCGGCTCGACGAGCGAGTTGCCGCAGCGGATGTTGGCATCGAGATTGTTGAGCGGCTTGTCGCGCCGGGCGGTCTTCAGCCACAGACTCAGCTTGGTGATCTCGACCGATTCCGGGTTGAGATCGACTCCGAAGAGGTTGTCCTGCAGGATCTGGCGATCGAGATCGAACAGGCCGAGCTGTCCGGGCGCGCCGCTCAGCTCGGCGATCGTGCGGTTCACCCGCTCGTACTCGCCGATCAGATACTCGAAGGCGGCGACCAGGAAGGCGCCCGATCCGCAGGCCGGATCCAGCACCTTGATGCGCCGCAGAATCTCAAGATGATCCACCCAGATCTTCAGACGGGTCTCGTTCGCCAGGGGTCCGGGCTTGCCGGTGCGATGCCGGGCCTCGATCTGCGCGTGACGCTCGGCCAGCCAGCCACCGATGGTGCGCGCGACCATGAAGCGGGTAATGAGATCCGGGGTGTAGAAGATACCGTCGCGCTTGCGTCGCGAACGCTGCCGGTCGTCCGCCTCGCCGCGAATCTCGGCACGGATGGATTCCAGGTCGGTGATCGATTGCTCGAAGATGTGACCCAGGATGTTGACGTTCAGATCGGTCTCGAAATCGTAGTCCGAAAGCGCACGGATGCCGTCGAGCGCGGCATCGGCCACCACCAGGGCATCGAGCGCGGCGTCCTTCGCGAATAAACCGCCGTTGTAGGCGTTGATCTGCATCGCGGGCAGACCCTTGTCCATGGCGTCGAACAGACCGCAGAGCTGTTGCCAGCGCGAGACCTTGACGAAGCCCTCGGTCTTGACGGTCAGGGCGCTGTTGAGCACCTTGGCCGGCAGCAGGCCGATGTCCTCGCAAAAGCAGATGAAGAGACAACGGTCGAGGAGCTTCTGGGCCTGCTCCAGAAGCCGCACGGCGTGTGACTCGGCCGACAGAGACGCAGGCGCCGGGTTGTCGGCGCGCAGCCGATAGAAGAGATCGAGCCGCAGATCCCGATAGAAGACATAGAATGCCTTGGTGATCCGCTCCTCGGCCACATGGGTGTGACTGGCGAGACGCTCCACCGGGCTCGGCACGGCAGGATCGGCACCGAGCAGGGTCGCGCGACCGAGCAGGAAGAGGAAAACGTCGAGCCGCTCGGGATCGGCCAAATCGGCTAACCAAAAACGCTGGCAGTTACCCTGCCCGCGATCGGTGCGATAGAGCCGCAGCTCGATGAAGTTGCTGACGATGACCCAGCGGCAGCCGTCGACCTTGGCGGCATAACCGAACGCCTGCTCCACCGGCGTGAGCTTGCCGTAACCCGCACCCTGCTTGGCGTCCAGATCCGCGCCCGGTGCCTTCAGCTCGAGGACCGCGCGGGTGAGGTCCACGTCGGACCCGAACCAGCCCAGACGGGCATCCGGCGGTCGATAGCCCTTCACCGTCCCGGAGCTGGTCTCGGGCTCCATGTGGTGCATCCCCTCGGAGCCGACGAGCTGGCGAAAGTCCAGCAGCCGGTCCATCACCTCGCTCAGGAATTGGCCTTGCAGGGGTTTTTCCTTTTTGCCCAGAAGGCTTCCGTTCGCCGCGCCGGCGGCCCAGCTCAAGGCGATCGTGCGTTGCGCATCGTCCGGTGACGGCGGCTGCTCACGCAGTGCGTCGGCAAGCATACGGCGGTTAAACAGGGGTTTCAGAAAATCTGGCATGCCTTTGTCCCTTTATAGGCAGCGCATCGGGGCGCGGGTCGGTATGGTCGCCATTAGAACACCGGAACCCCGCCGGCCGGCGCTCTTTGCGTGGCAACGCATGGTCGATTGGCCGAGCACGTGGCGCGGAGCGCCAGTAGAGGCGTGACACCGCTGGGCGGTGTCACGAGAAGAAAATAAGCGGAGCCGCGAGATCACCTCAGCCGTCAGCTCCATAGCTCGTGACACCGCTCGGCGGTGTCACGCATCCCTTGGCGCTCCGCGCCACGTGCACAGGAGGCGATCGAAGGGTGAAACACTGCGAGTCAAGATGCGGTTCACAACGAAGCAGACGATCGAGTAGAGAACACGAAACAATATTTCAACGGGGCACCAATGGCTCGGACACGCTACCGTTTCGCCTCGGAGGAGCACCCACATTTCTTGACCTGTACCGTCGTCGAATGGCTACCCATTTTCACTCGACCCGAAACCGCTCAAGTGGTGTTCGACTCTTGGTCATACCTGCAGGAACATGCCGCGCTTCGAATCTATGGCTTCGTCGTGCTGGAAAACCACCTGCATGCGGTGGCTCAGGCGCCCAACCTGCCGGATGTCTGGAAGCGTTTCAAATCCTACTCGGCAAGGAGGCTCATCGATCTGCTGGAGGAACAGGGAACACGACGGCTTCTGGATCGCATGGGGTTCACGTTCAAGGCGAGACGCAGCGATCGCTCGTATCAGCTCTGGCAAGAGGGATCCCATCCGGAATGCATCGAGGGGAAAGTGATGTTGAGACAGAAGCTGGAGTACATCCACAACAATCCGGTGAAGCGGGGTTTTGTGGATGATCCGGAGCATTGGCGCTGGTCGAGCGCGCGCTGCTATGCCGGGCGCGCGGGGTTGGTCGATGTGTTCAGGGATTGGTGAACCCAGCTCGATCGTGGCGCGGAGCGCCAAGAGATGCGTGACACCGCCCAGCGGTGTCACGAGTCAAACGCCGATTTGAAAGGGTTCTTGAGACGGCGTCCTACCGACGGCTGCGGATGGCGGGAATCGCCATCTCACAGCGTCAAGTCGATCCCCGACACCAACACACCGGGCAAGAGCGCGCTGTCGGTCGAGCGCCCGTCGTAGGTCTCGGCGGAGAGGAGCAGCTCGCGCTCGCGCGTCAGGCCCTCCAGACGATCGCCGAGCAGGTGGTAGAGGCTGTCGTCGAAACGCATGACCTTCACCGGGGCGACGATCTCGCCGGCCTCGACCCAGTAGGTACCGAAGCGGGTCATGCCGGTGACGCGGCAGTCGTTGGGATCGGACCAGTTGCAGTACCAGAGGTTGCCGATCCACAACCCCGTATCGAGTTGGCCCGCAACATCGGCAACATCCAGCGTCCCGGCATCCAGGCCGAGCGATCCGGGCGCATCGCTCGCGGCGTTGACCGGCTCGCCGTATTCCTTGCCCGAACGGGCGTCGACCAGACATCCGGCGAAACGACCGCCTTCCACCAGAGCGACACGCGGCGGGGTCGGGAAGCCCTCGGCCGTGAAGCGGGGAGCGAGACCGCGGTCGTGCTCTTCGTGGATCCCGATGCGCGGGTCGAAGCTGCGCTTGCCGCGCGTCATCTTGAGCAGCGGTGTTTGATGGGTGCGGTGGCTCTTGAGATCGAACCCGCCCCAGGCGAGCATGCCCATCAGCTCGCCGACGGCGCTCGGCGCCAGGTAGGCCCGGTAGCGCCCCGGCTCCAGGATGCGTGCCGGGCGTGACATGATGTGCAGTCCCTCGCGCATCGCCTCGAGCTTGGCGCGCAGGATCGCCGGATCCCAGTCGAACCCGCTGTAGGCGGATTTGACCGCCTTGTCCGCCTCCAGATAGCAACTCCAATCCAGGTTGAAGCTGGCACTCGCATGCCAGTGGCGATGCCCGATCGAGCTTGCGAGCCCCTCGGCGATCTCGCCGCTCGCCCAGATCCCGACCAGGTCCATCCCGTCGGCGGACTCGATGAGCGCGCCGATCGCCTCGGCGGCGGGCGGGAGTCGTGCGTCGCTGCGCCGGTCGCTCTCGGACGGCTCGGCTGAATAGCTGAGATAGGGATCGTCCGGCACGTGCGCCAAACGCTCGCGCAGCCGGGCGAGCAGACGCCGTGCGCGGACCTGATCCTCGGTCGGATCGCCGCTCAAATCGCAGCCGCCCTCGACCTGTTTGGAGCCCTCGATCAGGGTCAAGTCCAGAGCGGTCGCGCCAACATGCCCGGCCTGACGCACCCGGTTGCGGTTGAGTCGCACGAAGTCCGAAGACTCGTTCGAGAGGTTGGAAAAGAGGATCTCGGCGCCGTGCAGCTCGGCGTTCAGATGATCGGCCAAGGCGAAAAAGGCATCGGCGTTCACTCGCCACCTCCGAAGACCGCGACATCGCGAAACAAGCAGGGCGGCGTGGCGTGACCGACGTAGACCGATTGATTGGGTTCGCCCTTCCCGCAGTTGCACACCCCGCGGATCTCCAGGCTCTCCGGGCCGCCCACGCCGTCGAGACTGCGCCAGAAGCTTGCGGAGATGCCACGATAGCCGGGGTTGCGCACCAACCCTTTGAGCTCGCCGTCTTCGATCAGCCGACCCAGCTCGCAGCCGAACTGGAACTTGTTGCGGCTGTCGTCGATCGACCAGGAGCGGTTGGTGTCCATCAGGATGCCCCGCTCCACCTGCGCGATCAGATCGGCGAGACTGCCCTCCCCCGGCTCCAAGTTGATGTTGCCCATGCGATCGATCGGCGGGCGATCCCAACTGCTGGCACGTGTGTTGGCCGTGCCGGGTAGACCGGCGCGCGCTTGGGACAAGGCTCCGCCGAGCGGACGCTCCAGGATGCCGCGACGGATCAGATATTCACGCACGGCGGGCGCGCCCTCGTCGTCGGCGACACCCGAGACCAGCTCCATCGGCACGGTCGGGTCGAAGGTCACGTTCAGCAGCTCCGAGCCATAGCGGTAGCGACCGAACATGCCGGGCGTGACGAAGCTGGTGCCGGCATAGTTGCGCTCGTCGCCCAAGATACGGTCGAGCTCCAATGGATGACCGATGCTCTCGTGGATCTGCAGCACCATCTGGCTCGGCAGCAGGACGAGATCGCGGGTGTCCGTCGGACATTCCGGGGCATCCAAGAGGGCAAGCGCCTCCTCCGCCACGCGCGGGGCCTCCTCGAGCAGACACACGGCAACGATCCGCTCCAGACCACCCTGCTGCGAGCCGTCGGAGCCGCCCCCATGCCTGCGCTGAGTCTGGCTCCCTGCATTGGCCACCGCGACCAGGCCCGGATGCACATAGTCCAGAACCTGCGAGACACGCCCGCCGTCGCTCGTAATCAGGAGCTGCGACACTCGGCGGCGCGCCAGCCAAGCCGACCAATCCACGATGCGATCGTCGATCGCCAAGGCGTCGTTGGCGGCTTGCAGAATGTCGAGCTTCTCGCCGATCGGCAGCGTCGACCAAGGCTCCTCGACCGGCGTGCGATAGTCCGCGCGGGTGCTGCTGCGCGGATAGATGCCGGCCTCGAAGAGTCCGAGCCGGGCATGCACCCGAGCCCAGCCCGCGGCCCGCTCGGCCGCAGCGCGCAGCCCGGCGGCGCTGAGATCGCTGGTTGCGCCGTAACCGATTCCGCCGTCTTTGACGAGGGTGACCATGGCGCCGGAGGTGTAGGTCAGTCGACTCGGCTCGACCACGCCCTGACGAACCTCCAAATGATCGTGCTCTTCCTCGACCAAACGCAAGGTCCAGTAATCACAGGCCGGCGCCTGGCTCAGGAAGCGTTCGGCGATGTCGCAAAGGTGCTGCATACGGAGATCCTGTCGTTTCAGAATCGAATAAGGGCACTCTGGTCGAGCGGCGCTCCCGCTGTCAACCGTGCGTCGAGTAATCCCGGGGTGCGCACCGCAGCTCGGGGGCAACAGTGCTGCAATGCGCCCCCATCCGATGGTGATAACATCCGCACGGCAAGATGAGGAGACGCCTGGATGCGACGACGGGATCGGGGGCTTGCGCCGACCTAGACAAGCAGGGAATACCATTTCGGGCGGAGCCCGACGTCTCGGACGACTGTCCCGCACCATTCGGGCCCGGCCGCCGGCTTTCCACGTCAACTGCCCTGTCGAGAATGATGGCTCAATTCAATCGTCGGCGATCCGATCAAGGCTCCACCGATCCAAGACAGGGTCCGAACACGCATCGCGGCGCTCGAATCGGTGCCTTGGGACTCGCCTTGATCGGCGGCGCGACCCTGACGAGCGTCGGCGTCCTCTTGTGGGATTTGATCGCGCAGGCGCGTGCGCTCGGGTCGGATCCGGAGCTCTGGTCCGAGCTCGTTCGAACGGGGCTACCGACGCATGCCGCGCTCCTGCTCGGCACAGTCGCGATCTCGGCGGCGACATCGATCCTTTGGTGGATCCTGAGAAGTCGAGCGACAAGACGCGAGATCGCGTTTTTGACCGAAAGCCGTGCGCGCAATCGAGCCATCGTCGACAACATGGCCGACGGTGCCGTTCATATCGACGGGGCCGGCCGGCTGGTCGCCATGAACCGCGTCGCCGAACGCATGTTCGGATACGACACCTCCGAGATCCGCGGCAAACCCATGTCGATCCTCTTCGCCGAGCCTTATCGCCGTGAGTACGAAGAGCGGATGCGCGACGCGCGCACGCTCGGCGACGCGGATGCCCTGACCGAGATCCGCGAGCTCGAGGGCCTGCGCAAGGATGCGACGAGCTTCCCGCTCTACCTGGCGATGAGCCGGGTCGATGTCGGCACCAGCCGCGTCTTTACCGCGATCGTGCGCGACCTCACCCAGACCCGCCGACAAATGGACGCGCTGGCCCGCGCGCGCGACGAGGCGATGTCCGCAGACCGGGCAAAAAGCGAGTTCCTGGCGATGATGAGCCACGAGATCCGCACGCCGATGAACGGCGTCCTCGGTATGCTCGAGCTGCTGCGCGACAGCCAACTCACCCGCCAACAGCAGGACTTCATCACCACCGCCGAGAAATCGGGCGGTCTGCTGCTCACGGTCATCAACGACATCCTGGATTTCTCCAAGATCGAAGCCGGCAAGCTCGATCTTCAGGAGATCGAGCTTGATCTGCGCAACACCGTGGAGGAGATCTCCGGGTTGGTCGCCTCGGCCGCGCGTGCGCGGCCAATCGAGGTGGCGAGCTTCGTTCACCCGGACGTGCCCCGACTGCTGGTGGGCGATCCCTATCGCATCCGACAGATCCTCATGAATCTGATGGGCAATGCCGTGAAGTTCACCGACCGCGGCGAGGTGGTGGTCCGCGTCGCTTTGGATCGCAAGACCGCGGACGGCTGGATGGTTCGATTCGAGGTCTCGGATACCGGGATCGGGATCGATCCGCAGACCATTGAAGCCCTGTTTCGTCCCTTTACCCAAGCGGACGCGTCCACGACTCGCCGATTCGGCGGTACCGGACTCGGTCTGGTCATCTCCAAACGCCTTGTCGTGCTGATGGGCGGCGAGATCGGTGTGGAGAGCACGCCGGCCGTCGGCTCGCGGTTCTGGTTCACGCTGAGCCTGAAAACCGCAACCTCGGCTCCAGCCTGGGAGGAAACCGATCTCAACGGCGTTCGCACACTAATCGTCGACGACAATGCGACCAACCGCCTGATCCTGGAGAACCATCTCGCGCGCTGGGGCGCGCGAACCGAGTGCGCGGAAGACGGACCGCAAGCCTTGCAGGCGCTACAGCGCGGACTCGAGCAGGATCGGCCGTTCGAGCTGGCGATTCTGGACATGCAGATGCCGGGCATGGACGGGATCGAGCTTGCGCATCGGATCAAGGGCGACGAGGCGCTCGGTGCGACACGGCTCATCATGCTCAGCTCGCTCGGTTATCCGGGACCCGAGGCGCGTCGGGTCGGCATCGAGGTGACCCTCCTCAAACCGGTCCGCGAGATCCTACTCCACGATGCAGCCGCCAAGGTCTTGGGGATGTCCCGACCGGATGCCGGCATCGTACCCGTGCCCGCGAAACGTCCGACGCGACGATTCGACGCACGGGTTCTGGTTGCCGAGGACAATGCAGTCAATCAGAAGGTCGTCACCATGATGCTGCGCCGTTTCGGCATCGAGCCCGGAATCGCGCCCGACGGTCAGGCGGCGATCGAGGCCCTCGCGCAAGCGCGGTTCGATCTGATCCTCATGGATATTCAGATGCCGAGGCTCAGCGGACACGAGGCGACGCGCCACATCCGCGCAGCCGAGCAGGCGCGCGGCGACGGCGAGCATATCCCCATCGTCGCCATGACCGCCGGTGTCTCCGAGCGCGATCGCGAGGACTGCTCCGCCGCCGGGATGGACGACTTCATCTCCAAGCCCGCGCAGATCGCCGAGCTCGAGGCCGTTCTGCTGCGCTGGCTACCGGGTCATGTGGTCGGACCGATCGCTCATCTGCCGACGGCAGGGAGCGCTGCACAACCGCTTGATCCGCGTCCCGCTTAAACCGCGTCCAGAGCGAGATGCTCACCTTCGAGTGAGCTCGACGTTTGTTGCATCCACGGCCCTTAGCGGGGACGCGGTTTAAAGTTATATATTTTTTAATGCTTTAAACCGCGCCGTCTCCAGCGGTCGTCAAAAACTGCCGGGGCCGATCCCATCCAAAAGCATCGCATACCGCACTGGGCGCGGTTTTATCGAGCCGCCCTAACGTCGATCGCTCAATGCTGCGGCGCCGGTTCGCCCGATGCGGGATCGGTGCGGGCAGACGCCCTGTCGATGTAGGCCAGCAAAGGCTCCGCCTCCTTGCGTTTGTCCGGATCGATTCGGATCGCCTCGTCCAGAGAGGCACGGGCGAGGTCGTATCGCGCGCTGTGCAGATAGGCCACGGACATCCCGACGAAGGCATTCGCGCTGTTCGGGTCCAGTCTCACGGTCTCGCGAAACTGCTCGATGGCACCCGAATAGTCCTGCTTCATCAGGAGCGCCCCGCCGAGACGCAACCGGGCCAAGGCGGAGGTCTGATCGGCCGCGACGGCCTCGCGCAGAACGGTGACGGCGGCATCGAGCTCGCCGGCCTGAATCTTCGCCTCGCCGTCTCGGATCAAAGCATCGGCATCGGCGGCAAACGTCGCCGGGGAAGCCAGCAACAGGACAAGAAAGACGATCGGAATCGAACGCATGGGTGGCTCTCGGGTGCTGGGCACTCCCGGACTCGGGAGCGGAGGGTTGGAACTGGAAGGGGGTTTGGATGATCGGTGATCGGGGATGGGCACGGCGTCGCCTGCACCTGTAGGGGCGAATTCATTCGCCCCTACAGCCGAGCACTCGACGCCTTACTTCAACGATCCCTCGCCATAGCGGGCCTCGAAGCCTTTGCGCACCACCTCGAGCTGATCCTTGCTCATGCCGTTGAAGTACCAGTCATGCCCGTCGATGGGCTTGAAGTATTCCTCCAGCAGGGCGACCGCGAACTCGTCGTTGCCGTCCTTCTTGATCACCACCTCCTTGAGCTCCGGGATCCATTTGAAGTAGGTGTGCTGGGCGACCTCGTACATGCCGTGCCACCAGGTGTAGTCCGGCCCGCTCATGGATGCACCGTGGCGCGCGCGACGCCCCTCGTGATGCCAGATCTCCCACCAGGTCCACTCGATCTTCTCGTCGAAGGGCGCACCCGTGATGTAGCCGCCTTCCTTGAGTCGATCCATCATGGCGGCGATCGGCTTGGCGAACTTGTCGTTGTAGAGGTCGACCACGTCGTCGAACTGCTTGTAATGGCCGGTCACGACGCTTTCGGCATGACAGCCGAAGCAGACCTTTTCCATCTTGGCGCGCCGGTCCTTCCAGGTCAGCACCTCGACGACGGTAGAGCCTTTCGCCTCGTCGCCCACGGCCGGGATCGGCTGACCCTCGGGCACGTCGAACTCCTGACCGTTTTCGAGCTTGACCAGATTGATCTTGGTCGAGATCGGTGGACGCAGGGTCCAGGAAATGCGCTCGCCGACGTTGTGCGTCGCCCCGATCCCCGGGCCGGCGCTCATGTGGCAGGTCGCACAGGTGGGTGCGGCCGAGTAATCCACGCCCGCGACCCATTTACGCGAGTCGAGGTTCATCTCGTCGACCTTGGCGCGGTAGATGATGCCGTGCTTGGATTCGTTGTAGACCTCGATCTGAGGATGATCCGGTCCGACATGGCATTTGCCGCAGGTATCGGGCGTGCGCGCTTGAGCCCGCGAGAAGCGATGCCGACCGTGACAGGCCGTGCAGGAGCCGAGGCTGCCGTCCGGGTTGATCCGGCCGATACCGGTGTTGGGCCAGGTCCCCGGGGTCGGGCGACCCTTGTTCTTGCCTTCGGTGTAGAACTCCAACTCGCCGCCGTGACACTGCTTGCAGCCGGCGTTGACCGCGGCGGGTCCACCAATGACCTCGCCGAGCAGATTGTCGAGCGAGCCCAGGATCTGCCCGGCCTTGGCGTGATGGGAGCCGTCCATCTCTTGGAACTCGGTCTCGTGACAGGTCGAGCAATTCTTCGGCGTCACCACGATGGAGATGAACTCGCCCTCGTGCTTGAAGGCATCGACCGCGCCCTCCTCGCGCTGATGGCAGTCCAGACAGTTCACGCCGGCCTGACCGTGCGCACTGTGGTTCCACTCCCAGTAAAGACCCGGGTTCTCGGTCATATGACAATCCACGCACTCCTCACCGCGTGGATCGCCCCAATCGACCCCGGCCTGCCCGCTTGGACGCGCAGCATCGACCGTCGTTGCAAGGGCGAGAAGCCCGATGGCGAAACCCAATCGGACGAGACCGACCCGATCGAGGCCCGCGGGACTCGGTCCGCGAGGATATTGCTTCATAGTGCACTCCGGATTCTTTGTTATGGACCCCGTCCCTGGGCCAGTCGGCGAGCTCTCGCGCTGACGACCCTCGCCTGATCGACCGACATGCCGAGAAACCACGGGTGCTCATCGGTCTTGGCAATCATCCCTATCGACCCGGACGATGCCGAGGGGATCTCCGGGCGGCCTTGATACAAGTCAAATTTCACCGGCGGTTGATGGATGATTGATCTTTGTCAATGACCCTGCGTTTGTTCGGATTTTCGTTGGGGAGACCGCCGCCGCACGGCCGATGTCGGGTGCCGGAACCAACCGATCGGCCTTGACTTGAATCAAGGCCGAGCCCTCGGGAGTCGTTCAAGGTGCCGCGAAAACAACAATGATCCTCCGGTCGCAACCCTGCAGACGGTCGCAACCCGGAGGCCTGTCGACCCAAAGGAGAGAGTGCCATGCCAAGACCCACTTGGAGCCGCGCCCTGTGCGTCGGGCTCCTGATCGGGACGTTCCCGAGCCTGCCGCTCCATGCCGAGGAGATCCGCTCCGAGAGCATGCTCGCCAACACCTGCGCCGGCTGTCACGGCACGCTCGGCGCGAGCGCCGGGGAGGTCATGCCGACCATCGGCGGGCTGGACAAGGGTTATCTCGTCGAGGTGCTCACCGACTACAAGACCGGTCGGCGACCCTCGACCATCATGGGTCGCATCATGCTGGGCTATGGTGATCAGGAGATCAACGCGATCGCGAGCTTTTACGCCGCTCAGCCCTGGGTCTCCACCGACCGTGTCGCCGTTGCGGATCAACTCGCCGAGGCACCGGCCCTGCACGAACGCTACTGCGAGAGTTGTCATCAGGACGGCGGGCGCTCGCAGGACAAGGAATCGCCGCGCATGGCAGGGCAATGGGCAGGTTATCTGCAGTACGCCATGCAGGCCTGTCGCGACGGCGAGCGCTGCCACCCGCGCAAGATGAGAAACCGCGTCGCGGATCTCTCGGACGCGGAAATCGCGGCCCTGGCCCATTTCTACGAAAGTCAGAAGTAAACCGCGTCCAGAGCGAGATGCTCGTTTTCGAGTGAGCTCGACGTTTAGTGCATCCACAGCCCTTAGCGGGGGACGCGGTTTAAAATGATATATTTTTTAATATTTTAAACCGCGCAGACTCCAGCGGTGGTCAAGTCTGCCGGGGCCGATCCCATCGAAAGAACATCGCATACCGCGCCGGGCGCGGTTTAAGAGGATCCACAGGATGAACACGCTGACCCGTAGAAACTTTCTGCAGTCCTCCCTGCTGTCCACGGCCGCCGTGCTTGGCGGGCCGTCGCTCGCCGTGCATGCCGCAACGCCGCCGAAGGCCCGTGTGGTCGTGATCGGCGGCGGTTACGGCGGCACCATCGCGGCCAAGTACCTGCAGATGTCGGACCCGGAGATCCGCGTCACCTTGATCGAAAAGGACTCGGCCTACGTCTCCTGCCCGCTCAGCAACGAGGTGCTCGGCGGCGAGCGCGATCTGGCCAGCCTCACCTTCGACTATCGCGGCCTAACCCGTCGCGGGATCGCCGTGATGCAGGACACCGTCGTCGAGATCGATCCGGTACAACACTTCGTCACAGGCGCGAGCGGCAACCGCTACAACTACGACAAGTTGATCGTCTCGCCCGGCGTGGATTACGACTGGGCGGCGATCGAAGGCATGTCCGAGGCGGTGGCCGAAAAGATCCCCCACGCCTGGAAGGCCGGCAAGCAGACCCAAATCCTGCGCAGACAGTTGGAAGCGATGGAGGACGGCGGCGTCTTCTATATCGTGGCACCGCCGAATCCATTTCGCTGTCCGCCGGGCCCCTACGAGCGCGCCGCACAGGTCGCGCACTATTTCTCGACCCATAAGCCCAAATCCAAGATCGTGATCCTCGACGCGAAGGACGCCTTCTCCAAACAGGCACTCTTCCAGGCCGGTTGGGAGGAGCACTACGGCGACATGATCGAATGGGTCTCGGGGGCGCAGGGCGGCATCATCGAGGCGATCGACCCCGAGACCCGCACCTTGATGGGGTCGTTCGAGGAATTTAAGGGCGACGTGATCAACCTGATCCCGCACCAGAAGGCCGGCGCACTCGCGCAAACCGCCGGACTTGCAAATGAATCGGGCTGGTGCCCGGTGGATCAGCGGACCTTCGAGTCTTCGATCCACAAGGATATCCATGTGATCGGCGATGCCTGTATCGCCGGGGCAATGCCGAAATCCGGCTATTCTGCCAACTCGCAGGGCAAGGTCTGCGCTGCCGCCATCGTCGCTGCGATCAACGGCGAAGCCGCACCCGCGCCGTCCTATGTCAACACCTGCTACAGCATCATCGCGCCCGAGCACGGTATCTCGGTCGCGGGTGTCTATCGGCTCGAAGACGGGCGCATCGTGGACATACCCGGAGCAGGCGGGGTCTCGCCGGCCGACGCGGATGCCCGAACGCGCGCACTCGAACAACAGTTCGCGCTGGACTGGTTCCGCAACATCACCTCGGACATGTTCACCTAAACCGCGCCCGGAGCGACATGCGTTGTTTTTATTGTCCGTTTGGCTTCGGAGATATCCTCGATCCCGGTGAGACGCGGTTTAGAATTGAATATTTTTGAATACCTTAAACTGCACCAGCTCAGACAGTCGTCGGAGCTGGCACGGCCAGACCACTCCAACAAACGACGCATTCCGCACCGAGCGAGGTTTAAGTGATGCGACAGCTCGCGGGAACATCATGACTCCAGCAAACCTAAGCCCGTCGACGCTCCAACTTGCCCTGATCGGCCTGATCGGACTTGCACTGGTCGGGCCGTCGACGGTGGCGAATGCGCAGCCGAGTACTCGTCCGGAGGTTGACCCGGCGACCGCACCACAGGTCGACCCGTCGAGTCTTCGAGCGCTGGAGCAGCGTGTCGAGGAACTGGAGCGACGTGTCGAACGCATGGGATCCGCGCCGAGCTCGGGAGGCTCCGCCTCCGCACCCTCGAAGACCGGCGACATTCACTGGAGTTTCGATGCCGCGCTGAGCCGGGATCCGTTCAACGTCAAGCATCAGAGCTTCGATCGAGGATCCGGGCGATTCGACGTCCTGCTCAAGGTCGTCGCTCCGATCCCCGACCCGACCCCTTGGCAGGTTCCGTCCGGCGCGCCCGTGCCCGTCGCCGCCCGGATCGGACTCGCGGACGGAACCGCGAGCGAGAGCCTCGTCTTCCGCCTGGCCCGCGGGCCGCGGCTCGAGCCGGGAGCCATCCTTCACATCGAGGCTCAAGTCCCGCCCGAGCAGGCCGCCGCGATCAGTGGTCTGTCCGTCGGCATACGCCGGGAGTAAACGCCTTCGCGTTCTCTGTGTTCTTTGCGGTTCAACTGCTCTTTTTAGGTTGACCCGACACACCGGAGACGACCCGCGTGGGCGGTTTTCCGGGCGGTGTTCGGTATCCGATCGAGGGCCGGACGAGCGCTCCTGTGCTACCGTTCGCCTCATCGCTCCGACTCCCCGACGAGACCCCCATGGCGACACGCTACCCTTTGATCCTGGTCGACGCCTCCGGCTATCTGTTCCGCGCCTATCACGCCCTGCCCAAACTGACCAACTCCAAAGGCGAGGCGACCGGAGCGCTGATGGGTGTCGTCAGCATGCTGCGCAAGCTCATCGACGAGCATCGACCCGACTACATCGGCGTGGTCTTCGATGCGCCCGGCAAGACCTTTCGCGACTCTATCTATCCCGAATACAAGGCCAACCGACCGGCCATGCCCGACGAGCTGCGCGAGCAGATCCTGCCGCTGCAGGAGGTGATCCGAGCGATGGGATTGCCGCTGCTGGTGATCCCGGACGTGGAGGCCGACGACGTGATCGGCACGCTCGCGACCCGCGCCGCTGCGCAGGGCATCCCGACGCTGGTGTCGACCGGGGACAAGGACATGGCGCAGCTCGTCGGCGAGCATGTCACGCTGGTGAATACGATGACGGATACGGTGCTGGATTCGGCGGGTGTCGAAGAGAAGTTCGGCGTGCCGCCCGAGCGCATCGTCGACTATCTGGCCCTGATGGGCGACAGCGTCGACAACATCCCCGGCGTGCCCAAGTGCGGCCCCAAGACCGCGGCCAAGTGGATCGCTGACTTTGGGGATCTGGACGGGGTGATCGCCAACGCGGACAAGATCACGGGTAAGGTCGGGGAGAATCTGCGCGCGGTGCTGGACCAATTGCCCCTGTCGCGCGAGCTCACGACCATCAAGCGGGATGTGGCGCTCGACCTGGAGCCCGCGGATCTGCGCCCTGCCCCGCCGGATCGCGAGACGCTGCGCGGTTGGTACGAGCGCTTGGAGTCGCGCCGCCTGCTCGCCACCCTGAAAGACGCGGACACCGACGCCGCGCAGCCTGCCGACGCCGAGACAGCGACGGGGTCGAAGCCGAGCCAGGACTACGAGGTGGTCCTCACCCGAGACGCCTTCGATGCCTGGGTCGCGAAGCTCGAGTCCGCAGATCTGTTCGCCTTCGATACCGAAACGACCGACCTCGACTACATGCGCGCGGAGCTGGTCGGCCTCTCGGTGTCCGTCGAGCCGGGAACGGCCGCCTATGTCCCGGTCGCCCATGTCTACCCGGGCGCGCCGGATCAACTGGACCGCCTGAAGGTGCTCGAACGGCTGAAACCCCTGCTTGAGGATCCCGACCGTCGCAAGGTCGGCCAGAACCTCAAGTACGACATGAGCATCCTGGCCCGTTACGCCATAGAGCTGCGCGGCATCGCCCACGACACCATGCTCGAGAGCTATGTCCTCGACAGCACGGCGACCCGCCACGATATGGACTCGCTGGCCAAGAAATACCTGGACCACGACACCGTCCACTTCGAGGATATCGCCGGCAAGGGCGCCAAGCAGCTCACCTTCGATCAGATCCCGCTGGAGCAGGCCGGACACTACGCCGCCGAAGACGCCGATGTGACCCTGCGCCTGCATCGCGCACTCTGGCCCCGTCTGGAGGCGATCCCGAGCATGGCCGCGCTCTACCGGGAGATCGAGGTCCCGCTGATCCCCATCCTCTCGCGCATGGAGCGCCACGGCGTGCGGATCGATCCGGATCTGCTCGCCGCGCAGAGCGCAGAGCTTGCCAAGCGCATCCAGGAGATCGAGATCCGAGCCTACGAGACGGCCGGGCGACGCTTCAACATGGGCTCGCCCAAGCAGATCGGCGCGATCTTTTTCGAGGAGTTGGGTCTGCCGGTGGTCGCCAAGACACCGACCGGTGCACCCTCGACCTCGGAGTCGGTGCTCGAACAGCTCGCCGCCGACGGCCATGCGCTGCCGGATCTGATTCTGCAACACCGCAGCCTCTCGAAGCTGAAATCCACCTACACCGACAAGCTCCGCCAGATGGTCAACCCGGATACCGGGCGGGTCCACACCTCCTACCATCAGGCGGTGGCCGCGACCGGCCGGCTTTCCTCCAGCGATCCGAATCTGCAGAACATCCCGATCCGCACCGACGAGGGTCGCCGGATCCGCCGCGCCTTCGTCGCCGAGCCGGGAAACCGGCTGCTCGCCGCCGACTACTCCCAGATCGAGCTGCGCATCATGGCCCATCTCTCGGGCGACGAACGGCTGCTCGCGGCCTTCGCGAGCGGGCTCGACATCCATCGCGCGACCGCCGCCGAGATCCTTGGACTCGCCCCCGAGGCGGTCACCGGGGAGCAGCGCCGCTCGGCCAAGGCGATCAACTTCGGACTCATCTACGGCATGTCCGCCTTCGGGCTCGCCAAGCAGCTCGGCATCGAGCGCGGTGCGGCACAGGAATACGTGGATCGTTACTTCCAGCGCTATCCCGGGGTCAAGGACTTCATGGAGCGCACCCGCACCCAAGCGCACGAGGACCGCTATGTCGAGACCCTGTTTGGCCGCCGGCTTTATCTCGCCGAGATCGGGCACAGCAACCAGAGTCGCCGCGCCGCCGCCGAGCGGACCGCCATCAACGCGCCAATGCAGGGCACGGCCGCCGACATCATCAAGCGCGCCATGATCGCGACGGATCATTGGATCCAGTCCGAGCGGCCGCCGGTGCGGATGATCATGCAGGTGCATGACGAGCTGGTGTTCGAGATCACCGCCGATGCAGTCGAGGCGGCCGCCGAGAGAATTCGCTCTGCGATGGAATCCGCTGCGGAGCTGGCGGTTCCGCTCGTCGTCGATATCGGGGTGGGAGAGAACTGGGACGAGGCCCATTAATCGAAATCGCGCCCGGGGTTATATGTGTCGGTTGGGGATACGCGAAGGCTTGGCTCTACACTGGACGAGTGGCGATGCGCGATTTAGATTAAATTTTAGTATTTTAAACCGCGCCGGCTCCAGCGATTGCCAAGTCTGCCGGGGCCGGTCCCATCCAAAAACATCACATACCACGCTGGGCGCGGTTTAAACATCCGAGGAACTTACTCAAGTGCACCCTGTCGTATTTGCCGAGCGCATCGGGGTTGCCCATCCCCCCTGAGGGCAGCCCCAAATCCCGGCATCCCCAAGCCGGGGAAGCGATTACCCCGGAGTCCTGACCCCAGAACTCCGGGGGTTCTTTTTCCGGGTTTCCGGACCGACATCCCCTTGAGTCCATTTGGCTCGCTCTCGACCGAGTTCCGGATTCCAGGTCGGGGAATATCGCGTCATCAGGTTGACATGACTCCGCCTTAAACTCGCTCGACGGCTATTTTGCCGCGCGAGACGGGATGAACGGGAATGCTTCCGGCCGATATCACACTGATCCTTCCGACGCGCGACGAGGCCCACAATATCCGGCAATTCCTGGCGTCCGTTCCCGCGCAGATCCGGCTCATCGTGGTGGATGCGAGCCGGGACGAGACACCGGACCTAATCGAGACACTGCGCCCCGAGCGCACGCTCGTCATGCGCGAACCCGGATCCGTCACGCAAGCGAGACAACGGGGCGCCGATCTCGCACGGACCGAATGGCTGCTGTTCAGCGATGCCGATATCCTCTTTCCGCCGGGTTATTTCGAGAAGCTCGCGTGCCTTTCCGAGAGTGCGGTGTATTACGGACCGAAGCTCTCCACAGACCGCTTTCGCGCCTATTACAACCGCATCGCCCGCGCCCAAGCGCTGAGCCACGCCTGCGGAATACCGGCCGCATCGGGCTCCAATCTACTGATACGGCGGGATGCACTCGCGTGCGTGGGCGGTTTCGACCTGAGATTGACCTGCAACGAGGACTCGGAGGTCGTCTGGCGTCTTCGGCGGGCGGGTTTTCGGGTGTCGTTTCGAAAGGATCTGGTCGTTCACGCGACCGACCATCGACGCATCGCAGGCAGCCGATGGAACAAGACTCGGCATTCGATCACGCGCTGCATCCTGCTCTATACGAATCTGATGCCCGTGAAATATCGCACCTACGATTGGGGCTATTGGCAACATCGCGACGGCTGACCAAGACGGCTCCATCCTCGGCAAGATTCATCGTTCCGTCACGCGACTTCAACCGATTCGTCAAGTCGAGTCTCTACTATCGCGCGAAGCCAATGATCAGGGGAGAGACTGTCTAATGACCATCGAACGCCGCTACTGCGCCCGACACCCGATCGACCTTCAGGTCTCGATCCGTTACCGCAAGCGCCGCTTCATCTGCGCCCGCGCCTGCAACCTGTCCGACCAGGGGATGTTCCTCGAGGTCAGCAACCTTACCCTTCCGACCGGTATTCTGGTCGAGCTCGAGCTCGAGTGTCTCGGCAAGGATTGGCTGATCCCGGCCATCGTGGTCCACCATCGCGGATCCGGCATCGGCGTCATGTTCCGGGATCCTCAAGCGGACCTCTACCGGGGACTCACACGGGACATGACACGCCGGCCGCCGCCCCCGCAGGCCATCGACTCGACCGGCCGTCAATCGAGCGCACGCTGAGCCGGACAACACCGCCGCCGATCAGCCCTCTCGAAGAGGCATCAAGACGCGTAGACCACCCCGGGCAACCAGGTCGCCAGCGCGGGCCAGAGCGCGAGAAGGCCAAGGACGATCAACTGAATCAGGATAAAGGGCGCCACGCCCTTATAGATGTGGACCGTCGTGATCCCGGGCGGCGCCACCCCGCGCAGGTAGAACAGCGAAAAGCCGAAGGGCGGCGTGAGAAAAGAGGTTTGGAGATTGACGGCCATCATCACGCCGAGCCAGACCGGATCCAGCCCCATCGCGAGCAACACGGGACCCACGATCGGGACCACCACGAATGTGATCTCGATGAAGTCCAGGATGAATCCGAGCAGAAACATGACCAGCATCACGAGTGCCACTGCGCCGACGACCCCGCCGGGCAAGCCGGTGAGAAATTCGGTGACCAGGTCGTCGCCACCGAAACCGCGGAAGACCAAGGAGAAGATCGCGGCACCGATGAAGATCAAGAACACCATACTGGTCACCATGGTGGTCTGACGCACCACCTCGCGCATGGTCGAGACCGTGAGCCGACCGCGCGCCGCGGCCAGGATCAGCGCACCGACTGCGCCCACCGACGCCGCCTCCGTGGGTGTCGCAAACCCGCCCAGGATCGACCCCAAGACCGCCACCACCAGAAAGAGTGGCGGGATCAGCACCGAGACGACCCGCCAGGCCAGCGCGGCACCGTCGACCGGACGATCCTCGCGCGGCATCGCCGGCACCGCCTCGGGTCGAAACACCGCAACGCCGACGATGTAGAGGATGTAAAAGCCGACCAGCATCAGCCCGGGCACCAGGGCGCCGACGAAGAGATCGCCGACCGACACGGTCTCCGGCGACCAGACACCCATCTCCAATTGCGCCTGCTGATAGGCCGACGACAGCACGTCCCCGAGCAACACCAGAACGATCGAGGGCGGGATGATCTGACCCAGGGTACCGGACGCACAGATGGTCCCGGCCGCCAAGCTCGGCGAATAACCGCGGCGCATCATGATCGGCAGGGACAAGAGCCCCATGGTCACGACGGTCGCCCCGACGATGCCGGTGCTCGCCGCCAGCAGCATGCCGACCAGGGTCACCGAGATCCCGAGTCCACCGCGTAGAGGTCCGAACAGCATCGCCATAGTGTCGAGCAGGCTTTCGGCGACCCGCGAGCGTTCGAGCATCACGCCCATAAAGACGAAGAGCGGCACCGCGATCAACGTCTCGTTGGTCATAACACCGTAGAGGCGATTGGGCAACGCCTCGAGAAACGCCGGCTCGAACAGCCCGAAGACCTCGCCGACCAGGGCAAACGCGAGAGCCGTACCGCCCAGCGAGAGGGCGACCGGGTATCCGGCCAGCAGGGTGGCCACGACCCCGGCGAACAGCAGGACAGGCATCAGTTCATGCACGACTCACACCTCCGTCCGAGGGCGGCAGCGCCTCCTCCATTCCCGACAGGAAGAGCCAATTGCGTAGCGCGTTCGACAGACCTTGAGCCAGCAGCAGGATCGGCATGATCAGGATCAGGGTCTTCAGGAGGTAAACCGCCGGGATGCCGCCCGCCTCGCGCGAGGCCTCTTGCACCCGCCAGGACTCGGCGACATAGGCCCAACCCAGCCAGATGATCAACACACAAACCGGGATGAGCAGAAGGAGCGTACCGACCAGATCCACCCGAGCACGCGCGCGACGCGAGAAACGCTCGTAGAGGATATCCACGCGCACATGACCGTTGCGCCCCAGCGTGTAGGCGATGCCGAGCATAAACAGGACGGCATGCATGTAGGTCACCGACTCCTGCAGCGCAATCGAGCCGATGTCGAACGCGTAGCGCAGCAGCACTACGGCGAAGGTGACCAACACCATGGCAAGCGAAAGCCAGGTCGCCCACTCGCCGATCTGTCGGACGACGGCGTCGATCCGATCGGCGAGACTAAGCAGGCGCGCCCGACCGCCCGGCCGGGGATCGTTCTTCATACGGGGCTCCAAGCGTCGGGCTCAGCGAGAAACAGGCCACTCGGGCGATGCATCCGATCCGCCTGAACGGCGTCGGCCGTCGGCACCTCGCATGCCCGCGCAGTTAAGTTCGACACTTCGGGGCGAACACGACTCGATCCGACCTCAATTCCATTCGAACAGAACCCACTGCGGGATCGAGACGTTGTTCGCCGCATTCTCCTGCATGTCCAGAATTCCGTCGCCGTTGGTGTCGTAAAGAAAGTAGGGCGGCCCGAACTGGGGTTGGATTCGGACCATGTAGAGCACCCCGCGGATCCGGTACTCGTAGATGACATCGTCGCCGGATTCGATGATGGTGATCTCGGGCTCCACCGGCTCGCCGGTGATCGGCGATGGAATCACCGTCGGCGCCTCCAGAAAGCCGTCGCCGGGAGCCGACGGTTCCTCGTCTTGCGCATACGCCATCCCGAGACAAAGCATCAGCGGGATCGTCAGCAGGATCGTCTTCGTCACGGGACCACCATCTCACCGTCGATTGAAAGACCTGCATGGTATTACGAACGCACCCGGATTACCTCATCCGGACATGCGTTCGAAGGATGCCGATCGGGTATCTTTGTCGGCCCGAACCGGAGGCCACCTCGCGCCATGCGAGGACCGGGTCGCCGTCACGCCACAGGATCCCGTATGACCGGACTCAACCCTCGACAACTCGAGGCGGTGCACTACACCGCCGGGCCGCTCTTGGTCCTGGCCGGCGCCGGATCCGGCAAGACCCGTGTCATCACCCGCAAGATCGCCCACCTCATCGACCAAGGCGGGATCTCGCCGCGCCACATCTGCGCCCTCACCTTCACCAACAAGGCCGCGCGCGAGATGCGCGAGCGGGTCGGCAGCCGGATCAAGGGCGCCGAGACGCGCGGCCTGACCATTTCCACCTTCCATACCTTGGGCCTCGACATGCTGCGCCGACACCCGGAGCGCGCCGGCCTTCGCCCCCGATTCTCGCTCCTCGACGCCCAGGACGCCGAGGCGCTGATCAAGGAGCACCTGCGCCACACCAAGGGCGGCGACGCCTTCAGCCCGGCGGCCATCCAACACCGCATCTCGCGCTGGAAGAACGACCTGGTCGACCCCGCACAGGCCGAAAGCCTGGCCGAAGACGACTTCGAGGCCCGACTTGCCGGCTTCTACGCCGACTACGAGCGCAGTTTACGTGCCTACAACGCGGTCGACTTCGACGACCTCATCCTGGGTCCGGCACGGATGCTCGCCGAGCATCCGGAGCTGCGCGAGACCTGGCAAGGGCGGATCCGTTATCTGCTGGTCGACGAGTACCAGGACACCAACGGGGCACAATACGACCTGGTCCGCCGGCTCGTCGGGCCGCGTGCAGCCTTCACCGTGGTCGGCGACGACGACCAATCCATCTACGCCTGGCGCGGTGCGCGACCCGAGAACCTGGCCCGGCTCCAGACCGACTACCCGCATCTGAAGGTCATCATGCTGGAGCAAAACTATCGCTCCAGCGCGACCATCCTCGGACTCGCCAACACACTGATCGCAAACAACCCGCACGTCTTCGAGAAACGGCTCTGGAGCGAGCACGGTCCGGGCGAGCCGCCGCGCGTCCTGCACTGCAAGGACGAGGGCCACGAGGCCGAGCAGGTCGTCTCCGAGATCCTGCATCTGAAGTTCGCCGAAGGGGCCGACTTCGGCGACATCGCCATCCTCTATCGCGGCAACCATCAGGCGCGCCCGTTCGAGAAGGCCCTGCGCGAGCACAACGTGCCCTATGTCCTGAGCGGCGGCACCTCCTTCTTCGCCCGCGCCGAGGTGAAGGACCTGATGGCCTACCTGCGCCTCATCGCCAATCCGCAGGACGATGCCGCCTTCCTGCGCATCGTCAACACCCCGCGGCGGGAGATCGGCCCGACAACGCTGGAGAAGCTCGCCAACTATGCACGCGAGCGCGAGATCCATCTGCTGGATGCCTGCGGCGAGATCGGTCTCGGCGAGCACCTGAGCGAGCGCCAACGCGAGCGCCTCCACGCCTTCACCGCATTGGTCTCCGAGCATGCCCGTCGCGGCGAGACCGACCCCGTCGGAACCATGCGCGCGCTGGTCGAGACGATCGACTACGCAGCATGGTTGCGCGAGAACGCCTCCAGCCAAGCCGTCGCCGACCGCCGTTACGCCAACATCACCGATCTGCTCGACTGGCTCGGCGCACTCAAGAAGGGCGAGCTGCAGGAGAAGACACTCGCCGAGATGGCGACCCTTCTCACCCTGATGGACGTCATGGAGCGCCAGGACGAAGACGAAGGCGGCGACCGGGTCAGTCTCATGACCCTGCACGCCGCCAAGGGACTGGAGTTCCCCCACGTCTTCCTGGTCGGCATGGAAGAGGAGCTGCTCCCGCACCGCACCAGCATCGAGGAAGAGACCATCGAGGAAGAACGTCGCCTCGCCTATGTCGGCATCACGCGCGCTCAGCGCACACTCACCTTCACACTCACCCGTCGGCGCAAACGCTACGGCGAGTGGGTGACGAGCGAGCCCAGCCGCTTCCTCGCCGAGCTGCCAAAGGATCAGCTGCGTTGGGACAATGCGCGCGACGAGACCCCCGAGAACCGCAAGGCCCGTGGACTGAGCCATCTGCATGCGCTCAAGGGCATGCTCGACGTCGACTAAGCTCGGACGGGTCAACCAACGGCCGCAGCCAGCTCAATCCGAACGCAAGATCGGCATGGACGACCGCGGCGGATCGCAGTATCCTTCAGGGTCTTCGCAGAGCCGGACCCCGACCTCATCTCGAATCGCGGTAGTACGGACAGCGAAAACCCCCAAAGCGCCCGTAGCTCAGATGGATAGAGTACAGCCCTCCGAAGGCTGGGGTCACAGGTTCGAATCCTGTCGGGCGCGCCAATACCACCTTTAAAATCAATTATTTACGCGAAAAAACTGACTGCCATCAGATTTTTTCAGCTCGTCCGCTTTTCCCGTCTTTCGCGCCTCCTCGGTGCCTATCCAATTGATTCCTGCCTTCACTCCTGGCGATGGCCTCATAGCCCCATGGCCCACCGGCGGTGGCCCGGCTATAGCCCACTGTGGCGCACCAAGTTCCGGGCCGCACGGGACTAAACCTAAATGCCCGCGCCGCCCTTTTATCCTCACCAACCTACACTTCCCCGGACATCTATGACCGAAACCAGCACAAGCACCATTACCGACGGCAAGTACGTCGAGCTCACCTACCTCGTGCGCGACAGCAAGACTGGCGATGTTCTTACCGAAATCTCGCGCCCCCTCAACTACGTTCACGGGGTGAATGAGATATTGACACCGACGATCACCTGCGAGCTCGAAGGCAAGACGCAAGGTGCACGGGTCGACCTGCTTGTCGACTGCAATGAGTTGTACGGTCCGAGAGACGAGTCACTCGTGATCACCGAAAAGGTCGCTGTTGTGCCGCGCGAATATCGCCAGGTCGGCACCCGGATCCTGATGGAGAACACTCTCGGTCAAATGAAGAGTTTCTTGGTGACCAAGATTGAAGGAGACAAGATCACCTTCGACGGTAACAACCCGCTCTGTGGCAGGGAGGTCATCTACCAGGTGAAGATCCTGTTGGTCCGCGATGCAACGGCGGAAGAAATGGAGGTCGGCAGAAACGTCGAGGCAGACCCCGGGGCTTGATTCAGCGGCTTGGACGATCGAAACAGCGGGGCGTCCTGCCCCGCTGGAGATCAGGGGCGCTTCGGGGTCTTATAAGCGACCTCTTTCTGAAAAGATTCCCAGATCGTCTGATATCCGACGAAACCCTTATCATTGGCTTCCATTTGCTTGGTCTTGTGGAAACGCACCTTGCCTTCCGGAACCTTTGGTCTGCTTTTGGATTGCTCGCTCATAAGTCACCTTTTCCAGACAGGATTTGCAGGGCTTCGTACACGAACTCATGCGTGTATGAGTTTTCACCGCAGTGAGTTAACGCTTCATCCGACGTGCGAAATGTCAGGTACGGATGGACTTCCTTCCCGTCGACTTCGATCGCCGACGTGTCATCGATCGTACTGGCAACACTGAACGCAATGCTTGCTGTCGCTTCTTCGAGCTTTTCGCCACTCAAGCCCACTTCCTGCAGCTTGACCCTGATATTCTGCACCAATTCGCGGACCAGTATGAACTGCTGTTCTTCAAATAGTGTCGGATCGAGGTTCAGCTGCATACTTTCTCACTCATGGCGGAAGCCCTGGCTCACGTCTTTTCAATCATTCGCTAGAGAGGTACGGGCTTTACACCCGTGAGCGCGGGCGGCATTTCAACCTTGCCGCCGGCTGCCATCTCTGCCTCGGTCGCATCTCGAACGGTCAAGATTTCAAGCTCAAACACGACTTGCCGACCGCACAAGGGATTATTTCCGTCAATCGTCAACGTCTTCTCGTCGACTCTCGTGACCAAGAAGGTCTTCGTCTCGCCCTGCTCGTTTTCCATGAGGATGGTGGTACCGACCTCTCGGTACTCTTCAGGGACATTCTCGATGTAGTCGGTAACGACTAGAGACTCATCCCTGGGACCAAACAACGTGTTGCAGTCCAGCTCGACCGATATCGTATCACCCACCGCTCTGCCCTCAAGCTCGGCCATAACTTGAGACGAAAGCACGTCGTTGACACCGTGGACATAACCCAACGGAAAATCGACAGCCGTCAACACATGGCCGGCCTTGGCGTCGACGACTCGGTACTTGAGCTCGACGTACTTATTACGCTTTATGGTGTCGGTCATAACGCTCAGAAAATCGACACGGCGAAAATACGTACTTCGCCTTTCTCATAGCCGAGAACCATTCTTCCCAGCCACTCCCCTTCCTTCGCCGTACTTCGCATGCGGTAAAGAACGGTCACATGCTCGCCACGCCGAATGAGACCAAGAAAGTCTCGCTCTTCGACCAGGTTCCGGGACAATTCGCTATGAGCGAACTGCTTACCGAGCTCGACCTCGTTTAAGCCGAGCAGCAGTTCATACGAGAACTTCCGGATAAACTTGCCGTATTGACCCTTGTTGGAGAACTGGACCAACTCGTCCCACATCGGATGGGCGATCTCGAGAATTTCCTCGTCGGACTTATCGTTGATATTCATTTCGCATCGCCATCGATGTGCGTCTTGGCAATCTTGTGACGAGCTCGAGCTTAAGCCGCCGGCTTCACGGCGATGAACCATCTCGATAAACGCCAAGTGTGTTACGTGGTAACGACGCAAGCGCGCATGACGTTTAGCCTAGCGCTCGTCCAACAAGCCTGGAAGAACCGCGAGAATAAATCCGAGGCCCCGATTCCCGAGGCCCCGGCCTTCGGAAAGGCTTAGGCAGCCTTAGCCTCTTGCTTGTCCTCGATCAGGTGGTAGCAAGGTGCTTTCTCCATGGTGTACTCGCCCGTCTCGGGATCCCGGCGAGAAACGGTGAGTACATGCCAGTTCTCGTCGTCCACCTTCATCGCGTCACCGCGATAATAATAACCGGGCCAGCGGGTTTCTTTGCGGAACAGAGTGTGATGCATGACGGCCTCGGAGGTGAGGTGACGATGCTTCAGCTCCCAGGCACGCAACAGCTCGTGGATATTCTCCGCGGCAATCTTTTCAAGGTCTTCTTCCAGAAGCTTGAGTTTCTTGAGCCCGATGTGCAGCAGCTTCTCGTTGGTCATGTAGCTGACGGTCACCCCGCCGCAATACTCGTCCATCAGCTTCTGCAGGCGATCCAGTCCTTGACGCGGGTTGATGTAGTGCGGGTTGACCGAACCGGCGGTGATCTCGTTCCGATAGATCTTGTAGTGCTCCATCGGCTTGTAGATCTCTTCCTTGCGACGGTTGATCTGCTCGTCGGAGACGCGGATGCCCTCGCCCTTTCCGTCGTCGATATACTTGCAGGCCGCCTTGGCCGCGAGCCGGCCTTCCGTGAACGAACCGGACGAGAATGCGTGCGGCGTACCACCGACAGCGTCACCCGCGCCGAACAGACCTTCCACGGTCGTCATGCGGTTGTAGCCCCAGAAGTACTCCGGCGGGGAGATGTCTTCGGGACCGGAGCACCAGGCTCCACACCCGGTGGCATGAGAACCCATGACGTAGGGCTCGGACGTCGTCAGCTCCGGATTCTCATACTTCGGGTCGACATCCGTCGCTGCCCACAACACCGCTTGGCCGACGGTCATACCCAAGAAGTTGTGCCAGCCGATCTCTTCGAGATGCGGATCCTGAAACGCCTCCATCGTCACCATGTGAATCGGACCGCGGCCTGCGTTCACTTCGTTGATGAACGCGTGATTCCGCAGACAGGTGGGAATCGGGCGATGCGAAAGGTGAGACGCCTCGACGTCCAGATATCGCTTACCGACCATTTCCTGGAGGGCCGGGAACCACTTGGATTCGTACTCTTCGCCCATGCCGTTCTGCGTGTAGGTCTTGAGGTGCAGGAAGTACGCACCGACCGGACCGTATCCGTCCTTGAAGCGCGCGAGAACAATCCTGTTCTCCATCTGGGTCATCTTCGCACCGGCATTGATCATCAGGCCATAGGCGGAGCCCGACGACCAGGGCGCATACCACACGCGGCCGGCACCTTCGCCGACCGAGCGCGGCTTGAAGATGTTCGACGCACCGCCAGCCGCAACGACCACCGTCTTGGACTTGAACACGTGGTAGTTGCCGGTGCGCACATTGAACCCAACGGCGCCGGCGACGCGGTTCTCTTTGGATTCATCCATCAGCAGATGGGTAACGCAGACACGGTTGAAAACCTTGTCGGCGGACTTCTTGGCAGCCTCGGCGACGATCGGCTTGTACGACTCGCCGTGGATCATGATCTGCCAGCGCCCCTCGCGCTGATAAGCGCCGGTTTTCGGGTTGCGCATCAACGGCAGGCCCCATTCCTCGAACTGGTGCACAGTCGAGTCCACGTGACGCGCCATATCGAACAGGAGATCCTCCCGAACCATCCCCATCAGGTCGATGCGCGCGTAGCGAACATGATCTTCCGGGTTATTCTCGCCGAAACGGGTCCCCATGTAGCAGTTGATGGCGTAGAGGCCCTGTGCCACCGCGCCCGATCGATCGATATTCGCCTTCTCGGCAATCACGATCTTCTTGTCTTTGCCCCAGTAGCGTGCCTCGAAGGCAGCACCTGTACCGCCCAGTCCTGCACCGCACACCAGGATGTCGATGCCGTCCTCAACGATTGTCTTGTAAGCCATTATTCGTAAACCCCTACTTTCAGTTGGAGCCCGGCGCTTTCGAGCGTGTGCAGACCACCGTCATCGAATCGGATGTACTTCGGCTCGTTGTACAGAAGCTCGCTATCACGCATTTCCTGACTGGGAGACGGCACGTCTGCCAACTGCGGAATGTGCTTGCCCCAAGGTTTCGTCGTGATCGGCGCCAGGAGATTCATGTCCTTTTCGCCGTTGCGGAAGATGATCCGCCAAGCGATGACACCTTTCTCCTCGTCACGTTGAACCCGGACCGAGTGGCCGAGCGGGGCGAAATCCGCGTAACCGCGAACGTCGATAGCGTTGTGCGGACAGGCCTTCACGCAGGAGTAGCACTCCCAGCACATGTTGGGCTCGATGTTGTAGGCACGGCGCACCACCGGATCGATGTGCATGATATCCGAGGGGCAGATGTCGACACATTGGCCGCAACCGTCACAGCGCGTCATATAGACGAAGGTTGGCATAATCGTTTCCTCTTCGTGGCTTGAGCTCGCAGCTCTAGATCAATAGTGGGCCGGAGCTTCGCGCTTGATGCCGAGCCCCATGTTCGGCGGATTCGCACCCATGTACTCCGGGATGTCCGGATAGCGCTCTTTGCACGCGGCACTGGACAAATCGGGAATCTCGGGCAATTTGTCGCGGGATCCGTCCGCAACCGCCACCTTCTTCTGGAACGCAGCCGCAGGCTTGAAGAACATGTGCGCGAACTTCGACCACAGGATGGTGCTGAACAGCGTGGTGGCCGCGCCGATGAAGACGATGAACGCGATCATGCTCAGCACGGAGGTCGCACCGCCGACGGCCTGCAGAAAGGACCAGATCAGCGCGAAGGTCGCCATCAGCAAGAGCGAAACGATGAACAAGTCGGACTGGTGCACGTTGTACCACTGGTTACCCTCGGAGCGCACATCGACGCGGATCTTGAACCAGAACCAGTATCCGCCGATGCAGATCGACAGCGCGCCCAGATGCCACAGCAGAGGTGCCAGACCCGAGCCCTCGCCTTCGGCAACGGGCAGGCCGAAGATCATGACGGCAGTGGTCACCACGAAAAAGACGAAGCCGTACATCGTGAACAGGTGCGAGACACGACGTTGTGGATTCTTGAACTCACTCGAGGTCAACACCTCGTTCGTCACCGTGCTCAGGGCGACGCCGAGCTTTTCTCCGCCACTGACTTCACGCTTGGCGATCTTCTTCAGCGACTGCCCCTTCTCGAAAAAGAACTTGGCACTCTTTTTATGCATGACATCGAGCAGTGTGCCGCCGATGACCAGAAGGACCATCAGAACGACGTACGCCTGCATGACGCCTGGGTCAAGCGAAAGGCTCTCGGATAAAATCGCGAAAGGGTTACTTGCGATCATTGGATGATGACTCCAAATAAATTGTGAACCTCGGCTACCTCGAGGAAACGGTGACCCGATCCGCCCCCGCATCAGGTCGACTGGCTACGCCGAAGGAACGGATATCCAACCGCCCCACCGTGAAATCGGCTCCGTTGCGACGCCTTCCGCGACATGGTCCTAGGAGTATAAGCGTTTCAGCACATGCTTCGCGACTCAGACATTTTCGGCGCTCATAACTCCTTCTTATGACGCTGGCGCAAGCTGCAACAGCGCACGCATTCTTGAGCCCTTGTGTCTTAAAGGTTTTTTGCAATTTGCTCGCGTTTCGCTGCTCGGCGCCCTTCATCAACCGCGCTGCAGGTGAATCACCCGCCCGAGATATCTGCGGCTTTGATGCCTCCATACAAACAACCCGTGCTGCGCGAGACGCACGGGCGCAGTCGAGCCGCAGCGCTCGTCCCGATCGATCTGGAGAAAAAACGCGCGCCGGACGCGGGGCTCGCCTGTGCAGAGAGCGCGACACCTCTTCGGTTTCGGGCTTTCGTCGGGCCGCCCGTTGAGAATCCCTTGAATCCTTGTTCAAGCTGTCGTCGCCGAGCGGATTGTCTTCCGGCAGACCCGCAAGGGCTGGAGCGTCAGTAAGCACGGCGCGCTGCAACACACCGCGATTGTCTACGATATGGAAGAGCCGGGGAGTCGCGCATCATCGCTCGGGTTCTCCGAGAGGTCGCGCGGAACGTCGAAAAGGGGACCACATCACTGGTACAGAACACCATCCCGGCGCCCCATCGAATACGCTGTCTCCCCTGCCGCCAACCGAAGCCGAGCTTCGATCCGGATCTTATCCATCACGTTGCTATCGGCGATTTCCGGATAAAGCTGATAGAAGCGCGCCACGTCGAGCGCGTTTGCCCGTGCCGCCCACTCCATTCTGCGCCGCTCCTCCAGATTCACTCCATGCAGCATCAGCAAACGGGGGGCTTGGCGATGCAGATAACGTTGACAAAGATCTTGTTGCTCTTCGTCTTCCCAGTCTTCGCGTATCAAAAAAGGTGGAAAATTCTCGCTCTCGCTGTACCTCCGGGTGAACCATTGCGCTCTCGGCTTGCTACCCGCACGCTCGGCGACACATCTTTCCAACCGATAGTTCACGGGCCCATATGACCTGCTGCGCTCGGCCTCACTCGTTTCGATCGGCATCACAGCCGCCGGGAGCGCAGCCCAATCAGTGAGTTTTGGAAACGACGCCATCTCCGACGCGTCGACGCAAGAGAAAATCAAGGCGAGCGGCGAGTGGTCTTTAGGGTCAAGGAGCCAGTACTCATATCGATCGGTGGCCTCGAACGGCAGTCGGGCTCCGGTCAGAAACGTGGCCAAATCGAGGATGCGTTGGTCTACTTGGCCATCTTCCGTGACAGGGTTTGCGATCACCCGTTCGAGATCGCAACGCCTGATGTGCGCCGCCCTGGTAAAGCGGCCGTGCTGTCGAGCAGCGCTTGCTTCACCGCCGCGACTGTTTGCATAGATAAACTGAAACTCCCACAAATCGCCATCCATCGAAAGCGCTCGCGCATGATTGGATTCAGCAATTTGTACTTGCGCCGAGTACGGCTGCAACACGCGTTGAGAATGAGCTTTGATCATCTACGGCAGATGCGACAGAGGTCCAATACGAGGAGAATGGTCGATTCGGCGTGCGCGACCCGCTGGAGGCCATGCTGCATCTCTCCACGAGTTCTAAACTTAAGCGAGCGCGTGGATGTTGCTACCGTACAAATGTTCTAAATACGCGCCCGCGGGGCCGATGGAACGATCGGCAGGAACTTTTATGCATGACAACCCGTGGACGCGGCTTCCGAGCAGCCCGCCTTACGTCCTCGACGAGAAGCGCGCGGCACTCGAACGCTGCGCATCCGTAATCGCGATCCGCAACCTCAAAGAATGGCTGGCGAACCGGCATTACAGGACGAGACGACGCGCGAAAGCCGCCTTCCCGCACCACATGCCGGAGGAGGCGCCGGGCATATCCCGGCCCCCCCCGGACATTAAAAACCAATCATCTCCGCATGCAGCCCCCGGGCTCGAACGGAGTCGACGATTCGACTTGGCCGCACTTCGGTCGCGTCGAAGTCCACGACCATCAGATGACGTGTCTTCTCGTGCATGCAGGCACTGTAGACCCCATGCTCGACTCCGATCTGCCGCTCCAGCTCGTGGATGCGGTCGGTATCCAGTTCCTCGTCGATGTGAATCACGATGTCGCCGGTGTACATGTCTTGTTCCTCGCCGCGTCTTTCGCTTTTCGTGGTTTGCTTGGTCACAGTGTTTAGGGTAGCCGATGCTCCCGGAATTTACCCGGAGAGATGCTAGGCTTTTTCCTGCGCCGAACACGGCCTTGCGTAACTACACCCATCCCGTGTGGCGGGGCCACTTCGGACTAGACGCATTGGCCGGAATCACCGGCCGCTTTCCTTCAGACTGACTGGCCTGATTGAATCAGAACCAGGATTAAGATATCGCGCGGTCAAAGATCCTGTTTATCCTTCCAGTTCAAGCAGTAATCCAGGGGATGATGTTTTTCGGAAGTCGCCGTCTCTCAGCCCATGAATCGCTCGTACATGGCTTCCGACTCCCCGTAACAGGCGCAGGCTGCGGCTTGCAGGCCGGGCCGATCGAGAACTCGGATGTCGCCGCGGCTGTAGTGAATCAGATTGCGCTTTTGCAGCGCCGTCGCGGCCTTGGTGACGCCGACCCGCCGCACCCCGAGTAAGAGCGCCAGGAACTCATGGGTGGCATGGAAGTGATCCGAATGCGCCCGGTCCCGGGTCATCAGCAGCCAGCGGGCGAGACGCGCTTCCAGCACATGGAACCGAGTGCAGGCAACCATCTGCTCGACCTGGTTCGTCACCACGAAAAGATAGCGGTTCAGCGTGATCCGGAGTGCGGGGCTCTGCCCGAGCGCCTCCGGAAATCGCTCCGCTGTCATGCGCCAGGCGGGACCCGCGCCCCGGACAACGGTGCGCAGCAGCGTCACGTCGATCCCCAAGACGAGTGGTGTTCCGACCATTCCCTCGCTGCCGACCAGTCTGACCTCCAGACCGGCGTGATCGATCGGTGGCGTTACCAGAGAAAAGAAGCAGTCGACGGGGAAGTAGACGTGGCGGATCTGCTCGCCGGGCTCGCTGATCACCTCGTCGAGCGCAAGTTCGACCGACTCGCAGTGCATCAGCACCTGCCGATGATCCTCGTCCGGCAGCGATGCGAGAAGACGATTGTCGAAGAGAGCGGAATTCTTCTCGGGATGCACGTGCGGTCTCCTCGTGGGCCGGGTGGAGCGGAAACACTCGGCAAGCGGAGCTTCTTGCCGGGGAAACCAGGGGCGAAGGCTTGCCGCGCATGGGCTAGCCGTGATCCGGGTTGGCCGCCGGAGGCTGGTCCATGGCTCCGTCAGCATCATAAATTACGTCAAAAAACGCTTTGATTCAGTGCGCTATCAAACATAACGTGCCGATCCGTGCCCGTATGTGCGATGGCGTACAGACCAGGTGGAAGGCGCCGTGTCATGGTGACGTTCATCAAGTTGTGCCCCTCTGCGACGGCGAGAAGGGGGATCGCCACCTAAACTTGCTCGGTGAGTGTGGTGGAGTCCGATGATCCCCAACGGCGCCGGCCTCGGGCCGATGGCCAATCACTCACCGGTGATGGACTCCCGCATCTCGCGGGTCGGTGCTGCGGTGACGGACTTGATCAGTCTTTTGCAGAGGGGCGAGCCGCACCCCATCCATCGATGGATCGGCGCGGGGGTTTACCGAATGAAAGACTCCCGCGTCCCGAGCGCTAACCAACCAGGACCGGAGAATAGAGATGAGTTTGATTAACTTAGTCATCGTTTTGGTCGTCATCGGAGTCATCCTGTGGCTGATCAACAACTACATTCCGATGGACGGAACCATCAAGAAGATCCTGAATGTGGTGGTCGTCATCTTCGTGGTGCTTTGGCTGCTGTCCGCTTTCGGGCTCCTGGGATCCATGTCCGGAATACGCATCGGGTAATGGTGTAATCCACTTTCCGGAAAGCGGATTTCCGGCCTCTTTCACGTCGGCAAACGAGCCCCTTGATATGACCAACGGAAATTTGAAGAGCCTGATGGCGATGGCGCTGATGTTCGGCGGCGCAGCGGCGCAGTCCGCCGGACCGGAGCAGCCGGGCGTCCTCGGTCTGCAGCTCGCGGAAACGCGAACGGAGTACGGGATTCGGCCGGCCGAGACCCTAGGCTCGCCGACGTCCCCGGATGCCGCAGCCCCGGGCCGGGAGTCGTCGGGGGAAGCGTCTTCGGAGATCAAAACTGCCGGCGACATTCGCTATGTATCGGGCGGTATCGGGGAGAGCGAACGCGCCGAGCTCGATGCCCTGTCCAGTCAGTTCAACCTGCGTCTGCTCTTCGCGACGGAGGGTAGCGGCGAATATCTTTCGTCGGTTCAAGTGAACATTCTGGATGCGCAAGGCGGGCCGATCCTGACCGCCGAATCGAAAGGCCCTTGGTTCCTCGCCCAACTGCCGGCGGGCGACTACAGCGTGGATGTCACCCCGACCGGTTTACGCGGTCAGGACGAGACTCAGCGTAAAACCTTCAGTCTGGATGGGTCCGGCCAATCGCGCTTGGACTTCTACTGGAAGAAATAGGCGGGGCGAGATTGAGTGCAGGATGGCGTCTTCGCGTCGAAGATCGGACATGTGTAGGAGAGTCATTTGGCGATTCGCGACACCCTGCTCCGATTCAGGAGATGGCTTCCCGGTCAGGGTTTGACCAAGGCGTCGATCGGCGACGAGCCGCCGTTGCGCTCGGAGCTCTTCAGCGCCGTGCAGATGGAAGAGCACGGCAAGCGCCTCGCCGAGGCGCACGCCTTGATGCCCGGACACCCGCCGGACCGTCTGCTCGCGCGCCTGACCGAGAATGAAACCATCCTGATCGGTGTGTGCCGATTGCTCATGGCCGCCGTCGCGCAGAACCGCCGGATCGCCCCGGCCGGCGAATGGCTGCTCGACAATTTTTACCTGATCGAAGATCAGATCCGCACCGCCAAGCGGCATCTTCCCAAGGGCTACAGCCGGGCACTGCCGCGTCTGCTCCGAGGACCCTCCGCCGGACTGCCGCGCGTCTACGACCTCGCGCTCGAGATCATCGCCCACGGCGACGGTCGGGTCGACCCCGAGAACCTCAACCGTTTCGTCGTGGCCTATCAAACGGTCACGACCCTGCGGCTGGGTGAACTGTGGGCCATCCCGATCATGCTGCGCCTGGCGCTGATCGAGAATCTGCGCCGGGTCGCGGTCCTCATCGCCGCCAGCCGGACCGACCAGAACCTGGCCGACGGCTGGGCCGATCGGATGATGACGATGGTCGAGCAGGATCCGAAAAATCTGATCCTCGTGATCGCCGACATGGCGCGCTCGAACCCGCCCCTGTCGAGCGCCTTCGTGGCGGAGTTGGCCCGTCGACTGCAGGGCCAGAGCTCCGCTTTGGCCTTGCCGCTGACCTGGATCGAGCAGCAGCTCGCCGAATCTGGTCTGACGATCGAGCAGTTGGTGCAGGTCGAGAACCGGCAACAAGCCGCCGACCAGGTCTCCATCGGCAACAGCATCGGCAGTCTGCGTTTCCTCGGGGCGACGGACTGGCGCGAGTTCGTGGAGGCCATGAGCCAGGTCGAGCAGACCTTGCGCGAGGATCCGGGCGGGATTTACGGGGAGATGGACTTTGCCACCCGCGACCGTTACCGGCACGTCGTGGAGAAGGTCGCAAAGAACAGCCCCTTGTCCGAGGCTGAGGTGGCTCTTCAAGCGGTCGCGCTGGCGCGCGAAGGCGCGGTCGGGAACGCTGGCGCCGAGCGTGCGGCGCACGTGGGGTTCTATCTGATCGATCGCGGTCTGCCGCGACTGGAGCGTCGGGCCCGGGCCCGCCTCCGCACCCTGGAGTCGTTGCAGCGACGCGGTCGGCGGTTTCCTTTGTTCCTCTATCCGGGGGCAATCCTCCTCTTGACGGCGCTCTTCGCCGGGGGGCTGCTGGCGCAGTCCGGAAGCCTTCCGGCTTGGCTGATCCTGCTCTTGGCGGTGCCGGCCGTGCTGGGCACCAGTCAGCTCGCGGTGGCGCTGGTGAACTGGCTGGCGACCTTGCTCGCGACACCCTATCCGCTGCCGCGCCTGGATTTCTCCCTCGGTATTCCGTCGGAATCGCGCACCCTGGTCGTGACCCCGACCATGCTCGCCGACGCGGCGAGCATCGAGGCGCTGATCGAGGGGCTGGAGGTGCGGTTCTTGGCCAATCGGGACGAGTGCCTGCACTTCGCCCTCTTAACCGATTTTCGCGATGCGCCGACACAGACGCAGCCCGAGGACGAGACGCTGGTCCGACTGGCCGTGGACGGGATCGAGGCCCTGAACGCGAAGTACCCGCGCGACGGCGGGGATGGCTTTTTCCTCTTCCACCGCCCGCGCCTGTGGAATCCGCAAGAGCGGATCTGGATGGGTTACGAGCGCAAGCGCGGCAAGCTCGCGGATCTGAACGCGCTGTTGCGCGGCGGAGCAGGCGACCGCTTCGCAAGGATCGTGGGCGAGACGAGTATCCTGCTCGGCGTGCGCTACGTCATTACCCTGGACACCGACACCCAGCTCCCGCGCGATGCCGCGCGCGAATTGGTCGGGACCCTGGCACACCCGCTCAATCGGGCCCACTACGACCCCGCGCGGCAGGTCGTCACCGAGGGCTACGGCATTCTGCAACCGCGCGTGGCCGTGAGTCTGCCCGGTGCCAATCGCTCGCGCTATGCGCGGCTGTACGGGGAGGACGCCGGGATCGATCCCTATACCCACGCCGTCTCCGATGTCTACCAGGATTGGTTCCAAGAAGGCTCCTTCATCGGCAAGGGCATTTACGATGTCGATGTCTTCGAGCAGGCGCTCGCGGGGCGTTTTCCCGAGAATCGCATCCTCAGCCATGATCTGCTGGAAGGCTGTTATGCCCGCTCGGGGTTGGTCTCCGATGTGCAGTTGTACGAAGACTATCCCGCCGGTTACAGCGCGGACGTGAGCCGCCGCCATCGCTGGATTCGCGGCGACTGGCAGATTGCACGCTGGCTCTCGCCGCGCGTTCCCGGGCTCGACGGACGCCTGCGCAAGAACCCGCTCTCGGCACTGTCGCGCTGGAAGCTGGCCGATAATCTGCGGCGCAGTCTCGTGCCGGCGGCGCTCACGCTGCTGTTCGTGCTGGGCTGGACACTCACGGCGTCCCCGGGGCTGTGGACCCTGGCCGTGCTCGGCATCTCCCTGATTCCCTCGGTGCTGACCGCGCTCCTGAACGGCCTGCAAAAGCCGGGCGACGTGCGCTGGCGCGATCACCTTGCCGCCGCGCTGCGCACCGCGCGCCGGCAGTTGGCGCAGACGCTCTTTACCGTCGCCTGTCTCCCGTACGAGGGATACTTCAGCCTGGATGCCATGGTCCGCACGCTTTGGCGGATGCGGGTCAGCCATCGGCGGCTGCTCGAATGGACCTCCTCGGGCGATTCGGATCGCGCGCGCGGGAACCTCCTCGCCTTTCACGGGAGGATGTGGATCGCCCCCGTGCTGGCCCTGGCGACGGCTTCGGCGGTGGCTTGGCTCAATCCGCCCGTGTTGCTCGTCGCGGGACCGATCCTCTTGCTCTGGCTGGCCGCCCCCACCATCGCCTGGTGGATCAGCCGTCCCTTGACGCGTCGCGAGGCCCGCCTGTCGGCCGAGCAAGTGCGCTTTCTCCGCGCCATGTCCCGCAAGACCTGGGCCTTCTTCGAGCGGTTCGTCGGCCCGGAAGATCATTGGCTGCCGCCGGACAACTATCAGGAGCATCCCGTGCCCGTGGTCGCGCATCGCACCTCGCCGACCAATATGGGGATGTCGCTGCTCGCGAATCTGGCCGCCTATGATTTCGGCTATCTGACGGCGAGCGGATTGATCGAGCGCACCACCCGCACGCTGGACACGATGGCCGGTATGGAGCGCCATCGCGGCCATTTCTTCAACTGGTACGACACCCGGACACTCAAGCCGCTCGCCCCGCTCTATATCTCCTCGGTGGACAGCGGCAATCTCGCGGGTCATCTGCTGACCTTGCAGCCGGGTCTGCTCGCACTGATCGACGCTCCCGTACTCAACCCGCGTTGGCTGGACGGGATCGAGGACAGCTTCGGGATTCTGGCGGACGCGCTCGACGCAGGTCCCGAGCCGCATCGAGACGGCGTCCTGCCGGCCGCGCTCACGCCGTTGCGGCAGATCCTGGAGTCGGCCTCTCAGTCCCCGCCCGCCACGCCGGCCGAGGCATGCCGGTGTCTCGAGTCGCTGACGACGGCGGCCGAGGTTGCGGCGTCGGCGTTGGATGCGCACACCACGGGCGTCGCGAACGACTGGGCCAGGGCCTTGGCCAGTCAATGCCGTGCCCTTCTGGATGATCTGCTGTTGCTGGTACCCTCGCTGGCGACCCCGGTTTCGGTCGAGGCGCAAGGGGCTCGGGACCTGTCCCTTACACTGCGTCGGCTCGCCGTGCTCGAGGCGGATCGGGGCGCCGACGGCGCAGTCCGCGAGCGCATCGCCCTGCTCGAGCACCTCGCCCGGCAAGCCGGCGAGCTGGCGCAAGCCGACTACGACTTCCTCTACGACCCGTCGCGTCATCTGTTGGCGATCGGCTACAACGTCGGCGAGCGGCGACAGGATGCGAGCTTCTACGACCTGCTGGCCTCCGAAGCGCGGCTGGGCAGTTTCGTGGCGATTGCGCAGGGCCATTTGCCGCAGGAGAGCTGGTTTGCCCTGGGGCGACTGCTGACCGTCGCCGCCGGCGAGTCGACGCTCTTGTCGTGGAGCGGCTCCATGTTCGAATACCTCATGCCCTTGCTGGTGATGCCGACCTACGACAACACCCTGCTTGATCAGACCTATCGCACCGCGGTGGCCCGGCAGATCGAGTACGGCAAACAGCGCGGTGTCCCCTGGGGCGTGTCCGAATCCGGTTACAACACCGTCGACCTTCATCTGAATTATCAATACCGCGCCTTCGGCGTGCCCGGCCTGGGCCTGAAACGCTGGCTGGCGGAGGATTTGGTCATTGCGCCCTATGCCAGCGCGCTCGCGCTGATGGTGGCGCCCGAGGCGGCGTGCCGCAATCTCCAGCGGCTCGCCTCATGCGGGTTCGAAGGCCGTTACGGCTTCTACGAGGCCATCGACTACACGCCGTCCCGTCTACCTCGCGGGCAGACGAGCGCCCTGGTGCGCTCCTTCATGGCCCATCACCAGGGCATGAGTTTTCTCTCGCTGGCGTATTTGCTCCTGGACCGTCCGATGCAGCGGCGCTTCATGGCGGCGCCGATGTTTCAGGCGACCGCCCTGCTGCTGCAGGAACGCATCCCCAAGACACCTTCGTTCTATCTGCACGCGACCGGCGAGCCCGCCGACATCCGCACCACATCCGAAAGTCAGGATGCGGCGATCCGCGTGTTCACCAGCCCCGATACGCCCATCCCCGAGGTGAAGCTGCTCTCCAACAGCCGCTACCACGTGATGGTCACCAACGCGGGCGGCGGCTACAGTCGCTGGAAAGATCTGGCCGTCACCCGCTGGCACGAAGACACCACCCGCGACCACTGGGGCACCTTCTGCTACCTGCGCGACCTGGCCAGCGGCGACTTCTGGTCGACCGCCTATCAGCCGACGCTCAAAGCGCCGGACAGCTACGAGGCCATCTTCTCGGAAGGCCGCGCCGAGTTTCGTCGCCGTGATAACGGGATCGAGTCCTATACCGAGATCGCCGTCTCCCCGGAAGACGACATCGAGCTGCGCCGGGTGCGCCTGACCAACCGCTCGCGCAGCCCCCGGGTCATCGAGGTCACCGGCTACGCCGAGGTCGTGCTCGCCCCGCCCGCCGCCGACGCGGCCCATCCGGCCTTCAGCAACCTCTTCGTGCAAACCGAGCTGCTCGAGGCGCAGCCGGCGATCCTCTGCACCCGCCGGCCGCGCTCGCGCGAGGAGTCCTCGCCCTGGATGTTCCACCTGATGGTGGTACGCGGGGCCGAGTGCAGCACCCCGTCCTACGAGACGGACCGGATGCGCTTTATCGGGCGCGAGCGCAGCGTCGCCGATCCGCAGGCGATGCACGGGTACGAGGGCCTCTCGGGCAGCGCCGGCTCGGTGCTGGATCCCGTCGTGGTCATCCGCTACGCCATCACGCTGGAACCGGATCAATCCGCCGTCATCGATCGGGTGACCGGCATCGGCGAGGATCGCGAGAGCGCCGTGAGCCTGGTGGAAAAATACCGCGATCAGCGCCTCGCCGAC
Source organism: Thiocapsa roseopersicina (assembly GCF_900106925.1). Lineage (GTDB taxonomy): Bacteria > Pseudomonadota > Gammaproteobacteria > Chromatiales > Chromatiaceae > Thiocapsa > Thiocapsa roseopersicina. The sequence continues at coordinate 152,884 of NZ_FNNZ01000002.1, forward strand.
CGCGTCTTCGATCTGGCCTGGACCCACAGCCAGGTGGTGCTGCGCCAGATCAACGCCAGCCAGTCCGACGTGCAGCTCTATGGTCGCCTGGCCAGCTCGATCCTCTACGCCAATGCCTCGCTGCGTGCCGAGCCGAGCGTGCTCGCTCAGAATCGGCGCGGACAATCCGGGCTCTGGAGCCATGCGGTGTCCGGCGACGTGCCGCTGGTGCTGGTGCAGATCGGCGATCCGGAGAACATCGCGCTGGTCCATCAGCTGGTGCAGGCGCACGCCTATTGGCGCCTGAAGGGACTGACCGTGGATCTGGTGATCTGGAACGAGGATCGCGCCGGTTACCGCCAGCAGCTGCAGGATCAGATCCTGGGCCTGATCGCCGCGGGTGCGGAGGCGCATGTGATCGATCGACCCGGCGGCATCTTCGTGCGCCCGGCCGATCAGATCAGCCACGAAGACCGCATCCTCTTCCAGACCGTGGCGCGGGTCATCCTCTGCGATACCCGGGGCACCTTGGTCGAGCAGCTCGCTCGGCGCGCACCGGCGCAAGCGCGGATCCCGCGCCTGCGCCCGACCCGCCCCCGTTTTGCCGAATGGAGTCGCGGCGTCGAGGCCGCATCGGCCGGCGATGCGGAGCCGGACGGCCGAGCGCCGCGTCTCTTCGACAACGGCCCGGGCGGCTTCAGCCCCGACGGGCGCGAATACGTCGTCACGACCCTGCCCGGCCAAACCACGCCTGCACCCTGGGTCAATGTCCTGGCGAATGCGCACTTCGGGACGGTCGTCTCGGCGAGCGGCATGGCCTATACCTGGAGCGAGAATGCCCACGCGTTTCGCCTCACCCCCTGGCACAACGACCCGGTCGGGGATGCGAGCGGCGAGGCCTTCTATCTGCGCGACGAGGAGAGCGGTCACCTGTGGTCGCCCACGCCGCTGCCCGCCGGCGGTGCCTCGGAGTACGTCGGCCGGCACGGCTTCGGCTACAGCGTCTTCGAGCACGTCGAAGACGGTATCGAATCCGAGTTGTGGGTCTATGTCGCGGTGGACGCACCGATCAAGTTCTCGGTGCTCAAGCTGCGCAATCGGTCGAATCAGGCGCGCCGCCTGTCCGCGACCGGCTACGTGGAATGGGTGCTCGGGGATCTGCGGCCCAAGTCGGCCCTGCATGTCGTCACCGAGATCGACCCGATCAGCGGCGCGCTCTTCGCGCATAACCCCTACAATACCGAGTTCGCCGACCGTCGCGCCTTTTTCGACGTGGACGACCAATCCCGCACCCTGAGCGGGGACCGGACCGAATTCATCGGGCGCAACGGTACCCTGAACGCACCGGCCGCGCTCACGCGCTTACGGCTGTCCGGAAAGGTCGGTGCCGGGCTGGATGCTTGCGCCGCGCTCCAGGTGAGCATCGATCTGGCCGCCGGGCAAACCCGTGAAATCGTCTTCCGGCTCGGCGTGGCCGGTCGGCGCGGCGCGGATGATGCCAGCGTGCTGGTGAATCGCTACCGCGGGGCCTCCGCCGCCCGCTCCGCGCTGGAGGCGATCCATGCCCAGTGGACGCACACCCTCGGTGCGGTGCAGGTCGAGACCCCGGACCCCGCGCTCGATGTCCTGGCCAACGGCTGGCTCCTCTATCAAACCCTGGCCTGCCGCTTGTGGGCGCGCAGCGGTTACTACCAGTCGGGCGGCGCCTTCGGGTTCCGCGACCAGTTGCAGGATGCGATGGCGCTCGTGCATGCCGAGCCCGGACTGTTGCGCGAGCACCTGCTGCTCTGCGCCGGGCGTCAGTTTCCCGAGGGCGATGTCCAGCACTGGTGGCATCCGCCCTCCGGGCGCGGTGTGCGCACCCGGTGCTCCGACGACTATCTGTGGCTCCCGCTCGCGACCGCTCGCTATGTCCTGGCGACCGGGGATACCGGTGTGCTGGATGAAACGACCCGGTTCCTCGAGGGCCGCCTGGTCGGCGGGCAGGACGACGCCTATTACGATCTCCCCGGACAGTCGGAGGAATCGGCGAGTCTCTACGGGCACTGCGTGCGGGCCATCCTGCATGGTCTGCGGTTCGGCGAGCATGGACTGCCGCTGATGGGGTCCGGCGACTGGAACGACGGCATGAACCTGGTCGGGATCCAGGGCCGGGGCGAGAGCATCTGGCTGGGCTGGTTCCTCCATGAGGTGCTCACGCAGTTCGGCGCGGTGGCTCGATTGCAGGGCGACGAGCCCTTCGTGGAGCGCTGCCTGACGGAGGCGGCCCGGTTGCGCGCGAACATCGAGGCGCATGGTTGGGACGGCGGCTGGTACCGGCGCGCCTATTTCGACGACGGCACCCCGTTGGGCTCGGCGAGTCAGCCCGAATGCCGGATCGATTCGATCGCGCAAAGCTGGTCGGTGCTGTCCGGGGCCGGCGATCCGGCGCGTGCCCGTACGGCGATGACGGCGTTGGACGCGCAGCTGGTGCGCCGGGACGCCGGGCTGATCCAGCTGCTGGATCCGCCCTTCGACACCTCCGATTCGAATCCTGGTTATATCAAGGGATACGTGCCCGGCGTGCGCGAGAACGGCGGCCAGTACACCCATGCGGCCATCTGGGCGACGATGGCGTTCGCGCGCTTGGGCGATGCGGCGAAGGCCTGGGAGCTCTTCGGCATGATCAACCCGATCAATCACGGGCGCACGCCCGAGGACATCGCGATCTACAAGGTCGAGCCCTACGTGGTCGCCGCCGATGTCTACGGGGTTGCACCGCATGTCGGGCGCGGCGGCTGGAGCTGGTATACCGGCTCGGCGAGCTGGATGTATCGGCTGATCCTGGAGTCTCTGCTGGGGCTGCGGCTCGAGGTCGATACCCTGCATGTCGCGCCCTGTCTGCCCCGAGATTGGAACGGGTTCAAACTGCGTTACCGCTATCGGGAGACGCTTTACGACATCGTCGTGAGGCAAAGCGGCGATGGAGAGGGCGAAACGCGGATCACGCTGGATGGTGTCGCACGGGACGAGCCGGGGATTCCGCTGGTGGACGACCGCGGAGAACATGCCGTCGAGATCAGCCTGTCCGCTCGCGCGATCGGCTTGCTGCCGAGCTCGGAGGAGGGATCTTGATCCGTCGGGGGCATTCGTCCGTTAAGGGGATTGCCGAGTGCGACTCGGCGATCCCCGGAGGCGGATCGACGCCAAAGTGAAGTCGACCGCGATCCCCTGGAAAGGATCGATCACGAGCTCGCCGGATACAACATCGATATTCCAGCCATCCAGCAATCTGTCGCCCGCCACAAGACCTGCAGCCGTGACTCCGGCACTCGAGAAAAAACCGATCCGCAGCTGTTGAGAAACCGCAACGGCGCCGGTCTCGACCCCTCCACCGCGTTGAAACAACGGCGGTTCTCGGGCGCGGCGCGGCGAGGAGATCGATCCGGTGGACGGCGGCCGGAGCATCCGGCGCGCAACCCTCGGACCGTCTTCGTCACCACGGGTTCTGCCCCTTCCTTTCGCATTTCATCCAATCCTTCCTTGACGGTTAGGGTAAACCCGAGGAAGGTAAAGAGGGAAAGGCCGACTCAATCCGTCTTCAGCCATCAAACAGCTCCCGGTCGGCAAGGCTTCGAGCTGGGTCACAGTCGGCGGTCGTCATTCTGCGACAATGCATGGAGCTTGGTTTTACATGACAAGCCTGGTTGTGGCCATCTGGCTCAACCCAACAACTTGAAAGGTAGTTCCGAATGATCAATTTCCGTCAACCCCCATCCACCCATCGCAGTTTCGGTGGGCCAGTCAGCCGCTACGTCCTCACCGGACTACTCGGACTGTCGTTCGTCGTCGCACTCTCGCCCGTTTTCGCTGCTTCCGGCAACGAGCTCGTGGTATTCGATTGGAACCGGCCGGTTATTCAGGCCGACCGGGGTTTTCCGAAGGTCGAGCCCGTTGCTAAACCGAATAATCGGATCTTCCAGATGCTCGCCGGCTCGAACGGTAACTGGACATCTCCGATCAACTACGCGGGCGGAACCCTGCATATGCGTGTGCAGATCCGAAGCCAACCTGTTGCGCAAGCGATGCAGCTTCAGTTCTGTATCTGGCAGTGGAAGACTCCGACCTCCGGATGGTCGGGGGCTCGGGAGACCTGCACCCCGACGGCCAACGTCCAAGGCAAGTCTGGAACCCAGGTTACTTGGTCTCGCGACATCCCGAGCATGTGGAAAAAGAACGGCGTTCCGATTGTCTGGAAGGACCCGCGCACACGTTACGGTGTAGCTGTCAAGAATAAGAACGGGGTCCCGGTCACCGATTATGCTGGCTTCAAGAAATGGGCCGGTGAGGATCCGGCGAAATGGTATCCCCTCGACATGCGTTTCACGGTTGTTGCGGTGCCGAAGGGTGCAGCCTTCAGTGGTTGGTCAAACTACTAGCTGCGGGGCACGGGCCGGGTTAGACCTTGGCCAATAGCGTTGCGTATTCGGCACTCGGAGACACTCCATACCGATTATCGGAGGCGACCTTGGTCACTTCGGGCCTGTACCCAAGGATGCAACGTTCGTAACTCCGGCCTCAGTGGCATGTGGCGCGGAGCGCCACCCCGGGCTGCGTGACACCGCGGAACGGGTGTCACGAGTCCCTTCTTAAGGCGTGGGTGGACGATATCTAATGAGCGAGGCCGCCAAGGACGTTCAAGGCGGTCTTGCCGGTTGTCGAGAAACCGCGACGAGCCCGTTTCACATGCTCTTCTGAACCTCTTTGGCCGTGTCGCTCACCGCTTCACCACCACGTTCGATATCTTGGCCTGCTCCGTCGATTGTATTGCATCCGATCAAGAGTCCGATCGACAACAGCATCACGAGCCCGATAAGTGTTTTCATCATATTCACCTTCACCAAAATCTTTGAAAAATCCGAGCATCTGCAACGATGGATGCTCGGCGCCGAAGGGGTCACAAGGGCGCCTTCTCGGACGGCGGCTTCCCGCCGACACTATGACCCGGGTCACGAGAGATCTGCGCGGCAATGTCATGCTGCATCTGCATGACCTCCTTTCTAAGGGCCTGGTTGGCCCTTTGCATGTCGGTCAATGACGGGCGCAGCACCGAGGCCAAGCGGGGATCGCGCATGACGGCGGTGCGCAGAAGTACCAAAGAGATTGCACTGCTTTGGTATTCTTGAAAGACACCCAGCAGGATAAACAATCGTCCTTCCAAATCGTTTTCCAAGTGAACACCGATTCGCCTGCCGGCGATGTGCCGACCGGCTTGCTCGTCACCTTGCATCATGGCTCGGCCTCTCTCATGGGAACGCTGACGGTGTTTAGGCTCCATGGCCCTTTCCGGTGCCCTCCGTCCGGGGAGGGCAGATCTTCCGGGCTTTGCCTAACCCTCGATCAACAGCCGACGAAGATCGATGATCGCCGCATTGGCGCGCGAGATGTAGGAGGCCATCACCAGGGAGTGGTTGCTCATGGGTCCGAATCCGGTGCCGTTGAGGATCATGGGGCTCCAGATCATGTTCTGGGTATTCTCCAGCTCACGCACGATTTGCTTGAGGGACACCAGGGCGTTCTTGTCCTCGAGCACCGGGGCGAAGTCCGCCTCCATGGCGGTCAACGTCCGCAGCAGGGCCCAGGTATAGCCCCGCGCCTCGAAAAAGACGTCGTCGATCTCGAGCCAGGGTGTCTTGTTCCAGGTTTGCCTGGCGTCGGGCGATGCCTTCGTGGCGCTTGCGTCGCCGGCCAACGCCGTATCGAGCGGGGCCTGGCCGACGGCGTAGGACAAGCGCTGCGCAAGACTGCCGAGCCGCTTTGCAACGACTTGCAGATAGGCGGCTAGATTGTCGGCGCGGGCGAAGAATTCACCGTCGCCGTTTTTATCGTCGGCGAGTCGCGTCAGATAGCGATGCATAGCCGCGATCCCGTCGCGGTACTCCGACTCGGATGACGGGAAGATCCAGGACTGGGAATCGTAGTTGAACTTCGGCTCCGCGATCTGGAGATCCACGTCTTCCACCGATTGCGTCTGCGCACGGCTGAAGTCATTGCGCAGGGCGCGGGATAAATCGCGAAGCTCGGTCAAGGCGCCGAATTCCCAATTCGGGATGTTGTCCAGAAAGATCCCCGGAGGCGTAATGTCGTTCGTCAGGTAGCCGCCCGGTTTATTCAAGAGGGTCTCGGCAATCCCGATGGCCGCAGCGGTAGTCATGGTGCCGGGCACCAGCTTGGTCGAATCCTTTCCGACCTGCTCCATAGCGTATTCATTGACATCGACCGATCCGGGCGAGCGTGACCAAACGATGCCCAAGATGACCATGACCACCAGGTAGGTCACCAGAAATAGCCCTGCCGTCCACCACAGACCCTTTTCCTTCCAGGTGTGTGGATGATAATACTTGGCGACCTTCACGACCCGATTCTTCAGTTGCGGGGTTCTCGTTTTGAATTCGGCGTCCATCTGCGTTTCCTCTCGTGGGTGTCGGGGCTCCTCGGACGCCCGAGGCGTTCCGAGGAGCGGTTCGTTCCTTCAGATGCTCAGATGGAGTCGCAACGCTATTCGGCGACCTTGACCACCAGCTCGTTTCGGACCGATTGGACGTTCTCGACTCCGCCGGCGATGACTAGGCTCCTGTCGATGCTCGCCTGCGAGTCGACTTCACCGCTGAGCGTGACGACGCCGTCGGTCGTCGTGACGCTGATCTGCAACACCTCGAGCACGGGATCGGCTAAGAAGTCTGCCTTGATCTTGGCGGTGATCGCCGCGTCGTCGATATAGGCACCTGCCTCCTCTGCCTTCTCGGAAGCCGCCTCCTTGGCGTCTTCCATCTTGTCGCCGGCCTGTTCGGCCGTTCGATCGATCGATTGCCCGACCCTTTCGGCCGGACCTTCTTGCTCGCAACCGACCGACCCCAGTGCGAAAACCAGGATCACCGACGACATCAAAGCGACGTTGTAGGAACGATTCATTCCTGCATGCTCCGCGTTATTTCGTGGCCGCATCCTTGATGTCCTCCATCTTGTCCCCGGTCTTCTCGACGGTTCGATCGATCGTTTCTCCAGCCTGCTCGGCCGGACCCTCTTTTTCGCAACCGAGCGATCCCAGCGAGAAGCTCAGGACCAATAACGACATCAAGATCGCTTTATAGGATAGTTTCATCGGGATATGTGCCTCTCTCGATGGTGATAGGGGACAGATCCTTCGGGCGGTTTCGCCTGCAGCGAACCGACCGAAGGTATCCGAAGGTCAGAGCCGACCCAATACAAACAGGATCAGCAGAATGACGAGGATCAGGCCGATCACGCCCGAGGGGGCGTAACCCCACGACCGACTATGCGGCCAGGTCGGGATGACACCGACCAGGATGAGGATCAGGACAATGACAAGGATCGTGCCGAGTGACATGTGCTTGCTCCTCTAGTGCAAGCGCGCGGACCCGATTCCCTGCTCGGTTGCTGCTCTGAACGAGGCCGAGCGCTCGAGGAAGTGAATCGTCCTAACCGTCGAGCTTGTTGCTCTCCTCCCACTCCTTGACCTGTTTTTCGGCCTCTTCCTGCGCAATGCCGTACTTTTCCTGAATGTGCCCGACCAGAACATCACGTTTGCCGGCGATGCGGTCGAGGTCGTCGTCCGTGATGTCTCCCCATTTCTCCTTGACCTTGCCGGTGAATTGTTTCCAGTTGCCTTGTATTTGATTCCAGTTCATGTAAATGACCTTTCATGTTGATAAGGTTGAATCGATCCGGGGTTGTTTGTCCTGCCGGATCGCGGGGACCATGCAGCGTGCACATTTCATCTTGGCTGCGGATTGGTTTACCGTGGGCTCCATCACATTCAGTATAGCTGTTCTGAGCGTCTTTGCTACGTTTCTTGCCTTTTGGTCGCGAGAACGAGAGCTGCTCCGACGAGTGGTGCGTGTGCCGTGAGATCTCTCCGCACAAGGATTGAGGGAATTATTGGAAGGGCCCGAGAACGCAGCAACGAAAGGCCAAGCCGTCGATACGCAACGGGCAGTCTTCGGCTTAGGCAGGGTGTCCGCCTGTCATCACCGGCGGCGAGATGACCGAATTCAATTAATTAATCAATCAAGCGTGCGGGCGACTGCTCGCGCCACTAACCTCAAGCGGATCACGACGACGTTCCCCTCATGACGGTGAACCAAGCGGAGGGCCAGGGTCGCTTCCCGGAGCGGGCGGCCGGCTGCGATACCAGGCGGCCAGCTCGTCCCCGGTCATGGGTTTGCCCAGATAGAACCCTTGTGCCCGGTCGCAGCCCAGGTCGCGCACGGCGCCGAGCTCCGCCTCGGTTTCGACGCCGATCGCGGTGACCTTGATCTGCAGGGCGTGGCCGAGACGCACGATGGTCTCGACGATGGCCGGCGCGCGCGCCCCTTCGTCCAAACCCTGCACCAGGGTCCGGTTGATCTCCAAAGCGTCCAACGGCAGGTCTTCGATGTGGCCGAGGCAGGAGGGTCCGAGGCCGAGGTCGTCCAGCGCCACCCGCACCCCGAGCGCATGCAGCTTGTCCAGGAGGCGGCGCGAGGCGGACATGTCCTGCAGCAGCGTGGCCTCGCCCAGCGCGAGCGACACCAGGGCCGGGTCGACCCCGCCGTCGCGCAGCGCGTCCGTGATGTGCTGCAGAAACGACTGATGGCGGAACTGGCGCGCCGAAACGTTCACCGTCACGGCGATCGGCGGCATGCCCTCGGCCAGCCAGGCGCGGTGTTGGCGCAAGACCTCCCGGAGCACCCAGGCACCGAGGTCGTGGATGAGTCCGATCGATTCGGCGATCGGCAGGAACACCAAGGGTGCGATCTCGCTGCCGTCGGCTTGCGGCCACCGCAGCAGTGCTTCGACCCCGATGACGGCGCCGCTGCGCAGATCGAGCGCCGGCTGATAGAGGAGTCGAAACCCCTGCTGCGACATCGCCTCGCGCAGGCCGGCCTTCACTGTCGCGACGGCGCGCGACTGGCGCTCGAGCGCGGCCGTGGCGAACTGAAACTGCCCCGGACTGACCTGTTTGGCATGGTACATGGCCAGATCTGCGCATTTGATCAGGGCGTCGATCGTCGCGGCGTCGTCCGGATAGAGGCTGATCCCGATGCTGGGCACACAGGTCAATTCCTGCTCGGCGACCGGGTACGGGCGCGCGAGCGCGGCGACGGCGTTTCCGGCAGCGGTCGCGGCGTCGTCTTCGTCCCGGATGTTGGCCAGGACGATCACGAACTCGTCTCCGCCGAGTCGAGCCACCAGGTCGTCGGCGCGGAACGACGCACGCAGCCGTTGCGCGGTCTGCCGCAACACCTCGTCGCCGGCCGCGTGTCCATAGTCGTCGTTGATGGCCTTGAACCGGTCCAGGTCGACGAACAAGACCGCCAGGCGTTTACCGGCACGCCCGGCGCCGGCAAGCATCTGCGCGGCCATCGGCGCGAGCAGGCTTCGGCCCGGCAACCCGGTCAAGGGGTCGTGCTGCACCAAGTGCAGCGCACGCTCCTCGGATTCCTTGCGTTGGGTCACATCCTGGTGAACGATCAGGACCCGATCGAGCCGGCCCCGATCATCCATGATCGGCTCCAGATAGGCCGCGAACCAGAGGTAATCCCCGTTCTCGCTGTGTTGGCGATAGTGGATTTCAGCGGGCGCCTCGCAGTCGGTGGCGAAGCGGGTGAAGGCGGTGCGCACAGCCTCGCGATCCTCCGGATGCAGCCGGGCCAGCCAAGCGTCCAAGGTCTGCGGCGCTGCGGCGTCCTGCACATCGCTCGTCGGGGAGTGCACGGCGGGTGGCAGGAGTATGGCGCCGGTGCGCGGATTCCACTCCAGGAAACCGACATCGGCGATCCCCGCAACGCGTTTCAACCGGGTCTGGGCGTCGAGCAGCCGCTGCTCGCCTTCTTTGCTCGCCGTGATGTCGCTCAGGGTGGCCCGCCAGTGGCCTTGATTGCCCATCCGATGCGGCTCGAGACAGCTGTCGACACGGATCCAGCGCCCGATGCCCTGCGTCTTGCGCAGCCGCAGCTCGCACGTCTGGGGCTCGCGCGTGGTGCGCAGCCGATGCAGGCACCCGTAGAGGATGTCTTGGTCCTCGGGGAGGATGAAGCGGGTCAGGGGACGGCCGACCAGGCCGACACGCGGGGTTTCGAGCAGGGTGGCGGCGGCAAGGTTGGCCTCCCGGATCATGCCCTCTTCGGTCAGGGTCAGGTAGCCGATCGGCGCCAGATCGTAGAGATCGAAGTAACGCGACCGGGCGGTCTCCAACGCCTCTTGGGCACGCAGCAACTCTTCGTTCTGCATCTCGAGCTCGATCTGATGCACGCGCAGCTCATGGATCAGGCGTTCGGCCTCCTCGGGTGCGAGCGCCGGGGGTGCCGGCTCGTCGGGTGTCGGCAGGCGCGCTTCGGCCTCTCGACGCAGCCGCACCGAGGTCTCCTCGCGGGAGGGCGCGCGCGGCGGGGTGCTTGGGTCGCCCCGCTCGCCCGGATCTTTGTTTGCTTCGAGATCATGCGGGTCGGTCATGGCCGGGCCTCGGGGGTCGGGGCATCGGTTGGTTCAGGTGATCCCCGGGGGGGGGGGAGGTGACGTCCTCGAGTGCCAGCAGGATCATGCAAGGCTGACCCTCGCCGGGGTCGACGCGCCGGGCGTTGAGCCGCAGCGAGCGCGCTCCGATGTCCGGAAAGGTCTGCTCCACCGCAAAGTCGTCGAAGCTGCCGCCCTGCGCCTGGATCTCCTGCAGGCGATCGCGCAGTGCCGGGATGTCCCAGCGGTGGTGGCTCAGCGTGAACAGGTGACGGTTGACGGTGTCCGCTTCGTCCAGACGGAAGTGGCGGTAGAAGGCGCGGTTGGCCGAGACCACCCGCAGGTCCGCATCCAGAACGACAAGGGGCTCGCGCACCGCATCCACGATCGCTTCGGCGAAGGCGCGGGCCGCGCGGACGGCGTCCTCGCTGCGTTTGCGCTCGGAGATGTCGACGAAGGTGATGACGGCGCCCTCGATGACGTTCTCCAAGGTACGATAGGGTCCGATGCGCATCAGGTACCAGGCGCCCTGCCGGGTCTGAACCTCGTGCTCGCGGGGCAGCAGGTCGCTCAGCACGCCATGCACGTCGTCGGTGAGATCGGTGTAATCGACCAGGTTGGAGACGATGTCGCCGACCGGTCGCCCGATGTCGGTCTGGATCAACTTGATCAGCCGGGTCGCCATCGGCGTGAAGCGCGTGATGCACAGCTGGTGGTCGACGAACAGGGTCGCCACGCCCGTGCCGGCGAGCAGGTTGTTCATGTCGTTGTTGGCGCGCGAGAGATCGGCGACCTTGGTCTGGAGCTCGGCGTTGACGGTGGCCAGCTCCTCGTTCACCGATTGCAGCTCCTCTTTGGAGGTCTCCAGCTCCTCGTTGGTGGATTGGATCTCCTCGTTGACCGACTGCATCTCCTCGTTGGTGGACTTCAGCTCCTCGTTGGAGGTCTCCATCTCTTCGCGCGTGGATTGCAGATATTCCTCCTTCGCCCGCAGCTCGAGCTCAAGCTCGGCGATGCGCGCGTTGTCCCCATCGCCCGTGGTCGGGGCGTCCCCCGCTGTCCCCGAGGCGGTCGTGCCCGGTGCGGCCAGCTGCGGTGCGGCGGTCTCCAGGACGACCAGGTAGAAGTCCGTCAGCAGGATCCCGTCCAGATGCGTCTCCTCCGGGCGCACCGTCAGATCGATGCGGCTGAAGTCGCCGTTGGTCTTCACCCGCAGCCGCGGGCGACGGACCGGCTCGCGGTGCGTCACGGCGCGGTGCAGCGCGGTCGTCAGATCGCGTCGCAAGCCCTCGCGCGCCATCGCGAAGACGTTCATGGCGGCATCGCCGGGGGCGGGCTCCAGGTACTGCCCGGTGCGACCGTAGATGTGGAGGATCTCGCCGCGGCCGTTGACGAGGATGCCGACCGGGTCGCAGTGGCGCAGCAGGGCTTGCTCGGTGAGTGCGCGCAGATCGAGCTTACCCTTGTGCCGACTCGCCGTGGAGGGCGCCAGAGGATCCGCGGCGTCGGTCGACGCCGGCGGGAGGGGCCCGCGCATGACCGAGGTCGGGACGAAGGCGCCGCGCGGTCGCTCCAGCCGGCTGTAGAGCTTCCATTTGCGGTTGAGCGGTGCGAACAGGGTCGGGACCTCGCCGACGGTCTCTGAATTGCCCAGAAAGAGCACGCCGTTCGGATTCAGGGCATAGTGAAAGAGCGCGATCAGGCGCGCTTGCAGATCGCCGTTGAGATAGATCAGCAGGTTGCGACAACTGATGAGATCCATCCTGGAGAAGGGCGGGTCCTGCACCAGGTCCTGCTCGGAGAACACCAGGAGATCCCGCACCACCTTTTGAACGCGGTAACCCCCCTGCGCATCCTCCGAGAAAAAGCGCGCCAGCCGCGCTGGCGAGACGTCGGACGAGATGCTGCTCGGATAGAGGCCGGCGCGGGCCTGCTCGATGGCGCGTGGATCGATGTCGGTCGCGAAGACCTGCACCTTGAAGTCCTGCTTGAGGGTTTCCAGGTGCTCGCGCAGCAGGATGGCGATGGAGTACGCCTCCTCCCCGGTCGAGCAACCGCAGACCCAGACCCGTACAGTCGCGCCGGCAGGCTTGCCGTGAAACAGACGCGGAATGACCTCCTCCTCAAGGGCGGCGAAGGCATCCGGATCGCGGAAGAAGTTGGTGACGCCGATCAACAGGTCGCCGAACAGGGCCTCGATCTCCGCCGGGTCCTGCCGCAGGTAGCCGACATAGTCGCCCTGGCGATCGATCCGATGCAGTGCCATGCGCCGCTCGATCCGACGCCGTAGGGTGCTTTCCTTGTACTGGGAGAAATCATGGCGGGTCTTGTCGCGCAGCAGGATGCAGATCTTGGTCAGGGCATCCTCGGAGGACGCCGACGGGGCGACCGGCCGGGTTGTCTTGTCGAAGGCCTGTGCGGCATAGGCGATGAGGTGCGCCGGCATCTCCTCGGGGGGCAGGACGTAATCGGCATGGCCGCTGGCGATGAGGCTGCGCGGCATGCCGTCGTAGGCCGCCGTCTTGGGCGATTGGGCAATGACCAGGCCGCCTTCGCCCTTGATCGCCCGTGCGCCGAGGGTGCCGTCGCTGCCGGTACCCGAGAGCACGACACAGATGGCACGCTCATGTTGGTCTTGGGCGAGGGAGCGGAAGAAGAAGTCGATCGGCAGGCGCAGCCCGCGCGGCGCCGTGGGCTCGAGCAGGCGCAGTGTGCCGTTGAACAGCGCCATGTCGTGGCTGGGCGGGATGATGTAGGCACAGTCCGGCTCGACCCGCATGCCGTCCTCGACCTCCCGGACCTGCATGCGAGTGTAGCGCTTGACCAGCTCGGTCAAGATGCTCTTGTGATCCGGCGCGAGATGCTGCACCAGCACGAAGGCCATGCCGGTCTCGCTATCGCGCGGTATGGCCGAGAAGAAGGCCTCGAACGCGGCCAATCCGCCGGCGGAGGCACCGATGCCGACGACGGTGAAGGGCGGCGGCTCCGCGGCATGCGGGTCCTCGCTCGTGTCGGTCGCTGCCGGCGACGGCTCCGTGATCTCCGGCAGCTCGACGGGCAACGCAGGGGTGTCCGTGCCGTCGCCCCGGGTCCTCGTCTTGGTCATGGCTTGTCTCCGCCGAGTCAGTGATCACCGCTTTGGCGCGCTCGCCGCGCGGCCTTGCAGCGGTCATCAATTGACGCGGCGCGGTCCCTGCGGGGTTCTTTATGGACGATTGACGGGATTCGTTCGCCGGATGCCGGCTGCAGCGTGCGGGAACCCGACGCGGAGGCGTGTCGTCAGCCGCTTGGCTGACCTGCAGTAGGCCGTATTGATGAGTGTAGCGGAGAGATCGGAATCGCTCTGTTCGGAATCGCACATAAGGAGGCGATGCCAAGCATACCGCGGTGCAGAGCGCAGGCGAGGCGTATCGGCTTACCGGACCCCTGCTCAAGCAGGAGCTCACCCGTACCGGAGGACGCCGCGAAGGGGTCCTGCCGCTTGACCGCCATCCGCAGCGCTTTCGCCTCGGCGATGATCACGGTCACTGTGCTCTGCTCCGGGTCGATGGCCGCGATCCGACCGATGTCGCCGTTGAAGACCTCCTTGCCGTAGTTGTTGACCCTTTGCAGCACCTTGTCGCCGGGTGCGTAGGTCGTGCCGAACATCTGCACCCGCGGTTCCGCGGTTGGGTTGAGCCCGATTCGTCCTCGGCCGGAAGCGGGTCTTGACCTCGATCCCGGTGATCTCGGTCGGGCGCTTTGCGGCCCGACCGGTGGGCGCGGCAAGCAGGACGAGGGGCTTTATCAGACCAAACCGGCAGCGTCAGGTATCGGCCAACTCCAGACACGGTACGACATGCCCAAAGACCGGGATTTCGATGACGACGTCGTCCAGGGCAGGTACCCTCGCCAGCCGGCAGGGGCGCCCTAACGCCGCCGGTGCCGCGCCACGCGTTGCGCATAGCGGTTCATCAGCGGTGTCACGGAAATCCCGTGCACGACGATGGAAGATCAAACAGCGCCGCCGAACACGGCACCCACACCGGCCGTGATCACCATCGCGAGCGCGCCCCAGAAGGTGACCCGCCAAGCGCCGATCAGCATGTCGGCACCACCAAACCGAGCGGCGATGGCGCCCAACACGGCCAGCGAGGCGAGAGAGGCACCCGACACCCAGGGAATCAGGGCCTGCTCGGGGGCCAAGGCCGTGACGGCCAACGGCAGCGCGGCGCCGACCGCGAAGCTGGCCGCCGACGCCAAGGCGGCCTGAATCGGCCGCGCGCTGAAGTTCGCGGAGATGCCGAGCTCGTCGCGAGCATGGGCACCGATGGCGTCGTGCGCCATCAGTTGCGTGGACACTTGTTCTGCAAGGTCCGGCTCAAGCCCGCGTGCGACATAGATGGCCGCGAGCTCGCGGCGTTCTGCCGAGGGATCCTGTTCGAGCTCGGTGCGCTCGCGCGCCAAATCGGCGTTCTCGGTATCGGCCTGCGAATGAACCGAGACATACTCGCCGGCGGCCATCGACATGGCGCCGGCCACCAGGCCCGCGACCCCGGTCAGCAGAAGATTATCGTGACCGGCATTGGCCGCCGCCACGCCGAGCAAAAGACTGGCGGTCGAGACGATGCCGTCGTTCGCGCCGAGCACGGCGGCGCGCAGCCAGCCGATACGGTCGGTGCGGTGGCGCTCGGTGTGGTGTCGTAATCCTCTCATTCTAGTTTTATGAATAACGGCGTGACGACGCGGAGTCTGTACCTATGACCTGATCTTAACCGGTCGGTCATCGCTCGGGGCACTCGATTGCCTGTCGGTCTGCAGACACCGGTTTTCAAGCCGGCCACCTTCACGCTCCCGAGATCTGCAACTATTCGAACTCGCCCCGGGGCTCGGCAGCCCCGCAGGTATTCGAACCGGCGCCACGCTCCCACCGTCAAACTGGCTCCCGCGCTGCGGCGTGAAAGCGCGCTGCGACGCTCCGGTGCCTGGTGACTTCGGGCCGCACCGATGGTCAATGCACCGACCCTGTGGCGCGCCCCCGCGTAGGAGCGGTTTCCGCTCCAATCAGCATTCTCTTTGCCGCAACTCCGCGCCCCCGCGTGAACCTCTTGTCGCTGCGGTGTCGTGTCGAAACTCGGACTCTTCTCCTCATCTACGTTCGGCTCCCGGAGCGAAACAAGCGGCAGCTTGTGAGTTATCCCTTAGAGACTGATCAAGGCAGGTCCCGCCGCGGCGATGACCACGGTCGCCAAACCCAAGCCCAGATTGACGGCCATCAATCCGCGGATCCACGCGAATGCGGAAGCGGCTTTAGGCCAGTCGGCCGCGGCGACGCTGTGCTGCATCCGGCGGAACGAGAGGAAATAGATCAGGGTAAAGACCAGCGTCATGATCAGGGCAATGCCCATCATGGCATGGACATAGAGCCCGGCCTTGCCGCCCGAGACCCCGAGGAACACCCAGAGTCCGCTGAGCCATAAAACGGCAATCGAGCCCCAGACCCAGGGGAAGAAGCGCTGAAAGACGCCGAGTGCGACGCGCAGGCGGGGCTGGGGATCGAGCGCCTCTTTGAGCGTCGGACGAAGCGCGAAATGGGCGAAGAACATCCCGCCGACCCAGACAAGACCGGCGACCTGATGCAGAGCGATCGGGATGGCAATTTCGAGATTCATGATGGGTATCCTGGCGGAGTGTCAACAGGGAAGTACGGCTCGGCGCAGAGCGCCTGAACGAGGTGTCGCATCGCCGCAGCGGTATGACGAGATGACGGGAACACGACTAAGGATCGAGGGCCCGCCAGCGAAGCATGGCAGATGTGTCGAGACCGTTCGTTGTCGTTGTCGACCATCGATACGACTACGACCGCGATTACGACAACGACAACGACAACGACAACGATCTCGTACGGTCTCGGAATCTCTGCCCTGTTCCAATAGGAAACCTCGACCTTCAGGGTCAATCCCCTGCGGCATCGGAATCCATCAGCACATCAGTCCTGCCCAGGGCAGCGATCCGCGCGACCGGCAGGTCAGCACCGCGGCGCCAGGCTGCAAGCGCCTTGCGCTTGCCCGCACCCGTCACCAGGATCAAACGCTCCGGGGCAGAAGCGAAGGCCAACGGGGTCAGGGTCACACGATCGGGCGGCGGTTTAGGTGCCTCGTGTACGGGTGACGCCAGCACGTCCGTCGGGGTCACATGACCGGGGAAGAGGCTCGCCGTGTGACCGTCCTCTCCCATGCCCAGCAGGATCAAGTCGAAGGGCATATGATCTGCAATCAGGGCGTCGTAGCGGCCGGCCGCCGACTCTGCCCCCGACTCTGCGGGGATCCAATGCAAATTGTCCGGCGGAATCGCAACGCGCTCCGTCAGGGCCAGCTCGATCGCGCGGCTGTTGCGCTCGGGGTCGTCGGGCGGGAGACAGCGCTCGTCGCCGAGAAAGAGATGCCAATGCGCCCAATCCTCGGGTTGATCGACCAGGCGACTATAGGCGGCCAACGGGGTACGCCCCCCGGCCAAGACACACAGAAATCGCCCGCGCGCCCGGATGGCACGGCGTGCCGCGGCGCTCATTCGGCGGGCCGTTTCCTCGGCGATCGCCTGCGCCGATTCGAGACGAATAAACTCTATAGCCTGCTCGCCCATGGCACTCTGCCCCCTCCGACCAGTAAACTGACGGCGTTTTCTCACCTGACCGATACCGCCCGTCACGACCTTATGAAGATCCTCTTGATCGACGATTCCAGAGTCACGCGTTACGCCTTGCGCATCGAGCTGAAGAATTGCGGTATCGATGTCGATACCGCCGACTCCGCAGAGGCGGCACTGGAGATCCTCAAAAGCCGGGTTCCGGACGCGATCTTCATGGATCATATCATGCCGGGTTTGAACGGCCTGGAGGCCCTGGAGATCATCCGCGCCGATCCGCGCACGGCACATATACCGATCGTGCTCTGTACCTCGCAGGAGGACAGCGACTTCGCCGCGGCGGCCCGAAAGAAGGGCGTGCTCACCGTCCTGCCTAAATCGCTCGCCGCCGAGCGGCTCCCCGAGGTCATCGAGTGCGTGCGTGCGGCGATCGACAACCACACTCCGGTCGCGCCCACGCCCACACAGGCCCCGCAAGCCATCAAGCCCGTCGCCGCCCCCGCAATCCCGCCCCGCCCGCTGAGCGAGGTCGAGCTGGTCGCGTTGATCGACGAGCGACTGGAGGCGGGCATCAACAAACGCTTGACGATCCTCGTCGAGTCCCTGCGGCGCGATCTCACCGAAATCTCGATCGCCGAGGCGCGCCACCTGGTCGAGGCGCGACTCGCCGAGGAGCATGCCGCGAGCGCCGCCGCACCGCCCGGGGCCAGCCGGCAGGATCTCCGCGAGCTCGAGGAGCGCCTATTGCGCGAAATCCTCCCGGAGCTGATCGGGGATCGCGTCGCCGCATCGCTCGCGCGCCAGCGCCCCGAGATCGTCGAGGAGCTGAGACAATCGCTCCCTGCCATGACGGTGCGGCCGAGCGCAACGGACGACGGGGCCGACTCGGGCGAGCAGGCTCCTGGAGGGTCGCAAGCCGGATCGCACCGCAGCCTCTCCGACATGGAGGTCGTCGACGCCGCCAACCGCCTACGCGACATGGCCACGACAGCGCTGCAATCGCTGCGCGCGGCCATCAAGCGCCACGATCGCTGACCTTGCCCCCGTTGAATCGAACCCTCGGCGGCCGACGAATCAGCTGTGCGGCGGCTCGTCGCTGTCGTGCGGCTCCTCGTTCGACGTGCTGTCCTCCGAGCGATTCCGGTCCCGTCGGGCGGCGATGAATTGGGAGTAGACCAGCCAGGCTGCAAGCGCCATGAAGCCGTAAAACTCGATTGCCTTCAGTGAATTGCCGTCCATTCGAGGTCCTCCGTCGCGCGTGCCGCAAGCCGTTGGAGGTCGCAGGGATCGCGTCGCTGCAACCGTTGTTCACCGGAGATCCACCGCTCCCCGTCACCTCGCGTTCATCCGAGTCTTTTACTATGCTCAGACGACCGCCGAAGGACACAACGGAGCACCCTATGACGACGAGCAGCCTCTCCACGACCGAGATCGACGCCAATCCGCTGTCTCCCGAGCTTCTGACCAAGATCGATGCCTACTGGCGCGCCTGCAACTACCTCGCTGCAGGCATGATCTATCTGCGGGACAACCCACTGCTGCGCGAGCCTCTTGCCGAGAGCCATCTGAAGAAACGCCTGCTCGGTCATTGGGGTGCGAGCCCCGGCCTCTCCTTCATGTATGTCCATCTCAACCGCATCATCCGAGAGCATGCACAGGAGGCGATCTTCCTCGCCGGCCCCGGCCACGGTGCCCCGGGCGTACTCGCACCCGTCTATCTGGAGGGCACCTACTCCGAGATCTACCCCAACAAGAGCGAGGATGAAGAAGGCATGCGCGCCTTCTTCAAACAGTTCTCCTTCCCGGGCGGTATCGGCTCGCACTGCACGCCCGAGACGCCGGGATCCATCCACGAGGGCGGCGAGCTGGGTTACTCGATCTCGCACGCCTTCGGCGCCGCCTTCGACAATCCGGACCTCTTGGTCGTCGTGGCAGTCGGCGACGGCGAGGCGGAGACCGGCCCGCTTGCGACTTCCTGGCATTCAAGCAAATTTTTGAGCCCAATCCGCGACGGCGCGGTGCTGCCGATCCTCCATCTGAACGGCTACAAGATCAACAACCCGACCCTGCTCGCACGCATCCCGCGCGAGGAGCTCGCCGAGCTGATGCGCGGCTACGGCTGGACGCCCTACTTCGTCGAGGGCGACGACCCGGTGGTGATGCATCGGACGATGGCGGCCACCCTGGATGCCTGTCTCGCGCGGATCCGCGCCTTTCAGCAGGAGGCCCGTACGAGCGGCAAGGCGACGCGCTGCCATTGGCCGATGATCGTGCTGCGCACCCCCAAGGGTTGGACCGGCCCCGCGGAGGTCGACGGCAAGAAGGTGGAAGGCTTCTGGCGCGCCCATCAGGTGCCGCTGTCGGGCATGCACGAGAACCCCGCGCATCTCAAACAGCTCGAAGACTGGCTGCGCAGCTACAGACCCGAGGAGCTGTTCGACGACGCGGGCAGGCTGATCCCGGAGTTGCGCGCGCTCGCCCCGGTCGGCACCCTGCGCATGAGCGCCAATCCGCACGCGAACGGCGGTCTGCTGCGCCGGGCCCTGCGCATGCCGGATTTCCGCGAATACGCCCTGGCTGTCGCCGAGCCGGGGAAGCTCCGCGCCATGAACACCAAGCCGACGGGCGAGCTGCTGCGCGACGTCATGGCCAAGAACATGGACAACTTCCGGGTATTCGGCCCGGACGAGAACACCTCCAACAAGCTCGACGCCATCTACGAGGTCTCCAAGAAGCTCTGGCTCTGCGAATACAAAGAGGAAGACGCGCAAGGCGGCGAGCTCTCGCCCGACGGTCGTGTCCTCGAGATGCTCTCGGAGCACACCTTGGAGGGCTGGTACGAGGGCTATGTCCTGACCGGTCGGCACGGCTTCTTCGCGACCTACGAGGCCTTCGTCCATGTCATCGACAGCATGTACAACCAGCACGCCAAGTGGCTGGCGATCTGCGAGGAGATCCCGTGGCGGGCGCGCATCTCCTCTCTGAACCTCTTGATCACCTCAACCGTCTGGCGCCAGGACCACAACGGCTTCACCCATCAGGACCCGGGCTTTCTGGATGTCGTGGTCAACAAGAATCCGGAGGTCACGCGCATCTATCTGCCGCCGGACGTCAACACCCTGCTCTCGACGGTCGACCACTGCCTACAGAGCCGCGACGACATCAACGTGATCGTGGCCGACAAGCAGAACCATCTCCAGTATCTGGACATGGACGCCGCTATCAAGCACTGCACCAAGGGTATCGGCATCTGGGATTGGGCGAGCAATGACCAGGGTGTCGAGCCCGACGCCGTCATGGTCGGCTGCGGAGACATCCCGACGAAGGAGGCACTGGCCGCAACCGCACTGCTGCGCGAGCACTTCCCGGACATCCGCCTGCGCTTCATCAATGTCGTGGATCTTTTCAGGATGCAGCCCGCGGGAGAGCATCCTCACGGACTGAGCGATCACGACTTCGACAGCCTCTTCACGAAAGACCGGCCGGTGATCTTCAACTTCCACGGCTATCCCTGGCTGATCCATCGCCTCGCCTATCGCCGCACCAATCACAAGAACCTGCACGTGCGCGGCTACAAGGAAAAGGGCAATATCAACACGCCGCTGGAGCTGGCCATCGAGAACGAGATCGACCGCTTCAGCCTCGCGATCGACGTGATCAACCGGGTCTCGCGCCTGCAGGTCGCGGGCGCGCATGTGAAGGAAAAGCTGCGCGACATGCAGATCGACTGCAGGAACTACGCGCACGAGCACGGGATCGACAAGCCCGATGTCGATGACTGGATCTGGCCCTTCTGACATCCAACCGCTGCCCTGCCGACGAGACGCCACCATGAACACTGCAGTCGCCCCCGATACCGAGGCCCAGGCCGTAGCCCCCGAGCACACCCGCACGGGCATGTCGAAGGCGTCTCTGAAGCAGGCCTACATCGACAACCTCTTCTACATCCAAGGGCGTTTCCGCGAGGTCGCCACGCCGCACGATCTCTACATGGCCGCCGCCTTCACGGTGCGCGATCGTATGCTGGACCGCTGGGTGAAATCCGCCCAGGTCTACAAGACCTCCCATTCGCGCACCCTCTGTTATCTCTCGGCGGAGTATTTGCTCGGCCCGCATCTGGCCAACAATCTGGTGAATCTCGGGATCGCGGAGGTCGCCAAGCGCGCTGGCGAGGAGTTGGACCTCGACTTCAACGCCATCCTCGAGGAGGAGGAGGAGCCGGGTCTGGGCAACGGCGGACTGGGTCGGCTGGCCGCCTGCTATATGGATTCGCTGGCGACCGTCCAGATCCCGGCGATCGGCTACGGGATCCGCTACGAGTTCGGGATCTTCGACCAGATCATTCAGGACGGTTGGCAGGTCGAGCGCAGCGACACCTGGCTGCGCAACGGCAACCCCTGGGAGATCCCGCGGCCCAAGATCAGCTTCCCGGTCATGTACGGCGGCCACACGGAGCACTATCGCGATCATGCGGAACGCCCGCGGGTGCGCTGGGTTCCGGACATGGTCATCAGCGGCGTCGCCTTCGACACCCCCGTCCTGGGCTACGGGGTCGACAACGTCAATCTGCTGCGCCTGTGGAAGGCGGAGGCGCCCGAATCGTTCGACTTCCAGGTCTTCAATGTCGGGGACTATTACGGTGCGGTCCACGCCAAGATCGAGGCCGAGACCATCTCGAAGGTCCTCTACCCGAACGACGACCCCGAGGCAGGCAAGGAGCTGCGTCTCAAGCAACAATATTTCTTCGTGTCCTGCTCGATCCAGGACATGATCCGCCTGCATCTGAACACCGTCGGCCCCCTCGAGACCTTCCACGAGAAGTTCGTCGCCCAGCTCAACGACACCCATCCGGCGATCGCCGTGGCCGAGCTGATGCGTTTGCTCATGGACGATCACGAGATGCCCTGGGATACCGCCTGGGCCATCACCCGCGCGACCTTCTGCTACACCAACCACACCCTGCTGCCCGAGGCGCTGGAGACCTGGTCGGTCGGTCTCTTCGAGCGGTTGTTGCCGCGACACCTGGAGATCATCTACGAGATCAACCGGCGTTTTCTCGACGAGGTGCGCATGCGCTATCTCGGCGACGAGGAGCGTGTCGCGCGCATGTCGCTGATCGACGAGGCGGGTGGACGGCGGATCCGGATGGCCCACCTGGCCGTGGTCGGCGCTCGCGCGGTCAACGGGGTCGCTGCCCTGCATTCGGAGCTCATCAAGACGACGCTGCTCAAAGACTTCTATGAGATGGCGCCGGAGCGCTTTCACAATGTCACCAACGGTGTGACGCCGCGTCGCTTCATCGTGGTCAGCAACCCGCGTCTGGCAGGCCTGATCACCGAGATGTGCGGGAATGACCGCTGGATCCGGGATCTGGAGTGTCTGCGCGACCTCGAAACCCACGCCGACGACCCCGGACTCCAAGCGCGCTGGCGCGAGGTGAAGACCGCCGCCAAGAGCGACCTGGCGGTCTGGCTGAAACAACATGCCGGCGTGGTCCTCGATCCGCAGACGATGATGTTCGATATCCAGGCCAAGCGTCTGCACGAGTACAAGCGTCAGCACCTGAACGTTCTGCATATCATCCGCGTCTATCAGCGTCTGAAACAGAACCCGAATCTCGGCATGACCCCGCGCGCCTTCATCTTCGGCGGCAAGGCGGCCCCCGGCTATTACATGGCCAAGCTGATGATTAAGCTGATCAACTCGGTCGCCGAGGTCATCAACAACGACCCCCAGGTCAACGGTTACATCCGGGTTGCCTTCATGCCCGACTTCAATGTCAAGAACGGGCAACGGCTGTATCCCGCCGCGGATCTCTCCGAGCAGATCTCGCTCGCCGGCAAGGAGGCGTCGGGCACCGGCAATATGAAGTTCTCGATGAACGGCGCGCTCACGGTCGGCACGCTCGACGGCGCCAATATCGAGATCCGCGAGGAGGTCGGCGCGGAGAATTTCTTCCTGTTCGGCATGACCGCCGAGGAGGTCCGCCGCAAACAGACCGAGGGGTATCGGCCTTGGGACTATTACCACGGCGACCATGAGCTGAAATCGGACATTGACTTGATCACCTCCGGACTCTTCTCCCACGGCGATACGAGTCTCTTTCGCCCCTTGACGGATCACCTGATCAACAACGATCCCTTCATGGTGCTGGCCGACTATCGCGCCTATCTGGACTGCCAGGACAGGATCAGCGAGGTCTACGACCGGCCCGCGGAGTGGGACCGCATGTCGATCCTGAACGTCGCGCGGATGGGTAAGTTCTCCTCGGACCGATCCATCCGCGAGTACGCAGAGCGGATCTGGAGCATCGAGCCGAAGCCTATCGGGGTCTGATCGTTATCCTTCACGCTTGAGGGCGTGGCGCCGGATGCCAGATCGCCCCATTCGACCGAAACAGAGAATGCTTTTAATATCATGGCGTTCTGTATCGGGCAATCGGGCATCGAGGCGCTCTATTTTTGATCTCTCATTGATCCCGGACAAGAAAAAGTCGGAACAGCCGGATTCGCCGATAGTAATGATTCGGACACCTCCGCATACTGAAGCGGACACGCACAGCCCGAAATCAAGACCACGAGCCGAGATCATGGAGACTCTCAACAAGGTCGCCGACGTGCCGCATGGAACGCATTTCTGCACGACCGACGCCTCGCCGCGTCGCAGCCGGTCATCCCGATCGGCGCCGTCTTGCTCGGATCGGGCCCGTTTGCGCGGCGCGACGGCCGACATTCAGACTCCGCGGAGATCGCGCGATGCCCGACTGCCGAGCGGCGCTGCCGGCGCCGCCCGACAACACGTCCGTGATCGCCCCCGCCCCATCCCGACTCGCAGCCACCCCGGAACGCGCCGCAGCACACCGATTCCCGAAACGACGGCACCCCGCCGACATCGCTGCGGCTGCGCCGGATATGACCGCGCGCGAATCACTGCCGCACACCGCCCATAAGGGCACATGATCCGAAAGCCCAAGGATTCCAACCACCAACGAAGCAAGGAGGAAGGCGATGACCGCAACACCCAAGACACTTGTCGATATCACAGTCTTGATGGACGCACTCAACAACGAGCGGGAAACGGACAATCCATCGAACGCCATCCTCTCCCTCGCTGCCAAGGGACGTATTCAGGGCTATGTCTGCGCCGCAGCCATCGACCCGCTCCATACCGAGCTTGCACGCAACCTAGGCGCAGCGCAGGCGCGATCGGCGATTCAGCGCGTCTGTGCAATCTTGGCGGTCGCTCCGGTCGATGCCGCGGTGATCGACGGTGCGATGGGGCTCGGCTGGCGGTATCTCGATGATGCCCTCACCTTCGAGAGCGCACGCAGGATCGGTCTCGACTACCTCGTCACGCTCAACGGCGCCGATTTCGACCATCCGTCGGTCACCGTTCAGGCACCCGAGGAGTTCATCCAATCCATCGAGCGACGATCATAAGCCGGTCCAGTAAGCGAGGCCGGATCCCCGCAGCCGAGGGGACCGACGGCCTTCAATCCGAGCAGTCGCTTACCGCCAGCTCGCAGTCCGAGGAGCCGGTCTCGCAGAAGTCCAAGCAGGTGAAGAGCCGCCCTTCGAAGGCGGCATCGACTGCGACATGCCCGGATTCGGCACGCACCTCGAATCCGGGCTGCGTGGCCGGTTGGTGTTGCACGAGCGCAAGTCGATCGGCCGGGTAAGACACGTCCAAAACCACCTGCATGGGGTAGTAGCCATCGAGAAAGCGGCGCATATAAGGCCCGTTGCGCAGCCGGTAACGCCCGTCGCCGAGGGCTAACATAGCTCGGCTCTCGGCGCGGATACACAGCCTCGCACCGGGCGCGATGTCCGTGAGCTGGACCGACGGACCCTCTACCCAGGCACGCCCGATCCCCTGCGCACTGACCACCTCCAAGCCGCGGATCCGCTCGGCGCTGAAGAGGATCTGTGCCGCGCGGACCGCGTCGAGATTCTCGTGGCATTGGGTCAGCTCGATCCAGCCATCGCGCAGACTCTCTGCTCCGATGCGGATCCGATTGACGTGCCGATGAGTCTCGGCGGCACGCTCGGGCCCGACGAAGCGCAGCTCGCCGTCGCTGACCGCCGCGACACGGGCCTCGAGGTCCATCTCGGGCCAGTCCTCTTCATCCGGGAACCCGGCTTCGGCGAGCGCGGACGACGCCGCCAGCCCCCAAAGCAGGATCACGAAAGCGCAACGCAGCGGCACGGACGAACGCGCACGCTCGCGGATCCGTGAATCGACGATCGGGGTCATGGTCGGTGTCATGGCTCGCAACATGCTCGCTCCTCATCGCACAGGGACATCGAAATAGGTGTCGGGATAGGGCTCGTCGACCAGGGTGTAATGCCACCACTCCTCGGAGAGATCGCGAAAACCCTGCTCGCTCATCGAGGATTTCAGCAACCCCTTGACCACCAATTGAAAGAACGCCCTGCGCATTCAACCATCCTCCAGGATTGGATAAGACCCACGTGGCTCGGTCTATACTGCCGGAGCATGCCCCAACCTCCGGTAACGGCCTATGCCCCGTGCAACCTTGCTGCGACAACGCCTGCTGCTGCTCTTCCTGGGCGGGATGCTCCTGCTGTTCTCGCCGCTGGTCATGCAGTTCGAGACGCTCGGCCGCTGGCTCGGGGCGCCTGTACTCTTGATTTATCTCTTCGTGACCTGGGCGGCCCTGATCGCCATCGCGGCCTGGATCGTTTCGCGTACACGCGATTGAGCCGAGAGAGACCGACCAAGTGATCAACGGCCCACTTATCATCGGTATCTCGTTCGCCTACCTGGGGCTCCTCTTCGCGGTCGCCTACTGGGCCGATCGACGCGCCGAGCAGGGCCGTTCGGTCATCGCGCGCCCGACGATCTATGCCCTCTCGCTCGCCGTCTATTGCACCGCCTGGACCTTCTACGGCAGCGTCGGGCGCGCCACCGAGAATGGCCTGGGATTCCTGCCCATCTATCTGGGTCCCACCCTGATGACACTCCTTTGGGGCTCGTTGCTGCTCAAGATGGTGCGGGTGAGCAAGGCCGAGCGCATCACCTCCATCGCCGACTTCATCGCCTCGCGTTACGGCAAGAGTCAACTTCTCGGCGGCCTGGTGACCATCATCGCCGTGATCGGCGTGGTGCCCTATATCGCGCTGCAGCTCAAGGCGATCGCCTGGAGCTTCACCATCCTGTCGCATTATCCGGAGGTCCGAATGCCGGTGCACGGCAACGGGCCCTTTTGGGGCGACACCGCCTTCGTGGTCGCCCTGCTGCTCGCCGCCTTCACCATCCTGTTCGGCACCCGTCATCTGGATGCGAGCGAGCGCCACGAAGGGCTCGTCGCGGCCATCGCCTTCGAATCCATCGTCAAGCTCCTGGCCTTTCTCGCGATGGGTCTCTTCATCACCTTCGGACTTCTCGGACTCGGCGGACCGGCGTTGCCGCCAATCGAGGATAGCCCGCTGCTGCTTCCGTTGCTTGAGCCGAGTATCTCGCCCTTCGCCGACTGGTTCGCCATTTCACTCCTGGCCGGTCTGGCGGTCATGCTGCTGCCGCGCCAGTTCCAGGTCGCGGTCGTGGAGAACAGCGACGAGCGTCATCTGCGCCGCGCCATCTGGCTCTTTCCGCTCTATCTGCTGCTCATCAACCTCTTCGTGGTGCCGATCGCCATCGCGGGGCTCCTGACCTTTCCGGACGGGACGGTCAACGCCGACACCTTCATGCTGACTCTGCCGATCGTCTTCGAGCAGCCCTGGCTTGCGCTCCTGGTCTATATCGGCGGGCTCTCGGCGGCGACCGGGATGGTCATCGTCGAGACCATCGCACTCTCGACCATGGTCAGCAACGATCTGATCCTGCCCGCACTTCTACGACGCTGGCGCCGCCGTCCGCCGGCGGCGGACCTCGGGCGGCTGCTGCTCACCATTCGGCGCGGTGCCATCGTCGTCATTCTGCTGCTCGGTTTCCTCTACTACTGGCTCGCCGGCGAGGCCTATGCCTTGGTCGGCATCGGCCTGATCAGCTTCGTCGCCGTCGCCCAGTTCGCCCCCGCCGTGATTGGCGGACTCTACTGGCGCGGCGGGACACGCGAGGGCGCGCTTGCCGGCTTGTCGGCCGGCTTCCTAGTCTGGATCTACACACTCCTGCTGCCCTCATTCGCGAAGTCCGGTTGGCTCCCACGCGCCTTCATGGAATCGGGCCTCGGCGGGTTCGACCTCCTGGCCCCGATGGCGCTGTTCGGATTGAGCGGATGGAACGAGATTACGCATGGTCTCTTCTGGAGCCTGACCGCGAATATCGGCGCCTTTTTATTCGTCTCCTCGCTGCGCGCACCCAACGCCGCGGAGGCCTCCCAGGCCGGGATCTTCGTGGATGCCTCGCGGCGCACCGCGCTTGCGAGCGCACCGCTGTGGCGCGGCAGCGCCGAGATCGCGGAGTTGATGAGACTGGCCGAGCGCTTCCTCGGATCGGTACGCACCCGCGCGGCCTTCGTGCAGTACGCCCGATCGCGCGGAGTGGACTCGCCCGAGGCGCTTCCGGCCGATGCGGAGACCGTCTATTTCGCCGAGACACTCCTCTCCGGGGCGATCGGCGGCGCCTCGGCCCGGGTGATGGTCGCCTCGGTGACGGACGAGGAGCCGCTCGGGCTGGACGAGGTCCTGAACATCCTCGACGAGGCATCCCAGATCCGCGCCTACAGCCGCCAGCTCGAACAGAAGTCGCAGGCCCTGGAAGCCGCGACCGAGGAGCTGCGGGCCGCCAACATCAGGCTCCAGGATCTAGACCGCATGAAGGACGATTTCATCTCCTCGGTCACCCACGAGCTGCGCACCCCGCTCTCCTCCATCCGCGCCTTCTCCGAGATCCTCTTCGACGACCCCGACATCGATTTCGAGCAACGCCGACGCTTTCTCGGCATCCTGGTCAGCGAGACCGAGCGGCTCTCGCGCCTGGTCAATCAGGTGCTCGATCTGGCCAAGATCGAGTCCGGGCATGCCGATTGGCGCACCGAGGTGGTGGAGCTTCAGACGGTCATCCACCAAGCCGTGTCGGCCACCGAGCAATATGTCGAGGAGCGCGGCTGCCGCGTCCATCTCGATCTGCCCGACGAGTCAGCCATGGTCTGGGGCGACCGCGACCGCATCGTGCAGGTCTTGGTGAACCTACTGTCCAACGCCGCCAAATTCGCCCCGACCGGATCGGGCGAGGTCTGGATCCGACTCTCACCCGCCGACGCGGTTTGGCGGGTCTGTGTCGAGGACAACGGCTACGGCATTCCCGAGAGCGACCTGGAGCTCGTCTTCGAGAAGTTCCATCAGACCGCCCGCGGCGGTGCCAAACCCGGCGGGACCGGACTGGGTTTGCCCATCAGCCGTCGAATCATCGACAATCTGGGCGGGCGCATCTGGGCGGAAAGCACGCCCGGAAAAGGTGCTACCCTTTGCTTCGAGCTGCCCGCCCATCCGGGGAACCCAACGGACCGAAGGCCTGATCATGAGCCCAACCATGAATAAGCGGATCCTGATCGTCGACGACGAGCCCAACATCGTCATCTCGCTCGAATTTCTGATGATGCGCGAGGGACACGAGGTGCGCGTGGCGCGCGACGGCGAGGCCGGTCTGGCCGCCGTGCGGACGCATCGCCCGGACCTGGTGGTGCTCGATGTCATGATGCCCAAGCTCGACGGCTTCGCCGTGCTCGAAGCGGTGCGCGCCGATCCGGGACTGGCCGGCACCCGCATCCTGATGCTGACCGCGAAAGGGCGCGAGGCCGAGCAGAACAAGGGCCTCGCGCTCGGCGCGGACGCCTATATGTCCAAACCCTTCTCGACCCGCGACCTGGTCGACAAGGTCAAGGAACTGCTCGATCGCACCTGACGCCGACGGAGCAACAGCATGCCCGAGACCGACCATCCGGTAAGCGAAACCTCGGATCTCCTGGCCGCGGGGGGAACCGACCAGGGTCTTCTGCGCAGTTTGGCAAGGCGCGAGCCGTTGGTCGTCGGACCGTCGACCAGCCTGCGCGAGACCCTCTATCATTTCAGTCAGGATCATCTGGACGCCGCCGTCGTCTGCGATCCCGCGAGCGGCCTGCCGCTGGGCCTGATCCGCCTGCGCGACATGCTGCATGTGATCGGATTCGAGGGCGGCGAGCTCGACGACCCTGTCGCCATCCACATGATCGGCGCTCCACTCACGCTCACCGCGGATGCACCCGCGCACCGCGCACGGGTCATGATGGCCAAGCGCGGTGTCGAACACCTGCTCCTGACCGAGCATGACGGGCGTCTCTTCGGGCTGGTCAACCAGGCCGACCTGCTGGGGCTTCGCGCCGGCGGTGCGGAGGTCCTGATCGCGGGCATCAAGGCCGCTCGCGACGTCGAGGCCATGGCGCTGGCCGCCGATCGGGTGCGGCGGCGCGGCGCGGAGCTCTTCCACTCCGGCATGGGCGTGGAGACACTCTGCTACTGGATGTCCGGTCTCAACGACCTGATCGCCATGCGGGTCATCGAGCTGATCGAGGACGAGTTCGATCTCCCCGCCGTGCCTTGGTGCTGGATGGCCTTCGGATCCGAAGGTCGCTTGGAGCAGACCTTCTCGACCGATCAGGACAACGGCCTGCTGTTCGTACCGCCGGACCCCGAGAGCACCGAGTCGGTCCGCGAGGCATTCCTGCCCTTCGCCCAAGCCGTCAACCAGGCACTGCATTTCTGCGGCTTCGAGCGCTGCCGCGGCAACATCATGGCCGGTAACCCGCAGTGGTGCCTCAGCGCCGATGAATGGCGCAAGGGTTTTAGAGACTGGATGCAGAATCCCCAGCCCGAGGCCCTGCTCAACGCCGTCATCTTCTTCGACTTTCGCCCGGTTTACGGCAGCGACGAGCCGGTCGACCGTCTGCGCGACTGGCTGAGCCGAACCGCACCGGAGCAGACGCGCTTCTTCCACTGTCTCGCCGAGCAGGCACTCGGTGTCGCCCCGCCGCTCGGCTGGGCCGGGCAATTCGCGTTCGATCGCAACCGGGACTTCCCGCACACCATCGACCTCAAGACCCAGGGCGCGCGCTTCTTCATGGACGCCGGCCGGCTCTGGGCGCTCAAGCATGGCATCTGGGCAACCAGCACCGCCGAGCGTCTGCGCCTCGCCGGTGCGGCAAAGCGACGCGACCCGGAAGAGGTCGCCGCCGAGATCGAGTCCTTCCACCTCATCCAGCGGTTTCGCATCCACCAACAGCTCACCACCAAAGACCCGGACGCCGTCAATCGCGTCGACCCCGACGACCTCAACGAGCTGCACCGATTGATGTTGAAAGAGGCGTTCAAGCAGGCGAAAAAGCTCCAGGCGAGGCTGAAACAGGAGTTCGCCCCGTAGGTTGTGCTGACAATAGGAAGCACAACTTGCGCCGACTGTGAACGATCGGGTGCAGGATCTGCACCGCCGGTGAGTTGTGCCTCGCTCCCGCTCGGCACAACCTACGGGATGAGGCTAGCGCTCGGCACAACCGGGAAGAGGGTTGCTGCGAGGACGACGGCAACAAGCAGGAGGACCGTCTCGGTTATCTCGACGAGCGCACCGGCGGTATCTCCGGTGAATCCGGCGATGCGGCGCATCATGGTTCGGCGGGACAGCCCAAAGACCGCAAGGCTGATGGCGCAGAGCGCGAGCCCGATCCAGCCAGCGATCAAGATGCAGACGACCACGGCGATCAGCGTTGCCGCCCAAGCCGCGCGACGCGGCAATCGAGCCACCTGCTCGGAGGCCATCCCACGATCACGGGCATAGGGTGTGGTCAGCATCAGGAGCGGCAACTGCGCCCTTGCCAGCAGTGGAATCAGGATCAAGAGCCAGGCGGAATCGCTTGCGATCAGGGCCTGAAGTCCGGCCCATTTTGCAATCAGGACGAGCCCGATCGCGGTGACCGCCGCCGGTCCGCTGCGCGGATCCTTCATGATCTCCAGGGTCCGCTCGCGGCTCGCGATCCCGCCGACCCAGGCGTCCGCGCTGTCGGCCAGACCGTCCAAATGCAGCGCCCCGGTGGACCAGACCCAGAGGATCAGGACCAAGGCCGCTGCGACGCCCGGATCCACAGAAGCGAGCGCGGTCCCGGCCAAGGCAATCAACACGCCCAACAGCAAACCGATCGCGGGATACCAAGGCACCGACAAGCCCAGGAGTCCGGGCTCGATCTCGCGCGGCTCGGGAAACGGCAGACGCGACAGGAGGCGTCCGGCAAGCCAAAGCGGCCGCAGGTCCACTCAGGGAGACCCGTGGCGCATGAGACTGGGTCGCCCGGGTGGCTCCGGCACGCGCAGGCGTGACAGACAGGCCGGCGGGACCTCGATCAGAAGCGATGCCTCGGGCGGCATCCGCAGCACCTCGGCGAGGAGGACCCGGATTACGCCGCCGTGGGTCACGGCCAGAGTGAAGTGCTTGCCCTCGTCGCACACCTGACCCCAGGCCGCCATGACCCGCTCGCGAAAGACCTGGAACGGCTCGCCGTCGGGCGGCGCGTAGCCGACCGGATCATCCCAAAACCGGGTCAGCTCCTCGGCCGGGATCTGATGTGCAGCCAGCCCCTCCCAGGCACCGAAACCGCGCTCCCGTAGGCCGGGCAGGATTGAAAGGGGGAGTTTGTTGCTCTCGGCGAGGCGGCGCGCAAAGGCGCTGCAACGCAGCGATGGCGAGCAGACGACCCGCGTCCAATCCGAATTCACGGCAGTCGCACGTGTCATCTGATCCCAGCCTTCAGCACTCAGCGGGTCGTCGTGTCCACCCCGAAACCGCGCCCCGCCCTGCGCCTCGCCGTGGCGCAGCAGATCCACGAAGCGATCCTGCATCAGGCTTCGCTCACCCCGGCCTCGCCGAAGGTCGCCATCTGCTGGTGCAGCATACAGGCCAGCCGCAACAGGGGCACGGCGACGGCCGCGCCGCTGGCTTCACCGAGGCGCAGACCCAGATCGAGCAGCGGGTCGGCAGCCAGCGCGGTCATAATGCGGCGATGTCCGGGTTCCGCGGAGCCGTGCGAGAACAACAGCCAATTGCGAACCTCGGGCTGCAGGCGCACGGCGGCGAGCGCAGATGCACTCACGATGAAGCCGTCGACCAACACCGGGAGTCCGCGCTGGGCGGCCGTGATGAAGGCACCGGTCATGGCGGCAAGCTCGAAACCGGACAGGCGAGCCAGCAGCTCCAGCGGCGTTCGATCGGAGGTGACGTGCCGTGCCAGCGCCTTGGTGATGACCTCGGCCTTGCGCGCGACCCCCGGCTGATCCAGTCCGGTGCCGGGGCCGACGAGCGCACCCGCCGGAAGATCCAGCAGAGCGCAGGCCAGGGCCGTGGCAGGCGTGGTGTTGGCGATGCCCATCTCGCCGCAGATCAGTAACCGCGCCCCGCTGTCGACGGCACGCTCGGCTGCGGCGCGACCCGCATTCATGGCTGCGGCGAGCTGCTCGTCGGTCATGGCCGGCTCGCGAGCGATGTTGCCGGTTCCCGGGCCGATGCGCTCGGAACGCACGTTCTGAATCGGGCCCGGATCCTCGACCGTACCGAGATCCGTGATCTCCATGCGCGCATCCAATGCTCGGGCGAGCACCGAAACGGCAGCACCGCCCCCGGCGATGTTGCGCACCATCTGGTTGGTCACGGCCTGCGGGAAGACCGAGACGCCCTCGGCCGCGACCCCGTGATCGGCTGCGAACAGCAAGATCTGCACGGGATCGGGCGACGGGGTCGGGGTGCCCTGCAATCCGGCAAGCCGAATCGCGATCTCTTCGAGTCGGCCCAGAGAGCCGCGTGGTTTGGTGAGCTGATCCTGCCGGCGCCGCGCCGCATCGGCGGCCATGGCATCGATCGGCAGACAGGGTTGGTTGATCCAGCGTAGACCTTCGATCATGCCGGTCCTCCCTTGAGCACGAGCGGCAGACCGGCGACGGTCAGGATGACCTGATCGCAGCCTGCAGCCAAGTCCTGATGCAGCACACCGGCCAGATCACAGAACCGACGCGTGAGCTCGCCCAGCGGTATCACGCCCATGCTCGTCTCGTTGCCGACCATAATGAGACGCCCAGGCGCCTCCGCGACAACCTCGAGCAGAGCCCGGGTCTGATCGTGCAGACCCGATTCATCCATTTTCATAAGCCAATTCGTCAACCAGAGTGTAAGACAGTCGACCAGGATGCAACGATCGGGCGCGGACTCGCGCGCCAGCACCTCGGCCAACAAGAGCGGTTCTTCGATGAGAACCCAGTCGCGCGGGCGACGTTCGCGATGCCCGGCAATCCGCCGGGTCATCTCGGCGTCCCCCGCGTGTGCGGTCGCCACATAGACGACCGGAAGTGCGCTTTCGATGGCCAGACGCTCGGCCAGTCGACTCTTGCCCGAGCGCACCCCGCCGAGGATC
Source organism: Thiocapsa roseopersicina (assembly GCF_900106925.1). Taxonomy (GTDB): domain Bacteria; phylum Pseudomonadota; class Gammaproteobacteria; order Chromatiales; family Chromatiaceae; genus Thiocapsa; species Thiocapsa roseopersicina. The sequence continues at coordinate 186,365 of NZ_FNNZ01000002.1, forward strand.
AGGGTGCGTCCGCCCCCGTCGGAGCGGGGACGGAGCGGATCATCCATGCTCAGAGCTCGACCCCTTTCTGCGCCATGATGCCGGCATCGAAGGCATGCTTGAGCGGGCGCATCTCGGTGACGGTGTCGGCGATCTCGATCAACTCCGCGGGCGCCGCACGGCCGGTGACGACCGCATGCTGATGGATGGGACGGTTCTGCAAGGCATCGAGAACCACATCGAGGGGAACCAGGCGGAGCTTGAGTGCGATGTTGAGCTCGTCCATCACCACCATGCCGAAGGCCGGATCGGCGAGGAAGGCGGCCGCTTTCTCCCAGGCCGCCATCGCCGCGCGCCGATCCGCCTCGGCGTCCTGCGTCTCCCAGGTGAAGCCCTCGCCCATCACGTGATACTCGAGCTCGGGAAAGCGCCTGAAGAAGGCCTCCTCGCCGGTCGCAAAGCTACCCTTGATGAACTGGACGACGGCGACCTTCATGCCGTGGCCCATCGCACGGGCGACCATCCCGAAGGCCGAGGAGCTCTTGCCCTTGCCGTTGCCGGTGTTGACGACCAGGACACCGCAGTCCTGGTCGGCCCGCGCGATACGGGCATCCACGAGCTCCTTCTGGCGCTGCATGCGCCGGCGATGGCGCTCCTGTGCGCTGTCGTCGGTCATTGCGGGCGGGCACGCTCGGAACGCGTCCCCGGCAGGGCGCGCGCCAGGGTCAGATGGACGACCGCGGCCAGACCCACATAGACCATGAGGTGCAGCAGGGTCGCCGGCATGTAGGTCGCGAAGCGCCCGAGCAGCTCGACCGCGCTCAGGTCGGCAAAACGACCGGAGAAGAGATAGAAGCCGCCGCTGGCGAAGACCTCGGACAGGACACCGCCCGCGAGCAGCACGCCGAACAGCAAGGGCAGGCTGTCCTTGGTCATTTCGAGACGACCGGCGGACCAGCGACCCATCCCCCAGACCACGCCGTAGGCCGGAACCAGCATCCAATAGGCCGGGGTCATGCAGTAGCCGCTCACGCCGCCCCAGCCGATGGCGGTCAGGTCGATGACGGTCGCCAGGCCGAAGAGGGCCGGAAAGCCCCAGATCGAGCGCAGATACAAACCGGCCAGGAAGAAGACGGCCAGCGAGGCATCCGGAAGATGGTGCGCCAGCGGGGCGAACTGTTGGCCGCGCGTCGCCGCCATGAGGGCGGCCAAGGCAAGGCCGATCAGGATACGGCTGCGAGAGTCGGTGATGGGGGTCATGAGGTCGGTCTCCTGGTCGCGTCGCCGGGGCGACAATGTGGTGAAAAGCAAGTGTCGTGTGGCCATTGTAGGTGGTCGCACGGGGTGTCGAAAGCGGTTGGGTTATGGGAAGCATCCTGCCGCCTGCCGCCTGCCTTCATCCACCCATTCGCTGGTGGCCAGCGGCCGGCGGCAATCTCAAGGCTCGTATCTCAAGGTCAGGTAAAACGCCCTCCCCGGCTGGTTGAACAGATACGCGGTCTGGTAGTCCTCGTCGAGTGCGTTCTCGAGCCGCCCCTGAATCGACACCGCAGGGGTAATGGCATACTCGGCGCGCAGACCCAGGAGGGTATAGCCGTCCAAGCGCTCGCTGTTGGCCAGGTCGTCGAAGGTCCGCCCGGCGACATACAGGCTCAGACCGGCCGACCAGCGCTCGAATCGGCGGTCCAGATCAAGCTGGACCATCTGCTCGGGGCGTCGCGGCAACAGGTTACCCTGATTCGGGCCGCTCGAACGGTTTTCGGGATCCAGCAGCGTGAGACTCGCGCCGAGGTCCCAATCCTGGATCCGCAGCGTCCCGGACGCCTCGAAGCCGCGGATGCGGGCCGAGGCGATGTTGGCCGGGGCATAGGTGACCGAATCGAAGGCGATCAGGTCGTCGATGTCGGTCTCGTAGAGACTCAGCTCCCAGCGGCCCAGCGGCAACACGCCGGTCAGGCCCAGCTCCAGGCTGGCGGATTCCTCCGGGGATAGATTCGGGTTGCCGAACCCCGGATAGTAAAGATCGTTGAAGGTCGGTGCCTTGAAGGCGGTGCCGTAGGACATGGATACGCGAATCCCCTGATCGAACAGGTACCCCCAGGCCGCGTTGCCGGTGGTCTGTCCGCCGAATTGCTCGTAGTCGTCGTATCTGACGCTTGCGGCAATCTCGTTCGCGCCGATGGAGCCGAGATACTGTCCGTAGACACCCGTATTGCTGCGCGAATCGTCCGTGTAGTCCACGGTGCCCGAGATCCGGTCGACCTGGTAGTCCAGACCCAAGGTGAAGAGCTGGTCCGGGATCAAGGCGAGATCGTTCTGGATACCGAAGCTGTCGCGCTCGGTCTCGAAGCTGTCGACGAAACGCTCGGGGACAAAGGTATCCGCGTAAAACGCCCGATAGCTGTCCTGACTGCGACCGGCCGAGAGGATCAGAGTCCAGGGCTCGAGCGGACGCAAGGTACCTTCCACACCCAGCACCTGCTGATCGGAGCGCGAGAGGTTGCCCGAAAAGACGGAGCCGTCGAAATCGGTACGATTGTCGGAGGTGAGAAGACTGACATCGACCTTGGCCTTGTCGCTGAATTCATAGCCGGCGCGCGCGCTCAGGCCCAGGTTACGGTAGCCGTCGCGATCCGGCTCGTCCACACCGCAGCCGGCGAACGGGAAGGCACGGCCGTCGCAGGCATTGATCCCGTCGGTGTACTCCAGGTTGGCGCCGAGGTCGAACCAAGCGTGCTCGCCGCCGCCCGAGACCCCGCCCGCGACACTCGCGGTGTCGAAGCTCCCTGCGCCCACGCTGAAGCGCGGCCGCAACGGACCGCCGCCTCGGCGCGTGAAGATCTGGATCACGCCGCCGATCGCCTCGGAGCCGTAGAGGCTCGAGCGCGGACCGCGCACAACCTCGATGCGCTCGATCTGAGCGATCGGCAGATCCTGCAAGGGTGCGGTCCCGAGGGTTGCCGAGCCGACCTTCACGCCGTCGATCAGGACCAGGACATGGCCCGCATTGGTGCCGCGCAGAAAGAGCGACGCGGGCTGCCCGGCCCCACCGCTGCCCGAAACGGAGACACCGGGCAGACCGCGCAGGGCATCCGGAACCGAGCGAAACTGGCGCCGCTCGATCTCCGCGCGATCGATCACGCTCACGGAGGCGAGGGTTTGGTCTTCGGTTTCCGGCGTTCGCGTCGCCGTAACCACCAAAGGATCCAGAGTGACGGTCTGAGTGTCCGCGAGGACCGGCAGACCGAACGGCAGCGACACAGCCGCCGCCAGAAGAGGGAATCTCATCGACAAACTCCGACAGAGGCCCGAGCGCACCCGCATGGGCCAGCAGAAGAAGGGGTCGAGAGATGGAGAACGGACGAGAGCGGAGCCGCAAACACACGACGGGGCCGGCATCCCGGCCGGTCGCCCCGCGCGACCCCGGTTCGAGGCTCCGCCCGAGGGTCTCGCATCCGGCGACGGCCGACGGATCGACCCTTGCGCACACGCGATTCACAGCGAAACGGTCCCCGATCATCCGGCCGGTCTCCGGGCTTACGAGCGGGGGCGAACCCCGGACGCGGCGCCTTCCCGTGATGACTCACAGTGGCATCTCGCCGCGTCTTGACTCGTCTACCGTTGCGGGGGCAGCGTCGGCTTTGCGGCTCCCGAAGGAACCGCGCACCGACTTCCCGTTTAACCCCGAAGGTGAATGCCTTCGAGGCACCGGACAATCAACGCGGCACTGTAGGGTTTCCGCAGTCGCCGCGTCAATGTGTCGACACGCAGGCCGAACCCAAAGTCTGACCTGGATCAATGGATAGGCTGGGCTCGGAGGCGATTGCTCGGCATCCGCGCCGAACTCCCGGGCCGCACCCGGTGCCGGCAGAATCCCTTCTCCCGCGATCTGATGTTGCTCCCGGGCACTCGAGGCGGTCAGGCGCCGAAGACGGTTCCGATCAAGTAAGCGGTATAGCCGACGTAGCAGGCGAGGAGCAGCAATCCCTCGATGCGATTGATTCGACCCGGCCCGCGGAACCCGTAGCCGATCACGAACAAGGACAGCGTCAGCAGGCCCATCACCATCATGTCCCGGGTGATGACCTCCGGCGGCACCAGCATCGGATGGATGGCACCCGCGATCCCGACCACGGCGAGCGTATTGAAGAGATTCGACCCGATGATGTTGCCCAAGGCGAGATCATGCTCGCCCTTGCGTGCGGCGATGATCGAGGAGGCCAGCTCCGGGAGCGAGGTGCCCACCGCAACGATCGTCAGACCGATGATGAGGTCGCTCACGCCCAAGGCATGGGCGATCTCGACCGAGCCCCAGACCAGCATACGCGAGCTGATGATCAAGAAGACCAGACCGACGCCCAGCCAGAGCAGGGCGCGGCGCAGCGGCATCCGCGCGTTATCGAGCTCCTGCGCGACCTCCCCGGCCAAGGCATCCGAGCGTTCTCGCAGACCTTGCCAGATGGTCCAACCCACCAACGCAGCAAAAACACCCAGAAATGTCCAGGCGTCCATCCGCGTCAGCTCGCCGTCCAACAGCATAACCACGGCGAAAACGGTGACCCCCGCGAGGATCGGCAGCTCTTTGCGAAGCACGCTGGAGTGAACCGCGATGGGGCTGATGATCGCGGTGAGACCCAGGATCAGCGCAATGTTGGTGATGTTCGACCCATAGGCGTTGCCGAGCGCAAGCCCCGGGTTGCCCTGAAAGGCCGCAATCGCCGAGACCACCATTTCCGGGGCCGAGGTCCCGAAACCGATGATGACCATGCCGATCAACAAGGGCGGCATCCCGAGATGCTTCGCGGTCACCGCGGCACCTTCGACGAAGCGATCGGCACTCCATAACAGCAGCGCCAGACCGAGGAGAACCGAGAGCGATGCTAGGACCATGGGACGCTTGACGCCTCGAAAATGCGATGTGGGGGTGCAAAGGCTGCGGAGTCTACAACGCGGACGCAGGCATGCGAAGCACCTAAGCATGACGGCGCGCGCGATACCGGAAAAAGTCGATGGACCCGACGTCCGCTGCCTCGCGGCCTGATCTCAATCGCTCGTCGACCACCGTAACCGACACCCCAACTGCCCGGAATAAGCTCGACGTGCAGACAGATTGCGTCGGAGATACCTGACCTGCCATCGACTCCGATGCCGCGACGCCGGACACGCAAGGGACAAAGCGACTAATATGATAGTGGTCGTCGATTCGTCGCTCGAGAGACCACGACTCGCCCGAGGAAGCAGGAGAACGGACATGGACAAGAGCATCTGGTTTTGGCTGATCGTCGGCGGGGTGTTCGCGCTCGCCATCCTCAAGACCCACGCCGAGCACCGCGCCTACGCGGCCGCGAAGGAGACCTATCGGGCAGCCCTTGCGGCCTTGGCCGATGACCCGGCCAACACCGCCCTGCGCCGGGATGCCCTGCACAAGGGCCGGATTCTCGCCGCTGCCGGGCGGCGCCTCAACGCCAGAGCGAAGACACCGCGCGTCAGCGTCCATGACGAGCTCGCCATCCGCAACGACCTCGACGCCATCCACGCGGGCGTTCCGACCGCACCCGCCGGCATCGCCGAAGGGCTCGCCAGGCTCGCTGCTCTGCAACGCGAGGGCGTTCTGACCCCGGCTGAATTCACCCAACTCAAGCATCGGATGACACGTCGGCCGACCGGCGTCGAGGACCTGATCCGCCTCCTGCGGGGACTCAAGGCTCTCGAGCGCGAGGGCGTCCTCACCGAGGGCGAGTTCGAGATCAAGAAGTGGGATATCCTCTCGAAGCGGATGCGTGACGACTGATCCATTCACCCGACCCCGTCGATACCCGCCCTCCTTAGCTTGAGCGCCCTCGCAACCGCAAGGTTGCACGCGGCTTGCGCTGCACACTCCGGATGGTTACCCTGCGCGCATTTTCGTAATCCCGCAGTAACTGCATGGTCGTTTTACCCGAGGGCGCCGACCGATCTGCAGCCCGAATCGCTCGGCCAACGTCGATGCAGGACCGCATCGGCCCCGCGCGCGATGCGCAGCGCACACCCGAAGACGCCTCGGTACACGCGGCCACCTTGCTCACCGCCGATTCTCGGCGCCCCTTGTCTCCCGACACCTGCTCCCCGCTTCCGAGCAATCATCCGCCGGGCTATGCACATGCCGGAGCCATTCGGCTCCATTCCGACCGGTGCCGCCGCGTGCACCGAATCCTCCTTCGCCGAGGGACATCCCGTTGAAAATACTCCCCAAGCACTCGCTCAAGGCGTGGGTTGAACGCCTGCGTGCAACCCACCGTGTCGTGGCGCCTCGCGAGACCTACGGTCAGTACATCTTCGAAGAGATCGAGAATGCGGACGACCTGGTTCTCGACTACCACACCAGCGTCCTCCCGCCCAAAAAGTACCTCCTGCCGCCGCGCGAGGACCTTTTTGCCTTCAACGCCAAGACGATGGAGATGTCGCCGCTGATCGAAGAGATCCAGCCCACGGTGATCATGGCCCTGCACACCTGCGACCTGCACGCCATCACCCTCCTGGACAAGATCCAGGGCACCGGCCACACCGACCAGCATTATCAAGCACGTCGGCGCAAGACGACCCTGGTCAGCATCGAATGCCTGAAACCCTGCATGGACCACGCCTTCTGCAAGAGCATGGGCACGCTTGCCGTACCCGAGGGCTTCGATGTTCACCTCACCGATCTGGGCGATCGTTATGCAGTGGACATCGGCTCGGAGCAGGGCGAGCAGTTGATCGAGGGGCTCAGTCTGTTCTGGGAGCCCGTCGAGGCCGACTACGACCGAGTGAACCAGGTGATGGCCGGGAAATGGCCGAACTTCGACTATCGCCTGGACTGCGACGTGACGGATCTCCCGGATCTGCTTGCGGCCAGCCAGGACAGCGCGCTCTGGGACGAGGTCGGGGACACCTGCCTCGCCTGCGGTCAGTGCACGAAGGTTTGCCCGACCTGTTACTGCTTCGATGTGCTGGACGAGATCGATCTTAAGTTGGAGCACGGCAAACGCATCCGTGTCTGGGATTCCTGCCTGATCGAGAAGTTCGCCGTGGTCGCCGGCGGACACAACTTCCGCAGCTCCCAAGCGCGACGACTGCGCCATCGCTTCCTGCGCAAAGGCAAGTATCAATTCGAGTCGTACGGTCTGCTCGGATGCGTCGGGTGCGGACGCTGCGCACTCTCCTGCCCGGCCCACATCACGCCGATCGGCCTGCTCAACACCCTGGCCGAGCGCCGCCGGCCCGCCACCGAGGAGGCATCGTCGCGGTCATGACCACACTCCTGCGCGAAACACTCACCCATTCGTCCATCTACATGCCGACCCCGGCACGCATCGTCGAGGTCGAGCAGTTCACCGAGGTGGAGAAGTGGTTCCATCTCGAGCTGCCGAGCGGCTTCACCATCGACCACAAGCCGGGGCAGTTCGTCGAGGTTTCGATCCTGGGGATCGGCGAGGCGCCGATCAGCATCTGCTCCTCGCCCGCGCGCAGCAACGGCTCTTTCGAGCTGTGCGTACGTCGGGTCGGGAAGCTGACCGATGCGCTGCATCGGCTGGACGTCGGCAGCATGATCGCCGTCCGCGGACCTTTCGGGCACGGATTCCCGATCGACCGCTTCCACGGGAAGGACATCATCTTCATCGCCGGCGGGCTCGGGCTCGCACCGCTGCGCTCCCTGATCACCGAGGTGCTGGACGAGCGCGGCAAGTACGGGCGCGTCGCACTGCTCTACGGGGCGCGCACGCCGAACGACTTTCTGTTCCCGGCCGACCTGGCGGCCTGGGCGGACCGCGAGGATGTCGAGTGTCATGTGACGGTGGATCGTCCGACCGAGGGATGGGACGGCCCGGTCGGCGTCATCACCACCCTGCTGCCGAAGGTGAAGTTCCCGGCGCGCAATACGGTCGTCGCGATCGTGGGGCCGCCGGTCATGTACCGCTTCGTCCTCGACGAGCTGCTCGCCGCCGGGATCGCCGAGGGCAATATCTGGCTGAGCTTCGAGCGGCAGATGAAATGCGGGGTCGGCAAATGCGGACATTGTCAGATGCATCACATCTACACCTGCCAGCAAGGCCCCGTCTTGTCGTACGCCGAGGTCAAGAACCTCGAGGAGGCGTTGTCATGAAGCCGAAGGTCGCCTTTTTCGAGTTCACGAGCTGCGAAGGCTGCCAGCTCACCGTCCTCGACACCCTGCAACGCCATCCCGAGCTTCTCGAGGTGATCGAGATCGTCCAGTTCCGCGAGGCGATGACCGAGCGCAGCGACGACTATCAGATCGCCTTCATCGAGGGCTCCTGTACGCGACCGTCCGACGAGGAGAAGATCCGCGAGATCCGCACGCAGGCGCAGATCGTGATCGCGGTCGGCGCCTGTGCACACCTGGGCGGCATCAACGCCATCCGCAATCGCATGCCGTTGGACGATGTGCGCGAGTACGTCTACGGCGACAAGAAGGACTGGTTCGAGACCTACCCGGCACGTCCGCTGAGCGCCGTGATCAAGGTCGACGCCGTGATCCCGGGCTGCCCGATCGACCGCGACGAATTCGCCATGGCGGTCACGCATCTGTTGCAGGGCCGCATGCCGGCGATCCCCGATTACCCGCTCTGCATCGAGTGCAAGCTCACCGAGAACGTCTGCATGTTCCTGCGCGGACAGACCTGTCTCGGGCCCATCACGCGTGCCGGCTGCGACGCCATCTGCCCGTCCTGCGGGCAAGGCTGCGAGGGCTGTCGCGGGCTCGTCCCCTCGCCCAACTTGGGATCGATCAAAGAGGCGCTTCGCGAGCGCGGAATGACCGAAGAGCAGATCGATGCCCGGTTGTCGCTGTTCCTCACCTATCAAACCATGCAAATGGATGGAGTGACGCCGGCATGAGTACCCTGAAGGTCGATGTTCATCATGTCACGCGCGTCGAAGGGCACGGCAATATCGTCGTCGATGTCGAGAACGGCGAGCTGACCCAGTGCGATCTGCAGATCGTCGAAACACCGCGCTTCTTCGAGGCGATATTGCGCGGTCGCGCCTACGACGAGGCATCCCACATCACCTCGCGCATCTGCGGGATTTGCGCGGTGGGGCACGCGACGGCCTCCCTGCGTGCGACCGAGCAGGCGCTCGGGGTCACGCCCAGCCTGCAGACGACCCTGCTGCGCAAGCTGAACTTTCACGGCGAGATCCTCGACAGCCATGTTCTGCATATCTACATGCTGGTGGCGCCCGACTATCTCGGCCTCGGCAGCGTGATCCCGCTTGCCAAGAGCGCGCCGGATCTCGTCCTGCGCGCATTGCGCATGAAGCAGCTTGCCGGCGATCTCTGCGCAACCCTCTGCGGACGCCATACCCATCCCATCTCCATGACGGTCGGCGGATTCACGCAGTTCCCCAAGCCCGCGGATCTGCGCGCCCTGCGCGAGCGCCTGGTCGCCTCGCGTGCGGACTGCGACGCGACGATCCAGCTGTTGCAGGGCCTGGAGTTCCCGGCGTTCGAGCGCGACACCGAATACGTCGCCCTGCATCGGGACGACGAGTACTGCTTCATCGACGGGTCCATCGCAAGCAGCGACGGCGGGATCCGGCCGCTCGCCGATTATCGCGAGGTGACCAACGAGACCATCGTCCCGCATTCGTCCGCCAAGCACGCCCGCCATCAACGCGAGTCGTACCTGGTCGGGGCGCTCGCGCGCTTCAACATCAATTACGATCGGCTGCACCCCCGCGCGCAGGCCGCGGCCGAGGCACTCGGCCTCCGACCCAAGACGATCAATCCCTATCTGAATGCCGCGGCCCAGGCGGTGGAGGTCGTCCATTGCACAGAGGATGCGATCCTGCTGATCGACCAGCTGCTCGAGCACGGCATCCGGCATGAAGAGCCGGCCGCGCCCACGCGCATGTCGGGCGAAGGTGTCGGCGCCGCCGACGTGCCGCGCGGGACACTCTTCCATCACTACAAGATCGAGGACGGGACGATCGTCGGGGCGAACTGCATCATCCCGACCGGGCAGAACCTGGCGAACATCGAGCTGGACATGCGCGCGCTCGTCCCCGGGATCCTCGACCGGACGCAGCAGGAGATCACTTTGGCGCTGGAGATGCTGGTGCGCGCGTACGACCCCTGCATCTCATGCTCGACGCACATGCTCGACGTCAAGTTCGTTTAAACCGCGTCGTCGAGTGACATGCATTGACCGGAGCCAGCTCGCGGACGCACGGGGACAAACGAACGCCGGAGTCGACGCGGTTTAAAAGTGATGGATTTTTTTGCTGAACCGCGTCATTGCGAGGGTACAGGGAATTCGTTTAACGACGCCGTCCGCCGAAAGGCGATTCCGGCTTCGGGTACGGTCTAAACAATTATCCCGGAGCGCTTCATGGCAGTATTGATCCTACCCAGCCCGACGGCCTGTTCATGACACCGCTCCTGCGGTGTCACGTCGCTTCCGGCGCTCCGCACCAAGCGCAGGCTTGGCCGCAATGATGACCAAAGCCCCAATTGCCACGCTCGTCTTGGCGTTGGGCAATCCCTTGCGCGGAGACGACGGCGTCGGCGCAGCCGTCTTGAACGCCCTGCCCGACCTTCCCCCGGGCGTGACGGGGTTGGATGGCGGCACACCCGGGCTGGGTTTGGTCCTGAGCCTGCGGGGCTACGATCGCGCCATCATCGTCGATGCGGCCGAGATGGGAGAGATGCCCGGAACTTGGCGACGCTTCAGCCCCGATTGCCTGCGAGCCCAAGATCCGGACCTGCGCGGAACCCTGCACGATGCCGGTCTGGCCGAAGCGCTGCTGCTGGGCGAGGCGCTCCGAGTGCTCCCGTCCGAGATCATCATCTTCGGGATCCAGCCGGGCGAGATCGGTTGGTCGCCCGGCTTGACACCGGCCGTCGCCGCGGCGATCCCCGACCTCTGCGAGGCCATCATGAGTCTCTTGGCGATCGAGCCGCGTCAAACTGCAGGCGACAGTCATCGCAAGGCATCGATGCCTGCACCGAAGTTGATGTGAAACGCCGTCCCGTCCATGACCAGTGCCGGGACGGACTTGACGCCGAATGCCTCCGCCTCGTCCAGACGCGCGCGGTCGGTACCGAGATGGACAACCTCGACCTCATACCTTGCGGGGTCGATGGCCTTGGCTAAACTTTGCTCAGCCGCGATACAGACAGGGCAACCGGCATGATAGAAGATCGCTTTGCTCTTCATCCTGGTCTCCGTTCTGATGGGTGGCCAAGGCGCGATGCCGAAGCCTGCCTTCGATAGTAGGAGCAACAGGACCGCTCGAATAGCGGGCACTTTTCGGTAAGCCGGGCACTTTTTGGTGTAATTTATTGATTCTCAAAACAATGAAAAAACCATCGTCGCCACTGCGCTCGACCTACAAAAAACTCGAGGACGTGGTCGGCTGCAAATGGTCGGTCTCGGTGCTGCAAGCCGTCGGCGCCGGGATCACGCGACCTGGAGCCCTGGAACGTCATATCGACGGCATCTCGACCAAGGTCCTGTCGGAACGGCTGCGAAAACTCACCCACTACGACTTGCTGTCCAAGCAGGTCTTCGCCGAGTCCCCGCCGCGCACGGAATACGGACTGACCGAAAAGGGGCGGAAGCTGGTGAGTATCATCGATCAGATCAGGACGCTCGACTCGGTATCCGAACCGGCCGAGCAAAGCGATCCGCCAAACGCCTAGGGCAGTTCTCTGCCGATCGGTCCGGCATCGCGTCCCGCCGGTGAGCAGTCGGCGCGTCCCGGCGGTCGGGCCCATCGTCGAGCTCGGCCGGAGGGTGCCTCGCTCGATCCGTCGCGGTCCCGCCTGGATGGCCGGTGATCCGTCCCGGTCGGACAGGGTCTAGACTGACGACATGGATCTGCTCTCCGCCGCCATCCTGCTCGCCATCATCATGGACCCCTTGGGGAATATTCCGGTGTTCCATTCGCTGCTCGGGCGCTATTCGCGTCCCCGACGCATTCGGATCATCGGGCGCGAGCTGGTGGTCGCCTACCTGGTCCTGTTGGCCTTCCTGGCGGCGGGCGATCTGGTCCTGCGCTACCTGGGGCTCGAGCAACCGGCGCTCGGCGTCGCGGGGGGCGTGGTGCTCTTCATCATCGCGCTGCGGATGGTCTTCCCGGATCATGAGACGATCGAGCGGCGCGAGCTCGACGAGGAACCCTTCATCGTCCCGCTGGCGGTGCCCATGATCGCCGGACCGTCCGCGCTCGCCGCGGTGCTGCTGCTGGTGAGCCGCGAGCCCGATCGGTTTTGGACCTGGTTTGGCGCCCTGACTGCGGCTTGGTGCGTCAGCGCCGCGATCCTGCTGGCGTCAGGGCTTCTGATGGAGAAATTGGGTCCGCGCGCGCTTCGGGCGCTCGTGCGACTCACCGGGATGCTGCTGATCATGATGGCGGTGCAGATGCTGATGGACGGAGTCGCCGTCTATGTCGAGGAGATGCTCGGCGGGCGCTGACCTGCCGCCTGCCGCCTGCCGCCTGCCGCCTGCCGCCTGCCGCCTGCCGCCTGCCGCCTGCTATCAGCTATCAGCTATCAGCTATCAGCTATCATCCCAAATCCGGCATTCAGAACCACAAAAGCGCAAAGGACGCAAAGTAAAACAAGGATTTGCAATGCGAATGACGTTCACCCTTTGGGTGAATAGCCGCATTGAAACAAGGCATCGAACGCCTTTGCGTCCTTTGCGCCTTTGCGGTTCAACTACTCTTTTTAGGCTCATCAATCCCTGGTGGCTGACGGCTGGAAGCTGGCGGCTGATGGCTGATGGCTGATGGCTGGAGGCTGGAAGCCGGACTCAACCGACGCGCCGCAGGATCCCCTCCGCCGCCATCAGCCCGTTGACCGCCGCGCCCACAATGCCGCGCGACTTCCCTGCCCCGTCGCCCGCGACGAAGAGTCCGGGGACGTCCGTTTCCAGCTCGCGGCTGGTCGGGTAGCGGACATCGTAGAACTTGATCTCGGGCACATAGATGATGGTCGAGGGATGGGCGACACCCGGGATGACGCGGGCGAGCAGCTCGAGGCTTTCCTGGAGGTTGCGCACGATCCGGCCAGGGTAGGCGAAGGAGATGTCGCCGGGCGTGACGCCGGGGCCCGGCGGCAGGGTCGGCATCAACTTGTCGAAGCCGAGCTCGGCGGAGAAGAAGCTCTGCGCCTTGGAGCGTCGCCCGGCCATGAGATCGCCCCAGCGCTGGACGACGAGACTGTTGCCGCCGCCCCAGAAGTTGGCGAAGCGGGCGACCTGCTGTCCCATCTCGGTGGTGTCCTGCAGCGGCTCGGTCATGCCCACCGTGTTCAAGATCGCGAAGTTGGTATTGAGCGTCTTGGATGCCTTCAGCGCGTCGCCGTTGACAAGACGGAAGTCGCGGTGCTCCTCGATTCGGACATGGCCGCCCGGATTGGTGCAGAAGGTGCGTGTGCGATCCTGATGGGTCGGTGTGCAGAAGATGAATTTGGGGTCGTAGAGGACGTCGGTGATCTCCTCGTAGACCGCCGAGGCGATCTCGACCCGACAGCCGATGTCGATCACGCCGTGGCCGGTGCGCACCCCCAGTGCACGCGCCTTCTCGCGGAACCAGTAGGCGCCTTCGCGACCCGGTGCGCAGACCAGATAGGGCGCGCGGAAGTCACCTGCGGCGGTCTCGATCAGGAAGCCGCCGTCGGTCTCGCGGCGGATCTCGGTCACCGCGGTTCCCAGCATCAAGGTGCCGCCGCGTTGCTCGACCGTGTCGGCCATCGCCTTGGTGACCCGATGCGCGAAGTCGGTCCCCATGTGACGCTGTACCACCGGAACCAGCTGGATATCCCAGCGGCCCTTCGAGGCCGGCCGGCGGACCCAGGAGACGCGGTCGAGCCACCATTGAATGCGCGCCTCGTCCAGACCATGCAGCGTCGGGTCCGCCCCGTGGTCGAGAAAGATCCGATCTACCTCCTGGATCCGACGGGTCGCCTCCTCCTCCGATAGCCCGAGCTCCGCGAGATCCAGTCCGATATGCGGCGAGAGGTTGAGCTTGCCGTCCGTGTAGCCGCCGGCCCCGCCCGGCCGCGGGCGGCGGTCGATGACCAGGACCTTCATCCTGTCCGCGAGCCGCATGGCCGCGAACAGCCCGGCGGGTCCCGCCCCGATGATGACGACGTCGAACGCTTTGGCCGGCATGCTCGTCTCCTTAAACCGCGCCCGGCGCGGTATGCGACGTTTTTGGATGGGATCGGCCCCGGCAGACTTGACGACCGCTGGAGTCGGCGCGGTTTAAGATATTGAAAAAATATAAACTTTTTGAACAGCGTCCACGTTAGGGACCATGGATGCACCAAACGTCGAGCTCACTCGAAAGTGAGCGTCTCGCTCTGGACGCGGTTTAAATCCTCGATTATCGACGGGGTTACTCCGGATCCAGCTCCACGGACGGCACGCGGAAAAGCGTGCGCTTGACCTCGTCGAAGTAGTCCGGGAGGTACCGCTCCCAGAGTCGCACGGGCAATCGATCGAGTCGAGCCTCGGGTGCGGCGGGAAGCGCGAAGAGGTATTCGAGGAGGAACTCCAGGTTCTGCGACAGCTGTCCTTGGTAGGCCCGTCCCAGGCGCTGGCGGATGATGCGGTCCTCGTGCATGCAGCGGCCGATCTCGCTCTCCAAGGTCTCCGCAGGGTCCGAGCAGATGATCTCCACGCGCACAGCCGGCTCGCCGCTGCGCACGAAGGTCTCGAAACGGCGGCGAGTTTCCCATGGCGTGATGCCATGAGCCCCGAAGATCCGCACGACCTTCTCGGGGAGCCCCTGCGCCAGGATCCGGTCCTTGTCCGGGTGAAAATCGACGAGCAGATTCACTGCGCTGTAATCGCCCCGATGGACCTCGCGCTCCACCGGCCGACACCCCAGTCCCCGGAGGATCTCGGACAGACGCGCCTCCGCGTCCGGCGCGATGACGACCTTGATTCCGGCGACGTCGTTGATCTCGACATCATGGGGCCATCCCGGTGCAGGCATCGCGCGCAGACGATGCAGGAGCGCGCGCCCGTGCGCTTCGAGGCTGTCTATAGCGCGGGCGGGGTCGTGAGCAAGATCCGGTCGGAGCGGTCCGACGAGTCCGCCGATCGTCGCGTCGGATTCCGGAAGCCGCGGATCTGATCGAGCCCGACGCAGGATCTCTTCGTAAAGCCAATCGACGACCTTGCGCGCCGACTTCTCGGCGAGTCGCCGGATGCGCTTGATTCGGCTTGAGCCGACATAACGGCGTTGTCCTTCGGAGCCGGTGAAATAGGCTGTGCCCCGAAACGGGGTCTCGCGATAGAAACGTCCAGGGTCGACCCGGTAGCCGGCCACCAACCGGGTCGCCCGCTCGGATGCGTCCGGCAGGTAGGCGACGAGCTGGTCCTTGAGGTCGCCCTTGGTGAAGCAGGTTCGACGCGTGATCCGTCCGCCGTGCACGCCCTGCAGCAGACCCTCGGCAAGCAGCGGGAGGTAACGGGCGACATAGACGGAGTTGAAGTGCACCAACTGCAGCAAGGCCGTCGGGTCCGACGCCTCGAATCGGTCGAGCATCCAGCGCCCGATCAGGTCGTGCAGTGCCTCGCGATGGATGAATCCGGTGATCTTGATCATCGTGACCTGATGATCGGCAGGGCGATCCGCTCGCCTGCCGATCCGGCGTCCTCGTCGCGACTCGACTCGGGCTCCATCCTTGCGGTCGAGCCTTCCCTGCTGCCCGGCCGCCGTTCAGGCAGCGAAGTCGCGAAGACGAACCGGCTGACGCCGATCGCCCCACTGGCCCGGCATCGGCTCGAAGACACCGGCACAGGCCGTCCCGCAACCGTTGCAGCGACCGTCCGCGGTCAAATTCCAGTCCGACAGCCGATACCAGTTCCGGCCGATGAGCTTCTGCTCGCAGGCGTGACAGTAGGTGCTCTCGCCGTCCTCGTCGTGCACGTTGCCGGTGTAGGCATAACGGACGCCGTTCTTGATAGCGACGGCGCGCGCGCGGGTCAGGGTCGAAAGCGGGGTCCGCGGATACTCGAGCATCTTGTAGTCGGGATGAAAGGCCGTGAAATGCATCGGGACATCGGGCCCGAGATGCTCGACCACCCATTGGGTCATGGATTGAAGCTCGGCCTCCGAGTCGTTCTCTCCGGGGATCAGCAGGGTCGTCAGCTCGACCCAAACCTTGGTCTCTCGGACGAGATACTCCAAGGTCTCCAGGACGGGTTGCAGATGGCCGCTGCAGAGCCGGTGATAGAAATCCTCGGTAAAGCCCTTCAGATCGACGTTGGCGGCATCCATCCACTTGAAGAATTCGACCCGCGGCTCCGGACAGATGTAGCCGGCGGTCACGGCGACCGACTTGATTCCGCGCTCGCGGCACGCCCGGGCCACGTCGATAGCGTATTCGTGGAAGATCACCGGGTCGTTGTAGGTGTAGGCGACGCTGCGACAGCCGAGCGACTCGGCCGCCAGCGCGATCGTCTCGGGCTCCGCGGCATCGGCGAGCGTGTCCATCTCGCGTGACTTGCTCATGTCCCAGTTCTGGCAAAACTTGCAGGTCAGGTTGCAGCCGGCGGTCCCGAAGGAGAGCACCGGGGTGCCCGGCAGGAAGTGGTTCAATGGCTTCTTCTCGATGGGATCGATACAGAAACCGGACGATCGTCCGTAGGTCGTCAGGACGATCTTTCCGCCTTGACAGGCCCGCACGAAGCACATGCCGCGCTGTCCTTCCTTGATTCGGCAGAAACGCGGACAGAGGTCGCATTGGACGCGACCGTCCTCCAAGGCATGCCAGTAGCGCGTCGGGACGACGCGATCGATCCGCTCGCCGTTCATCGCAACCTCCTGCTCGGTATATCTTCAGTGTGGAAGACGCGGGGCCGATTGCAACCCCGGATGAGGGTATGGTCTCGGGCGAGTTTGCCCGCGCCGCAAGACGCATCACCCCTGCGGTCTATACTTTGCGTATGAGGCCTCGCTGTCCCGAGTCGGTCCTCACGGCCCTCATCCGTCAGGAGGAAACAGCCATGTCACTCTCCCGCAGCCCGGCCGTGGCCGGTCTCTTCTATCCGGGCGACCCCCGCGTGCTCAAACGTACGGTGGACGAGCTCCTCGCCGAGGCGAGCCCGGAGGGCGAGCCCCCCAAAGCCCTGATCGTCCCCCATGCCGGCTATATCTACTCCGGCCCCATCGCCGCCACGGCCTATGCCACCCTGATCCGGGTCCGCGCGACCGTGCACCGGGTCGTCCTGCTGGGTCCGGCACATCGCGTGGCTCTGCGCGGCCTTGCCGCAAGCAGCGCGGATCGGTTCGAGACGCCGCTCGGCCCGGTGCAGCTGGACCGAGCCGCGATCGACCTGGCACTGACCCTGCCGCAGGTCAGACTGATGGATGCGGCGCATGTCCAAGAGCACAGTCTCGAGGTGCAACTCCCCTTCCTGCAGGAGGTCTTAGAGCGGTTCAGCTTGGCGCCCTTCGTGGTCGGCGACGCCGGTCCGGAGGAGGTCGCGGAGGTGCTCGATCTGCTCTGGGGCGGTCCCGAGACCCTCATCGTCATCAGCTCGGACCTCAGCCACTATCACACCTACGCAACCGCCAGAGCGTTGGACACGGCAACCTCGGCGGCCATCGAGGCGCTCCGCCCCCAAGACATCGGATACGAGCAGGCATGCGGGCGGATCCCGGTGAACGGCCTGCTCGCGGTGGCACGACGCCGCGGGATGCAGGCCCGCACGCTGGATCTGCGCAACTCGGGCGACACCGCCGGCTCGCGAGACCAGGTGGTGGGGTACGGTGCCTATGTCTTCCACTGAAACGCACCGCCTCTATCGGGCCGAGGAGCGCCGGATGCTGTTGGCCGTCGCGGCACAGTCGATCGAGCACGGTTTGAACCACGGCCGCCCGCTGGAGCCGGATCCGCACGAGTATCCGGCCGCGCTCCAAGCCGAGCGCGCCACCTTCGTGACGCTTCAGATCGCGGGGGAGCTGCGCGGCTGCATCGGCGTGCTGGAGGCGATCCGGCCGCTGGTGGTCGATGTCGCCCGCAACGCCTACGCCGCAGCCTTCGAGGATCCGCGGTTCCCGCCGCTGACCCGCGCGGAGCTGCCGCGGCTGGACATCCACATCTCGGTGCTGAGTCCGTCCGAGCCGATGCACTTCCGGTCGGAATCCGATCTGCTCGGACAGATCCGCCCCGGCATCGACGGTCTGATCCTCGAAGATCGCGGCCGGCGCGGAACCTTCCTGCCGTCGGTCTGGGAGCAACTGCCCGAGCCCGCGGACTTCTTCGAGCATCTGCGTCATAAGGCGGGCCTGCCATCGCGGTATTGGTCCGAGACCCTGCGGGTCTCGCGCTACACCACGGAATCCTTCGGCGCCCCGATCGCGGAGAGCTTCAGCGGATGAGCGTTGCACCACTCGAACCCTCGGCACTCTATCGGCAGTGCGACCCCGCGCAGCTTGCGCTCGAGACCACCGCCGATCTGGATGTCCGCGACGGCCTGATCGCCCAGGATCGGGCGATTCAGGCCGTTCGCTTCGGCGTCGGCATCCGTCACACGGGCTACAACCTCTTCGCGTTGGGGCCGTCCGGAACGGGCAAATACGCCCTGATCCGCAGCGCACTCCAAGAGCGCGCCACGCACGAGGCCGTTCCCCCCGACTGGTGCTATGTCTTCAATTTCGAAGACGCGCATCGCCCGCGCGCACTGCGTCTGCCACCCGGCAAGGGGGCGGAGCTCAAACGCGACATGGACCAGTTGGTCGAGGATCTGCACCGCGCGATCCAGGGTGTCTTCGAAAGCGACGAATACCGCACGCGCACCCAGGCGCTCGAAGAAGAGTTGGAAGAGCGCCAAGAGCAGGCGATGGGGCAGATCCGCGAGCTGGCCAAGGAGAAGGACGTCATCCTCCTGCAGACCCCGACCGGCTTTACCCTCGCGCCGGTGCGAGACGGCAAACCGCTAGGTCCGAACGAGTTTCACGCCCTCTCCGACGAGGACCGGGCCCGGATCGAGGAGGACATCAACAGCCTGCAGGCCGAAATGCGCAAGGCACTGCACCAGATGCCGCTCTGGAAGAAGCGCTCCGACGAGCGTATCGAAGCGCTCAATCGCGAGATGGCCGCTGCCGCCACGCAAAGCCTGATCGAGGCCCTCTGCGAGACCTACGGCGATCTCGCTGCCGTGGTCGCCTATCTGCGGCAGGTGCAGGAGGACGTGGTGGAGAACTTTCGCCAGTTCCTGCCGGAGAGCGACAAACAACCCCCGCTTCTCGGGATCTGGATCCCGCCGAACCCCGACGGCCCGCCCTGGCATCAACGCTACCGGATCAACGTACTCTTGGGGCACGACAAGAACGGCGGCGCCCCGGTCGTCTATGCGGATCTGCCGGCGCATCATCAGTTGGTCGGACGCATCGAGCACCGCGCCCACCTCGGCGCGTTGGAGACGGACTTCACCATGATCCGCGCCGGCGCGCTGCATCAGGCCAACGGCGGCTATCTCATCATCGATGCACTCAAGCTGCTGATACAGCCCCTCGCCTGGGAGACCTTGAAGCGTCTGCTGCAGGCCGCCGAGATCCGCATCGAATCGCTCGCCCAGATCACCAGCCTCATCAGCACCCTGTCGCTCGAGCCCGAGCCGATCCCCTTGGATGTCAAGGTCGTGATGCTCGGCGAGCGTCACGTCTATTATCTGCTCTGCGAGCTGGACCCGGAGTTCAGCGAGCTCTTCAAGGTCGCGGTCGATTTCGAAGACCAGCTCGTGCGCGGCCCGGAGAGCCATCTCGTCTATGCGCGTTTCGTCGCCTCCGAGGTGCGGCGTGCCGGGCTGCGTCACTTCGATCGCGCCGCGGTCGCTCGGGTGATCGAGCACAGCGCGCGCCTGGCCGACGACAACGAGCGGCTCACCAGTCACATGCGCTCCATCGGCGATCTGGTGCGCGAAAGCGATTACTGGGCAGGCGCGGACGGATGCGAGACGGTCGGCGCCGCGCATGTCCAACAGGCCATCGATGCGAAGATCGCACGCGCCGACCGCATCAGCCGACGGCTGCGCGAAGAGACCACGCGGGGGACCATCCTGATCGAGACCGACGGGGCACGGGTCGGTCAGGTCAACGGGCTCGCGGTCATGAGCCTGGGCGGCTTCGCGTTCGGACATCCCAGCCGGATCACCGCGCGGGTGCGACTGGGCAAGGGCGAGCTGATCGACATCGAGCGCGAGGTCAAGCTCGGCGGCCCGATCCATTCCAAGGGCGTACTCATCCTCCAGGGCTTCATCGCCGGGCGCTATGCCTTGGACCATCCGCTCTCGCTCTCGGCCAGCCTGGTCTTCGAGCAGTCCTACGGCGGCATCGAGGGCGACAGCGCCTCCTCGGCCGAGCTCTATGCCCTGCTCTCCGCGCTCGCCGATCTGCCGATCCGCCAGTCGCTTGCCGTCACCGGCTCGGTCAATCAGCTCGGCGAGGTCCAGGCAATCGGCGGGGTCAACGAGAAGATCGAGGGCTTCTTCGACACCTGCGCGGCGCGCGGACCGCTCGAGGGTCAGGGCGTGCTGATCCCGGTGTCCAACGTCAAGCATCTGATGCTGCGCGCCGACGTGCGCGAGGCGGTCGCACAAGGCCGGTTCGCGGTCTACCCGATCGCGAGCATCGACGAGGGGATCGAGATCCTGACCGGGACGGCGGCCGGCGAGCGCACCTCCGACGGGCGCTTCCCCGACGGCAGCGTCAACGCCCGCGTCGAGGCTCGCCTGATCGGCTTCTCCGAGCGCCTGCGCGCCCTGCATGCACAGGACGGCAAGACCCCACCGTCGGAGAGGGCCGAGCCATGAGCGCTGCAGATCCGGCCGGACGGATCCGACGCATCGCAGTCGCACTGGACGCCTCCCCGCACAGCCTGCAGGGCTTGGCGTTGGCAGCCGGCATCGCCGCCGCCTTGAATGCCGAGCTGGAGGGCGTGTTCGTCGAAGACACCGAGCTGCTGCGTCTCGCCGGGCTGCCCTTTTTGCGCGAGCTGCGGATCGCGACCCTGTGCGAAAGCACCCTGGACGTGGACCGGCTCCAGCGCGAGCTGCGCGCCGCGGCACGCGGCGTGCGCGAAAGGCTCGAGCGCACCGCTGCCGAGCTGGGTGTGGCCTGGTCGTTCCGGGTCTGGCGGGGCGATCTCGAGGCCGAGATCCTGGGTGCCGCGCTCGATGCGGAGCTCTTCGCACTGGGGCGCATCGGGCGCTTCGCCCCCCTGCGGAGACGGCCGCGGCCGACCGCTCCGAAACCGACGCACGACGGTCTGCTCCTCGGCGTCCTCTACTCCGGGAGCGAAGGGTCGACACGCGCCCTCTCGATCGCCTTGGAGCTGGGGATTCGACATGCCGCGAGTCTCGTCGTCATCCTGCAACCCGCAACCTCCGCGGATACCGCGACGCTGCGCAACCGCGCCCTCGAGCAGCTCGGACCCGTCCGCGAGCAGACCCGCTTGGTGTCGCTGGAGGCAACCGATTCCGCGGCTCTTGCGGCGACGGTCCGCAACCTCGGCATGGATCTGCTCATCCTCGACGAGACCAACTCGCTCCTCGCGCGCGCCTCGCTCTGGACCAGCTTGGAGACCCTAGGCTGTCCGGTGGCAATCGGACGCTGATACACCGATCGATCAGCCGGCCAGACGCTCGGCAATCCAGGCACGCGCACGGTCACGCAGTCCGATCGCGGCTTCCCAATCCTCTCCGTCGGGCTGAATAGGCGGGCCGATCAGCACCTCGGCATGCCCGGGGCGCGGTGAGAATCGGTCGCCCGGCATCAGCTCGCGCGTCCCCCGCAGGACCACGGGCACGAGAGGCACGCCGGCGTGAGCGGCCGCGGCGAAGGCACCCATTCGAAAGGGCAAGAGCCCGGGTTGCTCGCGGAAGGTGCCTTCGGGGAAGAACGCCAGGGTCTCGCCGCGGACCAGCACCTCGGTCAAACGGCCGGATTCGGCACTGCCCGCGTACGGATCGAAGCGATCGACGAAATTCGCACCCATCCGCCGCATGAAGACCGCCACGATCGGGCGCGCGAGCAGCTCGCTCTTGGCGACAAAGCCGATCGGACGCTCGACCGCCTCCGCCAAGGCGAGTGCGTCGAGATAGCTTTGATGATTGGCGACCAGAACGAAGGGGTGTCCCGCGCGAGGAAGATGCTCCTGTCCCGTGACGGTGAGTCGCACGAAGGTCAGCCGGCGTAGGAGCCGGATGCCGACCCGCGCCAACGTCCACCGCAGACGTGGACTCGGGCTCGCCATGATGCCGATCCAGAACCAAGGCGCGATCAGGTAGAACACCGCCCACGCGTACCCCGCATAGAGTCGCCCCGGCAGGCTCAGGATCCGGGCGCGAAGCCCTGACCCCGCGGCCCGCATCAACTGCCAAACCGGGCGGCGCACCTGCTCGGACAGTTGGCCGGCCAGATAGCGATCCCGCGTGGCTCCGCGGCGCAGCTTGCCGCTGGAGGTCTTGAGCACGGCACGCGGCGGGGCCAGCAGCAGCTCGTCGGGCGGCAGCCCGAGAATATCGGTTGCACGCTCGCGCAGCTGCCGGGCCAGCTCGGCACGCCGCGCCGGATCACGCTCCTTGCTCTCGGCCAGGATCACCAGCCGCTCGCTGCCCAGCTCCGGGTCCTTCGCCGCGAAGGCGACGACACAGCCCTTGCGCACGCCGGGGATCTCGCCGAGCGCCTGCTCGACCTCGTAGGGATAGATGTTGCGCCCGCCGCGGATGATGAGGTCCTTCACCCGGCCGGTCAGATGGATGTCGCAGCCCGCAAGATAGGCGCGATCCCCGGTCGCGTGCCAGCCGTCGCGGATCAACGCCCGCGTGGCCACGGGATTGCGATAGTAGCCTTGGGTCGCCGACGGACCCTGAAACTCGAGCAGACCCTCGTGGCGTTCCGGCCGCTCATGGCCCGCTTCGTCGACCACGCGCACCCGATAGCCGGGAAGCGCACGACCACAGGCCACCACCTCCATCGCCTGCGGATCTTCGCAATCGACCACCAAGGCATAGCCTGCGCGGGCAAAGCGCTCGCGGTCGATACAATCGATCCGAGGCCCGCGCCCCGCGGGAGGAAATGCCAACCCGACCGCCGCCTCGGCCAGACCATAGACAGGTGCAAGCGCCTCGGCACGCAGACCGGCGGGGGCAAAGCGCGCGGCGAAGCGACGCAAGGTCTCGGGACTGACAGGCTCGGCACCGTTGAGTGCCCAACGCCAGCGGCTCAGATCCAGACCCGCGATTTGGGCGTCGGTGATCCGGGTCAGACAAAGCTCGTAGGCAAAGTTGGGGGCCGCCGAGATGGTCCCGCCGTGTCGATGGATCGCCTCCAGCCAGCGCACCGGACGCGCCAGGAAGGACAGCGGGGACATCGAGACCAAGGGAATACCGTAATACAGACTGCCGAGCCAGGCACCGATCAGACCCATGTCGTGATAGAGCGGGAGCCAGCTCACGAAGACGTCGTTCTGCGCAACCTGCACGACCTCGCCCATGGCGCGGATGTTCGCGAGGAGGTCGGCATGCGTGAGGACGACACCCTTGGGATCGCCGGTGCTGCCGGAGGTGTACTGGAGAAAGGCGATGTCCTCGGGCGCGGGGCGCGCCCGCGTCTCGCTCGGAATCTCCTGCTCCAGACCCTCGAGCGTCACGATGCCTCGCAGCGAGCGGACCTGAACCCGCAGAACGCGGCCGATGGCGCGCGCCTCGGGGACCGTGATCAGATAGGCCGCACCGGCATTGTCGAGAATCCGGGCGTGGCGACGCAGGTGCTCCTCGATCTGCTGCGGTCGGCTCGGCGGATAGATGGGTACCGGGATGCCGCCGGCCATGAGGACGCCGAAGAAGGCGTAGAAATAGTCCGGACCCGTCGGGAGCATGAGGGCCACGGTCGCCCCCGGGTGGAATCCCGCCGCCTGCAGGCGGGCTGCGACCCGTGCCGCGCCGTCCGCAAGCGACCGATAAGGGATCGGCTGCGTGCCCGACTCCGACCCCTCGTAGAGGATGTGGACCCGGTCCGCGTGGTCTACCAGGTGCCGATCCAGAACATCCAAAAGGGTCTTGGCGGAGACCGGATGACCCTCGTCCGCTCGCTCGGGAGCAACGGTGAAACCGGCGCCGGGCGCACCCTCGGGCGTACCCTCCGAAGCATCGAGCAGCAATCCCAAAAGGTCTCGGGCGGTCGGCGCCAAGAGCGCCTGGTCCGAGAGTCTCACCCCGAGACCCTTCTCGACCCGCGCGATCAGCTCGGATCGACTCAGGCTATCGAGCCCGAGGTCCGCCTCCAGCCGTGAGTCCAGATCGATCCCGTTCGGCAGATCGGGTACGCGAGACTCGCGTGCAAAGGTCAACAAGATGGACTGCAGTCGGCCGGCGCGCTCGTCGTCCTGCGTCGGTAGCGTCATGGACGATTCCGAATCCTCGAAAGCCTTGATCTTAAGCCTTACCCGAAAGCCGCGCGAGCATAAGCCACCGACGAGCGGTCCGAGAAGGTGAATAGTTACGATAACCCTACTTATCTTCGCGCTTATAATTGCCTGATAGCCGCCATCGCAATTCGAAACGTCGCCGCGCATGCATAGATTTCAACAGCCCGAGGAGCACCCCACGCGTGTCGACTCCGCGCCGCAATGCGCCGTCGATCTGGGTAGACTGCTCGATGCACTGCCCTGCGGCGCCGTCGTGCTCGACGCCGACCAACGCGTCGTGGCAGCAACCCGAGTCTTCTCGGCCGTCTTGGACTACCCCCAAGGCTTGCCGACGAATCTCGCATTCGCAGATCTGCTCGAAGAGGGGGACGCATCCCGAGTCGGCGACTTTCTGGCCACGGGCGAGGCCGAGACAACCCGAACCGTGCGTCTGCGGACCCGAGCAGGTCTCCCCGTCAGTACCCTCATGCACTTCTCGCGCCTCGCTCCGGGCGAGACGCCTGCTGCGCACGTGGTGGGCATCGTCATCGAGCAGCGCACCGTCGCGGGCACCCCGTTTCAGTCGGAGCGCCCCGGAGACGAGGCGCAGGCCTTCGCGGGAGTCGCCAACTGGGAGATCGACGTTGCGACCGGCCGCACCCTGGCCTCGCGCACCTGGTACGACATCTGGGGCTTCGAGCCCGACACGGACGTCACCCTGGATGCGGTGCTGCTGCAGATCCATCCCGACGACCGCGACCTGGCAAGAGCCGTCGTGCGTCAGGCCATCGAGGCCGCCGTCCCCTTCCGCTTTCGCCATCGCATCATCCGGCCCGACGGGACGCTGCGCTGGGCGGAAAGCGCCGGCCGCCTCGAGCCCGCGGGCTCGGACGGCGCATCCAAGCTCTCCGGCGTCGTGCTGGACATCACGCAACGCCGTGCCGCCGAGGAAGCTCTGGCACGCTACTACGACATCGTCTCCGCCTCCCCCGATCGCATCGCTTTCCTCGACCGCGGCGGCTGCCTGCTTGCCGCAAACGCGGCCTTCCTGACGGCGATCCAACGAACGCCGGAGAATGCCGTCGGGCGTCCTTTGCAGGAGGTCGAGGGTCAGGGTCCGCTCAGCGAGCTCGTGTATCGCAACCTCGGGCGCTGTCTCGACGGGGGACACCCGGCCGTCGACGACATCCGCGAGAGCGACCCCGACGGTCAGGTACGCGAGTCCGAGGTCAGACTCTTTCCCCATCGCGACGACCGGGACGAGGTGACGGGTATCGTCGTCAACATCCGCGACGTGACCAGCGTGCGGGACTCCGAGCGGCGTCTGCTGCAATCCGCGGTCGTCTATGCCGCAACCTCGGACGGCGTCCTGATGACCGACGCCGACGGGCGGATCGTTGCCGTCAACGCGGCATTCAGCCGGATTACTGGCTATGCGGAGGCCGAGGTCCTCGGGCGCAAGCCGAGCCTGCTCAACTCCCATTGGCACACCAAGAGCTTTTTCACTCGTATGTGGCGCCGGCTGATCAAGCAAGGCGTTTGGGAGGGCGAGATCTGGAACCGCCGCAAGGACGGGGAGATCTACCTGCAGAAACTCCATATCCGCCGCATCCTCGATGGCCGCGGCAAGGTCACCAATTTCGTCGGTGTCTTCGCCGAGCGCCCCGTCTCCGCCAACGGGCCCAAGCACGTCGAGTATCTTGCCCACTACGACCCCTTGACCAAACTACCCAACCGCCTGTTGTTCGACTCGCGCCTGGCCTATGCGATGGACCCGGCACGTCGCAATCGCACCCCGGTTGCGCTCTTCTTGCTCGACCTCGATCGTTTCGCGAACATCAACGCGAGTCTCGGCCACCCGATCGGCGACGAGCTCCTGCGTACGGTCGGGCTGCGCCTGCGCGAGACCATTCGTCCCGCCGACACCCTGGCGCGACTGAGCGGGAACCAGTTCGGGCTTCTCTTCGAGGGGATCCAAACCCCCACGGAGGCACAGGAGATCGCGCGACGCCTGCGCTCGGCCCTGCGGGCCCCGATGACGGTGCGCGGACATCAAGTCTTCGTCACCATGAGCATGGGGATCGCCTTGGAAGCCTGTGCGAGCAACGACACCGAGGTCATGATCGCGCATGCCGCAACGGCGCTCGGCAATGTCAAGCAAGGCGGACGCGACGGTTTCCGGATCTATTCCGAACCGCCGGGCGGCACATCGACAGCGCGTCAGCGCCTGACCGAGATGCTGCGAGGCGGGCTCGAAAAAGGCGAATTCGAGCTGCTTTTCCAGCCGCGCGTCCATTTGGAGACGGGGCGTTGGCCCGGTGCCGAGGTCCGGGTGCGCTGGCATCAGCCGGAGCTGGGACTGGTCGCGCACGAACGGCTCCTGCCCCTGATCGAATCCGCCGGCATGATGATCGATATGGGTCAGTGGATCCTCGCCGAGGCATGCAGTCAGTTGCGGGACTGGAGTCTCGGAGGCATGCCGATCGGGATCCTTGCCGTGAGCATCTCCGAGACCCAGCTGACGCGTTTCGATCTGGTACCGTCGCTCGCGCGGCTGCTCCACGCCAACGGAATCGACGCCGCCCGCCTTGAGCTGAGCTTCGCCGAGTCGCTCCTGTTCAAGCACCCGGAGCAGGCCCGCGAGGTCCTCGACGGACTGCACCGACTCGGTGTGGGCGTGACCGTAAGCGAGGTCGGCACGAGCTGGCTTGCGCCGCCGGTTCTGCGTCGGCTTCCGATCCGCAGGCTCACGATTCATCGCAGCTTCGTGGACGCCATGCCGGACTCGCCGGACGATCTGGCTGTCGTCCAGGCCCTGATCGCCATGGCCCAAGCATTGGACATCGACGTCACGGCAGACGGGGTGCGCGACGACCGCCAGCGCTTCATCCTGCTCAACATCGGCTGTCCAGAGGCGCAGGGCGACCTTTTCGCGCCGCCGCTGACGGCGTCCCACTACGAGCGCTGCCTGCTCCAAGTCTCGGAACCCCCGCCCGAAGCACCCACCGAGCCTCGCCTCCCCCTCGTATGACGGTCTAATCGCACCTTGCGACACCCGGGCATGACGTGTCTAATCCAGACCCAATGTCACGGAAAGAGCCCAGGCCCATGTCTGTCCCCGACCTGGCACCCTTACTCGAGCAGTCGGGTTTGGTCGATGCCTATACGCCCCTACCCGAGCGCTACGACGAGATGCGCACGGCCGAGGGCGAGGTACGCCCCCACTGGCAGTACGTTCTCGATGCCTTGCGCACGCTCGGGCCGAGCGGAATCGAGGCGCGTTGGCGCGAGGCCACCCGCATGGTCCGCGACAACGGCGTCACCTACAACCTCAACGCCGAGCCGCGGGGCATGTCGCGCCCCTGGGAGCTGGATCTGCTGCCGCTGCTCATTCGCAGCGAGGAATGGGCCGAGCTCGAGCGTGGGCTGATGCAGCGTGCCGACCTGCTCAATCAGGTCTTGCTCGACCTTTACGGGCCGCGCAAGCTGATCCGCAGCGGTCTCTTGCCGGCCGAGCTGTTCGACGCCAGCGCCGAATTTCTGCTCCCCTGTCACGGTGTGGAGGTCGCAGGGCATCGCCCCTTGGTCCAGTACGCAGCCGATCTGACACGCACGTCGGACGGACACTGGCGGATCATCGGCGACCGCACCCAGAGCCCGCTCGGCTTCGGCTATGCGCTGGAGAATCGGGTGGTCTTGTCGCGCGTGCTGCCCAGCATGTTCCGCGACTCGCATGTGCATCGCCTCGCCGGATTTTTCCGCTCGATCCGGCGCACCTTGACACGCCTCGCTCCCCGACGGGCAGAGCATTCGCGTGTGGTCGTCCTCACGCCGGGGCCGGAGAGCGAGGCCTATTTCGAGCACGCCTATCTGGCCAACTATCTCGGCTTCACGCTCGTACAAGGCGGGGATCTCTCCGTGCGCGACGGGGCACTCTGGCTGCGGACACTGGGTCGGCTCGAGCGCATCGATGCCGTCCTGCGTCGCGTCGACGACGGTTGGTGCGACCCGTTGGAGCTGCGCGAAGACTCGTTCCTCGGCGTGCCGGGTTTGGTCCAAGCGGTGCGGGCCGGCAACCTGGTGGTCGCCAACGCGTTGGGAAGCGGCATCCTCGAGCACCCGGCACTGCCCGCCTTTCTGCCGAGCCTGTGCCGAGAGCTGCTGGGCGAGGAGCTGCAGATCCCGGATATCCCGACCTGGTGGTGCGGCGATCCGGCGTCGCTGGCTCAGGTCTTGGACCGTCTCGATGAGCTCGTCGTCAAACCCCTGAACAAGCGTCACGGTCAGCGTTGTCTCGTCCCCGACACCATGGATGCGCCTGCCCGCGCGGTGCTGCTCCAAGCCATCCGGGAACACCCCGACAGCTACATCGCGCAGGAACGTGTGAATCCGTCGACCGCGCCCGCACTCATCGGCCGGCACCTCGAACCCAGGCCCAGCGTCCTGCGGACCTTCTTGACCGCCGAGGAGGACGGCTACGCAGTCATGCCCGGCGGACTCGGGCGGGTCACCCCGACCAGCGATACCGCGCTCAACTCCAACCAGCTCGGCGGGTTGGCCAAGGACGTCTGGGTCGTCGCCTCGGAGCCGGAGCGCCAGGAAAGCCTGCTGGTCACGACCGAGATGCACACGCCCGCGGTGACGCAGGAGAGCGAGGTCTCCAGCCGGGTCGCCGACAATCTGTTCTGGATCGGTCGCTATGCCGAGCGTGCCGAGGGCCTGGTTCGACTGCTGCGGATCACCATCTTCAAGCTCTCAGAGCGCAGCGATTATGCCGCCTCGACGGGCGACTCCTGCTGTCTGCGCTCGCTCCTGGAGGCACTGACCAACCAGACCCAGTCGTTTCCCGGCTTCATCGGTACCGGCGCTGCAGAGCGTTTGCGCAACCCAGTGCCCGAGATGCTTTCGCTCATCTCCGACCCCGCACGCCTAGGTGGTCTCCCGCAGACGCTCCAGGCCCTGGGGCAGGCCGCCTACTCGGTCCGCGACCGTCTCTCCGCCGACACTTGGCGCATCGTGAGCGACATCGAGGCCCATCTCGGCAACCTCACTCACGAACCGCCGGGGCAGCTCTCGCTCGCCCTCGACGAGCTGGACCCTTTGATCACCTCGTTGGTGGCCTTCTCCGCTCTCACCCAGGAGAACATGACCCACAACGAAGGCTGGCATTTCCTCGAGATCGGACGTCGTCTCGAGCGCGCCGCCTCCACCGCGAGCCTCTTGCGCTCGATGCTGGTGCCGATCGCCGGCGAGCCGGACGAGAACATGGTCATCGAGGCGGTTCTCGGCGTGACCGACAGCCTCATCACCTATCGCCGCCGGTATCGCGCCGGCACCCGGATCGGCGCACTTCTGGACCTGGTCTTTCAGGACGAGGGCAACCCACGCGCCCTCGCCTATCAGCTCATGCAGCTCGAGCGCTTGGTCTCCGAGTTGCCTCGAGGCGACATGGCCGTCGGTCGCACGGCTGTGGAAAAGCACGTCCTGAAGGGGCTTACGGGTATTCGCTTGGCCGAGATCGACAGCCTGGTCCAGCCGGACAAGGCAGGCGCACGCCGCGCCGCGCTGGCCGCCATGCTGGCCGAGCTCGATCGGCAAAGCGCCGCCATCTCGGACGCCATCACGGCCCAGTATTTCAGACACGAAGAGCAGCCCCACAGCCTGCTGCGCCGAGCCGCGGCGCGGGGCGCCTCATGAGATTCCGGATCAATCACGTCACCCGCTACGAGTACGCCGAGCCGGTGTCGCTGTGCCACAGCATCGCGCATCTGAAGCCGCCACAGACGGCGCGCCAGCGCTGTCTGTCCAGTCAGATCCGGGTCGATCCCTGGCCGGCCGTTCATCGCGAGCACGAGGATTTCTTCGGCAACCGGGTGAGCTATTTTTCGATCCAGCAGGCCCACGATGCACTCGAAGTGCGCGCCCAGAGCGAGGTGGAGGTGACCGCCCCGACCTTGCCGAAGCCCGAGGCGACGCAGCCTTGGGAACGGATCGTCGATCGTCTCCATGATCGCTACGACGAACCCATGACCAACCTGCGGATCTTCACCCTCCCCTCGCCGCTCGTCCCGCCGGATCCGGATGCCCGCGCCTATGCCGCCGAATCCTTTCTGCCGGGGCGCCCGATCCTGGAGGCAACGATCGAGCTGATGGGGCGCATCTACCGCGACTTCGTCTACGACCCGACCTCCACGACCATTTCCACCCCGCTCGCCGAGGTGATGGAGCAGCGCAAAGGCGTCTGTCAGGATTTCGCGCACGTCGCGATCGCCGGGCTGCGCGGACTCGGACTCGCCACCCGCTATGTCAGCGGCTATCTGGAAACACTCCCGCCGCCGGGCCAGGTCAAGCTCCAAGGCGCCGACGCCTCGCATGCCTGGTTCTCGGTGCTCATTCCCAACCTGGGCTGGATCGATTTCGACCCCACCAACGATCGGATCCCCGGCGAGCAGCACATCACCACCGCCGTCGGTCGCGACTTTCAGGATGTCACGCCGCTGCGCGGGATCTTCTACGGCGGGGGAACCCACGAGCTACGGGTGGCGGTGGATGTGAATCGCGTGCCGCCGGCGGGAACCGAAGCCTCGGTTGCCGAGCCGCCGGCCGCAGGCGTCCAGCCGCCGGCCCCTTCGTCCCGGTCGCGGATGCAGGGCTCCTGAAACACAGCGGCGCACCCTCACCGGCTGCGCCCGGCTGGCCGGGCGGAACGCCGGCTTGGTGGTTGTAGTTGCAGGTGGATCGCGCGAAAGCGACATCCGAGATGCCGTGTCCCGAGGTCGGATGGGTCGCACACACCCCGGCTAGCCGAAAGAGCACGGAATCCGAAGCGCGCTTAGGTCGGCCGGCCGGTTGTCGATGCGCCAGTCGATCCCGCCCGATACCGGGCAACCAGCCGCACATAGTTCTCCGCCACATACTCCAGATACTCGCGCTCCCGATCGGTCAGCACCCGCACCCTCCGCGCCGGTGCGCCGAGCCACAGCCAGCCGCCCTCCAGGACCTGACCCGGCGTCACCAAGGACCCTGCACCGAGCAACGTGAAGGGCTCGAGCACGGCACGATCGAGCACCCGCGCACCGATTCCGATCAGACAGTGATGCCGGATCTCGCATCCGTGCAGGACGACCTGGTGACCGACGGTGACATCCTCGTGAACGATCAGCGGCGCCCCTCCGGGCATGAAGCGGCTGTCGTGCGAGACATGCAGAACGCTCCCATCCTGAATGTTGGTCCGTGCGCCGATCTCGATGCGATGGATGTCCCCGCGGATCACGCATCCGGGCCAGACGGACGCACCCGCGCCGAGTGTCACCTCGCCGATCACGACGGCGGTCTCGTCGATCCAAGCGGTCGGATCGATCATCGGATGCTTGCCTTCGAACGAGCGGATGTGCGTCATGGGTATCGGCTCTGAATTCGACTCGGTACGACATGATCGTACCAGGCCAGGGCCATGGTCTCGAAAAAGGCGATCGAGACATTGGCCGCGCGTTCCCATGAGCTGACCCATGCCTCGGGCAACGGACGCGCGCTCCGCCGGGGAAGGTGTTCCGGGGTGGACAGGGCACCCGGCTCCCGGGACCGGGACAGCTCCGAATCCCCGTGGATCGGCACGGCCTCGGGAAGACCGCAGTCATACTCGAGCGTGCCGTCGTCCAACCAAACCGCATGGCCCCCGAGCCGTTTGGCCAGAGCGCGCATGCCTTCGTTGTCCGCGAGGACCTCGCAGCGAAAACGGCGAATCCCCTGCTCCCGCGCCTCGACGATCAAATGCTCCAGCAGAGCGCTCCCCACCCCGTTGCCTTGGGCCCGATCCACAACGGCCATCGCCAGCTCCGCTGTTTCGGATACGGGCTCCGATCCGGACGTGGAACGGATGCACCGAGCCACGCCGAGAACCTCCGTTTCCCCCGACACCGTCCGCCGGAGCGCCGCGAAGGCGAGATGATCGCGCCCGTCTGCACCTGTCAAATACGCCAGATCCGCTTCGGTCAATACGCGCTTCGCCCCGAAAAACCGCAATCGGCGCGACGCATCGGAAAGCCCCTCGAAACAGGCCGTCACGATCGCCGGATCGTCTCCCTCGATCGGGCGAATTCGACAAAAGGTACCGTCCTTCAGACGCACGGCCTCGCCGCGGGGCGAGGCTCGGCTGCGGGCACGCTCGATACTGATGATATTCATGGCAAGGCTCTCCGGATTCTCGACGCACCGACCCGGCAGGGCCTCCCGGCCGATCTTCGCGACCGGCACCGGACATCCGAGCCGTTTTTTGTGCACTGCAACATAAGATGGCGGTGCGCAGCAATGGTTCAATCCAAACCGACACGACGACAGGGCATGCCCCGCCGGAGGCGAAAAGCCCACCTGCGCTCCGGATCATGCACAATAGGCGTCTTGGAAGACGCAGAGGCGAGGACGCGCATGAGCAAACGATTCCCTTTCACCTGGGCCGCGGCAGGTCTCGGCCTGGTCCTCGCGCTCGTGCTTGCGCTGGGCGGAAGTCCGGGAGGCACCCCGGGCGAAGGGGTAGACACGCAGGCGGCGCAGGGGATGCCCTTGCTCACCCGACTTTTCATCGGCGAATTCGGTTTTCTGATCACCGCCGCAGGCGCATTTTGGGGCTTCAAGCACCGACACGGCCAAGGCGCCGAGATCGCGACCCTGATCGCCGCCCTTGCCTGTGCCATCCTGGCCGTGGCCTTCCTGATCATGGGAATCGGGCTCTGGAGCGCGAGCTTCGACGGCACCTCCGCCGCGATCCGGCCCGGTTCGCTCGAGTCGACCCTCGGATGATCGGACTCTTCCGCTGGAGCATCGGCCTGCTCCTGATCGCGACAATCGGTCTCGGCGCCGTCTTGGTCTTCGATCGCGCTCCGCGCGTACCCCAAGATACGACCCTGACCGAGGCTCAGCGGACCTGGGCCCGAGGCTGGCTCGCCGCCAATCGGCCACGGGGTATGCGCGAGGGCGAGCAGGCCACGTTGACGCTCTCGCAGACAGAAGCCAATCTGCTCGCAAACTATCTGGTCGACCTCCTCGGCGAAGGGCGTGCGCAGGTTGCGCTGCAGAGCGGTCGCGCGCGCCTTTCGGCCTCCCTCGCACTGCCCTGGGATCCGCAGCACAGCTTCGTCAACCTCGAGCTGACCTTGGTGGAAGACGCGCCTCTGCCGCGCGTGGAAAACGCGCGTCTTGCCGGTCTCCCGCTCCCGGGCGGGCTGTTTCAGTCGCTCGTCGGGCGCTTCGTCACGGCACTCGATCACGCGGATGTCGTGGAGCAGGTGCGTTTGGAGGCCGACCGCATCCAGGTCAGCTATGCCTGGCGAGAGGGCATCCTGGAGGATATCGGCAGCGGTCTGGTCCCGCGGATCGAGCTCGATCGCATGCTCGGATACCAGACGGCCCTGGCCGCCTACATCGAGACCCGACCGGCCCGTCGGCCGATCGAGCTCGCCGATCTGCTCTCGCACCTGCTGACCCTAGACCCTGCCATGACCCCGGCCACGCAGCCCGATGCCGACCCGATCGCGCGCAATCGCGCCGTCATCCTGGTGCTCGCCGCCTACGTGAACGGCAAGGGCCTCCTCGACCGAGGCGTCACGAGCACGCCGGCTAACCGACCTCGTCAACATGCGGTACTGCTGCAGGGACGCCGCGATCTCGCGCAGCATTTCATGACGTCGGCCGCCCTGGCAGCGAAGGGCGGCGGGATGCTGTCCAATCTGGCGGGTCTACTCAAGGAGGCCACCGATGCCGAGCGCGGCAGCGGCTACAGCTTCGCGGATCTCGCCGCCAATCGCGCGGGCATCCGTTTTGCCCAACTCGCCACGGGCAATCCGACGGACGCCCGCGCGCTGCGGATGTTCGCCCGTCGCGGTATGAGCGAGGACGATTTCATGCCGCCGATCGATGGCCTACCCGAGGGGCTGGCCGAGCGAAACTTCAAAGCCGACTTCGGCGATGCGCAGAGTACCGCCTATCAGCGCATGATCACCCTGATCGACGGCAGGATCGATGCCCGCCCTCTGTTTCGCGAGCGGCCGAGCTGAGGGGATGCGCACGCTCGCCGACGGCGCGGCTTTGCAGCCACCGGGGCATCGCGACGGGCTTTTCAGGCTGGAGCCCCGGGGCGCTCTTCGCGTACCCTGCACCTTGGTAAAATCCCGACGCCCGAGTCCTCCGACAAGGCCGACCCCATGATCATCCTGTTCCTGCATCTGTTCATCCAAGTCGGACTGGTCGTGCGTGTGCTGCTGCGGCCGAATCGGCAGCCAGCATCCCGGATCGCCTGGGTGGTGGTCATCCTGGCGGTTCCGGTGGTCGGGGCGGTCGCTTACCTCCTGCTCGGAGAGGTCAATCTCGGGCGACATCGCGGCGAACGCATGCGCCGCATCTTTTCGCAGGTTCCCGAGTTTGCCAAGGATTTCGATCGCCAGCTCGCGGCGCCCGAGATCCCGGACACCTATCGCCACCTCTTTCGACTCGGGGCATCCATCAGCGGCTTTGCCCCGGTCGGCGGAAACCGGGCGACCCTGATGGCAGACTCCAACGCCGCGATCGACGCCATGGTCGCGGACATCGACGCCGCAACCGATCACGTCCACCTGAACTTCTATATCTGGCTGCCCGACAACAACGGGTTGTCGATGGTCGCGGCCTTGGAGCGTGCGGCCCAGCGCGGCGTCACCTGTCGCGCCATGGCGGACGATCTGGGCTCGCGTCGGCTGATCCGTTCGATCCATTGGAAGCGGATGGCCGACGCGGGCGTGCACCTGGCGCGCGCGCTGCCGATCGTCAATCCCTTGCTGCGCCCGCTCGGGGGACGCATCGATCTGCGCAACCACCGCAAGATCCTGGTGATCGACGACAGCATCACCTATTGCGGCAGCCAGAACTGCGCCGATCCCGAGTTCCGCATCAAGGCCAAATATGCCCCCTGGGTCGACGCCATGATGCGCTTCGAGGGACCCATCGCACGCCAGAATCAGATCCTGTTCGCGAGCGACTGGCTGGCGCATGTGGACGACGGCATCGATGCACTGCTGCGCCGTCCCGTGCAGGCGGGGGGCGAGGGATTTGCGGCACAGGTCATCGGGACCGGACCGACGGTGCGCGCCTCGGCGATGCCCGAGCTGTTCGCGTCCTTGATCTACAGCGCACGCGAGGAGCTGGTGATCTCTACACCTTACTATGTCCCCGATGAAGCCATGCAGAGCGCACTCTGCGGGGCGGCCTATCGGGGCGTGAGGACGAGCATCGTCTTTCCGGCCCGCAACGATTCGTTCGTCGTAGGCGCGACCAGCCGGAGCTATTACGCCGATTTGCTCGCCGCAGGGGTGCGGATCTACGAGTTCGAAGGCGGGCTCCTGCACACCAAGTCATTGACGCTGGACGGGGCGGTGACCCTGATCGGATCGGCCAACATGGATCGGCGCAGCTTCGAGCTCAACTTCGAGAACAATATCCTCCTCTACGATCCGGTACTCACGGCAACCATGCGCGAGCGCCAGGACAGCTATATCGCCCGATCCCGCCCCGTCGACGCCGAGACGGTCGCGGCCTGGGGACCGGGACGGCGACTCCTGAACAACAGCATCGCCATGCTGGGGCCGATCCTCTAAACCGCGCCCGGCGCGCTATGCAATGTCTTTGGATGGGATCGGCCCCGGCAGACTTAACGACCGTTGGAGTCGGCGCGGTTTAGAATATTAGAAAATATAAAATCTTAAACCGCGTCCCCGCTAAGGGCCATGAATGCATCAAACGTCGAGTTCACTCGAAAGTGAGCATCTCGCTCTGGACGCGGTTTAAGCTCAGCTCGGACCGAACAGGAGCCAGAGGATCAGGCCCACGACCGGCAGCAAGAGGACAAGAACGATCCACAACACCTTCGAGCCGGTACCGGCCGAGCTGCCGACGATCTTGACGATCGCGTAGATCGTCAGGACCAGGTGAATCAAACCGAGAATGCCTGTGACTTCGATCTGCATCGATGAGCTCTCCATGAGGGTGCGATGTCGGGGTGCGAACGGTACGTGCGGACTCTTCGAGAAGAGCCCGCATCGATAATAGGAAACGGTTCAAAAATAAGTAGGAGATTCTCCAGTGTCCAGCCTCCCGGAGCGCCGCGAGCAGATCCGCCTGGTCCATGCGACCTTCATCCGCCAGGTAGTCGCCTTGACCCAACGCCCGGAGGGTCGGGCCGAGCTCGAGGCCCTGCTTGCAGGGGCCGAGCAACAGGGTTGGAGCGCGCTGGTCGCCGTCTTGCGACGCATCGCCAAGGGGCAGCGCTCGCCTGCGCTCCTGAACGGCCTCGACGAAGAAGACGGGGTCATCGCGGAATCCGTCCTGCGGGGCCTCCAGGACCCGACCAGTCTACCGGATCCAAGCCAGGCTCAGGATCCGACCCTCGCCGCACCGGGCCTTGCACACATGATCCACGCCGCGCGCACCGATCCCCAAGCGCTGGTGCTGATCGGCAACATGGCCGATCAGATGAGCAAGGTCGGGGGCAGTATGGCCCGGCTGGCCGGTGTTGTGCGCCCGCTGATCAACGGGGAGCGCAACCCGGACCAGCTCTGTCGCGGGATGGATATGCAGACCCGACAACTGGTGTTGGAGGTCCTCGGCGAGCTCGGCAAATTGGAGACGCATTGAGACGGGCTCGCCCGCCTCGACACCTCCACCCGCTCCACTTCACGCCCCGACGCCAACCCGTCAAGATCCAGCCGGTCCCTCACCGTCCGCGTCGCGGGATTCCAGTCGATCCGCCTCTTCGAGCCTGACCCGCAAGGGTCTGCGCGTATCCAGGTGTAGATCGCGCTGCGGGTAGGCGATGACGATGCCCGCGGCTCTGAATTTGCGGTTGATCGCCATGTTGAGCTCCGAGGTGATGGCGACCCGATGCTCGATATCCTCGATATAGGCACGCAGCGATAGGGTCAGGGCATTGTCGCCGAACCCTTCGAGGTTCATCGCAGGCTTGGGGTTGGCGAGCACGCGCGGATTCTCCTGCGCCGCCTCCCGCATCAGGGCATGGGCCAGGTCCACATCGGCGTCGTAGGCCACCCCGACGAGGATCATGATCCGTGTCACCGGGTCGGACAGGGACCAGTTGAGCAGCCGGCCGGTGATCAGCTCCTTGTTCGGGACCAGCAGCTCCTTGCGATCGTAACCGCGGATCGTCGTGGCACGGATGCGGATCTTGGTCACCACGCCGTCGGTCCCGTCCACGGTGATGACGTCGCCCACCCGCACCGGACGCTCGAACAGGATGATCAGACCGCTGACGAAGTTCGCGACGATCTCCTGCAGGCCGAACCCGATACCCAGCCCCATGGCCGCCACCAGCCACTGGAGCTGGGACCACTGAGCGCCCACGGTGTTGAGCGCCAGCACGATACCCAGGGCGACGATGACGTAGGTCGTCAAGGTCGTGACCGTGTAGCGGCTGCTCGAGGTCATGTGCAGGCGCTCGCTCAGGATGATCTCGAGCATCGTCGGCAACCGCTTGGCGAGCACACCGATCGCAACCAGGTAAAGCAGGGCGAGCCCGAGATCGGCCAGGGTGACGGGCAGCGCCGTCTCCTCCCCCTCCAAGATCCCGGTGGTATGCCAGAGGGTCACCTCGTCGAGGATACCCAGCGCAGGAAAGACCGGCGACCAGATGGCGTACAGACCGATCAGGGCGAAGACGACGATCGCCATCCCCAGGAGCTGTCGGCCGGCGGCGCTTGCCGCCGCGAGATCGATGTTCGCATCGTCGGACGGCGCGGCGCCAAGCTCCCCGCCGTCCGTGGCCTCGTACTCCGCGACGGCGGCCGCTCGGCGCTCGAGCGCAACCCGGCGAGCCAAGCGGCCGCGAGCGTGCATCAGCCAGCTCGACGCCAGCGCATGGAGCAAGAGCAAGGCAATGCTCAATCCCAAGGTGAGCAGATAAGCATCCCAAAGGACGAGCGCCGAATAGGCGTAACCTTCCAAGACCAGAACCAGGATCACCAAAGGCACGGCCACCAGCGTGGGATACCAGATCGGATAGGCACGGGCCAACAGACCGGATCCCGGACGTTGCCGCGACGCCGTCATAAGACCGCTCCCGGGGTGAAACAATCGGAAAAAGAACAGGGCGATCGCCGCGACGGAAACCAGTGCGGTGAGCCGCGCGACGAGTCCGACAGCGGCATCCGGGTTGATGCTGATCGCCTTGCCGAGGATCAGCATCGCCGGAACCAGGACCCAAATCAGCCAGCCGATCTCCGACCTAAGCCGCTGCGCACCGGCCTGCGGCCACCGGAAATGCCCGATCGCCAGACCGCGCGGCAGACAGATCCCGCGCAACAGCAGCAGGACAAAGAGCACGACCGCGATGCGGACCAGTTGAACCCCGGCCGTCTCGGACACCTCCGTACCCTGCGCGGCGTTCTGAAGGGCCCAGCCGGCCGCGCCGAACAGCAGGGGCAGAGGTGCCGCAAGGAACAGGGTGAGCATCAGCGCACGCAGTGTCTGCCGCGTGTCTCCGAGACCCGGCTGCTGCGTTCGGACCGAGGCGCGCTCGATCGCCGCGATCAAGGCGCGGCGCTTCCAGAGCAGCAGGCCCGACGCCAACGCCGCGAGCCAAGACAGGGGCGAGGTCGCGAGCCGCCCTGCGAGGCTGCGGCCAAACTCCGACCAGACCGGGGGCGACAACAGACGCCCGAGCTCGGGTTGAAGATTCGCCAAGTCGGCCGGACGGGTCTTGGCCCCCGTACCGAGCCAAAACAAGTGCTCTTCGAGAAAGTAATCGTAAGCACGCGCGACCTCCAGCATCCGACTCTCGGCGGCCTTGAGCCTCTGTAGAGCCTCGAGCTGCACGCCCTCGGCCTCCAGTTGCTTGGCGAGCAACACCTGGCGCCCCACGATCAAGGTACGCAGGGTGTCGAGATCCTGCCGTTCCGAGTCGGCCGAGAGCTTGGCGGCAAGCTCGGCGAGGGTGCGGTTCGGATCAGCGAGGCGGGTCGCCTCGTCGAGGTGCTGCAGCCGGCTGACGTTGACCGCGGCGATCTGCTGCTCAAGCGCGCGTAGATTGCGGGTATGGACCTCGAAATCGGGAAGGTCCGCACGGTGCTCGAGCAAGAGCGGGCCAATGCCTTCGGTCAGCCCGCTGACCTCCCGAGCCGCCCGCACGCGCTCGAAATTGGCCTGGATCCGCTCGGCCGACCGCAGCGCCTGCGCCTCGTCCTCGTCATGTCCGTCGAGGCGTCCGGCGATGGTCGAGAGCTGCTCCGTCAGCTCGGCATTCTCGCGCGCGAGCTGACTCAGCAGCGGATCGGCCCCCTTGGTCAACTCCAGCATCCGCATGGCCTCGGCCTTGGCGAACGCCGCCTCGCTCTCGTGCTTGTCGTTGAGCAGCGCCTTCAGCGCCTCGACCTGCGCGCGCAGACGCCCAACGCTCGCGGCCTCCTCGTCGCGCCTGGCCGCGAGCAGCTCCAACCGC
Organism: Thiocapsa roseopersicina; assembly: GCF_900106925.1. Classification (GTDB taxonomy): domain Bacteria; phylum Pseudomonadota; class Gammaproteobacteria; order Chromatiales; family Chromatiaceae; genus Thiocapsa; species Thiocapsa roseopersicina. The sequence goes on from NZ_FNNZ01000002.1 coordinate 226,225, forward strand.
ATCGGCTGACTGATGAGCTCTTGCTCGAATGCCCGAATCTCGGTGCTCAAGGCGACATAGCGGGTCTCCAGAGCCCACCACCGAGCCTGCATGAGCGAAGAGCCTGAGCTCGAGGTCGAAGATGCGTGCTCGCCACCGCCGAGCTCCACCCGCAGCGCGGCGGCGATCCCGTCCTGCTGCTCCTGCGCCGCCGTCAGACGCTGGCGGATCATGGTCGGGCGGTTCTCATGGAAGACGCGCTGGCGATCGAAATCGGCGCGCCGAGCCTCCGCCGCGGCGAGGTCGGCTTGCGCCTTACGCAGACGCAACGCGATCTCGCTGCGCGGTGTCTGCGGACCGACACCGAGCCCCTGTGCCGGATCGGCCGCACCGTCCTCCGGGATTCGCTCGCGGATGCGCCGCGTCTCCTCCGGTGCCGCCTGCGCGACCTCCTCGAAGGCCGCGGCACGGTCCCTGTTGACATCCGCCTCCTTGAGGTTGTTCAGGGCTTCGCGATAGCGTGCAACGATCTTGGTCTTGATCTCGGCGTCCAGATCGGTGCTCGCATCGGCCCGGGCGATCTTCGCTTCCAGACCCTCCGCCGACATCAGCGACGGATTCAACGAGCCGAGGCCCGCGTTCTCCGCACCGAGTGTCGACGACAACAGCGTCAGGAAGAGCCCCAAGGCAAGCGTGAAGCCGACAACCGGATGTCTCATGATCGAAGCCCCCGACCCGTGCCGACCCTGCTGATCGCCCGGTAAGGGCGGGCTGATCGGGCCACGACGACTAATCGATCGTCTCGGGGATATACCCCGGCGCATTGGGTCCCATGTTCTTCTCGCCCTCCTCGGCCTCCTCGTAGGGATTGCCGATCGCATAGGGCTCGCCGGCCGCGATCCCCACGGCATCCGCCGGGTTGTCGATCACGCTGTCTCCGACGAGATCCCCGTCGGCGGCGTTCACGCCTTCGACGACGACCTGGTCGCCGCAGCCGGCAAGGAGCAGGAGCGTAAAGGCCAGGGCCAGCGCGGGCGCCTGAGTCGCGAACCGGCGATGCTTGGAAAGGGTATCGGCGTCGATCATGATTGCTCCGATGTGCTTAAACCGCGCCCGGTGCGGTATGCGTCATGTGTTGGAGTGGCTGGGCCGCGCCAGCTCCGACGACTGTCGGAGCTGGCGCGGTTTAAAGTCTTAAAAAATATTAAATTTTAAACCGCGTCTCACCGAGATCGAGGACATCTCCAAAGCCAAATGCAAAATGAAAATGACGCATGTCGCTCTGGACGCGGTTTAGTCGGATGGCGGACGCAGTGCCTGCATCTGCCCCGAGCTTCGTTGAGGGCCATCCGGCCCATCGGACGTCACGAGACCGGAGCCTCGTGCTCCGAACCCGGATCCCGAACCTTGACGCCCCCGTGGACCTTCTCCCGAAACCGCTGGAAGACCACGTAGAGCATCGGGATCAGGAAGATCCCGACCAGCGAGGCGGCGAGCATGCCGCCAAAGACCGCCGTGCCGACGCCGCGCTGACTCGCCTCGCCGGCACCGCTGGCGATGACCAAGGGGACCAGGCCGAGGATAAAGGCGAAGCTGGTCATGAGGACGGCACGGATCCGCAGACGCGCCGCCCGGGTGGCCGCATCCAGGATCGAGGCCCCGGAGGCGCGCTGCTCGATGGCGAACTCGACGATGAGGATCGCATTCTTACTTGCCAGCCCGATCAGCACCACGATGCCGACCTGGGCATAGAGGTCGTTGGAGAGACCCGCGACCCAGAGTGCGCAGAGCGCGCCGAGCACCCCGACCGTGACGCTCAGGAGCACGACCGCCGGCATCGACCAGCTCTCGTAGAGCCCGACCAAGAAGAGATAGGCAAACAAGACCGCCAGCGCCAACACGATCGGCGTTTGCCCGCCGGCCTCGCGTTCCTGAAAAGCGGTGCCCGTCCACTCGAAGCCGTAGCCCGCCGGCAAGGTCGCGGCGGAGATCCGCTCCATCGCCGTCAGGGCGTCGCCCGAGCTGAAGCCGGCCGTCGGCTCGCCCTGAATCGTCACACTACGGTAGTTGTTGTAACGCTGCAGCAGCTGCGGCCCCAGGATCAGCTCGGGGGTCAGCAGTGCGCGCAGCGGTACCATCTCGCCCTGGTCGTTGCGGACATGGATCCGGTAGATGTCTTCGACGCCCCGACGATCGGCCTCGCGGCCTTCCACCTGGACCTGCCAAACCCGCCCGAACCGATTGAAGTCATTGACGTAGTAGCCGCCCAAGGTCGCCTGCAGCGCGTTGAAGACGTCGCTGATGCGCACACCCAGGGTTTGGACCTTTTCACGGTCGATGTCGAGGAACACCTGCGGGTTGTCGGTCGCCCAGGTCGAGAACACGCGCGTGAGAGCCGGATCCTGATTGGCGGCGAGGATGAGTCCACGCATTACCCCGGCGAGCGCCTCGGGTGTGCGACCCTGAAGGTCTTCGAGCTGATACTGAAAGCCTCCGCCGGTTCCGAGACCGACGATCGGCGGAAGATTGAAGGGAATGACCCGCGCGCTCGGGATGCCGATCGTTTGGGCCGCGATCCGATCGATGACGGCATCGACCTTCAGATCCGCCGTGGTACGCTCCTCGAACGGCTTCAAGCGCCCGATGACGGCTGCTGAATTGGAGAGCACCGCACCGTCGAGGATGCTGAAGCCGGTGATCGTCAGCACGTGCGCGACCGCGGGATCCGCCTTCACGAGCGTCTCGAGCTCCTTCACCACGTCGAATGTGCGGCTCACCGAGGCACCTTGCGGCAGCTGCACATGGGCCATAAAGGCCCCTTGATCTTCTTCCGGGAGGAATCCGGTCGGCGTGACCTTGAACAGCCAGCCGGTCGCGAGCCCGATGCCGAGGATCAGCACCAACACCAGCAGGGAGAAGCGCACCAGCCGCGCGACGATCGCGGCATAGCCGTCGCGGACCCGGTCGATCCCGCCCATCACGTAGCGCATCGGCCCGCGTCGATGACCGCCCGGCTTGAGCAGGACGGCGCACAGCGCCGGCGAGAGGGTCAGGGCATTGATGGCCGAGATGAGCATCGCGAAGGCGACGACGGCCGCAAACTGCTGGAAGAGCTGTCCGGTGATCCCGGGGATGAAGGCAACCGGGACGAAGACCGACAGCAATACCAGGGTGATGGCGATGATGGGCCCGGTGATCTGGCCCATCGCCTTCTTGGCGGCCTCGCGCGGCGGCAGGCCCTCCTCCTCCATAATGCGCTCGACGTTCTCCACCACCACGATGGCGTCGTCGACGACGATCCCGATCGCCAGCACGACCGCCAACAGCGAGATGGTGTTGGCCGAAAAGCCGATCATGAGCAGGAAGGCGAAGGTCCCGATCAAGGCCACGGGCACCGCGATCAAGGGAATCAGGGTGGCACGCCAGCTCCCGAGAAAGAGAAACACGACCAGGATCACCAGGACGAACGCCTCGAGCAGGGTATGGACGACCTTCTCGAGACTCGCGTTCACGAAATCCGTCGTGTCGTACACCAGGGTATAGCCGAGATCGTCCGGGAACCGCTCGGCGAGCCTTTCCATGGCTGCCTCGATACCGTCGGCCACGGACACCGCATTGGCACCGGGCGCGAGATAGATCCCGATGGCGGCCGCGTCCTGCCCGTCCAATCGGCTGAAGGAGTCCGACTGGCGCGCGCCGAGCTCGACGCGCCCGATATCCGAGACCAAAACGGTAGAGCCGTCCGGGTTAGCGCGCACCACGATGCGTTCGAACTCGGCCGCATCGCTCAATCGCCCGCGGGTCTGGAGCGTGATCTGGAACTGTTGGTCGGCCGTCATCGGCTGCGCGCCGATCCGCCCGACCGCGGCCTGGATGTTCTGGCTCTGGATCGCCGCGATCACGTCCGCGGGCGTGAGGGAGAGCGCGGTGAGGCGATCCGCGTCGAGCCAGATCCGCATGCTGTAGTCGAGCGGCCCGAACAGCGACGCCTGTCCCACGCCGGGCACACGCGCCAGGGTGTCGACGACGTTGATGGTCGCGTAATTGCTCAGGAACAGCCCGTCGTAAGACCCCTTCGGCGAGCTCAGGGCCACCACCTGCAACATGGCGTTGGATTGCTTCTGGACCGTGAGACCCTGCCGCTTGACCTCCTCCGGCAGCTGGGCCATCGCCAGATTGGCCCGATTCTGCACGTTGACCGTGTTGATGTCCGGGTTTGAGCCGAGCGCGAAGGTGACGGTGAGCGAATAGCTGCCGTCGTTGCCGCTGGTGGACTGCATGTAGAGCATGTTGTCCACACCGTTGACCTGCGACTCGATCGGCTGAGCGACGGTGGACTCCACGACCGACGCGCTCGCGCCCGGATAGGCCGCGCTGACCGAGACCTGCGGCGGGACGATGTCGGGAAACTGAGCGACCGGGATACGGGTGATGGCGATCAATCCGGCCAGCGTGATGACGACCGAGATGACGATCGAGAGCCGCGGCCGGTCGATAAAGACATCGGAGATCATTGCTCGAGCTCCCCGGCAGCGCTCGTCGCAGGCGCGGCGCGCACGGCCTGACCGGGCCGCACCTGCTGGATCCCTTGCGTAATCACCAGATCTCCTTCGTCCAGGCCCATCTTGACGACGATATCCGCTCCCTTGGACTGCCCCGTCTCGATCCGACGCGTTTGGGCCTTGTCCTCGGCATCGAGGATCAAGACGTAGACGCCTTGCTGATCGACCTGAAGGGCCGATTGCGGGATCAGGATCGCCGATTCGGGTGCACCCGCTTCGAGCAGGACGCCGACATACTGGCGATCGACAAGGATGCCGTCCGGGTTCGGCAGCTCGGCGCGCAGGGTGACCGAGTCCGTTCCCGGATCCGTCGTCACGTCGACGAAATCCAAACGCCCCGCGTGCTCGTAGATTGTGCCGTCCGGCAGACGCACACGGACCTTCACATCCCGCGCGTTGCCGCCCTTGTCCTCGATGGCCTGGCGCGCACCGAGCAGATCACGTTGGGTCACCGGGAACTGCACGTAGACGGGATCGCGACTCACGATGGTCGCCAAGGTACCCGAGGCGGGACCGACCAGATTGCCCACCGTGTAGCTCGCAAGCCCGATGCGGCCGGGCACCGGCGCCGTGATCGTCGTATAGCTCAGATCGAGCATGGCCCGCGTCAGAGCGGCCTGCGCAAGCGTGATGCCGGCCTTCGCGATCGAATCCGCCGCCTGCAGCTCGTCGACCGAGGATTGCGAGATGTTCTTGGCCTTCACCAACTCCAGTCCGCGCGCCAATTGGGCGGCGGTGTTGAGTTGATCGGCCCGCGCCTTTTCCAGATCGGCCTGGCGCTGCTCCACCGCAGCCGCGTACTGACCGGGCTCGATCACGAAGAGGACATCGCCGACCTTCACCTCTTGGCCTTCGGTGAAACGGCGCTCCTCTAGGAAACCCTCGACCCGGGCACGCAGATCGACCCGGTTGACCGCGAGCACCCGTCCGACGAAGGATGCCTCCTCGTCGACGACGCGGGACTGGGCGGGAACCACGACCACCGAGGGCGGCGGCATCTCCGGCGCGGGGGCATCGGGTTTCCCGCAGCCCGACAACGTCAAGGCACCGACGAGAAGGGAGCAGACCAGACTCCCGAGTCGACGCGGGAAGCGCGGGGTTTCGAACAGGCCATCCGAATCAGGCTCCGAGACACGCACACTGCAGGACATCGTCAGGCATCCTCGATGAAGAGTTCGACGGCCGAAGTCTAGCCGAAAAGGCTCGCCGACGGCCGATCGTTGCAGCGCTTCGCGCGGACGCGGTGTGTCGTGGGCATGCTACCGTAGCACTTTTATTCGACGAGGAACGACATCGTGCCTGTGAGTGCTCCCAAGCATCCACTGCAGCTGGCGCTGCTGCTGGTCCCTCTGCTCTGCCTGGTGTTCCCGAGCGCGCCGTCGGCGGCCGCGGAGCGACCCACGATCGGCTTGGCGCTCTCCGGCGGCGGGGCACGCGGCGCGGCTCACGTCGGGGTCCTGAAGATGCTCGAGAAGATGGGGATCCCGGTGGACTATGTCGCCGGCACCTCGATGGGCGCCGTCATCGGCGGGCTCTATGCGATGGGCATGTCCCCGGACGAGATCGAGGCGACCATCGAGGAGATCGATTGGACCGCGATCTTTCAGGACGAGCCTCCGCGCCAGGACCGACGTATCCACCGCAAGCTCGACGACAACGACTATCTGATGAGCGCCCGGCCCGGCGTGAACGAGGAAAAGCGCGAGGTGAATCTCGTCCCGGCCCTGATCCAGGGCCATCGACTCGACCTCGCCTTGCGGCGCTACACGCTTCCGGCACGCGCGATCCATGATTTCGACGACCTGAAGATCCCCTTCCGCGCCGTCGCCACGGACGCGGTGACCGGGGAGGCGGTGATCCTCGGCGGCGGCGATCTCGCGACCTCGATCCGCGCCAGCATGGCGGTGCCCGCAGCCTTCGCACCGGTCGAGATCGACGATCAACTCCTCATCGACGGCGGCCTGGCGATGAATCTGCCGGTCAGCGTGGTCCGCGACATGGGCGCGGACATCATCATCGCGGTGGATGTCGGCGGACCCCTTCGTGATCGCGAAGAGATCAACAACGTGCTCCAGATGCTCGACCAGGTGATGGGTCTGGTCACCTGGCGCAACACGCAAGAGCAGATCGACAAACTGCGCGGACGCGACGTCCTCATTACCCCGCCGCTGGGACGCGAGGTGACAGCTGCGGACTTCAACAGGATGCTGGAGGCGATCGCCATCGGCGAGCGCGGTGCGCAGGAGCAGGAGGTCGCGCTGGCTGCGCTCGAGATCCCCGCCGCCCGTTATGCCGCCTATCTAGAAAGGCAACGTCTTACGGGCAAGCCGATGCCGGTCATCGATCGCGTGCGCGTGGAAAATCGCTCGCGACTGGCCGACGCGGTCATCACCGAGCGCCTGGATGTGCCGCTCGGCGAGCCGCTGGATCCGGATGTCTTGGAAGCGCAGATCGACCGCGTCTTCGATCAGGACAACTTCGAATCCGTCCAATACCGCGTGGAAGAGACCCCCGACGACGAGACGGAGCTGGTGATCAGCGCCACCGAAAAGTCATGGGGTACCAGCTCGCTGCAGTTCGGTATGGAGCTGTCCTCCGCTTCCGGCGGGGACTCGCGATTCAACGTCGGCGCGGCCTACACCATGGCGCCCGTCAACCCGTTGAACGCGGAGTGGCGCACCTTTCTGCAGGCCGGCGAGGAGCCCGGCCTCGTCACCGAGCTCTATCAGCCGCTCGACCCCCTGGAGCGTTGGTATGTCGAGGCCACGGCCGGTTACTTCACCGAGAGTCTGACCCTGTTCAAGCCCGAGAAGTCCGATGACCCGTCGGCGAAGTATCTGATCTCGCGCATCGGCGGATCGCTCGAGGGCGGCCGCAATTTCGGCGACTGGGGACGGCTCGGCCTCAAGTACGCACGCTATGCCGGCGAGGCCGATCTTCGTTACGGCGATCCCGGCATGCGCGGCTACGGTTTCGACGAAGGCTCGCTCGGTCTTTCCTTCTATCTCGACACCCTGGACAGCGCCAATTTCCCTCGCCAAGGCTGGATCGGCAACGCCTTCGCGCTGACCTCGCGCACCGAGATCGGCGCATCCGAGAACTATGATCAAGCCGGGTTCAATCTGCTGAAGGCGCAAAGCTGGGGGAGGAACACGCTCCTGACGGGCGTCAGAATGGCCGGCAGCTTCGGCGGGCAAGAGCCGGATCAGGCGTTCTACCGACTGGGCGGTTTCCTGAACCTCTCCGGATTTAATCAGGACGAGCTCTCGGGGGGCAACGTGGGACTCGCCCGCATCATCTACATGCGCAATCTCACCACCGGACTCGTCAACACCTATGCCGGGGGCTCGCTGGAGGCCGGCAACGTGTGGGAACAGCGCTCGGAGATCAATGGCGACAATCTGCGCTTCGGCAGCAGCCTCTTCCTGGGCGCCGACACCTTCATCGGGCCGATCTACCTTGGATACGGCTATGCCGACGGCGGCTTCGGGGCGCTTTACCTGATGCTCGGTCGACCTTGGAGCACCCGCTCGTCCGACTAACCCGGACCGACGGGGAGCCGATCGAGACGCAGGATCCGGGTCAGCAGGTGCTGAGCCCGGTCGAGATTGGCCGAAGCGTGCTCGGTCAAGGGTGCACCGAGCTCAAACCCGTAGCCGCGAATCGCGAGCAGCCGGGCCGGCGGGGGCGCCTGTCCGTTGACCTGTTGAAACAGGGCCAGCAAGGCGCTCGGAGCGAGTGCGTGCGTGCTGAACGACGCATCGGGGCTCGGGCGCACGGGAAGGAAGGTGAAGGGCTCGGGTCCGCTGACGGCCGCGTCGACGAAGATGACGCGCTCGCGCCCCTGCAGGTCGAGGACATGCTCGATCTGAAGCTGGAAATCGGTCAAGGTCTCCACTCCGCAGCGCGCGAGATCGGGATCCAGGCTCAGCCGCTCGATCAGAAGCGGCCCGAGGGCGTCGTCCCCGCGCGAGGGGTTCCCGCAGGCCAGAACCAACACCCGGCCGACGCCCGATGCGGATGTCATGCAACTCGTCTCATTGGAGACATCAGGCGGCAGCCGCTGCCGATTTGGGCTCGGAGACCTCGGGCAAGCGCAGCGAAAGCAGGAAAGCGGCGAGCACGAACCCGGCCGACCACCACAGACACCCTTCGATCCCCTGCGTCTGATAGACCAGACCCGAGAGCACCGTCCCGGCGAGCCGACCGCCGGCATTGGCCATGTAATAGAAGCCCACACTCATCGAGACCTTCTCGACGTCCGAGTAGGCCAGGATCAGATAGGAGTGCACCGCCGAGTTGATGGCGAATAAGACGCCGAACAGGATGAGGCCGACGATCAACACCTCGCCCGGCGGCCAGCCCTGGTGGAGCGCGAAGGCGATGCCCGCCGGCACGATCGCCAGCAACAAGGCCCAACGTCGGGCCGTGCGCCCGCCCGGATGGCGCCGAACCGCATTGTCTGACCGCCCGAGATGCAGCAACCGCGGCGCTGCGGCCTGCACCATCCCGTACCCGATCACCCACGCCGCCATGAAGGTACCGACCTGGGTAAAGCTCCAGCCCAGCACAGAATAGAGAAACACCGGAAGACCGACCACGAACCAGACATCACGAGCGCCGAAGAGAAAGAAGCGCGCCGCCGAGAGCCAATTGATCGCCGGCGTATTGGAGAAGACCTGCGTGAACTTGGGCTTGGACGCCATGCGGCCGACGCCCGAGGGCAGCAGGATCGCGGTCACGATCAGCACGACCGCGAGCATCCCGGCGAGCACTGCCAAGGCCCCGCGAAACCCGATCAGCTCAAGCAGCGCCGCGCCGATGAAAAAGCCGGCACCCTTGAGCGCGTTCTTCGAGCCGGTCAGCACGGCGACATATTTGAACAGCCGCGACTCGCCGCCCGCCCCGACCAGGGTCTTCACCGTCGCCTTGGCCGACATCTTGTTCAGATCCTTGGCGATCCCGGACAACGCCTGCGCCAGCATCACATAGGCGACCGTCAACCAAGCATCCGGCACCGTCAGCATCGACAGCGCCACCACCTGCAACCCCATGCCGATGTGCATGGTGAGATTCAGCCCGATGCGCGCACCCAGCCAGCCCCCGACCAGATTGGTGACGATGCCGAAGACCTCGTAGAAGAGGAACAGCATCGCCACCTCGAACGGCGAGTAGCCGAGCAGATGGAAATAGAGCACCACCAGCATCCGGATCGCCCCGTCGGTGACGGTAAAGGCCCAATAGCCGGCGGTAACGGTCAGGTAGTTGCGCGTATTGGTGTCCATCGGGTCTCGGTGACGTAATGTCTACGAAAATATCAACCGGATACCCCAAGAACCGAGGACCGTAGAATGGGTAGAGCGCAGCGAAACCCATCCTCCCCGCTCCGAGGGCGCACCCTAAAGCCCCTCCCCCAATATCTGCGCAATATCCATCATCCGATTCACATAACCCCATTCGTTGTCGTACCAAGCCAACACCTTCACCTGCGTCTCGTCGATCACCATGGTGGAGAGCGCGTCGACGATCGACGAGCGCGGATCGTCCTTGTAGTCGACCGAGACCAGCGGACGCTCCTCGTAACCGAGGATCCCGGCCAGCTCGCCTTCCGCCGCAGCCTTGAAGTGAGCGTTGACCTCCTCGACCGTCACCGCCCGCGCGGCCTCGAAGACGAAGTCGGTCAGCGAGGCGTTGAGCAGGGGCACGCGCACGGCCAGGCCGTTCAACTTGCCCGTCAGCTCCGGGAAGATCTTGGTGATCGCCTTGGCCGAGCCGGTGCTGGTCGGGATCAACGACTGCCCGCAGGCACGGGCACGGCGCAGATCCTTGTGCCCGAGATCGACGATCCGCTGGGTGTTGGTGATGTCGTGGATGGTCGTCATGGTGCCGTGGCGGATCCCGATCCGCTCGTGCATGACCTTCACCACAGGCGCGAGACAGTTCGTCGTGCAGGAGGCCGCCGTGACCAGATGATGCTCGGCCGGGGCATAGAGGTGATGATTGACGCCGTAGACGATGTTCAGCGCGCCGTCGGTAGGCGCCGCAACCAGGACCTTCTTGACCCCTTGATCGAAGTAGCCTTGAAGCGTCTCGGGCTTCTTGTGGTGCTTGCCGGTCGCCTCGATCACGATGTCGCAGTCCGACCAATCGGTGTCGGCCAACGCCGGGTTGCGGCTGTAGGCGATCGATCGGTCGTCGATCCGGATCGCGTCGTCCTCTCCAGCGCAGTCGGGGCCCCAAACGCCGTGGACCGAGTCGAACTTCAGCAGATGCGCCGATCCGGCGGCGTCCGTTGCGATCTCGTTGATCCGGACGAACTCCAGCCCGTCCCGACCCCGGGCCGCGCGCAGCCCCAGTCGCCCCATGCGGCCGAAGCCGTTGATCCCGATGCGGACGCTCATCGTCCCTCCGATTCCGACAACAGGGTTTCGATCGGTTCCGACGTGGGGAGCGGCGTACGCCCGATCGAATCGAGCTCGCGTTGCAGCTTGAGCCGATCCAAAGACGCGAGCGGCAGGCTGAGAAAGATCTGAATCCGATTCTGAAGCGCGGCGAAGGCATGCCGAAACGCCATCATCCGCGCGACCTCGTTGCCCTCGACCTCCGCGGGATCAGGCACGCCCCAATGGGCGGTCATCGGCTGTCCCGGCCAGACCGGACAGACCTCGGCCGCCGCGCGATCGCAGACCGTGAAGACAAAATCCATCACCGGCGCGCCCGGCTCGGCAAACTCAGCCCAGTCCTTGCTGCGCAGCCCTTCGGTCAGGTAGTTGTTGCGCCCGAGCACCTCGAGGGCCAGCGGATGCACCTCGCCCTTCGGATGACTCCCGGCGCTGAAGCCGTTGAACTGGCCACGCCCGAACCGGTTCACGATGCACTCGCCGAAGATGCTGCGTGCCGAATTGCCGGTGCACAAAAACAGCACGTTGTAGGGTCTCTCGACCATGGGTCAGTCCTCGGTAGGATGAAATCTCGCCGGACGAGCGTCCGGTGATTGACCGTGACGGATGGTCGAGCCCCTTCGGTACGGGCGCCGAGACGACGGCGTCACGCCCTCGACGGAGCCCGAACGGCGAGACCCCCGGTCAGGCGCAGCGGGGCATACCCGGGCGGTTCGCCATCTGCGCCAACACCCGATCGTCCTCCACGAATGGCAGCTCGCCGCACACCGCGTCGAACGTCTCGCGCAGCACCGCGGCGACCCAATCCGGAAGCGCCGGACTGACGCGATAGAAGATCCACAAACCCTCGCGTCGATCCGTCACCAGACCCGTTTCACGCAACTGCGCGAGATGTCTGGACACATGCGGCTGAACCGCCCCGATGGCATGCGTCAGCTCGCAGACACAGAGCTCGGGGTGGCGCATCAGCAGGATCAGGCAACGCAAGCGCGTCTCGTGAGCCAGCGCGGCGAATACATCGGTCGGTTGAATCGTCACGGCTGAAAACATACCCCAAAACGAATATTGAGCAAAATGAAGATTTGATGACGGTTGCGGAAGGCTCGACCGCGGGCAGGATTCCGGCATTTCGGACCGTCGTGAGCGATCAGATCCGCAGGCGTTCGGCCTCGGCCGCCTGATCGCTCAACAGGACGATCAATGCCTCCGCCGTCCGCGGTGCCCGCCCCTCCGGCCACGATTGGGTCCGGCACAGCGCCCCGGCCAACCGCAGCAATACAGGCATCGCGAGCCCGGCGGCGGCAAGCAGCTCGGGGTCGCCCAGGATCTCGGCCGGATCGCCCTGACGCAACAGCCGGCCGTCGACCAGGATCGCCACCTCGTCCGCCCAGGCGTAGGCCAAATCGACGTCGTGGGTGGCGAAGACCAGTGTGGCACCTTGCACCTGAAGGGCGTCCAGGGCACGACGCAGTTGCACAATGCCCTGCCCGTCCAAGCCGGCGTCGGGCTCGTCCAGGATCAGAAGCTCGGGGCCCATCGCGAGCACCCCGGCGATGGCGGCGCGCTTCTTCTGCCCGAAGCTCAGGAGATGGGTCGGGCGCTCGGCCAGATGGCTGATGTCCATGGCGGACAGGGCCTCCATCACACGCACGTGGGCCCGGGACGCGGACAGTCCCTGATTGAGCGGACCGAAGGAGACGTCCTGATAGACGGTCGCGGAGAAGAGCTGATCATCCGGCTCCTGGAGGACGAGTCCGACGCGACCGCGCCAGTCGGCCAGCGCCCGGCGGTCGTATGAGGCGGGCCGACCGTCCAGACGCAAGGCGCCGGCCCGGGGCCTCAGGGTGCCGTTCAGATGCAGGAGCAGCGTGGTCTTGCCGCAGCCGTTCGCGCCCAGGAGTGCCAGCCGACGCCCGCGCTCGACCCGCAGGTCCAGGCCCTGCAATGCCGCGGCGCCGCCGGGGTAGTCGTAACGGAGATCTTCGGCCTCGAGGATCGGCGCGCTCACGGCAGAAACCGCCCGAGCGCAAGACCGGTTGCACCCACCAGGATCAGGGTCGCGCCGGCCGCTGCCATCCGCGTTGTCGACAGGACACGCGGCGGGGTCAAGACCTTCAGCTCACCCTCGAAGCCGCGGGCGGCGAGCCCGATCTCGAGCCGTCGTGCCCGCGCCAGCGAACGGCCGAACAAGGTCGCCGCCAGCACACCGAGCGAACGAATGCTCCGGCGCAAGGAGCCGTAGCCGAGCCGCGCCTCTTGGGCCCGGCGCCCGGCAATCGCCTGCCCCGTCACCACGAACAGCAGCCGATACATAAGCAGCGCGATCTCCACCACCGGCTGAGGCACGCCGACGCGACGCAGCCCGGGGATGAGCTCGGACACGGGCGTGGTGAGTGCCAGACCGGCGAGACAGGACATCGCCGCAAGCGAGCGCAACCCGACATCCAGCGCCACACGTGCCCCGTCCGCGGAGAAAGCCAGGCGTGGGCCGGCCGAGAAGTCTAGGGACATGGCCAGAAAGGGCAGCCCCGCCAGCAGGAATCCGGCGGGGATCGCGAGCGTGCGCAGGAAGGCCGCCAAGGGAACACCGGCCGAGAGCACCGTGGCCGCGGTCATGACGATCAGGACCAAGGGCGCGGTCGACAGGGGCGGCAGAATCACCGCGAGGAGGAGCAGCCCCCCGACGAGCAGGATTCGCTCGCCGGGATGATGGCCACTCCAGCGGTTGCTCCAGGCGTAGCGGTCAATCGGGAGCATCGGCAGAGGTGCGGGACGGCCGGGCACCGGAGCTCCGAGCGTCCACCCGTTCCGAGGGTCGCGACTGACCACGGCGCAGCCCCAGATAGAAGCCGAGCAACCCGGCACCCAAGGCCGCTTGCAGGGTAAACAACAGCGACTCGATCTCGCCGCTCGGCGGCTCCCAGAGCGGCTCGAACCAGGGCCGATAGTCCGGATGCGCCTCGGAGATCGCCGCCTGCGCCTGGCCGTCGGTCCCGGAGAAGGGCTCGGCGAGCTCGCCCGTCACGGGCAAGAGCAGCGGCATCACGGCCAGGACCAAAACCAGGCCGAGCAGGATGAGGTTGGTGCGCGTCATCTCACGCCCTCCCGGCCGAGCCGAGCTCCGGACCGAGACCCGACCGACGGTCGAAGCCGACCTCATTCAGATCATCGCGGCTGTATTGAACCAGCAGGTTGACCACCACGACGGTCAGCAGTCCTTCGATCACGGCAAGCGGGATCTGGGTAAGCGCAAAGATCCCGCCGAACTTGGTCAAGGCCCCCGCGAAACCGCTGACCGGATCCGGGAAAGCCAAGGCGAGCTGACCGGTAGTGACGAGGTAGGTCGCCAGATTCCCCAGCATGGCTGCGAAGAAGACCGCGACGCCGAGCCCCAAGGGCCGCGCCAGCCGAAAGCACCCGTAGGCGACCCAGGGTCCGACGATGGCCATCGAGAAGATGTTGGCGCCCAGGGTCGTCAGCCCGCCGTGGGCGAGCAATAGGGCCTGAAACAGGAGCACGATCGCCCCGAGCACCGCCATCACCGAGGGTCCGAACAGGACGGCCCCGAGCCCGGTGCCCGTAGGATGCGAGCAGCTGCCGGTAACCGAGGGGATCTTCAGCGCCGAGAGGACGAACGCGAAGGCGCCTGCGCTGGCGAGCAGCAACTTGGCTCGCGGCTGCTCCCGGCTGATCCGGGCGATGCGCCGAGCACCGATCACCAGGAAGGGCACCGAGACGGCGGTCCAGGCGGCGGCATGAAGCGGAGGCAGAAAGCCTTCCATGATGTGCATACGTGACTCTCGCTGATGCGAAGGGTCGCGGCGGAGAGAGACGCTTCGGTGCAAGAGCCAGGTGGAACCCGTGGTGAGCCAGGGGCCGCACAAGACGCCGAGGGGACGCGGTCTCGCCACCGGGACACCCCGCCCGGTTGAACGATCGGACTCGCGATGGCGGCAGGTCTCCTGGCTCGCAGGTCGTCGCCCTCCCCTCGCCTTCCCAGTCGCGCCTTGCGACCAGTGGCATTGATTGCGGGGAGGACTCGCTGCTGACAGTTGCGGGGGCAGCCATGGCTTTACACCATGTTCCCTTTTAATCCCGTCGGGCTTTGCTGCGCGAGGGAACCGGCACCGTTTCGCGGCGCAGGATAGACCCGAGCGATCTCGGGGTCAAACCGGGGCGTTGCGTCGTTGCCTCGTTGCCTCGTTGCCTCATCGCCGCAGTGTCGCCGAGGCCCCCAGCACCATGACGCCGGCTGAGCCGCTCGCGCACAGGCTCCACGCGATGTCCGACCCTCCGAGCACCGCCGTCAAGTGCATGCGGTCTCGAACGCCCGACGAAACGTGTCGAGCGGCATGGGTCGACCGAACAGGAAACCCTGGAACCGGCTGCAGCCCATCTTGAGCAGCAGGTCGCGCTGGGTCTCGCGCTCGACACCTTCGGCGATGACCGGCAACGACAGGGCATCGGCGACCCCGATCGCGGCGCGCACGATCATCGCTGCGTCGGCATCGGTATCCACTGCTGCGATGAGCAGCTGGTCGATCTTCACGCCTGCCAGGGGCAACTGTCGCAGATGGACTAGGGAGGAGTAGCCGCTGCCGAAATCATCGAGCTCGATCTCGATACCGGCCGCATCGAGTCGTCCGAGAATCGCCGCATTGCGCTCGAAATCGCCGAACAGCGACGCCTCGGAGATCTCGAATCTCAGGCGCGCGGGCGGAAACCGCATCGGCTGGATGATCGCAAGAATCCGCTCGATCAACCGCGGGTCGGCGAGCTGCCGGGCACTGATGTTGATCCCGAGAACCAGCTCCCTCGCGGCACGCGCGCGCTTGGGCAGGCTCGCGATCTCGCGACAGGCCGTGCGCACCACCCAGTCCCCGATCTTGGGCATGAGGTCGGTGGTTTCGGCCTCCGGCAGGAATTGGGCCGGGCTCAGGACGGTGCCGTCGAGCAGAGACCAGCGCAGCAGCGCCTCGCAACCGACCCAAAGGCCGTCGCGGTTGACTTGAGGTTGATAGACCAACTGCAGATCGCCGTGCGCCACGGCCCGACGCAGCGCGACTTCACGCCGCGCCGTCTCGTCGATGGCCTGCTGCATCGCGGGCTGAAACAGGCGCAGGGTCTCGCGACCGGCCCGCTTGGCCTGGTACATGGCGATGTCGGCCTGTTTCAGCAGCTCGGACCCCGTCGTCTCGTGCCCGTGAAAGAGGGTGATGCCGATGCTGGCCGTGCAGCTGTAAGCGTGATCACCCGGGTTCAAACGATAGGGCTCGCGAATCAGGGCGCCGATCTTCTCGCCGATCATCGCCGCCTCGTGTGCAGCGCTCTCGGGCTTGACGTCCAGCGCCTCGCACAGGACGACGAGCTCGTCCCCGCCGAGGCGTGCGGCCGTATCGGTCTCGCGCAGCGCGGCGGTGAGTCGGTCCGCGACCTGGATCAGCAGGGCATCGCCGAGATCGTGGCCCAGGGTGTCGTTCAATCGTTTGAAGTGGTCGATGTCCAGCAGGATGAGCGCGCCGTGCTCGCCGCTGCGGTGGCTGCGTGCCTGCGCCTGGCCGATGCGCTCCATGAGCAGCCGGCGATTGGCCAGACGGGTCAGCGGATCATAGAAGGCGAGCGCCTGGATCCGGGCATCGGCGCGTATCTGATCGGTGACGTCGTAGCAGATGCCGATCACGCGGGCCGACGCCTCCTCGTCGCCGCGAAACAAGCGGCCGTGCGCACGCAGCTGGCGTTCGTCACCGTCGGGCCGACGGACCCGCAGATCGCACAGCAAGGGGCCGAGCCCCCGGGTTACCCGAGCGAGGGCGCGCTCGAAGGTCGAGCGATCTTGCGGATGGATCAGCTCCGCCCAGGTCGCCGGATCGGTCGTCTTCGGCTCCGCAGCGCACCCGTGCAGACGCGACATCCGCCCATCCCAAAGCAGGCGTCGGGAGGCCACCGCGAAATCCCAGACGCCGATGCCCGCGGCATCCACGGCGAGCTTGAGACGCTCTTCACTCGCGCTCAACCGGGCCTCGCTCTCTTGAAGCGCCTTGGCTTG
Organism: Thiocapsa roseopersicina; assembly: GCF_900106925.1. Classification (GTDB taxonomy): domain Bacteria; phylum Pseudomonadota; class Gammaproteobacteria; order Chromatiales; family Chromatiaceae; genus Thiocapsa; species Thiocapsa roseopersicina. Next base: position 243,213 of record NZ_FNNZ01000002.1, read on the forward strand.
ACGAGACGCCTCGATGGCGAAGGCGAGATCGGTGGCAAGGCGATCGAGCAGACGGATCTCGTCGGGGCCGAAGAAATCGACCCGATCGGCATAGACATTCAGCACGCCGATGACCCCGCGCGCGGTGCAGAGCGGGAAGGCCGCCGATGCGGCAAAGCCGTGTTGTCGCGCCCGCTCATGCCAAGGCGCGGTCGAGCGGCTCGCATGGAAATCATTGACGACCTGACTCAACCCGGTGCGGTACGCCGCCGGTGTCGGACCCTGGCCTTCGACGACCCGATCGTCGAGCGAGATCTTCACACCCTCGAGATACTCGATGCGACCGGCCGCGGCGAAAGGTGCGATACCGCCTTGGCCGTCCGGGAAGCCCACCCACGCAAGCACCAGCTCTGCGTAGTGCACGGCGACCTCGCAGAGCTCTCCCAGCAGGAGGGCCTCGTCGGCTTGGTGAAGCATCGCGCGATGAATCTCCGCGAAACCCCGTTGCAGGCGTTTCTGCCGATCGAGCTCCGAGACATTGCCCTGAAGCAATCGGTTCTGCTTGAACAATTCGCGTTGCAGGGTGTTGATCTCGCGGTTGGCCGAGATCAGGACCTGATTGAGCCGATCGAGCTCGAGGACATCCATCTCCCCGGCGACCAACAGGCGGTCGTCGCGCCGCCACACGCGTGCCGCGATACTGCGATGGATGCGCAGCCCGTCGCCGAGCGTCAAGACCCCCGAGAAGACCGCACCCTCGTGCGTCAGCTCGCGCAGTGCGGCAAATGTCGGGTTGACGAAGGCGTGGCCCCAGGAGGTGCCGTCATCGATGCCCTCGAGCATCAGACGCATGCCGCGATTCAGATAGACGCCGTTGCCGGCGTTGTCGAACACCCCTGCCGCCAAGGCGATGCTGCCGTCGCAGAGCTCGCCGAACAGCTCTTTGAAGGCATCCTCGGCCGTACCCTCGTGCGGCTGATTGCTCATGGCACCTGCTCGACGGATCGGCATGTCCAGGGTGGTCCGCTCCGCAGGAGGCGACTCAAGTCATCGAGCGACGCGATACAGGTAACCCCGGGGTAGGCATCGAGCCCCTCATGCCCGCCGTGCGCCAAGCCCTGGCCTCCGATCAGGATCGGGAGCTGGGGATACGCTGCGCGCAGGCATCGCAACGTGCGTTCGAGTCCGTCGACATGGAAATCGACACTCAAGGACAAGCCGACCGCGTCCGGTCTCTCGCGCTCGATGGTCTCCAGGAGGCGATCGATCGAGACACCGGCACGCACGAGTCGTGCGTCCCACCCGTGCATCTCGAAGAGATCTGCGACCATCTTAAGCCCGACCTGATGCAGCTCGTCCTCCACGGTGGCCAGCACGACCTTGCGACCGCAGTGCCGCGCATGGACGATATTCGGATAGACCCGGTTGAGCAGACCCTCCGTGATCGTCGTCGCCAAGTGCTCGCAGGCGATAGAGACCTGGTTGCGGACCCACAGCTCGCCGATCCGGTACAAGGCGGGCTTCATCAAGCCCTCGTAAATCCGAGGCACCGGGATGTCGGCGGCGAGCGCCTTGTCGACCAAGTGCGCGCAAGTGGCGCTGTCTCCCGCGATCAGGGCCTGCAGATAGCGCTCGAGATCGTCGCCCGCGTCCGCACCGACGGGCGCGCGGCCGACGTCCTTGCCGTCGGACAGACGATCGGGGAGAGGCGACATCTTCAGTGATACCATTGCGCTGATATGGGGGCGCGGAGCGACATTGATCCTCCCGGGGTGATCCGATCCTGATGCCATCTTCGGATCGAGGTCTCCATCCGTTGAGTCAATTCGATTCAGAAACGCCGAAGTGTGCCGACGACGAGGGTGCGGACAGCGTATTCGGCGCGGCGCAACGATCGGACTCGAGGAATCCCGCAGCCGGACAGCCCGCACGCATGATTGTAGCGTCGCCCTCGAATCGACGGTATATCGCGGAGACCGACGGCTCGGCACGCCATCACGGAGATCAAGCGTGATCGACGAACCCTTTGATCCGGCCTCGCCGGACCTGCGGGCAACCCGCTTGAATCCGGAGGCGGGGGCGCACCCGATTCCGGAAGACCCGCGCGAGATCGCCGCTGCGCTGCGTGCGAGCGAACGTGTCCTCGCGCAGTACCCCTACCTGCTCATGCGTTTCGGCGAGCGCGGCAGGCGCTTCGCCGACAGCGACACGGCCTGGCTCGTGACCCTGGTACGCCATCCGCCAAGACGCGTAAATGCTCAGACCGCCTGGCTCGGCGAGGTGCTGGCTAGCCGCGGCATTCCGCGTATCCTGCTCGAGCGTCATCTCGTGGTTCTGGCCGAGGAGCTTCGCCGCGTCGACACGATCCGGGCCGAAGACGCCGACAAGCTGTCCGTCGCGGCCGAGACGCTTGCAGCGCGTCGTCGGGCCTGGATCGAGGACGCGCAGCTCGCGACGATCGCCCGGTCTTTCGAGCAGAGACTCGACGACACTTGGCGTGAACGCCTACCGAATTCCGCGGAAATGATCGTGAGCGCCGTCGCGGACGAGGCCGACGGACTGACCGAAGCGGTATCGAGCACACTCGGTTGGCTGACCGATGCCGAGCGATTCCCGCCAGCCTGGATCGCTGCGGTCGAGGGCGCGCTCGCACAGGCTCGCGCGAGCTTGAAGCGATTGAAGTAGGTCTGGGCGACTGAAGTCGCCCCACACCCTGGTCGCCCCTTTTCCGAGAATCCCCTAAAACCCCGCACCCGAGACCAATGCCGCGGGCGCAATCGTGCCGCTGTGCCGGTAGGGCACGGGCAGACGCACTCCGCCGGCATCCACGTAGGCGATTCCGCTGACCGTCCAGGCGAGCTTGTCCTTGGTCAGCAGCAGTCCGGGCAAGCTCGGCATCAATCCAAGTAGGTTGCTGTTGACCTCCACCTCGACCTGCTCGGTCCCGCCCGCCGGGATCAGGCGTGCGAGCTCGCTTGAACCCTCGGCGAGGTCTTGGCCTTCCACCTGGACCCGGTAGCTCAAGCCCTTGATCGGAAGCGCGCGATCGTTGGGGTTCGTCACCCCCAGATTGACGAGAAAGGACTGTCGATCGAGCCCGAGGAGCTTCGGCTGTGCTCCGAGCAGCGCGACCTCGGGCGCCGTCCAAGGCCCCGTCAGGCTCGCGCAGCCGGCGATGAGTTGCAGGACGAGCAGGGCCGGCATGACGACCGCGGCACGCCAAGATAGACAAACGCAAAGGGCCATGTGTGTCGACTCCGAATGGTGAACGGCCGTATCTTGCACCAACCGGTTGGGCTCACGCGCGTTGAGATCCGACGCCCGAGCCACCAGAATGGCCGGCACTGCGATAAGACTCGGTTCGCGCACGGCCTCTGCCGGTCGACACCGAAATACAGCCAGGTCCCGGAGGACAAACATGAACAGTCAGGCCAGCGCATCGAGCGATGTCAGGACCCAAATGCGCTCGATCATCCAGCGCATCGCAACCGGTCCGGAGCTCTCCAAGGACATCTCCACGGAGGAGGCCCGCATCGGGATGGGCGCGATCCTGGACAATGCGGTCGACCCGGTGCAGGCCGGCATTTTTCTGATCGCCTTGCGCATGAAGCGCGAGACCGACGAGGAGCTCAAGGGCATCCTGGACGCGGTGCGCGAGGCCACCGGCCATGTGGTGGCGAACGTCGACGACGTGGTCGACATCGCCGATCCCTACGACGGCTACAACCGCTGCCTGCCGGCGTCTCCTTTCCTGATGCCCGTGCTCGCCGAATGCGGTGTCCCGGCGATCAGTCACGGCGCACATGCGGTCGGACCCAAGTTCGGCGTGACCCACCGGCATATCTTGGACGCTGTCGGGGTGCCGGTCGACCTCTCGCCGGTCGAGGCGGCCGAGCGACTGGCCGATCCGGCGCTCGGCTGGAGCTATGTCGACCAACGCGCCTTCTGCGCCCCGCTGCACAACCTGGTCGATCTGCGTTCCACCGTCGTCAAGCGCCAGGCCATCACGACGATCGAAGTCCTGGCCCGGCCGATCCACGGGCGCAAGCACACGCACCTGGTGACCGGGTACGTCCACAAGCCTTATCCGCGCATCTACGCCATGTTGGCGCGGCATGCCGGATTTCACTCGGCGCTCCTGATCCGCGGCGTCGAGGGCGGCGTCATCCCTTCGTTGCGTCAAAAGGGCATCTGTTTCAACTATCAGCAGATGTCGGAGGAGCAATCCTTCGAGGTCGATCCGACCGCTTTGGGGATCGCCCAGTCGGTGCGCGCCGTCCCCCTGCCCGAGGATCTGCCCCAGACCACACGACCGGGCGACGAGATCGCTGTGGCGGTCGACGTGCTGGCGACCGCGCAGGCTGCGGCGCAGGCGGGCATCGCCGCCCTGGAAGGCGCGCAAGGTCCGACCTACGACAGCCTGGTGTTCGCGGGCGCACTGATCCTCTGGCATCTCGGGCGCGAAGGCTCGCTGGAGGTCGCCGCGGATCGCATCCGCGACGTGCTGGATTCGGGCAAAGCAGCGAAACGGGTGCGTTGAGGAGATGCCGATGGAGAAACCCTATGTCGCCGTCGCCGGCACGGATGCTATCGCGCCCGGCAAGTTTCTGAAGGTCGTCGTGGACAATCAGGCGTTCATCGTCGCCAACGTCGACGGGCACTTCTATGCCGTCGAGGATAACTGCAGCCACGAGGACTATCCGCTCTCCTACGGCTGTCTCGACGGGGATCGGATCAAGTGCTCGCTGCACGGGAGCCGCTTCAGCCTGAAGACCGGCGCGCCGATGGACGAGCCGGCGGACGAGCCGATTCGAACCTATCGGCTTGTCGTGGCGGAGGGGCAGATCTGGATTGATCCGAGCTGAACCGCGTCAGGGGTGATTTGGGTGACGGCGAGGCACTTTCTTCGTCGCCGCTCATTTGAAAACTAGTCGGGACGCGGTTCAGGAGGTTGAGGGAAGAGGGTTTAAACCGCGCCCGGTGCGGTATGCGTCATGTGTTGGATTGGCTTGGCCGCGCCAGCTCCGACGACTGTCGGAGCTGGCGCGATTTAAAGTATTCAAAAGATAAAATCCTAAACCGCGTCTCACCGGGATCGAGGACATCTCCGAAGCCAAACGCAACATGAAAACGACGCATGTCGCTCCGGACGCGGTTTAGATCCTGGCGCGCTTCGGGCGATCCTCGTCGAATTCGACCTCGATTCGGGGCTCGGGCATACGCACCTCGGGGCCGATGTCGAGGTCGTCGTCGAGGTGAAGCCTGGGCTCGGTACGGGTAGCTGGCTTGATGGGGATAGGGGTGCTCGCCGTTGCTCGCTCCGTGGAGTGTGTCGGGGGCGTCGGCGGGGCCGAGCGCTTGGTGCGGCTTCGCTCGGGAACCTTGTCACCGATGACGTCCGAAAGGTCGCGCAGCGCAGCGCGCGTATCCTGCGCGGAGGGCTCCTCGGCGCGGGGGTGGATTCGGATCGTCTGCATGGCCGAGAACACCTGCTCTTCGATCTCCACGACCGAATAGACATCGCCCTCGCGAAAGCGCACGAAGGGGAGCTTGGCTGCGGCGCAGATGCGGTCGAGCCGATTCTTCGGCGGACGTCTGGACAACCGCGAGCGCGCCGCGAGATTGACCGCACAGGCGATGGCGCTCGACTCCCGAGTACAGACCACAAAATCGAAGACCTGCTCGGCGAGGCGCTCGGCCGCGCGCTCGCGAGCACGCCGATCGAGCCGGCGCTCGACCTCGATGATGTCCGCCGCCCGGACCTTGGCGTAGACCCGATACTCTTGCCCGACGGCGCGCTCGAGCACCGCGCCGAAGGCACGCTGCGACGGGGAGAGGAGAAAGGCATCGACACGGTAGGGTAAGCGGTTGCGATGCCTGAATCGGCGCAACAGGCTGAACAGGAAAGCGACCGCCGCGAGGGCGCCCAGTCCGAGCAGAAAATAGAAATGCTGCATGACTGTTCGCCCTACATCGACCCGCCGAGCACGGGGTTCGGAGCCGGGAACGCGATCCGCCGACCATTGAGCCAAGCCCGGTCCAGCGACCAGACGATCGAGCGCACATCGGGCTCTGCCAGCATCAGGCCGATTGCGTGAAACTCCGTGCGCTGGAGCCGATCCCGAGCGGCAGCGAAGGCCGGATCGTCGGCGGGCTTGCCGGCCAGTGTCGGATCCATCGCGACAAGGGCCTCGTCCATCGGAACGTCCGCGTCGTACGGTCGCGTCAGGGTCACGATGCCGTTCAAGAAAAGCAGCGCCTTGAAGTCGTACGGATACTCCGCGAGGACGGGGTCCCGTTCCAAGACAGCGTTGAGCTGCCAGATGCGCGGTCCGAACGCCATGCCGCCCCAAGGCAGCAGCGACAGGATCAACAGCACAACCAACACTCCCGAGCCGATGACGGCGTTTCGCGTAAAGCGATCCATAGTAGACCCTCGATCCGGAACAACGGTTAGTCGTCGTCGCGGTCGGGCTCCGGGTTGAATCCGAGCCACAGCCAACCGCCGACGAGAAGCAACAGGATACCGGCCAGCACGAACCGGTACCAACCCGGATGACGCACGGAGCTCAAACGATAAACGGCGCCGACACTGACCATCAGGCCATCCCCGACCACTGGCAGTATCCAGCTCACGCCCGTCTCGGGCGGCTCCCAGAGTGCATCGAAGGATCGCAGCGGGCCGGCGACAGAGAAACCTTCGCGCGTCTCCGCGAGATCGAGCGCGGACAATCCGTCGTCCGTGCCGATCCACAACCGTTGCAGTCCGCGGACGTCCGGCGATGCACGATAAAGGGCGAGGACACGGCGCTCGCGCGGGAACTGCGCCAACGCCTCCCAGATCTCGCCCGGTACGGTCTGCCGATAGAGACCCCGATCCGTCCCGACGAGGAGCATGCCGCTCTCGGTCACGGCGAAACAGAGTGCCTTCACGCCATCGGGAAGCCCGCGATTGTTCGCTGTCCAGGGCGACAAGAGCGTTTCGATCGAGGCGGAGTAGACCCCCTCGCCGATCGTCCCCGCGTGCAGATGGATGCGACCGTCGCGCCGCTGCTCGGCCAGCCGATACAGCTGCACGCCCGAGATCGGACGGTGCCAGGTGTCCTCGGCATGCACCCACAGACCCTCGGGTGTCGCCGCCAGGAGTCCCGCGGTGGTCTCCAGGACATCGCTGACCCGCGGGTTGCCGGGCGGCGGCGCGAGACCCAACGGGGACACAAAACCGCTCGCCGTCCCGATCGCATGGTCCCCGGGCTCGCCGCGCAGCGCCAGCACCAAGCGACCCGCGAGTCCGGCATCCTCCTGCTCCCAGCCGGCGCCGTCGAAGCGCCAGATCTCGCCGGCCTGGGTGGCGGCCAAGATGGTCCCGTCCTCGCCGGGGGCGAGGACCGTCACATGCGTCTCCAAGGGCAGGTTCTCGCGGATCAAGCGCTCACCGCCCGGCAGTAGGAATCCCAGCGCGATCAGTGCGAGCCCAATCAGCATCGGCGAGGCTAACGCGATTCGGCGTAGGGTCATCTCGAGCTCCGGTTGATGCGGTGGACTGGACCGAGCGCCATCCCTGCCCGGTGATCCGCCGTGCAGAACAAAAGACCGCGGAACGTTCAGCGAAGGTTCAGGTTGGATCTGCAACCATACTCGCGACCCAATCGACCGACGAGGAGAATCGAGTATGTCCAATCGCAAAGCTGCACTGTTGATCGCTCCGGCTTTCGCGCTGCTCATGGCGGCAACCCCGGCGACGGCGGACCAAATGAGCACGCGCGCAGCCGTCGGCGGCGGCCTCGGCGCTGCGCTCGGCGCCTTCGTCGGCGGCGAGCTCGGCGGTCGCAATGCCGCCATTATCGGCAGCGGACTAGCCGGTGCCGTCGCCACGGCGATCGCTACCGACGGCTATGACAGGCCAGTCTATTCCGACGGTCGCGGGGCATCCTATTCCTGCCCTCCGGGACTCTGGAAACAAGGTCGCTGCGGCGACGCCTATGCCTACGGCAACTGATCGATCCTCTCCGGTCGGCCTCGGGCACCGCGGAGCGGGCCGGGCTCGGCTCGGCCGCCAAGGACCGGCGGCGCGATGAAGGGTCTGCTCGCCTCCGGGCGAGCGAGCCCGGCGACCGGCCCGGGCTAGAACAGAAACAAGGTCGCCAAGCCGAGAAAGATGAAGAAGCCGCCCGAGTCGGTCAAGGCGGTGATCAACACGGAGCTGCCGAGCGCCGGATCCCGACCAAGCCGCTGGCGGATCAAGGGAATCACGACCCCGGCGGTCGCCGCGAGGAGCAGGTTGAGCGTCATGGCCGCGGTCATGACCAGCCCCAGCTCGTAATTGCCGTAGAGCAGCCAGGCCGCCACGCCGACGACCCCGCCCCAAACGATGCCGTTGATCAAGGCCACCCCGAGCTCCTTGCGCAGGAGGCGCCAGAGCGCGGACGGCTGCACCTGTCCCATCGCGATGGCCCGCACGATCATGGTGATGGTCTGGTTGCCCGCGTTGCCGCCGATGCCCGCGACGATGGGCATAAGTGCGGCGAGCGCCACCAGCTTCTCGATCGAGCCCTCGAAGAGGTCGATGACGCGCGAGGCGATGAAGGCGGTCACCAGGTTGACGGCAAGCCAGGCCCAGCGGTTCTTCACCGAGCGGATCACGGGCGCGAAGATGTCTTCCTCCTCGCGCAGACCGGCGTTGCTCAGGATCTCGGCCTCGGATTCCTCGCGGATGTGGTCGACCATCTCGGCGACGGTCAGGCGACCGATCACGCACCTCTCGCTGTCCAGCACGGGGACCGAGACCAGGTCGTAGCGTTCGAAAGCGTTGGCGGCCGAATCGGCGCTGTCGTCCGGCGAGAAGCTCACAATCGACTTGGCCTGCATGACCTTCGAAACCTCGGTCTCGGGGTCGTTGATCAGCAGGGATTCGAGCGTCAGAACGCCGCGCAGACGCTCCTCGCGGTCGATCACGAAGATCTTGTCGGTATGATCCGGCAGCGCATCGAACCGGCGCAGATACCGCAGGACCACCTCGAGGGTGACGTCCTCGCGCACCGTCACCATGTCGAAGTCCATCAGGGCGCCGACCGTACCCTCGGGGTAGGACATGGCCGCGCGGACCTGCTCCTGCTCCTCCTGATCGAGCGATGCCAGGACATCCTGCATGATCTCGGGCGGCAGATCGGGGGCCAGATCCGCCAACTCGTCGGCGTCCAGGGTCTCGGCCGCGGCCTTGATCTCGTCGGCGTCCATGGTCCCGAGCAGGGTCGCACGGACCGCGTCCGAGACCTCGAGCAGGATGTCGCCGTCCTTCTCGACCTTGACCAGATCCCACACGAACAGCCGGTCGTCGACGGGCAAGGCTTCCAGGATGCAGGCGATGTCCGCCGGATGCAGGCGATCCAGCTTGCGGCGCAGTCGACCCAAGTTCTGCCTGTGGGTGATGTTCTCCACCAGCTCCTGGTGCGGCATCCTCTGGCGGTGCACCAGGGTGTCGACCAGCCGCAGGCGCGCCAACAGCCGTTCAACATCGCGCAGGTGGCGATGCATGGCGTCGGTGTCGCGTGCCTTGGGTTGAGTCATGTAGACGGCGCCGGTGTCGGGGTTGAGCAGTGTGGGGAGCTGCGCACTTTACGGAATTCGCGGGCCTGTTGCGAGTGCACGGCGAAGGACGCGGAGGCGAGGACGGGGAGCCCCCACGCCCGAGGTCACGAGCGGCTGCGCAAGGCGGCCCCCGAGCCGCTGGGCTCGGTATATCAGCGCCGCACGAAGAAGGGATTGCCCAGATAGCTCAAGACTGCACCCTCCGGGATGATGCGCTCGATGCGAATCCCGTCGCGCGTCTCCTCGCCCTCGATATAGCGAAGCGCATTGATGAGCACAAAGCGCTTGGCGACATCCTCGTCATAGACATGCACGGTCATGAAATAGGCGGGCAGCTGCGCCTGCTGCATGGGTGTGAGGCGAAGCTTGGTGGGGTCGCCGCGGATGTCGGCCGGCTGGCGCTGCTCCGCAGGGGGCGGGATGCCTTGCTCGCGACGCACCTGCTGCTTGAAGCTTTCGATGTCTTCGACTAGGTCGGATGGCACGGCCGCACGCTGCGGCCTGCGCCGGGGCTCGGGCGGCTCCGCATAGGCCGCCTGCTCCGCATCCAACTGACGCTGAAGCTCCTGTTCCAGCCAGGGATCCGGCTCTGGCGCGAACGCCGGCTCCTCGCCCGGGATCATCTCCGGGTCGGTACCGGGGACGCCGGACACAAGCGGCGAGGCGTCCGACACCCCGGAGCGGCGCAGCGATGTCTGCGCCTGCGACGACTCGGGCGAAGACGCAGACGAATCGGCCCCAGTCGATGCGATCATCGGCACCGCATCCGCCGGCGCTTGCCCCGGGTCCGCTGCAGAGAGCCCCGGCGGGGATGTCGACATCGGCATGGGAGCCGCCGCGGGCTCGGCGTCGGCCTGCACGGGTACGGGCACCGGCGCTGGCGTCCGCAACACCGCGTAGAGCGCGATGACCACGGCTACCGCAGCCAAGCCGACGGCGAGCAAGCCCCAATGACTGGTCGGCACAGGCTCTTTGTCCTCCGTGAACATACCGCTGGTGTCCAGGGTCGGGACGCGCCCGAGCTCGCGCTCCTGCTGAGACTTCTTCAACGCCTCCAGGATATAGCTCATGGCTCCGTGGGCTCCGTACTCGCCGACTCGGACACGTCGGACGTCCGCACCAGCCTGGGGACTCCGGGAAGATCGACGGCGTTGTGCAGCTGAATGAGTGTGCGCGGACCGGCGATCCCGTCCGCGACTAAACCACGCGACGCCTGGAACGCCCGGACCGAGCGCGTCAGCTCCGCATCGTAATAACTGGAATCGCTGGCCGGAAGCCCCGAGGCAGGCACCTTTGCCAGCAGATCCCGCAACCACCGCACCGACTCCCCGGAGGCGCCCGGACCGATCAGCGTCGACCCGGTCGGCGGCGGCTGCCACACCAGGATGTAATCGCCGCTCCAGACGGCTTCCAGGCCGCCGAGCGGCGCCAGCTCGTCCCCGCCCGGCAGGGCAAGCGTGCCCATCGGCCCATCGAGCGAGCTCAGAAGGAGGAAACGTCGAGCGCCGCCCGCGTCGCGAACGCGGAGCAAGGCCGGACGATCGAAAAGACGCAGCTCGTCGAGGTCGCCCTGTCCGCGCTCGCACCTGAGTCCAAACGAGGCGACACGCGCGCAGGGATCACCGGCCGGAAGGCTCTCGACCTCCACACCCCAACGCAGCAACAGCAGACGCAGGGCGTCGGACTCGGGCATGGCGATGCGGGCAAGCGTCTCGGCGAGCGCATCCGGCTCGAAGCGCGAGGGGTCGATCCGCGGGAGCGCGTCTGCCGCTGAGCCGTCGAGCGGGGCGTCGTCTTCGGGAGCCAGTTCGCCGGAAGCGGCATCGCCGACCGACTCGGGCAGCGTCGTAACCGCAGCCCCGTCGGACGCCACGAGCGGTGAATCAGGGGTTTGCGTGCCGGCGTCCTGCCCGAAGCCTTCGCCGACACCGTCCGGCCTCGGCGTCGTCTCGGAAAGAGGCCCGCCGGCCGAGAGGGTGTGACCGCCCGGGAGCAGATCGACCAGGAGCGCCGCGGCATCGTCGGACACCCAGGCATAGCCCAGCCAGCCGGCGATCATCGCGAGAACAAAGGCGGCAGCGGCGGCGAATCCGGGCCGCACCGCCGGGCGCGGCGGCTTATCGATCGACTCGCCCTGCACCTCGCGCGCCGCACGCTTGACGATGGCCGGCGTCACCTGAGAGCTGCGCGTCACGCAGGCGCCGAGCAGCGCGCGATCGCAGAGTATGTTGACCAGGCGCGGTACACCGCCGGAGCAGCTGTAGATCCGCCGAATTGCCGCTGCGGTAAACAGGGGACGGTCGACGCCGGCGACCGCGACCCGATGGCGGATATAGTCGCCCGTCTCCTCTCGCGTGAAGGGCCGCAGGTGGAAACGCGCGGTCACGCGCTGGTTGATCTGGCGCAGGGCATCGCGTTCGAGCAGACGTCGCAGCTCGGGCTGGCCGATCAAAAAAATCTGCAGGAGCTTGTGCTTGCTGGTCTCCAGATTGGTGAGCAAACGCACCTGCTCCAAGACCTTCGGGCGCAGGCTCTGCGCCTCGTCGATGATGAGCACGGGTCGACGACCCTTGCCGTGCGCGTCCAGCAGATAGACGTTGAGCCGGTCGACCAATGCCTTGACCGAACGCTCGCCCTCGGGAACCGGAATCCGAAACTCGTCGCACAGGTTGAGCAACAACTCGTTGGCGGTAACCGCCGGATTGAGGATCAAGGCGACCTCGACCCCCTCGGGGAGCTGCTCCAGGAAGGCCCGACAAACGGTGGTCTTGCCCGTCCCCACCTCGCCGGTCAGAAGAACGAAGCCGCCGCTCTCCCCCGCCCCGTAGAGAAGATGGGCAAGGGCCTCCTTATGCTGCTCGCTCAGGAACAGATAATGAGGATCCGGCGCAATGGAGAAGCTGGGCTCTTTGAGCCCGAAATACTTGGGATACACGCTGGCTCTCGATGAGGTGATGGCGGCGGGCTGCGCTTCGCGGAGAACCCGGCCGATCGAGCGTTACACCGGGGTGTCGGCCGCGGGCTCGGGCCGAAGGGCAAGGCGATGGTGGATCGACGGCCGACGGGAGGACCGCCCGATCGCCCGTTGCCCAACCGATGCATTTTGCGGGATTTCCGTCGATCGCGCGAGGTTAGTCAGGCTGGCGGGAGGCGTCAAGTTTATAGAGGTGCACGCGAAACCTTGCACTCGCCGGCGTTTCCTGCCGGCCGCCGCCCGGGGATCCTTTATCGGATTGCCTTCCGTGAACCGCGGCAAGCAAGCGGATCCTCCGTATAAACCCGTATCCCGACGCCGTAGATATCCCAATAGAACGCTCGGAAAACAATGCTAGTGTTTGTTCAAAAGCTCCGGAAAAGCCGGATGGGCTGCCCTGCTTGTTGCGGGGCGATTCCAAAAGGCCCGGACAGAAGCGGATAGCGACGCCCCGGGGCCCGGCTAGGTCACCCGGACGCCGTTATGCACCAACCGCCGTGAACGACAACCGAGGAGGAGCACCATGACAACTCTTAGGCTTGCAAGCGCCTTCATCCTATCGGCCGGCCTCGCAGGGCCGGCCCTACTGCCGGGAACCGCGGCCGCGGACGAGACCTGCATGTCCCCCTACATGACGAAGATTTCCGGCCAGGAAGACTTCGTCTACGTCTGGACTCTGGGCATGGACGGGGTCGGCGACGAGCAGGACAAGCTGGTCACCGTCGCCGTGAACCCGAGCTCGCCGGACTACGGCAAGGTCGTACACACCCTCTCCGTGGGAGGTCGCAACGAGGCCCACCACGCGGGCTTCACCGACGACCGCCGCTGGCTCTGGGGCGCGGGTCTGGACACGAGCAAGATCTATGTCTTCGACGTCCACAGCGATGCCGGACAGCCCAAGCTGCATAAGGTGATCGAGGACTTCGTCGCCGCGAGCGGCGGCGTCGTCGGCCCCCACACCGCCTATGCCTTGCCCGGGCGAATGATGCTCACCGGGCTGTCCAACAACAAGGACCACGGCGGGCGCACGGCGCTGGTCGAGTACACCAACGAAGGCGAGTACGTGGCCACCCATTGGATGCCCACCGACGACAACCTCCAGGGCGCCGAGAAGACCGGCCAATACGCCGACGGCTACGGGTACGACGTGCGCGTCCTGCCCCGGCGCAACCTCATGATCACCTCCTCCTTCACCGGCTGGTCCAACTATATGATGGACTTCGGCAAGATGCTGAAGGACGAGGAGGCCATGAAACGCTTCGGCAACACCGTGGTGGTGTGGGACCTGCACAGCCGCAAGCCCGAGAAGGTATTCGACGTTCCCGGAGCGCCGCTGGAAATCCGCTGCGCCTGGGGCCCGGAGAACAACTACTGCTTCACCAGCACCGCGCTGACCTCCAAGCTCTGGCTGATCTACGCCGACGAGCGCGACGATTGGCAGGCAAAGGAGGTGGCAACGATCGGCGACCCGAGCCAGGTGCCTCTGCCGGTGGATATCTCCATCAGTGCCGACGACCGCCTGCTGTGGGTCGACACCTTCATGGACGGCAAGACCCGCCTCTTCGACGTCTCCGATCCCTTCCATCCCAAGCAGATCTACGAGCGCGAGATCGGCAAGCAGATCAACATGGTCTCTCAGAGCTGGGACGGCAAGCGCCTGTACTTCACTTCGTCCCTGCTCGCCAACTGGGACAAGAAGGGCGAGGACGACGAGCAATATCTGAAGGCCTTCGAGTGGAACGGTCAGGCGCTGGAGCCGACCTTCGCCATCGACTTCATCGCCGAGAAGCTCGGCCGGCCGCACATCATGCGCTTCGGGTCCTACGCCCTCTACGGGCAGGCCCCGGCGGCATCCGCGACGACCGAGCTCGCACGGCGAGACTGAGCGCCCGGGCCGGGGCTCCGAGGCCCCGGCCTCTTGCGGACCGATCCTTCATGAAGCGCATCTTCGCAGCGGCCGCCGTCGTCCTGTTGTCCACGCTCGGCGCCGCCCACGAACCCCTCCCGCCGGGCTACGGCGAGTTGGGATATGCCCTGCCCGCCCCGGGCAGCTATCGGCTCCCGCCATTGGGGCGGGCGGCGGACGGTGAGGTGCTGGACACCCGGGGCGAGACCCGGTCCCTGGGTGCCCTCTTGGACGGGCGGGTGACGGTGCTGAGCTTCATCTACCAGTCCTGTCACGACACGAGCGGATGCCCCCTGGCCACCACCGTTCTGCACCGCATCCGCCAGGACACCGCTCGGGAACCCGAGCTGGCCGAACGGCTTCGCCTGATCAGCCTGAGCTTCGACCCGGATCGGGACACGCCGGAGCACATGGCACACCTGGCGCACAACTTCCGCTTCGTCGAGGGCGGGTCCGACTGGCTCTTCCTCACCACCGCCTCCCAGGAGAAGCTCCAGCCGATCCTGGACGCCTACGGTCAGGCGATGATGCGCGAGCGAGGTCCCGACGGGGAGGAGACCGGGGACTTGGCCCATGTTCTGCGCGTCTTCCTCATCGACAGCGAGCGGCGCATCCGCAACATCTACAGCCCCTCCTTCCTGCATCCGGACCTGGTGCTCAACGACGTGCGCACCCTGTTTGCCGAAGCAGGGCCGGATCCGGCCCATGCCCCAGCCCACACGGCGCACGCGGCGACCGCCGGTCCGGGGGACGACAAGACCGGCTACGAGCGCCCCGACTACCGGACCCGCTCGCTCAGTCTCGCCGTGCGCCGTGGACGGCCGATGGACTTGCTCGCCAACCTGCAGGACCCGCCGCTCGGCCTGCCGCCCGTGCCGGTGCCCGCCGACGCGCCCGTGACGCAGAAGACAGTGGCCATCGGGCGAAAACTCTTCTTCGACCGGCGCCTGTCCCTCAACGGCACCTTCTCGTGCGCCATGTGCCACATCCCCGAGCAGGGCTTCGCCAGCAACGAGCTCAAGACCGCGGTGGGCATCGAGGGGCGCACCGTACGCCGCAATGCACCCGGCCTCTTCAACGCGGCCTACTCGGCCCCGCTCTTCCACGACGGGCGCGAGACGCGACTCGAGCATCAGGTCTGGGAGCCGCTGCTCGCCGCCAACGAGATGGGCAACCCATCCATCGCCAGCGTCGTGGAGAAGGTCCGGCGCCTGCCGGACTACCGGGGACTCTTCGAGGACGCCTTCGGTCGCGGACCGGACATGGAGACGATCGGACAAGCGCTGGCGAGCTACGAGCGCACTCTGAACTGCGGCGACTCGCCCTTCGACCGCTGGTATTACGGAGGCGAACCAAGCGCAATCGGAGACGCCGTCGAGCGCGGCTTCGCCGTCTTCATGGGCAAGGGGGGCTGTGTCGGCTGTCATCTGATCGGACCCGAGCATGCCCTCTTCACGGACGGCCGGCTGCACAACACGGGCATCGGCTACGCGGCGAGCATGGCACGGGAGCCGACGACGCGGCGTATTCAGGTGGCCCCGGGCGTTGCGCTCGACGTCGCGGCCGCCTTGATCGGCAAGGTGTCGGAGGCCCCTCCGAGCGACCTCGGCCGCTACGAGATCACCCGGGACCCGGACGACCGCTGGAAGTACAAGACCCCGGGTCTACGCAACCTGACACTCACCGCCCCCTATATGCACGACGGCTCGATCGCCACCCTCGCCGAGGTGGTCGCCTTCTACGACGGCGGCGGGGTCGAGAATCCACTGCTGGACCCGAGCATCCGCCGCCTCGACCTGAGTGCCCGGGAGCAAACCGATCTCGTGGCCTTCCTGGAGGCCCTGACCGGCAGGTGCGACGACCTTGTGGCCGACGCCTTCGCCGCGCCCGTCGGCGATGCGAGCGCCGATGATCCGCCCTGGTGGGAGTAGCGACCCGCCCGCGGCTCGGAGCTCGGCCACCTTCCGGACCCACCGAGTCACAATGACCTAAACCACGCCCGGTACGGTATCCCACGCGATGATTGTCAGGAGATCGGCGGATAATTGTCAGGAGACGCAAAAAAGCCGGCACATCTTGAGATGTAACCGGCTGTTTTGTCTCTCGTTATTTGGTGGGTCGTGTAGGATTCGAACCTACGACCGATGGATTAAGAGTCCACTGCTCTACCAACTGAGCTAACGACCCGAGAAGTCCGTCAATGCAATCGGCACGGACCGATCACAGAGCCTGAAATGGTGGGGTGGACGATGGGGCTCGAACCCACGACCACAGGAATCACAATCCTGCGCTCTACCAACTGAGCTACGTCCACCATAGCAAAACACCGATCCCTGGACAGCGCGCATCTATGCGCTTCTTTCTCCTTGCCTGCTGCCTGTCGAGCCTGATTTTGGCGCGCTCGGCAGGACTCGAACCTGCGACCCACGGCTTAGAAGGCCGTTGCTCTATCCAACTGAGCTACGAGCGCCGATCGAGTGCGCATCGAAGCCGGCATCCGGCGCCCCAAGCGACGTCACCGTGAGCGACCTGGTGGGCAATTGGTCGGGGTAGAGGGATTCGAACCCCCGACATCCTGCTCCCAAAGCAGGCGCGCTACCAGACTGCGCTATACCCCGGTTTCGGAAAACGCGTCCCGAAATCGAAGAGCCGGAACTATACGCCGGGCCGAAAGGAGAGTCAATCCACCGACGGCGATCGAACCGCCGCCGGCAACCCTCGCGTTTTCATACGCACCGGTGCTCGCTATGATGCCGCTCAACAATCGCATGACGAGGCCATGATGAGCGCACAAATTCTGGACGGCAAGGCCGTCGCCGCCGAGATCCGCGTCGAGATTCGCAACCGCGTCGACACTATTCTGGCCGCGGGCGGGCGTCCGCCGGGCCTCGCCGTCGTGCTGGTCGGCGAGAATCCCGCCTCTCAGGTCTACGTGCGCAACAAGCGCAAGGCCTGCGCAGAGGTCGGTTTCTACTCGGAGATGCATGAGCTGCCGTCGACGGTCGACCAAGGGGACCTCATCGACCTGATCGATCGACTCAACGCCGACCCGAAGATCGACGGTATCCTGGTCCAGCTCCCGCTGCCCGAGCAGATCGACGAAGCAGCCGTCACCGACTGCATCCTACCGACGAAAGACGTCGACGGATTCCACCCCGACAACGTCGGCCGCCTGGTGCTGCGCCGGCCTCTGCTGCGCCCCTGCACGCCGAAAGGGGTGATGACGCTGCTAGAGCGCACGGGCCGGACCATCGAGGGCCTAGATGCCGTCATCATCGGTCAATCCAACATCGTCGGCCGACCCATGGCTCTGGAGCTGCTCGCCGCGCGCTGCACCATCACCGTCTGCCATAGCCGAACCAAGAATCTCGCCGAGAAGGCCCGCGGCGCCGACATCCTTGTCGCCGCGCTGGGGCGTCCAGGCTTCGTCCCGGGCGACTGGGTCAAGGACGGTGCGATCCTGATCGACGTCGGCATCAACCGCACCGCGGAAGGCACACTCGTCGGGGATCTGGACTTCGCGCCTTGCGCCGAGCGCGCCTCCTGGATCACGCCCGTGCCCGGCGGGGTCGGACCCATGACCATCGCCAGTCTGCTCGAGAACACGCTCCAGGCCGCGCAGCTGCATGCCGCGCTGACTTAGCGACAAACCGCTCGGCCGGCGTTCAACTGCGCAGCTTGCGCACGACGGCCATCGCCATCTCCAGCGCCTGCTCGTAGTTCAGACGGGGGTCGACCTGGGTGGCATAGGCGCGCTCCAGGCCGACCTCGTCGAGGCCGCGAGCGCCTCCCAAGCATTCCGTCACATCGTCCCCGGTCAACTCGAAATGGACGCCGCCGAGGCGGCCTCCCGACTCGCGATGGATGTCGAAGGCCAGGCACAGCTCCTTGAGAATCCTCTCGAAGCGTCGCGTCTTGTACCCCTTCGCCGTGGTCTCGGTGTTGCCGTGCATGGGATCGCAGACCCAGAGGACCGGAGTGCCGGTCCGTCGGACGGTCTCGATCATCGGGGGCAGCTCGTGCTCGATCCGATCGGCGCCGAAGCGATGGATCAGGACCAAGCGCCCCGGCTCGCGTTGCGGATTCAGCCGCTCCACCAATGCCTCGAGCCAGTCGGGCGAGAGCTCGCCGCCGAGCTTGACCCCGACCGGATTGGCGATGCCGCGCATGAGCTCCACGTGCGCACCGTCCGGATCGGCGGTGCGCAGACCGATCCAGGGCATGTGGGCGCTCAGATCGAACCAGCCGGGGAACTGCCTGACTTGCCGCGTCAGGGCCTGCTCGTAATGCAGGTGCAGGGCCTCGTGGCTGGTGAAGAATTGCACCCGCGCCAGCTCGCCCGAGCCGGCGCCCACCGCCTTCATGAACCTCAGTGATTCCCCGAGCGACTCGACCACCTTGCGGTAGTCGCGAGCGCGCGGTGAATTGGCCATGAAGGCCAGATCCCAGTTCTCGGGATGCTGCAGATCGGCAAACCCACCCTCGGACAGGGCGCGGATGAAGTTGAGTGTCAGAGCCGCTCGCCCGTGACCGAGCAAGAGGCGACCGGGGTCGGGGGTTCTCGACTCCGGGGTGAAGTCGGGACCATTGATCAGATCGCCGCGATAGCTGGGCAAGGTGATGCCGTTGCGGGTCTCGGAATCCGCGGAACGCGGTTTCGTGTATTGACCGGCGATACGCCCGACCCGAATCACCCGTTGCTTGAGCCCCTCCACGAGCACCAGGCTCATCTGGAGCAGGATCTTGAGCTTGTTGGCGATGATGTCGGATTGGCAGTCGGCGAATCCCTCCGCACAGTCGCCGCCTTGAAGCAGAAAACCATCGCCGTTCGCCGCGTCGGCCAACTGGCGCTTGAGCGACTGGACCTCCCAAGAGGTGACCAGCGGAGGCAGGCCGCGTAGCTCCGACAGCGCGGCTTCGAGGGCCGCCGGATCCGGGTAGGTCGCCTGTTGCAGCGCCCTGTGCGATTGCCAGGAGCTTGGAGACCAGTCGTTCATGTCGGGAGGTGCCCCCAGCCACCAGCCGCCAGCCGCCGGCCTTGCGATGGCGATGAGTCAACAGGCATCGGGAGCGGATCGCTCCTCGCCCATCGGTCGGCCTTGCCGAAACTTGGTCGCCGGGAGACAGACCCGCGGGGGGCCGGCGGCGGGGGACTCGCCGCCTCCTCGGGATTCGAGGTCGCACTCTGCGAAGACATCGCGGGCCCCTACAGGCTGTCGCCCAGGTCGGCGCGGAATTTGGCCACCAGCGCCTCCTGCCAGTCGGAGGTCGGCACCAGGCGTCCGAAGAAGAAGCGCAGGATGCTCGGTTCCTCGACGAAGCGCAGACCGCCGACCATTCGGCGGTTCTCGTACAGCCAGACGATGCGATCCACGGCGTACTTCACCTGCGACATGGTGAAGACCCGGCGCGGCAAGGCGAGGCGCAGCAGCTCCATGTCGGCGAGCTTCTCGCTTCCGTCGGGGTTGCGCTGCTCGGAGAGCGTGCCGCGCTCCATGCCGCGAACGCCGCCGACAAGATACAGGGCGGAACCCAGCGCGCCGGCGGGATACTCGGCTTGAGGGACATGCGAGAGGAAGGCACGCGCGTCGATGTGACAGCCCAGACCGCCGGGCGGCGTGATCACCGGGACACCCTTGCGTGCCAGCTCCTCGACCATGAAGCGAATGAACTGTGGACCCTGGCTGACCATGTCCATATCCATCGTCTCCTCGAGACCGACCGTGATGGCCTCGATCTCGCGCACCGACATGCCGCCGTAGGTGAGAAAGCCTTCGTAGAGGGTGATCTTCTCGCGGATCGTCTTGTAGAGATCCTCGCTGTTCATGCAGATCCCGCCGCCGCGCGCGCAACCGAGCTTGCGGGCGGAGAAGTAGATGAGGTCGTACTGGTCGGCCACGGCGCGGGTGATCTCGCGTAGGCTCATATCGCGACACTCGGCCTCGCGGATCTTGTTGAAGTAGAGGTTGTCGGCCAGAAGGCTCGCATCGAGCACGGCGAGGATGCCGTGCTCGCGGCAGATCCGGCCGACGTCGCGCATGTTCTGCAACGACACGGGCTGTCCGCCGATCAGGTTGGTGCCCGCCTCGCAGCGCACGAAGGCGATCCGCTCGGCACCCTGCTCCGCGATCAAGGCCCGGAGCTTCTCGAGGTCCATGTTGCCCTTGAAGGGTTTCTCGCTGGTCACCTCCAGCGCATCGGACGTGAAGATTTCCTCGACCGTGCCGCCGTTGAGCGTGATGTGTGCCTTGGTCGTCGTGAAGTGGTAATTCGTCGGCACGATGGTGCCCGGCCGCACGAGCACTTGGGAGAGGATATTCTCGCAGGCTCGCCCCTGATGGGCCGGCAGGAAATAGCGCGTCCCGAAGATCTCCCGGATCCTCTCCTCCAAGCGATAGAAGGTCTCGGACCCGGCGTAGCTGTCGTCGGCGACCATCATGGCCGCCTGCTGCCGATCGCTCATGGCATTGACGCCGCTGTCGGTCAGCATATCCAGGAAGATGTCGCGGTTCTTGAGCAGAAAGGTGTTGTTGCCCGCCTCGGTGATGGCCGCATGACGCTGCTCGATCGGGACGAGATGAAGCTTCTGGACGATGCGGACCTTGTGCATCTCGAGCGGAACGGACTCACCGGAATAGAACTTGACTTCGGACACGGACGTTCTCCCTGATAGCGTTATCGGATCGCCTGGCCGGCACGGCGCTCCAACGATACCACCGTGCCAGGTCCCGATCGACGGCGGGACCGGCGGTCGGCCATGCCGCCCACGCGAATGCCTGCCTTTCGCGATCGGCAAACTTCGGAACCGGCCCATCGCTCGGTGGAGGCAAAAGGAAAGATCGAACCCGGGGTGTGCATCATGAGCTCGTCGTGGAAATCCGTCCTGCGGACGTCCGAAGGTCTGGTCCTGGTGGCCGCACTCTGCCTATCTCTAGCGGTGTTGGCCGCACTGGCGGTAGCCGCCGTGTGGTCCCCTGGATATGGTCAGTTGCTCGCAGCGGTCATCGCGACCAACTTGGTCTTCGGGCGCGTCACAGCCATGTCGCTCGGATACGCCACCGGACTCGATGACCTCACGGTGGTCCTGGCCAACCTCCTGATCGAGACGATCCTGGTCTTGATCTTCTATCCTTTGTTCGTCTTCAGCTGGCGCGGGTTGTTGGAAGTGAAGACCCTGCGACCTTACCTGCGCGCGGTTCGGGAGGCCGCGGAACGCCATCACGGGACAATTCGCCGTTACGGGCTCATCGGCCTCTTCCTCTTCGTTTGGTCACCGATCTGGATGACCGGGCCCGTCGTCGGCTGCGCCATCGGCGTCCTGCTGGGTCTCAGCATGGGGGTCACCTTGGGGGTCGTCTTGGCCGGGACCTACGTCGCCATCCTGGGCTGGGCGTTGGCCATGAGGCAGCTACACGACCAGGTCGCAGGATTCAGCCCCTTCGGCCCGCTGGCCTTGTTCGCAGTCCTGGTGGTGATCATTGCCGGAGGATATCTGTTGAGACGCCTGGTACGCCGCCGACCCCGGACGTCGGCCCGCGAGCACGTCGACTAAACCGCGTCCAGAGCGACATGGGTCATTTTCATGTTGTATTCGGCCTTGGGGACTTCACCGCCCGTGCTGGAGACGCGGTTTAAAATTTTATATTTTTTAAAATTTTAAACCGCGCCAACTCCAACAATCGTCGAGTCTGCCGGGGCCGATCCCATCCAAAAACATCACATACCGCGCTGGGCGCGGTTTAGCACCGAAGGACACACACGGCCGGGTTTCACATCTCAGCCCCGGATCGATCGGACCCGATCGGGAACGCTCTATTCCGAAAGCGCATCGGCAAGCGCGCGAAGCAATGCGGTCCCGTCGCCGCGCCATGCGCTGCCGTGCATGCACGCGAGTGTTGCCGGATTCGTCGAGGCAAGCTTCTCGAGCTGGAGACGCGCGTTCTTCGTGTGCGAGAAATAATCCATCTCGTGGCGGAAGGCTTCGCTCGGTCCGAGAATGTCGGACTCGGTGACAGGCGGAAGCTGACTGCCGCCCTGGGTGAAGAGGTCGCCGCAGAGGAGTGTCGAGGTTCGCTCTTCCATCAGAAAGCCACACTCCCACGCGTGCGGCAAATGGGGAGCGTCGAGCCAACGAACGACATGATTGCCCAGCGAGATCGCCTCTCCGTCGGCGAGCGCTCGGGGTGCCCGATCGGCAAGGTCGCCGATGGATACCATGGCCGCAACGGTGCCGCACAGTGGCGAGGACTGCGGGGCGGAGCCAAGCCACTCGTTCAACGAACCGCACTCGTCGGCTTCCACGTGGGACAAGGCGATATAACGCAGGCTCTCGACAGGCAGAACACTCGCCACCGCTTCGCGCACCAGGGGAAACATCCTTCTCGGACCCGTGTGAAAGAGCAGTGGCTTATCATCGACGATCAGGTACTGATTGAATGAAAACCCGCCTGCACCCTCGATGACCACCGGCGTATTGATGCGATAGATCCCGTCGGCAACCTCATGCACGTTTGTCCCGGACTGGATGTTGGTCACGGTCATTGGACTCTCCTCGGCACCGCTTGAGTGATCGTGGCGTTCAACGGCCCGTCGCCCGACCTCCGAGCGCGACGGCCGAACGGCCCACGCGGATTGATGGCCCGGCGGCGGTCGATCAGGGCGTCCCATGACTGCGGAGAAGTCGGTGGCGCCGCCCGCGCTGCCCGTCGATGGGCTAAGAGACCCTTTCGCATCGTAAGACGGCCCGACGAACGTTCGGCAGCCCAATCTTCCGAAGACGCGTTGAGTATAGACGGGCACAGGGCTTCAAAGGCCCCGGTGGCTGATCATGGTGATCCGACGCAGCCGGACCGATCTCCTCCCGCAGCTGACTGGACGGGGCGAACATTGGCCGGGGCGCAGCGGTCATTCAGGAGCGAACCCCATAAACCACGACCGTTTCACCAGAGTCTGGGACGCCCTGGAGGACACGCCCCGCGAGTCCGAGAACCTGCGGTTGCGCTCCGCCTTGATGATGGCCTTGAACCTAGAAAGAGCAGTTGGCCGGCCGTCAGGGTGCGTCCCGCGTGGTGGCTGGCAAGGCGCAACCCGGCGTCATAGGGGTTCTATGGCAACGGGCTGCAACGCAGTCCAGGCGCCGCGCGGGGCGTGCCCTGACGGTCGGAGCGGCATTACCCAGCGGGTGCAACATCCTCCCGGCATCCTTCAAAGAGAGGCATCGGGGGCAAGTCTTGACGCGCCACCGGCTGTTGCGCGGCACAGCCGTTGACGATACGCCGGATGCGCCACCGCATCACCGCGGCATCAGCGCGAACACACCCCAGCCCAGGTATTCACGCGTGTAAGCGGCATAGCGCTCGGGTTCCGCGGTCAGCTTGGCTCGAACATCTTTCGCGAGATCGTCGCCGGGATTGGCTTCCAGCCACCGGCGCATGGTGAGCCATTTGGCCGCCTCGTATCTGTCCCAGCCGTCTTGGTCAGCCAGAACCATTTCAACGACGTCGTAGCCAAGGTGGCCGAAGGACGCGAGAAGGTCTGGAAGCATGCGAAAGTCGGAGATTGAGTTGGCAAGACACCCCTTGGCAACCTCTTCCGTCGGCGGTAACTGCCACCAGTAGGGCTCGCCGATGAGGATGATCCCTCCGGCGCGCAGGCTCCGCCCCAGAAGCTCGATCGTGCCGACGACTCCCCCGCCGATCCAAGTGGCGCCGACACAGGCTGCCACGCTGACCTTCTCCTCAGAGACATAGCCGGCAGCATCGCCATGAATGAACTTCACTTGATCGGCGACGCCGAGCTCTTCAGCACGGCGCTTCGCTTGCTCGGTGAACAACTGACTCATGTCGATGCCTGTGCCGATGACGCCGTAATCGCGCGCCCAGGTGCACAGCATCTCCCCCGAACCGCTGCCGAGATCGAGCACTCGGGCCCCCGATTCCAGACGCAGCGCCGCGCCGAGCGTGGCGAGCTTTTCGGGCGTGATCGGATTGTGAATGCGGTGAGCACTCTCGGTGATGTTGAAGATCCGCGGAATGTCCATTGTAGAGAAACGAATGTCCTTACTGGTGTGAATAGATTCCGACAGGGCACACAGGGATCCAGGCATCGGGGTCAGCTAAATGGTGACCCCATGTTCCCCTCCCGTGCTCCCGTGCTCCCGTGGAATCAGCTCGCGGCAGGATCTCGATAAGACCGGCCCGGACGCGGTGTGCGTTCGATACCGGGATAAGCGAAACGCACCTCGCGCCAATTGGAGCCCAAGACGGGCGGCGCTGTCGAGTCCGATGCCTGCGGCCATTTCTTGGGGCAGTCGTCTGTGGCGACCCTCCGGCTCTCTTGTCAAGAAACGGCGCAAGGTGAAAACAACATTGGATTTTTTGTGTCAACAGGCTGCCTTGCTCGCAGGCTTACCCTCACACTGCTACACTCGTCGCTCAGGAAAAAGTTGCATGTTCACACGGATTCGCTTCGTTCTCCCTGCAAGGACAGGCGAGTCTCCACTCCGTATAGCCTGTACGCGGAACCCCGTCGACAAGGAGATTATGATGCTGAGATCATTGAGCGTTGCGGTCGTGCTGACGACCGCAAGTCAAGTCAGTCTGTCTCAGGATCGCGGAGGAGAAGCCCCGGGGCCCGTCCCCATGCCGTCGGAGCTGCAACGGCCGCAATCGGGCAATGTCCATGACTACTGGACACCGGAACGGATGGAAAGCGCTCGACCGAGGGGGATGTCGCGCCCGGTCGTCCCCGATGCGCAATCGAGCACTTCTTCGGAAGAGGCGGACCTGCCCCTGGGACCGCCGATTCTCGTGCCGGGGTGGTCGCCCGAAGGTGACGAGCTGCCCCCCGTCCCCGGTGAAAGCTACGAGATCAATCTCAAGGTCGCCCCCTTGGACTTTTCCTTGCAAACGCACGGATCGGCGCCGACGAACCCGAAGGACGGCCCCTACGGTCCCTTCCAGCGCTGGACCATGCAGGGTCGCTACGAGACCTGGCCGAGATCCGTGCACGGCAAGCTATTCTTCTCGCTCGGCGGCTCCGACAGTGAATGCTCGGCGACCGTGATCGGGCGTAACGTGATTGCGACGGCGGGGCACTGTGTCAGTGACGGCAGCGGGACATGGGCAACGAATTTCCTCTTCTGTCCGGGCTACAGTCAAAGTGGTCCGATGCCCGGGACCGGATGCTGGGGCGTTCGTGACGGCACGACCAGCACCGCATTCTTACAATCGGACGACGAAGACTACGATTATGCCTGTTTGATCACGAATACTACCGGTGATCAATTCAACGGCCCGATCGGGGATCGAACTGGCTGGACGGGTGTTGCCTACAACCGGGCGACGTTTCAGCCGATCGTTCAGTTTGGATATCCCGGTGATGCGCCTTTTGATGGAAAGACGATCCAGCAAGTGGTGTCTGTGGAGTGGTACGAGTTGGACCGCACTCCAGGAGGACAGAAATCGAAATATATCGGCAGCGACTTAACCGGCGGATCCAGCGGCGGCGGTTGGTTCCTGAGTTGGCGTCATCCCTCCACGGAGTACCCCGATACTGACGGTTCGACGGTGACCGATCCCGCCGGAGCGCAAAACGGCCCCTATCTCAACGGTGTCAACAGCCACACTCGATGCGCTTCGAATTGCGGAAGCCCTCCGACGACGACTTCGGGGGAGTTCTGGCAAGAGATGGGGTCACCTCAATTCCTGAACTCGACGACCGACAATCAAGACGCATCGGACATCTTTGGGTACTGTTTCGCCAATCAATGAATCTGCGTCAACCCAGGCTCCGACCCGGGATCCGGTTCGCCTGGTGCCTGGTATGAGAAAGCCAGACGGTGCCGTGCATACGGTGCGAGATTGATCATCAGGTACAACCCCCTCCGAGAGCACGTGCGTGACATCGCTTCTGAGACCGGGCAAGTATTCCGCGGCCGCCCGTCGATCCGCTCAAGCACTTGCCAGGGCGGCGGGCGGTACCACAAAGGCGCCGCGGCGGCGGTGGCGACTCGGCGCCGCGAGGCGGACCGGCGCGCGAGGCGCCTTTGCAGGCGCCCTCAGGAGCTGCAGACGATGAAAAATGACGATTCGAGTTGGCCTTCCGCCCGAGCGGCGGCGCGCTTCACAGGCCGCCCGGAATCCGTCGAGCCCGAGGATGCTCAAGACCCGTCGAAAGTTGTAGCAGTGGACCAAAAGCGCGAGGCATCGCGAGGCATCGGGGTCACGTCTTGAAATCACGCATTGCGTGATTTCAAAACGTGACGCTATGGCTCCCAGCAGGATCTAGAAAAGGGTGCGCGTCAGCTGACCGACCCGGTGGCAGGTCACCCCTGCGATCTTCTTTCCTTTGTTCATGCTCGGTCCTATGGCTCCTTTGGGTTTTGGTCGACATCGACGGGGAGCGGCTAGGCGGCGACTCTCGCGTTGGCACTCTGACCGCGCCCTTTGCGGGTGTTCTTGGGCTGCTCGGCGCGCGCGGCGCAGATGCGCTCCAGGAGGACGGATGCCGGCTCGTCGTCCGGGTCCTGGGGGACGAGCTCGCCACGGAAGGCTTTGGAGAGGTTGGCTTGGTCGAGATGGTTAAGCAACGATTCCGCTCTCGCACAGGCATTGCCGCAGTCATGACAGCGATCGCGATCGACGAACCCCTGGCGGCTGGACCGAGCGCCGATCTTCGGCAGCGTCATGATGCCGCGCCCGATCGGCTGCGCTGCCGACGCCCCGTCTTGCCGTTGGATCCCTTCTCCGACGCGCAAGCTCCGCCGTAACGCGCGATGCAGCTTTCGAGCTGGGTCTTCGCCGTCCGCTGAATCCGCCCGAGCAGGTCGTGGGTGACATCCGAGAGCCCGAACCGCTCCATCAAGGCCCGCTCCAGATAGTGAGGTTCCCTCGGTTTTCAAATGGACCTCGCAGAATTGGTCGGTCAACGCGGTGATCGCGTCGTACTGGCCCTGGAGTGCGGTCGGCACCCGCTCTGTTTGTTGTCCTGTCATCGCGTCTTACCTCGTTCTGATTTGTCGATCGCCCTCCGACCATCTTAAACCGCGCCCGGTGCGGTATGCGTCATGTGTTGGGTGGCTTGGCCGCGCCAACTCCGAAGACTGTCGGAGCTGGCGCGGTTTAGAGCCGATAGTCGTCCAGCGGATCCGGGCTGATGCCGTCACCCCAAAGCCCCCAGCCGCCGGTTTCATCGTCCAGCACCCAGGCCACAACCTCCAAAGGATCCTCGCCGTCGGCCAGTTTCCGTTCCTCCTCGTGAATCAAACCGCGGACACCTCCGAGCGTCTCCCCTGCCCGCAAACGCCGGGCGTTCCTGACGACCGACGAGACGCGACCGAGCCGATGCCCGAGTGCCCTGATCCGCTGCTGCCTCGCACGCAGGGCCTCGACCAGAAACCCGAGCAGACGGGCCGAGTCGCTCCAGCGTTCCTGCAACTCCAGCAGGGTGCGTTCGATGGCTTCCGGCGCCAGCTCGCCGTCACGAACCTGATACTCCACGAAGACGCCTTGGGCGAAGACAACGAACAGCGTCAGGGTCCGCGCGTGCTCGGCATGCGTGCCGTAAACCAGCGCGCCGCTCGCATCGAGCTTCAGGACGTCGAAGTAGACGCGGATCCCCGACGGAACCCCGCCGATCCAGTCGCCGGGGTGGTAGTTGCCAAGGATGCAATCGAAGCGCTTGGTCTGGATCTCCAGATCCCGGCCATCGAGCTCGATATGGAGCGAATCGAACATGCCCATCGTTCTTCCTCCTCGCGGTGTCACGCCGGGTGACGATCAATGCGGAGCGAGGCGCTCGGCGCGCTCGGCCAAAGGACGGGGTCGTCGCAGTTCCGAGGGTCGGGCTTCACCCCTGCAGATTCGGCGGATCCAGATCCTCGGGGATGCGGGTTGCGACCAGGCGCTCGCGCTCGACCCACGCGCTGACCAGCTCGACGTGCTCGTTCTCCTCCGCGGCCATCTCGGCGGCGAGCGCGCGGACCTGCGGCTGCGGTGAATCGGTCGCGACGAAGGCGTAGAAGTCACGACCGCGGATCTCGTTGAAAAGGGCCAGCTCGAAGGCTTGGAGCGACGTCATCAGATAGCTGACATCGATGTCGTCGCAATCGACCTCGGGGCTGCCGGGGCAGGCCCACTTGAAGTCCCAGGGTGCGATCTCGGGGAGCCGGATGCCCTCGGCGCGGGCGGTCACCTCGGAGGCGTGTGCTGCGCTCATGTCGGCGAGGAGTCGAAAGACGGCGGCGACCGTGTGGTTGTGGTGCAGGGTCATGGTCTCGGCGAGCTGACGATAACGCTCGGCCGATTCGTGCTCGAGCTCGAGGGCGTGTACCAAAAACTCGGCGACGGACTCGATGCGCTGACTCGCGAGGGTGCTCATAGCGCGAACTCCCGTTCCAGATCCGCGGGTGTCGCGGTCGGCTGGTTCTGCGGCTGCCAGATCGGGAGCCGCCGGACATAGAAGAGGCCGAGCGCCATGCCGTCGTCGGCCTGGATAAAGCGGGCGGCCTCGACCGGATCGTCCGTGGGTGCGGTATCGACCGGATGGACCAGGTGCTTCCATTCCTTCTGCTCCGGGCGGAAGGTCTGGCAGGGACTCAAGACCTGAAGAAAGGCGAATCCCGGATGCTCGATCGCCTCCACCAGCAGCTTGGTCAAACCGTTGGGGTCACCCGCGAAACCGCGGGCGATGAAGCTCGCGCCGGCCGCAAGGGCAATCGCCGTGGGCAGGAAGGGCCGCATGCCGGTGCCGTGCGGCGTGAGCTTGCTCTTGGCCCAATCCGGCTGGGTGGTCGGCGACGCCTGGCCCTTGGTCATGCCGTAGACCTCGTTGTCCATAACGATGTAGGTCAGGTCCATGTTGCGCCGACAGGCGTGCAGGAAGTGGTTGCCTCCGATCGAGAAGCCGTCGCCGTCACCGCCGGCCACGATCACGGTCAGGTCCGGTCGGGCCGCCTTGAGCCCGGAGGCGAGCGGCAACGCGCGGCCGTGAATGCCGTGGAAACCGTAGGCGTCGACATAGGCCGGCAATCGGGAAGAGCAGCCGATGCCGGAGATCATGGCGACACGCTCCTTGGCAAGCTTCAGATGCGCCAGGGCCTTGGTCACGGCGGAGAGCACGGCGAAGTCTCCGCAGCCGGGACACCAGACGGGTGCGACCTCGGACTTGTAGTCCTTGGCTCGAAGGGTCGGGGTGACAATGGCGGTATCCATCTCAAGTCTCCTCGCGCTCGTCGCGATCGGTCAGCGCGCGCATGATCTCGGCGGGCCGCAACGGCAAGGGGCCGGGTCGTGCATAGGACCGCGCGTGCAACGGGAGCGCGCGTTGTGAATGGAGATAGGCGAAGCACTGTGCGGTCTGGTTTTGCTCGACCACCAGGATCGAGCCGGCCGAGCCGATGGCCTCGAGCAGCGCATCGCGTTGCAGTGGCGCGAGCAGGCGCAGGGCGATCGCGCGTGTCGGAGTGCCCGAGTCACGCAGACGCTGCGCGGCCTCGAAGACCGGGCCTGCCGAGGAGCCCCAGGTCAGGAGCAGATGGTCGCCCTCGCCGCGGATCTCGGCCCAACCGAGGCCGTAGTCGAACCCGGTCAGCTTGTGCAGCCGTTTGTCGAGCTGCTCGGCGTGGTCGATCGCGCGGCTCGAGGGCGCACCGCCCGGACCGTGCTCCAGACCCTCTGCGGTATACATGCCGCCGGGCAGACCGGGTAAGGCCATCGGCGAGACCCCGTCGGGCGACGGCCTATAGCGGCGATGATCCGTATCCGCGTCGTTGCCGATCAGGCGTTGCAAAGGCGTGCGCTGCCCTGCCCCGAACGGCAAATCGCCAGGCGGGTCGACGATCGCACGCGACTGACCCAGCATCTGATCCGACAGCACGATCGCGACCGTTTGCAGATGCTCGGCCAGACCGACTGCCCACTCGACCGTATAGACGCAATCGCGGATGCCCAGAGCAGCCAGAACCAGATGCGGGGCGTCGCCGTGCAGACCGTAGAGTGCGATGTTGAGATCGGACTGCTCGGACTTGGTCGGGATGCCCGTCGATGGACCGCCGCGCTGCACATTGACCACGACGACCGGGGTCTCGCTCGCCACGGCCAGACCCAAGCCTTCGACCATCAGGCTGAGGCCGGGGCCGGAGGTCGCGGTCAGCGAGGGCACGCCGCCGAACGAGCTGCCGATGATCATGTTGATCGAGGCCAGCTCGTCCTCGGCCTGGAGCAAGGAGCCGCCGAGCAGCTCCAAACGGGGTGCGAGCCATTCCAACACCTCGCTGGCCGGGGTGATGGGATAAGCGGCGACGAATCGTACCCCGCCGCGAACGGCACCCAGTCCGGCGGCCTCGTTGCCGCTGATGTTCCAACCCGCGACAGGCGGGGCGAGCGCCGAAGGAGGCACATGCGCCGTATCGGCCGCCGAATAACCCGAGCGAATGCAATCAAGTGCCGGGGTCAAGACCCGGCCGCCCTTGCCGCCGAGCGTCGCCCGGGCGCCTGCTTCGAGCGCATCCAGCGGCAGGCCGAGCATCGCGCCGACCATGCCGAGCGCGACCATGTTCATCCTGCCTTCGGGCTGTGCATCGGCGAGCGCCTTCCAAGGCAGGCTTCGCACCTGCGCGCCCGAGCGGACGAGGATCTCGGGGATCGGCCCGGCCTGCGCGTCGGTCAGGATGAGACTGCTGCGATCGAGCGGCAGCTCGTCGGCGAAGCGGGCGACGTTCTCCCAGTCCAGACCGATGAGCAGGTCGAAGCGATCGTCCATGCACTCGATCGGTCGCGGCCCGAAGCGCAGCATGGCCGCGGACTCGCCGCCGCGAATCTGCGGACCCGCCGAGCGGCCGAGCAGACCGTAGTAGCCGGCGCGGCCGACGGCGGCGAGCAGGATAAGACCCGCCGTGACCGCCCCGCTGCCGCCGGAACCGGTGATGGCGAGGGCGGCGCCCCCGGCGAGGGTCGATCGTTCGGTCATCCGCGCTCCACTCGTTGAAATCGCTCGGACTATTGGAACCGCAAAGGTGCGACAGGCGCAAAGGCTTTCGCGGCTCGGGCTGCGGCATCGCCGTTGAGTCTGCGACAGCGCCCCGGCAAGGCGCTGTCGCAAAGGCTCCAATCAGCGACTCGGATGCATCCAAGGCTCTGTTCCAAGACATCAATATTGAATGGCCCGGCGTTTGCTTACACCAAAGTCAACGCTCTTCGAGGAACCGGGCATGGAACCGCAACAGGTCACGATCAACGACACCACCCTGCGCGACGGCGAGCAATCCGCCGGCGTCGCCTTCTCGATCGAGGAGAAGCTTGCCATTGCACGCGGTCTCGATGCGCTCGGGGTGCCCGAGCTCGAGGTCGGCATCCCGGCCATGGGCGAAGATGAGCGCGAGTCGATCCGCGCCGTCGCCGCGCTCGGGCTCTCAGCACGCCTGATGGTCTGGACCCGGATGCGCTCAGTCGACATCGCGCAGTGTCGCGACCTGGGCGTCGACATGGTGGATCTGTCCATCCCGGTCTCGGATCAGCAGATCGCACACAAGCTCGGGCGCGACCGGGAGTGGGTGCTGAAGCAGATCCGCCGACGGGTCGCCGACGCGCTGGACATGGGGCTCGAGGTCTGTGTCGGTGCCGAGGACGCCTCGCGCGCGGACCCCGAGTTCCTTTGGCTTGCCGCGGAGACCGCCCAAGCCGCCGGCGCCCGACGCTTCCGCTTCGCCGACACCGTCGGCCTGATGGACCCCTTCGGCGTTTGCGAGCGCATGCGCGACCTGCGTGCCATCCTGGACCTTGAGATCGAGATGCACGCGCACGACGATCTGGGACTCGCCACCGCCAACAGCCTGGCGGCGGTGCGCGGGGGGGCGACCCATCTCAACACCACGGTCCACGGGCTCGGCGAGCGGGCCGGCAACGCCGCGCTGGAAGAGGTTGTGATGGGGCTTCGGCACATCCACGGGATCGACAGCGGCATCGATCTGAAGAGCTTCGGCGAGCTCTCGGGTCTGGTCGCCCGGGCCTCCGGAAAACCGGTCGCCTGGCATAAGAGCCTGGTCGGAGGCGGGGCCTTCACGCATGAATCCGGTATCCATGTCGACGGTCTTTTGAAGGATCCGCTCAACTACCAAGGTATCGATCCGGCCGAGGTCGGGCGCAGTCATCACCTGGTGCTGGGCAAGCATTCCGGCCGACACGCTGTGCGCCGAGCCTACGCCGACCTCTTATGCTGCGATCTGGATCTCGACGAGGCCGACCGGCTGCTCCCCTTGGTCCGGCGCTTCGCGACCCAGAGCAAGCGCCCGCCCGAGGCCCCGGAGTTGGTGCGCTTCCTGGCCGAGATCGGTGATCCCCGGTCCGTCCGGGTTCAATAGGCACAAGAGGACACGCGCGTTATGGATCTCTTGGATTTCGACGGCGAGCCCATGTACTTCGACGAGCCCGTCTCCCCGGAGGTCGAGCGTCTCCTCGACGAGGCGGCGGAGGGCTACGGCGACGACACCGCCGAGGATCGCCTGCTGCAAGCCTATTTTCTCCAGCCCGAGCATCTGACGGTCTTGGTCGCGCTCTATCGCTATTTCTACTATCGGCATCGGTATCGCGAGGCCCTGATCACCGCCGATCGCGCGATCGCGCTTACCGCGGCCAGGCTCGACCTGCCGGCCGACTGGAGGGAGCTGCGCGAGTCCGACCTCGGCGAATCCGTGCTGATCTCGATGAGTCTGACCCGCTTTCTCCTGTTGGCGCTCAAAGGCTCCGGCTATCTGTTGTTTCGCCTCGGCGATGCAGCGGGCGCACTGAAGCGGTTCGAGAAGATCGCGGAGGTCGACACCAGCGATCGGCTCGGTGTGGGCGAGCTGCATGCAATGGCGCGTTCCGCGGTGACGCGATCCGCGCTCGAGGGCGCGGGCGGCAATGTCCGTTTCTTCAAGCGTTGAACCGCGTCCCGTGCGACAGGAGATACCGCGCCTGCTGGGACGCCCGGTGCAAACCGGACGGTTCGTGCCGGACGCGGTTCAGGAATCGAAGCGACTCAATCATGCCACCAATACTGAAATGAAGGAGACGATCATGACCGACGATGAATTCGACCTCGACCTCGAGGAACTCTCCAGCGCCGAAGACTTTCTGACCTATTTCGAGATCGACTTCGATCCGTCAGTCGTCCATGTCAACCGCCTGCATATCCTTCAGCGCTTCCACGATTACCTGCAACAGGTCGACGAGATGCCCGATTCGGGGATTGCCCGTCGGGCCTTGTATGCGGAGCTCCTCAAGTCGGCCTATCGCGATTTCGTGGTCTCCGATGCCGCGACCGAGAAGGTTTTCCGCGTCTTTCGAATGAACGAGCCCAAGAGCGTGCGGGTCGCGCTCAGCGACCTGGCGGAGCAGATGCCCCATGCGGCCCGGCTTTGAGTATGGCGACGAGGTGCGTGTCGTGCGCAATGTGCGCAACGACGGCACCTTTCCGGGACGCACGACCGGCACCCTATTGATCCGACGCGGCAGTACCGGCTTCGTCCGCGACATCGGGACCTTTCTCCAAGACCAGATCATCTATTCGGTCCATTTCCTAGAGCATGACCTGGTCGTGGGCTGCCGCGAAGAAGAGCTCCAGGCCGCCGCGGCACCCTGGACGCCGAGCCGCTTCGAGGCGCGCGAGAAGGTCGCGAGCCGCGTGCCGCTCGGGATTCAGGGCAAGGTCTTGGTCGAGGCCGGAGAGCTCGGCGAGGTGATGCGTGTGCTGCGCGATCATCCGGCCGGTGTCGCCTACGAGGTTCATTTCGCGGATCGGCCGACGCTTCAGGTGCCCGAATCCGCGTTGATCGCAAGCGATACCCCGAGCACGCCGGGACCGGAGGTCGAGGAGCCGTGACGACGACATTCCTACATCAACCGCCGACCGAGTCGCTGGGCGGCGAATATCGCTATCACCTGCTGCGCGCAGCGATCGAGCGGTTTCAATGCGATCTGGTCGGCTTGGATGCCCACCGGATGGTCGAAGTCGAGAGCCAGGCACGCAGAACCTTCGATCTGGAAAGCCTGGTGCTTTCCTCGTGCGAGGCACTCGATGCAGTCGTGCCGGAGCAGCGGATCGAGGACGCGTTCAAGGAGCTGCAGGGCCGTTATCCCGACAAGGACGCCTTCGAGGAAGACATGGCGCGCAACGGTCTGGACGAGGACGTCATGCGCCGCGCCCTTCAACGCGAGCTGACCTTCGACGCCGTCATGCAACGGGTGGGCGCCTACGCCGAACCGATTACGGAGATCGAAGAGCGACTCTTCTACGAGCTGCATCGCGAGCGTTTCCAGACCCCGGAGCGCCGCGCCGCACGCCACATCCTCATCACCGTGAACGACGACTATCCCGAGAACGCTCGTGACGCGGCGCTGGCGCGGATCGACCGGATCGCGGCCGACTTGAAGGGTCACATCGAGCGATTCGGCGCGATGGCCCGCCGGCATTCCGAATGCCCGACGGCGACGGAAGAAGGGAACCTCGGGCTCGTAACGCCCGGACAACTCTTCCCTGCGTTGGACAAAGGCTTGTTCGGGTTAAAGGCGGGGGACATCGGCGGACCCTTGGAGTCCGACCTCGGTTTTCATCTGCTGCTCTGCGAGCGCATCGAGCCGGCAAGATCGGTAGACTTCGAGCAGGCTCGGGCGAGGATCCGATCGGCACTCGAGCAACGGCGCCGGCGCGAGGCTCAAAAGGATTGGATATCGTCGTTGCGGCAGAGATAACCGATAGCGGCATTATTCCTCAAATCGTTGTCGTTGCCATTGCCATTGACGCAATCGTTGTCGTTGTCGTACAAGCAATACAATTCGCCCATCAGCAACTCGATGTTTACCGGATTTCGATCCGTGACGCGGCTTAGCCGTACCAAACCGCCAAGCGCTCGAGGAATCCACACGCAAGACCAACGGCTTCGCGCCTCTCGGTCCCTGTTGAAAATCGCCGAAGGCGTGCGAGAGAATTTGGGGGCCTCGGATCGTCTCGACAGAGACGACGATTACGACAACGAAATCAAGGCAAGATGCTTTGAGGGATCGGTTTTGCTCATTGTTGGACCTTGTTGGACCGATCCTTGTACCCCTCCCTGCCTCGGGCAACCCGCAGGCTCGGCGCCGGCTACGAGCGAGGCCGGACGCGGCCCGCAGGCCATCGAATCACCCGCACTACGCCACCTGCTTATCGGTCCCTTCGAGCTTACGAATCAGCGGATAGAGATGCTCCGTCTCACGCTGAATCCGGTCCATCACCAGCGCAAACATCTGCTCGGTATCCTGCAAAAACGACGGATGATCGTCAATGGTCAGGGAACGACGCTTCTGCGAGCACCACTGCTTCACATAGGAATTGAAGATGCGTTTGATCTCGGTCGAGCCGGAGAGAAAACGATTCGCGGTATTCTTGACCTTTTGATCCGGATTGGAAATGAGCTGACTGCAGATCTCCCGATCCACAAGCTCCATGTGCTCCTTGACTCGATTGGTCAGATCGAAGAAGACGTCGCAGGTGACATCCGTATCGCACATGGCGCGATCTCGAACCAAATAGAGAAACACGTTCGAGAGCTCCGTAATTTTGTGGTTCTGCGCGTGTAATTCGGCGAATGCGACCATGGTAAGGCTCCTCCGGTCGATAGGTAATAGACTTGGTGGTTCAAGGCAATTCGGCCGGGCGGCCGGGTTTCTTGTGGTGACTTAAGGCACAGGCTGCGGTCGATGTCGCAGCTCCAGTAAACCCCAGCGCTTCTGGTAGTTTACGCGAAAGCACAATCCAAGAGTAGCCTGCGCAGGATCAAAAAACATCGGGCAACGACCCGTCGACATGGCCCGAATCCTCGGCATAAATAGGGTTATTGGGGCCATCAAACCGAGACGATCGGAAAGGTCACGGCGACGGCGCAAGCGAATGCAATCGCATTCGCAACGGCAGCGACGGCCGGGTGACGGGTGCTGCGGTAAACCCAACCGCTCATGAGACCGTAGATCAAGAACAGCACCAGTATCGCCGGCACGATGATGACCAGAAAGAATAGCTCGTCCAGGTTCAGCGCCACCGCGGCGAGCAACGAGAATAAAAAGAGGGCCTTGGTCAACCAATATCCGCCCCGCGCAGCCCCTGGCCCACGGGTCGCCCACTCGTCGGCGAGACAATAGACGAGTGTTCCGGCAAGGATCGCAAGCACCAGGTGCAGGCGCTCCACACCAGGAAGCAGGGCGGTCACGAACCGATCCGTCGGCACGGCAAAGGCCAGTGTCGCATAGACCGAAGCGGCGAGGATCGCGATCGCCATCGCCGATCGGCTCACCGGGCCGTGCCGAGCCGCTACCGCGGGGCGCATGACCCACACACCGATTGCAGTCAGGATGCCGTAGACGGCGAAATGCAACGCCAGGTAGTCCCCGAGCATGATCGAGAGGAAATCGCTCGGGGCGCGCCAAAGGATGAGCGGTGTCAGCACGGCCGGCGCGATGGCGACCGGCAGCAACCGCCGCCAGCTCAGACCCGCACCGCGGGGTCGGTCGGCCACCCGCGGCAGGAGTCGGGACAAGGGCCAAGCGAGGGCGAGGATGCCGAGGAAGAGAAGCCCCAAACCCGCGCCGCGTCGGTCGACAAAACCGCTGCCGGTGCGATCGAAGGTCGCGTCGAGCCAAGCCAGCGACTCGGCCAAAGCACTCTCCGCATAAAGCACCCCGATGTGCTCGACGCCGGGCGCGAGCACCAAACGCCGCGCACTGCCGTCATTCGGGTCGCCGTAAGTCCGCCCCGCCTCGACCTCGCCTCCCGTCGCCTCAGCGATAGCTGCGCGCCCTTGCCCGTGGAGCATATCGGGCTCCAAGCCACCGTATACGAAGAGCAGATTGCGCGAGGACGCGGTGTGCGTATCCTCCGAGAGATAGGGCGAGACAAGCACGGAGGCCGCGACCGGCATCTGCGCGGACTCGGCAAAGCGCAGCAGGACATCGCCCGCCATCGAGTGACCGAGCAGGGCGAGTCGGCCGTCCGCTCCGGATTGCCGCAAGCCCAGAGCCACCGCGGGCATGAGTGCATCCGTCAGGAGGCGCAACCGGGTCGCCTGATCCTCCAGGTCGGCAACAAATGGCGTGGAATTTCGCCCGTGCCCCGGAAAATCGAAGGTGACGGCGATATAGCCGTTGCGTGCCAGGGTGACCGCGTACGCCTGCATCATCTGACGAGACCCCGCGAACCCGTGCGCGATGACCACGACCGGGGCAGGCGCATCGCCCGCGGGGCGATACAGGGTCATGGGCACACCGGCCTCGCGCACCTGGGCGATCGACAGCCCTCGGGTGGCGGATTCGAGCTTCAGAAGTCCGGCCGCCAACAGGCAGACCGCAATGACGGCTACAATGACGGGAACGATCACCGCACCGATGACGCCGGCGCGCTTCAGCCCGACAGGGGTTGTGTCTGAGGGATGCATCGGATCTCGGGCTGAGGGACGACATGATCCGTTCCGCAGGTGGCCTGGCGGACGGTCGGGGGAGCGCTGAATTCGGCGACCAGTCTTGCCCGGGAGCAGATGTAGGGAAGCGGTCGGGTTTTCAAGCCATGACTTCGCTCCTCCCGACCAACCTCGGCTGGTTGTGTCTCGTCCCGGGGCGGTAGAATCGGGTACCGACTTTTGGATGGCCGTTCGGGCCCGGACCGACGTGCGATCGGTCCGCACCCACAGGTCATCCTCGGGTCGTGCCTCGGCCGCGTGCGAACCGGCACCCCGGGATGCGACCCATCACCACAGCTTCGCGGAGATCACCCATGCTGGACAAACAACTGCTCGACATCCTCGTCTGCCCCGTCACCAAGGGTCCGCTGATCTTCGACAAGGCGCGTGGAGAGCTGATCTCGATCTCGGCGCAGCTCGCCTATCCGATTCGCGACGATATCCCGGTGATGCTGGAGGAAGAGGCTCGACCACTCTCCGCCGACGAGCTCGAGGTCTACCGTGAGCGCCGCTCCGGCAAGCACAGCCATCCGTGACGCCGGAGGCGCGGTCGACTCCGCCGGAGCACCTGATGCGGCTCCGGGTCGGATGGCGGACCGCGTTTCGACCGGCGCCCTGATGCACCGACTCCGTTCGCTCCGGCTCCCGATCATCGCCCTGCTGGTGCTCGGCGGATGCGCCACCAGCCGCGTGCCCGAGGCGATCCGCGACCCGGCGCTGCCCTCGCCCGCCGTGACCGAGGTCCAGCAACGGCCCGAGACCTTCATCGGGCAGCGCGTGCGCTGGGGCGGAAGCATCCTGGACGTGCACAACGCCCGGGAGACGACTCGGATCGAGATCCTTGCCAAACCCCTGAACAGCAGCGGCGAGCCCGACGACACCTCCCGCGGCCTGGGTCGCTTCATCGTCGAGCTGCCCGGCTTCAAGGACCCGGCGGAGTATCCGAAGCAACGTCGCTTGACTGTCGTCGGCCCGCTGGCTCGGATGGAGACACGCGACGTCGGTGACTACCCCTATCCCTATCCGGTCATCACTGCCGATGCCTGGTATCTCTGGCCGAACCCGCCGCCCGTCGCCCCTGTATCGCCTTACGACTATCCCTGGTATCGCCCTTGGTATGGTCCCTGGTACGGGCCTTGGTCGGGTCCTTGGTACGGCCCCTGGTATTAAACCGCGGCCAGAGCGAGATGCTCATTTTCGAGTGCATTCGACGTTTGGTGCATCCACAACCCTTAGTGGGGACGCGGTTTAAGATCTATATTTCTTAATATTTTCAAACGCGCCGGCTCCAACGATCGTCACGTCTGCCGGAGCCGCTCCCATACAAAAAACATCGCATACCGCGCTGGGCGGGGTTTAGAGGCGACGCGCAGATGAGCACACACCCACGATTTAGGCCGGCTTGGCCGAAGCGATCCCGGCCGAGGAGACGCCTGTCCGCGCTCGGAAGCGGCGCCGGGCGGACGACATGGATGCTCGCAGGGCTTCTCCTCATGCTCGCAGTGCTCACCGGCTGTGCAAGCCGGCAAGGCTGCGTTGAACCGGTCGGCGCCTCGGGGCTGACGCCCGAGAGCGTCGGCGCGCTCGGCCAAGGCGAAGGCGCCGCTGTCACCTGGGGAGGCGTGATCGCCGCCACCCGCAACCTCCCCCGAGAGACCGAGATCGAGACGATCGGCTACCGGCTCGATCGCTGCGGAAAACCGACGACGAGCGGGCAACCCATCGGTCGGTTCATTGTCCGCCAATCGGGCTTCCTCGAGCCATCGGACTATCGCGCGGGCCGTCGCATCACGGTCACCGGCCGCATCGCAGACGTGCGCGACGGTCAGGTCGGCGAGGCCAGCTACCGTTTTCCGGTCCTGGACGACGCCGTGGTACGCCTCTGGCCCGACGAGGTCCCGGAAGATCAAGGCGGATGGACGCCCCGCCTGATGCCCTACCTCGGAATCGGGTTCGGCAGCGGAGGCTTCGGGGGCATCGGCGGGGGCATCGGCCTAGGC
This sequence comes from Thiocapsa roseopersicina, assembly GCF_900106925.1. Classification (GTDB taxonomy): domain Bacteria; phylum Pseudomonadota; class Gammaproteobacteria; order Chromatiales; family Chromatiaceae; genus Thiocapsa; species Thiocapsa roseopersicina. The sequence continues at coordinate 283,124 of NZ_FNNZ01000002.1, forward strand.
TTCTGAATCGCGTCACGAGCGGTCAATAGCGGTTTGTCGTGTAGCGACGGCCGTCGTGTGCCCGAGAGATCCTCGCTGGACGCGATTCAGAAAAGTTGAACAAAAATAGTCTTTAAATTCTTGAACCGCGTCGACTCCGACGTTTGCGAGAGCCCGACACCTCCGTCGACCTGTGCCGAAATTCCATATCGCACCGGACGCGGTTCAACCGGTCACGACGAGACGTAGCGCGTCCAGTCTCAGGTGTGTCTTCGCCAGCGCCTGGCCGAGCTGGTCGCGTCGGCCCTCGAGCGCGCCGATCTCGTCCTCGCGCACGTTCGGATTGATCAGCGCCAATGCGCGCAGACGATCCAGCTCCTCGCCGAGGAGGCGCTGCATCCGCGCGGTCGCATCCTGCCGCAGGTCGCCCACGGCTGCGCGCGCCAAGCGCTCGCCGGTCTCGATCATGGACACCAGCCGTTCGCCCCGTGACTCCAACAGGGTGCGAGCGAGCTTGTGGTTGTGGTTCAGGCAATGGCCCTGCAGGTCCTCATGCGGGATGGTCTCGGCCAGATCCGCGCCGGACTCGTCGATCAAGAGCCGCAGCAAGGTCGGCGGCAGGAACCGGCCCGCCTCCAGATGGGCTGGTGCCTGACACTCGGCGACATAGAGTGCTTCCAGCAGCAGGCTCGCGCGTTTGAAGCGTGCGTCGCGGACGATCGTCAGAGCCGAGGTACCGAGGTCCGAGGCGCTCAGAAGCTCCATCGCCGCACGCACCATCGGGTGCTCGCGGGTCATGAAATCCCAGTGCTCGTGCGAGAGCGCGGTGGCCCGATCGAAGGTGAGAGTCAGGCCCTCTTCGGGCAGCTCGGGGAAGGTCTCCTGGAGCATGTGCGCACCCGGGCGGACCACCAACCCATAACCGGGCGCGGACTCGTGCTCGACACCGAATCCGTCCCAGAAGCGCTTGAGATAGTCGGCCAAGTCACCGTCGGCGTCGGCCCGCTCGATGGCCTCGACCAAGGCGGCGGAGCGCTCGGGACGGTGCGAGTGCAGCTCGAGAAGACGGTCGCGCCCCGCAGCCAGATCGCCATTGATGCGTGCGCTCAGCGCCCGGGCCTCGACGATCAGCACGTCGGCACCTTGCGGATCGGCCAGCGCCTCCGTCAAAGCGTCGCGCAGCCGCGCGTAGACAACCGGCGCGGCGGGACAGATGGCCGAGAAGGCATGCAACCCCTCGGCATACCACCGGAACAGGACCTCGCCCGGGCCGCCTGCGAGATAGGGAACGTGGATCTGCACCCGCCGCGTCTGCCCGATCCGATCGAGCCGCCCGATGCGCTGCTCGAGCAGGTCGGGATCCAGCGGCAGGTCGAACAGCACCAGATGATGGGCGAACTGGAAATTGCGCCCCTCGCTGCCGATCTCCGAGCAGAGCAGGATCTGGGTCCCATCCTCCGCGGACGCGAAATAGGCCGCCGCCCGGTCGCGCTCGCGGATCTCCATTTCCTCGTGGAAGACGGCCGCGTGGATGCCGGCACGCCGCAGCAGCACATCCCGCAGATCCAGGACGGTGTCGGCCGCGGCACAGATGAGCAGCAGCTTTTCGGGGCGGAGCCGTCGCAAGAGGTCGATGAGCCAGTCCACACGCGGGTCGATCTCCGACCAGTCAGGACCATGCGCGCGCTCGGGTGCAAGACGCGCGGCCGTGTCGCCCGCAAGCGCCCGGTATGCGTCGGGCTCCGGCAAGGGATAGGGCAGCAGGTCGCGCCCCGGAAAACCGGGGATGGCCGCGCGGGTGTTGCGGAACATGACCCGCCCGGTGCCGTGGCGATCGAGCAGACGCTGGATGATGGTCTCCGCATCCAGCCCGTCCAGGTCGCCCAAGAGCGAGCCGATCAGGGCCAGATCCGCATCGCCGAGCGCCCGACCCTCGAGCAGGTGCGCGGCCGCAGCCGCGACGGGCGCATAGCCCGCCTCCTCGGCAAGAAAGGAGGGATAGTCCCGAAAACGCTGCGGATCCAGAAGCCGCAGCCGGCCGAAATGACCCTCGCGACCCAACTGCTCGGGTGTCGCCGTGAGCAGAAGCACGCCCGGCGTGCGCTCGGCCAGATCCGCCACCAAGCGATACTCGAGGCTGGCGGCGGCTTCCAACCAATCCAGATGGTGTGCCTCGTCGACCACGAGCAGGTCCCATTGGCCATCGACGAGCGCGCGTTTTGCGGGCGCCGAGCGGATGATCCAATCGAGGCTGCAGAGCACCTGCTGATCGGCGAGAAAGGGATTGGGCTCGGAGATGGACTCGAAGCGCTCGTCATCGAACAGCGCGAAGCGCAGGTTAAAGCGACGCCGCATCTCCACCAGCCATTGGTGGAGCAAGGGCTCGGGCGTGATCACCAGCACCCGTTGCGCTCGGCCCGTCAGCAGCATCCGATGCAGGATCAGCCCAGCCTCGATGGTCTTGCCGAGCCCGACCTCGTCGGCCAAAAGCACGCGCGGGAAATCGCGCCGCGCCACCTCGGCCGCGATCTCGAGCTGATGCGGGATCAGCCCGACCCGTGCGCCGACCAGCCCCCGCACCGGCGAGTCGGCTTCACCCATCCCCTGCAACCAGGTCCGCCAGCGCAGATCAAACCAGTGATCGGGATCGAGCCGCCCGGACATGAGACGCTGATGCGGCCGGTTGAACCTGAGCCGGTCGTCCAGCTCGGACTCGCGAAGCGCGACGACCGCGCCATTCAGGTCTTCGCAGCGATACGTGTTGACGCCCGCGTCGCTCGCGACCGAGAGGATCGTGAGATCCCGACCCTCTCGATCGCGCACATGCTCGCCCGCCGCTAGCTCCAGACGCACCAAGGGCGGGTCCGGCAGGGCATAGATGCGTTCCTCGCCGGTCGCCCGATAGGCGATCTCGACTCGACGCCCGTCGACGGCAACCACCAGGCCGAGCCCAAGCTCCCCTTGTGTCTCGCTCAACCAGCGCTGGCCGGGGACGAAGCTATGCATACGCGCTAGATGCGCCGCCGGTAGTCGAGGATGACCGACACTCCGTGCCGCTTGACCTCGGGCAGTGCCTGCACGATCGCCCGACGCAAGTTCTTGGGTACCCGCTCGCACAGACGCGCCACCGTGTAGGACGGCAGCCCGCCGGCGAGTCGCACCGCCTCGGAGCGCGGGATATCTTCCAGGAGTTGGACCTGGGAAGGCTCGCGCAAGCGCAGAAACCGCAGACGCGCCGCGTCGTACTCCCCGCGACCGCAGGCGCGACGCACCGTCACGGCATCCTGCTCCGCAGACTCGTCGGAACGCGATTCGGACGCCACGGGGGCGGTGAACTGCTCACTACGATTCAAGGTGTTGTTCATCAACTCCATCACCGGATTCTCCTCGACGCCGCAAGGCGCGCTCCGAGGACCATTGAGCCTGAAAAGGCGACCGTCGACCCTCAAGCGGCTCGACGCGCGCATTCAGGACAACCAAAGCCGGCAAACGCCGGCACCCAGTCGGATGCTGGAGTCTCGAGTAGAACAGGGCGAGAGATCGGCAGCCGGAACGGCTGGCGAGATCCAAAGACCGCTTGGAGCGGAATGCCGTGATCGATCCTGGTCCGCCGTCTCGGGCGGGAACCGCATGGATATCGGCTTGGCTTTGGATCCGATGGATGCTCTTCCATCCGTGCCGGCGAGGTGGCCGCACGTCCGGTCGAGCCGAGTGTCGGGTCAGATGACCGTGCTGGAGGGCTCGTCCGAAAGACGCTGGTGCGACGCGCGCGCCGGGTCATGGCTGACCTTCACGCCTGTCTGCTGTCGACTCCAACTGTCCATAAATAAAGCAAGCCTCTGTGGCCGAACACGTGCTCTCGGGACCATATCGCAACGGACCCATCGGAGAGCGGCGCGCATTATGCGATTCTTCCGCTGCGCTGGCAAGACCTCTGAAACCGCTCTGGCTCCGACAGTTGTCGGTGCTGGCGTGGCCAAGCCAATCCAAGAAACGACGCATACCGCACCGGGCGTGGTTTAATCATCGTCGTAGACCAGAGGGACGCGTCGGTTGATGTTGGTGAAGAGTTGATAGGCGATCGTCCCGCTGGCTTCGGCAACCGCGTTCGCCGAAACCTGTCCACCCCAGAGCTCGACCGGATCGCCGATCGCGGCATCCTCGATCCCCGTCAAATCAAGGGTCACGAGATCCATGGACACACGGCCGACGATACGGGTCATGCGGCCCCTGACCGCGACCGGAGTCCCGTCCGGGGCATGACGCGGATAACCGTCCGCGTAGCCGATGGCGGCAACGCCGACGCGGGTCGGTCGCTCGCAGACAAAGCGACCGCCGTAGCCCACCGGCTCGCCGGGGGCGAGATCCCGCACCGAAATGAGCGCGGACTCCAGCGTCATCGCCGGTCGCAGCGATGCGGCGGACGGAGACGCGCCCTCGAACGGCGACGCGCCGTAGAGCATGATCCCCGGACGGGTCCAGTCGCCATGCGCCCGCGGCCAGGCGAGCACGGCCGCCGAGTTGGAGAGGCTACGCGGCGCGTGCATTGCCGCAGTCGCCTGCTCGAAGACCCGCATCTGCTGCTCGGTGTAGTCATGACCCGGCTCGTCGGCGCGGGCGAAGTGCGACATCAGGACCAGGCTCCGCACATGCGGGCAATCCGCCAGCTCGGCATAAGCCGCGGCGAAATCCTCCGGCGCAAACCCCATCCGGTGCATCCCGGAGTCCATCTTGAGCCAGCAATCGAGCGGACGCTCGGGCCGGGCGTCGAGCAGCCAGTCCAATTGCAGACGACTATGGATCACCGGCGTCAGGCCGGCGCGATCCAGAATCGTCATCTCGTCGGGCGAGAAGATCCCGTCCAACAGCAGGATGGGCGCGCGGATGCCGGACTCGCGCAGTTCCAGCCCCTCATCGACATAGGCGACCGCGAAACCGTCCGCCTCCTCGGCAAGGGCACGCGCGACCGCCACCGCGCCGTGCCCGTAGCCGTTGGCCTTGACCACGGCGAGCGCCCGCGCACCCGGCGCCAGGGCTTTGGCTTGACGGTAGTTGTGGCGGACCGCATCCAGATGAATGCGGGCACGGATCGGACGGGGCATGGCGGGCTCGGTGTGGGTTGGCGGCGTAGATCGGGTGTCGCGTCAAGCCCGATGGCGCGGGCTGCATCTCAGTCTATCGCACCCGAGCAAGGTCTTCAGCGATAGTCCGATGTGAAGCGGTTGTCATAGGTCATCTCCGGGATGTCGAGTGCCACGATGTGCGAGGATCGGGGATCGATGCCGCCGGGCGTCCGGACCGCGTCGGGATCCGGGGCCGGCTGCCCTGCTCCGCAATCAGTAGCTCAGGTCGGCGCTCCCCTCGAAGCCTTTGTAGATGTCCGGGCGCGAACCGCTGTCCGAGGTCGCTTCGACGCGACTGAAAAGGTCACTGTTGCCGCCGGCGAGGCCGGCGTAGATGACGCCGCGGTCGCCGACGCCGGGCTGTACCCCGACGAGGTTCTGGCTGTCCCGGTGGCCGTCGAACAGGTCGGCGTTGCCCCGGGCCAAGCCGTGATAGACGTCATCGGCGATGGCTGTGGACGCAAAGGCAGTGGTCGCGAAGATGGAGGCGGCGATGGCGAGGGTATACTTGGTCATGGTCTTTCTCCGGATTCTGGGTCGTTGACTCGGGAGCCACCGCGGTCATCTGTGGCGGCTTGACCCTCTTATCGCAGCCGCCGCGCCAATCCTCTTATTCGCAGATAAACTATTTTTATTCAAATATTTACGATCTCGCATGACAGACTGAGCGCCCCGTCCGAACCCGAAAGCCTGTCACGAGCCTTCGCCTCCGATAACGTTTCGTTACATCGAAACGTGGCGATCCGGAGTCCGTCGCGGCCGTGGGCCGGGGCGATGACATCGGTATGAACCCGGCGGGCGCGGGGTCCATCGCGTCGGTCGAGAGAGGTACACTCCGCGACGAGGCTTTCGAAGGTCGAGAAGGAAGAATGACGGAAAGGCGACGGATACAGAGGTGGATCGATGGACAACAAGACAAAACCGACGCCCAAAAAACCGCGCTGGCCCAGGGTGCTGATCACCCTGTCCGTGGTCGTCGGTGCATTGGCACTGCTCGTGACTCAACTCCCTCGCGGGGCCTTTTCGACCGACCTGTCGGGCATCGGCCAGGGGAGGGACCCCCGCACTCGTGGTGGCCCGTGACAAGAACTATCTCGCGGGCGGCGAGGTGATGGACCTGATCAACACCATTCGGCCGGAGTACGAGGGCAGGGTCGCATTTCTCGCGGCCCATCTCGGCCATCCTGATGGGCAGGCATTCGCTCGGAGACATGACATGGAGGATGCCATCGTGGTCATTTTCGATGCAGATGGCTCGCCGACGAGGAGATTGATCATCCCGCAAACCGCCGACGAAGTACGCGCCGCACTGGATGTCGTGACCACCCCTTAAGCAAAGTGGTCAAGCTCATTTACGGGAAGATGGCGATTCCTGTTCTGCTCGGGCGGGATCCGCCGAGACGGGCACTGGCCGGCGGCGAGATCGCCCGACCTGCCGCACCGCGCGGCAGAACCGGGTTTTGGCTTAGCCGCTTGTTATTCCAGCCCTGCGACTTAGCCACCGCCTCAGAGAGGTTTGGCTTTCCCCGGATGGTTTTCCCGCCAGAAGACCCCCTACGCTGACATCTTCATCGATATCTTCCCAGTGGATACCTTGCCCGTTACCAATAAGCCTCCATCTCATCCGTTCGTTGGGGGTTGCATGTACAAGACGGGGAAACCATTCAATAGGAACCGATATGGTTCTGCCATCCGAAAGATCGACGCTAAGGGTATCCTCTGAAATGGACACGTTGCTTGCGGTCGGCGTTTCAATCTGAACTGCCAAAGTAGTCATTCCAGCCCTCCAGCAGTTCTTCGTGATGCGTTTGTACGAGATCATGGACTCGGCGAATCTCTGCGCGGCTGAAGCCTCCGCTTCTCTGTAGTCTTATCGGATTTAGCCAGAATTTACAGACCTCCTCGTCTCTTTCCACATGGATATGCGGCGGTTCATCTCGATCACCCGCGTAGAAGAACATTCTGTATGGACCCATTCGGAGACCTGTCGGCATCTACCGAAACCTTTGGGTTTGATCCTTTTCGCATAAGGACTCGCCTACTGACGCTGGCCAACGCGTACCGAACTCGAACGCGCTGGCCGAGTTCGCTTTTTACGCCGTGGTAAGGCAATTTCTTTCTCTCTGGTCGCAAATATTCGAGAGTGGCCCCTTATTCTCCGCCAATCCTTCGCTTCATTTCGTCATTCGAGATTGTCTTCCCCTCCCTCGAATCGTTTAACCCTGACAACACCATCTTCTCAAACGCGAGCTCTCTGAGAATTTCTTCATACGTTGCATCTTCAGGCTGACTCTGTATCACATCAGCTATTCTTTCTTTCACAGCGGACATGGTTCACCTCTGTGTGTTTCGGGCATTGAGATGAGTCGAGAAACCCAGACCACGCGCTGGCGCAACCTACAGCACATCCGCGGAGCTGTGCGCGCGCATTTGGGTGGTTTTTCGCCTGCCGATTAGTCATTTCTTTACTATCAGCGATACATGAGACCCTTATCTGTCACGCCCTCTCCCGATCAGTATGACTGGCGGAACAGACTGCCGGACGGGATCTCCCCGACACCGGCTAAATCTCGGGACATTGGGGCCGCGGTGGAAACCACGGATACGTCCCCGATTATCCCCGATCGCAGATATTCGGCGTGGCCCCGTATTCTCCGATCTTGTTTCTAGAATTGAGTAAACTGTCCCCGGAACTCACTCCGGAACTCCGGAACTCCGTTACGCCCAGCCCGGCGCTTGCTGGCCAGCCGCCGGCATCAGCTGCGACGGACCAGCAAGCGGTCGGGCTTGTGCACTCGTTAAACCGAGTATACCTGCATGCTCATGCGGATCGACCTTGCCAATCCGTCCAGATCGCCATATAGACTCTTGCTGGTGATATTCATCTTTCGCAACAGGACGAACACACCCTCATAGAGTGAACTTGGAATGCAAAGCTTCGTCATTTGCACACCTCGGTAAATCTCACCCTCAAGAACTCCTTCGATCTGCAGTTCTCGATTTCCGGACAGAAGAAAGGAGCCAGCCTGCCGATCAAGGCGAGTGTTCAGTAATTGCGGCTCAGCGATCCATGCAATGTCATATGAAAATCGGTCGACTACTGCGTCAAAAATCGCATCCTGATTTTGGTGGATTGTCGTCCTGGTTTGCTGGAAAGCGGCATCCTTAGAAGCTATGTGCTGAATTGACCTGTCCAATATTGCGGAGTAGTCTAGCGCATAAACAGCAAAATCCCACTTCAGCTGTGGGTTGTATGACTCAAGAGCGAAGTATAAAGCAACATAAGGGCTCGCGGTGAAGTCCAGTAAGCGGGTCGGTACTCCGTAGTGCTGCATGATCGAGAGCCACGCCAATTTGGAAAAAGGCTGAATGTTTTCATGGTCGTATAAATGGAACTTCGATTGAAACTCTGTGAGGGAGAACTCCTCAAACTTATTTGCGCTTTCCCCCGACCAATCTTTGCCAATTACACGTTCGAGGGAGGACTCGAGCTTCCACTGCGCGTTGGCATGCCCTCGGTACACATAGTGATTAGGTAAACTGTTGAGGCAGTCTATCAATTCTGCGACAGATTTAACTGTCTGCTCATTAATCATGCCGCACCCGACGATACAAGTTTGTAAGGTCGGAAAGTACAACCTCGGGAACGTGCTCCTCCTCATGGTACCGCTTTTTTATTGGGTCACCCTTGAGGTTTATTGTTATAGGTTTTTGCGTGTCTGTCTTGGCCACTCTCGCTGACGCATCGTTTCCCGTAGCGGCAGTACTCCTCGTCACGGATTCCAACACATCTCTGTTCAGGTCGTCGCCGTTTATCTGCGCCTTGCCTTTCTCTCCGTTTGCGGACGACAAATATACAGAAAGTGGTTTCTGGAAATGCTCATCGGCGTCGAAAGGATTCGGACCTCGGAAGCTCGCCGTAAATCGATACACCCGATACGCAGAGTGCAGCGCTCGTATGAAGCCTTCTGGATCTGGAATAGGGCGAATCTCTACAGACAAGCTGTTCTCAGCCACAACGGTTGTGTTGGCGAATAGTTGCTCGATTCGAGAGGCAATTCCTTTCGTTGTGCTGGCTAGGCTCTGTTTCTTAGCGATGCCCATGAAGCCAGCTTGGGCGTCAAATACGCAGTGTGTGTAAGGGCTTTCCTCTTGGTCTTCTTCGACAAAATCGCCGGTGATTTCGTTGAACTTTTCGATCGTAGCCTTTTTTGTGCGGCCGACGGCAAAGTAACCGGTATGATCGTTGAAGTACCTCAAATTACCAATGTGCCAGATGTGATTCTTGCGCAGTTCGGCGGATGGGCGGCTGGATAAAGCTTCAAGGAACGCTTCTTTAGAAGTAATGTCACTCCCAAAAAGGGTCGATTGTTGCGGCCTTATAAACTTAGCGCGGAAGAGGCTGTATTCTAGTGAACTCATAATCCGTTGAGTGCTCTACAGTTGATTAGACAGAGTGTCGGTCAGGTGAGATAGGCAGATTCTGTCTAGCCGAAGCATGGCCGACTCGCCTAACGTCTCGCAGCGTGTGCAATGGCCATACACGGTATTCTGCGTGGAGACGCTAGCAGATGGTGAACCCGCAGACAACACCGACGACAGGCGCCACAGGCTGCCCGCGGACTCAATCTTTGGCATACGGACAGATACGGGCTACGGTCTGCACCCACGCGCTCTGATCGCGAGCGATCAGTTTAAGCAAATCCGGGGGATTCCAGGGTCATTGGATGTCGCCTTCGGATCAGCCCAAGACCGAACTTTTAGGTCGCGCTCAGGCACCGGAAATGCCCCTCAATACACGCGCCGCCGCCGCCGCCGCCTGACCCAACGAGACCCCCCCGTCGTTGGCGGGCACCTGCCGCTGCAACAGCACTCGGAGTCCGGCGACCTCAAAACTTCTCGTGACCGATTCGAGCAGCAGTCGGTTCTGGAAGACGCCGCCAGAGAGTGCGACGGTCGAAATCCCGCAACGACTCGTCAGATCAAGGGCCAGTGCACTGAGCGCCGTCGCGAGTCCGACATGGAAGGCGGCAGCGATTTCCTCGGGCGGACAACCGCGGGAGATGTCCGTGATCAGGGCGCCCCAGAGCGGCGTCGGATCCAGCACCAGCTCGCCGGCTGGTCCAGTCAATCGGGCGAACGGATAACCCTCGCCGACTCGATCCATAGCGACGGCTGCAAGCGATTCCAGCGCGATGGCGGCCTGCCCTTCGTAGGTCAGCACCTCGCCGCCGACGCCAAGCGCCGCGGCGACCGCATCGAAGAGCCGCCCGGTCGAACTCGAGAGCGGTGCGTTGAGGCCGCGCGCGATCAGTGTGCCGAGGATCTCAAGCGGTTTGCCGTCGAGCCGCTCGATCGGCTCGAGCCCGGCGAAGCGCGCGCGCCAAGCGTCCCAGCCGCCCGCGCTCTCCAGGTGCGCATAGAGGTTGCGCCAGGGCTCCAGGATCGCGCGTATCCCGCCGGGCATGGCCACCGCCTTGAGATGGGCGACCCGCTCGAAGTCCAGATAGTCCCCGAGCAGAAACTCGCCGCCCCAGAGTGTGCCGTCGCTGCCGTAGCCGAGTCCGTCGAGGAGGATGCCGAGCACAGGTCCGGCGTCCAAGGGCCAGCCGTTGTCCGCCAGCGTCGAGGCGAGGTGGGCGTGGTGATGCTGAACGCCGATCAGCGGCAAGCCGTCGCGAGCCGCTCGGTCGCGCCCGATGAGGCTGGAGCGGTAGTCCGGGTGCAGATCGACGGCAAGCGCCTCGGGGACGACCTGGAAGAGATCGAGATAGAGGGCGAGGGTCCGCTCGTACTCGCGCGCCGTCTTGGCGTCTTCCAGGTCGCCGAGATGCTGGGAGAGGATCGCCTGGCCGTCGCGGACCAGACAGAAGGTGTTCTTGAGCTCGCCGCCGAGTGCGAGCAGCGGCGGTGCGGCCTCGAAGCCGGGCGGCAACGGCAAGGGTGTGGGGGCAAAGCCGCGCGCACGCCGGAGCAGGCGCGCCTCTCCCGCCATCACCCGAACCACCGAGTCGTCGACCCGGTTGAGGATCGCCCGGTCGTGCAGCAGTAGATGATCGGCAAGCTGCCCGAGCCGCCCGAGCGCATCGGCGTTGTCGATACACTGAGGCTCCTCGCTCAGATTGCCGCTCGTCATCACCAGGGGCCGATCCCAGTCCGCCAAGAGCAGATGGTGGATCGGGCTGTAGGGCAGCATGACCCCCAAGGTCGTCTGACCGGGGGCAACATCCGGCGCCAAGGGTCGCGGCCGTTCGCCGTCCCGCTCCGCCCCGCGCGAACCGACCCGATCCAAGAGCAGGATCGGCGCAGCCGGACCCGAGAGCAGCGCCGCATCCCGCCCCGTCACCCGACAATAGCCCCGGATCACATCCAGATCGCGCGCCATGAGTGCAAGCGGCTTGGCATAGCGCCGCTTGCGCCGACGCAGCTCGGCGACCGCATCGGGGTCGGTCGCGTCGCACGCGAGATGGAAGCCGCCGATCCCCTTGATGGCGAGGATCCGCCCCTCGGCCAGCAGCCGGCTCGCCGCGGCGATGGCATCCTCCGCATCGAGCGCCGTTGGATCCAGGACGCACCCGGCGGCATCCTGCAGCCAGACCTTGGGGCCGCAGACAGGACAGGCGTTCGGCTGCGCATGGAAGCGTCGGTCCGCGGGATCCTTGTACTCCGCCGCGCAGTCCGGGCACATGGGAAAGGCCGCCATGCTGGTCCGCGCACGGTCGTAGGGGATGCCGGCGACGATGCTCAGACGCGGACCGCAGTGGGTGCAGTTGGTGAAGGGATAGCGATGGCGCCGGTCGGCGGGATCCCGGATCTCGGCGACACAGGCCGCGCAGGTCGCGGCGTCGGCGACGATCCCGGTGTGCACGGCGGTCGCCGCGCTCTCCAGGATGACGAAGTCCTGCCGGTGAGCGAGGTCCGCCAGCGCCTGCGGATCGGCGATCGGACACCGCTCGATCGTATCGATCCGGGCCAGCGGCGGGCACTCCTCGCGCAATCGCGTCAGAAACCCGTTCACGCCGGCATCGTCCCCGGCGATGTTCCCGCACACCCGAATCAGCACACCCTCGCCGTCGTTGCGCACATCGCCGCGCAGGCCGCAGGCGCGGGCCAGTCGCCAGACGGTGGGGCGAAAGCCCACGCCCTGGACCAGGCCGCGGACCCGAATCGATTCGGCGGTCACGCTATTTGAGTCCGATCCTTTCGATCCCGTCCCATGCGGACGCGGCCGAGGGGTCGTGGAGGCGGCCGCAGCGCTCGGCCAACAGCACGGGCAGCGGATCATCCGGCGCAAGGTCTCGACAGAGCCCGAAGTTCCGCGCGGCTTGATCGTCATGGCCGGCCCGATAGAGACGAAGCCCGTCCGACAAGGCATCCCGGGTTCGCTGTTTTTGCTCCCGCAGGGGCTCGGGATCCGCATCGAAGACCTCGTAGAGACGCACCGGGGTCTCCCGACCGACCACGGTGACGAGATCGATCTCCCGGATCAGATAACGCTCCGGGTCGTCGAGCGACGCGTAGGTGTTGCCCCCGATCAGCAGCCCAAGCCCGTAATGTTTGGTCAGTCCCTCGATCCGGGCCGCGAGATTGACGGTATCCCCGACCACACCGCATTTGAGCCGGTTGGCTGCGCCGATGGTGCCGAAGATCATCTCCCCGGTCGCAATGCCCACGCCGATGCGGATCGGTGACTGACCTTGCCGCTCGCGGGTTCGCGCCCAGTCGCCGAGACTGCGCAGCATGGCGATGCCGGCGCTTACCGACGCATCGGCGCCGCGATCGAACACCGCCATGATGGCGTCGCCGACATAGTTGTCGATGAATCCGCCTTCGGCCAGCACCGCCGGCTCCATTCGGGAGAGATAGGTGTTGATGAAGTGGATCGCGTCCACCGGCGCCATGCCCTCGACGAGCGAAGTGAAGCCGCGGATATCCGAGAAGAGGATGGATGCCTTGGTCAGAACGTGGTCGCCGAGCTTGATGTCGCCGATGGACGGACGGCCCAGGGTTTCGAGGAACTGATGAGGCACGAAGCGGGCGTGTGCGAAGGTCAGCTCGGCCTGGCGCTCCAGCGAGCTCCGCAGCGAGTCGTAGAGACGGGCGTTCTCGATGGAGACGGCGGCTTGTGCCCCCAAGGTCTCGACCGTGATGCACCGATCCGCCGAGAAGGCCCCGCGCACGCCGGCATTCTCCAGATAGACCATCCCGACGACGTCGCCCTTGGACAAGAGCGGCACACAGAGAATCGACAAGGCCGGGTGCGCCCGGATGTGCGGATCGGACCGGAAGGTGAGATCGACGCAGGCGTCGTCCATCACGACACGCTCCCGCGCGCGCCGGACAAAGCTCACCAAACCGGTCGGAAGCCCGTGAAGCTCTATGGCCGAGCCGTCGGCCAGAACCCGCACCTCGCCCTTGGCATCGCCCTCGGCCGCCACCTGCAACCGGTTGTCGACATCGAGCAGCAGAACGCCGCGGGTCGCACCGGCATTGATCACCATGGCGCGCATGACCTCGGTCACCACGTCCTTGAGCGAGACCTTGCGGGCCAGTGCCGCAGCGGCCCGGATCAGGGTTGCGCTGTCGACGATCTGTCCATGGCTGCTGCTGCTCGAGCGGGTCTCCGAGGGGTCCGCCACCCGGCTCGTCCGCGGCTGCACCAGATCGCCGTAGCGCTCGGCCAGGACCTGCGACCAAGCGCTCGCGCCCCAGACCTCGAAGGCATCGACGGCCTCCGCGAGATAGCCGGCCGCCGCCGTGTCAGCGCCGCGCTTGAGATAGAAACGCGCCGCTCGCTCCAGGAAGAGGCCGACGTCATGCAGAGCGCCGGCCCGGCGGGCGGCCGCCACGGCGGCGTCGAAGCCCCCGATGGCCCGGCTCGACCGACCGCCGGCCGCAGCCAGCTCGGCCCGCAACAGAGCCGCTCGATGGGCGAAGTTGTCGGGAGCATGGCGGGCCCAACGCTCCAGCCGTCGCGTGAGCCGCCACGCCCGGTTACGCCGCAAGACCGAGGTCGCAGCGCCGTCGACCGCATGCAGCTCGATTAGCGCCAGGGCCTCGTAGAACTGGTAGAAGGGCTCGTAGGCCATGGAAACGATGCCGTTCAGATTCGCCTCCATGCCCCGAGCGCGCGCGAGCACCTCGCGGAAATCGTCGCGCATCAGGGCATCGAGCATCCGGTACTTATGGAAATAGGCAAGCGAGGTCGCGTCGCGCTGCTCGGTCCAGACCGCAAAACTCTCGTCTTCGCTCTCGCGCTCGCCCTCGCCCGCGTGGACCGCATCCGCCAGACCCCGCATGCGCGCGATGCTGAAGCCGGCCATGCGCATGATGCGTCTGGTCTTTTCATGCCGGGCATCGCCCTCAGCGGCCTGATGACTCTCGAGATAATCCGACACCTTCGCCAGCGGCAGCCCGCCCATGAAGGCGTAGGAGGCATGTCCGTAGTGATGGTAGCCGTGATGCTCCAGGTCACCCGCGCTGATCGCTTTCTCGGCCCCTTCCAGGAAGATCGGCAGGGTCTCGACCAAGGGGGCGGACCAGTGCTGAATGAAGCCGGCATAGACCATGAGAATGCGGCCTTCGAGATCCCGGGCATCCAGATCGACGGCGAGCTGCCGTGCCAGATCGCCGTAGGCCAGACCGCGCACCGGATCCGCCAAGACGGCGCAATGCAGCATGCCGTAGAGGACGTAGGCGTAGGCGGACTCGGCCGCATTGCCGTAGCGAACCGACATCTGGACCATGCGCAGCGCGATCAGGGGCAGCAGATTGGGCGCGCTGAAATAAGCCGGCGGCGCCAGCAGGACCATGATCTGCATGGCGGCAAGCTTGCGCGGATCCTGCATCCGAGGCCCCTCCGCCAGGTCACGGGTAGTGCGACCGGCGAGACGCAGCTTGGCGCTCGCAAGCTCCGCCAGGACCCGAAGCAGGTGAACCCGACGCGGCAGCTTCTCGCCGAGCAGCGCCAGTGCGCGCAGGCCCACATCCAGTGCCCGGCCGTAGGCCATCCGAGAGGTGTGGAGCAGAACCATCAAGCCGAGCACCCGGACCTGGTCCAGCTCCGGACGACCGCGCCCGAGCAGCCCGTCGGCGATTTCCTCGGCGAGGTCGGTGCGGTCCTGCAGATAGGCCGCCTGCGCCTTCTCGAGCGCAATCTCGAAGGCCAAATCGGGCTCGCGCTGCCAGGCGTCCTCGCCCAACATGGCCTCGGCGACATCCAGATATTGGAGCGCCGCATCGTAGGCGATGGCCGACTTGGTCAGGCGCGCCGACTTTAGGGCCAGATCGCGCAGGCGCAAGCGCCCTTGGGGGTCGAGCCGGTGCTGCCCCGCGATCAGATGGTCCGTGATCTCGGTCAGGCGCCCGACGGCGGCCGGATCCGGGATCTTCTCGAGCAGCAGGACACCGATGCGGGCGTGGATCTGCTCGCGCAGGTCGTGCGAGAGCAGATCGTGGGCCGCCTGCTGGACCCGGTCGTGCTGGAAGCGATAACGCTGCAGCAGGCCCTGCTCCAGTGCCTCCTCGTCGGCCCGGAGCAGGATATCGGCCTCGAGCGCCGGGCCGAGCAGCCGCACGATCTCGCTCGAATCGCGCTCGGCAGCCAGGGCCAGGATCTCGGTCTCGAAGAGATTGCCGTGACAGGCCGCGATCTGGACCATGTCCCGGGTCGGCGCGGGCAGCTCGAGGATCCGCTCGATGACCAGATCGGCGACGTTGTCGGTGATCTGCTCCAGGTCGACCGCAGCGAGATCCCACTGCCAACGCCCGGTCGCCGCATCGTAGAGGAGCAGCCGCTTGCGCTGCAGCGCCCGTAGGAACTGCTGCACGAAGAAGGGATTGCCGCCCGTCTTGGCGACCACGCGCGCCGCCAGACCCTCCACCTCGGCCGTCGGGTGCCCCAAGGCGTCGGCCAAGAGCTCGGACACCGCCGCCTGCCCGAGCGGTCCCACCTCGATGACGGGGGGAAGCCCGAGCTTCTCCTCCAGCGTCGCGAACAGCCCGGCGACCGGGTGTCCGGCCCCGATCTCGTTGTCTCGATAGGCGGTCAGAATCGTCAGATGACGGATCTCGGGGTCGGTCAGAAGCAGCTCGATCAGCGAGCGCGAGGCGCTGTCGGACCACTGCAGGTCGTCGATGAAGATCACCAGGGGCGAGTCTGCACGCGCCAAGGCTCCCACGAATCGACGAAACACCAACGACATGCGGATCTGGGCCTCGTTCAGACCCAGCTTGGCCACGGGCGGCTGAGGACCGAGCAGTGCCTCGTAGCCCGGCAGGATGTCGAGCAGCACCCGGGCGTTGGGGCTGAGCGCATCGAGCAGATGGGCGCGCCAGGCATCCACCTGCTCGGTCGTCCCCGCCAGCAGACTGCGCAACAGGGCGTTGAAGGCCTGGACAAAGGGCGCGTAAGGGCGCGCCCGTTCGGTCTGGTCGAACTTGCCCTGGATGAAGTGACCACCGGCGGCGACGATCGGCGCCACCAGACGCTCGACCAGCGCGGACTTGCCGATGCCCGACTGTCCCGCAATGCGCAGCAGGCTGCTGCCGTGCTGGCCCTCGGCTTGGCGGGCCATGAGCCCGGTCAACCGCTCGATCATCGCCTCGCGGCCGTAGAGCCGGTCCGGGATCCGCAAGGTGCTGGGCACCGGAGCCACGCCGTCGTCCGGGCGCTCGACGGCATTGATGAAGTCCGTCGCCGTCTGGAACCGATCCTCCGGGTTCTTGCGGATCAGCCTCATCACCGCGTCGGACAATGCGGGCGGGATGGCGTCGCACAGATCGCGCGGTGCCGGCGGGATCTCGGTCAGGTGTCGGTGGATCAGGGTCGCGGGGTCCGGGTCCGCGAAGGGCACCCGCCCGGTCAACAGCTCGTAGAGCAGGATGCCGAAGGCGTAAAGGTCCGCACGCCAGTCGACCTGACGGTTCATGCGGCCGGACTGCTCAGGCGCCATGTAGGCCAGCGTGCCTTTCGCCGCGAAGGCACCGGCCGGTTCCTCGGCGAGGTTGGCGGCCCGAATGGCCAGACAGTAGTCGATCAGTCTAACCCTGTTGAAGCCCGCATCGACGATCAGGTTGGACGGCTTGATGTCGCGATGGACGATGCCGTGGACTTGGTGGAGGTCGGCCAGGATCCGCGCAAGCTCCACCGCGATGCGCAACACCGTCTCGGGGGGGAGCGGCAGGGTCGCGATCGAGTCCAGAGAACGATCGCCCGGATCGTCGGACACCAGCATAGGCCCCTGATCGGTTCGGATCAGGGCGCGCGCCACGATTTGACCGGGGTGGGTCAGTCCACGCGTGATGGCGTACTCGTTCTCAAGGCGTGCGATGGCGTCAGGGGTCCAACGCCGCCCGCTCACCGTCTTGCAGATGACCGCTTGCCCGTCGGTAAGCCTGCCTTCGTAAACCGTGAAGGTCTGGCCACGGCGAATCGGATCCAGCAATGTCGGTGGAGGCGCCCGTGCGGAGATGGCCGGCTGGATCATGTCACGATACTTTGGGGGACCTGCTTCGGATCCAGGTAGGTGTAAGGAACCTCGCGACCGAGGTTGCGCGCCTCGATCTCGAGGCTCAAGGCGTGCAAGTCGCGGCGAAAACGGGTGACGATCGGCAGCACCGACTGGGTTCCGGCGAAAAAGGCCGGGGCGTAGCGCCCGATCGGTATCTCGGTACGCCGCGACAGCAACCTGACCATGAGGATCTGCGTGGATGCAGTGCGCAGATCGGGCAGCGCACGTTCGAGATCCCTCTCGCTCCAGGTCAGATCCTTGTCCCGCGGCGGCGGACGGTAGAGCGCGCCCGGGACGTTCGGAATAAAGCCGAAACAGTCGTACTGGCCGTTGTTCACCGCCGCATGGCCCGCGGACGCCGTATAGACGACCCGGGTGAGAAACCCGCTCAGCTCGTCGCGGGTCCGAAAACCCACTTCACCGCCCGGCATGTCTCGGACGTTGCCTCCCCGCGGATCGCGAATCTCGGCATGGAAGGCCTGCAGCTCGTCGTCCTCGGCGACATCCTCGTCGCTCGCGTAGAAATGCTCGACCATGGCGGCGACATAGCGTTGGACGACCGCCCAAAGTTTAAGAGCATCGTCGCGCCAGGGATAGTCGGGCAATGCCTCGACATCGTCCACGCCGCGCTCCTTCAGATCGAGCGGCACATCCTGCGAGTCAAGGATCCGGTGATCGTGCCAGACCCGACCCATCAGCTCGAAGGCCCCCTTCGAGCCGACGGCCATGGTGGAATCGATCGGGCCGCCCGGCGCCAGCAATGCCGTGCGCGCCGAGGTGTTGACCGCCATGGTGTCGGCCAGGTGGGGCGACAGGAGGGCGTTGATGGGGTGGGCCTCCGGCAGGGTCCGACGCATGGCCACACCGAAAAGCTCAATGATCAGATGGGTGCGCAGCAGATGCTCCACCACCTCGTGGACCTGAGCGTCGGCGGATTGCGTGAAGGTCTTCACCGCCAGCCAAAGCCCCGGATCATCTTTGGGCGTAAAGATCGGCCCATCCTCGGGACGCTGGAAGAGCTGGATGGCGATGGGCATCAAACGTCCCTCGCCGTTCACGTAGAAGAGTGCAATGGGATGCGCTAGATAGCGGCCGGGCTTCACCGAAATGCCTTCGAGCACCCCGTAGTTGCACCAATAGAGCCGGCGCTTCTCCATAGCCGAGGCCAATGTCTCGCCCGCGTTGAGCAGGCCGGCCAGGGTCGCGTCGGTCACCGGGAAATTGGCGGGGATCTCGGTGAAGCGCCGGATGATGCGCGGATTGACACCGGCCAGCCGCTGGCGGGCGAACTCGGCATCCTCGCGCCAATGCGCCATGGTCAGCGGCTTGTCGCGAAAGCCCCAGAGCAGAAAGCGATAGATGTCGAGACCGTGGCGCTTGGCGAGCCAGTTCTCGAACCGACTCAACGCCAAGGCCAGGTAGGAGACCGCGAGGGTCCCGTATATCCGCCCCTGAACAACACGGCTGTAACGCTCGCCGGAAGGCAGCTCGCGAACGAAGGGCGGCAGGGGGATCGGCACCGTCTTGCGATCGCCGGGGTTGGGTTCGTAGATCCTGAACACGCCTCGATACCAGGGCGGCGGATGCCATGCGGGCTGCTCGCCGGTCGGCTCGGTCTCGATGTAGCCGTGCAGGTATTGATAGATACCGCGTGCCTGCTCCAGCTGCTCCCTGCGCTCCTCGCGGCGCTCGGGGGTGTCGCGTTGCGGCAGACAGGGTCGCCTGTAAACATCGTCGGACTCGACCGTCGAGACCGTCTCGTCTGCATAGGCTTCGGTCGTCTCGCTGCGCTCGTCGGGGATCCGCGGCGGCTGGCCCCGCAGGCGATACATCAAGAGCCGCGCACGCCGCGGCCACCACCCCGCCAGACGCAGATAGTCGATGGACGGCCCGTCTCGGAAGTTCCGGGCCGGGATGGTCTGCAACACGGCGGCGGGCAGGTGACGCAGGCTGAACAGGCATTCGTTGCCCTCGGCGTCATCGAGTGCCTCGGTGATGATCACCTCGGCGAGATCCCGCCAGGGACATTCGTCCTCGTTCCAGGGATACAGCGAGGAGAGCTCGTAGTCCCGATCATCCGAATCGCGCCAGTTCAGGATCTGGATCTGAAACCGATAGCGCACGGGTTGCTTGTCGAGACGCCTTCGGTACGCGTCCTTGAGGTAATTTCGCCCGCGTCGCTCGTTGGGTTTCGCCTCCTGAAACCAAGGCGTCTGCAGATCATCCTCATCCGGGATCCCGTCCCGCTCAGGCGTCTCGTCCCAAGGGATCAGTCGAAATTTGGCATAGCGCTCGACCGCATCTTCGGCGATGAAGCGCAAGGGGATCTGCGAATAGTAATAGAGGTTTGCGAAGCTCGACGGATCGCGCCGCAAGGCATCGCGCACGTTCATGTAACAGCGCGGATTGCGCTTGAAATAATCGATCAAATGGGCGCGTCCACCCCGAATACGCGCCAGCGTAAACTGGAAGAAGGTGTCCATGTCCCAGAACGGCGTGCTGTTGCCGTTGTTCATCAGCATGTCGAAGGGGCTGTCGACGGCCTCGTCGGCGAACTTCACCGAGGCACCACGCACCGCCAACGCGGCATCGTCGAGAAAACTGACGGAGGCATGACGCAGCCGACAGGGAAACACCTTGCCGGGCGTAAAGAAGCCGTTGGGCGGCAGATCCACATTGTCGAGGATCTTCACCTGCCCCCGAACCACGAGCCCGTTCTCGTGGCTCATGCGTCGGCGGGTGATGATGGAGTTGAGCGTAATGAGGGTGATGATGACGGGCCGCAGCAGGACCATAAAGAGCCGACTGCGAAGAAAGCGGTCCCAGTACAGGAATCCATAATCACGGATGGCGTCGATCATTTCATCCTCCGGGGTCGTTTGGCCGCATCAAGGTGTCGCTTGCCTCGTGCCGATACGCGGGACTCAAGGCTCGCCGGGATAGAAGGTCCTATCGCTCACCAGCGCTCGGGCAGCTTGCGATGGATGACGATACGCTTGCCGTCGAGAGAGATGTAGCCACCCGCCTTCAGGTCCTTGAGGATGCGGCTCACCATCTCCCGGGACGCGCCGACCAGTGCCGCGAGGTCGCGTTGCGTCAGGGGATCGGTGACGAGGCGTCCGTCCTCTTCGACGGCGCGTGCATTGAGCGTGTCGGCGAGGCGACTGTAGACGTCGCGCAGGGCGAGTCGCTCGACCTCCTCCGTCAGCTTGCGGACCCGCGTGGCAAGCGCGCCGATGAGGTGCAGCGCCACGCTGGGCCGCGAGATCACGAATGCCTGGAACGACGCCTTCGGGATGACCAGGAAACGCGACGGCGCAACGGTCATGACGGAGGCCGAGCGCGTGGAGTCTTCAATCAGCGCGAGCTCACCCAGATAGTCGCCGGGCCCCAGCTCGTTGAGCACGATCTCCTTGCCGTTGTCGTCCGCAGAGAAGACTTTGACCCGCCCGGAGAGCAGCACGTATAGGGCGCTGGCCTCGTCGCCCTTCTGCATGACGACGGTGTTTGCGCGGTAGGCGCGAAGCGTAGCCTGATCGACGAGATCGCCGACCAGGTCGCGGCCGAGTCCCGCGAACAACGGGATCTCCAACAGGATGTCGCGTGCTTCTTCTTTCATTGCCTTCTGTTCCCGCGGTCGCCCCGGCAGTGCGGCGACCATGGATCGCCGCAATCGGTTGAAATTCGGCTCGAAGAAGCCGGAGACCAAGAAGCCCCCGGATTGTTGATCCAGAAAGGCGAGCTTCTCGGCCGGTCCGGCGCCGACACGCCCATTCTCCCGGACCAACCGCTGCTGACACAACAGGCTGTGCTCGTCGGTCAAGGCCACCGACGGCAACAGATCGGCCTCGGCGACCAGAACCGCCTCGAATGCCGTTTCCGGGTCGGTCGCAAGCCGACGGAGGGGACCGAGGTCACCCGTCGCCTCCTCCGGCGCCTCTGGACGAGGGCCGACCCGGTGCTGAAACCTGAAACAACGGCGCGCGTAAGGGACGCCCTTTGTCACATCGGTCGCCAGCACGATCGCGGCGACGCGCTCGATCTCGTCCGGCGCGACACCTGCTCGTGCAAGGTAAGGTCGCGCAGAAGCCACCGCCAGTCGCTCCAGTCGGAAGGGTTGGCCGGCATTGGTGGTTCCGTCGTGGCGAAAATCATGCACCAGCGCGGCGACCACGACCCGTGCCAGCCGAGTATGCGACAGTCCCGCCTGACGGCCCAGAAAAAGGCTGCACAGGACGACCTCGCAAAGATGCTGGCTGTTGTGATAGGCGTTGCGGGCTCGCCCCGCGACACCGCGGTCGATCTCGGCGGCAATGTGCGAGCCCGCGGTGATCAGGGGGTCAAGCGGGTCGAGCCCTGCCCCGGCTGTGAAGGCATCGAAAACCTTGGTGGCCGGTCGATCCAGTGCGGCGACCGCCCGAAAGCAGGCCACGATCTGATCGGCGACCAGCTCGGGCGAGGCCCCGGACGGCACGGCGAACGGCGCCGTGGAGATGTCCGGAAACGCGCGCTCGACGGCGTGCGGCGACCTCATCGGAACAGGCCCCGCACCGAGGTCGCAGCGGACCGGCGAATCGAGTCGGACCCCAAGCCCGACCGCCGCGCACCGAAACCCTGCGGGCGACGCGGTCGCCCGATCCCCGTTATGATCGCGCCCTTGCAGTCCAACCCGCATCGAGAAACCAGCCTCATGCCCATCCCCCCTCTCCGTTGTCGGCGTCCGGACTCTACGTTCGCACTCCTCGCCCTGATGGCCTTCCCCTCGACCCTGCTCGCCGGCGGCATCTACGTCCCCATGAAAGGCGCGACCGCAACCGGGTCGGCGAATGTCGGCCTGACCTCCTCGGCACGCGACGGCAGCACGCTCTTCTACAACCCGGCCGGCATGACTCGGCTCGGGGGAACCTTCGTCGAGATCGGCATCGATGCGATCAATGCCGACATCGCCGTCGACAATCGCGGCTCGCAGGCCAGCACGCTCGGCACGGGAGGACACGAGCGTCCTTATGCGGGAGGCCGAGGCCACGGGGACGGTTGGATTCCCGTCCCCAACCTCTTTCTCGGCACACCGCTCATGGACGGCAGGGTCTGGCTGGGACTCGCCGTCACCTCCCCGTTCGGGCTTCAACTGGACTATGGCCGGGAATGGTTCGGCCGTTACGACTCCTACGACAACAGCATTCAGACCCTCGATATCGCCCCGACGGTCGCCTATCGGATCAACGACGCCTGGTCCATCGGCGGCGGCATCGATGTTCAGTACGCCGATGCCGAGCTGATCGGCGCCCTGCCCGACCCCTTGAACCCCGGCGGACCGACCCCCGCAACCGATGGACGCTCCAAGCTGACCGGGGACGGATGGGACACCGGCTTCAACATCGGCCTGCTTTTCCAGCCGAGCGAGGAGACCCGCGTCGGGCTGCACTATCGATCCGGCATGCGCCACGACCTGAAAGGCAGCGCGGCGATCACCGGTCTGAGCGGTCCGTTGGCCGCGGCCAACGGGTCCAGCGACACCCGAGCCCGACTCGACCTGCCCGACATCCTCTCGCTGAGCCTCACGCAGGCCGTGACCCCGCAGCTGACGCTGATGGGCGAGGTACAGTGGTTCGGCTGGGATGCGTTCGACGAGATCCGGGTGCGGTTTGCGAACGGCAGTCCCGATCTGGTCCGTCCCCAAGGCTTCGAAAACACCTTCACGGTCGGCCTGGCGGCCGAGTACGCACTCGATTCGCGCTGGACGCTGCGCGGCGGCATCCAATATGACCAATCCCCGACCACCGACGCCCTGCGCAACACCAGCATTCCGGACAGCGATCTGTTGTGGCTCGGGATCGGTGCATCCTACGGCGTTTCCGAGCGTCTCCGGCTCGATGTCGGCTATGCCTACGGGATCTTCGAGCGGGCCGACATCGATCTGACGCTCCCCTTCTACGCCGGATCGCCGCTGGAGACCAGTATCGCGCTCCGCGGGGAAACGGACAGTCATGTGGATGTCTTGTCCCTTTCGGTCAACTACAACTTCGGGGGTTAAATCGCGTCCGGTGGGACATGACCTGTCATCGAGTTTATCCGGCCTTTCGTCGCCCTTCCGGCGCCGTGCACAACGCGATTTAAGTTTTATTTCGATTATTTTTTGTTGCATTCCTTTCCGACCAGGCCGCCAGGGCAGCTGTGGCCCAAGAGCCGACCTTGCGGGAAATCGAGTCCCGCACCGCGCAGCAAGACGTGCGGGGCGGGGGCACCCGCCCCGTGCCGTCGCTCAGCTCGACGGCACACTCCTGGTCCCGCGCCGGGTCCAGTCACCGGAGCCCGCAACCGGGACAACTTGGGTACGCTCCGGGCTGCCCCGCATGCCGCGCCGCGGTCCCGCGCTCGATGTCCCGATGGTCTCGGGACGCTGGACCGCGCCGACTGGCCTCACACCGCGTCTGGTCCAACCCTCCGCGGAATCGGCAGACGCCGTGACCGCAGGGACGACCTGAGCGGATTCAACCCTGCCGTCAAAGACCGCGACGGTCGCTGCGATGCCGGTGGTGGCGGCGACAAGAACGACGACGAGTGGCATGGACATGATGGTGGCCTCCGCTGAATGCTTCTTCTGGTATCCCCGGTGACCGGGGGTTCGCGAGGCACTTGGCCTCGGGAACCAGATTAGGCGTCTCTCCCCGCCGGGACACGTGCGCACGGCAGCCCGAAAGTGTGCGGAATTCACGGGTTGCGTGGTTTTCGATGGCGATGGCGCGACGGCCGGAACAGACCTCCGACACCCGGGCTCGATACCGCCCCGCAGTGCCCCCGGGGCCGGCTCCAACCGCAAGTCGCAGGGCGCGGGCGGCGAAGCCGACGTCTATCGGCGGACGATGCGTCCCGGTCCTAAACGCGACCGGCGGGGTATACACGCAAGCGCGAATCCCGCCACACCGGGCATGAGCCTCGACCCCGCCGTGCTTCGGATGACGACAGGCTGTACCCGGGGCGTCTCCCTGCCCTATTCTCGGGCTCCGCCCCGCGAGGAGTCGCCGCATGGCCCGCAAGAAGCTGCTCAAAAAGCGTCCGCATCGTAAGATCGGGGCCCCGCCCGGAACCCTGGTGCATGTCGGGGAGCCGAGTCAGGAGCCCATCACGTTCGATGTCGTCACCTACGATGCCGAGCACTTCTCCGAGGTCACTTTCGGCGTCCGCGAGGTCGACCGCTGCTGCGGATTCGCCAAGGCTCGAGGGGTCTCCTGGGTCAACATCAACGGGATCCATGCCGTCGAGCACATCGAGACCCTCGGCGCCTGTTTCGGCCTTCATCCCTTGGTGCTCGAAGACATCCTCAACAGCGATCACAGGCCGAAACTGGAGGACTACGGCGACTACCTGTTTCTGGTGCTGAAGATTCCCTTCTACGAAAAGGAGGGTGGATTCCGGGTCGAGCAAGTCAGCCTGATCCTGGGACCGACCTTCGTGCTCTCGTTCCAAGAGAAGAGCGGTCCGATCTTCGACGCCGTTCGCGATCGATTGAGGAGCGGCAAGGTTCGTGGCCGTGCGATGGGACCGGATTATCTGGCCTATGCGCTGATCGATGTCGTGGTCGACCGCTACTTCACCACGCTGGAGAGCATCGGCGACGACATCGAAGATCTCGAGCAGGAGCTCTTCGCCGTCCCGGGCACCAATACCCTGGAGTCGATCCACAACTTCAAGCGTGAAATGATTCAGCTCCGTAAGTCGGTCTGGCCGTTACGCGAGCTGATCGGCAGTCTGCAGCGAGGGGATTCGAAGCTGGTCGACGAGACCACACGGGTCTTCCTGCGGGATGTCTACGACCACACCGTCCAGGTCGTCGACACGGTCGAGACCTTTCGCGACATCATCTCGGGGATGCTCGACCTCTATCTCTCGGGCATCAGCTATCGCACGAACGAGGTGATGAAGGTCTTGACCATCACGGCGACCATCTTCATCCCGCTCACCTTCCTGGCCGGCATCTACGGCATGAACTTCGAGTACATGCCGGAGCTTGCGTGGCACTGGGCCTACTTCGGCCTCTTGGGGCTGATGCTGATCCTGGCCATGGGAATGCTGGTGTTCTTCCGCATCAAACGCTGGCTCTAAACCGCGCCCAGAGCGAGATGCTCATCTTCGAGTGAGCTCGACGTTTGGTGCAACGACGGCCCTTAGCGGTGGCGCGGTTTAAAATAATATATCTTTTAATATCTTAAACCGCGCAGACTCCAACGGTTGTCAAGTCTGCCGGAGCCGATCCCATCCAAAAACATCGCATACCGCGCCGGGCGCGGTTTAAGTTGCCGAACCGCAGGGCAGCGCCGAACCGGCTCGCCGGTCAGGAGATGCTCTGGTAGTAGAGATTTTGCGGATGCTTGGCCTCGGCGAAGAAGTACCAGCGCTCGGCGAGGAGCCCGATGTACTGGATCACGAAGGCAAGGATCGGCAAGGTCGTGGATTCGATCAGGTAGGCGCCGGAGATCAAGAGGATCGGCATCGGGAAAACCAAGATCAGAAAAAGGTTGCGCACGAGCCGAACGGTCTCGGGACTGCGCCCGTGGAAGAACTCGCGCGTATTGAAGCTGCCTCCCATCGCCCCCTGCGCCTTCTGCACGACGGCGGTGTGGCGCACGCCGATAGCGGTCTGCACTGTGCTCTTGTGCTTGAGCCTGGCGTTGCGTCTGAGATGGGCGACACGCGAGACCAGTGCGCCCAAGGTCAGCACCACGGCCCAGGTGCCGAAAAAGGACACCAAGGGATTGCCGAGGTAGGCCGAGTAGGCGGCGGCCAGCATGAACCCGGAGGCCAGACCCAGGAGGGTGAAGTTGGCGACGGTGAAGGTCGAGTGCCATTCCTGGAGGAACTTGACGCTCGCATAGATCATGGCGGTCGAGACGAAGAGTGCGAAGGAGGCGATCGTCCCGAGCAAGCCCAAGAGCAGCGTCGCATCGACGCCGAGCACCTCGCCGATGCGGAACCAAGGCTGCGTCCAATGCATCAAGTGCGCGACGCTGTAGGCAAACACGAGCGCCATCAGGATCGGCAGGATGATGACCTCGCGCGACAACCAAGAGGTCCGCCACATGGCGGCCGAGCGCCAGGCCCGCTCGGGACGCCCGAGATGAAAGAAGGAGGCGCCGAGACCGACCACGAGCAACCAGAGGGCAACCAGACTGCCGATCGCATAGAACTGGTCCTCCTGCACCGGGAGGAACCGGGCAATCGCATAGAGTTGACCGGTAAACATGGCCAAAAACAGACCCTGACCGGCACCGAGCAGCGTGGTCAGAAAGATGACGGAGAATGCGGGGTGCATGGGTGGATCCCTTTGTCCTATAACGAATGTCGCGTCGGCGAGTGAGCTTGATCCGGGTCCGGCATCCTTACCAGGCCACGTCGTCCAAGGTCTCCTCGCCCGTGTAGGTGGTGAGATCCTCTTTGCGCAACGGGTTGTCGACACGCGTCAGCTCATCCGGACTGATGTACATCCGGTTCTTCTGACGCGGCAGATAATGATTGGCCGGCTTGGTACCCCATTCGGGCATCAGCTGATAGCCGCCGCGCTCGCGGATCGCCACCGAGACCTCCGAGTCCGGGTCATGGACGTCGCCGTAGAGTCGGGCACTGGTCGGGCAGGCCAGCACGCAAGCCGGCTGGCGATCGCGCTCGGACAGCGTGGCATCCGTGATGCGATCGATACAGAGGGTGCATTTCTTCATCACCTTCTGCTGCTCGTCGAGCTCGCGCGCGCCGTAGGGGCAGGCCCAAGCGCAATACTTGCAGCCGATGCACTTGTCGTAATCGACCAGCACGATGCCGTTGTCGGCCCGTTTGTGCGAGGCACCGGTCGGGCAGACCGGGACGCAAGGCGGCTCCTCGCAGTGCAGGCAGCTCTTGGGGAAATGGACCGTCTCGGTATTCGGGAAGACGCCGACCTCGAAGGTCTGCACCCGATTGAAGAAGGTCCCGGTCGGACTGCCGTCATAGGGGTTCTGGTCCACCATCGTGCCTGCCCAGCCGGAGGTGTTCCACTCCTTGCAGGACGTCACGCAGGCATGGCAACCGACGCAGACGTTCAGGTCGATCACCAGGGCAAGTTGAGTCATGTCTAATTCTCTCCGTTGTCGGCCGTCAGCCGCGGGATCGGTCGTCGGCTTGCGAGCCGACGATGCATATCATCGCCGGGCCCGGAACCGACCGCTGAGGGCCGAAGCTACTTCTTCCCGAACACGCCGGCCATGTAGGCCTGCCACTTGCCGCGCTGCTTCTCCTGTCCGGGCAGGCGCGGCATGGCATCGAACTGGGGTGAGGTCACCCGCGGCTCGTCGGGGCCTGCCTTGTAGACACGAACTCGCACGTCGAACCAGGCAGCCTGACCCGTCACCGGATCCGAGTTGGAGAGATGATCGCCGGCCTCGCTGGGCGGCAGCTCCTCGGCGATCAGATGGTTCAGCAGGAAGCCCTTGCGCGACTCGTCCGCGTTGCTCCCGAGCCCCCAGGCGCCGTTGGCCTTGCCGATCGCGTTCCAGGTCCAGACCGTGCCGGGCTCGACCGCCTCGGAGAAGCGACACATGCAGCGCACCTTGCTCAGCGTCGACTCCACCCAGATCCAGTCGCCGTCGCCGAAGCCGTGCTTCTTGCCCACGAGCGGATTGACGAAGAGATAGTTGTGGCTGTGGATCTGACGCAGCCAGGCGTTCTGGCTGTCCCAACTGTGATACATGGCCATCGGACGCTGGGTCAGTGCGTTCAACGGAAAGCGCACTGTGTCGACCAATTGATCTTCCAGTGGACGATGGAAGAAGGGCAAGGGGTCGAAATAGGTTTCGACACGCTCGCGCAGCCGATCCGGCGGCTGGCGTCCGGGCCACTTGCCCTGCGCGGCCAACCGGAACTTCTGCAGGACCTCGGAATAGAGATGGATCGTGATGGGCTCGGCATAACGGATCATGCCGTGCGCCCGCGCCCAGTGAAGGTAGCCCTTGTTCCAGTTGCGCATGTACTGGTAGCTGGGCGGCAGCTCGTGATGGAAAACGCAGCCGTTCTTGGCATACATCTCCCACTGCTTGGGATTGGGCTCGCCCTTGAGCACCTGATCGCCGTCCTTGCCGCGCCAGCCGGCCAGAAAGCCGATGCCCGAGCCGGGCGATGTCTCGTAATTGACGATGAAGTCGGGATAGTCGCGGTACTTGCGCTCGCCCTCGGCGGTGACAAAGGCCGGCAGCTTCAGGCGCGATCCCAGCTCGATCAGCACGTCCTGGAAGGGCTTGCAGTCGCCTTTCGGCGGCAGCACCGGGATGCGAACCGCGTCGACCGGACCATCGAACTCGGAGATCGGGCGGTCAAGCATCGAGAGCGCGTCGTGGCGCTCCAGATAGCTGGTATCCGGAAGCACCAGATCGGCGAAGGCGACGGTCTCGGAGGCGAAGGTGTCGCAGACGACGATGAAGGGGATCTTGTATTTCCCCTCGACATCCTTGTCCACCAGCATCTTGCGTGTTTCGCTGGTGTTCATGGAGGAGTTCCACGCCATGTTGGCCATGAAGAGGAACAGGGTGTCGATCGGATAGGGGTCGCCGCGCCAGGCGTTGGTGATGACGTTATGCATCAGCCCGTGCACCGAGAGCGGATACTCCCAGGAGAAGGCCTTGTCGATGCGCACCGGTCCGCCGTCGGCGTCGACGAAGAGATCCTCGGGCTTGGCGGGCCAACCGAGCGGCATGCCGTCGAGCGGCGTGTTCGGCTGGACGGCCTCGGGGCCGTGGGGCGGTTTGGCGCAGGGCGGAATCGGGCGCGGAAAGGGCGCCTTGTGGCGGAAACCGCCGGGCCGATCGATGGTGCCGAGCAGGGTCATGAGCACGCCGAGCGCACGGATGGTCTGGAAACCGTTGGAATGGGCGGCCATCCCGCGCATCGCATGAAAGGCGACCGGGTTGCCGGTCACCGACGGGTGCTCGACGTCCCAGCAATCGGTCCAGGGGATCGGCAGCTCGATCTTCTGATCGCGCGCGGTGACGCCCATCTCGTGCGCAAGGCGACGGATGGTGTCGGCCGGAATGCCGGTGATCTCGGCGGCCCACTCGGGCGTGCAGGGTTCGAGCCGCTCCTTGAGCAATTGGAACGCCGGTTTGACCGGGATCCCGCCGTCCATGTCGAGCTTGTAGCTGCCCATCAGGCGCGGATCCGCACCCGGTGTATGGGTGCTGATGGGGCCGTCGAGGTTGCGGTCCCACCAGAGTTTGTTCTCCGGATCGAAGCAGCCTTCTTCCACGTGCATCTCGGCACGATAAAAGAGACCGTGATCGTCGCGAGCCGGGGCATCGATGACCAGCTCCGCGGAATTGGTATAGCGAACCAGGAAATCGCGATCGAACAGACCCTGCTTGAGGATCTCGTGGGAGATCGCCATCAGCAGCGCACCGTCGGTGCCGGGCTTGATCGGCACCCACTCGTCTGCGATGGCCGAATAGCCGGTGCGGATCGGATTGACCGAGATGAAGCGGCCGCCGCGTCGTTTGAACTCGGAGATGGCGATCTTCAGCGGGTTGGAATGGTGATCCTCGGCGGTGCCGATCATCACGAAGAGCTTGGCGCGATCCAGATCCGGTCCGCCGAACTCCCAGAAGGAGCCGCCGATGGTATAGATCAGCCCCGCGGCCATGTTGACCGAGCAGAAGCCGCCGTGAGCGGCGTAGTTCGGGGTGCCGAACTGTTTGGCGAAGAGACCCGTGAGGGCCTGCATCTGATCGCGACCGGTGAAGAGCGCAAACTTCTTCGGATCCTCCGCACGCAGGCGCCCGAGACGCTCCTCGAGCATCTGGAAGGCTTCGTCCCAGGAGATCGACTCGAACTCGGAGGTACCCCGCTCCGCCCCCGCCTTGCGGCGCAGCGGTTTGGTGATGCGACCGGGCGAGTACTGCTTCATGATCCCGGAGCTGCCCTTGGCGCAGATCACCCCTTTGTTCAGGGGGTGGTTGGGATTACCGTCGATATAGCGGACCTCGCCGTCCCGCATGTGAACCCTGATACCGCACCGGCACGCACACATGTAGCAGGTGGTTTCCTTGACCTCGACTCGCCCGACCGTGCTGTCGGAGTGAGCAATGGGATCCTGCATGTGAGCACCTTTAAGAGCGAGGTAGTGGGCCAGACGATTACCGCATTCTAATATTGCGGCTGTCTATCTTTCAAACTTGATGCCAACCCGGGAAATGGGAGACCGGAACAAGCAGGAGCCCGCCGAACGGAGCGGTAGTAGGCGGAAAACGGGGCGATCGAGACGCTTGCTTTTGAATGCGTAGGAAGAAGGAGAGACGGAAACCCGATCCACTGCAAACGAGCGCTCGCACCCCCGGGGCGGTCGCCCCGAGGGTGCGAGTCTTGACGAGCCCGACGAGAGCCGGAGCCCGGCGCGAACGACGTCGCGGGCTAGGCCGCTTCGGCCAGCGTCACCGGGAGCCACGAGGCCAGACGCTCGCGCTCTTGGATGACGTCGATCGCGAAGAAGTGATTCAGCACTTCCAGTGCCTCGTCGAGGTCCTCGCACGGCCACTCGTTCGTGATACTGCGGAAGGTCCAGTCCTCGACGTGGAAGCAGCAATGCCCGCCCTTGGCCGCACCCTCGGCGTCGTAACGCAGCTTGAACCCGGTGTAGGTCCTGGGATCCCATTTGTAGCGGATTGCGTTTTCGGTTTGCTCGAACATGTTTTTCTCAGTGGAATCTGTTGTTTGGATGCCGATCATCCCGCCCCGGAGAGTCGGTTGAGCTGCCCGCTCGGCAACGAAAGGGAACATGCAGACAACAACTGTTTCCTTTTCGTCACGCACTGCATCTCATGTGCTGAGTTTAGTATCAAAATGCAACAAACGACAACCAGGCAACAGGCTTTTTTTCGCCAAATCGATCATGGGGGTTAAAAAAGTCATCGAGCCGATCAGTGGTATCTTTCAAAACAGGAGGACGCATCTGTTGTCGAGATGCAACGCGGAGACAATCAAACGCCCCGCGATCGGGTTCCGTTCGCGCGTCGGTGGCGAAAAACCACCGTCGACACGTGCGCTCGCTATATTAGCCGCGGGGTCGACGCCAACTGAGCGCAAGCGGATCGTCGGGGTCCACGTGCGACATGAAGGGAAGCCTGCGGTCGTTGTGGGTGACCTGATAGATCAATCCCATCCAGTTGCCGAGCACACCTTCGCCGCTGTCGTGCCAGGTGTTGTCGAGCCTGCCGACGATGTGCTGCTCGGGGAAGGCGGGCAGCTCGCGACCCTGATCGAGTGCATCGAGGATTCGCTCGCGGTGCTCGTCCAAAATGGCGCGCGACTGAACGCCGAAATAGTTCTCGGGGACAGGCGGGTATTGATCGCGCTCTCCGGAGGCGAAACGATTGACCTCGCGCTTGTACTCCTTGAGCAGCGAGATGATGTCGTACTCGGGATGACCCTGGAAAAACACCTGGCGGAAGCCGTCCGGGCTAACCGCGAGATGAACGCCGGCCTCCTCGCTTTCGGCCAGGATGTGCAGGCCGGCCGCATCGAACTGGTCGCGACCGATCTCGTTGAAACGCGAGTGCGGCACGTCGAAGCGCGTATTCACACTGCTCACCAAGGGATGGCTGCGATCGATCACGCGATGGACGTAGACACCCCAGCGCTTCTCGCCCAGCGGACGGCGCCGCTGACCGTAGCGAAACTGCAACACCGCATGGGTCGCCAGGCAGGAGCAGAGTGTCGAGCTGACGTTGTGGTAGGCCCAGTCGACCACCTCGATCAGCGGCTCCCAGAAGGTCTGACTCGCGAGGTCCGGGCCCATGACATTGGCCCCGGTGATCACCAAGGCGTCCAGGCCCTCGGCACGAATCTTCTCGAACGGCTCGTAGTAGCGCTCGACGTACTCCCGGGTGATGGGGCCGCGATCGAGCGCGTCGAGCGTGAAGGGATGGACGTAGAACTGCGCGATCTGATTGCTCTGACCGATCAGGCGGAAGAACTGTCTCTCGGTCGCCGCAAGTGCGGCATCCGGCATCATGTTCAGCAGGCCGATGTGCAGCTCCCGGATATCCTGCTGAATCGCGTGATCGGGCTCGAGGATCTTGTGGCCCTCTTCGCGCAGACGCTCGAACGTAGGCAGGTCATTGTGGGCGACGATCGGCATGGGGTCGGTCCTGTCGTTCGGGTTACTGCATCTCGGGATCGAAGACCGGCGTCTCGGCCTGTCCGATCGCCGATTCGATCAGCTGCAGAAAATCCTGCTCGTCGCGCACCCGCGCGACATCCTCGGACGAGACCGTGTAGCCGTGAGGCCTTGCGATCGCTTCGTAACGCGGCACCCGCGAATGGAAGAGGCGCGGGAAGACCCAGCGCGTGAAATCGTCCGGGTCCACCTGCGCGACATAATCGAGACCATGGACCGACAAATAGTCCTTCAGCGCGGCACGCAGGAAGTCGGGGCGGTAATAGAGCGGCTTGGGATCGGCCTGTGCGCGTTGAATGAGCTTGATCTCGTCCGCCTCCGGGACCCGGATGTAGAGGATCAGGCTGTGCTTGGCGAGCAGATCGATGACTCGCGGCTCGTCGAGCTCGCAGAGACTCCCGCCGACGTCGTTGATCAGATGCGGATAGCTGTAGATCTCCTGCGCCTTTCGCACGAAATCGGGCACATCCATCATGGCCGCGATCTCCGCCTCGCGATACAGCGCCTGGCGACGGTTGAACTCGCCGAGCGGCAGCCCCCCGCGCTCGGGGTTCCCGAGCTTGCCGACGAAGCTCAGGACCGGCCCCAGATCCTTGATCTTGATATTGTTGTGGATGGCGACCCAATCGTGGCGCAGGAGATCGCGCAGGAAGGGATCGCGCATCGCGTGCGCTTTGACCAGGTCGAGGATGTGCTCGTTGAGATAACGCGTCCCGATCCGGTAGTCGCCGGAGTAGTGGAACCAGTCGTTGCGGCGCAACATCTCGGAGAGATAGGTCTTGCCCACCCCCGACATCCCGAGCAGCGTGATGCACTTGTGCTTCCAGCTGCGGAATTCATCGACCTTGAACTTCATGGATTGAACCGCGTCCTGAGTGACAAACGATGTTTGGCGGGAAACGACCGCTTGATGAGACCGAGAAAACCGTGCCTGACGCGGTTCAAATGACTCATACCGAGCGCAGGTGACAAGCGGAAACCGGCAGCGAGCCGACCCGGAGCAAACGGCGATGTTAGTTCAGGACGCGGACGGCGACAAACGCGCCGTCCGGCGGTCCGGCGCTCGGTCCGGCTGCGCATGTACGTCCTTCGCTCCCGCCGGATCAGCGCCGCGCCTCGAGCGCCTCCCAGCGCGCGTAGGCGGTCTCGAGCTCGGACTCCAACGCCTCCAGACGCGCCTTGACCGCAGCGACCTCCTCGCGGGCGGCCTGATAGAAGGCCGGATCGGCCAGGCGTGCGTGCAGCTCGGCTTGCGCGCCCTCCAGCGTCTCGATGCGCGCCGGCAGCTCGGCGAGCTCGCGCGCCTCTTTGAAGCTCAGCTTCTCGCCCTTGGGTGCAGCCTTGGGCTGATTCGTCCCGCCCGCGGGGGATGACGGCTGTGTCGCGGGGTCCGCCGGTTTGGTCTTGAACTCGCCCGAGCGCCGCGGATCGCGTTGACGCACCCAGTCCTCGTATCCGCCGACATACTCGCGGACCCGCCCTTCGCCCTCGAAGACCAGTGTGCTGGTGGCGACATTGTCGAGCAGTGCCCGGTCGTGGGAGACCAGCAAGAGGGTGCCCTGGAACTCGACCAGCAGGTCTTCGAGCAGCTCGAGTGTCTCGGTATCCAGGTCATTGGTCGGCTCGTCGAGCACCAGCAGATTGGCGGGGCGTGTGAAGAGCTTGGCCAGCAGCAGGCGATTACGCTCGCCTCCGGACAGCGCCTTGACCGGCTGCCGCGCGCGCTCCGGGGTAAAGAGAAAGTCCTTGAGATAGGAGAGGACATGACGGCTCTGGCCGTCGACCTCGATCTTGTCGCTGCCGCCCGCGACGTTGTCCTGGACGCTCCTATCCAGGTCGAGCTGGGCGCGCAGTTGATCGAAATAGGCGACCTGCAGGTTGGTCCCGCGCCGAATCGTCCCGCTCTGCGGCTCCAGATCGCCGAGCAGCAGCTTCAGCAAAGTGCTCTTGCCGGCGCCGTTCGGGCCGATGATGCCGATCTTGTCGCCGCGCAGGATCAGGGTGCTGAAGTCACGGATCACCGGGGTGTCGCCCCAGGCGAAGCCGATCTCCTCGGCCTCGACCACCAGCTTGCCGGAGCGATCCGCCTCGCTCAGGCGCAGACGCGCAGTGCCCTGAAGCTCGCGCCGCTCGAGCCGTTCGCGGCGCATGGATTCGAGCGCGCGCACGCGGCCTTCGTTGCGGGTGCGTCGCGCCTTGATGCCTTGGCGGATCCAGACCTCCTCCTCGGCGAGCTTGCGGTCGAACTGCGCCGCGGCCTGTGCCTCGGCATGCAGGCGCTCCTCGCGACGCCGCAGATAGTTGGCGTAGTCTCCGGGCCAGTCGGTGATCCGCCCGCGATCGAGCTCCAGGATCCGCGTCGCGACCCGCTGCAGGAAACGTCGATCATGGGTCACGAAGAGCAGAGAGCCCGGAAAGTCGATCAGGAAGTCTTCGAGCCAATCGATCGCATCGATGTCCAGATGGTTGGTCGGCTCGTCGAGCAACAGCAGATCGGGCTCGATCACCAGGGCGCGGGCAAGCAAGACGCGCCGTTGCAGACCGCCCGAGAGCGCCGCGAAACGCGCCTCGGCATCGAGCCCCAGCCGCGAGATGACGCGCTCGGTGCGTTGCTCGATCGCCCAACCGCCGCCGTCCTCCAATTGTTGCTGGACCCGCGCCAGACGGGTCAGATCCTCTTCGCTCGGGTCGCTACCCAGGCCGTGGGAGAGCTTGAAGTAGTCGCTCAGAAGCACCCCGAGATCGCCCAGACCGGCGGAGACGACCTCGAAGACGCTGCCCTCTTCCCCGCGCGGGATCTCCTGTGTGAGGCGCGCCACCTTCAGCCCCGCGGCCGCGCGGATCTGACCGGAGTCGGCCTGAATCTCCCCGTCGATGATCCGCAGCAAGGTCGACTTGCCGGCGCCGTTGCGGCCGATCAGACAGATCCGCTCTCCTCGCTCGATGCTGAAGGAGACGTCCTCCAAAAGCGGCGGCAAGCCATAGGAGAGGGCGACGGAGTCGAGGCTGAGCAAGGTCATCGGGATACCTGGTCGAAGAGGACGTGTGAGTGACGGCGCGCGGCGGACGGGCGAGCACCGGTGGCTCACGTTAGAGAGGGCGACGACGATGCGCAACCCCGCGCGCGAAATGATCTCGTCGGTTCGATGGGCTACACTGGGCCATCAGGCGCTTCAGGCGCCCCGAACGACGAGATTCAGACGAGCCCAATGGTCAAAAGTGTCACGCTGCGGGAAGCCTGGTCCGGCGAGGCGGACTGCCTCAACTGCTCGCTTCGCACCTCGGTCCTCTTCGCGGGACTGGCCGAATCGGATTTCGAGCAGATCCACGACCCGATCGACCAATTCACCTTGAAACCCGGCACCAGTCTCTACCGCACGGGCGACGCTGCAGACCACATGTTCACCGTGCGAACCGGTGTCCTGAAATTGGTTCAGTATCTCCCGGACGGGAGTCAGCGGATCGTGCGGATCGCGCGTACCACCGACGTCTTGGGCCTGGAGGCCATGCTCGAGGGCGGGACCTACCAGCACGACGCCATAGCCCTTCAGCCGACCGAGGTCTGCCGCTTCCCCGCCCGATTGGTGCGCGACCTGGGCTGCAACAATCCGGATCTGCACCGTGAGCTGATCTCACGCTGGCAACGCGCCTTGAACGAGGCCGACGCCTGGCTCACCGAGCTCTCCACCGGATCCGCCCGTCAGCGCATCGCCCGGCTCTTGCTGCGCTTGGTGCGCGATCGCGAGAGCAGCGCCTGCCAATTGTTCAGCCGCGAGGACATGGGCGCCATGCTCGGCATCACCACCGAGACCGCCAGCCGCACCATCGCCGAGTTCAAACGCCAGAGCCTTCTGGTCGAAACCGACCCCAACCGCTTTTTGCTCGACATCCCCAACCTCAAGCGCATCGCGGAGGGTTGAAACGCGTCCGGTGCGATATGCCGCGTTCTCGGTCAGGCTCGGAATCGCGCACACCCGAGAGCGCCGCGAGAGATGCGTTTCAAGAGATTAATTCATTTTATTATCCTGAACCGCGGCCCCGCCGACCCTCTTGGCATCATCCTTCGGCATCTCCCGCGAATCGGCTCGAGACGTGCCCCGGACGCGGTTCAGCCGGGTTGACCGATTTCAATGCCCCGAGCCCCGCTCCTCCCCAAGATGGCCTATTCCGCGGTACCGCACCGCCGCTTGACCGAGACCGGGAAGGGCAGATCATGAAACAGACCGTGCTGCAGGAGTCGTTTCCGGTCTACGTGTTGGAAATCGGCCGCGAGGAGACACCGTTCGACTCGGTCGACGGCGTCTGCGGTTATTTCAGGGCCTGCATCGAGGCACACCCGTCGGCCGTATTCATCGCGGAGTTCGATCACCTCCGACACACCCGATCACTGCCGGACGGACGCGTCGGCGAAGGCATCCGAGCGGCCAAGAATCTAGTCTTCTGCTTCGGCATCACATTGCCGAACCCGCAGGCACTCGCCATGCGTCCCCGCTCGATCGGTATCGCGGAGACCGACGACGGCTTCGTGATCACCTTCATTGAATCGCCCATGCCCGTAGCGAACGCGGCAATGGAGGACTGGGCGTTGCGTCTGCGTCAGACAGAGGCGGCCCCGGCCTAAGTCCCACGGCAGGGTACCCAATCAAACACCCCCTACGAGATCCGAAATCCATGACCAATCGAAGCGTCTTCGCCGTTCTGAATACCGGCAAATCCATGCGTATCGCCGTCACCAGCCAGAACTTCCGAACCATCACCGGACACGCCGGCAAGAGCCGTCGCTTCATCGTCTACGAGGCAAACGCCGACGGCAATCCGACCGAGGTCGATCGGCTCGATCTGCCGATGGAGCTGTCCCTGCACGACTATCACGGCGACGATCACCCGCTGTTCGAGCTCAAGCTCAACGGGATCGTCACCCAGGGTGCCGGAACCGGCTTCCTCCAGCGGATGGCCCGCCACGGAATCCAGGTCTACACCACCAGCGCGACCGACCCGCTGCAGGCCGTGTCGGCCATCCTCGCCGGACAACCGCTGCCCGCAGCGGCTCCGCACACCCATGACCATGGGGCCGGTGAAGGCGCACACCATCACGATTGACGCCGGCCGCATCGCCTCCTCGAGCACGCGATAATTTTCCCGAAGAGCAGGTTGCGATTCGTCATTTCCGCCATGTGACGACCGGCCTAGCCTAAGCACTTCCGACCGGCGGGCCAGCCTGATCCGGACCGTCGGCGATCTCCCCGATCGCCGACACCCTGCCCGGCACCCGACAGCCCTCCTTGCCGTTCCTGATCTCCAACCTCGGGAAGATCGCCATGCTTGACAGCACCATGATCGAGCTCTCGCGGTGGCAATTCGCCATGACCGCGATGTACCACTTCCTCTTCGTGCCCCTCACACTCGGCCTCGCCTGGATCCTGGTGATCATGGAGAGCGTCTACGTTATGACCGGACGCGAGATCTACCGGGACATGACCAAGTTCTGGGGCAAGCTCTTCGGCATCAACTTCGCGTTGGGCGTCACCACCGGGCTGACCATGGAGTTCCAGTTCGGGACCAACTGGGCCTACTACAGCCACTATGTCGGCGACGTCTTCGGCGCACCACTCGCCATCGAGGGCCTGATGGCCTTCTTCCTGGAATCGACCTTCATCGGTCTGTTCTTTCTGGGCTGGGAGCGCTTGTCCAAACGCCAGCATCTGACCGTCACCTTCCTGATGGCGCTGGCGTCCAACCTCTCGGCGCTCTGGATCCTGGTCGCCAACGGCTGGATGCAGAACCCGGTCGGTGCCGAGTTCAGCTACGAGACGATGCGCATGGAGATGACCAACTTCATGGATGTCGTGCTCAACCCGGTTGCGCAGGTCAAGTTCGTGCACACGGTGGCCGCCGGCTACGTGACCGCATCCATGTTCGTGCTCGGCATCAGCTCCTGGTACATGCTCAAGGGGCGGGATCTGGCCTTCGCCAAGCGCTCCTTCTCGGTCGCGATCGGCTTCGGTTTGGCGGGCATCCTCTCGGTCATCCTGCTCGGCGACGAATCCGGCTACGAGGTCGGCGACGTGCAGAAGGTGAAGCTCGCGGCGATCGAGGCGGAATGGCATTCCGAGCCGGCTCCGGCCGGCTTTACGATCATCGGCTTCCCGAGCAACGAGGACGAGGAAACCCACGGGGCGGTCAAGATCCCCTGGCTCTTGGGGTTGATCGCTACGCGCTCGCTCGACACCCAGGTGAAGGGACTGAAGGACCTGATGGTGGACCACGAGATCCGCATCCGCAGCGGCATGATCGCCTACGAGTATCTGCAGCGCCTGCGCGGGAATCAGGACACGCCGGAGAACCGCGCGGTCTTCGAGGACCACAAGGACGATCTCGGCTACGGGCTCCTGCTCAAGCGCTATATCGACGACCCGAGTCAAGCGACCGAAGAACAGATCCGCATGGCGGTCAAGGACTCGATCCCCGAGGTCGCGCCGCTCTTCTGGAGCTTCCGGGTGATGGTCGCGGCCGGGTTCTGGATGCTCGCCTTGATGCTGTTGGGCTTCTACTTCAACGCCAAACGCGTCATCCAAGAGAAACGCTGGCTGCTGCGCCTCTTCCTCTGGAGCATCCCGGTGCCCTGGATCGCGGCAGAGACGGGCTGGTTCGTCGCCGAGTTCGGCCGTCAGCCTTGGGCGATCGGCGAGGTCCTTCCCACCAGTATCGCCGCCTCGAGCCTGGCACCGAGCGACCTCATCATCAGTCTCTCGGCCTTCATCCTCTTCTACACGGTGCTCCTGATCATCGAGATGTATTTGATGTTCAAGTTCGGGCGGCAGGGGCCCAGCTCGCTGCATACGGGCCGCTACCACCATGAAGAGGCGGCCACGGCGTCCCGCTCAACCACCGCAGGCGGTCCGGCACCCGCGCTCGCACCGCAGAAACGGCAAGACTAGGGGACCGATCATGATCATCGACTACGAAGTCCTGAAGTTCATCTGGTGGGTGCTGGTCGGCGTGCTCTTGATCGGCTTCGCCGTGACCGACGGAATGGACATGGGCGTCGGCGCACTCCTGCCCTTCCTGGGCAAGACCGACGATGAGCGACGCGTCATCATCAACACCATCGGCCCGCACTGGGACGGCAACCAGGTCTGGCTGATCACCGCCGGCGGCGCCATCTTCGCCGCCTGGCCGCTGGTGTATGCCACCGCCTTTTCGGGGTTCTACTTTGCGATGCTGCTCGCGCTCTTCGCACTCTTCTTCCGGCCGGTCGGCTTCGACTACCGCAGCAAGATCGCCGATCCGCGCTGGCGCAGCGCCTGGGATTGGGGGCTCTTCATCGGCGGGGTCGTGCCGGCGTTGGTCTTCGGCGTCGCCTTCGGCAATCTATTGCTCGGCGTGCCCTTCCATCTCGACGATATGCTCAGATCCTTCTACACCGGCAGCTTCTTCGGCCTCTTCCATCCGTTCGCGCTGTTGGCGGGCGTCCTGAGCGTGGCGATGCTGACGATGCACGGCGCGGTCTGGCTTCAAATCCGGGCGGCAGAGCCGATCGCTTCGCGGGCAAAGGCAGCGGCTCGGATCTTCGCACTGATCAGCATGGCGGTCTTTGCGCTCGCCGGGATCTGGCTGATCATCGGCATCGACGGCTTCAAGGTGGTCTCCATGCCCGCGCTCGATGCGACACCCAACCCGCTGACCAAGGAGGTCGTCGCGGATTCCTGGGCCTGGCTGGCCAACTACGGCACCCATCCTTGGACGCTGCTCTTCCCGGTGCTCGGCTTCGCGGGTCTCTGGGCGACGATGAAGCTCGCCGCCGCCGATCGTCCGGGCTGGGGTCTGGTGAGCGGCAGCCTGGCGATCACCGGCATTATCGTGACCGCCGGGGTGAGCCTCTTCCCCTTCATCCTGCCCTCGCGGACCGATCCCAACAGCAGCCTGATCGTTTGGGATGCCGTTTCCAGCCATCTGACCCTGACGGTCATGTTCTGGGCCGCGGTCATCTTCATCCCGCTGATCCTGGCCTACACCACTTGGACCTATACCAAGATGTGGCGGCGGGTGACGGTGGAGGAGATCCGGGAACAGGAGCATTTGGCGTACTAAACCGCGTCCAGAGCGATTTGCGTCGTTTTCATTGTGCGTTTGGCTGCGCAGATATCCTCGATCCCAGCGAGACGCGGTTTAGAAGGGAAAACTTTCAATGCTTTAAACCGCGCCGGCTCCGATAGTCGTCGGAGCCGGCGCGGCCAAGCCATTCCGACAAATGACGCATACCGCACCGTGCGCGGTTTAAGGGGTTCATCGAGAAACGTCGGGGTCCGAGGTCGTCGCGGGCGACCCCGGACAATGAGCATCGATCACCGAGAGGACGATCCCATGTGGTATTTCGCTTGGCTCCTGGGTGTGCTGCTGGCCCTCGCCTTCGGCATCATCAACGTCATGTGGTACGAATCCGAGGAGTGTTACAGACACACCGGGGATGCGCGGCCCGATAATTAAGGGCATGTCCGAGAAAAGAACGACCGGCGTGTAGGTGCGAATTTATTCGCACAGCCTAGGTGGTGGCGTCTCCGAGCGCCTCGCGGGGAAACCGGCGTGTGTGCGAATAAATTCGCACCTACAACCCTTTCGGTTCCTCCGCGCATGCGCAGTCGAGATGAACGTGGCCCGTGCCTTATCGGCTGTTCGAACCCCGGCCGATCCGCCCCGACGCCGGTTGACTGCGGCGCGCCCGATCCATCTGCATCTGCAGCCGCTGGCTCTGTTGTTGCGCCTCCAACTCCATCAACTGTCCCTGCATACGGATCTGACCGGCCCGAACGTCCGGCATGCCGTCTGCCCCGCCACGGGGCACCAGCCGATCCTGCCGACGGGCCGAGTGGAGTGCGCGATTTTGTTGCTGAAGAAGCTCGCGATAACGGATCGCCTCGTTCCACTCAAGCGACTGCTGCCGCGCCGCCTCGGACGGCGACAGCGGGCCGGTCTGTTGTCTCGCCGCTCGTTGATCCTGCTGCAATCTCAACCAACCGGCGGCGGCCCGCTGCGCCTGAATCCCCTGCACGCGTGCCGTGTCCGTCTCGGCAGCGACCGGAATGGCCATCCACAGTGTTGCGATGACGACAAAGAGACAGGCCGTTTGTCGCGAATATCGCACCGTTGCGGTGCGACAGGGGCCTTCGACCGTCTGAAACCTGTGCATGCTTGGGCTCCCATCATCGACGCCACCGGCTTGCGTCTTCGTAACCTATTGTTTCGATGAGATCAAGGCTCGAAACAGAAAATTGGCATCCGTTCTGCATTAGTGGGATTAAGACGACGCTTCCGTCCTTCGGTTTCGTTCTCTGACCTCCTCAGTGGTGATTCGCCCCGCGTCAGCGGGGTTTTTTTTGCCCGGATGAAAATTCCCTTTTCGACTGCCATGTTGGTGTATTCGGGAGCGCGCAGGTGTTGCGTGCTCGCACGTTCAACAGCAGGAGCCGACATGGCAAAGACCCACGCAATCGATACCGCGTTGCTGCAACAGCTCAGATCGCTGCTCGGTCATCGTTGCGAGCACGTCGGGCAGGTCTGGCGCCTGATCGACATCCTGCCCGAGGAGGGACTCGCGGTGCTGGAATCGGATCTCGCCCGACCTCCGATCCAGATGGACCAATACGGCCGCGCCAGCCATCGCGCCAACGCGATCCTGCAGGTCCGAATCCTAGACCCGGTCGAAGGGGAAATCACGCTCGAGATGCAAGACCTCCTGGAATGCCTCCAATCGACGCTCCGTGCCTGAGTCACGGTCAAGAAGCGCAGTCCGGCCAAACGGACAGGGAGTCCCCGAAGATCGTCGAATCGAGACTCTCACATCAAAACCGCGCCAACGCCAACGCCGATCTGTGCGCAAAGGCATCGCCCACCACCACACGACCCGCCGGGCAGAGGACGCGGTTTAGGCTAGATGCCGCTCGGCCCTCAACAGATCGGAGGCCGTATCCACACCCGGCCCCGGCTCGGCGGTGGCGATCGCCACATGGATACGCTCGCCGTGCCAGAGCACGCGCAGCTGTTCGAGCGACTCCGCCACCTCCAAAGGCGACGGCGCCCAAGCCAAATAGCGTTTGAGGAAGCCGACGCGGTAGGCATAGAGCCCGATGTGACGGAGAAAGGCGACCGATGTCGGCAACTCGGCGTGATCGGCGAGAAACTCGTCGCGGTGCCAGGGCATCGGGGCGCGGGAGAAATAGAGCGCGTAGCCTCGGGCGTCCGTGACCACCTTCACCACGTGTGGATCGAAGAGGGTCGCGCGCTCGGAGATCCGCGCGGCCAGCGTGGACATGCCGAGATCGGCGATGCCGGCCAGGTCGGTCGCGACCTGATCCAGCAAGGCCGCCGGCATCGCCGGCTCGTCGCCCTGCAGGTTGACCACCACCACGTCGTCGTCCCAGCCGCGCAGCTCGATGACCTCGGTGATGCGCTCGGATCCGCTGCGGTGCTCGCTTCCGGTCATCACCACCTCGGCTCCGAAGCCGCGACAGACCTCGGCGATCCGCCGGTCGTCGGTTGCGACCAGGATTTCCTCGGCGGCACTTTCTCGCGCGCGTTCCACGACATGTTGGATCATCGGCTTGCCGGCGATCGCTATGAGCGGTTTGCCGGGTAGCCGCGTCGAGCCGTAGCGCGCGGGGATGACGACCTTGAATCCTCCGGATTGATCGGACATCGTTCGATCAGACATGGGTCCGTGCCTCCAGCGTGCGAAAGAATGCCTCGACGAAGGCCGTATCCAGCTCGGCCTCCACGGGCAGAAACCAGTGATCCTCGCTGGCGAAGCGAGCGCACTTCACCGCGTCCTTCTCGGTCATGAGCACCGGGCCGGCCGGCCAAGCCATAAGATCAGACGGTGCGAAGGGATAGTGATCCGGATAGACGCGGCCTTCGACCTCGAGACCCAGACCGCGAAGCATGGCGAAAAAGCGCTCGGGGTTGCCGATCGCGGCGACCGCGAAGACGGGCCGCCCGATGAAGTCGGCGATCGGCCTTGAGACGGC
The DNA here is from genome assembly GCF_900106925.1 of Thiocapsa roseopersicina. GTDB lineage: Bacteria > Pseudomonadota > Gammaproteobacteria > Chromatiales > Chromatiaceae > Thiocapsa > Thiocapsa roseopersicina. The sequence continues at coordinate 326,946 of NZ_FNNZ01000002.1, forward strand.
GGGGTCACGGAGATTGACCGCCGCACCCGGAATCAAACGCATGCGGTAACCGCCGCCCATGGCGTCACCCGCGCCGTCACCGTTGGTCAGCACCAGATCGACGGTGGTCAGACGCCCGCGCGGCTCGCGCAACGGCCCCGCGGGCAGGCAGCGCCCGTTGCCCAAACCGCGCGCGCCGTCGACGACCGCAATCTCGATGTCTCGCGCCAACCGATAGTGTTGGAGTCCGTCGTCGGCGAGCAGGATGTCCACGTCGCCCCCGGACAGTGCGAGCGCACCGGCGGCAACGCGATCCGGTCCGGCGACGACGGGACAGCCGCTGCGACGCGCCAGCAGCACCGGCTCGTCGCCGAAATCGGCGGGCTCACCGTCCGGAGGAACCCGGCGCGGCGTGATCGAGCCCCGTCCACGGTAGCCTCTCGTGATAATCCCTGGACGCCAACCGCGCGCCCGCAGCAGCTCCGCGAGCTTCAGAACGGCCGGGGTCTTGCCGGTCCCGCCGACGGTGAGATTGCCGACCACCACCACGGGCACCGGCAGGAGCCGGCTCGCGAGCCAGCCCTTGCGATAGCCCAGGCGACGCAGTTGGACCACCAAACAGTAGAGCCAGGAGAGCGGCGCGAGGATGACGCCGAGCGGATGGCGGCCGTACCAGATCGGGTTCGGGTCCATCACCTCGATCCGCCCGACCGCTTGATTGTGTCGAGGCGCGGGAGGCTCGACGCGGCGCCGAGCGGGTTGTGCTTCCCGGCGTCAGCACAACCTACGGGGCGGGGGGCGCGTGGGCATCGTGAAACCGCAGCCCGTGCCGGCACCGTAGGTTGTGCCGAGCCGTGCGAGGCACAACGCACTGCCGAGCGGGTTGTGCTTCCTGACGTCGGCACAACCTACGTCGCTGCCGGGGGCTCGCCGGCATCGTGGAATTGCAGGCGGTGCAGGCGGGCGTAGTAGCCGTCCTGCGCCAGCAATTCGGCGTGGGTGCCCTGCTCGACGACCTGTCCGTTGTCCATCACCAGGATGCGGTCGGCGTTCTCGATGGTGGAGAGACGATGGGCGATCATCAGGGTCGTGCGGTTCGCCATCAACTCCTGCAGGGCGGCCTGGATATGGCGCTCGGACTCGGTGTCGAGTGCGGAGGTCGCCTCGTCCAGGATCAGGATCGGGGCATCCTTGAGCATCGCACGCGCGATCGCGAGCCGCTGACGCTGCCCGCCCGAGAGCATGACGCCGCGATCGCCGATACGCGTGTCGAAACCCTCGGGCATCGCCTGGATGAAGTCGAGCGCGTGGGCATTCACGGCGACGCGCTCAAGGGTCTCGCGGCTCGGCGGTGCGGCCTGACCATAGGCGATGTTGTTGGCGATGCTGTCGTTGAAGAGCACCACGTCCTGACTGACCAGCGAGATCTGGGCGCGCAGACTCGCCAAGGTCAGCTCGCCGATCGGGATGCCGTCGATCAGGATCTCGCCCGCGGTTGCGTCGTAGAAGCGCGGGAGCAGGCTCGCGACCGTGCTTTTACCGCTGCCGGAGCGCCCGACCAACGCGACCCGCTCGCCCGGAGCGATAACGAGGTCGAGATCCCGGATCGCCGGCGGCTTGTCGGGCGAATAGACATGGGTGACGCCGCGGTACTCGACGCGCCCCTCGGCGCGCTCCAACGTCCGACGTCCCTGATCGCGCTCCTCCTCCGCATCCAACAGCTCGAACAGGCTCTGGGCGGCGATGATGCCGCGCTGCAGATGGGCGTTGACCGAGGTCAGACGCTTCACCGGCGGCAGGAGCAAACCCATGGCGACCACGAAGGACATGAAGGTGCCGACCGAGATGTCTTCCTTCAGCCCCTGCATGGTCGAGAGATAGACGATGACGGCGATCGCCACGGCCGAGATCAGCTGAACCAAGGGCACGCTCGCCGCCTCGGTGGCGATCATCTTCATCTGCAGCGAGCGGGTCTTCTCGTTGATGGCGCTGAAGCGTCGCGCCTCGAGCGGCTGGCCGCCGAACGCCTTGACCACCCGATGGGCCTCGATCGCCTCCTGGGCAACCTGGGTCAGGGCGCCGACGCGGTCTTGGATGCGCCGGCTGTGGCGGCGAAAACGCTTGGTCGCGTACTTGACCGCGCCCGCCATGAGCGGGCCGATCACCAGAAAGATCGCCGAGAGTGCGGCGTTCAGATAGAGCATGTAGGCCATCAGGCCGATGACCGTGAAGCCGTCGCGAACCAGGGTGGTGATGGCGGAGGTGGCCGCCGTGGCGACGTTTTCGACGTTGTAGGTGAGCTTCGCGAGGATGTGTCCCGAGCCCTGGTTGTCGTAATAGCGGGTCGGGGCACGCAGTAGATGCTCGAACATCTGTTGGCGCAGATCCGCAACCACGCGCCGCCCGACCCAGCTCAGACAGTAGTTGTTGATGAAGCCGGCGATCCCGCGAAACACGAAGAGTACCACCAACACGAACGGCATGAGCCGCACGATCTCCTCGTTGCGATCCACGAAGCTGCCGTCGATCAGCGGCTGCATCATGGCCGCGAAGAGCGGCTCGGTCGCCGCGAAGGCGATCATGGCGACGATCGAAACGCTGAACATCCGCCAATAGGGTTTGACGTAGCCGAGCAGCCGGCGGTAGATGGGACCGGCCTCGACCTCGGGGCGGGATGCGTCATCGGTCATTCCGCAACCTCTGCTTTGGATGGCCCGGCGGATAAGCCGGCCGACGGCGGGTCCGATTCGGAATCGGCCTGCGGGACACGGGTCGCCGCGAAGGCGATCTGCACCAGACCGGCCTGACTGGCCGCATCGAGCGCCGTCATCACCGCCTGATGCGGCGTCTGTGCATCGGCCTGGATCAGCACGGGCAAAGGCTCGCGCTCACCGAGACGTTCCTTCAAGACCTCGACTAGGGTCTCGGTCTCGCGATCGCGCACGGCCCGATCGTCGACATTGAAGGACCCGGTCCGATCGATGACGAGCCGGATCATCTCGGGCTCCTCGGCCGGGATCTCCTCGCCTTGCGCCTCCGGCAGCTGCACGCGCAGCCGCGCCTCGTCCTTGAAGGTGGTGGAGACCATAAAGAAGATCAGCAGGAGAAAGACGACATCGATCAACGGGGTGAGGTTGATGTCGGCCGGGTCGCGACGGTGCGGACGCAGATTCACGCGGAGACCTCGCCGGCCTCGCGCTCGCCCTTCATGACCTCCACCAGGCGCAGCGACTGCTCCTCCATCTCAAGTGCGAGCCGTGCGACCTTGTTGTCGAAGAAGCGATGGAACATCAGCGCCGGGATGGCCACCGAAAGACCGGCGGCCGTCGTGATCAACGCCTTGGAGATCCCGCCCGCGAGCATGGCGGCGTTGCCGACACCGGCGTCCATGATGACGCCGAAGACGTCGATCATACCGAGAACGGTGCCCAAAAGGCCCAACAGCGGCGCAACCGAGGCGATCGTACCCAAGCTGCTCAGGAAGCGCTCCAGCTCGGCGACCACCTGACGACCGGTATCCTCGATCGCCTCCTTCATGATCTCGCGCGAGTGGTTACGGTTGATGAGTCCGGACGCGAGCAGCCGCCCGAGCGGGGAGCCGGTGCGAATCTCCTCGATCCGCGCATCCGTGAGCTCGCCCCGACGGTGCCACTCCCAGATCCGGGTGACCAGATTCGCCGGCATGATCCGCGAGCGGCGCAGCGTCCAGCCACGCTCGATCACGACGGCGGTGGCGATGATCGAGCAGGCGAGGATCGGCACCATCAACCAACCGCCGGCATACATCATTTCAAGCAAGAGGGGAGCTCCTCAGGAAAGATTCAAAAACAACGGAAATCTGTAGGATGGGTAGAGCGCAGCGAAACCCATCCTCAACACTACCCATCCGCGTGAATCAAGGTATTCACCCTTGCCGCACGGACGCCAATGGTACTCCCTCGACCCGCATCGGCAAGCCGACACGACACGGCGGATCGGTCCGCACTGCGCGACAGGGTCGATCTTCAGGTGCCCGCCCCTGCTTGCCCAGCGGGAGTATGTTAGCCTTCCGCCGCATTGCCGAAGGCCGCGCGCCGGCCTCGGCCGGAGACCGGACCCGGCGACTGTCGGGCTCGGGGGACAGTCATCAGCGTGGGAGAACACCGATGGGATGGACACTGCTTGGCCTGATCCTGCTCGCCGCGATTCTCGTCGTCGTCATCTACAACCGTCTGGTTGCCGGACGCAATCGCTACAAGAACGCCTTTGCTCAGATCGACGTTCAGCTCACGCGCCGCTACGACCTGATCCCGAATCTGGTCAAGGTCGCCGAGCGCTACATGACCCACGAGCGCGAGACCCTCGAAGCCGTCATCCAGGCCCGCAACCAAGCGGTCGGCAGCCTCAAGCAGGTCGCGGCCGATCCGAGCGACGGCGCCGCGGTGGCGATGCTGGCCCAAGCGGAGATGGGCGTGGCCGGCGCACTCGGTAAGCTGTTCGCGCTCTCCGAGGCCTACCCCGACCTCAAGGCCAATCAGAACATGATGCAGCTCTCCGAGGAGCTGGTCAGCACCGAGAACCGGGTCGCCTTCGCGCGCCAAGCCTTCAACGATGCCGTCATGGGCTACAACACCCTGCGCGAGGTCTTCCCGAACAATCTGATCGCCCAGCGCTTCGGATTCACGGCCGCACAGTTGCTGGAGATTGAGGCGCCGGAGAAACGCGAGGCCGTCACAGTCGCCTTCTAAACCGCGCTTGAGCGTCTATGGAAGGGTTGCGGTCGGGAACGACCTCGCCGCGACCCATAACCACGGCAGAGCGCGGTTTAGAATATTTTTATATTTTTTATATACTTAAACTGCGTCCGCGCCGACGCCGGCAGAGAGCCTCCGAGACCGAACTCGAATGAAAACCCCGCATGAACGTTAAGGACGCAGTTTAATTGGACTTCTTCGCGCATCAGGACCGAGCCCGTCGGCGTACGCATCTCCTCGTGGTGCTCTTCGTGCTCGCCGTCGTCAGCATCGTGGCGGTGGTCGACCTGGTCGCCCTCGCGTTCCTGGGGTTCGGCTCGGATCCGGACGGTCTCGGTGTCTCGCCTGAGTTCTCGTGGACTCTGGCTCGCGAGAGCCTCCCGCTGCTCATCTGGGTCTCCCTGCTGACCGCGGGCGCCATCGGCCTCGCCAGCCTCTTTCGCATCCTCACCCTACGCAACGGCGGCGGGGCGGTCGCGCGCGGGCTCGGCGGTGTGATGGTGAATGCCGACACGACGGATCCGCAGCTGCAGCGGTTGCGCAACGTGGTCGAGGAGATGGCCATCGCATCGGGTGTTCCGGTGCCCCAGATCTATGTATTGGAGCAGGAAGACGGCATCAACGCCTTTGCCGCGGGCTATTCGCCTGCCGATGCGGCGATCGCGGTCACCCGGGGCGCGTTGCGGACGCTGAGCCGCTCGGAGCTGCAGGGCGTCGTGGCACACGAGTTCTCGCATATCCTCAACGGCGATATGCGGCTCAACATCCGGCTGATCGGGATCCTGTTCGGGATCCTGGTGCTCGCCATCATCGGCCGACTCATGCTCTCGGTGCGGCATGGCCAAACCAGCAAGCACACCGCCGCGATCGCCATGATCGGCCTCGCCCTGGTCGCCACCGGCTATATCGGGCTTTTCTTCGGCCGGCTGATCCGGGCGTCGGTGTCGCGTCAACGCGAGTTCCTGGCCGACGCCTCGGCCGTTCAGTTCACCCGCGAGCCAGAGGGGATCGCGGGCGCCCTGAAAAAGATCGGCTCGGCGCCGGCCGGGTCTGCGCTTGCGGCCGACAGCGAGGAGATCGGGCACATGCTCTTCGCAGCCGGGCTGACGCGTCGCCTCTTGGCCACGCATCCGCCGATCGCCGATCGCATTCGGGCGATCGAGCCGGGTTTCGACCCCGCGGAGCTGGAGACGATGCGGGCGATGCAGCCCCCGGAGGCGCCGAGCGAGGCCGGCATCGTCGCGTCGATCGCCGAGTCCCGGCCTGCCATCGAAGGTCGACAGAGCCCGTCGAACCTCGATGCGGATCGTATCGTCGGCGCAATCGGGCGGCCCGATACGGCACGGATCCAGGTGGCGGCTCGACTGAACCGGGCCATCCCGGAGCCGCTCGCGCGCGCCGCCCGCTCCACCGAGTGGGTGATGACGGTCGCCTGCTATCTCCTGATCGACCCGGACCCCGAGATCCGCGAGCGCCAGCTCTTGATGGTCGCCGAGACGCTCGGCAGCGAGAGCGAGCGTCAGGTGAGCACGCTCCTTTCCGCAGTACCGAGCCTCGCTGCAGACCTGCGCATCCCGCTGCTCGAGATCGCCTTCCCGACCCTGCGCCGTCGTCCGCAGACCGAGCTGACGCGCCTGATGGCGCTGCTCGATCGGCTGATCCATGCCGACGGGCGGATCGATGTCTTCGAGTATGTTCTTGCACGTCTGCTCGCGCAGCAGATCCAAGACACCATCACCCCGAGCGATGCGCACAGCGCCGGAACGGCGCGCCTCTCCGGCTGCGAGGACGAGATCCGCGATCTGCTGGTCATCCTGGCGGTTCACGGCAACCCGGATCAGCGCGCCGCGCGGACCGCCTTCGCCGTCGGACTGGCGTCGCTCGGGATGCGTCCGCGCGAATTGGCCCCGATCGCACCGGAGGACTGGCCGGATCGGCTCGACCGTGCGCTCGCCCGGCTCGATCGCCTGCGCATGGACGAGAAGCAGCGCCTGCTGCGTGCACTGATCGCGGCCCTGAAGCAGGCCGGGATCAACCGGACGGAGATCGAGCTGCTGCGTGCTGTCGTCGCGGCGCTGCATGTCCCTATGCCGGTGTTGGACTGATGTCCCGCCCCGTGATTCGACGCGCGACGAGCGCCGCGGTGCTCGCCGCCGCCCGCACGCCGGCCGAGCTGCTCTCCAGACTCTATTCGAATCGCGGTCTGGATGGCGCAGAAGAGCCGTCCCCTGGGCTCTCGGCGCTCCACCCAGCAAGCGCGCTGCGCGGCATCGATGAAGCGGTCGATCTGCTGGTGCACCACATCCGGGGCGGCGGCCATCTGCTGATCGTCTCGGACTACGACGCGGACGGTGCGACCGGCGGCGCCTTGGCGGTCCGGGGTCTGCGCAGCCTGGGCGCAACACAGGTCTCCTATCTGATCCCGAGCCGGTTCGCGTTCGGCTACGGACTGAGTCCAGCGGTGGTCGACGCCGCTGCTCCGCGCCGACCGGATCTGCTGATCACGGTCGACAACGGCATCGCCAGTCTCACCGGGGTTGCGCGAGCGGCGGAGCTGGGCATCCCGGTCCTGGTGACGGATCATCATCTGCCCGGCGAGCGGCTCCCGGACGCCGCAGCCATCGTCAACCCCAATCAGCCGGGCTGCGCCTTTCCGAGCAAGCACCTGGCCGGTGTGGGCGTCGTCTTTTATCTCCTGGTCGCCGCGCGCGCACGTCTGCGCGAGCAAGGCTGGTTCGGTGCAGGGCGAGCCGAGCCCAACCTCGCCGACCTGCTGGACCTGGTCGCCTTGGGCACGGTCGCAGACGTGGTTACCCTGGACCGCAACAACCGGATCCTGGTCGAGCAGGGCCTCAGACGCATCCGCGCCGGGCGATGCAGTCCAGGCGTGCGCGCACTGCTGACGATCGGCGGCCGGGACTCGAGCCGGGCGACGGCCACCGATCTGGCCTTCGTCGCCGCGCCCCGCCTCAACGCCGCCGGGCGGATCGAGGACATGTCGGTCGGAGTGGAATGCCTCCTGACCGACGACCCGCAGGTCGCAGCGGATCTTGCCGCGCGTCTCGACGCGCTGAACCGACGACGCCGCGAGATCGAGGGCGAGATGAAGGACGCCGCCGAATCCTCCCTCGCGGGGCTCTGTCTGGACGGCGCCGTACTGCCGCCCGGACTCTGCCTGTTCGGCGAGGATTGGCATCAAGGCGTCTCGGGGATCGTCGCGGCGCGGATCCGCGAGCGGTATCATCGTCCCGTGATCGCCTTTGCGAACGGCGGCGACGGATTTCTGCGAGGCTCGGCGCGATCGATCGAAGGGGTCCATGTCCGAGACCTGATCGCACTGGTGGATCGGCAGGATCCAGGCCTGATCGAGCGCTTCGGCGGGCATGCGATGGCCGCGGGGTTGAGCATTCGCCCGGAGGCCTTGTCGCGGTTCCGCGAGGCCTTTGCGGAGGCCGTGCGCACGGTGGTCGGCGATCGGCCGCCCCAGCCGGAGATCGCATCCGACGGTGCGCTTCCGCAGCGGCTCATGAACCTGGAGACCGCCGAGACACTGCGCGTGGCCGGCCCTTGGGGCAAGGGCTTCCCGGAACCCCGCTTCGACGGCACCTTCGACGTCTTGAGCGCACGCCTGGTGGGCGAGCGTCACCTAAAGCTCCGTCTCGCCGGACCCGCGGCCGAGGATGGGCCGATCGAGGCCATCGGCTTCAACCTGGGCGAGCAGATCTCGGAGGCCGGCGGCGCCGTGCGTCTCGCCTACCGATTGGATGTCAACGACTACCGAGGCAACCGCTCCGCGCAATTGATCCTCGAACATCTGGAGCCTGCCGCATGAAGACTGTCGAACCGCCTATTTGGATTTCGGGATGAACGATACGATCGACGACGATGAAGACGACTTTCAGGACGAAGAGCGCGGCCCGAGCAAGAGCCAGCTCAAACGCGAGAAGCTGGCCCTGCAGGCCCTGGCCGAGCGCATGGCCGGGATGCCGCGGGCCGAGCTGGAGCGTCTGAACCTGAGCGCTGCGACCTGGGCCGCCTTGGACGAGACACCCCGGATCAAGGATATCCGCGCCCGCGGTCGCCACTGGAAGCGCATCGCCAACCTGTTGGAACGCGAAGACATGGCCGCCGTGCATGCCTTGGTCGACCAGGCGGAGGATCGCGAGCGCGAGGCAGCGGCGCACCTGCATGCGCTTGAGCGCTGGCGCGAACGGCTCATTGCCGACGAAGAGGGTGCGTTGAGCGAATTCATCGATGAGTGCCCGGATGTCGACCGCCAGCAGCTGCGCACGCTGATCCGCGCCGCACAGCGCGATCAGGAGCGCGGCCGCCCCGACGCACCGCGCAAGCTGTTCCGCTTCCTGCGCGACAGCCTGGAGTCCAGAGCGTAAACGATGGGTTTCGCTGCGCTCTACCCCTGCCGGAACCGAGGTGTCGGAGCGTGGACGATGGGTTTCGCTGCGCTCTACCCATCCTACGCGTCACGGGCTTTTTCGGGGCTTGGAATGTGCTGGCTGTGACCATTTGGAGCTCACATGAACACCGCGATTGAACCGGCGCCTGTGGCGGCGAACGCGACCGGACAGCCCACGACGGACTATCCGTCGCTCTCCGTCGTCATCCCCATGTATCAGGAGATCGACAACGTCGAGCCCATGTTGTCGCGGGTCCATGAGGGACTTGCCGGCTACCGGGGCGCCTGGGAGCTAATCTGTGTCGACGACGGCAGCCGCGACGGCACGGGCGAGCGTCTGCGTGAAGTCGGCGAGCGCTATGGCCCACACGTTCGGGTGATCCGACTGAGGCGCAACTTCGGCCAGACCGCGGCCATGCAGGCCGGCTTCGACGCGGCCCGCGGCGAGCTGATCGCGACCCTGGACGGCGATCTGCAGAACGACCCCGCCGACATCCCGCGCATGGTCGAGGAGCTGCTCGCACGCGACCTGGATCTCCTGCAGGGCTGGCGTCGTCAGCGCCAGGATGCGCTGGTCATGCGCAAGCTGCCCTCGAAGATCGCCAACGCACTGATCGGCAAGGTCACGGGTGTGGCGCTGCACGACTACGGCTGCAGCCTCAAGGTCTATCGCGCCGAGGTGATCAAGGAGGTCACCCTGCTCGGGGAGATGCACCGCTTCATCCCGGTCTGGGTCGCCGGCGTCACGGCGCCGGAGCGCATCGGCGAGACTGAGGTCGCCCATCAGGCGCGCCGCTTCGGGACGTCCAAGTACGGGATCTCGCGCACCTTTCGGGTGCTGCTGGACCTCCTTTCGGCCTTTTTCTTCCTGCGGTTCGGATCGCGACCGGGGCACTTCTTCGGCTCCATCGGGATCCTCTTCGGCGTGGTCGGGAGCATCCTGATGGCCGACATGCTCTGGGTGAAATTCGGGCTCGGACAGCACATCGGGACACGCCCGATGCTCTTCGTAGCCATCCTCTTCCTGGTCGTCTCGATCCAGTTTCTGACCACCGGGGTGCTCGCCGAGCTGATGACGCGCACCTTCTACGCCTCGGGCGAGCACACGCACCACCGGATTCGCTGGCAATCGGATCCCGAGCACGCGGATTGGAGGCACTCGGCATGAGCCAAACCATCGCCGATCGCGGCCCGAGCGGGATACTCGGGCGCATCCTGACCTCGCCCTGGCTGCTCGTCGCGGTCGTACTCCTGAGCTTCTACTGGCAGTTGGGCGCGGTGCCGCTCTACGATCTGGACGAAGGCGCCTTCACCGAGGCGACCCGCGAGATGCTCGCGAGCGGCAACTTCATCACGCCCCACAAGGACGGGGAGCCGCGCTACGACAAGCCGGTCCTCATTTACTGGCTGCAGGCGGCCTCGGCGCAGGCGTTCGGGTTCAACGAGCTGGCGCTGCGTCTGCCTTCGGCGCTGGCCGCAACCCTCTGGGTGCTCGCGGTCTGGAGCTTCGTACGGGAACGACTGGATCGCGAGAGCGCGGTTGTCGCCGGGCTGGTGATGGCCTTGAGTCTGCAGGTCTCGGTGATCGCCAAGGGGGCGGTCGCCGATGCGGTGCTCAACCTCTTCATCGCCCTCGCCTTCTTCGAGATCTATCGCTATTACCTGGACCCGAACCCCGCAACCAACCGGCGCTTCGTGCTGCGTGCCTTCCTCTGGATGGGGCTTGGCTTCTTGACCAAGGGGCCGGTCGCGGTCTTCTTCCCGGTGCTGGTCAGCCTGCTCTTCTTCGGGTCGCAACGCGCGCTGGGTCGCTGGGCGCAGGCGGCCTTCGCGCCGAAGGGATGGCTGGTCTTCGTTCTCGTCGCCCTGCCCTGGTATCTCGCGGTTTATCTCGACGACGGGCCGGGATTCTTCCGCAGCTTCTTCCTGGAGCACAACGCCGGGCGCTTCGGCGATGCCATGCACGGCCATGCCGGGTTTCCCGGTTATTACCTGGTGATGCTGCCGATCATCCTGCTGCCCTTCACCGGCTGGTTCCTGCGTCTCTTGCCGGGCCTGCGTGCCGCTTGGTCGGATCCGCTCGAGCGCTTCCTCTGGATCTGGTTCGCCACCGTCTTCGTCTTCTTCTCATTCTCGGGGACCAAGCTGCCGCATTACCTGCTCTACGGGGCCACGCCGCTGTTCATCCTGATGGCCAAACATCGCGATCTGCTGAAAGGTCGCTGGCTTGCCTTCGCGCCGCCGCTGATCTTACTCGGCCTTCTAGCGGTGCTGCCCGGGGTAATAGGTCTGATCGAGTCCCAAGCGGACAGGGCGCATGAGATCGCCATGTTCCAAGAGGCCCGCGGGGTCCTGGGACTCGACTATCTGGGCGCCATGCTCGCCGGTCTGGCCGCGCTGATCGGTCTGCTGCTGTGGTCGCGCCCGCCGCTGTGGCAGCGGCTGATTCTCGCCGGGGTGATCCAAACACTGGTGGTCTACGGCGTCCTGGTCCCGCGCGTCTTCGAGGTGATGCAGGCACCCGTGAAGGAGGCCGGGCTGCTGGCAAAAGAGCTGGACCTCCCGACCGTGGTCTACCGCACCTCCATGCCGAGCTTCAGCGTCTATCGCGATGCCGTCACGCCGAATCGCCCGCCCTTGCCCGGCGAGCTGGTCTTCCTGCGTGTCGACAAGCTCGACGCCTTGGCGACTGATTTCCCCGGCCTGCAGCGCGACCTCGTCTATCGCCGAGGTCCGGTCGCCTTGGTGCGCATGGGCCGAGCGGACGACAAGAGCGCCGTCGGCACTCAACCCGGACGATGACGATGCGCACTGATTTCTACACATTCTGGAAACACGCCCTTCGCGAGCGTTTGGTCACGGGAGCCGACCGAACGCCGTTCAGGTCGCCGAGCGGCGCGGTCTGGTTGTCGCGCTGGGCGTTGGTCTGCCTGATCGTCGGCCTGACCCTTTATCTTGCCGTCGGGTACGACGCCGGTTTCATTCGGATCAACGCCGCCACGGCAGCATACCCCGACTGGCTTTGGCAGTGTTTGACGGTGCTCGGCGACGAGCGTGTCCCCTTCGCCTTGGCGCTGCTCTTCGCGCTGCGCTACCCGAGGGTCTTGTGGGCGCTGGTGCTCGCGGCGCTGATCGCGGCAGCCTACAGCCGAGGGTTCAAGGCGCTGTTCGACACCACGCGTCCGCCGGGCATGCTCGCAGCCGATGCCTTCAATCTCATCGGGCCGAGCCACACCCGCGCGAGCTTTCCGTCGGGTCACAGCGTGACGGCAGCCGTCTTTTTCGGGGTCTTGATCTACTACACACGCTGGACGGCGCTGCGGGCGCTGTTCCTGGCGCTGGCCGTGCTTGCCGGTTTGAGCCGGGTGGCGGTCGGCGTGCACTGGCCGGTCGATGTGGCGGCCGGCGTGTTCGGGGGGGCACTCGCGGCCTGGCTCGGTGCCGTACTTGCAGCCCGGTGGCCGGGGCCGGCAACGAATCTATGGGTTCATGTCGCCGTCGTGAGCTTGGCCGTGATTCCGGCGGCCACGTTGCTTTTCGACGATGCGGGATACCACGCGGCTGCAATGCCCCTGGCCGTGCTCGGCGCTGTCGCGTTGGGGGTCGCGGGGATGCAGTATCTGCTTCGACCTTGGATGGGATATCGTCGAGTCAGGTTGCCCTGACCCGACAAGCGGTGGATCAGAATTCCCCGGTGGCGCCGGCGGTGATGATGTCTAGCATCTGACCGTTGATGCCGAGTGCCAGTGCCTGAAGCTCGGGCGGCAGATCGTAGGCGCTGATCAGCATGTCCAGGTTGAGCATCTGCAACCACATCCGGCCGTCGTTGTCCTCCACGAGCGCGATGCTGCACGGCATGTAGGCCGCAAAGATGGTGTTGAATCTCGCCATCTTGACCGCGTCTTCCGGATTGCAGAACTCGAAGATCTCCAAGCGCATCGAATCGATGCCGCGATTTCCGACCTCCTGCCCGACATTGAGATGCGCGACCAGGCGCATATTGAGCTCGACCGCCTTCGACAGCATGGCCTCGCCCGCGGCATCGGCGGTTACGCCGGGCGCCAGCCCGACCTTGAGCACGGTGTGCTCGACGTCCGACACGCGGATCTCGGGGGAAGCGTCCTCGGCCGCAATCAGCGGCATGGACGCGAGAAGGGTGAGTGCAACGACAAGGCTCAGATGTTTCATTCTTGTATCCTCAAGATATTCTTATGGATGTGTCCGACTCGGCGTTCAGTTCTTGTCGTCGACCGTGGTCACGAAGCCGATGATATCGAGGATGTCCTGATCGCTGTAATCCACGAAGGTCTCGTCGTCCGGATCGTTGGCGTGCATCCGCTTGCCGGCCTTGAACTTCTCGATCTGGCGGAAGAGATAGCCGTCGTACTGGCCGGCGAGCTTGGGGCTTTCCTTACGCTTGTTCCCTTCGGCTTTGCGTCCGTGGCAGGTCTTGCAGTCGCTCTGAAAGATCTCTTCGCCATTCTCGACGTCCGCACCTTCCGGGGTCGGGACATCGAGCGGATGGACAGCATCCAGATCGATGCTCGCGATGTAGGCCGACAGACTCGCCAGATCAGAGTCCGATAGGGTGCGCAGGCCGCCCACCACCGTCATGGCCGCATGCTCGCGCACGCCGTCGCGATAGTCGGTCAGGCTCTTGACCAGATAATAGTCAGGCAAACCGGCGAGACGCGGATATTTTCCGCCCAGAATGCCCTGCGAATACTGGCCGTGGCAAAGCGCACACTGGCGATGCAGGCGTTGACCGAGCTCCAAATCCGGCGCCGCCTCCGCCTCCGTATCGGAGGTGCTGGCGAGGACCGAAGGGGTGACGGCCAAGGTGCCCGAGAAAGCCAGTGAAAAAGCCAGCGCACGCAGAAAGGGAGAGCTCATACTCCAAACTCCAGGTGGATGATTGTTCTCGTGAGCGGCTACGATAGGAGATCAGCCGCATAGGTGCAACCCGTTCAGGATCTTGGGTTTTCTTGCCGACAGAGCCCCTTCTTTCGGTAGGGTCTGAACCCGTCCGGGCGAAGTCCGGCGGCAGAGCTGCGCCCGAACGCGAGCATGAGCACAATCCGCCTCTCAGGGATCAGCCGAGGGTAGGCTCGTGGTGCACGGAGCGGGATCCGGCTGCCCGACCACATCTCCCGCGCGACCGCCGAGCAGACTGCTCGCGATCTCCTCTCCGGCCCGACGCCCCGAGTGCAACGCCCACTGGATCGAGGGCGCCGATCGATACTCGCCGCAGGTCCAGAGCCACGTGGATTGACGCAGCCGCACGGCACCCGGATAGGGGACGGGCGGCGACTGAACCGGCAAGGCACGCGGCAGCCGACAGACCGCCAAGCGCTTCCACGCGAGGACCTGATCGCCGAACCAGCCGATCAGCTCGCGACGCAGATCGGTCTCGAGCGCATCCGGGTTGTGCTCCGCGCCGTGCACGTTGACCGCGACGAGGCTCTCGCCCCGCGGGGCATAGTGCTCCGAGAGATTACTCGGACACAGCAGACTGTTGATCCGCCCTCGCCCTTCGCCGTTGACCACGAGATACGGCCCTTCGATCGGCGGCTCGCTCGCTGCGAAATACACACAGGTGGTTCCGCGCCCCGCTACCGCCGCACTGTGCGATCGACCCAGTAGACGCGCCGTCTCGTTGCCTTCGGTCGCCAGCACGATGGTGCCCGCCCGCAGCCGCTCGCCCGTGTCGAGCAGGACCTGTTGATCCAGGATGCGCTCGACCCGTGCGCCGGTGCGGATGGAGTCGCGCGGCAATTGCTGCGCGAGCTGTGCCGGAAGCTCGCCCATCCCGCGCGCCGGCAGTGCGGTGTCGCCCAGCGCAAAGGCACGAAACACGAACTCGAAGGCGCGCGAAGACACCCCCAGCCCAGGCTCGAAGAAGACACCGCTGAAAAAGGGCTTGAAGAAGCGCTCGATCATGCGTGCGGAGAAACCCAGGTCGCGCAGTAGGGTCATCGCCTCGCGCTCCGGGCGGGAGTAAAGCGCCTTGAGATCGCCGGAGAGACAGCGGCGACGCAGCGCGAGCAGTCTCAGCTTGTCGCCGAGACTTCCGACCGGCGAGACCAGCATCTCGGGCAGACGTGCCGGACGGCGCCAGATGTCGCTGACGCGATGAAGCTGCCCCTGCGTGCGCACCAGCGCACCCGGATAGAAGGGACGCAGATCCAGGCGTGCGTAGTCGAAGAACCGCTGCGCCTCCGGATACCAGGTTTGCAGGACCTGAAAACCGCGATCCAGGAGAAACCCGTCGCGTCGATCGGTGCGCACCCGTCCGCCGGGGGCGTCCGACGCCTCGATCAGCAGGGGCTCGAAACCCCGCTCGCGCAGCGTGACGGCACAAGCCAGTCCGGAGAGACCGGCACCGATAATGATGACGTCTGTGCTCATGGTTAAACCGCGTCCGGAGTGATATGGGTTGTGTTCAGTCTGGCTTAGTCTCAAGGCCATCTGCATCGACGGTAGAGACGCGGTTTAAGTGATAGCTGATCGCTGAAGACTGACAGCTCTTCCCACCCTCAACCGCTCCCTCCCGTCGCCAATTCTGCGCGAAGCGCCTCGGCCCGCCGACGAATCGGGCCGAGGCGCTCGGGATCCATCCGCGCAAGATTCCGCCATTGCAGAGCGGTGCGCGGATGGCTGTCGAACCGACTCCGGTGCCGATCGAGAAAATCCCAGTAGAGCGTCGTGAATGGACAGGCGCTCTCACCGACGGCCTCCTTCGGATCATAGCGGCAGTGCCGACAATAGTTGCTCATCCGATTGATGTACTGACCGGTCGCGACATAGGGCTTGGAGGCCAACAGCCCGCCGTCGGCGAACTGGCTCATCCCGATCACGTTGGGCGCCTCGACCCATTCGACGGCATCGACGAACATCGCCAGGTACCAGGCATGGACCTCGCGCGGCTCCACCCCGAGCAGCAACGCGAAGAGTCCGGTCACCATCAGGCGTTGGATGTGATGGCCGTAACCGTATTCGAGCACCTGTCCGATCGACGCCTCGAGACAAGCGTAGTCGGTCTTGCCGGTCCAGTAAAAATTCGGGAGCGGACGGTGTGCCTCCAGGACATTCGAGTCCAAATAGACCGGTCCTTCGCGCCAATAGATCCCGCGCACGTATTCACGCCAGCCGAGGATCTGGCGGACGAAACCTTCGACCGAGGCGAGCTGCGCTTGGTTCGCCTCGAAGGCCGCGATCGCGGCATCGATCGCGGTGCGCGGATCGAGCAGCTTGAGATTCAGCGCAGCCGAGATCCGCGCGTGATAGAGATAGGGCTCGCCGGTCCACATGGCGTCTTGCCAAGGGCCGAAAGCGGCAAGCCGGTTGCGGATGAAGTCATCGAGCGCCTCGCGGGCTTGGGCGGCAGTCACAGGCCAGTCGAAGCGCTCCAAGGTGCCCGGTGCATTCGGGAAACGCTGCTGGATCAGTGCGATCAGGTCCCGCGTGATGGCGTCGGGAGGAAACCCGATCGGTTCAGGCACCATGCCCGGACCCTGCCGACCGAACGCCTTGCGGTTCTCTTGATCCAGATTCCACTGGCCTCCGAGGGGCTGAGCGGCATCCGCCGGACCTTCCATCAATATGCCTTCTCGCTTGCGCAGATGACGATAGAAGTGCTCCAAGCGAAGCCCTTTACGACCGGCCGCCCAACGATCGAAGTCCGCTCGCGAGCAGATGAAGTGCACATCCGGGCGGATCTCGAGCGGCACGGCGGCGGTCTCGGCGACGCACTGCAAGGCTGCGAGAACGCGATGCTCTCCCGGCTCGGTCAGGATCAAACGCTCCGGGCGCAGGATCCGGATCGCCGCGGCGAGACCGGCAGCGAGCGACGGATCCGCCTCGACATCGAGCGCCCGATAATGGACGCGGATCCCCTCGGCCTCCAAGGCGTCGCGAAAGTGCCGCATCGCGGAGAGAAACAGCAGGATCCGCGCCTTGTGCGACGGCACATGGGTCGACTCCTCGACCGCCTCGCACATCCAGACCCGATCGCGTGCCGGATCCAGGTCGCGCAAGGCCGCGGCTTCGGCGTCGAGCTGATCCCCGAGAACGAGCACCAGATGTCGGCAGATTGGATCAGTCATGGTTACCGGAGTCAGCGGTTGGATTTAGTGCAGCACGGCAGTTGTGTCGATACCGTTCGTTGTCGTTGTCGACGATCGATACGACCGCGACAACGAAAATGATCTCGGACGCTCTACACTGCACCAACAGCGATGTCCCGGAATAAGCGGCGCGACGGCACATGGCTGCTATCGGGCGACTAAAGTCGCCCTTACAGGTCGTATCGCCTCAAGCCGAATAGGCGATCTGCCGCCCGAAGAGCGCTTGGACCGTCGCGATGTCGTCGGCCTGATCCGCGGTCTTGTCCGGACGATGGCGCTTGACGCGCGCGAAGCGCAAGGCAAGCCCGCCCGGATATTGCGGGCTCTCCTGAAGCTCGTTGAAGGCGATCTCGACGACGAGCTCGGGCCTCACATGCACCACCTGACCCTCCTGCGCCACGGCGAGCGCGCTTAGGCGCTCGGTCTGCCAGGTGAGCATCGCGTCGGTCAGACCCTTGAAGGTCTTGCCCAGCATCACGAAGCCACCCGCGGGGTCGCGTGCCCCCAGATGCAGATTGCTCAGCCAACGGCTGCGCCGCCCGCTGCCCCATTCCGCGGCCAAAACCACCAGGTCGAGCGTCTGCGTCGGCTTGATCTTGAGCCACTGCCGACCGCGCGCACCGGCCGCATAGGGCGCCGCCGGATCCTTGGCCATGATCCCTTCGTGACCGGCTGCGAGTGCCCGATCCAGAAAGGCGCGGGCCTCGGCCGAATCGCTCGGTTGCAGCCGCGGGATGAGTGCGCGATCCGGAACCGCCTCGGCGAGTGCGCCGAAACGCTCCCGCGCGGGCGCATCGATCAGAAGTGTCCCGTCGCATTGGATGCAATCGAAGAAGAAGGCACTCAGGGGCAGCTCGGCGCGCAGGCTCGCGACATCGAGCCGCCGACCGAAACGGCGCATGCTGGTCTGAAAGGGATGTGGTCGCCCATCCGGACGCAGCGCCAGCACCTCGCCGTCGAGCACCAGGTCGGCGACCGGAAGCGGTGCGATCAGCTCGGGGATCTCGGGTACCGCCGCGGTTACCTCATGGCCCTGCCGGCTGTAGACACGCACCTCCTCGCCTCGCTTGTGGACCTGAACACGGGCGCCGTCGAGCTTGAATTCAAGGTCGGGCGCCGCGAGCCGAGCGAGCGCGTCGTCGAGATCCGCCGCCGGTTGGGCGAGCATCGGCAGGATCGGGCGAAACAGCTCGAGACCGATCGCGCGCAGCCCCGCGGCACCGGAGTCGAAGGCCGTGCGCGTCACCCGCGCCGGATCGCCGCTCAGCATGAGGGCGCGCCGAACCAGTCCGGGATCCAGCCCTGCCGCCTGCGCGACCGCCTCCATTACCAAGCCCTCGACGGCCCCTTGACGAAGCTCGCCGAGCATCAGACGGGCAAGAAAAGACTGCTCCTCATGGGTCGCCTGCTCAAAGAGCGTTCGGAGCAGTTCCCGACGCTGTGCCTGTGCGCCGGTACCCTTGACCACGAGCAGGGCGTCGAATGTCCGGTCGAGGTCGCCGAGGGTCAGCCGCCCGCGATCGACCGGCGCCAGACCGCGGAGTGCGTCCACCTGCGCCGGACCCACCCCGACGCGACCTTGCGGGATCTCGCCGGCGAGATAGCTCGCAGCAAGCGCGGTCTCCTCCCGATCCAGCCGACCGAGCAGGTCCGCAATCAGACCAATCTTGTCGCGCCGCGACGAGCGGACCGCCACCTCCGCCGAGAGTCGGACGAGCGTGTCGAGCGTGGTTGCAGAGGTATCCATCGGCGTCCGGCTCGTCGAAGCCATCGGTTACGATCTCCCAATTCCGGATCGCCCAAGGCTAAACCGCGTCCAGAGCAAGCTGCTCATTTTCGAGTGAGCTCGGCGTTTAGTACATCCACAACCCTTAGCGGAGACGCGGTTTAAAATGATATATTTTTTAATATCTTAAACTGCGCCAACTCAAACGCTCGACAAGTCTGCCGGGGCCGATCCCATCCAAAAACATCGCATTCCGCACCGGGCGCAGTTTAATGGTACTGCTCCGTCGTGTACTGACCGGGCGCGTGGCGTTTGTGACGCGCCAGCCCTCGCTCCTCGAGGATGCCCTTCACGTCTTTGATCATGGCCGAGTTCCCGCAGAGCATCACGTGAGCGGTGTGACGGTCGATGGCCGCGCCGACGTGGGATTCCAAGCTGCCGCCCGTGAGCAGGTCGGTGATCCGGCCGGACAATGTACCCGGAACCGACTCACGACTGACCGCAGAAACGAACTTGAACCGCTCTCCACGGCGCTCGGCGATCGCCGCAAGGGTCTCGCCGTAGGTCAGATCGGTGGCCTGTCGTACCCCGTGCACCAGGACGACGCGCTGAAACAGATCCCAAGGCTCCGGCGAACGCAGAATCGAGAGATAGACACCCAGCGCGGTGCCGGTTGCGAGCAGCCAGAGCGTCTCCGCGGGCTCGACCGTGTCGAGCGTAAAGATCCCGCCCGGTTTCTCCGAGAGCCAGACCTCGTCGCCGGGATTCAGATCGGACAGACGCGGCGTCAGAGGACCTTCCGGTACCTCGTTGAAGTAGATCTCGACAGGACGTTCCTGCGGCGGATTGACCAGCGAATAGGGTCGACCCACGCGATCGCCCTCGATATCCAAGGCGACCTTGATGTACTGCCCCGCCTTGAAGTCGGCGACCGGACCTTCGAACTGCATGCTGTAGAGTCCGTCCGTCCAGGCATGCTTGCCCGTCACCTTCGCTTTCACCCAGTCGCTCATAGCCGATCCTGCTCCTCGTTGTTCCCAAAAAACCAGACGTCCCGATTTCATACGGTCGATGTCGCCGATGGCGCCAAAGACGCCGCCAAAGACATCCTTCGGTAAGTTTTGCAGGTTGGTCCCCGCCCCTCGTTTTCAAATCATCCCCATCACCTCTCCCGTCCTTGGCGGGGAGGCGACCCGTCGCCTCCCCGCCAAGGACGGGATTGTATTCGGCATTTTGTGCATTACCTCGCGAAGGACGTGAATGATGAAGCTTGGCCGAGCCCGGAGAGATTTTCCCCGATGATGAAGACCACACTATTTGCATTAGGAATCGCCGTCATGAGCACCACAGCAAGCGCCGCCACCCCACCCTGCTCGCCCTTGCTCGATGTCGAGGTGCGTCGACTCGCGGGACAAGAGGTCGTCAACCTCTGCGAAGCCTATCGGGGCAAGGTGGTTCTGATCGTCAACACCGCCAGCAAGTGCGGCTTCACCTCGCAGTACGAGGGACTCGAAGCCCTCTATAGCAAATACAAGGACCAAGGGCTCGTCGTGCTGGGTTTCCCGTCCAACGACTTCGCGAACCAGGAGCCGGGGAACGAGGAGGAGATCGAGAAGTTCTGTCGCCTGACCTACTCGGTCGAGTTTCCGATGTTCGAGAAGGTCAGCGTCAAGAAAGGCGCGGCATCCCCGCTCTTCGAGCGCCTGGCCGTGGCCGGCGCTCCCTACCCGAAGTGGAACTTCTACAAGTACCTGATCGATCGCGACGGCAACCTGGTGGACCATTATGTCAGCTTCACCAAGCCGGACGATCGCAAGATCGTTAAGGCGATCGAGAAGCTGCTGTAACCGACCCGGAGTGTGCGCCGGCGGCCGCTTTTATCAGGGACGTGGCTCGGTTCACGGGCGAGCTCACGCCGCAAATCGGGCGCCCCCGAGCTCCCGGCCGGCCCCCAAACGGTTCGTCTCGACGATGATTCCGATTCGCCCTATCGATTGGTACGCCGACACCTGCCCGTCTACAGTTATACCGAGTACAGGTGGGTTCTTAGAAGAGCAGGGTGCATCCCGCATGTGCTCGGTATGGAGGATTTCGGAGAGCGACGAGGGCCGCTGCTGTCGGCCGGATCGGTTTATCGAGATCCCCGGGGCCGTCTCGCGCACGAGAAGCGATCGACTCGACGCCCGAGGGGGACGAGGTGGCCTCGACGCGCTCGGACGACGGATACTACCGATTCAGGGGAGGTCAACGCATGGCGACATCAATGAAGCGGGAGGGAAGTCTCGAAGCCCCGACCCGTCACCCGCTCGACTGGCAAAGTGCTGATTTCTACGACCAGGCTTCGCTCGACAAGGAGCTTGAGCGCGTCTTCGACATCTGTCACGGCTGCCGCCGCTGCGTCAGTCTCTGCCAATCCTTCCCGACGCTCTTCGATCTGGTGGACGAGTCCGAATCGATGGAGGTCGACGGCGTCGCCAAGGACGACTACTGGAAGGTGGTCGACCACTGTTATCTCTGCGATCTGTGCTACATGACCAAGTGTCCCTACGTGCCGCCGCACGAGTGGAACCTGGACTTCCCGCACCTGATGCTCCGCGCCAAGGCCGTGAAATATCGCCAAGGCAACGTGAAGATGCGCGATCGCATCCTCACCAGCACGGACACCGTCGGCTCGCTCGCCGGAATCCCGGTCGTCAACGGACTGGTCAACGCGGTCAACGCCAATTCGGTCGGACGACAAGCGCTCGAGGCCGTGCTCGGCGTCCACAAGGACGCGCGTGTTCCGCCCTACGTGAGCGACACACTGCGCAAGAGCGAGAAGGCCCGCATCGGCCGCTCCGCCGTCGGCGAGCCGGCCGGCCCGACCACCGGCAAGGTCGCACTCTTCACCACCTGCTACGGCAACTACAACGAGCCCGGTGTGAACGCGGACCTGATCGCCGTCTTCGAGCACTCGGGTATCCCCGTCACGCTCCCCGAGAAGGAGCAATGCTGTGGCATGCCGAAGCTCGAGCTGGGTGACCTGGCGGCCGTCAAGGCGGCGAAGGACGCCAACATCCCGGTGCTCAAACGCTTGGTCGATGACGGCTGGGACATCGTCGCCATGATCCCGTCCTGCGTGCTCATGTTCAAACAGGAGCTGCCCCTGATGTTCCCGGAGGACGCGGACGTGCAGGCCGTCAAGGCGCACATCTTCGACCCCTTCGAATACCTGATGCTCCGCCACAAACACGGCAAGCTCAACACGGATTTCAAGAAACCGCTCGGCAGCGTCGTCTATCAGGCGTCCTGTCATCAGCGGGTCCAAAACATCGGGCAGAAGACCCGCGAGGTCCTGGCACTGGTGCCGGACACGACAGTGGAGATCATCGAGCGCTGCTCGGGCCACGACGGCACCTACGCGGTGAAGAAGGAGTTTTACGCCTCCGCGATGAAGATCGTGCGCCCGGTTGCGGGCCGCGTGGAGAAGGCGGCACCGGATCACTTCGGCAGCGACTGCCCGATGGCCGGCGCCCATATCGCGCATGCCCTGGGTAGGGACGGCGAGCAGCGGCATCCGCTGAGTTTGTTGCGGATGGCCTACGGGCTCTGAACCGCGCTGAACCGCGTCCGGTGGGACATGACAGGCTTGCGCATTGGGGCCAGATCACGGGATCAGGCAGACCTTGGCGCTGACGCGGTTCAGGATGGGAAGGGCATCGGATAGCGGGTGCTCGCGTTCTTCGGGGCCTTGTGGCTCGAGCGTTCGGATTCGGGTTCGCCGCGAGAGCGGCGGCATCGACATCTCAATCGGTTTGGAGACGACTATGCATCTGACACGAGACGACCTTTACAGCCTCGAGAAGTACGCGGAGGTTCGGGGTGATTTCCGGGCCCGCGTGATGGCCCACAAGAAGCATCGGCAGGTAGCGATCGGCGCCCATGCCACGCTCTATTTCGAGGATCGCCTGACCATGCAGTATCAGATTCAAGAGATGCTGCGTGCCGAGCGCATTTTCGAGTCGGCAGGGATTCAGGACGAGCTCGACGCCTATAACCCGATGGTCCCGGACGGGAGCAATTGGAAGGCGACCTTCATGATCGAATACGAGGACATCGACGAACGGCGCGATGCCCTGACGCGGCTACGCGGTATCGAGGATCGGGTGTGGGTCCAGGTCGCCGATTTCGATCGGGTCTATGCCATCGCCGACGAGGACATGGAACGCGAGGACGCGACCAAGACATCGGCCGTGCATTTCCTGCGTTTCGAGCTGACGCCACCCATGGCCGCGGCGATGAAACAGGGCGCGAAGCTCGCGCTCGGGTCCGATCACCCGGAGTACCGCCATCAGGTCGAGGCGACCCCCGAGGTCCGTGACTCGCTCGCCCGCGACCTCGCCGGCTGAATGAAACGCCCGCAACCCCGCGCCTTGCTGCTCGACATGGACGGTCTCCTCTTCCACGGAGACCGGCCTTTGCCGGGCGCGCGGCGACTGCTCGATCGCCTGAAAACGACACCGCACGCCTTCATCACCAACAACCCGATCCGAACGCCCGAGCAGGTCGCAGACGCCTTCGCCGCGATGGGGCTACCGCGACCGGATCCCGAACGGATCATCACCTCGGCCTTGGCCACGGCGCGCTGGTTGGCCCATGTGCGGCCCGGATTCCGTTACTTCGCCGTCGGTGCAGGCGGATTGGATGCAGCTCTGCGCTCGGTCGGAACGCCGGATGCCGAGCAGGCCGACATGGTCGTCGTCGGCGAGGGACCCGGGCTTGATTTCGAGCAGCTCACAACCGGCATCAACCTCATCCTCGGCCGGGGTGCCCGTCTGGTCGCCACGAATCCGGACACCGCGGTCGACGGGATCCGCGACGGCCGTCATCTGGTGCTGCCCGGCGGCGGCGCCTTGGTCGCACCCTTTGCGGCCGCAACCGGGGTGACGCCGACCTTCGTGGGTAAGCCCGAGCCGCTGCTCTACGAGATGTCGCTTGAGATTCTCGACTGCACGCCGGGCGAATGCATGATGGTCGGCGATCGTCCGGATACAGACATCGCGGGAGCGGAGCGGCTCGGCATGTGGACCGCGCTCGTACGCACCGGCCGATTCGCTCCGAGTCGCCCCTGGATCGAAGGCATGCCCCCGCCGGATTACGACTTGACCAACCTCGATGACTTGGTAGAGGCGTTGGACCGGGATTTCCCCCGCTTGCTCGTCTGATCCGGTCCCCGGACCGCATGCGACCGAATGAAGCCGCCTAGGGCGCCGTCAACAAGGCATCGTCGATGATGTCGGCGTGTCGCTGCTGCGCTCCCGTCAGGGTATTGCGAATCGTCACGTCTCCTTTGTTCATACCCCGGGTACAGACGTGTGCCCTGACACTCGACTCCGCCGCCAGTGTCGCCGAGATCACGACCTGTCGGCAGATGTTGTCGACGACCTCCACCATGCGCTCGTCGAAGCCGGGGTTGACGATACGGATTGTAATCGGCTGACCCAATCCACCCGCATGCGGCATCGGGGCAATCGTAAGGAGAAGCAGGCCGAGCAAGGCGACGCGAAGGTGCATGGTTCGGTCTCGTCGGTGGTTTGGGGGTGACAAGATCATAGCGCCTGCACCCTACTGCCGAACCCCTTCGATGGAAAGAATCATTTCCACCTCTCGGGCGGCGGGCCCCAGGTTGTAGTCGATCCCGAAGTCCTTGAGCGCGAAGCTGGTAGACCCCTGGTACCCGCGGCGATATCCGCCCCAGGGATCCGGCCCGTTGCCGATGCGCTGCACCTCGATTGTGATCGGTTTGGTAATGCCTTTCAGCGTCAACTCGCCTTCGAGCACCGAGGTGTTGAAGCCGGTCTCCTTGTAGGCCGTGGACTTGAAGGACGCCTGCGGATACCTGTCGACCTCGAGAAAATCCTTTCCACGCAGATGCTTGTCGCGTTCGGCGTGATTCGAGTCCAGGCTTGCGGTGTCGATGGTCACCTCGACCTTCGAATTGCTCGTATCCTCGGTGTCATAGGTGAATGTGCCCGAAAAGTCATTGAAACGCCCGTACAGCCAGCTGTACGCGAGATGCTTGACGCGAAACTGCACGAAGGCATGTCCGCCCTCGGTGTCGATCACATAGCGCTCGACCGCCGCCGTCGCGAGGGCCGGGATTGCAGCGGCAACGGCGAGACACCAGATTGCGATCGGCAACATTTTGATCTTCATTGCTTTCATGCTCCTCTCCTCGAATCGGCACTGGACCGCGACGGACGCGGGGTGCGGCGCCCGAGCATCCGCAACAGCGTGCGGTCGCGATCGATGAAATGATGCTTCAATGCGGCAAGCGAGTGAATTACGGTCAGAACAATCAGTGCGATCGCCAAAGCCAGATGGACGTCCCCTGCAATGTCGGCCTGACCGGGCAGCCCCGCGATGGTGGCCGGAACCTTGAAGAGGCCGAAGACATCGATCGCACGCCCGTCCGCGGTCGAGATCAGATATCCAGCGGTCATCACGGCAAACAGCAGGACGTAAAAGAGCACATGCGTGACGGCCGCGGCAACACGCTCCAAGCGCGTGTGTGTCGGCTCCGGGACCGGTCGCGGGTTTACCAGCCGCCAAGCGAGTCGAGCCAGCACGACGAAAAAGAGGAGGAACCCGACGCCCTTGTGGATGTCCGTCGACCGTCGATACCAGACGTCGTAGTAAGTCAGCTCGACCATCCACAGACCCAGCACGAAGAGGCCGACGACAACCACTGCCACCAGCCAGTGCAGCACCACGGCAACTAGCCCGTAGCCGTCATCTGTGTTTCGCCACATGGCCCCACCTGTCTCGGAGACAACCCGCTTCGCCCGGCCTATCTGCAAGGAGATGGCGATCGGATCGCGTCATGCCAAGCAACGAGGCAGAAATACGCCGGCTCCGGTACAAAAAAAGCGCCTGGCTCTGGCCAGGCGCTCGATCGCGCGGCAGGGGTCGGCTACCCTGTCGATACGGGGAGCCGACGCCCCGCGATTCAGTCGCGCGCCTGCTCAAGGGCCGCGATCCGCTTCTCCAACGGCGGATGGCTGGAGAACAGCGCCTTCAGGCCCTGCCCGATATTCCCCGAGATGCCGAAGGCCGCGAACTCCCCGGCTGGAAGATCCTGCGGCTGATGGACACGCTGCAAGGCACGCAGTGCATTTGCCATCTGGGTGCGGCTGCTCAGACGCGCCCCGCCCTCGTCGGCCCGGAACTCGCGGTAGCGCGAGAACCACATCACGATCATGCTGGCCAGGAAGGAGAGCAGGATCTCGGCGATCATCGAGACGACGAAGTAGGCGATGCCGTGGCCTTCTTCGTTCTTGAAGACCACGCGGTCGACCGTGTGACCGATGATGCGCGCCAGGAAGACAACGAAAGTGTTGACCACGCCCTGGATGAGCGCCAGCGTCACCATATCGCCGTTCGCGACGTGACTGATTTCGTGACCCACGACCGCCTCGACTTCGTCCTTGGTCATGTGCTGCAAGAGCCCGGTACTGACCGCCACCAAGGCATCGTTGCGATTCCAGCCGGTCGCAAAGGCGTTGGGCTCGGGCGAGTCGAAGATGCCGACCTCGGGCATCTTGATGCCGGCCGCCTGGGACTGACGCGCGACTGTCTCCATCAACCAGCGTTCGAACGGGGTCGACGGCTGCTCGATGATCTGTACGCCCATCCCGCGCTTGGCCATCATCTTCGACAGGAACAGCGAGATCAGCGATCCGCTGAAGCCGATGATGGCAGACATGATCAGGAGCGCGTTCATGTCGAGTCCGCCGCTCTCGAGCAGCAGGCCGTCGATTCCCAGCAACCGGAAGACGACGCTGATGACGACGAGAATCGCCGCGTTGGTCGCGAGAAACAATAAGATCCGCATCATAGATTTAGGCTCCTTGAGGGTAGGTTCGAAAGCGCGCTTACCATGCACCGGCGGCGCGCCCCGCACAAGCCCGCGAGCGGGCTCGCGACGAGTTGCACAGCATATTGGGTCGCGCCGCCCGCAACAAAGCATGAAAACCGGTCTGGACAAACGAAAAGTCCGCCGGTAATATTCCGCGTCTCGACGACATCGGGGCCATAGCTCAGCTGGGAGAGCGCAACACTGGCAGTGTTGAGGTCGGCGGTTCGATCCCGCCTGGCTCCACCAATTAATCAAAGAGATCCGGCACCATGATAACGGTCGGATCTTTGAAAACGGTCACCGTCCCCATCGTCTAGTGGCCTAGGACACCGCCCTTTCACGGCGGTAACCGGGGTTCGAACCCCCGTGGGGACGCCAATCAAAACAAAGGCATGCGGAAACGCATGCCTTTTTTGTTGGGCGCTCGGCAACGTTTCCGAATCATTTCCGAACTTCGCGACGCCCGCTTCGAAGGCAACGGAATCGACGTCGACGAGACGCCGAATACACGAAAAGCTTCCGGTTTGTCGTATCGGTCCGGATGCTCTAGCCTTGCAGGCTTCCCGCCAGCCAGGACGAGCACCGTGGGCAACCCCTTCTTCGATCGGCCGATCCTCAACTCGCCCTACGACTATCCAACATGCCATTGGGAGCTTGACGACACGGGGCAGCCAACCCAAAAGATCATCGAGACCCGGCGCAACGCCCAGTTCGTCACGCCCATCCCCAAGCCGAAGAAGCAGAAGGGTGCGCCCAAGCAGAGCGAGATCCCGTTCGACGACGGCAAGGGCCTGAGCACGGAGGACCAGCGTTACGCCCATACCGCCATCATCAACGGCGTGCGCCAAGAGGTCGACCGTTGGCGGCTGGATCCCGACCCCAACCACTGGCGCGTCACCCCCGAGACCGCACGCCTCCTGCAGCACTGGCGCCATCATCCCTTCAGCAGTCTTCGCCCCTTCTTCTGCCAGATCGAGGCCGTCGAAACGGCCATCTGGCTGACCGAGGTCGCGCCCCACATCGGCAAGGCGGGCAAGCGCTTCCGGACCCACTTGGCGGACGCCAACCACGACGCCAACCCCGAGCTAATGCGTCTGGCCCTCAAGCTCGCGACCGGCGCCGGCAAGACCACGGTCATGGCCATGTTGATTGCGTGGCAGACCATCAATGCCGTCCGCTATGAGAGCAGCAAGCGCTTCAGCCGCGGCTTTCTCATCGTCGCGCCAGGTCTGACCATCAAGGACCGCCTGCGCGTCCTACAGCCCAACGACCCGGACAGCTACTACTCGCGTCGGGAGTTGGTACCCCCCGATTTGATGGGCGAGGTGCGCCAGGCCAAGATCGTCATCACCAACTACCACGCCTTCAAGCGGCGCGAGCGTGTCGAGCTGTCCAAGTGAGTGCGGTCAGCGATTTTGATGGTTTCGCGATCAAGTTGCGTGATAGGGGTCGGCGAAGCGCTCCCCCGGTCTCGCGCGGCCGGGGTGTGGGC